>NZ_JAHCMB010000139.1 GCF_019904155.1 Paenibacillus sinensis
GCTACCGTTTCCGGTAGTTATCCCAGTCTGAAGGGCAGGTTGCCTACGTGTTACTCACCCGTCCGCCGCTAAGTGATTCAGGAGCAAGCTCCCTCACCACTCCGCTCGACTTGCATGTATTAGGCACGCCGCCAGCGTTCGTCCTGAGCCAGGATCAAACTCTCCATTAAAGAAAAGCTGATTTGCTCATTTTGAATCTGACGAGAAATTAATTCTCATTTAATACTCACTCGTTGTTCAGTTTTCAAAGATCAAGCTTCTTTGCTTTAACTCTTCAGTGCGGATGACCAATTGTCAACCGGATCTCTAATATATCATACCATCCAGGACAATGCAAGATCTTTTTAATAAGGTCTAAAACTTTTATTAATCAGCCTTTCTTGCAAAGGAAGCCATCAGCGACTGGATTTATAATATAACATGATCATCGACGCCAGCACAACGAGTAAATTTTACCAATTTAATAACGTCAGAACCCTCTACTAAAGCCCTTTCATAAAATGGCTATGGTCCTGATTATGTCCCTGAACAGCACAACGTGCAGACCTTCTCAAGTGAAAGTCTGCACGTTTAAGCCCATATACCTAATAGAGAATCATCCCGAGATCCAAGGGTTTCTGCGCTTTTTGGCGCCGTTATTTTTGGCTTTTGCTCCGGTCTGCTTTTTGGATGTGCTACCGGATTTCGTCTCCGTACTGCGTGCGGATGTCTTGACTTTCGGTTTGGAACGCTCTGCCGTCCGGGTTTCTTCGGCTGCTGGCGCCGGATCTTGAATCTCTGTTACGGCGGCCTGAACCGTCTCCACAGGCTGACGATCCAGCATCATCCCTTCTTGTGCGCCGGGATACTGCGGAATAGGCGGAATCCCGGAAACCATCGGAGTCTGATAGCTGTCCGCAGCAGTCTGCGGCATCATATAAGATTGCGGCATGCCAGAAAAAGAGGGTTGGAAAACGGGCTGCGACGAATATTCGGGCATGCTTCCATAGCCGGGAGCATCAAAACCTCCTTGCGCATAAGGGACGGGCTGAATGCCGGAGTAGTCTCCTCCACAGCCGCAGGAAGGCCAGGGCATAGCGGGAGCCTGACTGACAAAGGCAGGCGATACCTCCGGTGCTGCCGGGAAGTTCATGAAGCCTCCGGCCGATTGATCCGCGCTGTAGCCCGGTACAACGCCGGGGAAAAATTGGGGCGAAGCCGCAGAGTCCATAAACGGAGCGGGTTGAGCATATAGTGTAGGCTCTGGATAGCAGTAAGGCGCCATGGACTCAGGCATAAACCCGGAAGGCTGGACGGCACCCGGCATAAATCCGGCAGGCTGAACCATGCCAGGCATATAAGGAGTCGGTTGGATACTCTCGTATATCGGATAGGCAGTCGGGCAGTCGTAATAATTGGGGTTCTCCGTGATACCCGGATATCCGTACGACTTGTCGCAGACCGGTACGGGCGGGCAGCCGCAAAAAGACTTCGGAGGTTCCGGCGGGCAGTACGACGGCTCAACCGGTTTGACCTCAGGAAGTACAACAGCCTCCTGGGCCGGAACAGAGATCTGAACGAACAGGCTCTGCGTCTCGGTATGGACGGTTTCCGTAACCGGCGGAGCAGGCACGGGAACCGGCTGAGGTATAGGCGCAGTCGGTGCTTTTTCAATCGGGGCAGTCGGTGCCTTCTCGATTGGTGTGGTCGGAGCCTTCTCGATCGGTGCGGTCGGAGCTTTGTGATGCGGCTGCTCGATCGGTCCCGTATACGCTTTGCCGCCCGGCGTCGTCTTCTCAGCCACCGAACCGGTGGTCGTTCCGACATGAGCCGGTGGAGCCGCAGGCTTTTTCGGAATATTGATAACATCACCGATCTTGAGGACATCCGGATTTTTGATGTGGGGATTCGCTTCGATCAGATCCTTCAGTTGAATGCCCCAAGCCTTGGACAGCTTCCACAGAGTATCTCCCTGTTTGACCGTATGCTTATGGTACAGCTCGCCGCTCTCCGGAACAGGACTTGCCGGGACAGGAATTTTCACCTTGTCACCGATATTCAGAACATCTGGATTCGTTAGTTGCGGATTGGCTTCGATCAGTTTTTCCAGCGGCACCCCATATTTTTGAGCCAGCTCATACAGAGTGTCGCCTTGTTTGACAATATGGATTTTCACGCAGCTTTTACCTCCTATCATGTGATGGAGCGTTGTTTGGAAAGGGCAGCATCGGTTGGAAGCACAGCGAGGGCTGCATCTTCCGAAGCAGTGTTTTGCAGCAGTCTCCGACTCCTTGGGTTACTACATCTTATGCAGCCCATGGGCGATTGACCTCCCGGAAGCAAAAAAAATCCTTCCACGCGGCATAAGCACGCCAGCATGGAAGGATGTTGCGTCAGATTTTTTATTCTAGGATTCCCAAACCTTGTAACCGTCCTTGTCCACCACTTTGCGGAATTCCTCGAGCAGCTTGAGGGTAATCGGTCCGGCATGGCCTTCGCCAATCTTTCGACCGTCGATTTCCCGGCAGGCGATAACCTCGGCCGCGGTTCCTGTGAAGAACACTTCATCGGCGATATAAAGATCATGCAGAGAGAAAGGCTCTTCCTTGAGCTTGATGCCCAGCTGCTCGCACAGTTCGATAATGGCCAGACGAGTAATTCCTTCCAGGGCGCCCAGATAGCAAGGCGGGGTGTAGACGACACCGTTCTTGATAATAAAAATATTGTCACCCGATCCCTCCGTCACATACCCTTGAGCGTTCAGCATGATGGCTTCGTCCGCTTCCGCCAGGTTGGACTGGATTTTGACCAGAATATTGTTCAGGTAGTTAAGCGACTTGATCTTCGGATTGAGCGCATCCGGAATGTTCCGGCGCTGCGACACGGAAACCGCGCGAAGACCGTTCAGGTACGCCTCCTCCGGATAAATAGCCAGCTGCTCCACAATGATGACAACGCTCGCCTTCGGGCAGCGGCGCGGGTCCAGACCCAGGTTGCCTGCACCGCGGGAGACGATCAGACGGATATAACCATCGCGCATGTCGTTGCGGCGGATCGTCTCGGCCATCGCTTCCTGCATTTCATCATAAGTCAGGGGAATATCGAGCATTATGGATTTCGCTGAATCGTACAGACGGTTCAGGTGTTCCTTACACTTAAAGATATTTCCGTTATAAATCCGGATGCCTTCAAAAATGCCGTCGCCGTACAAAAAGCCGTGATCGAATACGGATACCACAGCATCTTTCTTTGTTACATATTCTCCATCAAGATAAATCCACTGTTCTGACATGAACTTACTGCACCTCCGCTTTCTCTTCCTCATAGGTGTATGTGGGATACGAGCCCAGGATTCGGACCATGCAGCCCAAGGCTTTGATTTCCTCAATAGCGGCAGGGAGAAGGACCGAGTCGAGCGGTTCGAGCACATCAATATAAAAATAATAAGCGCCCAGCTTCTTCTTGGTCGGCAGCGATTCGATCCGCGACAGGTTCAATCTCCGCCAGGCGAACGCCGACAACACTTGATGAAGCGCGCCCGGAAAATCCTCCGGCAGCGTTACCAGCACGCTTGTCTTGCTTCCCGTCTTAGTCCGGGGGATTTGAAGCTTCTCGGGGCCGACCAGTACGAAACGGGTAAAATTGTTGCCGTGATCAGTGATTTTTGGAGCGATGATTTCAAGGCCGTGCGTTCTGGCACCCAGCTCGATCCCGATGGCTGCCCAGCCCCTGCCGGGATTATTCTTCACAATCTCCACGGCTTCCGAGGTGCTGCCGACCGTTTCAAGCTCGGCCTGAGGCGCATTCGCACGGATAAACAGACCGCACTGCGCCATCGCGACGGGATGAGAGAGAATCTTCGTTATGCCGGAGTAATCAGCCTTGCCTTCCGCATTCCGGAATTCGCCGGGATTTACGATCAGATTCTGTATGGATGGGTAAATCCATTCCGCCTGCATCGGCAGGTCCACTTCATGAATAAGCCAGTCCATATGCATGCTGACCGAGCCCTCAATCGTATTCTCAATCGGGATGACGCTGTAATCCGCTTCCCCTCTTGCTGTGGCCAGAAATACATCCGATATCAGCTTGTGAAACGCCGGCCGGCAGGACTCCCCCTTCATAAGATACAGCAGAGCTTCATGGGATGTCGTCCCTTCCGGCAATACGGCTATCGATTTCATGAACGTACTTCTCCTTTTATCATATCCAAAAATGATTGATTTTGCATCCCTTCCGGGGATGCCGGCAGCAGAGCGGCACCGGACTTGCATGGCGACAGCCAGCGGGAAGCCACCTGAATGCCATGAACCGCCATCGTGTCCTTCATGAACGCTTCCAGTTCATCTCTGCGGGACTCCTTGCGGTCCACCAGCGCAATGAGCGTCGGGCCGGCGCCGCTGAGCGCAACGCCGAGCGCACCGTGCTGCGTCGCTCCGGCCAGCACGGCTTCCATGCCGGGCACAAGCGGCGCCCGGTACGGCTGGTGCAGGCGGTCGCGCATCGCCGCGCCGATGAGATCGAGCCGGCCGCAGGCCAGGGCTCCGGTCAGCAGCGATGAGCGGCTGACGTTGTATACGGCGTCGGCCATCGCAAGCTCGGTCGGCAGCGCCTGGCGCGCCTTCGAGGTCGCCAGCTCGAACTCCGGGATGACGACCAGTGTGTCCAGGTCTTCCGGCGGCTCGATGCGGATAACATCCGCATGGCTGCCGTCCCAGGCGGCGGCGATGATTCCGCCGAACAGGGAGGCGCCGACATTGTCGGGATGCTTCTCGAGCGCGGTCGCCATATCGAAGATCGCCGCCTCATCCAGCGGAGAGCCGATCAGGGCGTTGGCCGCGACCATACCGCCGATAATGGCGGACGCACTGCTGCCCAGTCCGCGTGCGAGTGGGATTTCCGAATACATGGAAATCTCAAGCTCAGGCACGGATACACCGGCAGCATCAAATACAATCTGGGCAACCTTGTAGATCAGGTTGCTCTTGTCCTGTGCCACGTTCTTCATCTCATCGCCGTGCAGATGAAATACCGTATCCTCCGCTTCGGCCATTTCTATCCAGGCATACAGCGACAGCGCCATTCCCAGCGTATCGAAGCCGGGGCCGAGATTGGCCGTGCTTCCCGGGACTCTTACTCGGGATTTACGATTACTGGACATGATGGCACCTCGCTGGAGCGTCAGCCGGCATGAAGCCTTCTAAATGACACTTACATTCTCTATTATCTTCTCTTCCGGAATTTCTCACAACCCATAAGTCTCCTTTAAAGATAATTTCCTTCCCGGCTACAGCCCGGGATCAGCCCTCAACGCGGTAGTGGCTCTTCACCCGGCGGATGACCTCAAGTTCTTCGAAGCGCTGGAGCACCTTGTTCATGCTGGCTTTGCTGGCGTTATGCGTCACGATAATAATCTCGGCATCCGGATTGCTCGGATTCGCCTGCTGCACGACCGAATCCAGGCTGACGTCGCATTCGGCGAAGACCTGGGTGATTTTGGCCAGCACACCCGCCTTGTCGTCTACATGAAGCAGAAGGAAATTTTTATAGAAAATATGATCGTCGCCTGTCAGCTTCTTCTGTTTGTACGGCACAATCTGCTTCAGACCGTTCACGCCGAGTCTCAGGTTCTTGATTACCGCCACGAGATCGGCGACAACCGAGGTCGCTGTCGGCATCTCGCCGGCTCCAGCGCCGTAGAACATCGTCTCTCCAACCGCTTCCCCATACACATAAACGGCGTTGTAGACCCCGTTCACGGAAGCGATCGGATGACTCGCCCGGATCATGGTCGGCTGAACGCTGATGCTGAATTCATCGTTCTTGCTCTCCGCGATGCCCAGCAATTTGATCTCATAGCCGAGGCGCTTCGCGAACTGGATGTCCTCCTTGCTGACCTGGGAAATACCGCTCACGCTCACATCCTGAAGCTCAACATTGGTACGGAAGCCGAGCGTTCCGAGAATGGACATTTTGCGCGCGGCATCCAGTCCTTCCACGTCAGAGGTCGGGTCGGCTTCGGCGTACCCAAGCTCCTGAGCTTCCTTCAGCACATCGGCGTAGGATGCCCCCTCCTGGCTCATCTTCGTCAGTATGTAATTGGTCGTGCCGTTAACAATGCCCATGATCTTCACAATTCGGTCAGACGAGAACCCTTCAATCAGGGTGCGAATAATCGGAATGCCTCCAGCCACACTGGCTTCGTAAAAGACATCGCACTGCTTCTCCTGGGCCTTCGCCAGAATCTCCGCACCGTACAGCGCCATCAGATCCTTGTTCGCAGTTACGATATGCTTGCCGCGTTCGAGCGCCTCCAGTATGTACCCTTTGGTTGTCTCGACGCCCCCCATTACTTCCACGATAACATCGATCTCGGGATCGCGTATAACCTCCCACGGGTCTGTGGTCAGCTTCGCCGGATCGATCTCGATCGACCTGGGCTTATCCGCCGATTTGACAGCGATGCGTTCGATGATAATCGGCGAGCCGACTTGACTGCTCAGATCCTCCTGGTTCCCCTGCACGATTCGCACCACACCTGTGCCGACCGTTCCCAGACCGAGCAATCCTACTTTCACCGGTTTCATTTGAATCTGAATCCCCCTTAACGTATTTATCCCTCTCACCAACATCGTCATAGCCATGCGCCGCCTTTCGCGATTATCCTTGCCCCACAATTGCGGCCCGCTTGACTCCCGGCATTCCTTTCAGACTGTCCAGCATATCGCCAAGCTCGTCGTTCAAGTGGGTGATCTCGATGGAAAGAACAACATTGGCCCAACCTTGAAGCGGAATGCTCTGATGAATGGTCAGGACGTTCGCGCCATGCCCGGCGACAGCGCCAAGCACTTTGGACAGCATACCTGACTCATGCTCCAGATCCATCGATATCGTGACGATCCGTTCCCGCTCCAGCTGGTGGATCAGATGAATGCCGTCTTTGTATTTGTAGAACGCGCTCCGGCTAAGACCGACCTGTTCTACACCCTCATGCACCGTCTTGGCATCCCCGGCTTCCAGCAGTTGCTTGACCTGCATCGTCTTCAGCACCGCTTCGGGTAAAATATCTTCACGAACCAAATAATAACGTTCTTTCACAAACGTCCTCTCCTCGGAGACTTTTGTTTTCATATAGTGGACATTATAAAATGATTCCTCTGCAATTGCAATACTTTTCACAGAACCGATGCACTCTTGCTTTAAAGCGACAACACTCACTTTTCGCAAGTAGGGCCTCCCCCGCAAAGGACAAAGCATATAAGAACTGCATAGCTTGCCGTTATGCTTTTTCCGCGATACAAAGTTATTCTTGTGGTCATTGTTCGAATTGGTTACAATATAAACCCTCCATTAGAACACCAGACTTTTTCCTGATGATATCGTGAACAGAGAAGTTAGGGGTGATCGGTTTTATGAATACTTATAGGACGGCAGAAATAGCGCGCATCTTCGGGATTCATCCCAATACGGTGCGGCTTTATGAGGAAGTTGGACTTATCCCTAAGCCGGAACGGAAAGCGAATGGTTATCGTGTGTTTACAGATTTCCATGTGGAGCAGCTGAAGCTTGCGAGGACCGCTCTACAAGTCGAGGTTTTGCAAAATGGTCTTCGCAAACAAGCAATTGATATGATCAAGGCCTCGTCTGCCCTGAATTTTAACAAAGCTATTCATTTGACCGAGCGTTATATCGAGCAATTAACCAGAGAACAAAGAAACGCCGAAGAAGCCATTGCGATTACAGAGAAGCTGTTGTCAGGTGAATATCAAGAACTGAGCGGCGCTATTTTAACCAGAAAAGAAACGGCTGACCTTCTGCAAATCTCAATGGACGCTTTAAGGAATTGGGAAATGAACGGTTTACTGACTGTGAAGCGCAAGCAAAATGGTTATCGTGTGTACTTCGACGAGGATATCAGGCGGCTGAAAATTATACGCTCCCTGCGCTGTGCCAACTACTCCCTTGCAGCAATCTTACGGATGCTAAATACAGTAACCAGTGATCCGAAAGCGGACATACGGGAGGCAATTGATACACCCGAAGAAGATGATGACATTATCTCCGTATGCGATAAACTGCTTACATCCTTGCAATACGCCGAGAAAAACGCACAAGCAATGCTCACTCAGCTTGAGAAAATGAAAGAACAATACAGTGCAAACCCTACACTTTGACACCAGACTTTCCCGTGGTGTTATTTTTTTAGGCAAAGAGAGAAATCAAGGAGGAATTTGATAACGTGGAACCAACGATCAAGGCAGAAAACTTGAGCAAATCTTACGGCAGCGTCAAAGCGGTTGATCATCTGAATCTTTCGATTTGCCATGGCGAGGTATTCGGCTTGCTGGGTGCAAACGGTGCAGGCAAAAGTACGGCCATTGAGTGTATGCTAGGCACCAAAAAACAGGACAGCGGAACGATCTCCATTTTGGGAATGAATCCGCTAAAAGAACGAAAGCAACTATTCGAGAGAGTCGGCGTTCAATTTCAGGAAGCCAATTACCAGGACAAAATAAAGGTGGCGGAGCTTTGCGAGGTCACTGCATCCCTGTACAAAACAGCGACGGATTATAGGGACCTGCTGCAGCAATTTGGGCTTTCAGACAAGCTGAAAAGCTATGTGAAAGAGCTTTCGGGAGGACAGAAGCAGCGGCTGTTCATCGTTCTAGCGTTAATCCCAAACCCCGATGTTGTATTTTTAGACGAGTTGACTACCGGGCTTGATGCGAGAGCCAGACGCGATGTATGGAGAAGCCTTTCCGACTTAAAAGCAAAAGGGTTAACCATTCTGTTGACCTCTCACTTCATGGATGAGGTGGAAACCCTCTGCGACAAAATCATGATTCTGAAAAACGGGAAAAGCATATTCCACGGGACAGTGCGAGAAGCGGTTGCGGCCAGTCCTTATGAGAAATTTGAGGATGCTTATCTGTGGTATACAGACGAGGAGGAGAAAGAAAATGCGAGCATTTAGGGCGCTGCTCAAAGCAGAATGTAAACTGTCTCTGAGGGGGATGGACATGTTCATCTTTGCAATCTGCATGCCTGTCGTCGCCGTGATCATTTTAGGTGCGGTGTTCGGAAATAAACCAGCTTTCAATGGCGCGGCATATACCTTCCTGGAGCAATCTTTTGGTGCGGTGGCGACAATTGCCATTTGTGCCGGGGGAGTGATGGGACTTCCATTAGTGGTATCCGATTACCGGGGCAGGAGGATTCTAATACGATTTAAAGTAACGCCAACCAGTCCTGCCCTAATACTAGCCGTACAGATTGCCGTCTATGCGCTCTATTCCATCGTTTCGCTGATCCTTGTTTACATGACTGCAGCTATGTTCTTCGGTTATCAGCATCATGGCTCGTGGCTGCACTTTATCGGCGCATATTTACTGGTCATGGTATCCATGTTCAGTATAGGGCTATTGGTGGGCGGGCTGGCACCAAACATGAAAGCGGCAAGTGCTGCTGCCAGCCTGCTGTATTTTCCGATGCTCCTTTTTTCCGGAGCTACCTTGCCTTACGAAGTCATGCCTAGGGCGCTTCAAAAAGCGGCTGATCTATTGCCTCTGACACAGGGCATCAAGATGTTGAAGGCCGCGTCGCTTGACATGCCAATGGAGAGCGTTATCCTTCCCATAACTATAATGTTTGTACTTGCTGTGATTTGTGTGGGCATATCTCTTCGCTTGTTCAAATGGGAATAATTCGCTGACCATAACACAAAAAACCGGCGCGCCATCCCCGAAGGAAAGACGCGCCGATCCTGCTTGATTATATCCAAATTACCTCGCTGCTTAATAGTAGCTGCTGTTCTCTACAAATTCGAACTCAAAGTCCGCGATCCGGACAATCGTGCCCTCAACGGCGCCGCGTCTGCGCAGCTCCTCATCGACACCCATATGGCGAAGCGTCCGGGCCAGCTTCAAAATGGCGTCATGCGAATTCAGCTGCATGCGCTTCAGCATTCTCTCGATCTTCTCGCTGTGAACAACATACGTTTCGTTATCCCGGGTAATAGTGAACGAATCGTCCTCTGTCGGCTTCAGCTTGTACACTTTGCGTTCGTTGCTCTCCGTAACCTCTTCCACGGCCGGCGCCTGCGGAATGGAATCCAGCAGATCGGCGGCGCGGTAGAGCAGCTCTTGAATGCCTTGGCGTGTCAGCGAAGAGATCGGCAGAATCTCAAGATTCGGGATGACGCTCTCGGCACGCTCGCGGAAGGAAGCCAGGTTCGCCTCGGCCTCTTCCATATCCATCTTGTTGGCTGCGACAATCTGCGGCCGTTCGGCAAGCCCGACGTTGTACAGCTTCAGCTCGTCATTGATCTTCACCCAGTCGTCAAAGGGATCTCGTCCCTCCGAACCGGCCATATCCACCACATGAATGATTATCCGCGTGCGTTCGATATGGCGGAGAAATTCATGGCCAAGCCCCACGCCCTCATGGGCGCCTTCGATCAGTCCCGGCAGATCGGCCATCACAAAGCTGCGGCCGTCGCCAACATCCACCACTCCGAGATTGGGGGTGATCGTCGTGAAATGATAAGCTCCGATCTTGGGCTTGGCTGCGGAAACGACAGACAGCAGCGTGGATTTGCCTACGCTGGGAAAGCCGACCAGGCCAACGTCGGCCATGACCTTCAGCTCCAGCACCACATAGCGCTCCTGCCCCTCTTCCCCATTCTCCGCAAGCTCCGGAGCGGGATTGTTCGGGGTGGCGAACCGGATGTTGCCACGGCCGCCGCGGCCGCCCTTGGCCACGACAACCTCTTGGCCGTGGCGGGTCATATCGGCGATTACTTCGCCGGAATCGTCATCAATCAGTACGGTTCCCGGCGGAATGCGGACGATCATATCGTCAGCCCCCGCGCCGTGCTGGCTCTTGTTGCGGCCCTTCTCTCCCCGCTGGGCTTTGAAATGCCGCTGGTAGCGGAAGTCCATCAGCGTGCGCAGACCTTCATCCACACGGAAGATCACGTCGCCGCCCCTGCCGCCGTCACCGCCGGCAGGACCTCCCTCCGGCACGTATTTCTCGCGCCGGAAAGCCACCAGACCGTCGCCGCCGTCACCGGCTTTGACGTAGATTTTGGCTTTATCTACAAACATGGATATCTCACCTTCCCTTACTTACATTCCGATCGGCAGGCGAAGCTCCAAATCCATCCGGTTGTTCCCGGACCTCTCTCTCCGGACAAGCTTGCTCTGCACTGTATTTTTTACAACAAGTTCCCGGAAACCCGCTCCGCCTTTAAGGCCTTCACCTTCTGCACAGAAAGCGACTACGGCATCCCCGTCTTCCTGCCAGAACGAAATACTCAGCTGACGCGGCTCTCCAGAAAGCCCCGTCCCTCCAAACTGGCATGCTCTGACCGCTCCGATCACCGCCGAGGTCAGCTCCTCACCGGCTTCGGGAGACAGCTTATCCCCGAGCTGAAGCCCTTCCTCTACTTCAACGTTCAGCTCCAGATTTCCGCCCACCGTACGGTAGGATTGGAGAAAGAAGACGAGAGAGGGGATACCCAGCTTGGATATGCGGCTGTCCAGCGCGATACGTTCTTTTATTCTTTCCACAGTCTGCACCGATTTATCAGGCTTGTTGAGCTGAATGTATCCGTATAAGACCTGGAGATCATTCATCCAATCATGGCGATGGTGATTCAATGTCCGGATCGCCGCCTGCTGAAGCGCGCGTTCCTGCCGTTGGCGTTCTCTTTCGCCATCCGCGCAAATCGCACGTGCGGAGGCCAACACTGCTCCTGCGCCCCATGCCGCAGCCAGCAGACCAGCCCAGCGCGTGGGCCAGATCCAGGCGATTGCGGCCGGCACCGCGAGCGATGCCATCGAAATACCCAATGCCATTTTCCAGGATTTCATCATTTACCCCGTCCCTCTTACGTTCGTGAATGATCCACGCCTGCCGCAGGCCGAACTACCTCATGTTTACCCAGTATACCATACGAAATCCCGCGAATTCACCAGAAAGAGGAAGAAATTCAGGGCGGACCGGTCTGTGAATGTGGCGGGAACGGTGGGACGCTTCGACACTTAAAAAAGCCCCCGGCTTTCATGCCGGGGGCTTCTAACCAGTTATGGCAGGTGAGCTTAGACTTCCAGAGCCGCCGCTACCGGAGCGACTTCTACCGGGTAGACGCTCACTTTCTTGCGATCGCGTCCCAGACGCTCGAACTTCACAACGCCGTCCACTTTGGCGAACAGGGTATCGTCCTTGCCGATGCCCACATTCGTACCAGGGTGAATTTTCGTTCCGCGCTGACGAACCAGGATGCTTCCGCCAGTAACGGCTTGACCGTCGGCACGCTTAACGCCAAGACGTTTCGCGTGGCTGTCACGACCGTTCTTTGTGGAACCTACACCTTTCTTCGATGCGAAGAGCTGAAGATCAAATTTCAACATGCTGTCTACCTCCTTCTTTTAAAGAGTAACTTCCTGTATTTTGATATACTTACCGTACGATTGTGCGATAATACCCAGCATAACGACCATGGACTCCAGCAGAAGCTGGACTTTCGCTGCGGTTTCTGCATCATCGATAGGAACCATCGTTGCGCTTAAGAAACCGTCCTTCATGGTAGAATCCAGCACGACTCCGGTGAGGGTCTCGATTGCGTTCACCGTTCCGGCCGTAGCCGTTGAAACGCCGGCGCATACGATATCTCTTCCCCGTCTGTCGTATTCGGCATGGCCTCTTACAGCGAAAGCGATAATCGATCCTTGGGGAGAAGAACGTGTGATGCGTACGTTAATCATTCAACGCACCTTCTTACGCTTGGATCTTCTCGATCGTTACTTTCGTGTATGGCTGACGATGGCCTTGCTTCTTGTGGTAGTTCTTCTTCGGTTTGTATTTGTATACGACAACCTTCTGACCCTTACCATGCTTCTCCACCTTCGCCGTTACGGAAGCGCCGCTTACGAGCGGAGTACCCGCCGTCAGACCGCCTTCGTTCGATACAGCCAGGACACGGTCAAACGTTACGCTTGCTCCGTCTTCCGCGTTCAGCTTCTCGATGTACAATACATCGCCCTCTTGAACTTTGTATTGCTTGCCGCCAGTTTCAATAATTGCATACATGCTAGTTGCACCTCCTCATGTCTCAGACTCGCCTAATCCAGGTGGCTGTCCTGAAAGGACCGCGCTTGGAGTACCTGATCGGAGCGGTTACAGCATGTGATGGCACTCTACCAACACATACTTGATGATAGTAACACAAAACCATTCTTCAGTCAAACCAAATCTCAAACGTCCAATCAAAGGTCAAGCTTCAATCCAAAACCAGGCTACAGCCTTTAAGCCGCTAGTCCTCCGCCGCAAAATCCGGCGTTACGCTCCGTCCCGTTCCACCGCAGCAGGGACAGGGAATCTGGACGACGCCGGATGTCTGGCGCGCTTTTTTACGTGTCATTTCCAGGAGACCCAGCCGGGTCCAGCCCAAAATATGCGTCTTCGTTCGGTCCTTCGCCAGCACGCTTTCCAGCCTGTCAGTAACCAGCCTGCGGTGCTCCTCCTGCTCCATGTCGATAAAATCGACGATAATAATACCGCCGGTATCCCGCAGGCGGATCAGTCTGCCGATCTCCTCAGCCGCTAGCAGGTTCGTCCGCGTCACCGTCTCCTCCAGCGTTGAACCACCTGTGTACTGGGCTGTGTTGACATCGATAACGGTGAACGCCTCGGTCTCATCCCAAATCAGCGTGCCTCCGCCGTCCAGCATGATTTTGCGGGCGAAGCTGCGGTTCAGCTCGTCCCATATCCGGTAACGGACAAAGACCGAATCGCCGGTCTCGTCCAGCTTGACTGCGCCGGAGCGGCCGGGAGCCATATCCTCGAGAAACTCTTCAGCCTCTTTGGCAGCTTGAGCCGAGTCAATGATAAGCTCGTCCTGCTTCGGGTCAAAGGCGTCCCGGATAAAACGCTGGACAATGCTGAGATCACGGTGCAGAAGCGCAGGAGCCTCGGCCCCAGCGGCCCTGCGCATAATTCCCTTCCACTGCGCCCGAAGCAGTTCAAGGTCGCCTTCCACCGCTTCCGAAGGCTCGTCTTCCGCCACTGTGCGCATAATAAGGCCCTCTTCGTCCTTCCGCAGACGTTCGCCCAGCGCCTTGAGCCGATTCCGCTCGGAATCGCGGACAATTTTTTTGGAGACACCTACATACTCGGCAGATGGCATATAAACCATCCAACGTCCGGGCAGCGTATAATGCGTCGTGACCCGGGCCCCCTTTCCGCCGCGAGGCTCCTTTCGGACTTGAACGACAATTTCCTGCCCCGGATGCAGCAGCGTATCGATGGAAGGCTTCACGAGAGGCTGCTTCTCCAGATGCGGATGCAGCACGTCGTCTATATATAGAAATGCGTTCTTTTTCTGTCCGATATCGACAAAAGCGGCTTGCATACCGGGCAGCACATTGATTACTCTCCCTTTGTAATAACTTCCTACCAGTCCTTCCTGTCCTCCGTGTTCGGCGGCATATTCTACAAGCTTCCCTTCATCCAGAAGGGCCATACGGGTCATTTGCTCCGAACAGTGAACGATCATTTGTTTCATGGCTTCACCTCTGGTTCTCACATTCCAAAATAAGACGAGAGCAAACGCTGCTCCGGCACAACGGCCGTCACGCTCCCCTCGGCATCCAGCACATAGATTAAATGATACCGGTTCCGCTTAAATAGACGCAATATCTCATCCAAAGGTTTCGCATAAGAAGCAACAATCGGACTGGCCGGACTCCCCTTGTCCCGGTATTGCTCGTACAAAATCTCCCTTTTCATCAAAAAAGAAAGGAACCGGTACGGCAGATTACGATGATCCGTAATGTTGGAATAGAGCAAAAATCCGGCGATCAGGAGCAGATTCAACCGGAGACCTCCGCCGTATTCCAGCGGCAGCAGCGCATAGACGCCCACCGCGGCGCTGAAGACGACGCTGACCCTGCCGCACCAGAGCAGCGACGAATAATAAGGGACCTGGAGGCTGACGGCAGCCTGTACGATTTTGCCCCCGTCAAGAGGAAGGATGGGCAGCAGATTGAACAAGGCGATCATCAAATTCGCGTGAATCAAATAGTTCATGAAAGCCGGATTTCCCCAGCCTATGGCTTTCAGCAGCAGCACGGCCAGGATCAGAAGGACATTCTGAAGCGGCCCGGCTATGGCGATGCCGATCTCCCGGAAGGCGGTAAGACGGCCGTTATCCTCGATAACCGCCACGCCCCCGAAGGGGAGCAGCTGCACGGATTTGACGGAGGCTCCGGCAAGTTCGGCAGCCCAGACATGTCCGAGCTCATGGATGAGCACAATGGCGAACAGCGTGATCAGTTCGAGGAATTGTCCGGTGACAATCGACAGCAGCAGGATGATAACGAACAGCGGATGCAGGGAGAAGGCAATGCCTTTTAGCCTAATCAAAGGTAATCTCTTCCGTGGGGTCTACGTACTTCTTATCCTTCATCAGTGAAAAATACAGCAGATTGGCCGAAGCGCCTGCCGGCTCCTGCAGCCATCCGACGGTATCCCCGCTCTCCAGCCAGTCATTCGCCTTCAGCTTCGTCCCGCTCAGGTGGCCATACTCGGCGGTTAGCCCCCCCGTATGCTGAATCGCTACTCTGATTCCCCCTCCGGTCTCTTTTGTTACGGACAGCACTCTTCCGATATCGATGCTCTTCACTGTCACGCCGGGTCCCGTCTCCGAGGAAGGAACGACTTCGATCCCTTTAAGCGAAACGGCGAACGGTCTGACGATGCTTCCGGTCAGGGGGGCGGTCAGTCTGCCGGCGGCGGTGACTTTGCGGGCGGGCTGCTCCCCATTTTCGAACATCGGGATAAAGGCGGGAGCGCCGTCGAAATAACGGTCATACCAGGTCCGGACGGAAGCGAAATTCATATCCTTGTTCAGCGCGTCGGCCACCACATCCTGCACACGGTACGCCCAGGGCTGCTTGATCAGGAACACGCCCCAGACCACGCCAAAAAGAAGTGCGCTTGCGATCATTCGCCGCATCAATCCCTGCCAAAACCTCGGCTTGTTGAGGTTCCCTTCGTCTTCCCAATCCATTTTCCGGGTCTTCCAGGCTTTCTCGGGGTCAGGCTCTCCGTTCTCTCCGGCAACGCGTTTCCGCCAGTCCTCGATTCCCGGACTCCCCGGAGCTTTGAAGAACGACTCTCCGGTGGTATCGCGGTTATGGCCGCGCCAATCCCGGATATCTTTGCGATCTTTTTCATCCCTTGCTTTGTAACCCATACTGATCCCTCCGGCGGGCTTGTTTGCTCTCATTCTATGAGCTCAGTAAGCCTGTTTAGAACCGGATGGAAATCTGCTATAAACATGTCGATTTATTAAGGGAGCGAAAGGAGGATGGAGTGCGGAGGACTTGCACGGCTATCCTATCCTTTCGAGCTTTAACTACTCCTGTTTCTTACTTCGGAATAACCGGCTCCCTTCCCGTTCCTACGCTCAGTTAATTAAGGGAACTTTCTTACTGCTCTAAGCACCAAGGTATAACGGGGAGGTTGTATGAATGTGTGAACGCTAAATTACCGGCCATCGCCGTGCTGCTTGCCGCGGTTCTGTGTGGTACTACGGGTACGGTGCAGAGGTTGGCCCCGTCATCCGGCGTCTCACCGCTCGCCCTCGGAGTGGTTCGGCTGGCCGCGTGGCGATGTGCCTGCTTATGGCAGAACAGCGCCACGGAAATCTGAAGTTCAAGGCCCTCCGACGGCCTGACTTCTAACCGCCTCGATCGGCATGGCCAACTATCAGCCGGACTTCTGATGACGATAGAGGGAGAGTGACGTCCTCCACAAAAATACAGCCCGCGTCTTTCGTGTGAGTATACGTACATGAAAGACGCGGGCTGTATGCATGTTAAGCCGTATGATCAGTGGATTGAAGGGCTCGTCTCAGCCGAGTCCAAAAAATTTCTTCAGCTTCTTAAAGGTTCCGGGCTTGCGGTCAAGCTGCATAAGCGGCACCGAATCGCCCAAAATGCGGCGGGCGATATTGCGGTAGGCGATAGCGGCCCCCGAGTCCGGGTTCATGACCGTCGGCTCCCCCATATTGGCGGCCTTGATGACAAGTTCATCATCCGGAACGATGCCAATCAGATCGATATTCAGCACCTGAAGAATATCCTCCACATCCAGCATGTCCCCGGTCTTCACGAGGCCTGGCCGGATCCGGTTAACGACCAGTCTTGGCGACTCCACCTCCGACTGTTCCAGAAGCCCGATGACACGGTCGGCGTCGCGGACTGCCGCATTCTCCGGCGTCGTCACCACAATTGCCTTGTCCGCTCCGGCTATCGCGTTGCGGAAGCCGTGCTCAATGCCAGCCGGGCAGTCAATCAGAATGTATTCGTATTCCTTCTTCAGTTCCAGCACAATATCCCGGACCTGCTCGGGCGAAACCGAGGTCTTGTCCTTGGTCTGGGCAGCCGGCAGCATATAGAGCTCGTCAAACCGTTTGTCCTTGACCAGCGCCTGATTCAGGCGGCAGCGGCCTTCGGCAACGTCCACAAGATCATAAATGATCCGGTTCTCCAGTCCCATAACGACATCGAGATTCCGCAGCCCGATATCGGTATCGACAAGGCATACTTTCTTCCCCTGCAGCGCCAGCGCGGTTCCAATATTGGCCGTTGTGGTTGTCTTGCCCACACCGCCTTTGCCGGAGGTTACTACGATCGCTTCTCCCATGAGGCTACACCCCTTTAAACACATTTAAATCCTGACGCAGCTTGACAAGGTTATGGATCTTGTCGATCTGCATCACGCCGTCCGATAAAAAAGCGAAATCCATGCTGCTCTCCCGGGTCTCCCACTCATCCGGAGGCCGGCTGATGACCTCGGCAATGCGCAGCTGCGTCGGAGCCATCAGAGATGCTGCGATAACTGCCGTTTCATTGCCCTCCATGCCTGCATGAGCCATGCCCCGAAGCGCGCCGAGAATATAAATGTCGCCGGTGCAGGTTATGGCCCCTCCGGGATTCACATCGCCCAGAAAAAGCAGATCACCCCTGTGATGCAGCACCTGGCCGGAGCGAACCATACCACTCAACGTCGAAAGCGAGCCGACAGGTTCTTCCTGAGGCGCTTCCTGCGCTTCGAACGACCGGATCAGCAGATTGCCCTGACCCCGCAAAATATCGAGGACGGCTTCCTTCTCCTCCTCGGTGACTTGCCGGCTGCCGAGCTTGATGTCCACATGCACAATGGGACCTGTGAGAATATTTTGATGGCTGTGCTCCAGCTTGTAGCGGAGCTCACCGAGCAGTTCTTCAAAGGGACATTTGTCATCTAATAGGAAGACCAGGCCGTCCTTGATGCCTTTGATCCGCACATGCTTGGATTTAACTGTCATATGACCCTCCCCCCATCCTCATTCATTCGCGCCGAAGCCCTCTAGTTCCTGCTTGTGGCGGAGAAAATGCGGCGGCTTCAGTCCTTCTCTTCCTTGCGCACCGGTCTGGACAGCTTCTCCAGCTGCCGGCGAACAGGGATATAGAGAGCGAGCCCAAGGGCGAAATGAATAAGCATGGTAGGAAGCATATAATGCATCAGGGCCCAGTCGTAAGAGTCCTGGGTCAATTTGAACGTATGATAAATTCCGTACAAAATACTGTCGTTCAGCCAACTTCCGAGCATAATAATCGTCATCATCAACGGAAGCGGAGCCCGCGGCAGCTGGAAGATCAGCCCGATCAAATAGGCCGAGACGCCCATGGCGAACGAGTGGGCTCCAAGGATTCTCCCGTAGAAGACTACATCATGCAGCATGCCGAAGCAGATGCCCAGCACCAGAGCTGTATGCCGGTGATGATAGACGGTTACGAATAACAGAATGATAAGTACCACATTCGGAATGATCCGCGTCGCCCAGCTGTTCGGAATCAGCCAGGGAAGTACCGTTCCTTCCATTACGAATAACAGAAACAGCAGCACGATCAGGACTGATTTGCGCCCGCTCACTGCCCTGCCTCCTCGGGCGTGTATACAACGAGCAACTGCTTCCAGTCTTCAAATTCGGCTGCGGGCTTAATGATCGCCGTTCGAGTCAGCCCGTATTCTCCAACACTCACGCTGTCCACAGTGCCGATTGTAAGACCGCGGGGATACACTCCGCCAATGCCGGATGAGATAATGGTATCTCCCTTGGCAATCGGATCGTTCGCCGCAATGCGTGTCATAATCAGCCGTCCGGTCTGCTGGTTATAACTCTCGACCATGCCAAATGTCTGGTTGATCTTGTTCATTGCCGTGGCCGCGATCGGCGGCTGCGAATTCGGATCGCTGCTGTCCATCATCGTCAGCAGCTTCACTGTAGAAGTGAAATTACTAACCTGGCTAATGATGCCGACCATCCCTTTTTCCGAAATGACCGACATGTTCGCCTTAACTCCGTCCCTGGAGCCCAGATCAATGACAAGCGTGCTGTTGCCGGGCTCCGTTGTCAGGCTTACGACCTGTGCATAATGATATTCGTAGTTGTATTTATTGGTCTGTGCCTGTGTGAAATGCAGCAGCTTCTCATAACGCTCGTTGTCTGCCTTAATCTGGTTATATTCTGCCTTCTCCCTCGTATACTGCGCAGCGACAATCTTCAGTTGCTTGTTCTCCTCGGCCATTTTCTTCAGGTTGCCGATATCTTCAAACAAGCCCGCTATGAATCCAGCGGGCTTGTAGAACACATTCTGCACAAAACCGGTCGTATCCCTGACGAAATTCTCCGGCCAGGAGAGCGATTTTCGGGTTCCGAGGGAGAAGCCCATGACCACAATGAATAGCACCAGCGTAATTAACAGTATGAACAGCCGCTTGTTGCTTAACAGCTTAAACAGTTTCAACACCCTCTAACAACCGTTTTCTCTCCCGCGTAAGAGTTCTTCCGTTCTTCGTCCTCCGCCTATTTATTACCGTTTGGAGCGAGATCCGCTGCCCCGGGTTTTGAACAGATGGATATTCTCCAAGGCTTTGCCTGTGCCGACCGCCACGCAGTCCAGCGGGTTCTCCGCGACGATGACAGGCATGCCGGTCTCGCGGGCCAGAAGCTTATCCAGATTGCGCAGCAGCGCGCCGCCACCCGTCAGCACGATGCCGCGGTCCATAATGTCGGCCGCAAGCTCCGGCGGACATTTCTCAAGCGTTACCTTGACCGCTTCAATGATGGCGTTCACGGTATCGTTCAGCGCTTCGGATATCTCGTCCGAGGTAATGGTCAGCGTCTTGGGAAGACCGGTTACGAGGTCGCGGCCGCGAATTTCCATCGTCTCCGCCTTCTCCAGCGGCAGCGCGGAGCCGATGTCCATCTTGAGCTGCTCAGCCGTACGTTCCCCGACCATCAGATTATATTGGCGCTTGACGTACTGAATGATTGACTCGTCCATTTCATCGCCGGCCACGCGCACCGAACGGCTTGTTACGATGCCCCCGAGCGAAATGACAGCAACCTCCGTCGTGCCCCCTCCGATATCGACAACCATGCTGCCCGTCGGTTCCCATACCGGCAGATCGGCGCCGATCGCTGCGGCGAACGGTTCCTCGATGATATAGGCCTCGCGCGCGCCCGCCTGCTTCGTCGCGTCCTCAACGGCGCGCTGCTCTACCGCCGTGATGCCGGAAGGCACGCATACCATCACATTCGGATGGCGCTGGAACATGGAGCGCTGCTTCTGCGCCTGGCGGATGAAGTATTTGATCATTGTAGCGGTCGTGTCAAAATCGGCGATAACGCCGTCCTTCATAGGACGGATCGCACGGATGTTGCCCGGTGTGCGGCCGATCATTTTTTTGGCAGATTCGCCTACGGCTTCTATGGTCTTCGTATCGGTACGGATAGCCACAACGGAAGGCTCTCGAACTACAATTCCTTTTCCGCGGACATATACCAGTGTATTCGCTGTTCCCAGATCAATTCCCAAATCTTTTGTAAAGCCACCCAACATGCTGTAAACTCCCTTTCCTGTCAATGTGCTTCGTTCATTTTTTAAGTATTTTGTTCATTTTAAAGAATGCTACATCAGGCCTTTTTCCTTCATACTGACAAATTCACTGTCTCCGATAATGAGATGATCCAGCACGTCGATGCCGACGATTTCGCCAGCCTCAAGCAATCTCCGGGTTAGGGAAATATCCTCGGGACTCGGCGTCGGATCGCCGCTTGGATGGTTATGCGCACATATAATGGAAGCGCTGCTGCATTTAATGGCCGCCCGAAACACCTCTCTGGGATGGACAATCGAAGCGTTCAGGCTTCCCATCGACAGCGTCTCCTGCGCGATCACATGATTTTTGGTGTTCAAAAAGAGACAGACGAAATGCTCTTTCTGCAAATAGCGAAGCTGCTCGGTGAGAATGGCAGCCGCGTCATGCGGACTGCGGATAATAACCGCCCGGTCCATCCGGCTGTTCGCCATTCTCCTTCCAAGCTCAATGCCGGCTTTCAGCTGCACGGCCTTGGCGGGACCAATGCCCTTCATTTGCGTCAGTTCTTCAATGCTGAGGTCAGACAGGCCGCGAATGCCGCCCGCCTCTCCCAATATGCGCTGCGCCATATGAATCGCCGATTCGCGGCGGGTTCCCGTTCGCAGCAGTATAGCCAGCAGCTCGGCCTGGCTCAGTGATTCCGCCCCATAATGCATCATGCGTTCTCTCGGTCGTTCTTCATGGGGAAGGTCTCGCAGCAAAAACGTTGACGATTCCATCCCGTACTCTTCCTTTCAGCCTTTATGTATCCAGTCGGCTGCATGAGAATTAATTGAATAAGCTCTTGCCCGGCCGTGATTAGACCGAAATTCCTCAGGTGTCGTCATTTTCCTACACACCCTCAATTATTATACGGGGAAAGCCAGTGCAATACAAATAGAAATGAAGCCCGGAATGGATTACCAATCGGTGAGCTAGGGCATTGAAGGCAGGGGCGCTGACGACCTGTCCCATGAAATCCTTAAGTACCGCCCTGTTCGCTCCGAACCGGTAGGGCAGAATATTCTTTCTAATAGAATAACGCTGATCGAAATCTTGTCGAAGTTGTTGATACTTTGTTGATACTTTGTTGATTTTGTCACAAAAGAAGACTTCCTCCAGCCTTACGGCCTTTCAGAAGTCTTCTTGGATACTGTCTATAAATCGCGGTGTGTCAAAAGGGACTTATTCCGAACCTGGACAGCATCTTGTACAGCAGGTTCAGAGGCAGGCCCATAACACTGTAAAAATCGCCCTCCATCCGCTCGATGAACACGGAGCCGATGCCCTGAATGCCATAAGAGCCCGCCTTGTCCATCGGCTCTCCCGTGGCGATATAGCTTGCGATCTCGGCGCTGGTCATCGGGCGGAACGTGACTCTGCTCTCCGTGTATCCCGCAAGCGCCAGCGGCTTCTCACGTGATGGTCCCGGAATCACCGCATACCGGCCCAATCCGCCAAATGGAAGCGGCGTGATGATGCCGTCATTTCCATTTCCCAATTCCGGGGAAGCCGCATCCGCCGTATCCCCCGGCTCTCCCGGAACCGTCTTCCATATATCCTCGGGAAGCGCTCCGATCACTTCTCCCGCTTGTCCTGCCCACACGCAGGCCAGTCCGGTGAAGACGGAATGCGACCTTCCCTGAAGGGAGGCCAGCATATCCCGCGCCTCCGATTCGTTCCGCGGCTTGCCGAGCACCCGCCCATCCAGCACGACGATCGTATCGCTGCCGACCACAACGCCCGGCTTATTCCCGGCCTGCGGAAGCACGGCTTCCGCCTTGCGCAGCGCAAGCGTGCTTACAATATGCTCCGGCATCCATTCCGGCTGAAAGCTCTCATCCGCATCGCTTGGAATCACCTTCAGCGGAAGTCCGAGCAGGGACAGCAGCTCCCGGCGTCTCGGCGAACCGGAAGCGAGAATAATCGGCGTTATTTCGCCGTCTGTTTCGGTCACAGCCATCCAACATCCTTTCCCGGTATCCGGCTGCCGGTCCAGGCGGCCGGTCTATTTTCTGCGGTACAGCCACACGGCCACGATAATGCCGGCGAGGCTGAGTATACAGAGCTTCAATTGAATCGTTACGTCATACATCAGGATATCCAGATCGGCCTGCGGCGACCACTTGATCAAAGTGGATTTCGTCAAAAAAGACAAGCTCTTGACCGGCTCCAGCAGCTTGGCGACCCATGCTCCGGCCAGCCAGCCCAAGATTATATAGAGCACAAGTATTCCTACATTTCTCTTTTTCATCGACCGTCTTCCCTCACCCATTGTGACATCCACCCTATTATAAAGTCAAAATGGAGAGGAGCACAACGCAAAATCCGGCGGTGCTCTTATGCCCCGCCGGATCTCCCGGTTGATGAAGCCGGGCCGCCAGACTGCCTCAGCAGCTGGTTACCCGGCTATGCGATTTAGTCACAGATCCGCGTCCATTCCTGGTTAGCGGACCTCCATCGCCGCCAGCAGCTTCTGCTGGCCGCTCAACATGTCCAGCATGGAAGACTGGACCTCCCAGAGCAGGCCGTCCGCCTTGCTCTTCTGGTACTCGCTCATGGCGGAGATGCCCCGGCTCACAGCCGTCTCCATCTCCTTCGCCGCCGCCTGTCCTTCTGCGGGCAGCCCCGCTTCCAGCGCCTTGATATCCTGGCTCCACAGCATATGGAGATCGCTGATGCCCGCAGCATCAGCGGCGGTCCCTCCGCCGAGCAGCGAGGCGGAGAGCGAGCTCAGCTCGCCCAGCAGCCGGCCGCTGTCGTCAAAATACCGGGAGACCGCATCCGCGTCTCCCCCGAACGAGAGGCGGCTCACAGCCGGCAGCGTGAGCTCCTTCAGATAAGGCTCGATTCCCTGAGCCTTCAGCCGTACCGCGAGCTGCTCCGCCTGCCCGCGGTCAGCGGACAAGCCGGCGTAGACGCGGTTGTCGCCGGCGGCGAAGATGCCGGCGGCAAGCCCGGCATCCGCCAGTTCCTTCTTCGCCTGCTCCGCGCCCTGCGGCGTGCTGAACACGCCGTACTGGAGCAGGTAATAGGTCTGGGCCGGCAGCTGGACGGAGACGGCGGAGGCCGCTGCGCCTCCGTTCGCGCTCTGCTCGATGCCGGCCTGCGGCGAAGCCTGATCGGCGGTGTTTCCCGTATGGCCGCCGCCCAAATAATGCAGCGCTGCGTAGCCCAGCATCAGTCCGACGGCAAGCGCGCCCGCCACTGACACCGGAAACCGCCACCAGGATGACGGCCTTCCGGAGGTATAGTAGCCCCCGCCGTCATCCTCACTGGCGCCCCACACCGGATAATCTTCCTCATCCGCTGAATGCGCAGGCCCGCCGTGTTCATTATCCCGATACAGCGGGGAGCCGTAATCGAAGTCGGAATAGCTTCCGGCGGGACCGGAGTTCTCTTCGGGCTCAGCCGCTGCTTCGCTCCGGCGGTAATAACGATAGGAATCGCCGGAAGACGGGACCCGGCTCTGCTCGCTCTCCCGATAGTCCGCTTCATCATAATCCGGCTCCGGAAACGCCGGATAAGGATCGGGATACTTCCGGTCCGTCTTCCGCTGATTATAGGCCTTCTCCAGTTCCTCCAGCCGATACTCCCTGGCCGTTCTTCCCGGACTGTGCGCAGCGCGGCTATCCTGCCGCGTTCTTCCTCCGGCCGCCTGCCGCGCCTCCTCCAGACTATAGAGCTCGCCCCGGGGCTCCGGCTTGTTCTCTTCCGGGACTTCCACGACTGTCTCCTTCGTCCCGGATTCAAGCTGATGATCTTCACTCCGGATCTTTCCATTATCAAACCGGAACGTCATTCTTCCGCTGTTCAATCCGTCCACCTCACCTTGTCCAGTCTATAAGACAAGATATGATGGAGTGTGGACGGGTATGCCAGTTATCCGGAAAACGCATGGCGCCAAAGGAGGCCGCAGGACGTTCATCCGTGGATCTTGCTCTTAATCTTAGGCGATGCTTATGTGGCAGCGCTGCCGCGCACCACCTGGTTGCGTCCGCCGTGCTTGGCCCGGTACAGCGCCGCATCGCCGAGCTTGTACAGCTGATCAAGCCTCGTCTGCCGCTGCGGAACGATCGTAACAACGCCGATACTGACCGTATATTGAAGCGAATGTCCTTCCAGCCGCGAATTCATTACCGCCTTGCGGATTCTTTCGGATGTCTCTTCGCTGGCGGCTTCATCCGCCCCCTTCAGCAGCACCGCGAATTCTTCGCCGCCAAAGCGTCCGAACAGATCGCGCGGATTAAGGCAGTTCCCGACAGATACAGTGAAGCTTTGCAGAGCCTCGTCGCCGACCAAATGGCCGTAGCTGTCGTTCAGCCGCTTGAAGTGATCGATATCGAGCAAGAGAAAGGATACCGGTTCCTTGCGGACGGCCGCGTTTCGCACCGCTTCTTCAGCCTGCTGCCTGAAGGCACGGCGGTTAAGTACGCCGGTCAGCTCGTCATAGGCAGCCATTCTCTGCAGCCGTTCATAGGCCTTCTCGCGAAGCAGGAGAACAAAGCCCGCCGAGCCAATGATCATAAACAGAAACATCCCCAGATAATACGCATGCTGAACGAGTCCGTCCGAGAAGACATTCATGGCCTTATCCGTGAACAGCGCCGTCAGCCCTCTAACCATAATTGCAGACGCGATGACGATGTATCCCAGTCCCATTAAAGACAGCAGTGAAGAGTTCTTGCGGGACAAGAGCAGGCGAATCGCCGCCCAGAAGAGAAAGAACGAAGCCGTTAACGAGGCCGCAGCGATTCGCAGATCTTCAGACCCATGTCCGAAATAGACGAGCCCATAGGCCAGAATTCCCGCAGAGGCGATTACAATAAAATATCGGCGCGACCAGCCATCCAGCACTTCCGCCAGAATCAGCAGCGCGATGATCTCCAGACTGCCGCCCACGAGAAACAACGCGTTGCCGAGCAGGACGAGCGTGGAAAAGGGCCAGACTCCGCGCATAAGCACCAGCAGCCAGCAGGCGGACTGCAGCCACTTGGATAGAGCAAAGCTTGACAAGGTTCTGTGAACCGGAACACGGAAGCGATAAGTCGCGACTAGCAGCGCTGTTGCGATATTCCCGATCACCAGCGTAAGCAGGATCGTTCCGATATCCAGATGAAAATCCATCGTATGCACCACCATTCATTCTGTCTGCCCAAGATGATATGCCCCAAGACGTTCTGATATCTATCTACTATATACTATCGGAGTTCAGGGTCTAAAGTCTTATTTTTCCTGATGAATGGTTTACAAAAAAACGCATTCTCCTTCAGCATCAATGCTTCCGGAGAATGCGTAAGCCGGGGATTGCGGCCGATCAGTTCGAACCTTCCCGTCCCTTCAAATAATCGGCGAGTGCGTAGCCGACCTTGTAAATATCGCCAGCCCCCATGGTGATGACCAGATCGCCTGAAGCTACACGGCTCTTCAAATCGGCGAGAACCTCATCCTTGGCAGCCAGGTAGCGGGCAGCAGGATTGCTGTTCTGGACGATCAGTTCCGCCAGCTTGGCGGAGGTCACACCTTCGATTTGCTTCTCGCCAGCAGGCGAATAAATATCAGTGATGATCACTTCGTCCGCATCGCCGAAAGCCCGGCTGAATGCGTCGAGGAGAAAGAAGGTGCGGGTATAGCGCTGTGGCTGGAAGACCGCGATGATCCGCTTGCCTGTCGCCTTGGCCGCACTGATTGTGGCTTGAATTTCAGTCGGATGATGGGCATAATCATCGATCACCAGAATGCCGTCCGTCTCGCCGAGCACCTGGAACCGTCTTTTGGCACCGTTGAATTTAACAATAGCTGCCGCGATATCCTCGAACTGCAGCCCGGCTTTCAGGCAGGCAATAACTGTAGCCATCGCGTTATAGACATTATGCTGGCCGGGCACGGACAGCCGGATCCGTCCCAGCTGCTCGCCCTTATGATTCATCGTAAAAGAAACCTGACGGTCGCCCAGCACGATATCGGAGGCGTTGTAGTCCGCCGCCTCGGAACGAATGCCAAAGGTCGTCACCGAAGTGTTCACCTTCGGAAGCAAAGAAATCACCGTCTCATCATCCGCGCATACAATGTTGGTGCCGTCTTCCCGAAGCTGGCTCATGAACTGCGCATAAGCGCCCTTCAGCCGTTCGAAATCGCCGCCGTAGTTCTCCAGATGATCGGCTTCGATATTCGTGACGATCGCAAGCCACGGGTGATATTGCAGGAAGGAACCGTCGCTTTCGTCGGCCTCGGCCACGACAAATTCACCTTGTCCGGCCTTGGCGTTCGTGCCTACGTTCATGATCTCCCCGCCGATAATATAAGTAGGATCGACCCCGCACTCCTCCATGACCAGCGCAATCATCGAGGATGTGGTCGTCTTGCCGTGCGCACCGGCAACCGCAACGCCCTTGCGCTGATTAAGCAGGCGGGCCAGCATTTGGGAGCGGTGCAGGACCGGGATGTTCAGCCGCTCCGCCTCGACGCGCTCCACATTATCCTTGGGGAGAGCCGTGGAATAAACAACAAGATCGGCTCCCTTTACCTGCTCCGCCGTATGTCCGATATATACTTTCGCGCCTTTGGCGATAAGCTTCTCCGTCAATTCCTGAGCGGCCACATCTGAGCCTGTTACGTTATACCCCATCTCCAGCATAACGCGGGCAATAGCGCTCATCCCATAACCGCCAATTCCTATAAAATGAACTCGTTCCGTCGTATCCAACCGTTTGTCACCAGCCTTTTTCAGAATCGGGTTGCCGCAAAAGCGCGCTTCGCACATCGGCGATCAGGTAAAGCGTACCGGAGACGACCGCCAAATCCTCATCGTCTGTTATCGACTTCAGACGCTGCAGTGCTTGATCCCAATCGTGCTCCACCACTATCTCCAAGTGCTCCTTGGCGTAGTTCTCCCGCAGACTCTCCGCGATTGACTGAAGGTGTTCAGCGTCCATTTTCTTCCGGAAATCCGGCTCGGTCAGGATGAGCGTATCCACTATAGGAAGTATATGCTTGAAGTACGACTCGTGATGCTTGTTTGACAGCATACCCATCAATAAATTTAATTTTCGATACTTGTAAAATTTCGGCAGGCTCGCCGCCAGCACCTGCGCCCCCTCGGGGTTATGCGCACCGTCAAGCACGATCCGGGGAGAGCCCGGAATCTCTTCCAGTCTTCCCGCCCAGAACGTCTTGCGGAAGCCCGCCTTGAGGTCCTCATCCTCCAGGATGAACGCCATATACTGGCGCAGCACTTCAAGGGCCATCATGGCTCCCGCTGCATTAGCAATCTGATGCTCGCCCTTCATCGCGATGGACAGGTCGATAGAACGAAAAGGGCCATCAAAAATGAAGGACTGCAGCCCGTCCTGCTGAACGCCTTCGCTGCGGCAGGCAAACTGCTCGCCCGCCAGATACAGCGTGGACTTGCAGGAAGCGGCCTTCTCCTTCAGAACGGCGACCGCCTCCGGCTGCGAAACGCAGCTGACGGCAGGAACGCCGGGCTTGATGATGCCCGCTTTTTCAAAAGCGATCTGTTCCAGGGTATCCCCCAGAACATCGGTATGATCATAGCCCACGTTCGTTATGATTGAGACAATCGGGGTAACGATGTTCGTTACATCCATCCTTCCCCCGAGCCCTGTCTCCCATACGACGACGTCGGGATAGCAGACCTCCGCATAATAGAGGATTGCCAGCGCCGTGGACACCTCGAACATGGTGGGCGAACCCAGCTCCGTTGCGGCGATTTCCTCCACCAGTGGATAAAGACGGTTCGCGAGCATGGTCAGCGTCTCTTCGGGAATGTCCTCGCCGTTATACTGAAACCGGTTCGTGAATTTCGTAATGTACGGCGAGGTGAAGGTTCCGACGGAGTAACCGCATTGTCTCAGCACAGATGTCAAAAACGCACAGGTCGAGCCTTTGCCGTTCGTTCCCGCGACATGAATGAATTTCAGCCTGCGGTGAGGATGGCCGAGGTATTCCATCAGCTTCTCAATCCGGTCCAGGCCGGGCCGGATACCAAACGGGATCAAGCCGTTGATCCAGTTCACTGCTTCCGTGTATGTGTGCAAGGGGGCCGCAGCAGAGGCCCCGCTAATCTCTTCCATAATCCTTATCCCCTCAGCTCGGCAATGCGGGCCAGCACCTTCTCGCGCTTGGCCGAATAATCGGCCATCTTCGCCCGCTCCTCTTCGATGACTTTGGCCGGCGCCTTGGAGACGAAGCCGGGGTTGCCGAGTTTTTTCTCGACGCGCTCCACTTCGCTGCTCAGCGTCTGCACTTCTTTTTCAAGCCGCTTGATTTCCTGCTCGATATCGATCAGTCCCGACAGCGGAAGCAGCAGCTCGGCCCCCGTAACCACGGCGGACATCACCTTCTCCGGAGCTTCCGGATTCAGGCCCGCCACATAGGAAGATGTATTTGCGAACCGGCTGATATACGCTCCGTTGCGCTCGATGATCGCCAGCGTCTCCGGACTGCCGGCTTTGACGATCAGCTCGACCTTCTTGCTCATCGGCACATTGACCTCGGCGCGAATGTTGCGAACCGCGCGGATCATATCCATCAGCAGGTTCATTTCCGCCTCTGCGTCCGCATTCTCCAGGCCCGGATCGTATTCCGGCCAGGAAGCCAGCGTAATGGTCTTGCCTTCATGCGGCAGATGCTGCCAGATTTCCTCCGAAATGTACGGCATGAACGGATGAATCAGACGCAGTGTGCGGTCCAGCACATAGGCCAGAACGGACTGGGTGCTGCGCTTGGCCTCGGCATTCTCGCCGTAGAGCGACAGCTTCGCGAACTCGATATACCAGTCGCAGAGATCGTCCCAGATGAAATTGTAGAGCAGCCGGCCGGTCTCGCCGAAATCATACGCATTAATGAGACGCGAAACATCGCGGGAAGTTTCGTTCAGGCGATGCAGAATCCAGCGGTCGGCGGTTCCCAGCTCGCCTGTGATGTCGATATCTTCGTAGGCAACGCCCTCCAGATTCATCAGCGCGAAGCGGGAAGCGTTCCAGATCTTGTTGGCAAAATTACGCGCCTGCTCAACCTTCTCCCAGCGGAAGCGCAAATCCTGTCCCGGCGTGCTGCCCGTCGAAATCATGTAGCGCATGGCGTCCGCGCCGTACTTCTCGATAACTTCAAGCGGATCTACGCCGTTGCCGAGCGATTTGGACATTTTGCGGCCTTCCGCATCGCGGACAAGACCGTGAATGAGAACGTCGGCGAACGGCTTCTCGCCGGTGAATTCCAGCGCCGTGAAGATCATCCGCGCCACCCAGAAGTAGATGATGTCATAGCCGGTTACCAGCACATCGGTCGGGTAGTAGCGCTTCATGTCTTCGCTGTCCTCCGGCCAGCCGAGCGTCGAGAACGGCCACAGGCCGGAGCTGAACCAGGTGTCGAGTACATCCTCGTCCTGCTTGAGGTCCGTCAGACCGCTGATCCGCTTCGCTTCTTCCTCATCGCGGGCAACGACCATTTCCCCGGTTGATTCGGAATACCAGGCCGGAATGCGGTGGCCCCACCACAGCTGGCGGGAAATACACCAGTCGCGTACATTCTCGATCCAGTGGAGGTAGATCTTCTCGAACCGGTCCGGAACGAAGTTAACGCCCGTGCCGTCCTTTTGTGCCTTGATCGCAGCTTCGGCCAGCGGCTGCATCGCTACGAACCACTGGGTCGACAGATACGGCTCAACTACGGCGCCGGAGCGCTCGCTGTGTCCAACCTGATGCACATGATCCTCGATCGAGATCAGCACGCCCTGCTCTTTGAGGTCCGCGACGATCTTCTTGCGGCAATCGCTGCGGTCCAGCCCCTGATAAGGACCGGCTTCGGCGTTCATCGTGCCGGTTTCGTCCATGACGACGATCTGCGGCAGATTATGGCGCTGGCCGACTTCGAAGTCGTTCGGATCGTGGGCCGGGGTGATTTTCACCGCGCCGCTGCCGAACTCTTTTTCCACATATTCATCTGCAATAACCGGGATCTCGCGGCCAACGATTGGCAGAACAAGCGTCTTGCCGATCATGTCCTTGTACCGCTCATCCTCCGGATGAACCGCCACAGCCGTATCGCCGAGCATCGTCTCCGGACGCGTTGTCGCCACAGTGATGTACCCGCTGCCGTCTTTCAACGGATAACGCAGATGATAAAGATGCCCGTTGACTTCCTTGTACTCAACCTCGATGTCGGACAGCGCCGTGCGGGCCGCCGGGTCCCAGTTGATAATGCGCTTGCCGCGGTAGATGAGACCCTTCTCATACAATTTCACGAACACTTCACGAACCGCCTTCGACAAGCCCTCGTCCAATGTGAACCGTTCTCGGCTGTAGTCGAGCGACAGGCCCATTTTGGCCCACTGCTCATGAATGGTTTCGGCGTACTGATCCTTCCATGCCCAGACCTGATCGAGGAATTTCTCGCGTCCGAGGTCATAGCGTGAAATGCCCTGCTCGCGGAGCTTCTGCTCCACCTTCGTCTGGGTCGCGATGCCCGCATGGTCCGTACCCGGCAGCCAGAGCGTATCGTAGCCCTGCATCCGCTTCGTGCGGATCAGAATATCCTGCAGCGTGAAGTCGAGCGCATGCCCGATATGCAGCATCCCCGTTACATTAGGGGGCGGAATCACAATCGTATACGGCTTCGCTTCAGGACGCTGTCCGGCGCGGAAGAAGCCCTCTTCCATCCAATACGGATACCATTTCTGTTCGGCGGCTCTCGGATCGTAGGTTGTCGGCATACCGCCGCCGGCAGTGCCGCCTGTCGTCTCTCCCGACTGCTTAATCTCCGGCTGCGCCGAAGTCAAAGATTGTTCTGTCATGATTGATTCCCTCCGTAAGTTTGAAACTTGATTCCTGCAAGGCTGGCAGCCCTCAGAAAAACAAAAAGACCCTTCGTCCTCAAAGGACGAAAGGTCATTCTTTCGCGGTACCACCTTTGTTTCGCATGCAATACAAATCAAGGAATGCAAGCAGTCCTCTTGAACATGCGACACTTCATGCAGAAGTAACGGTCTGCGGCCGGCGGGTTCTAACCGGCTTCCTCACGGAATCCTCCGGCTCAAACGCGCGACTCCAGGGCGACTTCGGCTGTCATTATCCTGCGGGGGCTCACAGCTGCTGCTCTCCGCTCTCTGAAAGGGCTGACCGCCTACTCTTCCCGTTCCCAGTCTTTACGTACTTTCGGCTTATTACCTTACATCATACAATTTGCTTACGCCCTAGTCAACCAAGAAGAGCCTATTTTCCCACAGGGCCCCTTTTTTCCTTCAGGTCCTCAAACAACCGGAGTGTGGCTTCCTTGTCTTTATAGTTGAACACGACGGTCTGATCCGTCAGACGGATGACGATATATGGCGGAGAATCTTTGTATACATACAATCGGGCCGTTCCCCACTCCTTCAGCTTGAAGTGACCGCGGGCGTACGTATCGGTGGATACCCCGTTGACCCGTCTGCCCGAGGGGAGGGTGTCCGCAAGAGCAATATCCTGAACCTGATCCAGCGAAAAAGAATAGCCGTAGCTCGGACTCTCTACTCTCACCTCTCCATTGGCATTTATGCTCATGGCAGGTTTCATCCAATCTTCCCGGACGGTGAAAATCGATATCCCCGCTATCAGCAAGACCACGAACGCAGCGGTGATTCCCATGAACAGCCTTCCGCCCCGGGACGCCATATTGAGTGTCAGGCCGATCCCGCCCCGCTTCGGAACCATCATGCTGCGGTCGTCCGGATTGTAATACCAAAGACCATTAACCCAGTACTCGTCGTCATCGGTAATGAATGGCTGCTCCGCCGACTTCTCCAGCTCGAGCTGCCACTTCTTCGCCTGATGATCCGTATACGCGGCGCCGGCGAAGGGTACGGCAATCTGGATACCCAATACGATGTACCAGACGGTGTCCAGATATGCAGCTTCCTGCAGTCCGGTCCATACGGCAAAGGCAGCGAAGATGGCGTCCAGCAGCGCAAGCCCGAGAAAGAGAAAGGACCATGTCCGGCGCTGGGCCCTGTTCAGCGCTGCATTGATGGCGCTGTCGGCACTGTAAGCCCGGGTACGCATCCGGCGAATCGCCAGGGACACCAGAAACAACAGCAGCGTCACGCCCGCGGCCTGGACGGCCAGGTATGTCCCCGTATCCTGCGAACCGCGCACGGCGTAACAGATGGCCGCCAGGGATACCAGCAGGGGAACGGCGAACCAGCCAGGCGATACGGTCAGCCGGCTCTTCTGCAGAATCAGCGTAGTATCGGCTCGAACGACGCGCCGTTCGCCAAGGCTCCAGCCTTTGGCCTGCTTGATCTGCGAAGCCGAGCGGTGACTGGCGGCGAACAGCTTGTAGCCGGCAGTAAGGAAGACAACAAGCCAAACCCACCAATACACGAAGACCAGTGAGAACATGTCCCTGAGCGCTAACATCGGCAGCAGAAGCAGCACGCCCACTGCAATCAGCGCCAGGTTGTTCCGACGAAGACGGGCTCTCAGCATTTGTACTTCCTCCGAATCCGCTGCATCCTTCGGGAAGCCGATGCCCAGGACGATTACGCCGCCCGGCACCTGCATCCTGCCCCCATAGATTAGCTGAGTGACCGCAAGGATAAACAGGGCTATCAATATGAATAGAACGACTAGGCTCACTTAGAGAACCCCCTTTCTATTCCGTCAGCGTCTGCCGGCCTGCGGCAAGAGCTGCAAAGATTCCGCTGCACATGCTCTGGAACTCCTGACGGCCGATGCCCTTCAGCGCGGCTTCACTGATGACAAGGGTCAGCTCGCGTTCCAGCTTCTCCTTGTATACCGTGTCGCCTCCATCCGGCCTTGTTACTGCCGCGCCATGCCTGCGGTCGATGGACAGGAAGCCTTCGTTCTTCAGAATGGCATAGGCCTTGTTGACGGTCATCACATTTACGCCGAGCTCCTGAGCCAGCTGCCTGATGGTCGGAAGTCTCTCTCCGTCCTGCAGCTCTCCTCTTCCGATCGCCACGACAATGGCATTTCGCAGCTGGACATAAATCGGGGTATCGCTCTTGAAATCCAGGGTAAGGATCATGGGGTGCCTCCGAAAATTCAGTATTATTTGTATTAATGTATATAATACAAATAATTCTTAAATTCCGCAACCTGCCGCCAAGCCCTTTTTTGGCCTTAGACAGCAAAAATCCCGGCCTTGTTGGACCGGGACATGAATAGGATCTGCTGCACTTGCTGCACTCATCGATAGTGAGGTTACTGACGTTGAGAATTGTGAAATATGCAGGCTAAGAAATGTATAGATTGATGAAGTACACAGGCGTTATGGGATGTATAGAACCTGGCCTTCCTCCACGGTCTGCCCGGGCAGGCGGTTGTACAGCACAAGCTCTCGAGTGCTCAGCTGATACTTCTCGGCGATGGAATCGAGCGTCTCCTCCCGCTGGACAATGCATAACCGTACCTTCCGGAAAGCCTCCGAGTCTTGGGTACGCATAAAGCGGCTCTTCCATTCGCGGTCATCCGATTTCTCAACCTCAGCATCCGGAACACGGGCTGCCGTCTTCTCCTCCGGCTGTTCCTCCGTCTCGTCTTGTCTGTGTCCGAAGGGGAGAAGGGAAGAGAAGGTCAGATGTTCACTGTCCTTGTTCACGTTCTCTTTTTTGCTGCCCAAGGCAATCTTCAGATTTGGTTTCTCCTCCGGGAGCACAGACTGCTCCGGCGTCACTATGGCTGTCTGTACAGCCTCTTCTTCCGGATCGCCAACTGAGGTGGAGGGCTCATCCTCAATGACGGCCAAGTCTCCTTTGTTCTCCGCTTCTTCTGCAGACTCCGCTGCCGCATTCTCCGCGCTTTCCGTCTTTTCCGCATTCCCTAAGCGTCCCCATTCACTGCCGGTTGCCGTCTTGCCCAGGTGTTCCCCGCTCCCTGCAGCTGCGTACCCGGCGGTTCCGGGCAGCTTCGCCGGTTCCTGGACCGTCTCTCTCTCAGACAAGCCGTCCGCTGCGTCTGCCCCCTCACCCCACTCGTCGCTCAGCGCCAATACTGGTTCTTCCTGCACCGCTTCCGGAGCCGCGGCAACTCCATGGAACGAATGATCCTCCGGCTCTCCATCTTCCGTTGCGCCTTCGCCGAAGGTCCACACGGAATTCTCATACAGCTTGCCGCTGTCGTCTCCCGGATTCTCCTGGTCTCTTCCTTCTTCTTCGCGGGCTTCATCCTCTTCGGGAGAGTAGACAACAGTATATTCCTCGCGCTGCCAGGCAGGAACGTTCCCTCCCCCCTCGATACCGCGCAGCGACAAGACGCCTGTAACATTGAGGCTCCGCATCGTCAGCAGATCGATATCAAAATTCTCAATTTCAACCCCGATTTCATCGAGTGAGCTGATACGGGTCAGCGGCACTGTGATTTCAACGGGAATGGAATGCTCCAGCTGCTGGGTGATGTCGTCTTCGCTCCGGTAAAGGCCTGTCAGCACCAATTGTCCGTGCAGCTCCGCGCGGTCCTCGCGCTGGGTGACCTGAATATCGGGCAGCAGCTCAATTTCTTCCAGTTCGGCAATTCCCGGAAGGTCTTGAGGCAGATGAATGCGTTCATAAATGTCAAACCGCAGGCCGTGGGACTGGTCAAACACGGGAAACGTCCTCCTCCTTGGCATAATCTGACTCCGGGACAGGCCCGGAGCGCAAGCCCAAAATGTTACTCCCCCTATGTATATGCTCAGGGAATTGACGCATGACACCCGTTCGCGAAAAGCTCTTTTCCTGTCTCCTTCCAACCTCTTCCCAATCCGCTCATCAGGATTTCCGCTTCGACTATCGCTGACAGCTCCATTTGGGGTACAATAGAATAAAATAGCCCAGAAAAATTGGAGTTGTGATCAAAATGGCCAATAAGGAAGATGAAATCATTCTGACGCCGGAGGGCTACGCCCAGCTGGAAGAGGAACTGAAGGACCTTAAAACCGTGAAGCGCAAAGAGCTGGCCGAGCGTCTCAAGGTGGCAATCAGCTATGGGGACCTGAAGGAGAACAGCGAATATCACTCGGCCAAAGATGATCAGGCGTTCATGGAGACCCGGATCAAACAGCTTGAGAACATGCTGAAATACGCCCGCGTTGTCAACTCGGACAGTCTGGATGCAACTACGGTGAACGTCGGCTCCATCGTCGTGCTGAATGACATCGAGTTCTCCGAACAGGTGGAATATCGTATTGTCAGTCCGGCCGAAGCCGATGTCGCTGCGAATAAAATCTCGTACGAAAGCCCGCTCGGCAAAGAACTGCTTGGCAAATCGGCAGGCAGCAGTATCAAGGTGGACGCCCCTGCCGGCCTGATCGAGTACGAGCTGCTGGAGATTCGCCTGGCTTAACAATCGCTGTTCAGCGAGGAAAGAGAAGAACTGTCTAAGCGCAGCGCTTATCCATTCAAATCAGATAAAAAAGGATCAAAAGCGTACCGGACGGAAGGCCGGGGCTTTTGATCCTTTTCGTTTATGCGCTATTGCTTGCTGCCTTCAAGCCTTGCACGCAGCAGCATCATATCCTCCGGCCAAGGGTTTTCGGCTTCGATGACTTCGCCGGTCCATGGATGAGGGAACGCCAGGGATTCCCCGTGCAGCGCCTGCCGGTTCAGCTTCCGTCCGCTGGAAAGCTGCGGTCCCTCCGGACCTCCATACAGCGCATCGCCGTACAGGGGATGTCCCATATGGCTGAGATGAACCCGAATCTGATGCGTGCGTCCCGTCTCAAGCTCCAGTCGAAGAAGCGTCGCCTCCCTCCATGCCTCCCGCTGAACGATGCGGGTCACAGCAGGCTGTCCGCCAGGCGAAACCCGGCGGCGCGAAGCATGATGGCGGTCGCGTCCGATCGGCAGGTCGATTGTCTGGAGGCTCTTGGGCACAACCCCCTTCACGATGGCAGCGTATCTTCGGGTAATGTCCTTCCTCCGCATAGCCTCATCCAGCACAAGCTGGGCCAGCTCATTCTTCGCATAGAGAACCGGTCCGGTCGTCTCCTTGTCGAGCCGGTGAATATGGCGGACGGCGCAGCTCTGCCCGCTGGCAGAGTAATGCGCGGCCACTGCATGATCCAGCGTCACCGCGCTGCCGCCGCTGCCGTCCGGATGCACAGCCATGCCGCTCGGCTTATGGACAACAAGACAGAAGTCATCCTCGAACAAGATCTCCAGCTCGTGCCAGAGCGGGTCGATTCCCGGCTCCCTTGACGGAAAGAGCGCCAGACGCAGCCGGTCACCCTTGAGCTGGATTCCGTTCTCCCGCAGGAGCCGTTCCCGCAGCTTGTCCGGCATCCCGACCGTCTCGCTCAGCCATAGGCAGGCCGCAGCTATCCGGTCCTCCGCAGCAAGCAGGCTCCTGCCGGGCATGGTCTCCAGCCACTCGCCCCGGCGGACCCACCCCGGCCGCTTCGACTGATTCCCAGGCTTCACAGCGACTTCAAGACGGCGCGATGGGCTTCCAGGGTATCGTCGATATCCTGTTCGCTGTGCGCTGCCGAGAGGAACATGCCCTCAAACTGCGAAGGCGGGAGGCTGATGCCGCGCTCCAGCATTTTGCCAAAGTAGGTGCGGAACCGGGCAACATCGCTGCTCTTCGCCGTGTCGTAATTCGTGACCGGTCCCTCCGAGAAGAACGGACACACCATGGAACCGACACGGTTCACGGTCAGCGGAATGCCGGCTTCCCGGGCATTGGCGTTCAGTCCGGCTTCAAGGCGGGCGGCAAGAGCTTCCAGCCGTTCATAGACCTCAGGCGTCAGCAGCTTCAAGGTCGTGAGACCGGCGGCCATCGCGAGCGGGTTGCCGCTAAGTGTACCGGCCTGGTAGATCGGACCGGAAGGCGCAATCCGGTCAACGATCTCCCGGCGGCCGCCGTAAGCGCCGACCGGAAGACCGCCGCCGATCACCTTGCCGAAGCAGGTCAAGTCCGGCGTAATGCCGAACAATCCTTGGGCGCAGCCGCGGTTCACGCGGAACCCTGTCATGACCTCGTCGAAGATCAGCAGCGCTCCGTAGTCAAGCGTCAGCTTCCGCAGTCCTTCCAGGAATCCGGGAACAGGCGGGACAACACCCATATTACCGGCGATCGGTTCCACGATAATGGCCGCAATATCCTCTCCGAATCGTTCAAAGGCCAGTCTGACCGATTCCAGGTCATTATATGGAACTGCGATCGTATTGGCTGCGATGCCTTCCGGCACGCCGGGGCTGTCCGGCAGGCCGAGGGTGGCGACGCCGGAGCCTGCCTTGATAAGCAGGCTGTCGCCGTGGCCGTGATAGGAGCCTTCGAATTTCAAGATTTTGCTTCGGCCGGTGTATCCCCGGGCCAGACGGATGGCGCTCATCGTCGCTTCCGTGCCGGAGTTGACCATCCGGACGATATCAACGGAATGGACCCGTTCCACCACGGTCTTGGCCATTTCCGTCTCCAGCAGCGTCGGCGCGCCAAAGCTCGTACCCTTGGCTGCCGTCTCCTGCAGCGCCTGAACGACGTCCGGATGGGCGTGCCCCATAATCAGCGGTCCCCAGGACAGAATGTAATCGATAAAGCTGTTGCCGTCGATATCGTAGATTCGGGAGCCTTGGCCCCGCTCCACATATACCGGAGTGAGTCCGACCGATTTGAATGCCCGGACAGGGCTGTTCACTCCGCCGGGAATATAGCGTTTCGCCTCTTCGAATGCCGCCCGGGAAGCCTCTTCCCTGCGTGAGATTTGTTCCTTCTCCATACCTTCACCCTCCTTCTTGTCTTAGCCGGACCCCGGAACCGCTGTATGCCTTGATCCGTGCCCGGTGATCCGTGCGTGCTCCGTCATTAGTGCTTGGTGATTCGCACTCCGTTATTCGCACTCCATGATCCGTGTTAGCACTGTCCGGTGCCGCGCTTCTATTCGCGCAGCCAGCGGACCGCATCCTTGGCGTGGTAGGTGATGATCGTATCGGCGCCGGCACGTTTCAGCCCCGTCAAGAGCTCCAGCACGATGGCTTTCTCATTGATCCAGCCCTGCTGCGCCGCCGCCTTCACCATTGAATATTCGCCGCTGACGTTGTAAGCCACAAGCGGAAGGTCGAACTGGTCACGGATGACCCGGATGACGTCCATATAAGCGAGAGCCGGCTTCACCATCAGCATGTCGGCGCCCTCCAGCACGTCGCTCTCCGCCTCGCGGATCGCTTCCCGGACGTTGGCGGGGTCCATCTGATACGTCTTCCGGTCTCCGAACTGGGGCGCGGAATCCGCCGCTTCACGGAACGGTCCGTAGAAGGCGGAAGCGTATTTGACCGAATAGGACATGATCGGAACATGTTCAAAGCCCGCTTCATCCAGACCGGCGCGAATCGCCTCAACGAAGCCGTCCATCATATTCGACGGCGCGATAATGTCTGCTCCGGCCTTGGCCTGCGAGACAGCGGTCCGCGTCAGCAGCTCGAGGCTGGCGTCGTTGATGACATCGCCATGCAGGACCCCGTCCACCGTGTGGGTATGCACCATGCCGCAGTGGCCGTGGTCCGTAAATTCGCACAGGCAGGTATCGGCGACAACGAGCAGCCCGGGATGCCACTGCTTGATAAGCCGGGTTGCCTCCTGTACGATGCCTCTTTCGTCAAAGCCGGAGGAACCGATGGCATCCTTCGTCTCGGGAATGCCGAACAGCAGCACAGCAGGGATGCCGAGCGAGACGATCTCGTCCACTTCCTCCTTCAGCGTATCAAGCGAGAAATGATAAACACCGGGCATCGAAGCAATTTCCCGCTTCACACCGGCTCCAAAGGTTACAAAGATCGGCTGGATCAAATCCAGCGGGTTCAGCACCGTCTCACGCACCATGCCGCGAATGGCTGCGGAAGACCGCAGGCGGCGGTGACGCACAATTGGAAAGCTCATGAAAGGTTCCTCCTATAGTCGCTTCAGCTTCATTCATTGGTTCCCCTAAACAGCAAGAAACCCCGGCCGTCTGCCCTGCCAAAGAAGCGTAAGACACTTCCTTCTGGCGGCAGCCGGCTCAGGGTTAGGCGCGTATGGCATTCGCGCCCGGACGCCGTTAGGCGCCCATGGCTATAACTCACGCGTCTGGACGCCTTTAGGCGTGCGCATGAATTACGCGCTGAGGCGCCGTATGGCGCCCATGGCTATTGACTCACGCGCGTCTGGACGTCTTCAGACGTGCGCATGAGTTACGCGCTGAGTCGCCGTATAGAGTCCATGGCTATTGACTCACGCGTCTGGACGCCTTCAGGCGTGCGCATGAGTTACGCGCCCGGACACCCAACAGTCATGCGGGGTTGTCCATTCATCGTTTACATGCATATTATTGGCAAGGTCATTGTTAAGTATATCACAGTGATTTCGGTGAATTTCAGACTATTTTATGAACGGTTCCTCAGTTATTGAGCCATTTCATAGAGGCTTCGGGATAGCGGAATCCCGCCGCCGCTCCCTTCGGCGCGGCTTCATCAATTAGACCCAACTCTTCAGGCGTCATGGTAATCCGGGCCGCTTCAACATTCTCTTCCAGATACGATCTGCGCTTGGTGCCTGGGATCGGCACAATATCTTCGCCGGCGCTGAGCAGCCAGGCGAGCGCGAGCTGGGAGGGACTGCAGCCTTTGTCCCGCGCGATTTCGCGAATCCGGTCCACAAGGTCCAGATTCTTCTTGAAGTTCTCGCCCTGGAATCTCGGAGAGAACCGTCGATAATCGCTCTCCTCCAAATCGTCGAATGACTGGATCTGACCGCTCAGGAAACCCCGGCCGAGCGGGCTGTACGCCACGAACCCGATGCCCGATTCGCGGCAGAACGGCAAGATTTCATCCTCCACATCACGACTCCACAGGGAGTATTCCGTCTGGAGCGCGGTAATCGGATGAACGGACTGCGCCCGGGCGATTGTCTTCACGGAAGCCTCGGACAGCCCGAGATACCGGACCTTGCCGGCCTGTACCAGATCGGCCATGGCTCCTACCGTCTCCTCGATCGGCGTATCCGGATCGACCCGGTGCTGGTAATAGAGGTCGATGTAATCGACCCCTAGCCGCTTCAGGCTGGCGTCGCAGGCCATCTTCACATACTCGGGACGACCGTTGACGCCGAGCATCGCGCCATCGGCGGCGCGGACATTGCCGAACTTGGTTGCCAGAACGACGCTGTCCCGCCGTCCCCGGATTGCCTGCCCGACGAGTTCCTCGTTCCGGCCCACACCGTACATATCCGCCGTATCGAGAAAGGTCACCCCCAAATCCAGCGCTCGGTGGATGGTCTTGATGGACTCCTCGTCATCCCGCCCTCCGTAGAACTCGGACATTCCCATACAGCCCAGACCCAGCGTTGATACTTCAAGCCCCGTTTTGCCCAATACGCGTTTCTTCAAATTCATTCCCTCTTTTCCCGATTAGGATGTGAAATAAGCGGCAACGTTATGTCCTTCATTTTACTCCGATCCGAAGGTAAACGCATCTCCGTGCCAGCCAGCTGCCCACCGATCCCCTTACCGACTCCTTTTCTAGAAAGAGAACGACAGCTGTTCCAGCGGCGGTTCTTCAGCCGGTTCCGGCAGCCTTCTATTTACCTGTGTATCCTGATGCATCTCCTGCTCCAATCCCGTCAGGTTCTCCATAGGCAGGCTCCGGCAGGCATGGCGTTCACGGTTCTTCCGAAGGTCCGGACCGAATCTGCGATGCAGGCTGTCCAGCAGCCGCGACATCTCGCCCCGGTACCCGTCTTCCGCATAACCGCCCCCTGCATACAGCTTGCGGTACGGCGTAAGGAGGTCGGGAAATTCCTCTTTCAGTGTGCGGAAATACCAGTTCTTAACCTCCGGCGACAGACGCAGCAGCGATGTCATGATAGACCCGGCCCCAGACTCCACTGCAGTAAGGAACAGTCTCTCCAGCTCCTCCTCGCTGTCCGAGAGCAGGGGGAGGATCGGGGCAATGAACACATTTGTCATGATGCCATGCTCCGCAAGACGATGCAGCAGTTCCACCCTCCTGGAGGGCAGGGGAGAACCCGGTTCCAATCGTCGCGCAATTCCGTCATTCAAAATGTTTAGACTAATATTAACCGAAAGCGACGGCATCTCCTTCAGCAGCTCCAGATCTCTCAGAATCAGTGGGGAGCGCGTCGTAACCGAGGTTCGGATTTGATACCTAGCCAGCACCTTCAGGCATTGACGGGTGAGCAGGGCCTTGCTCTCCACCGGCTGGTAAGGGTCCGTCACCGTTCCAAGCATAACCTCGCCAACCTCTTCTCGCATGGCTGCAAGATCGTGCTTGAATCGCTTGGCAAGACGTGCCAGCTGTTCTTCGAGCGCCTCCGCCGCATTCGTCTTGAGCAGAATGTGATTCTGGAACTCATCGTCCCCCTTCCGGTCAAGGAAGCCCTGAAAGCCCCGGGCAAAACAGTAGCTGCAGGCATGCGCGCAGCCCCGGTACGAATTGATCGACCAGCCGAAAGGCATCCGCTCCTCTTTCACACGCGTCATTCCCGTCTTTGTTGTCACCGGCTCGTAGATTTTTACCATTTCCCATCCTCCAACAAGAACATTTGTTCTTATTATAGCACATATCTCCGAAATCATACACCGGAAATGGAGCAAGGAATCCGGCCGGATTGTTCCTGCAGCCATTTTTCGAATTAACGGTTCATTTAATGGATGGCAAAAAAACCGGAGCCATTCGGCCCCGGTTCCACAGCATATCCGTTCCATATTCGTTTATCCGCTCTATCCGTTCTGTCCAATCATTCTGCTCACCAAGGCCCTTAAGAGGTCACGGCTTCCGCACCTCTTCATTCCACTGGCACAGCACGCCGATAAGCGAATCAATCGTCGCTTCTTCCGCCAGCAGCCCCGGCTTCAGCCCGGCTTCTACGGCGGTCTTCTCTGTCAGCGGACCAATACAGGCGATCTTGACCGGCTCAAGCAGCGGCAGCGGATCTTCGATCCCCATCCGCTTCAGAATCTCCAGGAAGTTCCGCACGGTCGAGGAGCTGGTGAAAGTAACAGCATGAACCCGCCCTTCCTCCAGCAGCTTCAGCAGCTCGTCATCATCCTCGCCGGTCACAACGGTCTCGTAGGTATCAATCTCCGTCACCTCAAGCCCGAGCTCCGTCAGCTTCGCCGGCAGCCAGTCCCGCGCGAGATCGCCGCGCGGGAGCAGAGCCTTCTGGCCCGCTTTCAGCTCGCCCTGGAAGGCCTCGATCAGGCCTTCCGCCCGGAAGCGGGCCGGCAGCTCCTCGGCGATCAGGCCGCGCTGCGCCAGCGCCTCCGCCGTTGCCGGGCCCACGGCCGCAAGGCGGGCGCCGTGAAGGCCGCGGATATCGACTCTTCGTTCCATCAGATGACGGAAGAAGAAATCGACGCCGTTGGGACTGGTGAAGAACACCCAGTCATATTCCGGCAGGCGGGACAGCGCCGAAGCGATAGCCTCACGCTTCTCGGCGTCCTGCGGCATTATCGTCTCGATGACCGGGAACTCATAGGGCTCGCCCCCCAGATCCTCGATCCGTTCCACCAGCTCGCTCGCCTGGCTGCGGGCGCGCGTTACGACGATCCGGCGGCCGAACAGCGGAAGCTGCTCGGCCCATTTCAATTCCTCCCGCTGCCGGACGACCTCGCCGACAACGATGACAGCCGGCGGCTGAAAATCCGCCGCCAGCACCTTCTCCTCAATGTCGGCGAGTGTGCCGACAAGCGTCTCCTGCTCCGCCCGGGTTCCCCAGCGGACCAACGCGACCGGCGTCTCCGGCGAACGGCCGTGCCGGATCAGATTGTCGCGAATATAGCCGATCTTCGCGACGCCCATCAGGAAGACGAGCGTGCCCGTCGCGTTCGTCACCTTGTCCCAGTGAATCGAGCGGTCGAGCTTGTCCGGGCTCTCATGCCCGGTAATGATGGAGAGCGAAGAGGCATAGTCCCGATGGGTGACCGGGATACCGGCATATGCCGGTACGCTGATCGCCGAGGTGATGCCCGGCACGATCTCATATGGAATGCCATTGCGCCGAAGAAGCTCGGCCTCCTCGCCCACCCGGCCAAAAATCGTCGGGTCGCCGCCCTTCAGCCGGACAACCGTCTTGCCCTGCAAAGCCAGATCGACGAGCAGCCGATTGATTTCCTCCTGCTTCATCGTGTGCCGGTCGGGAAGCTTGCCGACATAAATCTTCTCCCCGCCAGGGGGCATCCATTTCAGAAGCCGCGGACTGGCAAGCCGGTCATAGACCAGCACATCCGCTTTCTTGATGCAATCCATCCCTTTAATCGTAATCAGCCTGGCGTCCCCGGGACCGGCTCCCACCAGATAGACCTTCCCCTTCATCTCTTCATCCCCTTAGCTGTGACAGAATGCTCTCCGCTCCTTTGGCGATCAGCGCCTCCGCCACCTGTTCCCCGAGCGTGACCGGATCGGTCCCGGTGCGAGTCTCTTTCAAAATCCGAGCTCCATCCGGCGTACCTACCATTCCGGTAAGCGTCAGGCTCCGTTCTCCCTCTCCCGTACCGCTGGCAGCCCCCTCCACTGCAAGGGTGGCAAAAGCGCCGATCGGCACCTGGCAGCCACCGTTCAGCACACTAAGGAAACGGCGCTCCGCAGCGACGGTAAGGGCGGTATCTTCATCATTATATAATAACAGGAGCTGGCGCAGTTCGGAATCCTCTTCCCGGCATTCAATGCCGAGAGCGCCCTGGCCCACGGCAGGCAGACAGTCCTGCGGCGGCAGATACTCTGTCACGCGGTCCTGCCAGCCCATCCGCGTCAGTCCGGCGGCTGCTAGCAGAATGGCGTCATATTCGCCGCTCTCCAGCTTCTTCAGCCGGGAATCGATGTTGCCACGAACCGGCTGAATGTCCAGATCGGGCCGCAGCGCCGCCAGCTGGCTGGACCGGCGCAGACTGCTTGTGCCAACCTTGGCGCCTTGGGGCAGCCCGGCCAGTCCCTGGCCGCCGCGCGTAATCAGGCAGTCGCGTGGATCAATCCGCCGAGGCACCGCCCCATTGATTAATCCGGCGGGCAGCTCGGACGGCATATCCTTCATGCTGTGCACAGCCATGTCGATCTCCCCATCCAGCATCGCCTGTTCGATCTCCTTGACGAACAGCCCCTTGCCGCCGACTTTGGAGAGCGTAACGTCGAGAATGCGGTCGCCTTTCGTGACGATTTTTTTCACCTCAAATGTAAAAGCAAAGCCGTGCTCGGCGCAGAGCCGCTGCAAATCCGCGATCACCTGGCCCGTCTGTGTCAGCGCGAGCGCGCTCTGTCTGCTGCCTACCATTATCGTTCGCATGCCTTATTCCTCCCGATTTTGGGCGATCCAGGATGCTATCCGCTCCGGACCCCATTCCATAAACGTTCCGGCCCGGATTTCATCCAGAACCTCAAGCGTGCCGAGCTTCTTCAGCAGGGCTTTTCGAATCTCCGGCGACGTCTCGCGGCGTTTGATTTCCCTGCGCATCTCATACAAAAAATCCAGGTACTGCTCGTATTCACCGCCGAACGTATCCTCCAGCAGCTTCGTAATCCGGGCCGCGACGCCAGGCCCCGAACCAGAGGTCGATACCGCTACGGTCAGCCGCCCTCTGCGGAATACGCCGGGTGTAATGAAGCTGCCCGCCTCGCCGTGGCTCCCCACATTGACGGGAATGCCCAGACCGTCCGCCTCCCGGGCGACGGCCTCGTTGAGCTCGCGGTCGTCGGTCGCCGCATATACAAGAAAAGCTCCTCGGGCATCCCCGGGAGCATAACGGCGGTTCATCCACTCGAGGGAGGAACGCCCGGCCAACTCTTGCAGCACCGGAGTCAGCGCCGGACTGATTACCGTAACATCGGCTCCGGCCTCCAGAAGACCCAGCGTTTTTCGCTCCGCCACCTTGCCGCCGCCGATCACCACGCATCTACGTTCCCGAACATCCAGCATGACCGGCAAATACCTCGTCTCCAACAGCTATTCCCCTCCCCAACGGTGAAACCGGGACCATGAATTCAACAGGAAATTCAGAATGATGAATCCGTATCCAGAGACCGCCCATCGCGCAATCACGATTCCGGTGTGCCGTCCGGAACGCCTGATCACATAATAGGTTATGTAAATCCCAAGCCCGATAAGCGTGGACAGCACCTTCAAATCCAGAAACAGCCCAAGCCTGCCTTCCGAAATGATGGAGATGCCCGCAACAATCAGCGACCCGGCCAGAAGAGGCATTCCTGCCAGCACCGATGTATAGGAATACTGGTCCAGCATTTCCAGACTCGGCAGTCTTCTGACGGAGTCCCCCCACTTCTTGCGCTTCAATCTGGCATGTAAAAATAAATACATCACGGCGAACACAGCCCCCAGCGTTAGCGCAGCGAAGCTCAGATTGGCCAAAATCACATGAAGCGACAGCCAGCCATGCACCGCTTCCCAGCTCTGCAGCGTATGATCTTCCGCCGTCAGCCAGAACCGGTTCAGCAGAAAGACACTGAAGCCTGCCGCTCCGAGAAGCAGCACGGTAAATTCGGAACGCTTCAACAGGCTTAGGACGAGCGATACGAGTACGATCGTGAAGGAGAATCCGAACAGAAAATCGTATGGGGTAAACACCGGCAGCCCGCTCACCTCATAAAAGCGTATACCGAGCCCTGCACTCTGCAGGATGCCTACCATAACAAGAAGCCCTGTGCCCAGCCGCTTCCGTTCCGGATTCCGCTTCACGCAGTCCGAGAAATAAAACAGCAGGCTCAGGGCGTACAGCAGCAGAGCTGCGTCGTATATTTCGTTAAGATGGCGCATCACATGCCGACATCCTTCCTAGAGACCGGCCGGGGCAAAGGGAGCCGACTTCATAGCACCGCCGGCTTCCGGCTGGATCTCCGGGAATTTCCGTTCCTTGGCTTGTGCGGAGCCGGCTTCATCGGCGGATTCCAGTCGATCTTCGAGCGCAAAGATTTTGGTGAACAGTCCAAGAGCTTCCGCTCCCTCTTTGCCGCCGGACATTTCCTTAATCACATTGATCGGATCATGCATCATCTGGTTCACAATGCTCTTGGTCAGGCGGCGGATGATCTTGCGCTGATGCTCGTCCAGCTCGGGAAGCTTGTTGAACAGGCTCTCCAGAGTCTCTTCGTGAATCGAGTTCGATTTCTCCTGCAGCGCCCGGATCACAGGCTGGACGCCCAGCGTCTTGAGCCACTGCTGAAACTGCTGGCCTTCTTCGGCAATCATCCCTTCAATCTTCACAGCCTCGCTGCGCCGCATTTCCATATTGTTCTCCACGATTCCCTCCAGATCATCGATATCGTACAGAAATACGTTCGGGAGTGCCGAAGCCGAAGGGTCGATGTCACGGGGCACCGCGATATCGATCATGAACAAAGGGCGGGATGGACGGCTCTTCATGCTCTCCGCAATCGCCTCCGAGCTCAGCACATAGCCTTCCGCGCCCGTTGAGCTGATGACAATGTCATAATCCCGAAGCCGCGATGACGCTTCCTCCAGAGTCAGCGGCCGGCCCGAGAACTTCTCGGCCAGCTCCTTGGCCCGCGCCAGCGTCCGGTTGGCGACGACTACCTCCGCCGCCCCGTTGCTGTATAGATGCTTGACGGTCAATTCGCTCATTTTGCCTGCTCCGAGAATAAGCACTTTTTTACCCGTGAAGCTTCCGAAAATCCGCTTGCCAAGCTCGACGGCCGCATAGCTGACGGATACCGCGCTCTCGCCAATCGATGTCTCGCTGTGCGCCCGCTTGCCGACCGTAACCGCCTGCTTGAACAGCCGGTTAAACCAGGCTCCAGTCGCGCCTTCACTCTGGGCGGTCAGGAACGCACCGCGAACCTGTCCCAGTATTTGCGTCTCGCCAATCACCATGGAATCGAGTCCGCAGGTTACCCGGAACAGATGCTGAATCGCCTGATCATCCTCATATTGATACATATGCTGTGTAAATTGCTCGCTCTTCACGCCGAACCACTGTTCCATATAGTTACGGAGAAAATAGCCGCACATATTCAGCCGGTCCACGACCACATAAATCTCCGTCCGGTTGCAGGTGGCAACGATGACTCCCTCCAGCACGCTCTTCGTCCGCATCAGCTGGTGAAGCGCCGCAGGCAAATCCTGCTCCGCAAAAGCGAACTGTTCCCTCACCTCGACAGGCGCTGTTCGATAATTCAAGCCAACCGCGACGATGTGCATCTGAAAGTTCACCATCCTAAATAATCTGGTCTAAATCTGTGCTGTATATAACATTCGCGCAGTCCAAAATTATATTCAATCCGTATTGGAGCTGCTAATTCAATCACAATTATCAAAAATTCTTTGTTAAGTATATCACAACACAAACCGTCTTCCCGGCCATCTTTTTGAACTATATATGAAATTAGAATAATTACAAAGTACTCCAGTACGCATTTTCACGCTTAAAAAAAGCTTAATCCTTGCTGTATAGATCTCGAGTATATATTTTGCCCGGATCGATCTTCTCGATTTCAGGGGACAGCCGATTGGCCACGATCACATCGCTCATGCTTACAAATTGTTCAAAATCATTAACCACTTTCGCCCCCAGAAACTCAGGCTCCCCAATCGCCGGCTCAAAAATGACGACCTGAACCCCCGTGTCTGTAATACGCTTCAGCACGCCCTGAATGGCGGATTCGCGGAAGTTGTCGGAGTCCATCTTCATGGTCAGCCGGTAAATCCCCACCGTCCGGGGACTGCGCTTCAGAATCATATCGGCGATATGATCCTTGCGCGTCTGGTTCGCGTCGACGATGGCGGCCATAATCTTGTTGGGTACATCCTGGTAGTTGGCCAATAGCTGCTTCGAGTCCTTCGGCAGGCAGTAACCTCCATAGCCAAAGGAAGGATTGTTGTAATGGTTGCCGATCCGGGGATCGAGCCCAACGCCTTCGATAATTTGCTGTGCATCAAGCCCCCTAATTTCCGCATAGGAATCCAGCTCGTTGAAGAATGCAACACGCATTGCCAGGTACGTATTGGCGAACAGCTTAATCGCCTCGGCTTCCGTCGAATCGGTGTACAGCACATCGATATTCTCCTTCAACGCCCCTTGGGCCAGCAGTGCCGCAAATGTCTCCGCCCGCTCCGAACGCTCGCCAAGTACGATACGGGACGGATACAGGTTATCGTACAAAGCTTTACCTTCCCTTAAGAACTCGGGAGAGAATAAAATATTGCCGATGTTGTATTTCTCCTTGACCGACTTCGTATATCCTACAGGCACGGTCGACTTAATTATCATGACTGCGTCCCGGTTGATGGACAGCACAGTCTCAATGACTTCTTCGACATGTCTCGTATTGAAATAGTTCTGTTCGGGATCATAGTTCGTCGGCGTTGATATAATCACATATTCCGCCTGCCCGAACGCCTCCTGCGCATCGATTGTGGCAGTCAGGTTCAATTCTTTGGTCGCCAGATAGTGTTCGATCTCATGATCGATAATCGGCGATTTCCGGGCATTAACGAGATTCACTTTCTCCTCCATGATGTCATAGGCGGTCACCTCATGGTGCTGGGCCAATAACACCGCATTGGACAGACCAACATATCCGATTCCGGCAACGGCTATTTTTCGCATCTCCATCCTCCGTTTCTTAGATCATGTGGCAGTTCAAATATTACCTTAATATAACGCAATCCCGAATTCCCTGTCCAGATTATTGCCGGCAAATGGATGTAACTTTATCCAGTATTTCCCTTAACGTATTGAGGAAGCCCCGGCGAAAACCTTAAAGCTACAAGCGTCTATATTGAAATGATGCAAAATGCCTTTATTAAAAAAGGCAGCCGCCCTCCCGGGTCAGCTGCCTGAACTGTCTGCGCAGTATATTATTCGACGCTCTCCGTCTCCTGTCCGCTCTCCGGCTCCTCTTCAGCCGTCAGCGAGGCAATGAGGCTCCATAAATCCTCCCGTCCAAGCCCGATCTCCGAGGAGTAAGGAATGAAGTTATCGCCGGGCTGCACGCCGAGCGCCTCCTTCATGATTTTGATATGCTTCGGCCAGCGGGTCTTGGGGATCTTGTCCGCCTTGGTGGCCACGACGCACATCGGGATGCCGTAATGCTTCAGCCAGTCGTACATCATCTTATCGTCGCTAGTAGGCGGATGGCGCAGGTCGACGACTAGCAGCACCAGCCTCAGTGTCTCCCGCTCGGCGAGGTACTTCTCGACCATCTTGCCCCAGGCTGCCCGCTGCACTTTGGACACTTTTGCATAGCCATAGCCCGGAAAATCCACGAAATACAGGCGCTCATTGATGCGGTAATAGTTCATATGCTGCGTTTTGCCCGGTGTGGAGCTGGTGCGGGCCAGATTCTTCCGGTTGATCATCCGGTTGATCAGAGAGGACTTTCCCACATTGGAGCGTCCCGCAAGGGCGATTTCCGGCAGGGCATCCTCCGGGTACTGGGCAGGCCCGACGGCGCTGATCACAAATTCGGCAGAGGTAACTTTCATAGGACTTCCTTTCTTGTACGAACGAATAATAATTCCTGACCAACTTGTCAGCTTTCAGCAAAACGGGCCCCGCCGCTGAGTGGACGGAGCCTCGTCTCATCAAGATTAATGCATCGTCTCCACTGACGCTTCGGGCAACTCGTGCAGAGCCGAGCCGACAAGCGCATGCTTCAGGACTTGATCCATATGGGAGACGGGAACAAATTCCACATCATTCCGGACGCTCTGGGGAATCTCTTTCAGATCCCGCTCGTTGTCCTTCGGCAGAAGAATCTTCTTGTATCCGGCGCGATGGGCCGCCAGCGACTTCTCCTTCAGTCCGCCGATCGGCAGCACGCGGCCGCGGAGCGTAATCTCACCCGTCATCGCGACATCCTTGGACACCTCGCGCTTCGTGAGCGCGGAGATCAGCGCGGTAGCGATCGTAATTCCAGCCGAAGGTCCGTCCTTCGGAATAGCGCCTTCCGGAATATGAATGTGGATGTCGTTCTTCTCATAGAAATCCGGTGAAATGCCGAGTTCTTCCGCTTTGGACCGGGTGTAGCTGAACGCAGCCTGCGCGGACTCCTTCATGACATCGCCAAGCTGGCCGGTCAGCGTCAGCTTCCCGCTTCCGGGAACGACGGTCACTTCGATCATCAGCGTGTCTCCGCCGACCTCGGTCCAGGCAAGACCCGTCACGGTGCCGATTTGATCTTCCAGTTCGGCCATGCCGTACCGGTACTTCGACGCTCCCAGATAATCCTTGACGTCATCCGGGAGAATCTCAATGCTCTCCTTCTCGCCGGATACGATTTGCCGGGCTGCCTTCCGGCAGAGCGCCGCCACCTGCTGCTCCAGGTTCCGGACGCCGGATTCCCGCGTGTATTCGCGAATCACCCGCAGCAGCGTGTCTTCTTCAATCGCCAGCTGGCCTTCTTCGAGACCATGATTCTTCTTCTGCTTCGGAAGCAAATAGCGGCTTGCGATCTGCAGCTTCTCCAGCTCCGTATAGCCCGGAATATAGAGCATTTCCATCCGGTCTAGCAGCGGGCGGGGAATATTATGAACCGCATTGGCCGTCGTCACAAACATCACATTCGACAGATCAAACGGAACCTCGATGAAATGATCGCTGAATGTATTGTTCTGCTCCGGGTCCAGCACCTCCAGCAGCGCAGCCGAAGGATCTCCCCGGAAATCCGATGCCATCTTGTCGATCTCGTCAAGCAGAAACACCGGATTGAGCGAGCCAGCGGTCTTCATCCCCTGGATGATCCGTCCCGGCATGGCGCCTACGTAAGTGCGGCGATGGCCGCGGATTTCCGCTTCGTCGCGCACGCCGCCAAGCGAGATGCGGACGAACTTGCGTCCCAGTGAACGGGCAATGGAACGCGCCAGCGAGGTTTTACCGACCCCGGGAGGTCCAACCAGACACAGAATCGGTCCCTTCAGCTTCTTGACCAGCTTCTGGACGGCAAGATACTCCAGCACACGCTCTTTCGGCTTATCCAGACCGTAATGGTCCTCATCAAGCACCTGCTCAGCCTTGGAGATGTCCAGATCATCCTCGGTCCACTCGCTCCAGGGGAGGCTGAGCAGCCATTCCACATAGTTGCGGATAACACCGCCCTCAGCGGAGCTGGCCGGCATCTTCTCGAGGCGGTCGATTTCCTTCTCGATCTTCTCCCGCACGCGCTCCGGCAGCTCCTTCTCCTCCGCCTGGGTACGCAATTCCTCGGCCTCTCCGGCCCGTCCTTCCTTGTCGCCCAGCTCTTTCTGGATCGCCTTCATCTGTTCGCGCAGATAGTATTCCTTCTGTGTCTTCTCCATCTGCTTCTTGACCCGCTGGTTAATCTTCCGCTCAAGCTCCAGAACCTCGCGTTCATTGCCAAGAATATCCAGTAGCTTCTCCAGACGCTGGCGCACGTCAATTGTCTCCAGGATTTCCTGCTTATCCTTGATCTTGAGAGACAGATGGCTTGTAATGACGTCAGCCAGCCGGCCGGGCTCTTCAATATCGGAGACCGCAGCAAGCGTCTCCGGCGTTACTTTTTTGGATAAGGAAATATAATGTTCGAACTGGCTTAGTACGGTGCGCATAAGCGCATCGCTCTCGTGATCGGCATCCGGCTGCTCCGGCAGCTCCCTTGCCATCACCTCGTAGAAATCCTCATTGTCCGTATAGTTAATAATTTCGGCCCGTTCCACGCCCTCCACCAATACGCGAATCGTACCGTTCGGCAGCTTCAGCATCTGGCGGACATTGGCGACCGTACCAACCCGAAAAATATCATCCTGTCCCGGCTCTTCAATATTGACTTCCGATTGAGAACAGAGGAGGATCAAATTATCTTCTACCATCGCCTTTTCCAGCGCTTTTACCGACTTCTCGCGTCCGACATCCAGATGCAGGACCATACTGGGGTAGACAAGAAGACCTCGGAGCGGCAGCAAAGGGAAGCGGCGACCTTTTGTCTGTTTGGATACCATCGCTTGTTGACCTCCAATCGCTCTCTGTAACCTATTGTTGTTTATATATTTTAACAAAAGCGGCTTCAAAACACCAACGAACCCCACACTGCGTACCGTGTATCCGTGAACTGCTGTTTCCTTCCGCTATCTTGCGGAATAGAACATGAAACAGCCGACCGGAGAACTCGCTCTATTCTCCGGTCGGACCGCTTTCCGGCGGCTGGCTGTACAGCGACGGATTTCCTATTCTACAGATTGGCGCTCTCGCTTGAAGCATCGGCCTTCAGAAGCGAAGGCGCAGGCGCGAAGGTCTCGCCGGAGATGGCGGGCATGCGCACATCCTCCAGCAGTACGCCGAACACATGACGGAACGCTTCCTCCACCGTCTCGATCGGGATAACGCGCATCGGCTCCAGATCGGCGAACAGCGACTGCCAGTTGTCCTTCGGCACAAGCACGGTCGTTGCGCCCGCCTGCAGCGCAGCCTCTACCTTGGCGACCACACCTCCGACCGGCTTCACCCGGCCGTGAATGCCGATTTCCCCGGTCATCGCAACCGTATTATCGACAGGAAGGCCGCGGATCGCGGAGGCGATTGCCACCGCCATCGCTACCCCGGCCGAAGGACCGTCGACCGGCGTGCCTCCGGGAAAATTAACGTGCAGATCGTAACGGTCCGGCGAGAGATTCATCGAGCGCAGAACGGTCAGCACATTCTCTACCGAGCCCTTCGCCATGCTCTTGCGGCGGATCGTCCGGGAGCCTCCGCCGATCTCTTCCTCATCGACGACTCCCGTTATGTTCAGCCGTCCGTTTCCGCCAGGCGCTGGAGTTGCCGTCACCTCGATCTCCAGCAGCGTGCCCATGCCCGGCCCGCAGACCGCGAGCCCGTTCACCAGCCCTACCTGCGGCTCGGTCGGAATGCGGCGCTCGGTCCGCAGCTGCAGCTGGCTGCTGCTTGCGACCCACTCCACATCGGCAGCGGACAGCCGGTCACGTTCCTCGGTCAGCGCGAGGCCGGCGGCGAGCTGGATCATGTTGACCGCCTCGCGGCCGTTCGTCGCGTACTGCTGCACAACGGCAATGGCATCCGGGCTGTCTTTCAGCCCGATCTTCTGCACGGCGTCCCGCGCGATTATCGAAATCTCATCCGGCAGCAGCGGCCGGAAGAAGATTTCCATGCACCGGGAGCGCAGCGCCGGCGGAATCTCATGCGGCGACCGGGTCGTTGCGCCGACCAGGCGGAAATCCGCCGGCAGCCCGTTTTGAAAAATATCGTGAATATAAGCAGGCGTATTCCCGTCCTCCGAATTATAATATGCGCTCTCCAGATGAACTTTCCGGTCTTCCAGCACCTTCAACAGCTTGTTCATTTGAATTGGATGCAGCTCGCCGATTTCATCCAGGAAAAGAATGCCGCCATGCGCCTTGGTCACCGCTCCCGGCTTCGGCTGCGGCACTCCTGCGATTCCCATCGCTCCGGCGCCCTGATAGATCGGATCATGAACCGAGCCGATCAGCGGATCGGCAATGCCCCGCTCGTCAAAACGAGCGGTCGTAGCGTCGATTTCCGTAAATTTCGAATCTGCCTTGAACGGCGACAGAGGGTTCCGCTTGGCCTCCTCCATCACAACACGTGCGGCTGCCGTCTTGCCCACACCCGGCGGACCGTAAACGATGACATGCTGAGGGTTGGCGCTGCACAGCGCCGCCTTGAGAGCCTTAAGCCCATCTTTCTGACCGACTATATCCTTAATGCTGGCGGGCCGTGTCTTCTCGGCCAAGGGCTTGGTCAGCGAGATCGCCCGCATCTTCCGCAGCTTCTCTAGCTCCTTGCGCGATTCGCGTTCCACCGCCGTCTTGTTCGTCTTCTGTCCGCGCAGTAAATTCCAAAAGTAAACGCCGATAACCAGTGCGAAGAACAGCTGCACGACCATCAGCAGTACACTTAGTTCCATAGCTTTGACCTCCCATTCTTAGTTCCGCTACTTGGTAGTATAGCCTTTTCCCAAAGGCCTAAACGCAACAAGGGAGATTTCTGACTGCTGCGGCCAGAAGACGGCAAGCGCCGCCTCCCTGTACGGAAGCGGCGCTAAAGATCAGCCCGGATTATTTAGCTTCAGATGTCACACCCATTACCTTGTCATGATGCGCCTTTCGGCCCGGAATTTCGCCGGTGGCTTCATAATGGGAGACGATGATATCAATTTCCTTCTTAAGCTCCGCCAGCAGTTCGGCTTCCGGCACTTTGCGGATCATCTCGCCGTAGCGGAACAGAAGCCCTTCCCCTCTGGCTCCCGCGATGCCGATGTCCGCTTCGCGCGCTTCGCCGGGACCGTTAACCGCACAGCCCAGCACCGACACCTTGATCGGCACCTTGATCTTGGATATGTACTCCTCGACCTCATTGGCGATGGAGAACAGATCGATGTCCAGCCGTCCGCAGGTTGGACAGGAGATCAGAGTTGCCGCATTTGAAATCAGACCGAAGGTCTTGAGCAGCTCGCGGGCAACCTTCACTTCCTCCACCGGATCAGCGCTCAGCGAGATCCGGACCGTGTTGCCGATGCCCATGGAGAGCAGCGCGCCGATCCCGGCCGAGCTCTTGACCGTTCCGGCGAACAGCGTGCCGGATTCGGTGATGCCGAGGTGGAGCGGATACGGAATAACCTCGGCTGCTTTGCGGTACGCTTCAATCGCCATCGGCACATCGGAGGCCTTCAGCGATACGATAATATCATGGAAATCCAGTTCCTCCAGGATTCCAATATGAAAGAGCGCGCTCTCGACCATCGCCTCAGGCGTAGGATATCCGTATTTCTCCAGCAGATTGGATTCCAGAGAACCGGCGTTAACACCGATCCGGATCGGGATTCCCTTCTCCTTACAGGCTTTAACGACTGCCTCTACCTTCTCCCGTCGGCCAATATTGCCCGGGTTGATCCGGACCTTATCGATGCCGTTCTCAATCGCCAGCAGTGCCAGCTTGTAATTGAAGTGAATGTCCGCCACAAGCGGAATATGAATCCGCTTCTTGATTTCTTTAATGGCAGCTGCGGCTTCTTCATTATTGACCGTGACCCGGACGATCTGGCAGCCCGCTTCCTCCAGACGCAGAATTTCGGCTACCGTTGCCTCTACATCCGCTGTCTTCGTCGTACACATGCTTTGGATGACAACCTCATTGTTTCCTCCGATTGTGATCCCGCCCACATTGACGGGGCGCGTCTGATGTCTAAGGAACATGATTTCTCCCCCATAACGCCAAAGCTCCACCCTCCTTGCGCTCCCGCATGTGACGGGGGGCGGAAGGAAGGTGGAGACTAATGGCAAGTGATAGTAGACTCCTCAAGAATAAACGCCTGCTGATGTCCTCATGGGGCGCATATAAGCACGCAGCTTATATGTGCTGTGCCCCTTATATTTGTGCTAAAAGCGGTTTACGCGCTTTCTTCCTGCTTCTTATCCTTCTTCAGGTTCAACTCGGGCAGAGCTTTCTCCTGAACAACCTTCTCCGTGATGACGCAATCCTTGATGTCGTCGCGGGAAGGCACTTCGTACATCACGTCAAGCATGATACTCTCGATGATCGCCCGCAGACCGCGGGCGCCCGTGTTGCGCTTGATTGCTTCCTTGGCAATCGCTTCGAGCGCCTGTGGCTCGAATTTCAGCGACACGTTATCCATCTCCAGCAGCTTGGCGTACTGCTTCGTGAGTGCATTCTTCGGCTCGGACAGGATGCGGACAAGTGTCTTCTCGTCAAGCGGCTCCAGCGTGGAGATGACCGGGAGACGGCCTACGAATTCGGGAATCAGACCGAATTTCAGCAGATCCTCCGGCAGTACCATCGACAGGTATTCGCCCGCCTTCAGTTCCTTTTGTCCACCCTCGGAAGCGTTGAAGCCGATGACCTTCTTGCCGACACGGCGTTTGATCAACTGTTCCAGTCCGTCAAAGGCACCGCCTACGATGAACAGGATGTTGGTAGTATCGATCTGAATAAATTCCTGATGCGGATGCTTGCGTCCGCCTTGCGGCGGTACAGATGCAACCGTTCCCTCCAGAATTTTCAGCAGCGCCTGCTGAACGCCTTCGCCCGAAACGTCGCGCGTGATGGACGGGTTCTCGGACTTGCGGGCCACTTTATCGATTTCATCGATATAGATGATGCCGCGCTCGGCTTTTTCCACATCATAGTCAGCAGCTTGAATAAGCTTCAAGAGAATGTTCTCTACGTCTTCGCCGACGTAGCCGGCCTCGGTAAGGGAGGTCGCATCCGCGATCGCGAACGGAACATTGATGATCTTGGCCATCGTCTGGGCCAGCAGCGTCTTGCCGGAGCCGGTCGGGCCGAGCAGCAAAATGTTGCTCTTCGTCAGCTCGACGTCTTCGATTTTGCTCTGACTGTTGATGCGCTTGTAGTGGTTGTATACGGCTACGGACAGGGATTTCTTCGCCTGCTCCTGGCCGATCACGTACTGATCGAGAATATCGCGAATCTCTTTTGGCTTCGGAATATCCTTCAGGTCCAGTTCTTCCTCATGACCGAGTTCCTCTTCCACGATCTCCGTGCACAGCTCGATACATTCATCACATATATAAACGCCGGGTCCCGCAACGAGCTTGCGAACCTGCTCCTGGGATTTCCCACAGAACGAGCATTTCAGCTGCCCTTTTTCATCATTAAATTTAAACATTTAACCACCCCTTAGGATTTGATCGGTGAATACAGAACCTCGTCAATCAAGCCGTACGCTTTGGCTTCTTCCGCGCTCATGAAATTGTCGCGGTCCGTGTCGCGCTCGATTTTTTCAAGGGGCTGACCAGTGCGGTCCACATAGATTTGATTCAACTTCTGCTTGGTCTTCAAAATCCAGTCTGCGTGAATCCAAATATCCGATGCCTGACCTTGAACGCCGCCCAGCGGCTGATGAATCATCACTTCGCTGTTAGCCAGCGCATATCTCTTGCCCGGCGCTCCGGCCGTGAGCAGCAGCGACCCCATACTTGCAGCCATACCGACGCAAATAGTGGAAACATCTGGCTTGATATACTGCATCGTATCATATATACCCATGCCGGCTGTCACAGAACCACCGGGTGAATTGATGTACAGGTTGATGTCCTTTTCAGGGTCCTCGGCTGCCAGGAAGAGCAATTGGGCAATGACCAGATTGGCAACATCATCATCAATCGCATTGCTAAGGAATATGATGCGGTCCTTGAGCAACCGGGAGTAGATGTCGTATGAGCGTTCTCCTCGATTCGTCGATTCCACAACCATTGGTACCAGACTCATGCCACCAACCTCATTTCTCTCTATATATAATTAGTCTTGCCGTTTCAAAAGTATTTTAACACGTTCATGGCGCAATGTCATTTTTTCACCGGAGTGCTCCATCTTCTTTAATAAAAACAAGACACGTAGCCGAAGTTACGTGCCTTGCTATCGCAGAGATATGAAGCCCGAACGGGCATTTCAGTCAATCGTTGCGCCCCGAACGGGACATTACTCGGCGCTTGCTTCTTCAGCCGGCGCTTCCACTTCCTTGCTGTTCTCAACCAGGAAGTCGATCGTCTTGCGGAGCATGATTTCTTCCTTCAGGCTGTCCAGCGATCCGTTGGATGCAAGAATGCTCCGGATTTCTTCAGCGGAACGTCTGTAGCTTTCAGCCATCTTCTCAAGTTCCGCTTCGAATTCTTCGTCGGAAACCTCGATGTTCTCGTTCTTCGCGATAACTTCCAGAACGAGGTTGTTGAGTACGCGTTTCTCGGCGTCGCTCTTCATCTGCTCGCGCAGATCGTCCTGCGTCTGTCCGGAGAAGCTGAGGAACATGTCCATGTTCATGCCCTGCTGACGAAGACGCATGTCGAAGTCGCGGACCATGTTCTGTACTTCGCTGTCGATCATAGCCTGCGGAATCTCAACTTCGGCGTTCGCTGCTGCGGCTTCCACAACGGCGTTCTCTTTCACGCCCTTCAGCTCTTCAGCCTTGCGGGATTCCAGCTGCTTCTTCAGATCTTCCTTGTATTCAGCAAGCGTTTCGAACTCGCTTACGTCCTTGGCGAACTCGTCGTCCAGCTCCGGAAGCTGCTTGCGCTTGATTTCATGCAGTTTAACCTTGAACACAGCCGGTTTGCCGGCGAGGTTCTCGGCATGGTAGGTTTCAGGGAATGCTACTTCAATGTCCTTGAAGTCGCCTGTCGCCATTCCAACCACTTGCTCTTCGAAGCCCGGGATGAAGGAATTGCTTCCCAGCTCCAGGGAGTGGCGCTCGGCCTTGCCGCCTTCAAAGGCTTCGCCGTCTACAAATCCTTCGAAGTCGATCACGGCGATGTCGCCGTTTACAGCCGTTTCTTCTTCAACAACAACCAGCTCGGCGTGACGCTCTTGAAGACGTGTCAGTTCCGCGCCCAGCTCTTCATCGGTAACTTCAGCCTTCTGGACTGGAACTTCAACGCCTTTGTATTGGCCAAGCGTAACTTCCGGCTTAACCGTAACTTTGGCTTTGAACTTGAAGGACTGCCCTTTGGCGAACTGCTCGATGTCCACTTCCGGACGGTCTACAGGGAAAATGTCAGTCTGCTCAACCGCTTCGCCGTAGGCTTCAGGCAGCAGGATGTCGATTGCGTCCTGATACAGACTCTCTACTCCGAAACGCGATTCGAAAATTGGACGCGGCACTTTGCCTTTACGGAAGCCCGGTACGTTGGCTTGCTTAACGACTTTATTAAAGGCTTTGTCGAGAGCTTTCGCTACCCGATCCGCGTCAACTTCAACATCAAGAACGCCAAGGTTCTTCTCTATTTTTTCCCAAGTTGCTTTCATTGTTTAAATTTCCCCTCCAAAATTGGTTCACGTATCACGCACAGAATAACCATTATATTATATAAAACTTTATCATACTTTTCAAGGGGAGATTAAGGCGTTTACATGATGCCCTCCCCTCTTAACCCGGCCTCCCCGCAAATCGGTTGAGGGCCCGATAAGCCTGTTCAAATGAAAACCGCATGCCCTCGGTTATACCGTACATCGCCCGCGTTTCCTCCTCGTTGCGCGTCCCGTTCAGCGTCTCGGACACCGTCTGGTGCAGCGCTCCGGCCCAAAGATCAAGCGTCCCTTCTTCTCCGGATAGTATGGAATAATAGGATTCCGTTCCATAAATCGCCATAATGAACTCGGCCCATAGCTCCCGGGCAAAATAATACAGCGTCGGCTCATGTGTCTCCGTCTGCTCCGCAACCCGTTCCAGCACCTGTGCGGTCTGCACCGGAAATTCGTCGGAGTTAAGTGGAACCGTGTCGATCTCGACGACTATGCTCTCCTGTCCGCGCTTCAAGTCGACGGCCCCCTGAACGCCCCTCCGGCGGAGCGTCTGCAGCGTCCGGAACTGGAGGATGGGGTGAATGTCAGGGTTCTGCACCCAGTCGGTCAGGGCATAGTCCACCTCTTCTCCCTCCAAATAAGCCAGCTGTTCCAGGGCAAGCAGCGTCCCTTCGGACAGCGGCTCATTCATTACCTTGCGCAGCAGCTTGCCGGCATAGTCCGCATCTTCCCTGAGCTTGGCTTCCGCGAACTGCCGGGCCATGTCCTCCTCGCCCGCGTCTTCTTCGTGAACGGACGGCGACTCCGTATAGGAAGTCTGCATGGCCTGGGGGAAAGCGGCCTCCAGCCAGTCCAGCAGCGATTGCCACTCCTCGTAATGCCGCTGCTCCTGCCCCTGGCATTGCAGCAGGAACCGAAGCAGCTCGGCGGCCTCGCCGTAGCGTTCGCCCTCCAGCATGACCGTCAGCTGAATCTGGTAGTATTCCACAGTCTTAGGGAACAGCACAATATTTTCTTTGGCGGGGGAATTGGAATTTCGAATAAGGGCACCTCCTTCCGCTTCTCCAAATGTCTCAGTTGATGATTATAGCATACCCTGCCACAAGAGTGAAAAAACAAGTTGAATTATCTCTCCTTATATGCTAATATAATCTCTGCTTGCTTTTAAGTGGTTATGTCCCAATAGCTCAGCTGGATAGTGCATGCGCCTTCTAAGCGCATGGTCGGGGGTTCGTCGGAGCATAAGCTTCGTTAGGATCACTTCGCAGTCAGCCCGCAGGGCTGTACCCCGATTGGGACGATGGGTTTTGATTTACTTTACTTTATAAGTATTTTGCTTTGATTCACTTTTTGTGTGTCCCAATAGCTCAGCTGGATAGAGCATGCGCCTTCTAAGCGCACGGTCGGGGGTTCGAATCCCTCTTGGGACGTCCAAAGCCTTCCTTAGGGAAGGCTTTTTTGCGTTCTGAGGGATGAGAACCCATTTGGGGGTTCGTCGGAGCATACGCTTCGTTAGGACCGCTTCGAAGTCAGCCCGCCAGGGCTGTACCCCGATTTGGGACGTCCAAAGCCTTCCTTCGGGAAGGCTTTTTCGCTTTCAGAGGGATGAGAACCCACTTGGAGGGGGTTCGTCGGAGCATACGCTTCGTTAGGACTGCTTCGCAGTCAGCCCGCCAGGGCTGTACCCCGATTTGAGAGACCCGATTGGGTAAGTCCCCCCTGCCACTACGTCCCCATAAGGCCACATCGTTCACCCGGCCACCGTCATCTTATCCTCCATAAAAATAGGTCAGCCGGAAGCTTCCGACTGACCTATTATTCCGAAATCCCTTCCGTTTGGAAGGTCTAATGAAAGAAGATCCAGCTGCTACGATCTCGCTTTGCGTCCCGCTCCGCGTTTGGTCCACCAGATCGGAGCGCGGAACGCCAGATTGATCAGCAGTACGACGATAACCAGCACCGCTGCGGATTTGTCCGCGATTTGACGCGCATCCTCCACGATTGCTTCGGACTGCACATACCACAGATGCACGGACAGCGTCTCGCCCGGCGAGAGCAGGTTGAAATCCCACATTTCGCCGGAAGTGCTGAGTCCGGCTGTCAAAATAATTACGGCCGATTCCCCGAACGCACGTCCAGCAACGAGGCAGATGCCCGTAATGATCGACGGGAGCGCTACCGGCAGAACAACTTTGCGGATCACGTAGAATTTCGTCAAGCCGAGCGCATAACCCGCCTCGCGAAGCTCGCCCGGAACGGCACGAACCGCTTCCTCTGTCACCCGTGCCAGCATCGGAAGGTTGAGCAGCGCCAGACTGACGCCGCCGCCCAGAATAGTCAGACCGACGTCGAAATACTCGGCGAAGATTGCCAGTCCGAGCAGACCGAATACGATGGAAGGAACCGAGGACAGCGCTTCGACGCAAATTCGCAGGCCAGCCGTGAAGGCATTGTCCGGGGCGTACTCCGCCATATAAATGCCCGCTCCCACACCGATCGGAATGGATATGACCAGCGAGATGAAGAGAATATAGAAGGAATTGAACAGAACCGGCCCAATTCCGCCGCCGGGGTCAATCTCTTCGGGCTGTTTGAGAAGGAATGAAAGATTAAACCCCGGAAGCCCTTTGCCCAAAATCGTGAACAGCAGCCAGAATATCAGCAGCATGACGAGAGCGCCCAGCGTATAAAAGCCGATTGTGGCCGCTTTGTCCATCCGCAGCGCCCGGGCCGTTTTTTTGGATCGTGCGAAACCGCCCATCTAGCTTTCCCTCCTTTTTCGTCCCAGGAACCGGATAACGAGGATCAGGACAAACGAAATGAGCAGCAGCAGGAAAGCCATCATATGCAGAGCGTAGTTCCAGGTCGAGTCAAACTCGACGTTGGAAATCTGCATGACGATATTGCTGGTCAACACCGAAGAAGGCGTGAACAATGTCTTGGCCAGCTGCGGCGTGTTGCCGATTACCATAACGACAGCCATGGTCTCGCCGATCGCACGGGTCATGCCCAGAATGACTGCCGATAGAATGCCTCTTCCGGCAGCGGGCAGCACAACGCGCATAATAACCTGAAACCGCGTGGAGCCGAGCGCATAAGCGGCATCACGGTATTTGGCCGGCACTGCGGCGATGGCGTCATCGCTGATCCGGGCGATGGTCGGCAGAACCATCAGCGCCAGAACGAGTGCCGCCGCCAGCAGGCCGTCTCCCAGTCCTTCACCGCTAAGCCTCCGGAGAAACGGAAGCAGGACAGTGAGTCCCAGATATCCATAAACAATCGAAGGAATGCCGACCAGCAGATCGAGAACCGGACGGATGAAGCGCTTGATCCATTGCGGGGCGATCTCAGCCGTCAGAACCGCCATACCGACCGATATAGGGACGGAGATCAGCATCGTCAGAGCAGTCAGCGACAGCGTATTGATAATAAAGGAAGCCGCTCCGAACTTCTCATCTTCCGGCGTCCAGTCGAAAGAGAAGAAGAACTGGGCCGGCGAAATATGTCCGAACAGAAGGAGAGCCGTCTTGCCGATAAACACCGTCACAAGAACGAGAACGAAGCAGAGCGCCAGGATACTGAACAAAAAATAATAGCGTGCGGCGTAATCCAAGAGACGGTGGCGCAGATGCCGCCTAGCGGATACGTTCACGGGGCTGGGGCCGCCTGCCGCCGTGCGTTTGGGGTTGATATTCTTCGGGTCAATGGTCTGCTGAACCATGCCTTGCCTCCTTGCCGAAATTCATTCTTCATCCATAAATAAACGCCTGCCGGCCTCTTCCGGACGACGAGCGTTTACCGGGAACTTTCTTATATTTTGGAAAAGCCAGCCCCGATTACCCGGAGGCTGGCCCTCTGTTGCGCTGTATCGAATGCGTCCTGAACTTACTTCATAGCGGAGATCGGAATGAATTTCAGCTTCTTCAGCGATCCCTGCTGGAATTTCTTGCTCTGCACATAGTCGATGAACGCTTTGGTGGCGCCGGTTGGCTGTCCCTTGGTCATGTAGTAGCCATAAGACCAGATCTTATAGGAGCCGTTGATGACATTGTCACTTGTTGCAGCTACACCGTTGAACTTCACGGCCTTGATATCACCGCCGGTTACATAGACAAGGTCGATATAACCGATCGAGTTCGGTGTGGAGCCTACAGCCGTCTTCATGTCGCCGCTCGATCCAACTTCCTTGTAGTTCTTGTCTTTCTTCACGATGTCGCCGCCTGCCAGAGCCTTGGACTGGTAGTTGACGCGGGTGCCGGAACCGAAAGCGCGTGTGATAACGACAATGTCAGCATCGGCGCCGCCGACTTGCTTCCAGTTCGTGATCTTGCCGGAGAAGATGCCTTTCAGCTGATCGGTGGTCAGATCGTCAACGCCGACGCTCTTGTTCACGATAGTTGCGAAAGGAATGACCGCCACTTTGTTCGCTACCTGGCCGTCGAAGGCTTTGAAGCCCGGAACGTCAACGCTGGCGTCCCAGTCGCAAGCGCCGATATCGGCGATGCCTTTCTTGACCGCCTGCGGTCCGGTTACAGAGCCTTTGCCGGAAGCAGCGATTTTAACCTTCGGATGCAGCTTCTGGAACTCCTTGGCTGCTTGAAGCGTCAGCGGCAGCAGGGCCGTCGAGCCGTTAACCGTGATTTTGCCCGACAGGGAATCGGCTGCGGAAGCCGCTCCGGTCAGGGATGCTGTAACGGCGAAGACTGTCGCCAGTGCTGTGAACGTAACTTTTTTGAAAAATTTCATGATGTTTCTCCTCCCGGCTTATAAGCCGTATCTTATTATTATTTCGTTAACTGAATAGCTTTGCCGTTCTCGATTTCCCACAGCTTGCCGTCGATCGTTACAGCCAGCTTGCTTCCGTCAGCGGATACCGCAATCTCGGACACCGATGCTGTCGTACGGAACAGCTCGGCCTTGGCACCTGTTGCTGCTACCGAGTAGATGCGGCTGCTTCCGTCCGTTGCTGTTCCGGATACGATCAGGCTGCTGCCTGCTTGTTCAATCCAGTTCGGTTCGACATCAAGCTGGATGTCTGCCACCGTCTTGTCGGCCTTCACCGACTTGAGCGTATTGAGCGCAGTGCCGTTCGGATCGGCGCTGAGGTAGACAACCGTTCCGTCGTTTGCGATTTCCGGATACAGCTTGTTGTCGTCGGAAGTGGTAACTGCTGCCGGAGCCGCATCCTTGGCGGTCAGATCAAGGGTGTACAGCTGCTCGCCCGCTTTGCTGTAATCGACCGTCAGCGAATCTTCCGTGCTGTCCGCATCATTCTTCGCCGTTCCGGTAATGTTGACGATATAGACGGCCTTCGTTCCGTCCGGAGAGATGCTGAGCTCGGATTTATTCTCCACCTTGTCAGCGAGCACTGACGTGATTTCACCGGTATCAACCGAAATCTTGGCGAGCTTCTCCTGCTTGTCTCCCTGGATAAAATAGAGCGTCTTGCCGTCTGCTGCCCAAGACAGGTCCGTCTTCACGCTGGTATCCGTACCAAGCGATTTGATCTGGCCGCTCGACAGATTGATCACATAGAGCTGGCCCGTTTCATCCGTATAAGCGCCCTGGCTGCGGTCTGCCGAAACAGCGAATCCGGAAGCTTGTCCGTTGCTTTCCAGAACACGATAGATTCCCGGCGTTGCGGCCAGCTTGTAAATCTGCTCCGTATCGCCTTCCAGTGTGGCAAGGATCGAACCGTCAGCCGCCCATTGCGGAGTGCTGAACTCACCCTGTGGACGTGCTGCGCTCAGGATTTGCAGCGGGCTTCCGTACAGTTCGCCGCCAAGTCCGTACACGATTGCGCTAAGCTCTACATACAGCTTGCCGCTGCTCACGGTCGGCGCGGTTGTGAAGCTGCGGGCTGTGCCGTCCACGGTGTAGCTCTTCGAGCCGGTTTTCAGAGTAATCGTATGTAATCCTGCCGCATCCGTGATCACAACGCTTCCCGAACCGGAGGTCAGGCTTGCACCGAGTGCCGTCGAGAGCTGTCCAAGCGCATAGAGCTTGTAGCCGCCAACTTCGATTGTCTTCAAAGTTGCTTGCGCTCCGTTGATCGTCCAGGAAGCTTGCCCTTCCTTGATCTTGGCAGTTTTGGCGGCTGTATTCTGAGCCGGAGCCTTGCTCCCCGCTGATGCTGCCTGAACACTAGCGCTCACTGCCGTTGTTAAAAGCACGGATGTCAGGAGCACGCTTAACCATTGACTTTTTTTCAAATGGATCCACCCTTTTCGATGAGGTAACTTGCACTCCGGGTTTGTGCCCCGGCGCACTTGCTAATGCTATTTTCAGGCTTGTCTGTCAAATCTGTTGCAGAGGAATGTTTTGGAAATATTAAAACCGAAAAAAGATTTTACAAAATGCTATGGAGATATTAAGATAATGAGTGAGTACTCACTCATTACGCTTTTATGGAGGTTTTTCCTTAATGATGGAGACAAAATCAGTCATTCAGGTTTCGCACATCAGCAAAGCATTCGGCGGCAAAACCGTGCTGGATGATATCAGCCTTGAAGTCCGCCAGGCAGAAACTTATGGGCTGCTGGGACCATCCGGCTCCGGCAAGACGACACTGGTCAAGCTGCTTACCGGTATCGACGAAGCGGATCAGGGCGATATCACGGTGCTCGGCGTGAAGGTTCCGAAGCTGTCGCTGCTGTCGCAAATCGGCTACATGGCCCAATCCGACGCCCTGTACAGCGAGCTGAGCGCCAAGGAAAATCTGGAGTTCTTCGCGTCTCTGTACGGATTGAAGAAAGCGGAGCGCAACCGGCGCATTCAGGAGGTCATGGAAATCGTCAATCTGCAGGATCATCTTCGAAAAAGAGTGGATCAATACTCCGGCGGCATGAAACGCCGCTTGTCTCTCGCCATCGCCCTGCTGCACGAGCCGCCGCTGCTCATCCTCGATGAGCCTACGGTCGGCATCGATCCGGTGCTGCGCATGTCCATATGGAAGGAACTCAAAAACCTGAACGCCCACGGAACGACGATCGTGCTCACGACCCATGTCATGGACGAAGCCGAAAAATGCGACCGGCTCGGCATGATCCGGGAAGGCCGCTTGCTCGCCGAGGACACGCCGGCCAATCTTCTGGAGAGCACCGGCTCCTCCACTATTGAAGAAACCTTTCTGTATTATGGAGGTGTCCGTCCATGAGAATCCGTGCGCTGACACTGCGTATTCTTCGGCAGTTCATTCACGACAAGCGGACGATGGCTCTCATGTTCGTCGCTCCGCTCATAGTCTTAAGCCTTATGAGTCTCGTCTTCGGCGGAGAGGCCTATAAGCCGGCCATCGGGCTTACAGGCCAGGCGACCGCGCTGTCCGGCAGCCTGGAGAAGCATGACGCCAAGACAACCGCTTACGATACTGTGGATACCGGCATGCAGGCATTGAAGGACGGCGACATCGACGCCCTGATCAGCATGGAGCAAGGCAAGCCGCAGGTCGTGCTGGAGGGCAGCAATCCGACAGCGAACCGCGCCGTTATGCTGGCGCTGGAGCAGGCTTCGGGCGATCTTCAGACCTCCGGCGCCCCTTCGAATCAGCAGACAGCCGCCTCACTGAAGCCGGAGATCAGCTACCTGTACGGCTCCGCCGACATGAAGACGATCGATCGGTTCGGGCCGATCATGATCGGCGTATTCGTCTTCTTCTTCGTCTTCCTGATCGCCGGGGTCTCCTTCCTGCGGGAACGGACGACCGGCACGCTGGAGCGTCTGCTCGCCACTCCGCTGAAGAGATGGGAGATCGTCATCGGCTACGTATGCGGCTTCGGCTTATTCACCGTAGTTCAAGCTCTGCTCATCTCCTGGTTCTCTATCCAGGTGCTCGGCATCCTGATGGCCGGCAGCTTCGGCTACGTGCTGCTGATTACGCTGCTGCTGTCCATGACGGCCTTGACGCTCGGAACGCTGCTGTCCGCTTTCGCCGGAAGCGAGCTTCAAATGATCCAGTTCATCCCGCTTGTCATCGTACCGCAGATTTTTCTCTCCGGCCTGTTCCCGATGGACACTCTGCCGGATTGGCTGCAGAAGATCGGCTATCTGACCCCGCTCTACTACGGGTCCGAAGCCATGATGAATATTATGATTCGCGGCAAGGGCTGGGACGCCATCTCGGTGGACGTCCTGGTGCTGGCCGGCTTCTCGGTGCTGTTCATGGCGCTTAACGTATTGGCTCTTCGAAAGCACCGGCGAATGTAGCAACGTGTTCTTTATGTTAAAATGGTCGGATAACAGTGCTAGTGGAGGGTTGTCATCATGGCGGAAGAAAATACGGACCGAAGCGACGATCAATGGGCCCAGGAGCTGCTCGCTATCGGCGGCGAGGAGCATATGACGCCCAAGCAGATCGCCATTCTGAAAGCGGCGGTCGAAGTGTTCGCGGAGAAAGGGTACGCCGGGGCCGCAACCAGCGAGATTGCCCAGAAAGCGGGCGTTGCGGAGGGCACCGTTTTTCGCTATTACAAGACGAAGAAGGATCTTCTGATCTCCATCATCGGGCCGACGATGGGCAAGCTGCTCGCACCGTTCATCATCCGGAACTTCGGGAGCGTGCTGAATTCGCCTTACGAAACGTACGAAGATTTCCTTCGGGCTTTTATCGTGAACCGCCTCGACTTTGCCCGGAACAATTTCAAGCTGCTGAAAATTCTCGTTCAGGAAATACCCTTTCATCCGAGTCTTCGTGAGCAGTTCGTCGAGAATGTCATGAATATAATTGTGGAAAAAGTGTCTCTTCAGCTTGAGCGCTTCAAGGAGAAGGGGCAGATTGCCGATGTGCCGACGTCAGCCGTCATCCGCTTCTCAGCCTCAGCCGCCCTCGGCTTCATCATGACCCGGCTGCTGTTTCAACCCGATAAAGACTGGAATGACGAAGAAGAAGTCGAGATACTGATCCGCCTGATCATGCACGGCCTCTCCCCTCAATAACATCAATGCGACATGGAGGAAATGCATTCATGATACGCAATCGTCTGGAGCAGTATTGATTTTCGCCGGGAAACAGGTATAATTAGACCAAATTTCGTACAGTCGATGATCGGGAGAGTAGTTAAGGGGCACCGAGCCTTCAGCGAGCCGGAAGAGTGAGAGCCGGCGGCCTTCCCTTTATGAAGCGCACCCGGGAGACGGACTTCCGAAAGGTCCAGTAGGAAGCCCCGGGAACAGGCCCGTTATGCCTTAAGGTGGCCGGATTGCATTCAATCAGCAAGTCCGGCAAGCAGAGTGGTACCGCGAGAACACAAGTCCTCGTCTCTTTATTGGAGACGGGGGCTTTTTTTATTCAGACAAAGGGGGACTTTCGAACATGCTGAGCCGGATCATTGGTCAAGAGATCGAACAAAGCGTAATGAGAGCCATACGGGAAATGGGATTGGAGGTTTCCGCATTGCCAGCAGTAAGTATTGAACAGCCTGCCAGCCTCGATCACGGAGATTATTCCAGCAATATCGCCATGAAGCTCGCCAAGACGCTGCGCATGCCGCCGCTTCACATCGCAAACAGAATTCGGGATGTGATGATGGCTTCTGCCGCGAAGCAGGGACTGATCCGGCAGGCAGAGACCGCCGCTCCCGGATTCCTTAACGTCCGGATCGACTGGAGCGTATGGGCCGGGATGAACGAAGCATCCCCTGCGGGAGACCAAGGCAAGGTTGTGATCGAGCATACCTCTGTCAACCCGAATAAAGCTATGCACATCGGCCATCTGCGGAATGCCTGCATCGGAGACACCCTCGCGCGTCTGCTCAGAAGAACCGGCCATACGGTGGAGGTTCATAACTACATCGACGATCTCGGAAATCAGCTGGCGGATACGGTAGTGGGACTGCTGAACATACCTTTGGAAGGTGACTACGGTCGTTTCGGCGATTACTGCTGGGATTTGTATTCCGCAGTCAACCGGGCATATGGCTCGGACTCTCTGCTTAACGCCAAGCGTACGGAGACGCTGCATGAACTGGAGCAAGGCACCGGCAATACCGCCTGGATCGGCAAGATTGCCGCCGAAAGGATCGTCCGCGACCATGTGAAGGAGATGGCAGACTTCGGTATCCTGTACGATCTGCTGGTGTGGGAGAGCAGCATTGTCAAGGAGGGCTTCTGGGATGCGGCGTTTGAGCGTCTGCGGCAGACTCCCCTGTTCGTTCTGGAGACGACCGGCAAGCTCGCAGGCTGCTGGGTGCTGAAACAGGCGGAAAACGTTAGCGGAGACGGAGACCAGGGTACCGGGGAAGTCCAGCAGATTGGTGAATACACGCAGGATAAAGTGCTGGTCCGTTCCAGCGGCATTTTGACTTACACCGCCAAGGATATCGCCTATCATTTATGGAAATTCGGACTGCTGGACAAGGATTTCACCTATGAAGCGTTTGACGGTGAACTGTACACGACAGCTGCACATGGAGCGGCCAAGCCCCTTGGTCAAGCCCAAACCGTCATCAATGTGATCGATTCCCGGCAGGAATATCCGCAGACGATGGTCAAGGAAGCGCTCCGGGTGCTGGGTTACGGCGAGCAGGCGGACCGGCTGCATCATGCCGGTTACGGCGTCGTCTCGCTGAGCCCCGCTTCTGCGGCGGAGCTTGGCATTGATACGTCGGACGGCAGAGCTTCGTACGCCATGTCGGGCCGTCAGGGAATCGGCATCAAGGTCAGCGACCTGATCTCCCGGATGGAGCGGCATCTCGAAGACAGCGGAAGCGGCCGCGACGGTCTGCCGGCACGGATGATTGCCACAGCCGCCATCCGTTATTATCTGCTCCGGTTCAATCTGGGGACCGAGGTCATTTTTGATTTGCGCCAGGCGATGGAGCTCACCGGCAATACGGGCGTGTATCTGATGTACGCCCACGCGCGGGCAGCTAGAGTAATCCACAAAGCTGAGAGCCTCGGGTTGCTCACGCCAGGCATTGACAGCCGGAGCGCGGATTCCACCGAAAGCTCAAGCCAGATCGAGGACAGTAACAGCCAAACCGACAGCCGGACTGGGCATGGCGAGTCCGCGAACGGTAGAGCCGTCCCTCACCCGGCTCCCCCTTTCCCGGCGAAGCTGGAACCGGCGGAACTGGCGCTGCTGAGACAGCTTGGCGCATGGCCGGACACCCTGCATACGGCAAGCCAAGAATTGACGCCGAATACCATCTGCCAATACAGCCATACTCTATCCTCGCTGTTTCATCAGTTCTATGCTTTCTGTCCCATACTCACGGGGCCGGATGAGACTGTCGCTTTCCGGCTGTGGCTAACGGCCAAATTCAAGGAGACACTCGGAGATTCGCTGGAGGTGCTGGGACTTCCGGCGCCGGAGCGGCTATAACTTCTGCCAATTTGGAAGAATTATCCGCTAACTCATTTCAAGTCTACATATAAAAAACGAAAAGCATGAAAAAGGTTAGGGAGTACCAGCTAAAGCCAACACAAATGCAGCTTCCAGCTGACTCATGGCAAACCCGCTCATTGCGGTGGGAACAAACAGAACATACCAGTTCGGCAGAGGAATAGTAGGAAAGACCCCCTAACCAAACCATTTTTTATGTATCCTTACCCCAAAACACTATTTAATATATGTATTTTTTGGATAGCTTCAGCAACTGAGGATACAACATGACGAGCTTCTTTTTTCACTTCATCGGGGGCAGTTATCATTGCAAAACTGTGCGGAGTAAATGAAAACATAGGGATATCATTGAAAGAATCCCCGACACAAGCAACTTCGTTTGGCTGGAGTCCTAAATGTTTAACTAATACCGCTAATCCTGCTGCTTTTGAAACACGGGCAGGCATGACCTCCAAACAATCTTTATCGGAGATATAAATAGCAATTTCATCTTGGAACAACCGTGCAAGTTCGGTTTGCATGAGTCGGAGCTTTTCTAATTCACCAAAATAAGAAAATCGGCAGGCTATTATTTCGTTTAGCTGGAGTGCGTCTTCCAAGTCCTTTCTTTCTGTACTGGAACTCATAATGCGCGACTCGAGCGGTAAGATTCGCTCGGTTCGCTCCTCCAGATAGAAACAGTCATCAACGGAATAGATGAAATGTTCAGTCTGAAAGGTGCGAGACAATTTCAACAACTGTACAGCCAACTCAGAATTGAAAAAAGATGAACTTAAAATGACGAAGTCTTTTGTATGAACAGTGGAGCCATTTTGAGAAACTGCATGAAAGCGCCCCTCACAAGTATTCATGACCATTTGAAGCTCTGTAAACATTCTTCCGGATGCGAAACAGATTTCGTAGCCACTCTGTTGTGCATCCTTTACTGCAATTCTGTCAGTTTCGCTTATCTGTCGATTGCGATCCAGCAGAGTACCATCAAGATCACTAACGATGAGTTTTATCATCTTTCTTCCTCCGATACAATTAATAGTTCAACTTTATGTTCATGAAGGATGTCTATCATTGCCTGATCCGGACGCTGATCTGTTATCAGCAAATCAATGGCTTCGAGTTCAGCTATCCGATAAAACATTTGGACATGAAATTTTGTATGATCTGCCAATACAATCACTTGATTGGCCCGTTTTATCATTTCCCGTTTTACACGACCATCTTCCTCGTGAGGATATGACACTCCTCTGGACGAAATTCCGCAAGCTCCAAGAAACAACTTGTCTACCTGGTAGTCAGCCAACTTGTCAATCGTAGATTGTCCATAGACAAAACGATGCTGGGGGTTGAGTTCCCCTCCTAATAAATGAATTCGAATGGAAGGCTTCTTGGAAAGAACATCTGCAATATCAATTGAATTTGTGACAGCAACCAAATTTTGTGCAGCTATGTTTTCAGCGGCGAATTGAACGGTTGTCGAAGCATCCATCATGATAAATTCTCCACTTTTCACAAGAGAGGCAGCAAAAGCACCTATTTCACGCTTTTCATCGCCTTCACGAATTAGACGTTCGTTATAGTCATAAACTTCTTTAGTCTTTTTCGGTAATATCGCTCCTCCATGAGTTCGAATAAGAAGCCCCTGTTCTTCCATCTTTAATAGATCTCGCCTGGCGGTATCTCTGGATATATTGAATTGTTGGCAAACTTCCTGTACACCTATGCGTTCATATTGGCTTAGATGTTTCATTATCGCGTCAATGCGCTCTTCCTGGTACATATCAAATTTTCACCTCTTGCGGTATTAATTTCATTTTTATTATGAGCGTAATTCATTGTACAACATTTATTAAGCATATTGAAGTCATTCAAAGATATTTCACTTAAAATGATGCACAAAAAAGCATATTTCATTACCAAATACTCGACAATCGAGAATCCCCCTATCCTACAGATGCTGTACCAAAGCTCCAATTAAGCGGCGTTCAAGATGCTGCTGAAGACAGGAAACAAAGAAAAAATCCCCCCCTAATTCGGGAAGGAATACGACGTTGATCCTATAAGCAGTGACCTTTTACTTGTTAATAAAAAGAGAGCCATCCTTTTGAATTTCCGCATAAAAAACTTCTCGCTCTGATTGCACTCCCTGTTTCTTCAATTCATCGTGTACCCATGACTCGGTTAAATTCAGTTCCCTTAGATTCTTTTGTACGATTTTACCGTCCGAAATTATTTCTGATGGAAGATAAGTAAATGCTGGGGTTCGTATATTCATGTCTTCTTTAGTAACGGCTTGCTGATATTCTTTTTTTAGAACACTTATTTGTCCGTTTGGCTCTAAAATTGCATAATGGACTTCTTGAAAACTAAAGACATTTTTTTCCCGCAGCATCATAGTCAGATCATCAATATTAAGGCGGGTCCTAAGGAGTGCTTTCTTAAGTATTTTACCTTCCTTCACAACAATAGTGGGTTGACCATCAAACAGAATTCGGGCTTTGCTTGATTTCAAACCTGTGTAGCCAATAAGAATTGTTAAAATGAACCACCAGACTAAGGCGATGAGTCCATTAAAAAAAGGCGTTTCACTTTCGGCAGAAATATCCGCTGCGATAGAGCCGATCGTAATCCCTGTAACATAATTAAAAAAAGTAAGCTGACTTAGCTGCTTCTTACCAAGAAGCCGTGCAAATAACAATAATACAAAAAAGGAAGTGATTGACCTTAAGGTCATTTCCCAAAAACTTACTCTCATAAAATCATCCATTTGGAAACCACCTATTCGTGAGGCTTAATAGGCTCCAGTATTAACTTAACAATTATTGGACATACATCTGCCAGCCATAGCCACACAAATAAGGAGCTGTCCCATAAGTAGATTTTCAAAGTCAGAGACAGTTCTTCTTCATTCTAGAAAACGCAAAAAGTTAGCAAAA
>NZ_JAHCMB010000148.1 GCF_019904155.1 Paenibacillus sinensis
GCTACGCATCGTCGCCTTGGTGAGCCGTTACCCCACCAACTAGCTAATGCGCCGCAGGCCCATCCCTCAGTAACAGATTACTCCGTCTTTCATCCTTCCCTCAGGCGAAGAAAGGAATTATCCGGTATTAGCTACCGTTTCCGGTAGTTATCCCAGTCTGAAGGGCAGGTTGCCTACGTGTTACTCACCCGTCCGCCGCTAAGTTATTCGGGAGCAAGCTCCTTCATAACTCCGCTCGACTTGCATGTATTAGGCACGNGATTGGGTCGATCTCAGCTGAGCCGATCATTCCGGAACGAGTATAGAAAGAGCTGATTGCTCATTTTGAATCTGACGAGAAATTAATTCTCATTTAATACTCACTCGTTGTTCAGTTTTCAAAGATCAAGCTTCATTTAAGACTTTCATCGTCGCTTGTGTTCCTCAGCAGCAACTCTTATATCTTATCACAACCAAGTGATCAACGCAAGCTTTTTTATTTCTTTTTGAATCAGCAGCTCGTGTTTCTTGGCCGGAAATAGAATATATCATATTCAGATAGAGTCAATCAAGTGGTAGATTCAACCGGTTGCTAATGCACTGTCCTTTTTTTCATATAGGGATGTATAGCACTGAGCATCATTTTGCACCGGTTGTCGATCCCTTGAAGTACTGTGACTTTTAGAACTGGCACAATTTGCAATTGTGATAGAGTAGGTAGAGACGATAGGATCGAACAATCGCACTTATTATGAGGAGGTATACGAATGAGCATCAGTCAATCTTTTATGACATTTGCCAAAGAAGCGCCGCAGCAGCAAAGTGCCTGGAGAGAACTCGTGGAACGGATGGACAGCGCCAGTAAACTGGATAAGAAGACACAAGCACTTGCATATTTGGCAGTCTTGGCAGCAGCCCGTCTGGAGGGCGGGATTCCTTTTCATGTGAAACAGGCTAAAGAACTCGGTGCAACAAGAGATGAGATTATCAGCAGCATCCTGGTCGGTCTGCCAGCGGTCGGAAATGCTGTCATTCAGGCGCTGCCCGCCGCGCTTTCCGCTTTTGACGAGGAATAGAACAACAACGGCTGCGGAGAACATGCATCTTCCCCACAGCCGTCTTTCCAGTACCCCTGATGCTTACTAATCAATCTGCGCGACCTTCCACTCACCCTGCTTGTTTTTCAGTAGAGAAATTGTATAGATCCCCTCGGACAAATAGCCGTTATCGTGCATGGCCTGATACTCCAGCAGAAAATCCACCCGCTTCGTATCCTTGGGCTGTCCCTCATAGGTCAAGGAACTGAAGCGGAACTTGACGTCCGGACTGAAGAGATAGCTGAAATAATCCGCGGTCTCCGGGGAATACATGGCGGAATTGAACAGTTTCCGGTCATTCCCGGCCCACCCTTTCAGACAGTCCATGACCGCGTCAACCATCTGCTTCTGCCCTTCCCCGCTCAGTTTTGGGCGCGCAACATATACACCGGGCTCGGGCAGCTGTCTCTTCTCCAGATACTGGGCTGAACCCACCATTTGCGTAAAAAGAGGAAGCAGCGCTTCTCTCTCAGCAAGCGTTAACCGGACTTCGGCTGTGTAAGGCTTGCCATGAACGCTGAAGGCAAAATAATCGGCAGACGTATTGCCGTCTTTCACTGTCCCTTTGTATTCTTTGTACAGCAGCAGAACCGGCTCCCGCTCCTCCGTCCGTACCGTCAGCCCGCCCGGGTGAAAGACCACATAATTCCGGTGATCAGGCGTTCCCCAAGCCTTGCTCTTCCCCATCTGGAATTCCGCCATTGTCTCGGGAACAAAAACAGCGATCGGTGTCAGGGAATCACTTAACAGCTTGGCGTTGACATCGCTGCCGTCTATAGTGTAACCGCGCCCCGAACCGTTATAATCCGGCACCTTGCCATCCGAAAAGACCGACTTGGAAGCAGCAGGCAGGGCAGACGGCACCGAAGAAGGCGCAGCGCTCTTGATGGCCGGCATTCCTGATGCGAATGGAACCGGCGAAGACGGGGCGGACGGCGATTTAACGGTATATCCAGGTACAGCTGCTGCACTATTCTGGTTAGCTTCGTTGACCGCCGCACAGCCCATAAGAAGGGTAAGCGGGATTAACGAAGCCGCCGCGCATTTTCGAGTCCAGTTCATGGAACAATCACCTCTACCCCTAGACGGAATGTCTCTGGAAAAAGTTACAGCTTGCCCCGCGATCCGATCGCTCTAGAATCCGAAAATGCTTAATCCGCCGTCAACAAGCAGGGTCTGACCGGTCATATAATTGGACGCCTCCGAAGCGAGGAAGACAACAGGACCCACGAGTTCCTCCAGGCTTCCGACCCGCCCCATCGGGGTCCGGTCCGTAATCCGTTTCAGATAGGCTTCATCATTCAGAAGCTTCTCGGTAAGCGGTGTGCGGAAATACCACGGACCTACCGCGTTGACCCGGATACCGTACTGCGCCCACTCCAACGCCAGATTCTTGGTCATCTGGATCATGGCCGCTTTGGTCGAACCGTATACAACGCCTGTGCGCAGCGCAGTATGGCCGCCGACAGAGGAGATATTAATGATGCTGCCGCCCCCCTGCTCCTTCATGATCCGGGCCGCGATCTGGGAGCCCATGAAGGCTGACTTCAGATTGGTGGACATGATGGTCTCCCATTCCTCATCGGTCACGTCAATGGCGGGGGTGCGGATATTCATTCCCGCATTATTCACCAGAAGATCAAGTCCCCCCAAATCGGCGGAAGCGCGGGTAATGGCATCCTCCAGCTGCTCGCGGCTCGTGACGTCGGCCGGGTAGCAGAAGCTCCGGGACGAAGTATGCTCTGCAATCAGCGCAGCAGTCTCCTCAAGATCGCTCTGTGTACGGGAGAGCAGCGCGACGTCGCACCCGGCCTCAGCCAGACCGACGGCAAGCGCGCGACCGATCCCTTTTCCCGCTCCGGTGACGAGCACCTTTTTACCCTGCAGATTGAAAGATGGCAAGTACATGGTTTCACTCTCCTGATCTCGTTATTTATTGACGCCTCCGGACTTGCCGGCGTGCAGCGTGCTGAAATACTGACTCGGATTGCCCTGCTGGGGATTATGCTTCTCCTCAAAAACTCCGCCGGTGTACTCGCTGATCACCTTATGCCAGAACGTTCTGGCCGGCGTATTGGCGCGGATCTGCGACACCTTCCAATCCCCCTGGAACATGTCGAACAGCCGATGGGCAGCCCAGGTGCCGACGCCGAAGCGGCGGTATTTCTGCATCACAAAAAACTCGGTCATATAGAACTGGCCTTCCTTGCTGCGAAGGAGCCTGTCCACCAAGGCAAAGCCCGCAGGCCGCTCATTGCAGGTAATCAGGTAAGCATATTTATTGTGGCCGCTGTTCCAGTACGCCTCAAGGCCGGGATATGCGGGAAATGCGCCTTCCCGGTCCACATCCAATTCCAGATAGCGGGTGAAATCGTACAGATAGAACTGCATCAGTCTGCTGATAATCGCTTTTCGCTCGGCGGGAACAAGCTCAAGTCCGAGTTCCAATGGAGTCACCTCTGCTAGTCGCTTTTTTCGTTTCTTTCACACATGATATAACTTTGCAATCCAAGGAGCAAGGCGGCAAGGTGATGCCTTTAAAAGTAATCCGCAGCGAAACATGATAAAATGAGTGCATTACGATTTTACCGGAAGAAGGTGACCCCATGAGCATTCAAAAATGGAGCGACCGTCAGAAGCTCGAACTGAAGCTGCCGGCCATGCCCTGGTTCGTTCGCCAGTTCATCGACTTCAAGCTCCCCGATCTTTCTCCTTCCACACTTCTGGAATATGTACGCGATTACGAGTCGTTCTTCGGATGGCTGCGCGCCGAGGGCATCTCGCAGGCCGCTTCCAACGCGGAGGTTACGCTGCTCGATCTGGAGACGCTTCATATGGACAGCATCACCGGTTACCGCCTTCATCTGACCTCGCGTGCCGAAAGCGCCAATTCACGGATCACGGTATCCCGCAAGCTGTCCGCGCTGCGCTCGCTGTTTCATTACCTCAGTCAGATTGCCGAGGACGAAAATTTCTACCCGCTGCTCAAACGAAACATCATGGCTAAGGTGGAGATCAAACGAATTCACAAGCCTAAGGATACGGCAGCCAAGCTGAAGGGTAAAATTCTGGAGGAAGACGAGCTGCTGGAATTCGTCGGGTATATCCTGGAGGGCTATGGAAAGGACGTTGAGGGCAACAAGCAGGCCTACTATGCGTTTCAGCTCAATCGCGAACGGGACGCCTGCATTGCCAGCCTGATTCTCAATTCCGGGCTTCGCGTGTCCGAAGTCGTCAACTTGAACGTGGACGATCTGGATCTGAACAACAAGCTGCTGTATGTATTCCGGAAGGGCAACAATGATGAAACCTTTAAGACTCCGGTCTATTTCCGGGAGCAGGCCAAGGACGAGCTGAGAGCTTATTTGAATCTCCGGCAGACCCGGTACGTCACACCCAAGAAGGAAAAAGCGCTGTTCGTCGCCAAGCCCAACGGCAGCAACGAAGGCAAGCGCATGACGAAGCGGGCGATTCAGGAAATGATCATCAAATATGCCAAGCGGTTCGGCAAGCCGTATTTAACGGTCCACAAGCTTCGGCATTCCTTTGCAACCGACTATTATCTTCAAAATGATATCTATAAAACCAAGGAACAGCTCGGACACGCCTCCACGGAGACAACCGAAGTCTATGCGCATCTTACGGACAAGACAATGTCCGAAGCAATCGAGCGGCGTCAGGATTCCTGAGAACGGTGCGACCAGCTTCAGCCAAATGTCAGTGTCTGCCGTTCACACCAATGATCATGAACCAGTTCCTGAAATCAGGCCGCACCGAACCGGTGCGGCTTTCTTTGCTGATCCGGCCTTCAGATCGCCTTCAAACTGTGAGATAATGTTGGCAAGTTAGGCGCTTGATGGTGGCTTCGGCATGAGGTGAGGGAGCGTATAGATGCTTTTCTATTGTGAATTTTTCATATATTGTAATTTGATAATAAGGTTCGTTGCTGCTGTAAAAAACCGGCGACTGCATGCAGATCGCCGATTTCAAACACTGGACAGGCCAGAGTGTCAAATTCGCCCGAAGCGCGAATTGCTGGCCAGCAGACGGCAGCCCTCACATTCTTCAGACCGCCGATCAGTTCCAGATCCGTATGCTCCCGTACAAGAACCATTTTGGGAAAATCCTCATTCTTAAAGCCCTCGACAAGCACATAATCATAGCTGCAGAAGCCGCTAATGAGTTCCTTCAGTCTTCTGCTTCTCGACTCCCAGACGAAAGAGCTCTCATTCGACGTGATGGACACCCCTTCCGCCCCGGCCTCCCGATGAAGCCAGGTATCCGTTCCAGGCTGATCGGCCTCGAAGCCGTGAACATCATGCTTGATTACAGCCACGCTGAATCCCTGCTCGCGAAGAATTGGAATCAGAGCGGCGATCAGCGTCGTCTTGCCCCTGTTCTTGTAGCCGACGATTTGGCATACGACAGGCCGACGCCTTCCGGCTTGTCCCGCGAAGGAACGAACCCTGCCCGCCATACTTGATCTTGATTCATTGGCCGTAGCCAGTCTGCATGTTTCTCCCCGGCGTCCAAGATGCCGCACCCGCTGCTGAGATAAGATTTCTGCTGCCCGTTTCATGGCAGCTTAATGTAGCGGACCTTGGTGCCTGCGCGGAGCCCCCGCTCATCCGGCGTTACGACCAGCAGACAGTCGCTGTCCTTGATCGTGACCATCACCGAGGATTCATCAATGGAGGCCGGGTAAGCGTGCACCACTCCATCCTGTAGTTCCAGACGCGCTCTCACGAAGCGGGTAAAATTGTTGACCTTATGATAATCCTCCGCCAACACCGCGACACCTTCGGGAAGCAAAGGAGACGAAGACCCCTGCATCACGGCGAGCATCGGGTAAGCGAATAAATGAAAACCGACGAAGCAGGCGCCCGGATTGCCGGATAGTGCAATGATAGGCGTTCCTCCGCGGACAGCCGCTGTCGTTACGCTGCCGGGACGCATGGCAACCTTGTTGAACAGCATGGCGCCCGGATCTTCCCGGATCAGATCGCCCATAATATCATAATCGCCGACAGAGACGCCTCCGATGGTGATCACGAGATCATAGGCTTCCAGCGCCATCTCCACCTTGGCGCGGGCAAGCTCCAGATTGTCGGCGATGGCGCCAAGCATTACCGGCTCACCTCCGGCTTCCCGGATCAGCACCTCCAGCATCGGCGAATTGCTGTCCCGGATCTTGCCGGGCTGCAGCGGGTCGCCAACTCCAAGCAGCTCGCTGCCCGTCGCAAATAGCGCCACCTTGGGCCGGCGGATCACCGGGACTTCAGCGATGCCGAAAGTTGCCAGAACGGCAATATCTCCTGCCCCGATTCTACGGCCTGCCTCCAGCACTTTATCTCCGCTGCGGATTTCAAATCCCCGGGGTGTGATGTTGCGCCCGGCCTGAATGGTCGCGCGCACGCCAACCCATGACACGCCGTCTTCCTCGCGCGTAGTCGTCGCCTCCAGCATGACGACGGCATCCGCCCCCTCCGGAACCTGCGCCCCGGTCATTATTCTCGCTGCCGTCCCCTGCGTCACTATCATTTCGGAGACGAACCCGCAGGGAATTTCATCTACAACCTTGAGCCATACGATCTCCCCTTCTTTCGCCGCAATCGTGTCGGCCGCAATGACGGCGTAGCCGTCCATTCCGGAACGATTGAACGCCGGAAAGGGGTGCGGCGCCGCAATATCCTCTGCCAGTCTGCGTCCGGCTGCATGCCCGATCGGAATTCTCTCCATCTCCAGCGGAGAAGCATATGCCAACAGCTTCTGCTGTGCCTCATGCACCTGAACCACTTTCCTGCCGAACTTGCCGTTCTTGGTGGTCTCCTCCATCATCGCGATTCCTCCCTTTTTCCCAATGAACCCGTTTCATTGTAACATACCAAAATCGATGATCCCAATTCGGCTGATGCACGCCGAACACGAAAAAAGCAGGCATGCCTGACGGCCACCCGCTTTCATTCACAGCTTATTTATTGGCTCTTCCTGCGGAAGAAATGCTTATGAAGCCCGGATGACCTGAACGTCGCCCGGAATGATCGTCTCTCCTTCATATAGCATAAACCGCCCGTTCTGCCACTCAATACGAAGCAGCTCGCCTTCGTCGGATTGATACTGCCATACATGCTGGTCGCCCGCATTCATAAAAGGTGTCTGACCGGTCACTGCCACATGCCCTTCGTACTCTTCCTCCAGATAGTAGAGGATGTCATCGAGCTCCATCGTGGCCGGAACCTCGGCCAGATTATCCAGCCGGCCGTCGATTGCCTTATACAGCGCGTACCGCAGCTCTTCCCGCTGCTCCACATGCAAGTACGCCAGCGCCGCACCGTCGCGAAGCGTCAAGAGCGCGGCATTGCGGCCAAAATTGCTGACCCGCCCAGTCACTTCATAGCTGACGAGCGACACCTCGCAGATATCACCCGGAGACAGCTGAAGCATGCTCTTCGGAGCGGGAAGCGGTTCATCCTTGGCGAACAGATTGCCAATACGTTTCCATATACTCATGGTCGTTCCTCCTGTCGGGTCCCTGTACATACAAGAGCGGGGAGAGCGATTCACCGCTACTCCCCGCCATCGCCTTCACGATATCGTGACAGGAGGCTCTTATTGCTTCTCGTACTGCTTCATCAGAGCGGCCAGTTCATCTTCAACGCCCTGATCTTTGGACAACTGCTCGAATTCGTCATCAAGCGATTTCGTGCCTTTGCTCATTTCGTTGCTTGCTTCCGCCTGGGCTTCGGCCTGGAGCATTTTCTCTTCCATGCGTTTCAGACCGGCTGTCGCGGAATCGGAGCTGAAGCCGCTCATCGCCTTATTAATTTCAGTCTGCGCCTTGGCCGCGTTGTAACGGGCTACCAGCGTCTCGCGCTTGCTCTTCATCTGGCCGAGTTGCTTGCGCATCTCTTCCAGCTTGTCGCGGAGATTGTCAGCCGAAGCCTTGTTCTGGTCGTAGCTCGTCTTGTATTCGGCGAGCTTGCCTTCAGCCGTCTTCTTCTCTTCCAGCGCGCGGCGGGCCAGATCAGCATTGCCGGCCTGTGCGGCGGCGTGGGCTTGCTGATTGCGCTTGTTCACGAGCGCTTCCTGCTCTTCGTACAACTGCTTGAATTTCTTCTCAATCGCGATCTGGGCAGCGACCGCTTTCTCGGCGTCTTCCAGATCTTCGGTCATATCCCGGATATATTGGTCAGTCATTTTGATCGGGTCTTCAGCCTTGTCGATAATCGCATTGATATTGGACATCGTTAAATCGCGCAATCTTTTAAAAATGGACATATGTTCATTCCTCCAAAAGATGGTTTTTAAACTTGTTGATATGTTTTACGCAGATAAGCGGAATCCGTTTCATTTTTTGCTGCTTAAAAACTGATCCACCTTGCGATCCACCGTCTCAACCACGCGAAATATTTGCTCCTTGGTCAGATTGTCGTAATGGATGCCCATTACAACGGTCACGGTTCGCCCAAGCGCCTCGGCTGCTTGCCTGGCGATCCGTTCGCTGATCGTATGCTCCTTGTGTCCGGGAACCGCTGAGGTTCCGGAGGAAACGCCGCCCGTGTCCGGATATGCAATACTGGCCGCCCCGATATGCCTGACCCCGCCGGTAATCACCAATAGAAGATCGCGCCCCACCTCGAAACCGGTGATGACGATGTCTTCAGGGTCAAAAGCTTCCGAAGGCAAGAAAACTCCCTCCTTACTATACCTGCATGACTGCGATGTTTAAACGATGCCGCGGATTTCATCCAGGGAAGAGATATTTTCTTCGATCATAAACTGCCGGAGACCGGTTAGCAAGTCCCGACCGGCCCGCATATTCATGAAATTATAGGTGCCGACCTGAACAACCGCGGCTCCAGCCATGATAAATTCCACAATATCTGTAGCAGAGGCAATCCCGCCCATGCCGATAACCGGTATGCTGACTCTCTTCGCCACCTGATGAACCATGCGAAGCGCGACCGGCTTGATGGCAGGTCCCGAAAGGCCCGCATACAGATTATTGAATACGCTCCGTCTGCGCCGCACATCGATCTTCATGCCGGAGATCGTATTGATCAGGGAGACGGCGTCCGCCCCTTCATCCTGGCACATGGCAGCCATGTCCGCGATATCCTCGGCGTTCGGGGACAGCTTGACGGACAGCGGCAGACTCGTCGCTCTGCGGACGGCTCGGATAAGCTCCCGGGCGTCGCAGGTACGGATGCCGAAAGCGATGCCGCCCTCTTTTACATTAGGACAGGAAATATTGAGCTCAATCATATCCACCGCTTTCGTTCCCAGCTCCGCCCGGCGGTCGGCATCCTGCTGGATCAGCTCCGCTCCAGTGACATAATCCTCGAAGGTGTTGCCTCCAAGATTGACGATCCTCGCGGTGTCCAGCGATTCCCAATATGCGCCCTCCTTCTGCAGAAAGGCATGAATGCCGGGATTCTCCAGACCGACACTGTTCAGCATGCCCGATGGCGTCTCATAGACCCTGATTCCCGGGTTCCCCGCTTTGGGATTCAGCGTAAGGCCTTTGCCCGAAATGCCCCCAAGCTCGTTCACATCGTAAAATTTGGCATATTCCCGTCCGAACCCGAAGGTTCCCGATGCCATCACAATCGGATTCTTGAAGGTGACGCCCGCAATAACGGTGCTGAGGTCAAGCTCGGTTCCGGCTGATCCGGTCGCTTCCGTTCTAATCATGAAATACCACCTCTTCCGCCAAAAATACGGGTCCGTCCGCGCAAGCCTTCCGCTGTCCGTCCTTGCAGGAGACGCTACAGACGAGGCAGGCTCCGATGCCGCACGCCATCCGGTTCTCCAAGGAGAGGTAGACATTCACCCGGCTTCCTTCTGATTGGGAAGCGGCGGCCTTGCGATGCGCAGCCTTCAACATCGGGTGAGGCCCGCAGACGAAGACATGGTCGTACGCCGAGAAATCGACGCTGTCCAGAATGATACCGCCGACATCCACCGTCAGCTTCGCGGCGTAGGGGCGGAATTCTTCAGTCCCGAAGGGCTCCCGGCTATAGCCCAGGTAGACGTCGCAGCCCGGAAGCTCTCGTGCGCAGTACATCAGCGGCGCAATGCCGATTCCGCCCCCTACCAGAGCGATCCGTCCCTCTACCCGGGGAAAGCCGCTGCCGAACGGTCCTTCCAATTGAATGGAATCGCCGGGGACCAGTTTCGCGAACAGTTCCGTTCCTTCGCCTACAACATGATATAAGAAATCGATGCCGTCTTCCCCGACCTGATGGATGCTGAGAGGTCTCGACAGCACCGGATAGTTGTCCCATGCGCGCAGCATGTAGAATTGGCCCATTTGGCCGCCATAATCTCCGCCCACCCGGAGATGGTAAACATTATCAGCCAGCACTTCATTACTAATAACTGTCCCCACGTTATCAAGCTCCTTCAAATTTTATCTTAATAAACATGCCTGAGAAGAAACTTAAAATCTGTGATATTCTTCACACCTTTGAATGTTTTTCGGATGAAAGACAAATAATAGACGGAAACGCCACTACGGGAAGGAGAACATGTAATGAGACTTTTTGCAGCGGCGCGCTTCCTGGCGGCCGTTCTGATCCTGACATTGGTCTGCGGCCTGTCGGGCTGCTCCGGTTATACTCCAGAGGCACGTTCATCCGGAGCATCATCCTTCGGGGAATGGAACCTTCCCAAGAAAGAGTCGGCAAATCAAGCGTCCCGGCCGGTGTTGGCCAATGCCTCCCCCCTTACCCTTAGCCAGCTGATCCGCAAATATCCGAATGCGATCAAGACAAGCGGCCCCCGGGTCAAACAGATCGCCCTGACCTTCGACGATGTACCTGATCCCCGGTTCACCCCGAAAATTCTGGATATTCTGAAAAAGTACAATGTCAAGGCAACGTTCTTTCTGGTCGGAAGCCGATCGGCCAAGCATCCCGCGCTCGTCCGGAGGATCGTTCGGGAAGGGCACAGCATCGGCAATCATTCTTACAGTCATCCGCAGTTCAGAAAGCTGAATCTGCAGGGCTTCCGGAAACAGATCAAAAGGTCGGAGGATACGATAGCGGGAATAGTCGGCATTCGGCCCAGATTGATACGCCCGCCATACGGCGACATTACCGAACAGCAGCTGAGATGGGCCGCCGCGAACGGCTACACGCTCGTTAATTGGAATGTCGATTCCGAGGACTGGAAGGGAATATCGGCCGAACAGATCAAAGCGAATGTGCTGCCTCATGCCGGCCGCGGGGCGATTATACTCCAGCATGGAGGCGGTGGCAAAGGCAGCGACCTGAGGGGAACGATTCAAGCGCTGCCCGATATCATCAACACCCTCCGCCAGAGGGGATATACCTTCGTAACGGTTCCCCAGATGCTTCATCTCTCGCAAAGCCGTTAAAACCGGATGCATTAATGGGCAAACATCCTGTGCCTCCCTTGATGAAGCGAAACAAACAAAGCCGGACGGGCTGAGCCCGTCCGGCTTTGTTTGGGGAAGGCTAACGGGACCGGGATATTACTCCTGTATCCTGCCAACCGTGGCCGTTAACTTGATCGTGATGATTAATTAATCAAATAGAGTTCCACGTTCTGAAATCCGAATTCCGAGACAAAGCTCTGGCTGCCAGGAATGAAGATGTCGATCCGGTTGCCTTTAATGGCGCTTCCCGTATCCAGAGCTGTAGCGACAAATGCCTGCTTCGGCAGTCCAGGATGAGTATACCCCGTGACCAGCACTTTCGTGCCGAGCGGGATCACAGAAGGATCGACGGCGATTGTTCCCAGCTTCAGCGGATTGCCGAAATAATCGACGGCGCCCCAAGGTCCGTTCTCGTCCAGAGCCGAAGAATATGCGGTTGCCTTGACCTGCAAGGTTTTCTCATAGCTAAAGACCTTGCCCCATGCCTCCACTGTCTTGTCTCCCTGATCCGATTCTTTGGCTGAGGCGGCGCTGGCCACTTCCGATAAGGCCAGGGCGCTGTTGTCAGGGACGACGAGACGCAGGCCCGGATATATATTCTGAGGGTCGACACTCGGATTGGCCTGTACCAGTTTATCCACGCTTACACCATATTTTTGAGCAACTCTGTAAAAGGTGGTTTGATCCCCGGCGACATGGATGCGCTCGGCTTGAGCGGGCGCGGCCATCAGCATCACGCTGAGTCCGAGCAGGGCGGCTGCGGCTTTAACCGTCTTGATGTTCTTGATCATGATCATGGTGCCTCCTTAAGGTTCTGCGCACAAGCTTATGTAGGTTTCTTGCGGCAACGCGAATTTGGATTTGCTGTTCAACAGGTTTGAATATATCACAATTTTGTAACCATTGCACTTGTAAATGCTGCCAGTGGGTGCGAAACTCCGTGAAAAGTCCTCTATTTTCTGCCTGAATTTGTTTCTGATAGAAGAAAAAGCGGCTTTTTTCATGTCAGATTTGTTATATTTAAGTACAAGAGTTCATATGCTGCACACTAATAACCGGACCTTATTCAACGGTAAATATCCGTCGCGATCATGGACACCGGCAAGATGTATCTTCTTATGGCAGGTTTTTTTTCGATTTTACACTGCGTTAACATTTCATCGCTCTGGAGAAGGTACAATGAATACGATGCAGGCAATATGATAAAATGGAGTATATTCATTCTGGTAGCCAATTTGGAGGAAACATGAGCGAAGAAGAGAAAAAACAACACAGCAGTCCATCCGCCGCCTATCTGAACCGGGACCTAAGCTGGATCGAGTTTAACCGGAGAGTCCTTCATGAGGCTCAGGACCCGGACAACCCTCTGCTGGAGCGGGCGAAGTTTCTAGGCATCGTATCAAGCAATCTCGATGAATTCATCAGTGTGCGTGTTGCGGGGATTCAGGACCAGATCCGGGCAGGCTATACCAAGAAGGATTTTACCGGATATACCCCTTCCGGTCTGCTCAAACGGCTGTATAAGCGCATCGGCCAGAGTGTGAACGAACAGTACCGCGCTTTCCGCGATCTGTCCCGCAGCTTACATAAAGAAGGCATCGTCTTCGTGGATTATGAGGGTTTGACCCATGCGCAGGAGACAGCCGTTGAGGACTATTACCGGGACATTATTTTTCCCGTGCTGACACCGATGGCCGTGGATCAAAGCCGCCCCTTTCCGCTTGTGCACAGCCTGTTCATCTACCTGGCTGTCGTACTGGGCAAGAAGGATCAGAAGGACCAAGAGGACGACGAGCTGTTCTTCGCCATCTTGCAAATTCCATCCAATCTGCCCCGGTGCATTCCGCTTCCTCACCGTTCGAACAGCAAGCGCCGGCAATTCATCTTCATTGAAGATGTGATCAGGGCTCATATCGGAACGCTCTTCAGCGGCTATCAGGCGCTTGCGGTGAATGAATTCCGGCTGACCCGAAACTCCGACCTCAGCATCGACGAGGAAGGCGCCGAGGACCTGCTCGAAGAGATTGAAAAAGAGCTCCGCAAACGGCGCCGCGGCGTACCTGTCCGGCTGGAGGTTCAGAAGGGCATCCACCCGTTCGCGCTGGAGCAGCTGCAGACCGAATTTGAAACCGAGCATTTTACCTTTGAAATTGATGGTCCCCTTGATCTTGGCTTCTTCCGCCAGTTCACCTCGGGTCTCAAGGGATACGGCTATCTCAATTATCCGCCGATAGAACCTGTCTATCCGGCCGAATTCGATGAAACGGAAGATTTCTTCGAGGTATTATCCAAGCGGGATGTTCTGGTGTACCATCCTTATGAATCGTTTGAGGCGATGATCGACTTCATTACCCAGGCCTCGGAGGATGATCAGGTTATGGCGATCAAAATGACGCTGTACCGCGTGAGCGGCAACTCGCCGCTAATCGGAGCGCTTGCGCATGCCGCGGAATCGGGCAAGCAGGTTACGGTTGTGGTTGAACTGAAGGCGAGGTTCGACGAGGAACGCAACATCGCCTGGGCCCGGAAGCTGGAGCAAGCAGGATGCCACGTCGTGTACGGTCTGGTCGGGCTGAAGACACATGCCAAGATCACGCTGATCGTCCGCCAAGAAGACAATGAGCTGCGTCGTTATGTTCATATCGGTACCGGCAATTATAATGAAAATACCGCCAAAATGTATACGGATATCAGCCTGTTCACCTCAAAGGACGAAATCGGACTTGACGCCTCGGAGCTATTCAATCAAATTACCGGTTATTCCTCGAACCGGGAATGGAACGCAATCGTCGTGGCTCCGAGCAGCATGAGCCTCAATCTGCGGAGATTGATCCAGCGGGAAAGTGAACATGCCGCCGCGGGACGTCCGGCCAGAGTCATCGCCAAGATGAACTCGCTGTCGAACCAGCAGGTCATCGACGATCTGTATGAAGCCAACGCGGCCGGCGTTACGATCGACCTGATCGTGCGGGGCGTATGCTGTCTTCGTCCGGGCGTACCTGATCTGAGCGAGCATATTACGGTCCGGAGCATTGTCGACCGGTTCCTGGAGCATTCCCGGATTTATTATTTCGAGAACGGCGGGGAGCCGGAAGTCTACATGTCCAGCGCCGACTGGATGACTCGGAATTTGACCCGGCGTGTAGAGCTGATGTGTCCAGTGAAAGATAAAGAGGCGCGTGAGCAGGTCGTTGAGATTCTGCGAATTTCGCTCCGGGACAATCTGAAATCCAGCTTCCTGACTCCAAGCGGGAATTATGAACGCCCGGACGACAAAGAGGCTCCTTATCGGAGCCAGTTCGAAGCCATGAAGGTCAGTGAGTGGAAGTATAAATCAAAGTAACCTTTAGATCCCAAGCGCTCTTGAATGCCTTGAGCGCATTATCGATTTCCTCAAGCCGAAGAAGCGGGCGTTCGCGTCCTGTCAGTTCGATGTCCAGCGTACTGCCTCTTTTTACCGGCTTGATCTGCTGTTCAATACCTAAATCGCTGCTGTCCAGAGCGGCGCTCAATTGCACTAGCGATCCGAGCTTATGAATCCAATTCTCGTCGGAAGCCAGAAGAATGTCCTTATGCTCGGCGGACAGCTTCTGCTTCCGGCTTTTTGTGCTGAAGGAAGCAATCAAGGCGCTGAGCACAAGCTGACGATGCGTCAATCCGCGAATCGGCGAGTTCATGAGCCAATACTGAGTGTGACGTTTGGACTGGTAATAATTGATGTTGGCTCCAAGGCGGTACAGCATGACGGAGACATAGATCAGCATCTTCTGCTCTTCCGTATGCTCATCCTCTTGCAGCGCATCATACAGAGCGCAGGCCAGCTTGCTGACAGAGTGCATAAAGCCGCTGGAGGCCTCCCGGTTAAGGCGCTGAAGCGTACCGAGACTGTACTCAAGAGCGCTTGCCCGGACCGGATGCTCCGGCTCCAGCAGATCATGCAGCATCCCTTCGCGCAGGCCTTCGCCGCTGATAACAGCCCCGCCTGCATCGATATACTGGTATACCGTATGAAAAATGATCAGTCCCGATACAATAATATCGGCACGGCTCTTGGATAGGCCATCTACATTTTTGCGCTTGTCGAAAGGCATAACCGGCAGCGTCTCCATGAATTTCTTCACCGTATCGGTGGACAGCGTGTACCCATGCGAATTGGGCAGCGAGTAATTCCGCTGCTTCTGGTCAATCTTGCCCAGGGTTCGGATCGTTCCGCCCAGCCCGTAGAGCAGAAGTCCTCTTCCCTCACGCAGCCATTCGCATTCCTCCAGACGTCCCTGCACATAGCTTTCCAGCTTCCGCACCTGCTCTCCGCTCCAGTTGCCGTTCTGCCCGAACATGACATTGGTGTTGACGGCTCCGAAGGGGAATGAGATGCTGTAGCAGTGTTTTCGGTTCCGGAACAAGGTGATTTCCGTACTCCCCCCGCCGATATCGATAACAAATCCATCCTGTGCATCAAAGGCGTTGATAACGCCGAGAAAACCGAAGTAAGCCTCCTGATGGCCGCTTACGATCTCAATAGGCAGTGAAGCCTGCTCCGACAGGTAATCAATGATTTCTACCGAATTGGCCGCATTGCGGATCGCCGCCGTTGCACCGGCGCGGATGCGTTCTGCACCATACATCCGGCACACGCTCTTGAACTGAAGCAGCACCGGCACTACCGGCTGCAGCTCATCCCGCTCCAGATATCCGTCTTTCGTAATTTTTTCGCTTAATCTGGCCGAATTTTTGCATTCCTTGATAATCCGGAACCCGCCCTCCGGCGTCGTCTCATAGATGACCAGCCTGATCGAGTTGGAGCCGATGTCGATGATCCCCACCCGGCTTAAGTAGTTATCCATACTTTGTCCCCTTTTTTTGTCGCTGAGCCTTATTATACATCCCTTTGCAGCATATTTACATTTTAAACGGTCCACATTTTTCTAAACCATAGCTTTCTTTCATGCAAAAATATTACATAAAAAACAAAGCTGCCCCATGCAGCCATTTCATGGCTTGTGGGACAGCTTCTAATCGCGTTACAATACTTTGCTGAGAAAATCCTTCGTACGGGAATGCTGCGGATTGCCGAACACCTCGGTCGGCGTGCCCTGCTCAACGATTACGCCGTCGTCCATGAACAAGATCCGGTCCCCCACTTCGCGTGCAAAGCCCATTTCATGGGTGACAATGACCATCGTCATCCCTTGAAGAGCCAGCTTCTTCATAACTTCCAGCACTTCTCCGACCATTTCGGGGTCAAGCGCGGAAGTCGGCTCGTCGAACAGCATGACATGCGGCTGCATCGCGAGCGCCCGGGCAATGGCGATCCGCTGCTTCTGGCCGCCGGAGAGCTGTGATGGATAGGCATCCATCTTGTCCTCAAGGCCAACCGTCCGCAGCAGCTCCATCGCCACCCGCTCCGCTTCGGCCGCTGACTGCTTCTTCACTTTAACCGGCGCCAGCGTAATATTCTCCAGTACCGTTTTATGCGGGAACAGATTAAACTGCTGGAAGACCATCCCCATTTTCTCACGAGTCGCATTGATGTCATGCTTGCGGTCTGTAATCGATGCCCCTTCGAAGGAAATCTCGCCACCGGTCGGCTGCTCCAGCAAATTCAGACAGCGCAGGAAGGTGCTTTTTCCCGAGCCGCTCGGCCCGATAACGACCACAACTTCTCCCTTTTGAATCGTCAAATCGATGCCTTTCAGAATTTCCAGTCTTCCGAATGATTTCTGCAGTTGATTAACGGTGATCACTGGCGCTCAATCTCCTTTCCAGTAGCCCAAGCAGCTTGGACAGCGCAAAGGTCAGCACAAAATACATCAAGGCGATGATCAGCAGCGGCGTCAGGCCGTCATAGGTAATGGACGTAATGGTACGCGCCTGCAGCAGCAGATCCGTAACACCGATCATGGCGACAATGGAGGATTCTTTGATAATGGTAATGAATTCGTTGCCGATCGCCGGCAGCACGCTCTTAAGCGCCTGGGGGAGCACAATGTACCGCATGGTCATCGCCTGTGTCATTCCGAGCGAGCGGGACGCTTCGGTCTGCCCCCGGTCAACGCCCTGAATGCCGGCCCGGAATATTTCCGCCAGGTAAGCGGAGCTGTTGATGGTCAAGGTGATAGCGCCCGACTGGATCGGCGAAAATTCCAGACCGACGGCTGGAAGACCGTAATGAATGAGGAAGAGCTGTACAAGCATCGGCGTGCCGCGCAGGAACTCAACCCAGGCCGTGGCGATCCATCGGAGAACAGCCCAGCGTGACATCCGCAGCAAGGCGACCACAATGCCCAGTACAAAGCCGCACAGCACCCCTATAACCGCCAGCAGCAGCGTATATTGAAGACCCGTCAGTAGCAGGTGACGGTAATCGTAAATCATATTGAAAAAAGTTGACATATAGCTATGGATAACCTCCTAGTCAGCAGGAATAAACAAGCGTGCAGCCATTATGCCTTAGCCTTCCAGAGGTAAGAGCGGGCGCACGCTTGTCCTGTTATTTGGGAAACCCCGGAATTATTTCGACTCGGCGAGCTCAGCGGCCTTGGTGACATATTCGTCGATTTTGCCGGAGGATTTCAGTTCGGCCAGCTTGTCGTTGATCTGCTTCAACAGATCGTCATTGCCCTTCTTCACACCAATCACGTATCCGTCATCTTCCACTTCAGGCTTGGCATCGGTGATGGCGAGTCCCTTGACGTTCTTCACAAAAGACTTCGCAACCGGGCCTTCCATGATGGAGGCATCCACGCGGTTGGATTGAAGCTGCAGCACGATATCCGAAATCTTGGCCAGCGAAGTCAGCTTCGCCCCTTCGATTCCCTTGGCGATATCTTCCTGAATCGATCCGGTCTGAATGCCGAGCTTGGCGCCTTTCAGCGAATCCATTGTGCTGAATTTGTCCTTGTCGGCTTCACGTACAACTACGGCCTGCTCTGCCTTGTAGTAGATGTCGGACAGACCGACGGCTTTGGCTCTTTCCGGCGTCGGGCTGAGGCCAGAGATGACCATATCCACCCGTCCGCTGGACAGCTCGTTCAGCAGCGAATCGAAAGGCAGATCCTTGATCTCCAGTTCCGCCCCCATGCTGGAAGCGATGTCCTTGGCGATATCGATGTCGAAGCCTACGATGGTATCTTTGCCATCAATGACCTTGTGGAATTCATAAGGCGGAAAATCCGCGCTTGTTCCAAGCGTAAGCGTCTTAGTCTGCGTGCTGTCAGCGTTGTTACCCGAAGCGGAACTCTCATTCGATGTATTTTTACTGTTCTGACCGCAGCCGGAAATAAGGCTTGCCGCAAGCAGCATCCCCATGGACATTTTTACCCATCTGTTCATCTGGATGTATCTCCCCTGTTCTCTCGTCGGGCGTCTTCACAGCCCTGTTCTATTTGTTAGGTGTTAGTTACATGTTACTTCGTCCCGGACCGATTTATTATAATTCATGTCGCATGATTATGCAAAGTTTTTTTCCGATATTATAGGCACACTATTTGGTAAGGGCGGGTTTCACCGGATGAAGATTGCGGGTATTTAGCTTCGTGACTTTGCTCCGTGTACGAACTACGCTGATTGGAGGAACTGTTATGCAATTGGAAGCTTTGTATCATGTACCGCGGGATAAATGGGCCTATGCTTACGACAGGGAAACCTTGCATCTGCGGATTCGGACCAAACGGGACGACGCCGCTGCAATAACCGTCATGACCGGTGATAAATATGATTGGGAGATAACCTGTGCCGAAGCCCAAATGGAGATTGCCGCATCGGATGACCTGTTCGATTATTGGGAAGCCTGCGTGAAGCCGAAATTCAGGCGCTTGTCCTATTATTTTCGGATTGAATCCGGGAGCGAGACGTTCTTCGTATGCGAAAAAGACATTCTGCGGGAAGCGCCTGTCCCACCCGTCGGCAATTTCGAATACCCGTTTATCCATCCGGTTGATTTGTTTGAGGTGCCTGCATGGGCCAAAGACGCCGTCTTCTACCAGATTATGCCGGAGCGGTTCGCCAATGGTGATTCCGGCAATGATCCGGAAGTAACGGAGCCTTGGGGCGGCAAGCCCGGGAGGGAAAATTTCTTCGGCGGGGATATTCAGGGGGTCATTGATCATCTGGATTACCTGACCGATCTCGGAATCAATGCGATCTATTTCACTCCCGTGTTCCTGTCACCCTCCAATCACAAGTACGATATCATCGATTACAAGCAGGTTGATCCCCATTTTGGTGATAACAATCTCCTGAAAGAACTGGTTGAGCGATGTCATGCCAGCGGTATCCGCGTGCTGCTCGATGCGGTATTTAACCATTGCAGCCGGGAATTTCCGGCTTTTCAGGATGTGTTGAAGCATGGAAAAGATTCAAAGTATGCGGAGTGGTTTCATATCAAGTCCTTCCCGCTTGAGGTTGTGGATGGCGTTCCGACGTACGACACCTTTGGGTTCTACCCGGATATGCCCAAATTCAATACGGCAAATCCGGAGGTGAAGGCCTATTTGCTGGATGTGGCTGAATACTGGATCAAGGAGATCAAGCTGGACGGCTGGAGGCTCGATGTCGCGGATGAAATCGACCACCGGTTCTGGCGGGAATTCCGTCAGGTCGCGAAGCGGGCAAATCCGGAGGCCTATATCGTCGGCGAGGTATGGAGCGATTCGCTGTCCTGGCTGCTTGGCGACCAGTTCGACTCGGTCATGAACTATCCGTTCGCACGAACGGTTCTGGAGTTCTTTGGGGGCAAAATGGACAGCCGGACGTTCAGCTGCAAAATCAGCTCACTCCTGATGCGCTATCCGCAGCAGACCAATGAAGTGATCTTCAATCTGCTGTGCAGCCATGATACCCCCCGCCTGTTGAGCTGCCTGGAGGAAGACAAACGGCGGATGAAGCTGGCGGTCGCTTTTCTGTTCACCTTCATCGGCACGCCTTGTATTTTCTATGGCGATGAGGTAGGACTGACGGGCGGAGTCGATCCGGACTGCCGGAAGTGCATGGAATGGGACCCGAATAAACAGGACCGTGAGCTTCATGATTTTTACCGGACCCTGATCAAGCTGCGAAAAGACCACGCTGCCCTCCGCAGCGGCCGTTACCGGATACTGAAAGCTTGCCGGGACGAACTCTGCTTCGTGTTCGAGAGAGCTGACAATAAGCAGCATATTACGGTCTGGATGAACAATTTTGATGAGCCGCGCATCCTTTCGCTTCCACTTGAGGGGGATGACTGGAAGGATGTCTTTACCGGGGACACTGTGAAGACGGAAGGCGGCAATATGAGCCTCCCGTTAGAGCCGTTCGGCTTCCGGATTTTATCGCGAGGGCTGAAAGCATAAGGCTTAGAGAAGATTAAATCTTTCTCATTACGCTGGCATGCACACCTGCAGCTCATAGCCGATGCTTCATCTGCAACAAAAAGGCGTGCTTTCTTCCCGAGCCGATGCCCGGCGGAAAGCACGCCTTTGTTGATGTTATCTCCTGTAATTAGGGAGGATTTTAGTCTTCGTCCACCGCAACGCCGGAAGTGGCGGATTCGAATTCGGGCTGCGGCGATAAACTCCGGTAGATTGCGGCATATTGCTCTGCCGATACATCCCAGCTATAATCGCCGGCGAAGGCATTGCGGGTCACACGCTTCCAATGCTCCGGCTGATGGTAGAAGGACACGGCACGGCGCAGCGTATACATCATGTCATGAGCGTTGTAATCATGGAACGTGAAGCCGTTCCCTTCTCCGGTTAATTCATTATAGGCATGCACGGTATCGTTCAGACCTCCCGTCTCCCGGACAACCGGAATGCTGCCGTATCGCAGCGCCAGCAGCTGGCTGATACCGCATGGCTCGAACTTCGACGGCATCAGGAACAGATCGCTGGCGGCGTATATTTTGCGCGAGAGCTCGTCGCTGAACCTGATCTGGGATGAGAGCTTCGTCGGATAGCGCCATGCCGCTTCACGGAACCAGCTTTCATAGGCCCCGTCTCCGGTTCCCAGCAGCACGAACTGGATATTGTCGTAATAGAGCATTTCGTCCATCACCCGGGTAACCAGATCCAGACCTTTGGAATCGACGAGCCGGGTCACCATGGCAACCATCGGAATATGCGGTGCGACCGGAAGTCCAAGCTCTTGCTGAAGCCCTAGTTTGTTCTCAAGCTTCTTGGCCAGACTCGTGCGGTATTTGGAGAAAATTTTGGAATCGGTGGCGGGGTTATATGCTTTTGTATCTATGCCGTTGACGATTCCGCTCAAATGATCGGCGCGGGCGTTAAGCAGCCCGTCCAGACCGTACCCGAAATATGGTGTCCGGATTTCCTCGGAGTAGGTTGGACTGACCGTTGTGACATGATCGCTGAATACGATTCCGCCCTTCATAAAATTCACGTTGCCGTAATACTCCACGCTGGGGAAGTAGCTGCTGTCCAGCCCCAGCAGATCGCCCAGAACCTCGTAAGGGAATACACCCTGATACAGGAGGTTATGTATGGTGAAGACGGTGCGCATCTTGCTGTAGAACGGCTGGCTGCGGTAATGCCCCTCCAGCAGCAGGGGAACGACGGCGGTGTGCCAGTCATGGCAATGAATAACATCCGCCTGAAAGCCAATTACCGGCAGGATCTCAAGCACCGCCCGGTTGAAGAAAGAGAAGCGTTCGCCATCGTCCATGTAGCCGTAGATGCCGTCCCGGGCGAAATAGTATTCGTTATCAATGAAGTAAAACGGGACGCCCTCATGTACGATGCGCTCGATCCCGCAGTATTGGTTCCGCCAGCCGACAGGAACCTGGATCACCCCGACCGGCTCCATCCGGGAACGGTACTGCTCGGGAATGCCTCGATATTTGGGGAGCACCACCCTCACGTCCACTCCGGCTTCCTTCAGCGCTTTGGGCAGTGCTCCGATCACATCGGCAAGACCACCTGTCTTGATAAAAGGATGACCTTCCGCAGCGGCAAACAGCACTTTCATGGCTTTTCCTCCTCTGGTTATAAGTTATTTCTTCTCCTTGCCGCCGGACTTGGAGCCAGAAGCATGATCCGCAGAACCGGACTTCTCTATCCTGGATGATGCCCTGCTTGTCTTGGAACGCGCTGTACGGCTGCTCCTTGTAGTTGTAGCAGTTTCACCGGGCGTACCGGATGAGACCTGCAGGGCTGCCGGATCATCCTCTTTAGCCCGGCGTCCTCGCTTCTTCAGAATAACCATGCTGAGAGGAGACAGCGTCAGCTCCAGGCTGTTCGGCTGATGATGCATCTCTTTCTTCTGCGTCTTCAGCGGCTCCAGATCGGTCCCTGTGCCACCGAACTCCTCCTTGCCGGAGTGAAAGACGATATCGTATGTTCCCGGCTTCGGAACGCCGATCCGGTAAGAATGCCGCTCCACCGGCTGGAAATTAATCAGGATGATGAGCATATCGCCCGGTTTTTTTCCCTTGCGGATGTAAGAGAGGACGCTTTGCCCGCTGTCGTTGGCCGAGATCCATTGATATCCCTCGAAGCTGTGATCCAGCTCCCAGAGCGCTTTTTCAGCCAAATAAAAATGATTCAGCGCAGCCGTATAAGCCCGCATCTTCCGGTGGCTGTCGTAAGCGAGCAGCAGCCAGTCCAGTTCCTCCTGATCCTTCCACTCGATGAACTGTCCGAACTCTCCGCCCATGAATAGCAGCTTCTTGCCAGGGCTTGTCATCTGGTACCCCAGCAGCAGCCGCAGTCCGGCGAATTTCTGCTCATAAGTGCCAGGCATTTTGCTAAGCAGCGACTTCTTGCCGTGAACCACCTCGTCATGAGACAACGGCAGCGTATAGTTCTCGGAGTATGCATATGCAATCGGGAAGGTGAGCAGGTTATGATGATGCGGCCGTTCGATGAAATCCTTCTCGACATAAGCCAGCGTATCGTTCATCCAGCCCATGTTCCATTTATAGTTGAATCCCAGTCCGCCTTCGTACACAGGGGCCGTTACACCCGGCCACGCGCTGGATTCTTCAGCCATCATCAGCGCGTTCGGATAGTGATGGAACACGACCGTATTCAGCTTCTGGATAAATTCGATGGCCTCCAGATTCTCCATCCCTCCGTTGGCGTTGCGCCGGTACTGCCCTTCGCGCTTCTCGAAATCGAGACGGAGCATGCTGGTTACGGCATCCACCCTCATTCCGTCGATATGGTAGTACTCATACCAGAAGAGCGCATTGGAGATCAGGAACGAGCGCACCTCCGGCTTGCCGAAGTCAAAAGACAGCGTGCCCCATCCCGGCTTCTCCGCCATCAAGGGATCGCGATATTCAAAGGCTGGGGTTCCGTCAAACATTCGCAGACCTGGAGCGTCTTTGGCAAAATGGGCGGGTACCCAGTCGAGAATGACGCCAATGTTCGCCTGATGGAGCCGGTCAATCAGTGTCATGAGCCCATGCGGCTCGCCGAACCGGCTGGTCGCGGCGTAATAGCCTGTACCTTGATAACCCCATGACAGGTCATAAGGATGCTCAGCCAGCGGCATAAATTCAACGTGAGTGTAACCCAGCTCCCGGAGATAAGGAATCAGCAGATCTGCGATTTCGATATAGGAATACAGCTCTCCGCCTTCCTTGCGGTGAATGTTCTCCTTCTGCCGCCATGTCGCCAGATGCATTTCGTAAATATTCAAGGGCTTGTCATACAGCAATTTGCTGCGGCGCCTCCAGGAAGCGTCTCCCCACTTATAGCCGTCCAGCTTCGTTACAACCGAGGCTGTCGCGGGGCGAACTTCGGACATGAAGCCGTAAGGATCGGCTTTTAGAAAGCTGGACCCGTCCGGTCCCTTGATGCGGTATTTGTAAAATGTTCCCTGCAAAACTCCGGGAAAAAAACGAGTCCATATTCCCGATTCGGGTATCTTATATAACGAGTCCTCTTCGCGGTTTCCGTCCCATCCGTTCCGGTCGCAGGCCAGGCCTACATATTCCGCGTTGGGAGCCCAAACAGTGAAACGCACTCCGGATTGGCCCTCCTCCACTGCAGTATGAGCGCCCAGCATCCGGTAGCTGCGATAATTTGTGCCTTCATGAAACAAATAAATATCCTCGGGTGACGGCATGGTTACTCCTGCTTGTCGCTCAGCCAAATGAATACCACCTTTTCTAATAAATAGAGACATGTCTTTTTTGTGTTAGCAAAGCTGCGCATGCGGGGTATTTCCATACAGGATACACCTAATACATTAACCCAATTCCTAACATTTGAAAATAACGCTAAGGGGAGTTTATTTGAGCAAAAAATCACGAGTTTTTTTCGTTGGAATCAACCGAAACATTACCTCATATACTTCATCCATGCTCATTTTGGCGTCGATTCAAACCTAAATCGCCAGGTTATATAACATACATTGGCAATGACAATGACAAACATCACCACTAGATGGAGGGGTTCACATGAGTAAAAAAGATTGCATCGCCATGCTTCTTGCAGGAGGCGAAGGGCGCAGACTTGCTCCTCTTACATCAGGCATGGCCAAACCCGCCGTGCCATTCGGCGGACATTACCGAATCATAGACTTTCCCCTCAGCAACTGTGTGAATTCCGGAATTGATACGGTCGGAGTCCTGACGCAATATGCGGCGGAGTCCCTGCACAGCCATATCGGAGAAGGTGAGCCCTGGGGCCTCCGGACCGAGGCAGACAAAGGAATCGCGCTCCTGCCTTCCGGCACCGAGCAAAAAGGCAGCTATGCAGGAACCGCTGACGCAATTTATAAGAACATCAATTATATAGACAGCCTGGACCCGGAGCATGTGCTGATCCTCTCCGGCGACCATATTTATCATATGGACTACCGCCAAATGCTGGAATACCATCAGCAGACGGATGCGAATGCAACCATTTCCGTTATGGAGGTTCCATGGGAACAGGCGAGCCGTTTCGGCGTAATGAATGTAAATGAGAAGCTCCAAATTACGGACTTTGTCGAAAAACCCCCGAAGCCGCTGAGCAATCTTGCCTCGATGGGCATTTACCTGTTCCGCTGGAGCTACCTCAAGTCGCATCTTCTAGAGGATGCAGCGTGCAGCGCTTCCAGCCATGACTTCGGCAAGGATGTTATTCCTGCGATGCTGCGAAGCGACGATTCCCTGTTCGCCTACCGCTTCAAGGGGTACTGGCGCGATGTCGGCACCGTTGAGAGCCTGTGGGAAGCCCACATGGATCTGCTGGCCGGCGACAATGATTGGGGTCTCGACATCAGCCAGTGGCCGATGTACAGCCGCAAGCTGGTAACCAGACCGGCGGCTATCCGCTGCAAGGCACAGGGTTCATCACATAATGCTCTGATCAGCGAGCTCGCCTCCATCGAAGGCGTTGTGAAGCGCTCCGTCGTATTCGCCAATGTGGAAATCGGCAAATCGTCAACCGTCAAGAACAGTGTCATCATGCCCGGTGCCCGGATCGGCAAAAGCGTCTATATCGAAAATGCCATTATCGGCGAGGACGCCGTCATCATGGACGGCACTGTTGTGACGGGCAGCGTAGATACGATTACCGTAATCGGCCCGCGCGAGACGGTCGCCCCCAAGCCGGTCATCCGCACCCAGCCTTCCCGGCTGTTCCAGGAAGTCTACGAGAACACAAGCCGGCTGCGCGCCGGCGGATTGCTGTCCTGAACGGGTGCAGCTTGCCTTCAGGAAGGCCGCTTCAGTCCTTCGCCTGCGCGATAAGAAAAAGGGTGGTTTCCCGATCCTTTCCGGAAACCACCCTTTTTGTGCTGCTGCTAAATACTCATTGGAAGATTGAGCCTCTGATCTCCTTCCATTCCCTGTCCAGCATCGCCATGTCGATCAGATTGACATAGCGGTCGCCGAAGCGGGCGGCTTCCACCTGCTCGCCTTCTCTGCGAAACCCGAGCGACTCGTATAAGGAGATGGCGGAAGCATTGAAATCGAACACGCCCAGAGCCAGCCGGTGCAGCTTCAAGCCCTCAAAGCCGATTCGCATGGCTTCAGCCATCATGCGCCGGCCATAGCCCTGGCCCCGGCTATCAGGGGCCAGCACGACGCGGCCGATTCGGCCATGCCCATTATCGCGGTCAATGCCCGCGAGACTGATATGGCCGATGATGCGGCCGCTGGCGGAATGGACGGCGCTGTATGCCAGTAGTCCGGATACGGCGGGCCGGTTCGCCTCGCGGATATACTCCGCGAGCTCTTCTTGCGGCAGCGGGAAATGCAGCGAAGGACCCGCCCATTGCTTCAGCGACTCGGCGGAAGCACTCCAGCTCGCAAGAACGCCGAAGTCCGGCTCAGCAAAATACTGAAGCCGGATCGCCTTTACGTCATCGCCATCCTCTATTTTCTCATACAGATTCACCAGCCGGCCGCCCCCGGCATCATTCGTTCCCATGTATCGGAAGCCCTGCGTCTGGTAGTAACGGTTAAGCTTCACGTTGTACTCGATCGTATCAAGCCGCAGACCTTGGTGGCCGCAGGCTTTCGCATTCACAGCCGCATACTTCAGCAGCTCCCCGCCGATGCCCGAGCCCCGGAAGGGAAGTGCCACAGCCAGCCGGTGCAGATAGGCATAACGGTCATCGTTGCGCCCTCCCCAGTATTGGGGATCGCCGAACTGCAGCGTGAATACAGCCGCAGGGATGTCGTCCTTGAAGGCCATATAGACTTCTCTTTCAGTGAAATACCGCCGCACTTCTCCGTCGGTGAACTGATCCGGATTCCATTGGGTCAGCCCTGTCGTCTGCATCCAGCCCGCCGCGTCGCGCAGCAGCTTCACTGCCGCCTCCGTCTGATCCTCCTGAACGCGTCTCACTGCAAGATGCCCTATCGATGTCTCAATCTCTCCCGTGTTCGGCAAACTCACTGTTCCTTCTCCTCCTGCTCCCCATGTTCCTCGGCCGCCGGCAAGGCGCGTGGCTGCCCTTCACCCGGGAGCACTACAGGCTCCGCCTGCGGCAAATAGACCGTAACCTGCGTTCCTTTGCCTAGTTCGCTGTCTATTTCGATGGTGCCGCCATGCAGCTCCACAATCTGTTGGGAAATCGCGAGTCCCAGACCGGTGCCGCCGTTGAGCGAGTCGACCTGGAAGAACCGGTCCTTCACGCGGTGCAAATGCTCCTGGCTGATTCCGATTCCGCTGTCCTGAACGATAATCTCCGCTTCCTCCGCATTCACCTTGCGGGCGGAGATCAGAATATTGGAATCTTCATACGAGAATTTGACCGCATTATCGGCCAGGTTCAGAAATACCTGCTTCAGCCGGTTCGCATCCCCTCTTACATAAAGGCCTTCCTCGGCCTCCAATACGAGACGGATACTCTTCTTCTCCGCTTTGGCCCATAAATTCAACACGATCTCCTGTAGCAGCTCTCTAACGGCCACCGTTCCGATCGACAGCTTCATCTCGTTCTGCTGCAGTTTGGAGAAATCCAGAATTTCCTCCACCAAGCCGATCAGCCGGTCGCTTTCCTTCGAAATAATGCTCATCCCGAGCTTGGTCTCCTCGGGATCATACCCGCCGGAGATCAGCGTCTCGCTCCAGCCCTTGATGCTGGTCAGCGGGGTTCTCAGCTCATGGGAAATCGAGGAGATGAAATCATCCTTGATCTGATTGCTCCTTACGATCTCCTGGGCCATGTAATTCAGGGTGCTCGCAAGCTCCCCGATCTCGTACCGGTAGTCGCCCTTGATTCTCATGTTGAACTTGCCCTTGGCCATCTGGGCGGAGACGGCGGTAATATTATTCAGCGGCTTGATAATGGAATTGGCAAGTCCGAAGCTGAACGCAGTCACAACCGCCAGAACCGCGACCACAATTCCAGCCGACAGAAGAGTCACGTTGAACAGGTCGCTGTCCACACGCTCCACGGATGTGACATATCGCAGGACGTATGTATCCCGTCCATGGATTTGCAGCACCTTTGACACCGCCATTACGCTCTCGTTCGTACCCGGCTGGCGGCCAACCCATCTGCCGACACCGCCGCCCACCGCCTCCGGCACATCGCTCGTCGTGATCGTCCGGTCAGGCTGAAAGCCCGTCGAGCTTGTAATCATGTTGCCGTCCAGGGTAAGCAGCTGAAGCTCCGTATTACTCAGCTCAAAGGTGCTCAGCAGCTCCTGGAGCGACACCGGAGAATCCTCTCCGTTCGATAGCCTGTAGAAATATTCCGCCTGGCTGATTTGCGTCGTGATCCGTGTGTATATACTGTCGTAATAGTAGGTCCTTATGACGATCAGAAAGATGACTTCAACCAGGAGAAGCGCCAGAAAGACAACCAGGATATAGTGTAAAACAATTTGTCTGCGCATCCCCTTCTTGATCATTGTCCCTGGCCTTTCCACTTATAGCCATGTCCCCAGACGGTCTGCAGATATTCGGGTTCGGAAGGGTTTCTCTCGATCTTCTGGCGGAGACGGCGGATATTGACATCAACGATCTTCGGATCGCCCATGTATTCCTTGCCCCACACATGGTCAAGCAGCAGATCGCGGCTGAGCGGCGTATTCTCCTTCTCCAGAAAGAACTGTACGAGCGAGAATTCGGTCGGAGTCAGCTCGATAAGCTCCCCCTCCCGTTTGAACTGTTTGGCGATCAGATCGAGCGTGAACGGTCCGGAGTGGAAGGACACCTTGGCCGATTGCTCCCGGTGCACGTTCACTCTCCGCAGAAGCGACTGGATGCGGGCGATCAGCTCCGTCGGACTGAAGGGCTTGCTGACATGGTCGTCAGCGCCTACAGACAAGGCATAGACCTTATCCTGCTCCTGCACTTTGGCTGTCAGAAAAATAATCCCGATCCGTTCGTTGCTCTCCCGGACGCGCCGGCATACTTCAAACCCGTCGATGCCCGGAACCATAACGTCCAGCAGAGCGATATCGATATCGGGATTGGCGTTCAGCTTGGACAGCGCTTCGTTGCCGTCCGCCGCCTCCAGCACCTCGAACCCGTTCCGCTTCAAATTGATGACGATAAAACTGCGGATTGAATCTTCATCTTCCAGTATCAGTACCTTACTCATTGATTCCCTTCCTCTCTACAGGTGCCGTTCCGGCTCCCTTCTTGATTCCGTTCGCATTCTGCTCCAGCTTGCCCCGGTAGGCGATAATGCGGTCCGCGTCGCGTCCCCAGAACTGCCAGCCGTTGTTCTTCATTAAATCCCATTCCTCCGCCGAGAAGAAGGAGATTTCGGCCACCGTCTCGCCCGTGTCCGAGAGAACGAACCGGAGATACTGGTTCTGTACCGATTTGGGGTCTACGGTTACCTTGCCATGCCAAGAAGGCGGAAAGTCCAGCGTATACCGATCCGAAGGATCGCGGTACTGCTGCAGGGCGAAGATCAACCCCTCCTTGCCGTCCCATTTATAGTAGGAGTAGAACCAGGGGACTGCGTCGGCGTCGACGTTCTCCCAGCCTGACGGCCTTTCCATCAATCCGATTTCAATAATGCCGTCGCCGTCGATATCCGTGCTCGGAATGCGGCTGTCCTTGAAGGTGCGATCGTCGCCCGACAGCACTACCCGGAAACGGTTGTTCTCCATGACCACCATGTAGCTGTATGCCGAATGGGAATTCACAGCTGCATCAAGCACGATGCCCTCCTTGTTCTGGGCAACCTTGCCGACGACGATATTGTAGTAATTATTGATATAGGGGTCCAGGTTCTCCAGACGGTCCAGCTCCTTGAATGCTCCCGAGCTGTACTGATAGGTTGTCAGCGTCGAGGATTCATTCCGCTTCAGGGAGACAACGGTAATATCATCCTTGCCGTCCCCGTTCAGATCGTCAATTACGTACTTGGTGTAAGAGAGCGTCAGCTTCTCCTCCAGCGTATTCCCCGAATAGCTGTATACGACGAGACCCTTCTGAAGTCCTTCGTCTCCGCGCGAATATCCGACGACGATCTCCGGTATTCCATCTCCGGTCACATCGCGAATCTCCACGGATTCCAGCACAGTACCCGCGCCGTCGAAAGTCAGTTTCTTCACCCAGGAGTCTCCCTGCTTCGCAAGGATCATCCCGTGAATCTGGACCGCCTCGCCGGGCGTCTCGTAGAAGACAAGCGATTCCTCAACGCCGTCCCCGTTCAAATCCTCCGTCCGGATGGAGCTGTCGTCATCATTGGTCGGACGGATTAGCTTAAGCGAGTTGATGGCGGCCATTAGCGTCGCCTTATCCTCGGAGAGTCTCGGGGTCTTCATCCGCGATACAGGATCGCTGATGAAGGTGCAGCCCGACAGCAGCGTCAGGGCGAGCATCGCCGCAGACGCCCTCCGGATGGTCGATCTTCCCGCCGGAAATACCCTTGCGGCTAGACTGCGAATATTCAATGAAATCACTCTTTCATAGCTGATATGAAATCCCGGCCGCTTCAGATTAATCCTGCGCGCTCTGCGCTCGTCAACCGCCGGCCGGTCACGTCATGCTTAATGACGCCTTTGTCGAGCACCCAGAGCCGGGTCGAGTACTTCTCGGCCAGTTCCATAGGCAGGACGGCAATCACCGTAAGCCCGGTCTCTTTGCAGAGTGTCATAAGCGTCTCAAGCACACTCTGCGCCGACTTCGGATCAAGCCCGGTTACAGGCTCGTCTGCCAGGATAACCTTGGCGCCGTGAACGAGAGCCCTGGCAATGGCCACACGCTGGCGCTCTCCCCCGCTGAGCTGGCCGGTCTTCATCTTCGCCTTGTCCAAGAGTCCGAGCAGTTCCAGTTCGTCCATGGCGCCCATATAATCATCGGAGCGCACGACGCCTGTCAGCCTTCTCCACCACGGCGTCTGCGCCGCCTGGCCGATCAGTACGTTCTTCAGCGCCGTCCGGTCCTTGTTCAGTTCCGAATTCTGTTCCAGAAACGCCCATTCGCGGCTGATCTTGCGCTTCGCTCCTAGCCCTCCGCTCAGTATATCCGCCCCGTCGATCCGGAAATTCCCTTTATCCCATTTGTCGCGCAGCGCAAGGCAGCGCAGCAGCGTCGTCTTGCCGCTGCCGCTGGCGCCCAGCAGCCCGATCATCTCGCCTGATTCCATTCGAAAGCCAACGTCGCGCAGCACCGGAACCTGTTCCGGACCGACCGCCTTGGCCAAGTGCTCAACGATTATCATAGACTGAAGTCTCCCCTGTTTCGTATCGATTTCCACATCTAGTGTACTTGAAAAACGAGATCAAATGCCATGCGAGCAGCTGTTCCTATTTTACCTCAATTCTCCCTGTTTGGCGAGAATAACAGACCTGATGCGGCGAACAAGACATACAGGAGACCGAGCAGCATAAATATCGTTCCGCCATAGCCGTATTGCAGCAGAACACCTCCGGCGGCAGGACCGATGATGCTCCCGACGCAGAAATGAAAAGACGAGGCCACATTGGCGGCGGGAATCAGGCTGCGGGGCAGTATATCAGCGGCGTAGGCAAGCCCCAGCGAGAAGAAGGAACCGACCAGGCCGCCGGCAATCAGCAGCAGCAGCATGGCGGACCAGAAGTCTGCGCCTGCAGCCAGCAGCGCGAAAGCGAGCCCCCCGCCGATCCCGGCCAGCATCAGCACCGGCTTGCGGCCGATCCGGTCGCTGAGCAAGCCGAGCGGAAACTGCAGCACCAGTCCACCGATCCCCGCGAAAGGCAGCAGCGTCGCGATCTGCTCCTCGCTGAAGCCTGCCCGCAGACCGTACACGGGGAAGCTGCTGTTCAGGCTGGCTTCCATATATCCGTAGAGCAGCGCGGGCAGCAGCGCATACCAGGCCAGCCGGTACACCTTGCCGAACCGGCCGGCGCCGCTGTCTTGATAAGCGGCCTTCTCCGGCCGCGAATCGGGAAGCTTCCAAGCCGCGAGCAGCAGCACGATCATGAAGAGCAGCGCCAGAGCCATAAAAGGCGCCCATTCGCCGAACTTCAGCAGCCCGATGCCAAGCGGACCGAGGCTGAAGCCAAGACCGTAAGACATGCCATAGAATGAAAGATTCCGTCCCCGATGCTCCGCCGGAGTCATCAGCAGCACCCACAGCTGGGCCGCATAATTGATGGCCGAATCCCCGGCCCCGATCAGCAGCCGGAGGATAAACCATGCTCTTACGCCGGGAAGCACCGGGAACAGAAGAAAGATGACCAGCACCAGCACGAGTCCGCCCACCATCAGCTTCTTGAAGCCGACAGCCGCAAGCAGCCGTTCCGCGATCAGTGTCATGGCGAAGGAGCCTATGTATAGAGCGGTCGCATTAATCCCGTTCAACGAGGAAGATACACCCCGCTGCTCCAGAATAATGGATATGACGGGAAGCAGCAGCCCTTGGCTGAGCCCCGCCGCGATAATGACGGCAATCAGGATGAAGTAATGAATCGTTCCGCCGCGCCTCAGATGAGCAGCGCTTGTGTCTGACACGGATGATATCCCCCTTGAATTTCGGTATAATTGAAGGCAAACCTTCAATATTATAGTGGACAACCTTATTCCAAACAAGAGATAATAGCCTGAGCCAAGCCAAAGTGATCTTCTGGGAGGACTGCATGCCACATGGATTATGAGTTGAAAATCGATGTGTCTTCCGTATACGAGCTGCTCGACAGCTTCATGCTATATGTAACGAGAAAATGGATTTCGAATCTCGATATCGGTCCGGACTGGGTGCGTGATATTGACGGACGCATTCCCCCGCTCAAAATCGCGGCGCTCCGGACCGCCGCCGACTGGCCCTTCAGCGATTACGATGTGCTGTACGCCTGGGCCTACACCCACGGACCCGCCGCCAAGGTCGAACTGTTCCTTCGGGACATGGAATCCGCCACAGCGGAAGAATGGTTCGAGATGGCCGCCCCGTATCTTCCGGACTTCACCCTGGAAGAATGCCGGCGGATCAAGGACGGATACGGCCCCCTGCTGCGGTTGTGGCATGAGCAGTATTTCCGCCATGTCGAATCCAAGATGCTGGCGCTGCTGATCCAGGACGCCTCCGAGAAGAAGCTGCTCCAGAGCAAGATGGATTCCGCCGCGCTGATCGAATACGCCTCAGGCGGCATTGTGATTGAGGACATTCCGGAGCTGGAGACAGTCGTGCTTCTGCCGACGGTGCATCACCGGCCGATCAATACGTACTGCTTCTACAAGAAGCTTATACTGGTTCAATACCCTGTTGATGTCCCCGTGGAAAATGAAGAGGAGCCGCCAACACTGCTGCTCCGCATGACCAAGGCGCTGTCGGACCCCGTCCGGCTTCGGCTGCTCCGTTACGTGGCGGATGAGCCCAAGTCGATGTGGGAGATTCAATCGGATTTCTCTAACCAGCCAGGGGACATCCTCATGCACCATCTCCTCATGCTGAGAGTAGCCGGACTGCTGCGCATCCATCTGCGCGAAGAACAGAACGAACGCTTCAGCATAAGGGCAGACGGCGCTTCGGAACTTCAGATGTTCCTGGAGTCGTATATTCGTTTATAATACTTTTACAGTCAATAGAAGGCCCAACCCGACCAAGGAGTGAGCGATATGAAATATTGGACACAACAAGTGATTTTCGACCTGGACGATACTCTGGTCCACTGCAACAAGTATTTTGACCTCATTCTGGGACAATATTTCGAGCTGATGGGCGAATGGTTCAAGTCGGAGGGCGCAACCACCGAGGAAATGCGGCGCAAGCAGGTGGAAATCGATGTCGAGACGGTCAGCATCAAAGGTCTGGCCAGCGACAACTTCCCGAAATCCCTGATCGCCACCTACCGTTATTTCTGCGACAAATACGGCCGTCCGGCCGACCCCTTTCACGAAGAACAGCTGATGAAGCTCGGTCTCAGCGTATACGACCAGGAGATCGAGGCTTATCCGGGAATGGTGGAGACACTCGACTCCATGAAGCAGGACGGGCATCAGCTCCATCTGTATACCGGGGGCGACCACACCATTCAGCGCCGCAAAATCGAGCAGATGAAGCTGGATTTGTATTTTGAAGACCGGATCTATATCCGTCAGCATAAAAATGTCGAAGCGCTTGAAGCGATTTTGCGGGGAGGCAGCTTCACCCGCGAGCGCACCTGGATGATCGGGAACTCCCTGCGAACCGATGTACAGCCTGCGGTGACAGCCGGCATCAAGAGCATTTACCTGAAGCAGAAGAACGAATGGCTCTACAATATGATTGAGCTTCAGCGCGACATGCAGCAGTCCGTCATTACGATTGCCTCCATCAATGAAGCGGTGCATGTCATCCGCGGGGCCTCCCTCCGCCGTAGCTCCAGTCACGGCTAATAGCGGCATACCGTTCATACCTGTTACATATGGCATATCGGAACGGTAGTCCGAGCCTTTATACTCCTGTTTGTGAAAAACAAGAGAACACAGGAGGAGCGGTATGAGCAGCAATCCCGCCAAGAACGGAAAGTCCCGTAGTCCGAACACCCTTGCCATGATTCTGGGAATTCTGGTCGTGGTCCTGGCCGCGGTGCTTTTGTACACATTAACACAGGGAAGGAACTCGGAGGCGGCCGAACTGGACAACCTGCCCAACTATACCGATGTGAAGGGCACGATCAAGGTCGATGGCATCAAGTATGAGAAGCAGCCTCATCTCGGTGTCCAGAACGCCCCGGTCAAGGTCGTTGAATTCGCCGATTTCAAATGCCCTGTCTGCAAAAAATGGACGGAGGACTACATGAAGACGTTCATTCAGGACTATGTGGATACCGGGAAGGCCGATTATTATTTCATGAACTTTGCCTTCATCGACCGGGATTCCTACCTGGCTGCCAGCGCAGGAGAAGCGATCTATCATCAGAGCAACGAGAAGTTCTGGGAATATGTAGTGAAGCTGTATGAGCATCAGGGCGACGAGAGCAAAATCTGGGCCACCCAGAGTTTCATCCTGAGTTTCGTCAAACAGAACCTCGACGGCATCGATTACGCCCGCTTCGAGCAGGATCTGAAGAACCAGACTTATATGCTCGATGTCAAGGAAGATTTCAAAACCGCCGGCTCGCTCGGCGTGAACGGCACCCCGAAATTTATGGTTAACGGCGTCCTTCTGAGTGATTCGAATTACAGTGCGCTGACCGCCGCCATCGATAAAGAGCTGGAGCATGCGGGCAAATAGCGACTGGTGGATTATCCCGGAACACAGCGAATACGGAAGGCCAAAAAGACACCTCGAAGCAAGGTGTCTTTTTGGCGTACAGCAGCCGCTTTCAATTGTGTTATCCTAGCAGGATAGCAGCGGCTTCCATTTCGCCCGTCGGGTATATCCGGAGCGTCCGGTTCGTGATTTCCGCCCGGATATCCGTACCCGCATACAGACCGGATATCTTGTTCGGGCAACCCTCCGGCAGCGGAATCGCAATGACCTCCGGAACTTCGCCGCGAAAAATATGAACCGTCACATAGGCCATCCGGTGAAGCCCTTCATACAGCTCCTTGCCCTGCGCAATCAGATCGGCTTCACGCTGTACCCGGATCACAGCCTGATAACCGGTCAGATGCCTGTCGCTCGGCCCTTTGCCAGATATGATATAGCTGTACCCGGAGTTGATAGCCGGGACAATCGCCTTGTAGAACGCTATTCCCCGTTCAATGACAGCCCACTGCTCCGGTTTAAGCTCTGTAACGTCTCCCGACAAGCACATTCTTCCCAGAAAAGCGCTGGTCAGAGAGTAGGCAATCCTTCTGACCGAATCATCCTTCCGGATCACGGCCCAAATCTGGCTCTGCCTCGGCAGAATCGCCCGGTGCAGGCCTGCCGCGATGACAGGAATCTCTTCGGTCTCATGAGCATCCGAGAAGGAGGCCATGCTGCACAGGCTCATCAGCAGGGGCTCGAGCTTATGGCCGCCGGACGCGCAGTTCTCCAGAATGAGATCAGGCAGCTCCTCTCTTACCTTGCGGACGAACTGCATGGAGGCCTCCATATTCTGCCTCAGCCCTTCCCCCAGCGACTCGGCTCCGTCGCATCCAAGGCCGATGGTATCATTGTAATCCATCTTCATATACTCGATGCCATAGGTCTTCAGTTGCCCGATTACCTTCTCCTCCAGATAGGCCTGCACTTCGGGCTTCCTCATATCGAAGTACCGGCGGTTCTCGGTGGTGATCGGAATGCCGTCCCGGTGAAGCAGCAGCTCATCCCGGTGATACACGGCGGCATCCCGGCCCACATTGTCGATCTCAAACCACAATCCGGGCTTCATGCCCGCTTCCCGGATCGCCTGTATCGTCATCTGCATTCCCTCCGGGAACAGCCGGTCCGATGGAATATAATCCCCCATGCCGTCTCCCCAGCTCTTGCCCTCTTCCACGAACCAGCCGCAATCGATTACGAAATAATCGATCCCCTTGCCCTTGATGGCTTCAACAATGCGGGTTATGTTGTCATGTGACGGCAGTCCCCAGGTCGTGCAGTATTCGTTAAACAGAATCGGCAGGCTCTCTTCGCTCCGAGGCGCATTCCGGAGGTACTTCTCTCCGAACTGTGTCAGGCGCTGGCAGGCATAGTCAACTCCGCCCGTACAGACAGTCAGAATGGCCTCAGGCGTCGTGAACGATTGGCCAGGCTCCACAGCTTTGAGCCAATGTCCGAATTCGCGGTCAGCCAGGCCTCCCGACAGGGCAATGCCTTCGTCTCTCCGGTAAATCTCCAACTGCCACGAGCTTTCAACGGCGAGCTGTACCCCCCAGGTGACATTGGCCCTCGTATCCTCAAGCGCCGCGAACGGGAAATACCCCTTGACCGGCATCGAGCCTACCTGCCCGAACCGGATGGAATTCGGCTGCCACTGCACCCAGTTCGGCTCCAGCTGCAAATCCTCGATCGTCTCGGTGACGAGCCTCGCTTCCTGGCTCCATTTGCTCCGCAGCCGGTGAAAGAGCAGCGAACCGGACGCGTCCCCTGTCTGAAAAGGCGTCATTTCGCTCATCGAGAAGCTGGACAGCATCTCAAGCGTCATTACCTCGGATGAGCGGTTCACGGCGGTCGTCCGGCTGGCTACGCCGGCATCGCCCTCGCACCAGATCAGCTCATGTAAGAATTCGTGATCTCTCCCATCTTCCAGTACGGTCCGGATCGTGAACCTTCCACCGGCGCTCTCGGTCTCCTGTGCTCTGAACCGGCACTGCTGAACGGTTCCGCTGTTGCGCATCGTCATTCCGCCAGCATATGAGCCCGGATAGATATCGCCAAGCAGCTTCACCTGAACCAGACTGTCCCCCCTTGAGAACTTCAGCTCCTGTACATCATCCTCCCTGTTGGCCGGAATGAGTTGAAGCTCTACCTGTCCGTTCTCTTCTCCCATGAAATACCGGGCGAGCATATCACCCAATCTGAATTGGCTTAACAGCTGCTTGTTCATTCCCTTGTCCATGTTGAAGCCCTCCTGCCACTGTATCGACGTGCCCGCCTGCTGCGGGCCTATGTTTCCTCTTTATCTTACCCCTTTCAGTCCGCAAGAAAATGCTTGCAGGCGACAAATTCTTATCTGTCAGCGACTATTCCGGATATCCGATCTTATGCTAGAATGGGGCTATTAACGGGAACATTCAAAAGAAACGGAAGGAAAAAACCAATGTATTTTTATCTCTCAACCGACAAGTTTCCGAAAGCTTCGTTTATGCAGCGCAATATTTTTCCCGATGACTGGATGCACTTCCCCCGTAAGCCGTCCGAATATATGCTGTTTATGATCAATGAAGGCGTGCTCTATATTCAGGAAAATGAGGTCCGGTACGAGTTGCATCATGGCGACATGCTGCTGCTGGAGCCCGGACATTTTCATATTGGCTACAAGAAAGCTTTCGTCGATTTTTACTTTATTCACATGCCCCCGGACACCCTCACCCCCAGCATGATCGATTCCCAGGAAGGGCTGACCGCGCAGCTTCATCGGAAAAAGCACCAATACTACAGAGGCAATCCGTTTGATTACGATCTGTACGATTCCTGCAAATCCCTCATCCCCAAGACCATGAAGGTCCCTGAGACGGCTTTTAAGCACATTCGCGGACTAATGGAGGAAGCTATGCAGGCGCTCGCCGCCGGAGATGAAGATTACAAGCTGATTTGTTCCCGGAATATGCTCGACATTCTGATCCGCCTCGCCAAAAGCTTCGCGCTCTCGGTCCTCTCCGAAGCCCCGGCATCATCGGAGCTGTCCAGGAAGGGTAAACAGGTTGAAGAGATTTTGAGCCTGCTGCATGAACGCTATTCCTATAAATGGACCGGAGACGAGATCGAGAGCCGCCTGCATTCGAACTTTGACTATTTGAACCGGATCTTCAAAGAACAGACGGGCCTGACCATCTTCGAGTATTTAACGATCTTCCGGATCAACAGGGCCAAGGAATTTCTGACAAACGGCAGTCTGAGAATCCACGAAATCGCCGCGCTGACCGGCTTCGCTAACGAATACCATTTCAACCGGGTTTTTGCCCGGCTGACCGGCATACCTCCGGGAAAGTACCGGAAAGCCAATCCATGACAAAAGTCGTTTCAGGATGGAATATCTAATATAAAATATTGTTGTAAATACAACATAAATATTGTACCCTTGCCTTATCACAGTTGAAAACACATGACTAGCGGGGTCTATAATATGAAGGAGATTCTGCGTGAAATCGGGATGATCGCCCGGGCATTGGATTCAATAAGCAACATCGAATTCAAAGAATATGACCTTACAAAAGGGCAGTACTTGTACCTCTCGCGAATTGTTGAAAATCCGGGAATTATTCAGGAAAAGTTAGCCGAAATGATAAAGGTAGACCGAACAACAGCTGCTCGCGCTGTACAAAAACTTGAGATTAATGGTTTTATCGAGAAGCTGGAGGATCAAGGCAACAAAAAAAATAAAAAACTGTTTCCTACAGAGAAGGGGAATACGGTTTACCCATTTATCAAACGGGAGAACGATTATTCCAATAGCGTCGCACTATCCGGATTCTCCGAAAGCGAAGTTGAATCGATCTTCAACCTCCTGCAAAGAGTCCGGGCAAATGTAGAAAAAGATTGGGCATTTGTAAAAAAGGGAAACACGAGAAATTATTGATCAGTGGGGGGAGTACAAATGACACTACGTACAAAAAAATGCGTGTCTGAAGATTTGGAATTACTTCAAGCTATAAGTGTTGAGACATTCCATGAGACATTCAGGAATCAAAACACAACTGAAAATATACAAGCCTACCTCGAAAGAGCTTATAACTTAAAACAATTAGAACAAGAAATATTAAACCGCTCTTCGGAGTTCTATTTTATTTATTCCAATGAAGAAATTGCCGGTTATCTTAAAGTAAACATCAATGATGCTCAGAGCGAAAAAATGGGTATGGATTCGCTTGAAGTCGAGAGGATATATTTAAAGCAAAAGTTTCATAAACAGGGACTTGGTAAATACCTGATAAATAAAGCTATTGAGATAGCAATTGAGCAGAATAAAAAGAAGATCTGGCTGGGAGTTTGGGAAAAAAATGAGAGCGCCATTGCCTTTTATACCAAAATGGAGTTTGTTCAATCTGGCGTCCACTCTTTCTATATGGGCGATGAAGAGCAAATCGATTTTATAATGACAAAGACTCTTGTTAGCTAAAAAACAGCGGCAGCCCGGGACTGCATGATCCTGTCCCGGGCTTGCCGCTGTTTGTAAAATGAGTTCAGGCTATTTGCCGCTCTAGAGCGATTCCACGCCAAGCTCGCCGGTCTGCGGGTTTCTCAGCGTCAGCTTGCCCTCCACGGGGGTGCCGTCCGGCAGGACAAGCTTCAGCTTCGCCGTCTTGCCCTTCTCCAGCAGCGACTTGATCTGCGTGTCCGTCAGCTGCCGGCCGAAGCTCATCTTCCAGATGACGAAGCCGCAGCCTTCTTTGTAATGGGAGCAGCCGTAGCCTTTGCGTCCCATGAAGATCATGCCGCCGCAGCCTGGACGCGGGCAGGGGCCGATGAACTTCGGCCCCGCTCCGGACGCAGGCTGCGCGGCCTGTGCCGGCGCACTGCCCGCCGGCACGGCCCTGCCAGGCCCGCCGCCCGCCGGGGCGGGCCGGCTTCCGCGGGCGCCGGCTTCGCTGCCGGCGCCGTCCGCGCCGCGCCCTGCTGCGGCGCTCTTCCCGGCGCGCTGCGTGCGGCCGCGCGCCTTGCCGCCGCCCGGCGCGGCCGGAGCCGCCGCGCCTTCGAAGGCGAGCTTGTCCGCGCGGGTCTGCGCGCGGACCTTATCCACGATCATCGCGGCGAATTTCTTCACGTTCTCCATGAACTGGAGATCCGAGGCCGAGCCGCGTGAAATCTCATTGAGCCGGCGCTCCCACTGGCCGGTCATTTCCGGCGACGTCAGCAGCTCGACACCGGCTCCCCGGATCAGCTCAATGGCGGTCCGGCCCTTTTGCGTGATGAGGATTTTTTTACCCTGCATGTCGATATAGCCGACTTTCTTCAACCGCTCGATTGTCGCTGCCCGGGTCGCCGGCGTTCCGAGCCCCGAGTCCTTCATCGCGTCCCGCAGCTCTTCGTCCTCGATCTGCTTGCCCGCGCTCTCCATTGCCTTCAGCAGGGTCCCTTCCGTGAAAGACTTCGGAGGCTGCGTCTCCTTCTCCTTGACAACCGCGTCCTCGCACCGGACTTCACCGGCCCGTTCAACGGAAAAGGGCTCCTGCACCTCCGTCTCTTCTTCCTCATCCTCATTCTTGTCCATAGCCTTGCCTCTTGAAGGCTTGTCGGTCTTCTGTCCGGCATAAATGACCTTCCAGCCCAGGCTGAGCAGCTCTTTCACCGTCGTCTTGAACGTTTCACCTTCCACTTCAGTCAGCACCGTATGCATCTTGTACTCGGCGGCCGGATAGAACTGGGCCAGAAAGCGCCGGACAATAAGGTCATAGAGCTTCTGCTCGTCCGGGCCAAGGTTGTTCGGCCTTTTGCCCGTAGGAAGGATGGCATGGTGGTCCTCGACCTTGGAGGGGTTGCAGACGAATCGGTTGCCTTTATGCACGAGACTGCGGTCCGCTCCCCGGGCCAGTTCTTCATAGGCCGTTCCGCCGAGCGAGGACAGTGCTTTGTGCATCTCCGGAATATTTTGCTCGGTGACAAAATTGGAATTCGTTCTCGGATAAGAGATCACCTTATGCTTCTCATACAGCGCTTGGGCGATATCCAGCGTCTTCTTGGCGGAGAATCCGAACTTGCCGTTCGCCTCCCGCTGAAGCAGCGTCAGGTCATACAGGCGGAACGGATACTCCTTCGTCTCTTTCATCTCGTAGGAAGCGATCCGGCCAGTCTTGCCCTTGACCTTGGACGCTATGGCGTCGGCCTTCTCCTTCTCCGTCAGCCGGTCTCCCTGCCACAATCCCTTGTAAGCTGTCTCGCCCTGCCTGAAGGCGCCCTCCACCTGATAATATTTGAGCGAGGAAAAGGCCTCGATTATCTTCTGCCGCTCATAAATGAGCGCCAGCACCGGCGTCTGCACCCGGCCGACCGACAGCAGCACATTATGCTTCGTAGTGAAAGCGCGGGAGCCGTTCATCCCGATCAGCCAGTCCGCCTCGCTGCGGGCCTTCGCTGCTTTGGTCAGATTCTCATATTCCGAGCCGTCCTTAAGCTCCTGGAAGCCCCGCCGGATCGTCTCCGGCGTCAGGTCCGAGATCCACAGCCGTTTGACCGGCTGTTTGAGCTTCAGATGCCGCTGTATCAGCGAAAAAATATGCTGTCCCTCGCGCCCGGCGTCACAGCAGTTGATCAGAGCGTCGCAGCGCTTCGCCAGTTCTCCGATCTGCTTCAGCTGATCAATCGTCTTGCGGTTTGGCACCAGCTTGAACGTCTCGGGAATAATCGGCAGGTCGGCGATATTCCACTTCTTGTACTTCGGATCATAGGCATCGGGCTCAGCCAGTTCGATCAGATGCCCGATGGCCCAGGTGATGATATACTGCTCCCCTTCCAGATAGGAACGGCGATTTTGGGCTTTCGGGTCGATTGCGGCGGCGATGTTGCGCCCCATATCCGGTTTTTCCGCAATGATCAATGTCTTCAAAACAATCGCTCCCGTTCATCTCTAAAGTACAATCTACTGTCTTGGTCCCGATCACGGGCAACAGTTAATTATACTACAAATCCGTACCAAACGGGGCGGCGCCGGTCATCCGGTATTCAGTTACTCGCTAACTCGGTACTCGGTTATTCGGTACTCGGTTACTCGGCAACTCGGCACTCCGTTATTCGGTACTCGGCACTCGGTACTCGGTTACTCGGTTACTCGGTTACTCGGCAACTCGGCAACTCGGCACTCGGTTATTCGGTACTCGATACTCGGCACTCGGTACTCGGTACTCGGTTACTCGGCAACTCGGCACTCGGTTATTCGGTACTCGGTTACTCGGTACTCGATACTCGGCACTCAACACTCGGCAACTCCGCATTCGATGTCCGTTATTCGGTTATCCGGCGAATTGCTTCCCGGTAATCGATGGTCTCCTTGCCGCCGGTTCCGCGATGCTCGAACTCCACTCTGCCCTCGCCCGCCTCCCTGCCAATCACGATGACATGCGGCGCACCGATCAGTTCCGAATCCTTGAATTTAACACCCGGCCGTTCCTGTCTGTCGTCCAGCAGCACCTCTGCACCCGAGCGTTTCAACGCTTCATACAGCTCATCCGCCAGCTTCGTCTGCGCCTCGTCCCGCATGGACACGACAATCAAATGAACGTCAAAAGGGGCAAGCTCCGCAGGCCAGGCGATCCCTTCCTCTCCCGCATGCTGCTCAGCAATAGCCGCAACCAGCCGGGATACACCGATGCCATAGCAGCCCATAATTATCGGCCGGCCTCTGCCGGTATCGTCGAGAAAGGAGGCCGACAGAGGCTCGCTGTAGCGGGTTCCCAGCTTGAACACATGGCCGATTTCGATGCCCTTGTGCACCCCGATTACCCCGCTGCGGCAGCGCGGACAGATGTCGCCTTCGGCTGCATTACGGAGATCACCCGTATGCAGGAGCGCAAAATGTACGCCCGGCACAACGCCGCGCAGATGATAATCCGGCTGGCCTGCTCCGGCAATGCCAGAAGTCATTTCCGCCACTGCATAATCAACGAGCAAAGTCACAGGCAGCTTGAGCGACGTTGGTCCGACATAGCCGGGTAAGACACCGGCTGCCGCCAAGACAGCGGATTCTTCGGCGAGAGACACTTCCGGCACGCCAAGGTATTTGGCGACCTTCAGCTCATTGACCTCATGGTCGCCGCGCACCAGCACGGCTGCGGTTTCCTCGCCTGCCGTGTAGATCAATGTTTTGATAATGTCTGCGGCCTGTAGCCCGAAAGCCAATACCAGCTGATCGATCGTCCGCACACCAGGGGTGTGGAAGAGCTCCGGTTCATGAGCCTGATCAGCGTTATGCACAAAGGCTGTCCCGGCGACTTCCCCGCTGCCTCCTTCTCGGTCTGCTGCCATACTGATCTGTATGTCCGTGAATGCCGCTCTGTCCGGCGTTGCGGCAGTTCCCCGGGAAGGCGATTCAGTTGCTTCTGGCATCTCTTTCGTTCCCTCCGTCTCCGCTTGCTCCACATTCGCCGCGTAGCCGCAGGAACCGCACACAGCAATGGCATCTTCACCTATGGACGAGATCGCGGTGAACTCGTGGCTGCCGCCTTCGCCTCCGATGGAGCCGGCATCCGCTTCAACGGCTCGGAAGTCCAGCCCGCAGCGGGCAAAGATCCGGTGATACGCCTCATACATAACGCGGTACGACCGATCCAGTCCTTCCTCCGTGGTATCGAAGGAATAGGCGTCCTTCATGATGAACTCGCGCCCCCGGAGCAGACCGGAGCGCGGACGCAGCTCGTCTCGGAACTTGGTTCCGATCTGATAGACGCGAACCGGCAGCCTCTTGTAGGAGCTCACCTCATTCTTCAGCAGCCAGGTCACCGCTTCCTCATGGGTCGGTCCCAGCACGAATGTCCGGCCGTGCCGGTCCTCCGCTTTCATCAGATTGGGACCGTAGGTGGCGAAGCGTCCACTCTCCATCCACAGCTCGGCGGGCTGCAGCGACGGCAGGAGAACTTCCTGCACGTCGGCCCGTTCCATCTCTTCTCTGATGATTCCCTCTACCTTTCGCAGAACCCTTCGTCCAAGCGGCAAATAGCTGTACACGCCGGCGGCAAGCTGCCGGACGTAGCCCCCGCGCAGCAGCAGGCTATGGCCCTGCGTATCGGCTTCGGACGGACGCTCCCGAAGTGTGTTCTGTAGCAAATGACTCTGGCGCATCTTACGACCTCCTTCAAAATAAAAAAGACACACTCGTCAGGGACGAATGTGTCGTTATACCACCCTAAGACGCCTTCGAACAGAAGGCGGCAATATGAAGCACCGGAACCGCTAGAAGACATGGCAGACCCCGTTCGCAGCCCTGTCCATCGCTTCTTGGACGCAAGGCGCGGCTTCAACCCGGAAATAACGGTCCGAACCGGCGGCGATTCACGCATGCCTGTTTCGATTGATCCTGCTGGATCGAATCTAGAATCTACAGTCAGGCGCTTCTTCACCGCAGCTACCGGGGCGGGGGGCGTCCGCACGCTTCGGGGAGCCTCTCAGCCGGTGAGCTCCCTTTCTGTACCTGACGTTATGGCGGCATGCCTTCCCTGGTCATTGCAGATGATATATCAAAAGTTCTTAAATGGTTCAACTGAAAGCTTATACATTCTTATACTTGAAAAAAGCGGGTTCGTCAAGTGCGAACCCGCCTGAATAACGTATCAGAGCCTATTTCGTATCGCTGCTTAATGCGCATGTCGCAGCAGCATGTATTTCGTGATATCTGGTATACCATGATCACTTGCATATTCCGGCAAGGCATGAATTTCGGCTAATAACGCTGCCGATCAGGGAAGCACGGTGGAGCCCATCAAATACTTGTCCACCTCGCGTGCGGCTGCGCGGCCTTCATTGATTGCCCACACCACAAGGCTCTGTCCGCGGCGCATGTCGCCGGCGGCGAACACTTTGTCCACGCTGGTGTTGAACTTGCCATATGCGGCTTTGACGTTCGTACGGCGGTCCGTATCCAGCTTCAGGTCCTGGATGAGGTCTTGCTCCGGTCCGTCGAAGCCGATGGCGATGAGGGCCAGCTGGGCCGGATATACTTTCTCCGTGCCTGCGATCGGCTGATAGATTTTGCGGCCTGTTTCGTCGACCGTCCGGTGAATCTGCACAGTGTGCAGCTCCTTCAGATTGCCGTTCTCGTCGCCGACGAATTTCGTCGTCATGATCGAGAATTCACGGGGGTCCTTGCCGAATACGGCTTTGGCTTCTTCCTGGGCGTAATCCAGGGTGTATACGTTCGGGAACTGCGGCCAAGGGTTCGCAATCGGATCGCGGACGAGCGGCGCTTTCTCATGCGTGCCAAACTGGGTCACGCTCTTGCAGCCATGGCGGAGCGCCGTTGCCACACAGTCGGAACCCGTATCGCCACCGCCGAGGACGATAACGTCCTTGCCTTCGGCAGACAGATAATCGCCATCCTCAAGTCCCGATTCCAGGTAGCTCTTGATCGTTCCGTTCAGGTAATCCATCGCATAGACGACGCCGTTCAGATCGCCGCCTTCTGCGGTGAAACGGCGGGCTTTGGTTGCGCCTCCGCAGAGCACGACAGCATCATACTCGTCAACGAGCTGCTGCGACGGAATATCCTTGCCGATCTCCGTGTTCACGACGAAGTTCACGCCTTCGGCTTCCAACAGATCCACACGGCGCTGCACGATGCGCTTGTCAAGCTTCATCGTCGGAATGCCGTAGGTCAGCAGGCCGCCGACACGGTCGCTGCGCTCATAGACGGTAACCGTATGACCGGCCTTGTTCAATTGGGCGGCTGCAGCGAGTCCGGACGGACCGGAGCCGACGATTGCCACCTTCTTGCCCGTGCGCTTCTCCGGCGGCTCGGGAACGACCCAGCCCTCTTCAAAACCCTTGTCGATAATCGCCAGCTCGATGGTCTTGATCGTTACCGGCTGTCCGATCAGACCGACGGTACAGGAGCCCTCGCAGGGAGCCGGACAGATGCTGCCTGTAAATTCCGGGAAGTTGTTCGTCTTGTGCAGACGCTCCAGCGCTTCTCTCCAGAGTCCGCGGTAGACGAGATTATTCCACTCCGGAATCAGATTATGAACCGGGCAGCCGAGCGTAGCTCCCGCCATGTCGATTCCCGTATGGCAGTACGGCGTACCGCAATCCATGCAGCGGGCGCCCTGTGTCCGCAGCTCTTCTTCGGACAGATGGTGGTGAAACTCTTCCCAGTCCTTCACACGCTGCTCCGGGTCGCGATCGCCCGGGAGCTGTCTTTTGTACTCCATAAATCCTGTAGGTGTCGACATTGTTCTTCCCCCATCCGTTCTCTTCTGTGGTGTTGCCGTTCATACCGGCACCCGCCCAGGCGGGACGCATATGACATGTAAATATACGCGCATATGTTTCAACATTCCGCGAAATGTTTAATTACTTTAATTTTAATTATATTAGCATTCAGCACTTTGTCACGTTAATGGACTAATTTGCCGATTGTTTGTACTTTTTTCACATGAAGTGTCAGGTCGCCGTATTGCGGTCCAGACGTTCATATACGACGAAACGGTAGCCATACCGATTCTTCTCATCCCGGATTCCCGGTTCGCTTGAAACCTCAGTCCACTGGCTCCAGTCAATCTCCGGAAAAAAGGTATCCCCGTCGAACGACTCTTCGATCAGCGTGACGATCAGCCGGTTGGCAACAGGCAGCGTTATCTTGTAAATCTCCGCTCCCCCGATCACCATCAGTTCTGTCTCGTCACCCGCCGCCTGAAGAGCCTCTTCAAGACTGTGAACAACCTTCGCTCCCTCGGCGCTGAAGCTTGCGTCTCGCGTCAGGACAATGCTTGTTCTGCCCGGCAGCGGCTTTCCTCCAAGAGAGTCCCAGGTTTTGCGGCCCATCAGCATCGTCCTGCCCATCGTCCGCTCCTTGAAAAAGGCAAAATCACGAGGCAAATGCCAGGGCATGGTGCCCCCTTTGCCAATGACGCCATCCAGCCCCATAGCCCAAATCAGACTGATCTCCACCGCTGTATTCCGCTCCTTTCGGCCATTTCTGTTCAAGCGCGCCTCCCGGTTCTAAACCGATACAGGCGCCTTAATGCCCGGATGGTACCGGTAATCCACAAATTCGAAGTCATCGTACGTGTAATCGAAAATGCTGTCCGGCTTGCGGCGGATAACCAGCTTCGGCAGCTCGTAAGGCTCACGGGCCAGCTGGGTCGCCACCTGCTCCAGATGATTGGTGTATATGTGCACATCGCCGCCAGACCAAATAAATTCACCCGGTGCAAGTCCCGTCTGATGGGCGACCATATGGGTCAGCAGCGCATAACTGGCAATATTGAACGGAAGACCGAGGAACGTGTCCACCGATCGCATGGTCAGCATGCAGCTCAGCTTGCCGTCCGCCACATAGAATTGAAAGACGAAATGGCAGGGAGGCAGCTTCATCTGATCAATCTCCCCGACATTCCAGGCGCTGACGATATGTCGGCGGGAATCCGGGCTAGTGCGGATCGCTTCGATGACCTGTGAAATCTGGTCGATATGCCGTCCGTCAGCGCTCTCCCATGCCCTCCACTGCGAGCCGTACACCGGCCCGAGATTTCCATTCTCGTCCGCCCATTCGTCCCAGATGGTGACGCCGTTCTCCTTCAAGTAGGAGATGTTCGTCTCACCCTTTAGGAACCACAGCAGTTCATGTATTACCGACTTCAAATGAATCCGCTTGGTCGTGAGCAGCGGAAACCCTTCCGAGAGATCAAAATGCAGCTGGCGGCCGAATACGGATATCGTACCCGTTCCCGTACGGTCGCTCTTGCGCGTGCCGTGATCCAGAATGTCCTGCAACAAATCGAGATATTTACGCAAGCTTCCAACGCTCCTCCATACATAATCTCTTTCCAGTGTACCATGACTCACGCTACATGTAACATACCAAACTCTAGAAAAGGGAGGAAAACGTGATGAGAGTCATAGAAAGCACAGATCCTCAGAATATCGAGAGTGACCGGGCAATTGAGTACCATAGATCATAATTTCAGTTATTGTTGGAAAAAAGGAGCGAAAACGCGTCGCGTCTTCGCTCCTTCTGTGTAAACCCGGTGTAATGCGGGACTCTTGACGTATATTAGCGAGTCAGTACGTGGATCGGATGCCCTTCAACCAGCTCGGCTGCTTCCATGACCACTTCGCCGAGAGTCGGATGCGCATGGATGGTCAGGGAGATGTCTTCAAGCGTTGCGCCCATCTCAATAGCCAGACCAAGCTCGGCGATCAGGTTCGAAGCTTCGATGCCGACGATTTGTGCGCCCAGCACCAGATTGTTCTCTTCGTTCGCCACAATCTTGATGAAGCCGTCTGCATTGTTCAAGGACAGTGCGCGGCCGTTGCCAGCGAACGGGAATTTGCCAGCCTTCACCTTGTAGCCCTTATCCTTCGCTTCCTTCTCCGTCAGACCGACACTGGAGCATTCCGGATCGGTGAACACAACGGCCGGGATGACCTTGTAATCCACGACGGATTTATGTCCTGCGATCGCTTCTGCGGCGATTTTGCCTTCGTAAGAAGCTTTATGAGCCAGTGCCAGACCCGGTACAATGTCGCCGATAGCGAAGATGTGCGGGATGTTGGTGCGTCCCTGATGATCGACCTTGATCAGGCCGCGCTCATCCAGCTCGACGCCGATCAGATCGAGACCCAGCTCGCCGTCAGTGTTCGGACGGCGTCCGACCGTCACGAGCAGATAGTCAGCCGTAACTTCCTTGGACTCGCCGTTGACGGAGTACTTAACCGTTACATCCTTGTCAGTCTGCTCGGCGCTTTCTGCCTTGGCATTCGTTACGATTTCAATGCCGGTCTTCGCCATGCTCTTGGCAACGAGACGGGTCATATCCTTGTCGAAGCCTGGGAGCACGGTATCCATGCCCTCGATGATTGTCACCTTTGTGCCGAATTTCGAGTACATTTGGCCAAGCTCGGCGCCAATGTAGCCGCCGCCGATAACGATCAGGCTCTTCGGAATTTCCGGCAGCTCCAGCGCTTCCGTGGAGGACAGGATACGTCCGCCGAACGGGAATGGCTTGAGCTCAATCGGACGGGAGCCCGTCGCGATAATGCAGTTCTTGAAGCGATAGCGCGGCGACTCGTGATCGTTGAACACACGGGCCTCCGTCGTGCTGATGAACATGCATTCACCGTTGAAGACTTCTACCTTGTTGCCTTTCAGCAGTCCGGCTACTCCGCCGGTGAGCTTCTTCACGACGCCGGCTTTGAATTCCTGCGTCTTCGCGAAGTCAACCTTCACGTTCTCGGCGCTGATGCCGAATGCCTCGCCGTGCTTGGCGGACTCATATTGATGAGCCGCCGAGATCAGCGCTTTGGAAGGGATACAGCCGCGGTTCAAGCACACGCCGCCAACCTCGGACTTGTCGACGATGAGAACCTTCTGGCCCAGCTGTGCGGCGCGGATGGCCGCCACATATCCGCCGGGACCGGCACCAATTACCAATGTATCAATATCGAGTGAAGCGTCTCCCACTACCATATGTTACACCTCCATAACCAGCAGCTCGGGATTGGCGAGCAGCGATTTAATGTAGTTCATAAAGTTCTGTGCGGTTGCGCCGTCGATGAGACGATGGTCGAAGCTCAAGGACAGAGCCATAACCGGAGCGGCGACGATTTCGCCGTTCTTCACAACCGGCTTCTCGCTGATGCGGCCAGTTCCAAGGATGGCCACTTCCGGATAGTTGATGATCGGAGTGAAGAACATGCCGCCGGCAGAGCCGATGTTCGTGATGGAGATCGTGCTGCCCTTCATTTCGTTCGGGCTCAGCTTGCCTTCGCGGCCGCGGGCGGCCAGGTCGCTGATAGCCGAAGCGATCATCCAGATGCTCTTGCGGTCGGCATCCTTGATTACCGGAACGATCAGACCGTTATCCGTGTCTGTAGCGATACCGATGTTGTAGTATTTCTTGTACACGATTTCGTTCGCTTCTTCGTCGATGGTTGCATTCAGCGCCGGGAACTGGCGCGAAGCCGCAACGAGAGCCTTGACGATGAACGGAAGGTAAGTCACCTTCACACCCTTCTTCTCGGCAACAGGCTTCATGCGGGTACGGAAAGCTACGAGCTCGGTTACGTCCACTTCGTCCATAATCGTAACATGAGGAGCGGTGTATGCCGATTTGACCATCGCATTGGCGATCGCCTTGCGGATGCCCTTGAACGGCACGCGTTCTTCTTCCAGGCTGACGTTGCCGGATGCCGCAGCTGCAGGAGCAGCAGCTTTCTCGGCTGGAGCACTTTCGGCTGCCGCAGCAGCGGATGCCGGAGCCGCGCTCTGTCCGCCGTTCAGGAAGGCTTCCACGTCTTCGCGGGTAATCTTGCCGCCCTTGCCGGTTCCGTTCACCTTGCCGATGTCCACGCTGTTGTCGCGGGCGAACTTGCGGACGCTCGGCGTAGCCAGTACATCGCGGTCCGGAGCCGGTACCGCTTCTGCACCGCCGGCTTTGGCGTCAGACGGGCTGGATTCTGCAGGAGAGGATGCTGTATCAGCGCTTCCTTTGGCCGAATCGGCTTCCTGGGTGGCCTGTTCTTCCTCATGGCCGCCTTCCTGCTCCGGAATATCGCCTTCCGCGTCGATAACAGCCACAGTCTGGCCTACGCGGAATACATCTCCATCCTTCGCAAGCACTTCAAGAACGGTACCGTTAACGGGACAAGGAACTTCAACAACTGCCTTGTCGTTTTGCACTTCCATGATGATATCTTCGTCGGTTACTTTGTCCCCGGCCTTAATATGCATTTTGATAATTTCGCCTTCATGCAGACCTTCGCCAAGTTCGGGGAACGGGTAATTAAATTTAGCCACGTTCGATTACCTCCCTATATAAGTTTGAGTACGATTAGAATTCCAGTACTTTCTTGACGCCGGCAATAATGCGCGACGGGTTCGGCAGCCAGGTATCTTCGATCTGGGCATACGGATATACAGTGTCAGGACCGGTTATGCGGAGAACAGGAGCTTCCAGATGCAGCAGCGCTTTTTCATTGACCTGAGCAATTACTTCTGCGGCTACGCCGGCGCTCTTCTGGGCTTCCTGAACGACGATTACGCGGTTCGTCTTCTTGACAGATTCGACAATTGTATCGATATCGATCGGGCTGACGGTGCGCAGGTCAATAATCTCGGCCTTGATTCCGCTCTTCTCGAGCTCATCTGCAGCCTTGGTGGCGGTATGTACCATCAGGCCGTAGGCGATAATTGTAACATCGGAGCCTTCGCGCACAACGTTGGCTTTGCCGATCTCAACCGTATAATCTTCTTCCGGAACTTCCGCACGGAACGCATGATAGAGGTTCAGGTGTTCCATGAAGAATACCGGGTCATTGTCGCGGATCGCGGCAATCAGCAAGCCTTTTGCATCGTAAGGGTTGGACGGAATAACAACCTTGATGCCAGGGCTCTGTGCGATCAGGCCTTCCAGGGAGTCAGTGTGCAGCTCCGCCGCTTTAACCCCGCCGCCGAAAGGCGTACGGAATACGACCGGCGCATTGTACTTGCCGCCTGTGCGGTAGCGCAGACGAGCGGCTTGAACGACGATTTGGTCCAGCGCTTCAAAGATGAAGCCGACGAACTGAATTTCGGCGATCGGCCGGAAGCCCTGTACGCCCAGTCCGACAGCAAGGCCGCCGATTGCGGACTCAGCCAGCGGTGTATCAAATACGCGGTCTTCGCCGAATTCTTTCTGAAGTCCTTCCGTTGCGCGAAACACGCCGCCGACATGGCCTACGTCTTCGCCGAAGATCAGGACATTCGGGTCGCGCTTTAATTCGACGCGCATTGCGTCGCGAATCGCTTCTTTCATATTCATTTGTGCCATAGCCTTCAGTTCCTCCTTATTCAAAATCCTTATTCAAAATCGGCTTTTTGTTCTTCAAGATACTTCGGCGTCTTCTCGAACATGCTGTCGATCAGGCCGGGAACGGTCATTTTTTCGGTTTTTTCCGCGATCTTGATCTCTTCGTTCACCTTGGCCTTCGCTTCGTCCTTCACGCGCTGGGTATCTTCGTCGCTCCAGAGACCCTTGGATTCCAGATACTTCACGACGCGCGCGATCGGGTCCTTCTCGTTCCATTCTCCCTCTTCTTCCTTCGTACGGTACTTGGAAGCGTCGTCGGACAGGGAGTGTGGACGGAAACGGTACGTTACAGCCTCGATCAGCGTCGGGCCTTCTCCATTGCGTGCGCGCTCTGCGGCTTCACGAACTGCCTGGATGACTGCGAAGATGTCCATCCCGTCAACCTTCACGCCGGTAATGCCTGCTGCAACCGCTTTGTGGGCGATCGATTTGGCAGCCGTCTGCTTCGCGAAAGGTGTTGTGATGGCGTAGCCGTTATTCTGAACAAAGAAGATAACCGGCAGTTTGAAGCGTCCTGCATAGTTCAAACCTTCGTAGAAATCGCCTTCGGAGGAACCGCCGTCACCGGTGTAGGTAATGGCGACATTCTTCTGATTCTTCAATTTAAAGCCCATTGCGATGCCCGTGGCATGCAGGATCTGGGCTCCGATAATAATTTGCGGAGGCAATACGCTGACATCCTCAGGAATTTCACCGCCGTGCTGATGGCCGCGGGAATAGAGGAATGCCTGGTGAAGCGGAAGTCCGTGCCATACGAGCTGCGGAATATCGCGGTAGCCCGGGCAGACGAAATCTTCCTTCTCAAGAGCGAACTCGCTGCCGACCATCGTCGCTTCCTGTCCGGATGTCGGAGCATAGAAGCCAAGGCGGCCCTGGCGACCCAAGTTAACGGCGCGGTCATCCCAGGTGCGGGTGAAAATCATGCGGTAGGCAATTTCTTTCAATTGATCGTCGGTAAGAGCAGGCATCTTATCTTTGTTGATCACTTCTCCAGCCGGGGAAAGGACCGAAAGAGCCTCTACATCCTCCGTATAAACTTCGTAAGGAACTTTACTCATTATCTTCACCTCAGCAAAAAAATTTGAATAACAATTTGAATATTGGCTGCCTCTGTTATAGAATTATTATACACCTGTTTCTTGTATTTCGTCAAAGGAATACGCATAAAATTTAACACTGCGTATACTTTGTATGTATAACAGGATAATATTTTTCATATAACAGATTTGATCATTTTCAAGAAGTAAATGATTTTTGCCACAAAATCCATTTTAACGCAACACGTAACTCAATGCAAAATCCGACAGGAAAGGTGTCGATCTGCCATGGATGAATCTGTTTTTCTGAAACGAACAATTGTCAAGCATACCCTCTGGAGCGAGCAGCTGCAGGAGAACCGCAAGCTTCGCGTCTACCTTCCGCCCGGTTATAATGAGCTCCTCAGCTATCCGGCCGTGTACTGTCAGGATGGCGAAGAGTTCTTCAATTTCGGACGGATCGCAACGATTGCCGGCAGACTCATTCTCGAGGAAGGCGCCGAGCCTTTCATTATAGTAGGAGTCGAAGTCAACGTAGCCGTCCGGACACAGGAATACGCGCCTTTCGGCAGCCGGTTCGATGCCTACCTGAATTGCTTCGCCGAAGAGATTATCCCCTATATCGAAGAGAATTATCCGGTGCGTCAGACTCCTTCGGAACGAATAGTGGCCGGCGACTCGCTCGGAGGAAGCGTCTCTTTGCACATGGCGCTGCGCTATCCCGATCTGTTCCACCGGGTTCTCAGCCTGTCGGGAGCCTTCTACCCGCTGAGTCTGGAATGGATCGAGGATGAAACCGATCTGTCCTGGCTCGATATCAACATGGTCGTCGGTCTTCAGGAGAGAGACTATCAGACCGATACTGGCGTATATGATTTTGTCCAACTGAACCGCGACGCGAAGAAGCTGCTGGAGGAACGCGGCGCCAAGGTGGTTTACCGGGAGAAGGACGGACGCCACCTGTGGGGCTTCTGGCAGAAAGAGCTTCCGGAATCGCTCCTCTATTTTTTAAACAGTTGAACAGGGCTTGATAGCCTAAAATCGTGAACAAACTCTTACAAATTGCAGGAAACAGGCACCATGATTACGCTTTCAAAAGAGGACGCGGAAGAGAACCGCGTTCTCTTCTTTGATTTCATTGCCGATCCCCAAGCTTAAGCTTCATTATCAGATCTCCGACTTTAGCTTGTCCATCAGAACCGAACAGCCTGCGTCGACCAGACGGTAGACCTCATCGAAGTTGCCTGTAAAATAGGGGTCGGGCACTTCCTTCAACTCTTCGTCCGGCAGAAGATCCATAAAGAACATGATCCGGGCCTTCTCGCTACCCGGCAGCTTGCGGACATTGACGCCGTTGGATTGATCCATGCAGATCAAATAATCGAAGGCGCCGAAGTCCTCCGGGACGACTCTGCGAGCAGCCATGCCTTCATAACTGATTCCGAACGAATCCAGTACGGTTCTCGTTCCTTTATGCGGCGGCTTTCCGATATGCCAGTCTCCCGTACCGGCCGAATCGACCGAGATTTGATGCTCCAGGCCGGCTTCCTTCACTTTATGACGGAGAACCGCCTCGGCCATCGGTGAACGGCAGATGTTGCCCAGACAGACAAACAGCACTTTCAGCATTCATGTTCCTCCAGGTATATATATGTAGAGTTATCGCAGCACCCAGCGGAACTTCGTCCGTGCTGTCTGCGTGTACCCTCTTCCATTTTAGCCTTGACGCCATCAATTGTACAACTCCCTGATCTGCTTTATACTGGATCAAGTAGCGGAAGGAGGATTGCAATGCCGGTACACAGAGCCGTCATTTTTGCCGGGGGAGTTCTGTCAGACCAGTTCCTGAACGAACTTGCACCGGATGATTATATTATCGGCGCCGACCGCGGAGCGCTGTTTCTGGTGAAGAACGGGATCATTCCGGACCTAGCCGTCGGGGATTTCGATTCCATTACAGCGGAGGACTTCAAGCTGATTCAGGACAAATGCGAAAGAGTGATCTCCTGCGACGCTGTGGACAAGGATTTGACAGATAGCGAGCTTGCGCTGGATCTCGCCCTGGAGGAGCAGCCTGAAGAAATTCTGCTGCTGGGCGTCACCGGTACCCGTATCGATCAGACGCTGGCCTGCATACAGATGATGACGCGCCCCCTTCAACGCCAGATCCGCTGCGCAGCCATGGATCTTCACAATTACATCACGCTGACGGGAACGCAGGCGCTGGTGCAGGATCGGGGTTATGAATATGTATCGCTGCTTCCGATTACACCCGAGGTGACCGGAATTACGCTGCAGGGCTTTCAATACCCCCTTCAGGGAGCGACACTGAAGCTCGGTATGTCACTGGCCGTCAGCAACCGCCTGATTGCTCCGACCGGCACGGTAACCATTGAGAGCGGCCTGCTGCTTATCATACAGAGCAGGGATTAGACTGACAGAATCCATACAGCTTTGTAACCAATTCGCCAGATTTGAATCAAGACGAGAAACCCTTATACACCAAGGGTTTTTCGTCTTTTTTTATGTGAAGGGCGATGTAAAGATTAATTTTTTGTAACTTTTAATCGAAATTTAATAAATCGCTTACAGTCCTTGCGCCCCATAGGTTTCAGCCCTCCGATCCAAAATTTAGGGAACCTCCGGCCTGTTATACTACAATCAAGCCAAGCAGATAGACTTGGACAAACATCTTTGGAGGTACTACAACATGAAAAAAACAACATTGATCCAAAAAGCGATTGTCGTAGGCGTCTGCACAGCTATTGGTTTCGGAGGAGTAATGGCCGGCGGCTTGGCGACACCGACTGCACAGGCCGCTTCTGCTTCAACCAGCGCTTCCGGTATTATTTCATTGGGCAAAAAATTCATGGGCACACCTTATAAATTCGGAGCCTCGACCTCTACAACCCGTTACTTCGACTGCTCTTCCTTTACTAAATATATTTTCAATAAATACGGTGTGGATCTTCCCCGCACTTCGGTAGCTCAATCCAAGGTTGGACAGGCCGTATCGAAATCGAATCTGCGTGCAGGCGATCTGGTCTTCTTCTCCAGCGGCGCCCGCGCCAACGGCAGTAATGTCACCCATGTGGCAGTATACATCGGCGGAGGTAAAATTCTTCACACGTACGGTTCTCCGGGGGTAACGATCTCCGACCTGAACGCCGGCAACTGGAAGAGAACTTATCTGAAAGCCCGCCGAGTTCTGTAAACCGGGCAGATTACGGGAATTACGAATACGGCGCCTCATCCGGCGCCCTAACTACATAGCCCTCCCCCCGGACTGTGTGAATCAGCTTCTGACGGTGGCCTTTATCCACTTTTACCCGAAGATGACGGATGTACACATCGACGACATTCGTCCCGGCATGAAAATGATAACCCCATACCCGGCGGAGAATCATCTCACGGGAGCAGACTTCCCCGCAGTTCTCTGCGAGAAAATACAGAAGGGCGAACTCCTTGGAAGTCAGCTGCAGATTTTGACCTTCGCGCATCGCGCATCGGCGGGGACGGTCCAGCACCAGTCCTCCGATCTTCAGTACGGACTGCCGGCTCCTTATGCCTGCCAATTCGAGCAGGTTCATAACCCGTGCAGCCAGTTCCCCTTCGTGCAGCGGATATGCCATGTAGTCATTCGCTCCCGATTTTAGGGACGCTTCCGCTGCATCGCCGCCGCTGGCGCCGGAAATGGCCAATACCGGAAGGCGCTTGCCGTCGCTCCTTGCCTGGTCCACGACCTGCCACCCTTCCCATCCGGGTACATCTACAAGCTGGGCGACAAGCAGAGAAGCCTCTCCGCGCTTCAGAAGCTCTCCGAGCTGGTCTGTGCGGCTGCACATCTGAACAGACAACCCGATATCGTCCAGCACCCGGGCTATAAGTGAAGACTGCGGGGATGCCTCCTTCCTTGCATTCCCCGCGTCTTCATACTCCCCGATGGAGATGCTGTCATCTGAGATTCGGTCATCTGCCGCAGCTTCCCCGGTATACCAGATGATATTTTCATTCACCATGCATCCCCCATATCCGTTCGCTTCCGGCTCACAGGAAGCGTCATAGGCATATGGGTTAGGATACCCCCACAGCAAAACGGCCATTCCTGCACAGGATGGCCGTTTTGCTATGCGCAGCATCAGCAGCTTTATTAGAAGACTCGTATCCCGATTAACCGAAGTAGCGGTGGTACACGCTTCTCGCAGCCGAGATATCATTCGTACCGTGAATCAATGCTCTCCCATCTCCAAAGATCACCACCCGGTAGTCCCCATCGTTAAAGGAGACGAGGTACGGATTGCTCTCCACCTTGCCAATGCCTAGCCGTTCGAGGCGGCCGGCCGTCTCCGGGAGCGACAGCTTGCCGCGTACAGCCGGACGAATCTGTACCGTATTGCGTCCGCACAGCACATCGCTCCGCTCCGTATTCGCAGCCAGCAAATAGGGATATACCGGGTCCTGGCCGCATGAAGGGCAGTTCGCCTTGCGGGCGGCCGACACCCCGATCTCCTGATATTCGTTGCTCCAGACGTCGAAAGTGAGCAGCTTGCCGCGAAGCTTGTCCTTCTTCCCGCCAAGGAGCTTGACGGCCTCCATAGTGGCATGGGAGACCACCATCTGAACCGCTTGAGGGAGAATTCCAGCCGTGTCGCAGGTGTCTCCGCCAAGCGGAACGGTGCCGAGCAGACAGTTCAGACACGGGGTCTCTCCCGGCAAGAACGTATATGAGACACCGTAGCTGGCAACACAAGCCCCGTAAATCCAGGGTATGCCTTTCTTCTGGGCGATATCGTTCAGAATAAGCCTTGTATCGAAATTATCTGTTGCATCCATAATCAGATCCACGCCTTCGGCCAGCTCTTCAAGCTCCTCAGCCCGCACATCCAGAATATGGCTCTCCACTGTTACCTCAGAGTTGATGGCCGACAGACGGGCTTTGGCAGCCGCCGCCTTGGGCGTCCGGTTGATCGCATCCTCTTCCGTGTACAGCGTCTGCCGCTGCAGATTGCTCCATTCGACATAGTCCCGGTCGACGATGATCACCCGTCCCGTTCCGCTGCGCACCAGCGTCTCAGCCATGCCGGTCCCAAGCGCGCCCGCTCCGACGATGAGCACTGCCGAATCCGCGAGACGGCGCTGGCCTTCCTTGCCGAAGGGCGCAAACCTGACCTGGCGGGAATACCGTCCGTCTCTGCCGTCGGCCACAGCAGCGGACTTCTCTCTATCGGTTTCTCTATCCATCCCGATTCTCCTCCAAACTCAAGGATAAACGCCTTACGGCGTCCTTTAGGCGCCAAACGTTTACCAAGCAATAGAAGACCTTTTATAAGCAACAACTTATAAAGTCTTATATTTTGAAAAAAGTCCGGGGTTCCGCTCATGACTTGAGCCGCCTCCCGGACTTATTATTCAGGCTGGCATCCAACCTTCATCCCATGCTTCAAATGACTACCGCGCCTTCCGGGCAGTTGGCGGTGCTATAATACATTTTAGACATTATATACGCTCCGCCCTTATCGCGCTATACGGATTGTGTGGACCATTGCTCAACGTTCCACGTCTTCGTCACCCAGTCTTCATAGAAGTCGGGTTCGTGGGAGACGAGCAGCACTGTGCCCTTATATTCTTTAAGCGCGCGCTTGAGCTCTTCCTTCGCCACGACGTCCAGATGGTTCGTCGGTTCGTCGAAGAGAATCCAGTTGCTCTCGCGCATCATCAGCTTGCAGAGCCGGACCTTCGCCTGCTCTCCCCCGCTCAGCATGTTCAGCGGACGGGTAATATGCTCGTTCTTCAGGCCGCAGCGGGCCAAATGCGCGCGCACCTCATGCTGATTCAGGCTTGAGAACTCATTCCATACGTCGTCGATCGGCGTAATGTTGCCAGCCTTGACCTCCTGCTGGAAGTAGGCGGGATTCAGGAAATCGCCAAGATAAGTCTTGCCGCTGACCGGCGGAATAACGCCGAGAATGGTCTTCAGCAGCGTTGATTTGCCCACCCCGTTGCAGCCGACAATGGCGATCTTCTCTCCCCGCTCGATCGTCATGTTCATCTTGGGAAGCAGCGGACGGTCGTAGCCGATCTCGAAATCAATGCCCTCGAACACCGTCTTGCCGCTCGCCCGGCTCTCCTTGAACTGGAACACCGGTTTGACCGCTTCTTCCGGCTTGTCGATCCGTTCCAGTCGGTCAAGCTGCTTCTCACGGCTCTTCGCCCGGCCGGATGTAGAATAACGGGCTTTGTTGCGCGCGATGAAATCCTCCTGCTTCTTGATGAACTCCTGCTGCTTCTCATAAGCCTCAATATGCTGGGTCTTGTTGATATACGCCATATCCAGGAACTTCTCATAGTTCGCTGTATACCGGGTCAGCTTGGCAAATTCCAGATGATAGACGACATTCACGACCTTGTTCATGAATTCCGAATCATGGGAAATGAGAACGAAAGCGTACGGATAATTCTTCAGGTAGTTCGTCAGCCATTCGATATGCTCCACGTCCAGATAGTTCGTCGGTTCGTCGAGCAGCAACACATTCGGCTTCTCCAGAAGCAGCTTCGCCAGCAGCACCTTCGTCCGCTGGCCCCCGCTGAGTGCGGACACGTCCCGGTCCAGGCCGATGACCGACAGACCAAGGCCGTTGGCCATTTCCTCAACCTTTACATCGATCAGATAAAAATCACCGATTTCGAGCTGCTCCTGAATTTCGCCCATCTCCTCCAGCAGCACTTCCAGCTCCTCCGGAGTGGCGTCTGCCATCTTGTCGGTGATCGACATCATTTCCTTCTCCAGCTCCAGCAGCGGCAGGAACGCATCTTTCAGTACGTCGCGCACCGTCTTGCCGGGGGTAAGGATCGTATGCTGGTCCAAATAGCCATAGCGCACTTTCGGCGTCCATTCCACCTTGCCGCTATCCTTCAGCAGCTTGCCCGTTAAAATATTCATCAGCGTCGATTTGCCGACACCGTTCGCTCCCACCAGTCCGACATGCTCTCCGGCCAGCAGCCGGAAGGATACATTCTTGAACAGCTGACGCTCCCCGAAATTATGGGCTACGTCTTCAACAGTAAGTAAACTCATCGTTTCTCTTTAAGCTCCTATCTATATTTAAAATCAGGAATAATCCGTTATGGATACAACGATTAATTTTAGCATATTTCAGATCTTTTACGAAACTAAAAAGTTCGCTTTCCATCACTTTTCATCACATTTCATTCTACTTCATGGCTGTTCCGATACCTACCGACGCTGTTTTTGAAAAAAGCGCTTTTTCTGGAACGTCGATTGATGCTCCGCCTCTTCCGCAAAGCCACATACTAAAGGCTCCATGATGCTGCGTAGAACAGCCTCCAGCGCACCGCCGCCCGCGAAGGGATCGGGCTGGCAGGGCAGCCCGTACACGTCCCGGGACTGCAGCAGCCCGCGCAGCCTGCGCTCGTCCTTGCCGCCGGCCAGTGACAGGCCGACGACAAAGCCCCCGGCATCCGGGCGCCATTCAACCCGCTCCAGCGCCTGGAGCGTCTCCTTCAGGCGCCACAGCGATGCCGAAGCGATGAGCAGGCTGACGTCGCCCAGCCTGCGGTCCTCCTCGGCCCGGCCGTACCGGCCTGTGCCGAGGTCGAGCACGGCGAAGCGGAACCCTGCGGTCAGTTCCGCGGGATCGCTGTCCGGCTGGAGCTTCAAGCAGCGGATGCCGGACAGCTCAAAGCCTGCGCCCGCGTCCGGCCCGCTGCGGACGCCGGGCGGAGCCGCCGCTTCGCGCAGGCGGCTCCAGGCGCCGGAAGCCGGGTCGCATTCGACCCAGGCGACCGGTCCGGCGCCCGACCTGGCCAGCGCATGCGCGGCGGCCAGGGAGACATGCGTCGCGCCGAGGCCCGGCGCGGCTCCCAGCACCGCGAGCCGCCGGCAAGCCTGCGGCGGCTCGGGCTGCGCTGTCAGGCCAGGCAGCGCCGGCCTGACGCTTGCGGTGCTGCCGCGGAGGCCGCTCCGCTCCCGCGGCAGCATGCCCTGTAGCGCCGCGGATGCCTCGGCGGCGCTGCCGTACCGGTCCTCCGGCCTTGGGCGAAGCAGCTTCCGCAGGAAGGGGACCAGACCGGCCGTAGTCCGGCCTTCAAGCCGCCGCTCCATGCCCGGCGACCATTCGGTGGCTGTACCGCCTGTGGCCAGGTACAGCAGCAGCGCCCCGAGACCGTAGAGATCGGAACGGGCATCGGTCTGCCCGCCGCCGTACTGCTCGGGTGCGGCAAAACCTACCGTCCCCAGCTTGACGGTATCGCTCAAGGCATCGCTGCGGTGACGGCGGGCGATGCCGAAATCGATCAGCATCAACCCGCTCTCCGGCGTCAGCATAATGTTGGAGGGCTTGAGATCGCGGTACACGATCGGTGGATGGAGACCGTGGAGATATTGCAGCACCTCCAGCAGCTCGCCCGCAAAGACAGGCAGCACGTCGGGAGGCATCTTCCCGTTCACCGATTTCAAATACCGGTCGAGGGTCACCCCTTCGATATAGTCCATGACCAGATAGGCATAGCCGTCCTCGTCCGGCGGGAAGAAGTCGGCAATCCTTGGCAGCCGTCTGTGGGACAGTCCGGTCAACAGCTCCGCCTCGGAACGCAGCGCCTCTCCATCCGGCAGCCCCGCCGTTTCCTTCACCGCCCAGCACTTGCCGGGCAGCTTGAGATCCTTCGCCTTGTGAACATGACTTTCGCCCCCGGAACCAATCATGCCGGTAATGATATACCGCCCGCCGAGCGTGGCGCCGGGCGCAAGCTTTGTCGGATAACGCATATGCAATCTCCTTCTGAGTGCGGGATTATTATGCGCACCCATTGATTATTATCATTAATATTTAATCCTATGATCTTAACTGTTCTTGCTCTGGAACCCAGTCAGACACAACAAAAAATCCCGCCAAACCGGCGCCTGTACTATAGCGCACGATTCGGCGGGATGCTTTCCCGTCATCGGTATTAATCTTTTTATCCAATTAATATTTAATCATATAAAGAGTTACTTCATCACGGTTATGAAACAGCTGCTTCACCCGCTGAATCTGCATCCGTTCGTCCTCGAACATCGCGGTAATCTCTTTGATCAGCGCCATCGGCTTCTTCGTGAGCAGCTTGATTGTCACCACTGCCGTTCCACCGGGAACGAGGCTATACAGCAGGCCGGATACCAGCTTGGCCATCAGCTTCGGATTCCAGCTCATATCGCAGACGAGGAGGTCAAATTCATTTTCCCTAAACTTGACCTCTCCGGCATTCTTGCGGAGCACCTTAAGCGCCGGATGATTCGCAAGGGAGTCATGCATCCGCGCCGGATCGACGGCGGTAACCGACAGGCCCCTCTCGAGCAGGAACGAAGTCCAGCCCCCGGGTGCAGCTCCGATATCGAGCCCCTTGCGGAAAGCCGCAAAATCGATCCCGAATTCCTTCTCCGCTTCCATCAGCTTGAATTTCGCCCGGGAGATTTGTCCGTCCTCCCGCCGGAACCGGATTGCTCCGCCGTTCCAGTCGGATAAATTGTCCTCTGGCCGGGAAATCCCGGCGTACAGGGCGCTGCCGGCCGCGTAGACCGATACGATCCAGGCCGGCTGCTGCACGGTAAACTCCGCGGCGACGCCCTCAAGCCCGGCCTGTAGCAGCTCCCGCAGCTCGCCGGGACTCTCGGTCCAGAACGAGTCATCGGTCTTGCGCGCTTGCAGGGCGATTGCTTCACCACTCAGCTCGGTCCGGCGGCTCAAATAGACCGCCAGCCGGTCCAGCGCTTCTCTGCTGCCCTCGTCCTGGAATTGAACCGGCTGAATATGCCGGAGGAAGACCGGAGGATTGTCGCCGAGTCTCCGGGTTACTTCCTCCGGTTCGGCATGCAGCGTAGCCAGGAACACTTCGCCGGGCACCAGCAGGGTGCTTTTGACAGAACCGAATAGTCGGCGCAGCTCTTCCTGCGCGTAAGGTGCGAACCCATGGTTCGCCGTACAGATAAAGCGCGAGGAAACGCCGCTTCCCTCTTGGAGCTTGGTCTGTTCTTCGTTTGGGATATGTTCGTTCAAATGGACAACCCTCTCCGTTTTATTTTGATCCAGGGACGTTCATCCTCCCATTCGATATCCACAGGCAGCTCATAGGCGGCGAGCATCAGCTCGCTGTTCAGAACCTCCCGCTTCGGTCCGGCTCCCGCCAGCTTGCCGGCGCGGATCAGCGCCACATGGGTAAAGAGTGGCACGATTTCCTCTACATGATGGGTCACATAGACTACCGTAACGTTGCGCCGGTTCAGCTTGTCTACCTCCGTGAGCATCTTCTCGCGTTCATACAAATCGAGGCCTGCGCAAGGCTCGTCCAGGATGAGCAGTTTGGGGTCCGCCATCAGGCACCGGGCCAGCATCGCCTTCTTGCGTTCGCCCTGGGACAATGTGCCAAAAGGATGCTCCGCAAGTCCGCCCATATTCATATCCTCGAGAAGACCGATCGCCTTGGCTTTGATTTCGCCGGGAATACTCTGATAGAAGCGGAGATACGCATAAGCGCCCGTAGCCACGACTTCCCAGACGGGATCACGAAGCGTCAGCTTCTCCATAAGGGATGGCCCGATATACCCGATCTCTTTGCGGACTTCGCGCAGATCGACCTGGCCGTATGTATGACCCAATACTTGTACGGTTCCGCTGCTGGGGAAGAGATAACCGGTCATCATTTCGAGCAGCGTCGTCTTGCCCGAGCCGTTCCGCCCGAGAATGACCCAGTTCTCGCCTTCCTTAATCTCAAGAGACACGTCGTCCAGTATGAGGTTGTCTTCTCTGCGCAGCGTTAAATGCTGCAATGAAATCATGATGAATTCACACTCCTTATATAAGCCAGAACCGTCTCCACCGAATGAAAGCGATAATAAACACCAGGCAGGATACTGCGGTCCCGGTTAAAAATGAGCAGCGCCGGTATACTCGAAATCCGGTAACGGTACACCAGCTCAGGAAGCATGTTGATATTACCCGATACGACCTGAATCTCTTCGGGAATCAGGCGGCACGCTACCTCCAGCATCCTTTTGGCGACCTTGCAGGTTCCGCAAAAAGGAGATTCCAGGAACACGGCTAGCGGCCTGTCCCCTTTTGAGATCAGCGCCAATAGTTCGTTCTCGTCCAGTTCATTAATGACATCGTTCATCGCGAACTCCCTCGGGCTGGTTGATTATCTTCCAGCCTCGAAAGCCGCTCATGGGGAATGGGACCGTTCACAAGAATCGTCCCGGCAGGGCAAGCTGGATACAGCGTCTCGAACATTTCTTTTCTGCCGATTACGCTTGAGGAATGAAGGTAGACTTCTTCGGGAAACAGCTGTTCAAGCACGATCATTCGCGCGGCATGACCGCCGGTATCTTCTCCCGGCCCCATTTCGTAATCCAGAGACAGAATTCCGACCTCGCATTCCCGGAGCATCAGCAGGCATTCCTCCACCGTTCGCGCAAGGGCAAAGCCCTCGGGGGCTTTGCGCCGGTCATCCATGAAGATATGAAGCATGACCCGTTCGCCCCCTACTGAAACCACGATCGTACCGTGCCCATCTCGTCCTGATGAGTGCCGTCTTCACCCTTTTCCGTCTCCAGAACCCAGGGCTTGCCGCTGAACGGCTCCGAGACCAGAAGCTCCTTAAGACCCTTCAGGCCGATCAGCCCTTTGCCGATTCTGGCATGACGGTCCTTTTTATTGCCGAACGGATACTTGGAGTCATTCAGATGAACGGCCGCCAGCTGATCCCAATATCCAAGCCGGTTTCCCTTCTCCATCAGCTCACCGCTACGCTCGGGGTTCCAAAGACCGGACGCAAAGGCATGGCATGTATCGAAGCAAAATCCGATCTTGTCCGGATAACTGCTCAGCTCGCGGACCTTGACCAGTTCTTCCAGCGTCGTGCCCTCAAATCCGCCGTTACCCGCCTGATTCTCGATCAGCAGCTTGGCGGAGCCATGCCAGGATTCCAGCGTTTCATTCATACATTGTATAATATTTTGATAGCCCTGTAACGGCTCGCAGCTCTGAAAATGTCCGAAATGAACGACAATCCCCAGCGATCCGCAGGCTTCGGCAATATCCAGATCGTTGCGGAGCGAAGCCGCCATTACGCTTCTCCCGGGTCCGGGGCCGGTGTCTGACACCGCCATGTTGGTAGGGTAAGGGGTATGCGCAATGGAGACCAAATCTTTCTCCCGGCACACAGCCGCGCATTCGCCGGCATTCCGCGCATCGACATGCTTAAGCTGAAGGCTTCGCGGGTTCTTCGGAAAATACTGAAAGCAGTTCGCCCCGTCTCTCAAGGCGCTTCGCGCTGCCTGCGCATAACCGCCCCTGATGCTGACATGTGCTCCGATAACCGGTTTAGTGCTCATGCTGGCAGTCCGGGCAATAGAACACTTTCCGTCCTGACTGTTCTTCTTTCCGGATAGTCCCGCCGCAGCGGATGCAGGCTTCGCCGCCTCTGTCGTACACCTTGCACTGGTCGTTATAGGCTCCGGTAACGGTATCGCCCGTCATAAATGGCATTTCCATATAACCGCCAATGTCCGCCGCATCGCTCAGCGTCTTGCGCGCTGCCTGATACAACCGGCCAACCGTTTCGGCAGGCATGCCCTGGATAGGCGCCGAGGGCAGAAGCCCCGCTTCGAACGCGATTTCATCGGCGTAGCAGTTTCCGATTCCCGCAACAACATTCTGGTTCACAAGCACGCTTTTAAGCGTACCGCGTCTGTTCTTCAGTCTCTGGGCGAATTTATCTTCCGTCAGCTTCCGGTCCATCATGTCCGGTCCCAGCTTGGACAGCGCCTCGTCCATCTGCTTGACGGTCAGAAGATGAAGATAACCAAGCCGCAATCCCATGATATACAAAATTCGTTCCCCAAAATGCAGCTCAATCTGCGTCGTGCGATCCGGCCGTTCCTCTTCGGTTCCGTAGAACAGCAGTCCGCCGAGCATCAGATGCAGCAGCAGTCTTTTACCGTCCTGCAAATGAAAGATCAGATGCTTCCCTCTGCGTTCCACAAATACGATCCGCGCTCCGATCAGACTCGCCTGAAACACCTCGGGTTCTACATTGAGGGACTTGTCCCTGTTCACCGTCACACCGGTAATCGGCAGGTTGATAATCTGCTGTGACAGTAGCCTGCGGTAGTTCTCCATTTCCGGATATTCCGGCATAATTACATCTTCCTCCCTGATAATGATGCAGCTCTGCCATTATACACCAAGCAGCGTACGCAATTCAGCCAAATCGCCGCAAATCTCGTCCGGTGTTACGCCGGTAAGCTCCTTGTAATGATCCAGATTGCCGATCGTCGTCACGCCGGTCAGGACGAGAATCGTCCGGCAGCCCGCATTGGCGCCCGCCGCAATATCCGTCCGCATGTTGTCGCCTACGACCACCGCATCCAATGGCTCGATCCCGAGCCGGGCGGCCGCGTAAGACACCAAATGGCGCTCCGGCTTGCCGATCACAACCGGAACCACACCTGTTGCGGCCTCGATTGCCGCTCCGAGCGTACCCGCACCCGGCACCATCCCGTCGTCGGAAGGCAGCATGAGGTCCGGATTCGTCAGCACAAAGCTCGCACCCTCCGTAATCCATCTGGCCGCTCTGGCCAGCGAATGGTATGTAAACGAACGGTCAATCCCCTGGATGATATACTGCGGCTTCTCTTCCACAAGCTTAAGACCCGCTTCGAGGCAAGCCTGCCTAAGCCCCTCTTCCCCCAGTATCGCCACGGACGAACCGGGTGATTCTTCCGCTACGTATGCGGCTGCCGCCAGCGAAGATGTGCAGATTTCCCGCTCATGCGCTTCGATGCCCATCGACCGAAGATGCTCCGCCACACCGGACGGGGTCCGGGAGGAATTGTTGGTCACGAACAGAAACGGAATCCCCTTGGCTCTGAGCCCGGATATCAGCATATCCGCCCCGGGAATCATAACTCCGCCGTGAAACAGCGTACCGTCCAGATCCAGGAGCAATCCTTTGATTTCACTACTCATACATTTCACCTCTCCCATCTTGCACAGTTCATTCACGGGATTAAATGTCCACATACTCCGAACATAATCCGCAGTTTCTCTGACATCTACCGCCATGAGCAAGCCGAAGACCATCAAAAGTCGACGCCTGCCGCGGCTTTTGACAGCGGCCTGTCATTTCCTGCGCTTTCCCGGAAAATAATTCAGTCCGTCATCACCGGAAACAGCCGGAATTCCTCTGCCAGCAGCGTATTCGGAAATACCGTTCGCGCCTCATCCAGCAGCGGCAGCAGCTCATCCATCGAGCCGTAGCGTGAGCTGAAATGGGTCAGAATAAGCTGCCTGGCTCCCGCTTCCTTCGCCGTTTCAGCCGCCTGAATCGTCGTGCTATGATAGTATTCATGGGCCATTTTTGACAGTTCATGCTTGAAGGTAGCTTCGTGAATCAGCAGATCCGCTTCATGCGCCAGCGGGACAGTGTTTCCGCATGGACGTGTATCACCGAGCACGGTTACGATCCTGCCCTTCTTCGGCTGACTCAGCACTTCGGACGCTTTGATAACCGTGCCGTCCTCCAGACTGACATCTTGGCCGCTTTTCAGCACGCCGTACAGCGGACCCGGTTTCAGGCCATAGCTTCTCAGAAGCTCCGCATTCAGGCTGCCTGGCCGGTCCTTCTCGGTCACCCGGTATCCGTAGCTGTCAATCCGATGCTCCAGAAGAGCGGCTTCCACCTTGAAGTGATCGTCTTCGAAGATCTGTCCACCCGTATGCTCCACCACTTCCAGCTTATACGGGATACGGGATTGACTGACGGACATCGACAATTCGATGAAGCTCTTCAGTCCCGGAGGGCCATATACCGTAAGAGGAGCCGTGCCGCCCTGATAGGCTCTGCTGCTGAGCAGGCCCGGAAGGCCAAAGATATGATCCCCGTGCAAATGGGTAATGAACAGCTTCTCCAGCTTCCCGAGCCGAAGCGGTGAGCGCAGCACCTGATGCTGAGTCCCCTCGCCGCAATCGAACATCCAGAAGCTTCTTCGCTCCTCGAGCAGCCGGAGTGCGACGGACGTCACGTTCCGTAGAAGAGTCGGGACGCCCGCGTTCGTGCCCAGAAAATAGATTTCCATGTTACCCCTCCTTTCCTTCTGTCTATTGTCACTAAATAACGATTGTCACTAAATAACCCCACAAAGTGGGGCCAATGCTTCGAGGCTGATTCAGCTTAGAATCTTGGCGGGACTCCTGACAGCCTGCGCATTCTTCATGTCTAAAAAAGCCTCCCGGATACGGGAGGCTGCAATAGCGGACAGAATCCTGCTGGTTCACGTGCCGCCCTGTTGATCAGGCTTTTTCCACATTAAAATACTGGGCCTGCGGGTGGGCGAACACCATGGCGGATACCGAAGCCTCCGGCTCCATCATAAAGCCTTCGGTCAGCTGGACGCCGATATCTTCAGGCGACATCAGCCGGAACAGCGGCTCCTGGTCCTCCAGATCCGGACAGGCCGGGTAACCGAATGACACCCGGATTCCCTGATAGCGGGCTCCGTGACGCTGCTTCATCGTCATATCCGCCGGGTCCGGGAAGCCCCAGATGTCACGCATCATATGATGGACGCGCTCCGCAAGACCTTCCGCAATTTCAAGCGCCATCGCCTGAAGTGCGTGGGAACGCAGATAATCGCCTCTGGCCTTCAGCTCCTCGCCCTGCTCCCGGATTCCCTGTCCGGCCGTCACGACCATAAAGCCGACATAATCCATGATACCGCTGTCCACCGGCTTCAAGAAGTCCGATAGACAGAGATACGGCTCGACTTGCTGTCTCGGGAACGTGAAGGTATGAAGCACCTTGCTTGTATCCTCCGGATCGTAGATCAGAATGTCATTGCCTCTGGACTGTGCCGGGAAGAACCGGTACATGGCGTTTGGAGCAATCGTACCGTTAACGGTAGCTTCATGCAGAAGGTTGTCCACCGTCTCCTTCAGTTCAACAGCCCGAGGATCGCCGGATGCCAGCAGACCTTCAACGGAGCCTTTGAGCCCCAGATGGTGGCCCAGCAGCATCTGCATGTTCACATACGGTATAACATGACCAAGCGGGTAGTTCCGCAGCACATGCCGCTCCAAATCCGGCGGTACAAATACCGGAACGTCCGTTGCGATGCTCGAACGCTCCACCCGGGTCAGCTTCGGCAGCTCCGACGCCGGCTTCTCGGCGACGACGCGTTCTTTCTCTGTCTGCAGTTCCTCGACCATCTTGGCCCGCTCATCCGCATTCATGAGCTTGTTGGCCAGATCCAGACCATCCATCGCATCCTTCGCATACAGCACCAGACCGTCATATTCCGGTGAAATCCGTGTCTTGGTGAACTTACGAGTCAATGCCGCTCCTCCAACCATAATCGGTACATCGATTCCGGCGGAACGCAAATCCTGAGCGGTCAGAACCATCTGCTGCGCCGATTTCACAAGGAGGCCGGACAGGCCGATGGCGTCAGCCTTCTCGCGGCGGAACGCTTCAATGATCGTCTCCGGTGGTACTTTTATACCCAAATTGACGATTTGGTAACCATTGTTGGAGAGAATGATCTCCACGAGGTTTTTGCCGATGTCATGCACGTCGCCTTTCACGGTAGCGAGCAAAATTTTACCCTTGACCGAGGTTTCGTTCTTCTCCATAAATTGCTCCAAATGTGCGACGGAGGCCTTCATGACTTCTGCGCTCTGCAGCACCTCGGCTACGATCAGCTCGTTATTGTTGAACAGCCGGCCTACTTCCGACATACCTTCCATCAGCGGGCCGTTAATAATTTCAAGCGCGCCGTATTTCTTCAGCGCTTCGTCCAAGTCGGGTACAAGCCCTTCTTTGCTGCCTTCCACAACATAAGAAGCAAGACGCTCCTCCAGAGTCAGATTGGAGATTTTCTCCTTCTTCTCGACCTTCTTCCCCCGGAAAGCAGCTACGAATTCGGCAAGCGTCTCGTCATTCGTATTATAGATCAATTCCTCCGCCAGGCGGCGCTCTTCTTCCGGAATGGAGGCGTATCGTTCTACCTTCTCGGTATTAACGATGGCATAGTCCAGTCCGGCCTTGGTGCACTCGTACAGAAAGACCGAGTTCAGCACTTCGCGTCCCGCTTCGGGAAGACCGAATGACACATTGCTGATGCCCAGAATCGTATGCACGCCGGGCAGCGCTTCTTTGATCAGCCGGATACCATCGATCGTCTCTTTGGCAGACCCGATGTACTGTTCATCTCCCGTTCCGACCGGGAAGACCAGTGTGTCGAAAATAAGATCCTCCGGATGAAGGCCATATTTGTTCACCAGCAGCTCATAGGAACGCTTGGCGACATCAAGCTTGTCCACCGCTTTGATCGCCTGTCCATTCTCATCAATGGTGCCGACGACAACGGCCGCGCCATACTTATGAATGAGCGGGGTGACATGCTCGAATTTTTCTTCACCATCTTCAAGATTAATGGAGTTAATAATCGCCTTGCCTTGGCTGTATTGCAGCGCCAGATCAATGACCTGCGGATCGGTGGTATCAATCATCAGCGGAACCTTGACCTTCTTGACGACCAGCTCCAGAAAAGACTTCATGTCTTCGGCTTCATCACGGTCCGGGTCCTGGACGCAGACGTCGACGACCTGTGCTCCGCTCTTGACCTGGGCGCGGGCGATTTCGGAGGCTTCTTCGTATTTCCCTTCGACGATCAGCCGTTTGAACTTCCGCGAACCCAGCACGTTGGTTCTTTCGCCCACCATGTATGGACGATTATCCTGTTCCACATAGACGGGATCGATCCCGGATAGCGCGGGCGGATGGCTGCCTTCCAGCAGCCGAGGCGGATATGCTTCGAGCGCTTCAGCCATCGCCTTGATATGCGCTGGCGTTGTGCCGCAGCAGCCTCCGGCAATATTCAGCCAGCCTTTCTCGGCAAAGGCCGAAATTTTGCGGGCCAGGGAATCTGGCGATTCATGGTAGTTGCCGTTCTCATCGGGCAGTCCCGCGTTCGGATAGCAGCTGACCGCAACCGAAGACATTGCGGCCAGCGAACGGATATGATCACGCATAAACTCCGGCCCAGTCGCACAGTTCAAACCGATAGAGATCGGGTTCAGATGCTCAAGGGAAATATAGAAAGCTTCAATATTTTGTCCGGCAAGCGTCGTTCCCATGGGCTCAATCGTCCCGGAAATCATGATTGGCAGGGTGACGCCCGTCTTGTGAAAAGCATCACGGATTCCGATGCTTCCTGCTTTGACATTCAGCGTATCCTGCGAGGTCTCCAGCAGCAGCGCATCAACGCCGCCTTCAATGAGAGCTACCGCCTGCTCTTCATAGCTTGCCGTAAGCTCAGCGAACGTCACACCGCCCGTAACGGACAGCGTCTTCGTAGTAGGGCCCATCGCTCCGATAACGTAGCGGGGCCGTTCTTCCGTACTGTAGCGGTCAGCCGCTTCTCTCGCTATTGCCGCAGCCGCGAGGTTGATTTCACGCGACCTCTGCGGAATCTCATATTCGGCAAGTACCACAGAAGTAGCGCCGAATGTATTGGTTTCAATCAGGTCGGCTCCTGCTTCCAGGTATGCCTCATGTATCCGGCCAATGACTTCCGGATGAGTCAGCACCAGCATTTCGTTGCAGCCTTCAAGCTCTTCTCCGCCGAAGTCGTCGGCGGTAAGCGGAACCTGCTGAATCATCGTCCCCATGGCTCCGTCCATTATTAAGATGCGCTTCGCCAGCGCTTCCGAAAGTGTAGGTTTTGCCAACTTCAAATCCCCCTAGTCAAACATTAGAGTAAGTTTAGCAGAATAAAGGGAATTCGAAAAGTCTCCCGGCCACTCTGCAGCCCGCCGCGATCCGGGGGCATTTCGTTTTCTGGTTAATGACATCGCACGTAAGTCCTGCGTTAATAAATTTCTTTATATTATACACGGTTTCGAAGCATATGAAAGCAGGAAAACGAAACTTACCATAGAACAGCAGGGCTGTAGAAGACAAAAAGAACCTCACCTCATTATTGAGGCTCGGTCCCTTTATTTTACATCACAAATAGATTTATAAGGAATCCACAAGCGGCAGCAGTTCAGTCAAATGCTTAATCTCGTAATCCGGAACGATTTCCGGATCTGCCGGTTTGTTGGTGCGGTTAATCCAGACTGTCGTCAGACCGGCAGCCAGACCGCCGCGAATATCGGTTGTCAGCTTGTCCCCGACCATGACGCCTTGTTCAGGCTTGATGTCCAGACGTTCCAGCGCATGTGCAAAAATCGATGGGTCCGGCTTGCCTTTGCCGAAGTTTCCGGAGATCACGATATGATCAAAGAACGGAGTCAGCTCAGGGACGCCATTCAGCTTCTCCTGCTGAAGCGCCGGGCAGCCGTTCGTCAGCAGCAGAAGCTTCACTTTACCTTGGAGCGCCTTCAGTACTTCCAGCGTTTCTTCATAGATGTACGGACGGCTGCGGCGTTCAGCAGCGAAGCGGGCTGCAAGGGTCTCAGCCAGAGCCTCGTCTTCTATCCCCAAAGAGGAAAGGCCGCGTCGCCATGATTCTTTCCGGTAGACAGGAGCCAATTGCTCCAGCTTCCGGAATTCCGGCTGTTCGCCGGCAGTGAAGTTGGCCCAAAGCGCCTCAAACGGGTTGATGCCGATCATTTGGGTAAACGGGAACGTCTCGTAAGATTCGTACAAATAACGTGCTTCCTTGCGTACAGCGGTCTCCAGCAGTTTGGGATCGATGTTGTCGCCTGCAGCCAAACAAGCCTGCTCAAAAGCTTCCTCGATGCTTCGTTCATCCCATAAAAGCGTATCATCCAGATCAAATAGTACAGCGGCTATCGGCATTTCCTCCACTACTTCCTCTCTACATCCAGATTAAACGATGACTTAACTTACTCTTTCTCTAACGGAATATGGTGCAGCTTGGCAAACTGCTCCATGCGTTCACCCATGGCATCCGTATCGTAACGGTTGATCAGCCTGGAGAAGGCCCACTGTCCCCGCTTGCCTTTTGGCTTGATGCGCAAAGAAGCGCGGGATACGATAATCTTCTCGATATCGCCGGCCTCCAGAATCCGCATCCGGTTGAACTTGAAGGTGGAAACCCGGGAACGTTCAACTTTGAGATAAGGGCGTCGGAAGTAGATTAAGGCTGCGAGAGCGAAATATAGCACTACCCCAATCCAGCTCATCACCCCGCCGTTCTTCGAACCGGCTGATGCCGAGTCAAGCTGGGCAATTAAGGCATACAGAAGGCCGAGCGTCACTAGGACGACCGGGAACATAATATTTCTTCCTTTAAATACATCGCTTTGAGCCTGCGAACGGGTGGCAGAGATCGATTCCTTGCCTTCTTTTTTTCTTTTCTGGTTAAGCTGCTGTGAATTGCGTTGAACCATTCTTTCCCAAGAACGGGCCATTTCCTTTCCTCCTAGTCATCCTAAAATATCTATGAAAGGACGGGTCTCCTTAGTGCAGAGGCTTGCTGCCGTTCCCATCATTTCCGTTGTCATCCACAATCTCAATGGATTCAAGCTGAGCGCGGAAGTTGCGGCGCACATTGCCCAAGTAAATCTCGCGGAGCTTGGCGCGTTCAGCCAGTTCTTCCTCGTTAAGGCCTACGCTTTTCTGCTTGCGGGCAAGCTCATTAATCCGGTTAACCAGTTCATCTATATTCAAGACATTCCCTCCTGTCGAAACACGCGATTAGTCATTCTAACTTTGCCATGATAAAAAGAGCTTGTCAAGGCGATCCCCTGAAAGCTCTTCAACATCATTTATCCGGTTGTGGATTCGTAATAAATCGCTAACTGTCGGAGGAATCAAATACCTTACTGCTGGTAAAGAGGAACCGAAAGCACCTGGCCAGCCTGAAGTTCACTGCCTTTCAAATGGTTGTACTGTCGTATCGCCTTGATATAGACTACTGTTCTCATATTCGATGGTTTGTACTCCTGAGCGATACCCCACAGTGTGTCTCCCGCCTCTACAACGACCTTCTGTTGCTGCTCCGGCGATCGCTCTGAACTGGCGAACACCTGGTTCACAAGCGTGAACCCGGAAATAATCATTAGAAGAATCAAGGAAAGCTTGAACATATGAATACGGTTCAGCGCAGTGCCCTTATTATCTCTTCGGTAAGAGACGGATCTGTTGCCTTTGGTCGAAGAGTGGGTTTCCAGCTTAATTACCGGTGCAGATTCTTCCTTATAAATGCTCTTATATGTACCATATCTCATGGGTATCATCCTCCAAACACTTGTTCTTACTTGCAAAAATAATATAGCACGAACATGTGTTTCGATCAAGAGGTTTTTCGAACGAATGTTCCCTTAATTTTTCGAACAATTAATAAGGGTGATTTCTTCTATATAAGGCAGAGGCGTAAACTTATTCGCAACTTGTAATGGACGCGATTTGGACAAGATAACTTATTACTTGGTTATTCAACTTTCGCAGCAATCGAATACAATCCATGAAGATGGTACTGTAGACAGATACACTCATTCTGATCTACATACTCTTGCTTGAAGTCACTCCATGGGATTGATCAAATGCCAATTTAGAACTTATGTTTGTGCGAACGAAGGTTCTGTGTTATAATTTTCCCAAACATTACTACATGGGGTGTATTCCGATGTCAAAGATCTCGAGTCGCCAATTGGCGATCCTGGAGTTTATACGCAACGAAGTCCGCAGCAAGGGGTACCCGCCGTCAGTCCGGGAAATCGGCGAAGCCGTTGGACTAGCCTCCAGTTCGACCGTTCACGGTCATCTGGACCGACTGGAGAAGAAAGGCTTGATCCGCCGCGACCCGACGAAACCCCGGGCCATTGAATTGTTGGGCCAGGACGAATCCGAAAATGTTCATCAATTTGTCCAGACTGTCGCAAGAGTGCCGGTTGTCGGCAAAGTAACCGCAGGTGTGCCGATTACGGCGACAGAGAACATCGAAGATTACTTTCCCCTTCCTACCCACTATGTTGGGGACAACAAAGTTTTCATGCTCTCCGTAGCAGGTGACAGCATGATCGAAGCCGGCATTATGAATGGCGATTATGTCATCGTTCGTCAGCAGCAGACCGCAGATAACGGCGATATCGTCGTAGCCATGACCGAGGAAGACGAAGCAACAGTCAAGACTTTCTATAAGGAACGGGATCATATTCGACTCCAACCGGAGAACCCGTCCTACGAACCGCTTCGTTTGAACCGGGTTACGATTCTCGGCAAGGTTATCGGTCTTTTCCGTGATATTCATTGAGTTTGTAATAGCAGCAGAGCGTAAAGGCAGTGCCGTATAACGGCGCTGCCTTTTTCGATACAATTACCCGAACAGCTATCCATACCAATGACTCATTCAATGGGGATATTTCGTTCGTTTCCCGAAAATGCAGCCAATCCCCAAAGCCTGCATAAGATGATGAAAAGGGGGAATCCGTATGCCCAATTACCGCATTATTGTCGACCTGTCCGAACATATGCTGTATCTCCTGGATCAGGACACGGTTATTCGAGGCTTTCCCATTGGTACAGGTAAAATGCTGACCGTAACCCCGGTCGGTGAATATACCATCATCAGCAAGCAGCCCAATCCTGGCGGACCCTTTGGGGCGTATTGGCTCGGGCTATCCAGACCGCATTACGGAATACACGGCACGAACAACCCGGCCTCCATCGGAGGCAACGTGTCGCATGGCTGCATCCGCATGTATAATCAGGATGTGCTGGAGTTGGCCCACACCGTACCTCTTTATACCCGGGTAACCATCCGAAAGTAAGGCGAGTGTAATCCGTAAGAGAACCTTTTATGATTAACCTGTGCCACAGTTCCTAAGCTCAACCGAAAAGCCGCCTGATGGCGGTTTTTTAACTGTGACATTCAAAATTGCCAATTCATGATCTTCAACAGAGCCTTGCTCTCCATTCCGGACCCGCCTTCCCATCACGCTTCCCGGTTTCTTCATTTTCCGATTAACAGAACGCTCTGAATAAGCATAAGATATGTTACGGAGGATGCGCTCAATATCCATTTTCAAGACTATGCTCAGGGAGGAAGGAACATAATGGCTCCTCTCGGTAACCGCAACAATTCAGGCTCCAAGAAGAAAAGCACAGCGTCGACAGTCAAAAAAAGTAAAGGGCTTGAGGTGGCGGTGGCCGCATTATTGTTGACAGGTAAGCTTAAAGTCGATTCCGTACAATTGTTTACCGATGCATCTCTTTTCGTCAGCCTGGTGGGGAAATACAAAACATTAGGCGATATGAGCGATAGCAATGTCGATAAGCTGGTTAACTTTATGAACGATAATGGCAATTTGACATTGAACGATTTAGTGGCAGCACTTAAAAAGCAAACCGGGAATAACAAATAACTTCAAAAAGAAGGTGTCTCCGCATGAGCAGTTTTGATGGTGAAGGTTTTGCCGTGAACATTCTTCTGATCATTGTGATTACATTGCTTATAATGGGATCGACAGATATTGAGGATTTGACCGGCGCCCCTACCTCTCCCTGATGCTCCCCGGTTCAGTCCAGGCTAACCTCCTATTCATCCCTCATAATCGTTCGGCCAACATGTTTATCCCTCACTTCAAGGTGGTCAAGCCCATTTTTCTTGCGAGATCATATAACCGATACCCATTTCACATCAACACATCGCATCGTAAAAAGAAGAAATGCACCCTGAGAATTCCATTGGAAACCCTAAAGGGAAGCTCCATTGTGATTCGTAAGGGTGCATTTTCTACTAACGAATACTAACTAACCCGATTAATACAGCGTCAAATATTGACCCGCGTCAATACTATCGTTGATTCGGGTGACCTATTCGAGATTCGATCCGGCGGATTTCACAGTCTGATCAGTCTTCTGTTTCTGGTTGCTCGATCACCTCGGTTACACCCTGAAGGATCGCCGCCTCCTGCCCTGGATGCTAGGCAGCAGAGCGGATATGATGGCGCAGATTTCCTGTACCGGGTGTCGAGGGTCAAGCTCCCTAACGACTTTTGGGCATATGTTGGCAAAGCTAATCCCTTCCATTCGAACTAATGTTCTAAAGGTAATAAGCCCCTTCGTGTCGAATAGTAGCGAAAGAAGGGAGGTGCACTTATATGGACAAGGATCTAATTTCGAAACTCATCGATGAAATCACGGCTGAAGTTGTTGACAAGAACAAGAGCGCTCTCGAAGAAGATGGAACTATTCCCCAAACTGTTGAGCAGACAGTTCGTCTGTCGGCCCTTACGACAATTAAAATACTTGAGAAGCTCGAGCTTATCGATAAAGGTTAAATCATCAACATCGCTTTGTCTGAGTTTTGCTGCTCTTCATTTATCGCCATAATGGTCGCCCGAGTAACATCAGGGTGCTGGGCGGCCAATTCTTATTTCACAATCTCCCTGATCGGTGCCTCGACTCCGGTATCAGTTCGTTCTTGCAGCATCCTCCTATGTTCAATCTCCTGTCGCTCAACACAAAAAGCCCCGCCGGAATGGCGAGACTTTTCGGAAGTAGTACCTAAAAACGCACAGGAGCGCCTCGGACACGGGAGCATGAGCATCACAGCAGATGTCTACTCTCACATTCCCAAGAAAATTGAAGCCGCAAGTATTGATAAATTCGAAGCACACATGAGTAAATCCTCGAACAGCCCTCAAAAATTTTGTGGGCGTTTTGTGGGCACATCATTTTACAACCCCTAACCCAAGTTCCACACCCACACAGCAAAAAACCCTCAGAGCGTTACGGCCCCAAGGGTCTCGTCCTTTAATACAGCGTCAAATATTGATTCCGCTCCCAGTCATGAACCTGGGTCCGGTAAATGTCCCATTCAATTTCCTTCAGCTCATAAAAATGAGCCAGCGCATGCTCACCGAGAGCATCGGTAACCACAGGGTTGCGGATCAGCTCGTTCAGCGCTTCCTTCAGATCGGCCGGCAGACTCGGAATGCCTTCCTCGATACGCTCTTCTTCGGACATCACGTAGATATTCCGGTCGATCGGAGCAGGCAGATCCATCTGGCGTTTAACGCCGTCGAGACCGGCTTTCAGCATAACAGCCAGAGCCAGGTAAGGGTTGGCCGCAGGGTCCGGGTTACGAACCTCCACCCGTGTGCTGAGGCCTCTGGATGCCGGAATACGGATCATCGGGCTGCGGTTGCTGGCGGACCAGGCTACATAGCAAGGTGCTTCATAACCGGGAACCAGACGTTTATACGAGTTGACGGTCGGGTTCGTAATCGCTGCCATAGCGCGGGCATGCTTCAGCAGACCGGCCATGTAGCTGCGGGCGATGCTGCTCAAGCCCAATTCGTCGCTCTCGTCGTAGAACGTGTTCTCACTGCCCTTGAACAGGGACTGGTGGCAGTGCATACCCGATCCGTTCATTCCGAAGAGTGGCTTCGGCATGAAGGTAGCATGCAGTCCATGCTGACGGGCTACTGTCTTCACAACAAGCTTGAACGTCTGAATCTGGTCAGCGGCCTTGATTGCATTTGCATATTTAAAGTCGATCTCATGCTGACCATAAGCAACCTCGTGGTGGGAGGCTTCGATTTCAAAGCCCATTTCCTCGAGTGTAAGTACGATTTCTCTGCGGCAGTTCTCGCCCAGATCCATCGGAGCCAGATCGAAATATCCGCCCTGATCATTAAGCTCAGTGGTCGGGTTGCCTTTCTCGTCCGTCTGGAACAGGAAGAACTCGGGTTCAGGACCGACATTCATCGCGGTGAAGCCCATTTCTTCCGCTTCCTTCAGGCAGCGCTTCAAAATACCGCGCGGGTCTCCGGCGAACGGAGTTCCGTCCGGCATGTAAATGTCGCAGATGAGCCGCGCAACGCGGTCCTGCGCAACCCAAGGGAAAATAACCCAAGTGTCGAGATCGGGATATAAATACATATCGGATTCTTCGATGCGCACATAACCTTCAATGGAAGAACCGTCGAACATCATCTTGTTGTCCAGCGCCTTCTCCAGCTGGCTTACCGGAATCTCCACGTTCTTGATCGTACCAAGCAGATCCGTGAATTGAAGACGAATGAACCGGACGTTCTCTTCCTTCGCAATGCGCAAAATATCTTCTTTACTAAAGCTCACTATACCCTCTCCCTTTCGCGCTTCTGTGAATTATTTATTGAAAAACCGGGATAGCTCTCCTTGAATAAGCGAAACCTGGCCCGGTCTCTTCCCGGACACCAGCTCCTGCTTCAGCAGGCGGTGCAGCTGGGAATCGGACAGCTCGCGCCGCCGGACCTCCGTATCGGGAGTAATGACGGTCGCCTCTTCAGATTCCTTCGATACCGGATTCATCACCTGCTTGATTCCGGCAATGTTGACACCTTTTTCAATCAAAGCTTTAATTTCGAGCAGACGCTCCACATCGTTAAAAGAAAATAACCGCTGATTGCCCGAAGTACGGGCGGGTACGATCAGACTATGCTGTTCATAATAGCGGATTTGCCGCGCAGATAAATCGGTAAGTTTCATTACTATACCAATTGGAAATAATGCCATATTTCTGCGGATTTCATCACCCATGACTCATCCAACCTTCCAATGATCTTTTTCTCATCTCATTGTACATTTGGTTATATGGCGTGTCAATGGTGTGTTAGGAATACTCACAATAATTTACGATCCCGCATGCTCTGCAGAGCCATAAGTACACCGTACTTCACATGTGAATAGGTCAGCCCGCCCTGCATATAACCGATATAAGGGGCCCGGATCGGCGCATCTGCCGACAGCTCCAGACTTCCGCCCTGAATGAACGTGCCTGCCGCCATGATAACAGGATGCTCATATCCCGGCATGTCCCAAGGCTCCGGAACGACATGGCTGTCGACGGCGGCAGCCTTCTGAATGCCCTGTACAAAGGCGATCAAATGCTCCGGCCCGTCGAAAGCCACAGCCTGAATGAGATCCGTTCGGGGCTCGTTCCAGGCCGGCTTCGTCTTGAAGCCGCAGCGGGCGAACACGGACGCGGCGAAGATGCTTCCCTTGATAGCCTGTCCAACTGTGTGCGGCGCCATGAACAGCCCCTGATACAGCCCCCGCGTCGTGCCCAGCATCGCGCCGACTTCCCCGCCGATTCCCGGCGCCGTCAGCCGGTAGGCCGACAGCTCCACAAGCTCGCGGCGCCCGCAAATATAGCCGCCTGTCTCCGCCAGACCGCCCCCCGGATTCTTGATGAGGGAACCGGCCATCAGATCGACGCCGACCTGTGTCGGCTCCAGTTCTTCGGTAAATTCTCCATAGCAGTTGTCTACGAAGACGATAGCCTGCGGCGCCAGCTCTTTGATACGGACTGCCATTTCGCCGATCTGGGCCACCGAGAAGGAGGACCGCCAGTCATACCCGCGCGAGCGCTGGATGCCTACAACCTTCGTACGGGGCGTTAAAGCCCTCTCAACCGCAGTCCAATCCACATCACCCGCTTCTGAGAGAGCCACTTCCCCGTAAGTAATACCGAAGTCAGCCAGGGAACCGGTCCCGTCACCGGGCTTGCCGATTACCTTGTGAAGTGTGTCGTACGGTGTTCCGGTTATATAGAGAAGCTCGTCTCCAGGTCTGAGAACGCCGAACAGTGCGGTTGAGAGCGTATGCGTTCCCGAGGCAAAATGCGGCCGTACGAGAGCCGCTTCCGCTCCGAACACATCGGCATAGACGAGATCCAGCACCTCCCTCCCTCTGTCGTTATAAGCATAACCGGTAGAGCCCGCGAAATGAAAATCGCTGACCTGATGCCGCTGAAATGCCTGAATGACCTTCCATTGATTGTGATCTACAATCCGGTCCAGCATACGGACCGCTTCCTGAATCTCCAGTTCGGCCGCTTCCGCCGCCTGTAAAATATCTTCTGCAAACCCTGCCATCTTCCCCATTCGCTCCTAACATCTACATTCCATGGTGTTAACAGGACAAGGTAGAACTATGCCAGCCTGTCCTGCTGTAGTGTACACACCGGTCACGATTATCCAGATATCCCCTGGTAATCACGCCGCTGCCGAATTATGAGCTTCCCAGTTACTCCTGAACGTTACCGGCAGCTTCCTGCGAGCCTGTCTCGTCTTTGAAGTCGGACAGCATATAGCCCCATTTCTCATAATCGTCTTTGTTGACCCGAACCGTGTAGATCACATCGTCGCCTTCAAACGTCTGATCGACAACATCTCCCACCCGGTACAGAAGCGAAGACAGGTCCCCTCGGCTCGGGGGAATCCGAAAGCTCAACGTATCGCCTGACAACTCCGATTGGACCGTATCGGTTATCCGTTCCAAATCATCCTGGTTAAAAGCACTAACCTTCAAATACCCAGGGCCTGACGGGAGCATTTCAAGCTGTTCCGGACTGCATAGATCGATTTTGTTGAAAAGGACGATCTGCGTCTTGTCCGCTGCGCCCAAATCCTGCAGGATCGATGCCACAACCTTCATCTGCTCATCCCGCATCGGGGAGGAGGCATCCACCACATGAAGCACCAGATTTGCCTCATTCACCTCTTCCAGCGTGGCCCGGAACGATGCGACGAGATCATGCGGAAGGTTCTGAATGAAACCAACAGTATCCGTCAGAACGACGCTTTTGCCTCCCGGCAGCTCCAGAAGACGTGAAGTCGGGTCCAGCGTTGCAAACAGCTGGTTCTGGATATAAACATCCGCGTCAGTCAGCTGCTTAAGAAGGGTGGACTTCCCGGCATTCGTATAGCCGACAAGAGCGACCTGCACAACACCGCTCTTACGCCGGCGCTCGCGGTGAAGATTCCGGGTCTTGACAACTTCTTCGAGCTGGCGCTTCAACTCCCCGATCCGGTCGCGGATATGCCGGCGGTCGGTCTCCAGCTTGCTCTCACCGGGACCGCGTGTGCCGATCCCGCCGCCAAGACGGGACAGATTCTTGCCATGTCCCGACAGGCGGGGAAGCAAATACGACAGCTGGGCCAGCTCGACCTGAATGATGCCTTCGCGCGTCTTGGCACGTCCCGCGAAGATGTCGAGGATCAGCTGGGTGCGGTCGATAATCTTGAGGTCCAGCGCCTCCTCCAGGTTCCGCACCTGAGCGCCGGACAGCTCCTGGTCAAATATCGCCGTATTGGCACCGAGGCCATCAGCGGCCATCCGGAGCTCTTCCACCTTCCCCTTCCCGATAAACCACCTGGAGTCGGGCGTCTCCCGGTTCTGGCGAAGCACCTCCAGCACTTCCACACCGGCGGTCTCCGCCAACTGTACAAGCTCCTGTAGCGAATATTCCGGATCTATGCCGGTCCGCTTCACCTCATCGGTAACAAGACTGACCAGAATCGCCCTGTCCTGAATGTCCATATTCGTATCGTATGTCGTCGTCATCTGCATTCTCCTCTTGCGGATTGCGGCTCATCCGCCTCCGCATTATAGTTTAAAGTCCTCGGTCCGCAGCGTCATAAGCTCCTGCCTGCCGGGGCTTGCATGCTCGTACTGGTTGAGCAGCCTGACCGCCTGGCTCCTAACCGCCTTCTCGATTGAATTCCGCACATAACGGGCATTGCTGAACGCATGCGGGCTCTCATCCTTCTCCTGCAGCAGCCACTGCTTCAGCTTCACCATCGCCTGCGGCATCAGGATATAATCCCTCTCCTTGGCCATGAGCTCCGCGATCTGAAGAAGCTGATCAATTGAGTAATCGGGAAATTCAACCTGGATGGGAAACCGCGACGGAAGCCCCGGATTGCTCATGAGAAAATAATCGATCTCGCTGGAGTAGCCGGCAAGGATAAGCACGAACTGGCTGCGGTGATCCTCCATCGCTTTGACCAGTGTATCGATCGCTTCCTTGCCGAAATCCTTATCGCCCCCGCGGGCCAGACTATAGGCTTCGTCAATGAATAGTATGCCGCCAAGCGCCTTTTTTACAAGGTCGCGGGTTTTTTGGGCCGTATGCCCGATGTATTCACCTACTAGGTCTGCCCGCTCCACTTCGATCAAATGCCCCTTGGAGAGCACACCCATCCGCTGAAACAGCTTGGCGACAATTCGGGCGACCGTCGTCTTGCCGGTGCCGGGATTCCCCTTAAACACCATATGATAAGCCTGGCCGCCGCTTGCGAGTCCGGCTTCGCTCCGCATCTGCGCCACCTGCAGCAGAGCGTATATCTCAAACACTAGCTCCTTGATATTGTCCAATCCCACCAGTGCATCCAGCTCCCGCCCGATCTCCTGGAACAGGCCGGTATGGGCGGAGCTTTTGGCTGGCGCCGGTTCGCTGAGCGCGGATGTGCCCCCCACCGCCGGAGCATCATGGCTCCGCAGGACAATATTGATTTGACGCGACGGTCTGCCCTCATCCCGTTCGCTTGAAGCCGCGCTGCGTACACTCATAGTTTCACCTCGTCACTTAAGGCTGACTGCTCTACATCAGTCTATTCCCGGTAGCGAGATGATATTAGAAGAATTGCACTTTTGTCCTGCCCGGCTCAGAACGTCTCCTGGAGCTTCCATTTCGTATACGCGAGAATCTCCCTTGTCTTATATTTAAACATAGACATCGTTTCAGATTCAGTTAATCCAAGTTCCGGTTGATCGTATCCGAGGTACCGGGCAATCTCCAGAGCCCGTCTTCCGTGAAACGTGTGCGTCACAATAACCGCCGAAGTCCATCCTTCCTGCTGCATGATCGTCCGACTGTACAGCAAATTCTCATAGGTTGAGGTTGCCTCGTTCTCCACCCGGATTGCGCTGTCTTGAATCCCTTGTGAAATCAAATAATTCCGCATACCCTGTCCCTCGGTATACCGGTATCCAGCACGGTCCAGTCCTCCGGTCACGATAATATGCTCATATGCGCCCTGCTTGTACAATTTAATTGCATAATCGAGACGTTCCCGGAGTCCCGGGCTGGGCTGATCCCCCCACATCGCCATTCCCAGAACAATGCCGGCATCCGCTTTGCGCATCGGCTCGGTTGTCCGGGCTCCATTGATCAGAATCAGAATGTAAGCGCTCCATATCAAGCCCGCAGTTAAAATAAGGGCAACCAAAAGGAGCGGCCCTCTGCGATAACGTCTTCGGGGCCGGCTCATAAATGGCCGTATCGGACTTGTGGGTGTCATATCCCATTTCATAGCTTAGGTCTTCCTCCTGAATTCGCCATGATGAAACAGTTCGGCCCGGTGCTTCAAAGAGAGTGTGAAATAAGGGAAGGCGTGGGAGTCGATCCCCCGCATTATACTGCGGGCCGTGTCCCAGGCCAGATGGTATTCACTGTCGGTTATATCTCCGCGCTCCAGCGCTTCCTCCAGCTCATCCTCATCCAGTAGAAACACTTCCCCGTTCCACAGCACCACCACATCAAGATACAAATCGTCGAACCAGGGAACCCCCTGATCGGTGACGCCCTGAACCTTGCACGTATCGATATACCACTGAATAATGTTCTGCCGCTCGTCGAACATCGCGGTGACAATATAGTGGCTGTCTTTCGGAAAATACTGAAGCCATGAATAGCCCTTGTCCGCAATGCGGTATGTATGCCGTCCATAGCTTTTCCACAGCGGCTCTTTCAATCCATAGATAGTGTAAAGGGTAATGTAACCGCTGAATTCCCGGGTTTCCACGTAGCGGCAGGCGAACCCGCGCCGGGTAATTCGGCGCCAATTGGCACGGTCTCCGAATTTACGTTTCATATAATAATCCTCTCGGGGTATGTTGACTCCAGCTTACCACATTTAGGAGACGCACTCAAAACCCAAAGAAAAAGAAAGACGTTCACTGAACTTGTCTTGTCGGAGATATTGCCGAATCTTCTTTAGCGGTTATTTTACTTGCAATATCAGGATGTCAAATCTTTGGAGCTTATACGTTCTGAATGTTATAAAAAAGGCTCCGCCTCCGGACTTCCTGCCTGCATGGAAGACTCCGGCTGCGGAACCGCTACTTCTTCGTGATGCTTCTGCTGCTCTTACTGGGCCACGGGCGCTCCATCGGCTGCACCCGTTACATTCTGGGTGTCGGTTTCAGGAGCGGTCACACCGCCCGCCGGAGCCCCGTCAGCGGGATTGGCAGCAGGTGACGGAGACGGCGTGGTCGTAACCGGAAGCTGCTCCCCTCCCTGGCTGCCATTGCTATTGCCGTTGTTGCTGTTGCCATTTCCGTTTCCATTGCCATTACTGCTACCATTCCCATTTGCGTTGCCATTTCCATTGCCCTCGACGTTCCCGCCGCCATTCCCGTTGCCGTTGTTCGACCCGCTGCCATTGTCGCTGCCAGGAGCGCTCTGCTCCGGACCGCCTCCCGTGCCTTGATCAGGCGATGGAGTTGGCTCCTCGGATGGTGACGGAGAAGGTGAAGGCTCAACCGACGGCTCTGTCCCTTCAATCAGAACGGAAACGGTGTTGGAAGGATCGCTCTCCGTCCCTGTGTCAGGATCATAGACCGTTACATAGTACTCATAGGTCAATCCCGCCATCGCGCCGATGTCGGCCGCATTCGGTGACAGTGTGCTGACAAGCTGGGTGAAGTCTGCCTCCGACGTTTCTTTCCGGTACACGCGGTATTCTTTGCCGTCTCCCGTAACCGGATTCCAGGACAGATTAACGGTGCCGGTCGAAGCGTCATAGGCTCCAGTCAGCCCAGTTACCGCCAGAACCTGTTCGGGAGCCTGTTCGCTTGGCTTTGGAATATTCAGATTATCCGGTTTCGGGAAAGATTTCTCCGGATAATTCTTCACAACCTCGCCCATAACCTTGCCCCAGAACGCCGCGGCCAGCGGACTGCTGTTCTTCAGCAAATGCTTGCGGTCGGGATTGTCATAGCCCATCCAGACTGCTGCGGTAAGCTCCGGCGTATAGCCGACGAACCAGACGTCGCGGTTGGAGCTCACGCCGCTGTATCCGCTTTGGGTCGTACCCGTCTTGCCTGCAACCGGACGGTCGATTTTGGCTTTCTTGCCCGTACCGCTCTGCACGACCTGCTGCATCATTTCGGTCATCTGGTAAGCGGTGCTCTCCTTCATGACCCGCTCGGCGGTCGTGTTGGCTTTGTAGGCCGTTTCACCCGTGCTGTCCGCAATCGACTTGATCGCATAAGCCTGCCGCTCCTCACCGCCTGTTGCAAAGGCTGTATAGGCTTGAGCCATCTCAAGCGTGTTTGTTCCCTTCTCCATGCCGCCAAGCGCAAGTGAAAGGTTGCGGTCATTGTCGCCTACGCCGATTCCAAGCTTCTTGGCGAAATCATAGCCGGTTCCAACCCCGATCTGGCTCAGCAGCCATACAGCCGGAATATTCTCGGACTTCGTCAGCGCCTCGCTCATGCTGATGGTGTTCGAATACCCGTGAAGGTTGGTCGGACAGTAATCGCCGAAGCACTGCTTCGCGTTGCTGATCTGGGAGTCCATCGAGAACTTGCCGGACTCAATCGCTGGCGCATAGGACACGATCGGCTTGATCGATGATCCCGGCGAGCGGCGGCTGTCATTCACGCGGCTGAAGCCCTTCTTCTCATAGTTGCGTCCGCCCATCAGCGCCACAATACCGCCGGTTTCCTGGTTAATGATAACCATGGAGCCTTGAACCGGCTCGTCATCAACGCTCTTCTCGAAATTGTCAGCGTCGGCAAAAGCGTTCTCGACCGTCGTCTGGGCGTCCTTATCCATCGTGGTATAGATTTTGTAACCGCCTATATTCAGATCGTCTTCAGTCAGTCCATACTTGTTCTCGGCTTCGTCGATAACGTAGTCGATGAACGCCTGATACTTCTGCTTCGTGGCCGGCGGCTTATAGTTATAATTAATCACCTTCGCCTGATTCATTTCTTCCTGCGTAATGTAGCCCTGTTCATTCATCAGCTGGAGCACAACTCCGCGCCGCTCTTTGGAGAGCTCGGGATTGCGCAGCGGATTATAGCGGGAAGGTCCCTTCGGCATAGCCGCAAGCGTGGCGATCTGCCATAGCTTCAGCTGATTCAGGTCGCTAACCCCGAAATAATGCACGGAAGCAGCCTTGATTCCATAAATCGTGCCTCCGAAGTTGATCCGGTTCAAATACAGCGTAATGATTTCATCCTTCGTCTTGTGTCGCTCAAGCGCCATCGCAATCGACATTTCCGTCGCTTTGCGGAAGAAGGTTTTGTCCCGGGTCAAAAAGATGTTCTTGGCGAGCTGCTGTGTAATGGTACTGCCGCCTTCCACCATGCTGCGCGCAACGACGTCCTTGACCGCCGCGCGGCCGATCGACCACAGGTCGACCCCCTGGTGCTCGTAGAAACGTCTATCCTCGGTTGCTACGAATGCATCCTTGATGATTTGGGGGATCTTGTCGCTCTCGACCGGATCGCTCTTCTCCAGAGCCAGCTCGGCAATTTGATTCGCATTCCGGTCATAAATCTTCGTGGTCGGATTGACTGTCAGCTTGCCTTCATTTTCGGTCAGAAGCTTTTCTCCGTTAATAGTTACAAACAAATAGCCTCCTAGCGCACAAAAAATAGCTAATGCTGCAGTGAAAAACAATGTCCAAAGTACCTTTTTTCTGCTAAGCTTTCTCTTCTTCTTTGGTTTTGGCGGTTCTCCCCCTCCTCCGGACTTCCGGTGACGGTTCGACCGCAAAATTTCGTCGTTCGACATACTGCCTCCTGACTCCCCAATTGGCCATGCCATTGGCAAGGCCCTCTTTTTTTCTCTTGTTTCTATGCGTCTGCGGGGACCGCTATTTGTAATATGGGCAGAAATATCATTTCAATGAAAAGAACAACCTTGTTCAGGTTGCTCTCCCATGCCCTTCTATTCAAACGTTCCTCAAGCGAAAAGGTTTCGTTAACCAACTCCCGTTGCCGGGTAATTATTCTTCTGCCCCGCCGCTGTCCTGCATCAAAGATACGCTGCGCTGCGGCGTAAAGGTCGAGATCGCATGCTTGTACACCATCTGTTGACGGCCGTCGCTGTCGATCACGATTGTAAAATTGTCAAAGGCTTTAATGATCCCGCGGATCTGGAACCCGTTGGTCAAATATACAGTAGCAGGGATATTTTCTTTGCGAAGTTGGTTCAAGAACGTATCTTGGATGTTAATGGACTTGTTCATATGCCGTACCCCCAATGGTTCAATTAGATTGTTCAGAAAGTATATTCAACACCTGTGTGAAACTTTCCTGCTATTATATCACGTATTCTACAACAAGGAAAACACGCTTTAAGAGCGTGTAATTGAAGACAAGAATATAAATTTGATAATGAGATTGTTCCGGTACTTATTTGTATGTATTAGCCCCGTATCTCCTCCATCTCTATCCAGTTCCAACTCCCACTAGCTCAGCTAAAAATCTCAGGTTACCAGTCTACTGCCAATACTACCCTTTTACCCTGCCGGTCGTCAAACGGATCAGACAAGCCGTCTGCTCCATTATCTGCGTTTCCAGGTCGGCTGATGTTCTTCACGTTCCCATCCCTCCAAAATAACGGCGGTTTCCGGCGGATTTCCGGGCCTCCAGGCGATATAATGCTCGTCAGCCAGTTCCTGAAGCGCAGCCCTGATCTGAACGGAGCGGCGGCTGGATTTGCGAATGAGCTGCCTCATTGGCGGAAGCACACCAAAATGCTGGCGGTGGAAATACATGATCCTCAGGATCTTGCGGGCATTATCCGACAGCATGTCTCATAGGTGACAGCCTCCTGATCTCCACAACCTTCCGGCCTGCTCGCATATGCATAACACCCCCGACACAGGAACGTTTGTTTGTATTATATGCGAACTGACCTTCTTTATTCAATGGGAATTTATCCTCCCAAATTAACCCCGGGCTGTATTAATAATCTTGCTCTTCTTCCGCCAGACCATCATAATCGATAATTATTTATTGTAATTCGATAAATCATCTGCTATTATCAATTCACCAACCCTTATGTGAGGTGCATTTTTATGAAACAGGAGTCAGTCTTTTTAAAAATGGCTGTGTTTCTTATGGGAATTCCGATTCTTGCGTTATGTGTATTTGGATTGCCTTCCATATTAAAGGAAGCAGCAGAACATTTTCCGGCCAACTGGCTCTACCCTTTAATATCGATAATGTATGCGTCAGCGATTCCCTTCTTCATCGCATTGATTCAGGCCCTTCGACTATTAAGCTATATTGACAAGAACAACGCCTTCTCGGAATTATCCGTAACCGCATTAAAGAATATCAAATTCTGTGCTGTCACAATCAGTGTCTTGTATACGGCTGGCATGCCGTTCTTCTATCTCATAGCAGAGAAAGATGACGCTCCGGGTCTCATAGTCCTCGGATTGGTCATTATTTTTGCATCCGTTGTGATCGCGGTCTTTGCTGCCGTTCTTCAGAAGCTCCTAAACAATGCCATCGATATAAAATCGGAAAATGAGTTAACGGTCTGAGGTGAAGACAATGGCGATTATCATCAATATTGACGTGATGCTGGCGAAAAGAAAAATGAGCGTGACCGAGCTGTCGGACCGGGTAGGAATCACTATGGCCAATCTTTCGATTCTGAAAAACGGAAAGGCAAAGGCGATTCGAATATCCACTTTGGAGGCAATATGCAAGGCTTTAGACTGCCAACCCGGCGATCTTTTGGAGTACCGAAGTGATGAAGACACTCTTTAATCAGGATCTGCGCATTTGCAGAAATGTCCTGGGGAGCATAAAATGAAAGCATTCATACAATTGATTCGTTTTGGCCGTGAGCAGGCCTTGTCCTGTTTGTTTCCGGTCGTTATTTTCACCTCATTGGCGATCACTCAGCATCTGCCGCTTCCCTTCCTGCCTCGGTATGACTGGCTGCTGATTATCTGCCTTCTGATGCAGTGGCTAATGGTGCATTCCGGGCTAGAAACAAGAGATGAACTAAAGGTTATTACCATGTTCCATCTTATTGGACTTGCTCTGGAGCTGTTCAAAGTACATATGGGCTCCTGGTCTTATCCGGGGGAAGGGTATTTCAAAATATTTGGAGTACCTCTCTACAGCGGATTTATGTATGCGAGCGTAGCAAGTTATTTGTGCCAGGCATGGAGGCGGTTTGAGGTCGAACTGGTCAAGTGGCCGCCGTTATGGGTCGTTGTACCTCTTGCAGCAATGATCTATTTGAACTTCTTCACCCATCATTATTGGATTGACGTTCGTTGGTGGTTATCCGGACTTGTATTGATCGTCTTTGGGCAATCATGGGTCACCTACAAAGTGGGTGGAATTCGTTACCGTATGCCGCTTGCCCTTTCTTTTGGACTGATCGGATTCTTTATATGGATCGCTGAAAATATCGCAACTTTCTTTGGAGCCTGGCAATATCCGAACCAAACCGAAGCATGGAGTCTCGTTCATCTGGGCAAGGTGAGTTCATGGTTACTATTGGTGATTGTCAGTTTTCTTATTGTAGCGACGTTAAAGCAGGTAAAGGGAAAAATTCCGCCAGGATCGGATTCCAAATCTCTCTTATAAAGGTTGGATTGATCGTATGTCATTCAAAAAAGTGAATTTGTTTGTTCCAAAGGACTCCGGAATCGGATGGACTCTTAATATACGCCATCCTCTCACTTGGTTCGTTCTCGCTGCTCTGTTTGTAATCGCGGTGATATGTTCCTTTTATATCAAGTAATCGGAGAAAATAAAGCGCCCCGCCAACCAATCAAGGTTAGCGGGGCGTATTTATACGGTTTATCCCAGTGAAGCTGCTATTATGGACCGGATCATGGTAAAATTCCCGGAAAAATCGGTCCCTTCGCCAACGTCGACCCAGTGAATATCCTTCATGTGGCGGAACCAGGAGAGCTGTCTTTTGGCAAAGCGCCGGGTATCCCTCTTAAGCAGCGTTACCGATTCGTCATAGGTCATTTCGCCTGCGAGATAGGCGGCGATCTCTTTGTAGCCCAGTCCCTGCATGGATACGAGGCTCCTGCCGCAGCCGCGTTCCAAGAGAGCCTTCACCTCGTCAACAAGTCCGTCCGCCAGCATTTCGTCGATACGCTCTTCGATTCGCCGATACAGCAATTGACGGTCCATGCTCAAACCGATCAGGCAGAGGTCATAGGGCGACTCCGGCTTGACGGCTGCCGGAGACTGGGAGAGCGGGGTATTCGTCTGCCGGAAAATTTCAAGCGCCCGGATAATCCGCCGGCGGTCATTCGGATGAAGCCTCGCGGCGCTCTCCGGATCGACCTCCGCCAGCCTTGCGTGCAGCGCAAGCGCACCGTACTCATCGGCGTACCGGTCCATTTCGCTGCGGAACGCCTCATCCGCCACCGCCTCCGAGAAACGGAAGCCGTAGCAGAGCGATTCGATGTACAGGCCCGTTCCGCCTACAATGAACGGCAGCTTCCCTCTTCCGCTGATTTCACTGATCAGCCTGCGTCCTTCAGACTGAAATTCGGCAACCGAATACGGCTCCCTCGGGTCCAGTACATCGATCAGATGATGAGGAATCCCCTCCATCTCCTCCTGCCTGATCTTGGCCGTGCCGATATCCATCCCGCGGTACACCTGCATGGAATCTCCGGAGATGATTTCGGCATTGAGTGCGGAGGCAAGGCTGAGGCTGAGCCGCGTCTTGCCGACAGCGGTCGGACCCAACAGCACAAGCAGCCTCGGTTTAGCTTCGGTTGTCAATGACGATCACCCCATACGATGTTTTATTGCCTTGCCGAAGCTGCTCATGAAAGCCGAGCCGGTTGAATTCGCCGCTGCCCCGTTTCTCCTTCAGCACGACAGACTTGCGGGCGACCCGCAGCGCCTCGGCCACGCTTCCCTCTGAAAGCGCGGAGCTGTCGGCAAAGGAACGCAGGGGCGAGATCGCTGCGGAATCATGCAGCGGCTCCCGGAACATCGGGTCAAAATAGACGATGTCGACGCTCCGGTCGGGGAGACTGCGCAAATAATCCAGATGGCCGCTGTTCACAACCTTAATCCGTCGTAAAGCGGAATCGACCTCGGGAAGACCGGAATCGTAGCTAGCCATGCCTTCGGTCAGCAATGCATACAAGGGGAGCGAGCTTTCAAGTGCGGTCACGCTTGTCTCCTTGCCGCCGGAGACCGCTAGCACCAGTGAATCAGCGCCAAGACCCGCTGTACAGTCCAGCACGCTGTCACCCCGAGCCATCCCGGCCGCAGCCGCCAGCGGATCAGTCTCTCCCTTTATAACTCTCTTAGCCCGGACAAACCCCATGCTGGGATGGAAATGAAGCGGGGCCTTCCCGCTGCGCAGCAGCCGGACTTCCTGATGAAGGACGATGAGCAGATCATCGTAATGGTACTCCTCGAGAAGCTTCGCAACGGAAGCGCTGCCGCGCGGAGCGTAAGGGACGCCAAGACGCCCGGCTAAAGCACGGGCGCGCTCGGCAACCTCCGGTTTCGGGCGTTCGCCCGTCGAAATAATCATGGTACCTCCGTTATCAAGCAAATGCGCCTGTTGTTAATATGATGCTACATGACCCTTTTGAACAGCTTCTCCAGATCATAAGGCGAGAAGGAGATGAGAATCGGGCGGCCATGCGGACAGGTGTAAGGCTGGCGGCAAGCCGCGAGCCGGTCCAGCAGGCTCATCGCCTCCTGTTCGGTCTGCTTCTGGTTGGCTTTGATCGAAGCTTTGCAGGAGCAGAGAATCGAAGATTTCTCGCGCAGCTTCGCCAGATCGATATTCCGCTCGCTAAGGACCCACTCCGCCATCTCTTCGACGATTTCCTTCTCCTCCCCTTTGGGGAACCAATATGGGAGAGAACGCACCAGAAAAGTCTGTCCGCCAAAGTGCTCCAGATAGACGCCGGCCTGCTGGAACCAGTTCAGCCGCTCGCTGAGCTTCTGGCTCTCCGACGGCGTGAATTCCAGCGTAATCGGCAGCAGAAGTTCCTGCGAAGCCTCCGCAGGACGTCCAAACTTCTCATAGTAATACTCATAATTGACCCGTTCATGGGCGGCATGCTGGTCGATCAAATACAGCCCTTCCTCATTCTGGGCTATAATATACGTTCCGTGATGCTGACCGATATAGCTCAGCTCCGGGAACGGCGGCAGCGATGACGGGCTCTCGGGCGCAGGCGCGTACAGCTCCCGTCCCGCCTGGGGCGGCAGACTGCTGCGCCCTGCGGCAGCCGGGCCAGAAGCCCGGTAACCGCCGCCGTATGCCGAAGCATCGCGAACCCCGGGCGCGGAATTGCCGCCGGAGGAGCTGTATGGCGCTCTGTAGCTTCCGTTCTCCCGTGTCTGGAAGGCGCCGCCGGTCCCTGATGACGTAGCCGCGCGTTCAAGCAAGCCGGATGGCTCACCGGCAGCCGGAGAGTCAACCGGCCGGCTGGTCTGAGCCGAATCGGAAGCGGCGCTAATAGAGCCGGTAGAGCCGGAATACGAACCGCCGGCGCCCCTGTCATCCATCAGCTCCCGCCGGGACCCGCTTGGCAATCCGGCTGCCGGTCCGGCCGTGACATCCTGTCTTTCTGGCAGATCGAACGGTCTTCCGGCTTCGGCCCCTCTGTTGTCGGCATTCACCGTATCTTGTGAATCAGCGGCCGCCTGCGAAACCGGTTTGGTGAACGAGAACTGCTCCTGTATAAAGGAAGTGCTGCCCTTCGGTCCAATCGTCTCTCTTCCGGGACGGGGAATAAGATTCTCTCCCAGCAGCACCTTGCGGAGCTGCTGCTCCACGAACTGATACAGCTCGTTCTCCTTGCTGAACCGTACCTCCAGCTTGGCTGGATGCACATTGACATCCACCAGGGAAGGATGCATATCAAGCTTAAGCACAAGCAGCGGATACCGGTTGATCGGCAGCAGGGTATGGTAAGCCCGCATAATGGCTGCATTGAGCCCCCCGCTGCGGATGTAACGCCCGCCGACGATCGTCGTAACCGCGTTGCGGTTGGCGCGCGTCCACTCCGGGCGGCTAATATAGCCGGAAATCCGGTAGTCGGGGTCCTCCGCCTCAACGGGAAGCATCGCCTTGGCCGCCGATGTGCCGTATACGGCTGCGATCACCTGCAGCAGATCGCCCCCGCCCAGCGTATGCAGCAGCTGGTTGCCGTTATGGCGCAGCGTGAACGAAATCTGGGGGTAGGCAAGGGCCGTCCGGTACATGGTATCCGAGATATGTCCGAGCTCCGTCTGGATGCTCTTCATATACTTGAGACGCGCGGGCGTATTGTAGAACAGCTCCCGGACCGTCATCTCCGTGCCTTTGCCGGAGGCTGACGGCTCGTTCGCCATCAGCTTGCCGCCTTCGATCTCAAGCAGCTGCCCTTTGCCGTCGTCCGTGCTTGCCGTAAGCAGCGACACCTTCGCCACGGCGGCGATACTTGGCAGCGCCTCGCCCCGGAAGCCGAGGCTCGTGATCTGGAACAAGTCCCGGCCATTCTCGATTTTGCTGGTGGCGTGGCGGTAAAAGGCGGTCTCGCAGTCCTCCGGGTCGATGCCGGAGCCATTGTCCTTGACCTTGATGCTCTGCAGCCCGCCTTCTTCAATGGACACCTCGATGCGGGTGCTTCCCGCATCAATAGCGTTCTCCACCAGCTCCTTGACCACTGATGCCGGACGCTCCACTACCTCGCCGGCCGCTATCTGGTTGGCAATATGCTCGTCCAGCACATGGATTCTGGCCATTTCCGGACCGCCTCTCTTCCTCTCAAATCATGATTTCACACGAATTTTCATTTTCAATTCGTTCAACAGCTGCATCGCCTGCAGCGGCGTCATGTTCATCAGGTCCGCCGCTCCGACGGCAGCCATAATATCATCCGCAACCGTATGGTCGCGCTGTCCGGCTCCCTTGCGGCCGCGCCGCGGCTCCTCGTCACCGAAGATCGAGAGCTGAACCACTTCGCCACTCTGCTCGCTGCCGAGATCGGAATCGGGAGCAGACGAATGAGACGAATGGTATGCATTCCGGGACGACGGCTCCGGCGTCCGTGATTCATTACCCTTGGAGGGACTAGCATCCGGCAGCGCGCCCTGAGCCGCCAATGCGCCTGAACTTCCGGTCCGTGCAGCGCCAATCGGCTCTAGTGAAGAAGAAGCGGCAGCCGACCCTGCGTCTCCCTCCGAGACGATTCCCGCAGCCGCTTCACGGATCGCAGTCTCACCGACTGAGATTCCAGACCTGCTCTGAATTCCGCCAGCGGGAGAGGCCTGTCCCATATCTTGAAGAAGACCATAGGCCCGGTCGATGATGCTGCCCGGCAGGCCGGCAAGCCGCGCGCAGTAGATTCCGTAACTGCTGTCCGCCGCACCCGGTATCAGCTTCCGCAGGAAATGAACCTTGTCTCCGCTCTCCTGAACAGCCATGGAATAGTTCCGCAGCCCTTCCAGCATTTCTTCCAGATGGGCCAGCTCATGAAAATGCGTCGATACCAGCGCCTTACAACCGATCACATCATGTACATATTCGATGACCGCCTGGGCAATTGCCATGCCCTCGCCCGTGGAGGTGCCCCGGCCCAGCTCGTCGATGATAATAAGGCTGCGCGGCGTCGCCTGCTCCGTCATCAGCTGGATGTCGGCCATCTCGACCATGAACGTGCTCTGGCCGCCGATCAGATCGTCTGCGGCACCGATCCGCGTGAATACCCGGTCGATCACCGGAATTTCCGCCTTGTCGGCAGGCACGAAGCAGCCGATTTGCGCCAGAATGCAGATAAGGGCGACCTGGCGCATGTAGGTGCTTTTTCCCGCCATGTTCGGACCGGTAATGAGCAGGATACGGCCGCTTTGCTTCGATAGAGTACTGCTGTTCGCAATGAATGAGGTATCCTTCAGAACCGCTTCAACAACCGGATGGCGTCCGCCTTCGACATGCAGATCATAGCCATCGGTCAGCGTCGGCTTCACGAACCGCTGCTCGGCGCTGACAGCAGCCAGACTCTGGTACACGTCAATCTCCGCAACCTTCTCTGCAAGACTCTGAAGCCTTGGAATTTGTGTGCACAGCCGGTCTCTCAGCTCGGTGAACAGCGTATACTCCAGGTCCGTCATCTTGTCCTGGGCTTCAAGGATCAGCGCTTCCTTCTCCTTCAGCTCCGGTGTGACGAACCGCTCCGCGTTCGCCAGCGTCTGCTTGCGCTCATACCGTCCTTCCGGAAGAACGGACAGGTTGCTGCGCGTAATTTCTATATAATAGCCGAATACCTTGTTGTAGCCGATCTTCAGCGACTTGATGCCGGTTGCCTGCCGCTCCTTCGCTTCCAGCTCGGCAATCCAGCGTTTGCCGCTGCTGCCGGCCTCCCGGAGGTCGTCAAGCCGCTCATGATAGCCCGGCCGGATAATGCCGCCGTCCCGAACAGATACCGGCGGATCTTCGATGATCGCCTTCTCGATGTCCTCCCGCAGGTCGGCGCATTCGTCAATGGCTTCCCCCAGCTCCCTAAGTGTGGAAGAAGCGGAGGCGAGACACAGCTCTTTAAGCGCGGGAATCTGCGCCAGGGACAGCTTCAGCGCGTTCAAATCACGGCCGTTGGCGCTGCCGTAAGCCACCCGGCCCGTCAGCCGTTCCAAATCATAGATTTCCTTCAGAGCGAGCCGCAGGTCCTCCCGCAGAATGAACTGATTGTACAGATGTTCCACAGCCTCAAGACGCCGTTCGATCTGGTGCCGCTGCAGCAGCGGCTTGTCGATTCGCCGCCGCAGCAGCCGCGCGCCCATCGAGGTCTCCGTGCGGTCCAGCAGCCAGAGCAGCGAGCCCTTCTTGGAGCGTTCCCGGACCGTCTCGGTCAGCTCCAGATTCCGCCGCGTGAAGGGATCGAGAATCATGAAGTTGCCCGGTTCATATGAGGAAATATGACTGAGCTGTCCCAGCGAACGCCGCTGGGTCTCATTCAGATATGAGATCAGAATCGAAAGGCATTGCGCGCGTTCCTGTTCCAGCCGCGCCCAGGCGGCCTCACCGAACTGTTCGCGCGCTTTCGGCTCATCCTTCTTCTCCCAAGGTGTATAGACAACCGGCTTGGCGCCGGGGAGCGACTCGCCCTGAAGTCGTTCCAGCAGCTTCGCATCCCCGATCATTTCGGCTGGCTCGTAAGTGCCGATTTCGCCGCGAAGCCCCTCTTCGCTCGCAGGCGAAGAAGTGACATAGAGCTCGCCGGTCGTTAAATCACAGGCAGCCAGCGCCGTCATGCCATCCAGCTCGGTGACGCATACGAGGTAATTGTTGCTCTTGTCGGCCAGCGTCCGGCCTTCCATCACCGTACCGGGCGTCACGACCCGGACGATATCCCGCCGGACCATGCCTTTTGTTGTCGCCGGATCGTCAAGCTGCTCGCAAATGGCGACCTTGTAGCCCTTCTCGATCAGGCGCTGGATATAACCCTCAGCCGAATGATAAGGCACGCCGCACATCGGAATGCGCTCGTCGCCTCCTCCTTCGCGGCCGGTCAATGTAATTTCCAGCTCTTTGGATGCCAGCAGAGCGTCGTCAAAGAACATTTCATAGAAATCGCCCAGCCGGAAAAAAAGGAAGGCATCCTTCGCCCCTTCCTTTACCTTCAAATACTGTTCGATCATCGGTGTATATTTTGCCATCGGGTACCTCCAGGCCATTACATGCTTATCTGCTCATTATAACAGAACTTCCCGGACAGGGGGAATCCGAAAGCGAAACAAATGTTCTTCTTGTTCATGCCACAACAAAGCGAACCCGCTCGCTAGGCGGGTCCGCATCTGTTCTTCTGTAACCGTCTCTCTTTCAAACAAGCGTCGTGAACGAAACGTCGCAGCGTTTATCAAAAGATCAATACACAGATTGTACACGTCCAAGCTGCCAGTCTTAACCAAGCGGCGGTAAAACCCTAGCGCGACGGGCTGAATATACTCTCCGCGCTCCGGTCAAGGTCCTTCACCCGGTCGAATTCGAGGCGCCACAGTTCCCGGATGTTCCGGGACTCCTCCCACCGCCGGCCCTCCTCGACCATCCGGAGCAGCGGCTCCGCATCCCCGCGGAGCCCGGCGTATTCCGGCAGCGTCCGCAGCTGCCGGATCAGCGGAGCCGCTGCTGCGCGCAGCGTCTTCCTGCCGCCGCCGTAATAGGCGGCGTGCACCGGCTCGCGGTCCAGCGGCCGCAGCGGCAGGGCCTCATACCGGCTCACAATGAGGTGAGCCAGCGCGATCACTCCCCGGGCGATGTCCGGGGAGACCAGGAAGCTCGGCAGGGTCCGGTACTCGAAGCCGCCATGCGGCTGGAGCCGGAAATCGCCGAGCGTCCCGTAGCGGGGACGGCGGCCGGAGGCGCGCTCGTCCTCCAGCAGTGCAACCGGCAGCGCGAGATAGTTATCGAGCGCGCGCAGCAGCGGCGCCGTCAGCACGACGCCGCTGAAGTGCAAATGCCCGCCGAGGGCCCAGCCCCTCAGCGGCATCCCCCCGGCCCGCCAGCCGATGCCGGGGCCGGGAATGAGCCGGTCCGCGAGCATCGCCGCGGACCGCAGCTGCGCCATCAGCGCGCGCGGCGCGGCGCGCGGGCCGGGGCGCAGCTCGGCGACCGGGAACACGCCGCGCGTTCCCGGGGGACCGGCGTCGCAGCCTGCCGCGCCGCCCAGGGGCAGATGCCGCGACGCAGGGACGACGCGGCCGGTGTCCTCCCGGAGCAGGATGAACTCCGGGTCCATGCCCATCAGCAGGTCCGGCCGATTTGGACCCTCCCCTGCCAGCGCCAGGCGCAGAGCTTCATCCGCCTGGCGGTAAGGTTCGGGTAATGCCCGGCCCTTCGCTGAGACGAGAGGAGAAATGCCTGTCACGGTGTAGTGGCCCTCGCCACCGGCGGTAATGAGAACCTCCCCGCTATCCAGCCCGAGGCCGTACAAGGCTTTGACGGCAAGGCTGCCGAGCCGTTTGAACAACCTGCCCCGTTCCCCTGTAACTGTAACAGCCGGTGTGTCTTCCTCTGTGCCCGGGCTTGGGACACCGCGAGACGAGAGTGTAGGCTGTCCCCATATCGATTGAAAGGACATGCGGTCCATTCCCGTTCCAAGAAGTGCCGTTCCGAGCGGCTGCAGGTTGAAGACCGCAGTTCGATACCGCTGGCGAAAGATATCCTCCCTATGGGATTCCTTAGCCCGGTCCTGCCGAACTCGCTCTTCCCCGGCCGCACCCGACATCCGGCGGTTACCCTTCGACCGCGAACCGCCTGCCGAGACGAATTCGGCATGAATCCCCGCCCTCTGCAGCCGCCGTTCCCGGCCCCCGGGCGACAGCGAGAGGTATACGTCCAGTCCTTCGTTCATCCCGTCTCCCCCATGCAGAAAATATACGGAAGCTGCTTTTGCGAATAAGGCCATCTTCTTCGGCGGGCAGCTGCCCAAAATAGACAGGCCCAGTCCGAAAATTATTCAAAAAAAGGAGGGCATCCGCCCTCTACGTCCCCGCTCCCGGTTCATATGATACTGCATATCCGTTTCCGCTCTCGCCGGCACGGAGATACCCGTACCGGGCAGCGGGAGACGCCGGCGGGCGTCAAAGCCGTCTTACAGCTCATCGTCCAGCGCGTCGGGGTCCAGATCCTCATAGTCGAAGCCTTCGGACTCGTAGTCGTAGTCCTTGTCTTCCGGGTCGCTCTCGGCATCACTGACGTATACGCGGAGCTTCGTCTCCGCGACCAATTCGGCCTCGAATTCCCGTTCGACCCGAATTGTGACACTGCCGCCTCCCGAGGTTACACCCGCTTCTACACAGTTCGGTTCCTGCGTTGCGTCCGCAGATACCTCGACGGTGGAAGCCCGGTGTTTCGGATCGAGATAGGAGAGCGGAATTGGCTCCACATAGGAGACCGTCTCCTTCGCTACCTCGGTCTGTTTGTTCTTGTCATACGAATACCAGATGTTGATATCGTAAGTACCGATCACCTCGATTCCGTTTCCGGCGGCAACCGCTTCGTACTGGTGGTTGATAATCCAAGCCCCCAAAATACTCGTCGGATGATGTGGCGGAGTTACGGTATGGGTTACGGTGGAGAACTTACGACCCTTGCCGCAAATCGCTTTCGTAATGATCTCCCTTGTTTGGCGTTTATGGCCTAATGACATCTTTGAACCTCCTCCATACAATCATTCACTATGAAGTGTATGCAGGGCAAAGGCCTAGAGTGACAACTATTTTTGGATAAGTTCGAGAAGTCACTCAAACCCTTGCCGTTCAAGGAAAAAGCAGCGGTAGCGCTGTGCCCGGGAGGGGGAAATTCGTTATCCCGCTGCTTCTCATTTCTGCCAGACCGCGAGGAAGGCCGCTCTTTCCCTGTACAGGAAAAAGCGGCCTTCCTCTTGTCAGCCGATTATTAATAGATAATGAAGACGGGGCTTACGCCTACCGGCTCCCCGCATTCTCCGCAGCGGTCTGCCGGCCGGAAGCGATGGGGGCCTTATACTGCTTCGCGATCTTCAAATAGAGCGCCAGCTCCCGGCAGAGCTGGAGGATGGCGGAGCGGACCTCGAATTCCTCCCGCGAGGAGGGCAGGGTCATTTCCTTGAAGCTTTCCTCAAGCTCGGTCAACAGGCCCTCCGTCCTTCCTGTATACCCCTCGTTAAGCACATCCTGGCTCAGCTGCTCGAACAGCTCGGCGACCATTTTGCCATGAGGCAGATGCTGATACACCTGCGAGAGCAGCTGCAGCATATTCTGGATGGATTCGAGCTGCTCCTTCCGCATATAGAAGTAGACATTCCATGCCTCATCCGGATGAATGACGCTGTTCTCCATTTCCCGGGCCGCAGCCGTCAGACCGCGCTGAATCGTGCTTCCCGCCTGAATCAGCTCCTTGCCGTCCCATACGTACTGCGGGTCCCGCAGTGATTTGGCGAACTGCCGGAATATTACGGAGAACATACCGTCCACTTCTTTGCGGATTCCGTACATCATCTGATCCGATTTAGGCATATAGATCAGGTTGCAGAGTCCGGCCGATCCTAGGCCAATAATGAGCAGTTCCACCTGTTGGAGGATGATTCCAAAGTTCAGCTCAGCTTGTCCGAACACGCGAAACACGATAACGGAGCTTGTCACGATGCCTTCCTTGAAGCCTGAACGGACGATAAGCGGAAACCCCAGCAGAACGAACAGGCCGAGGACCCAGTATTCGAAGCCGAATATTGCAAAAAGAGCGCAGCCGATCAGCAGCCCGACCAGCGAGGCGATAAAACGCGCCGTTATCGTCCGAAGACTCCGCTTTCTCGTCACCTCCACGCCCAGAATGGCCAGCAGCCCGGCGCTCTGCGCATTCGGAATGTGAACAGCTGCAGCCAGAAGAACAGACAGCAGCGTCGCCGCCGCCGTCTTGATGATGCGAAATCCCATGAATAATACCCCGCCTTGTCACTTTTTCGATCCGTACCGGATGTTGGAACGTCCTTTCGATCAAGATCATGGTACTTGATTTTCAGAAAAGTCACAATACTTGACGCAAAGCGGACCCGGCGTAACCGGAACAAGAATGGATTTCGCTTCTTATTAAGGCCCGAAATACTCGGATCAGCGCCGGGTCAGCAGCAGTTTCTCGAAGTAAACGACGACTTGATACATGAGCGTGGCGACAATGGCGATGACGAGCAGGCTGGACATAACCAGTGTGAAATTGAACACCTGGAATCCGTAGATGATCAAGTATCCCAGACCCGATTTCGCCACCAGAAATTCACCGACAATGACGCCGACCCAGGACATGCCGACATTGACCTTCAGTGTCGAGATGATCGCAGGGAACGACGCCGGAAGAATGACTTTGCTGAAGACCTGACCCCGCCCTCCTCCGAACGACCGGATCACCCTCACATAATTGGGATCGACTCCCTGGAAGCTGTTGTACACAACCAGCGTCGTGACGATGACCGTGATGGAGAGCGTCGTCATGACAATCGCTGTAAAACCCGCTCCGAACATCACGATAAAGATTGGGCCGAGCGCCACCTTCGGCATGCTGTTGAAGACAACCATGTAGGGATCGAGCACAGCCGACAGAAACGGCGACCACCAGATCAAAGCGGCCAGCAGCGTTCCCACAAGCGTCCCAAGGACAAAGCCGGCCGCCGTCTCCCAGACAGTGATCCCCAGATGATGCCACAGGCTTCCGTCAAGCGCGCTCTTCAGCAGCTGGTCCCATACTCTTGACGGACTGCTGAACAACAGCCGGTCAATCCATCCCTGCCGTGCGGCAACTTCCCATAAACCGAAGAACAGGAGCAGCAGTCCGGTCTGGACGAGCCGGACGTTTCTGCGATGCTTCCGCTTGCCGCGAAGATAATCGACATGCTCGGAGGCCAGCCAGTCGCTGGCGGACGCTCTCGCCGTGCCACTCCCGCTCAGAATCTCCTGCTTCATGTTCCGCTCCTCCTTTCATTGGCTAGCCAGCCGAACCGCCGGCTCCCTCCGTCTCCATTTCTCTCCAGACGGAATGGAACAGCTCGGCGAATCCCGGCTGGTCCCGGGCATACAGCGGCGGCGTATCCGCGATGCTTCGGGGGATATCGAAGACACGGCGGATTCTCCCCGGATTCCGTCCCATCAGAATGACCCTGCTGCTTACTGCAATTGCCTCGGATAAATCATGGGTAACCAGCAGTGCTGTCTTCCCCCTGCTCCGGAGAGTCTCCGACACAAGATCCTCAAGCTGGAGCTTGATCTGGTAATCCAACGCGGAGAATGGCTCATCAAGCAGCAGCAGCTCCGGGTCGGTAGCCAGCGTCCGCACGAGAGCCACCCGCTGGCGCATACCGCCGGAGAGCTGGCCGGGGAAGGAGTCTTCCTTCCCCTTTAGTCCCATTTCGGCCAGCAGCGCTGCCGTCTTGGCACGTTCTTCCGCGTTCGGCCTGCCGGTCAATTCAAGTCCGAGCAGCGCGTTCTCCAGAATCGTCCGCCACGGGAAGAGATAGTCCTGCTGCAGCATGTACCCGGTGCAAGGCGAAGGACCAAGGACCGGAGAGCCGTTCACCCGCACCTCTCCCTTTGATGGCTTAAGCAGGCCGGAGATGATGGAGAGAAGCGTTGTTTTGCCGCAGCCGCTCGGTCCGACCAGGCTGACGAACTCTCCTTTTTCGATAACAAGTTCGATATTCTCCAGCGCCAAAGAAGCGTTCCGGTCCTCCAGATATGCATGTGAGACTGAGCGCAGTTCGACTACCGGCGGCATGGCGGCTTCCTCCTTTTCATGGCGCATTGTTGACTTCAAGACTCTGTCTTTATTTGTCTCCCTTTACCTCAGACAACGCCTTCTCCGCGAACGAGTTGTTGACGATTTTGGCGGACGGAACGCGTTCCTTCAGCTCACCCGCATTTTCCATGACATCCAGGAGATTGTTCCATTCCGCATCGTCGATGACAGGGTTCAGCGCGTACGTGTCCTGATCCTTATACCGCTTGATCGCCGAGACGAGAATATCCTTATCCGTATCCTTGAAGTATGTCATTACGGCATCCGCAATCTCCTCCGGACTGTGGGACTTCACCCAATTCTGGGCTTCTTGCAGGGCATTCGTAAATTTCTGCACCGTCTTGTCGTTCTTGCTTATAAAGCTGTTCTTCGCCATGAACACGGTGTAAGGCAAATATCCGCTCTCGACCCCGAATGATGCCACGACCTTGCCCCGTCCCTCCCGCTCGAAGATCGACGCCTGCGGCTCGAACAGCTGCACATAATCGCCCGTACCCGATGCAAAAGCTCCCGCGATATTCGCAAAATCAATATTCTGGATCAGAGTCAAATCCTTGGATGAATCGATCCCTTTCTTCTTCAGCGTGAAATCTCCGGCCATCTGCGGCATGCCGCCTTTGCGCTGGCCCAGGAAGGTCGATCCCTTCAATTCGCTCCAATCAAAATTCGACTGCTCCTTGCGGGCGAACAGGAAGGTGCCGTCGCGCTGTGTCAGTTGGGCAAAGTTGATCACCGGATCGTCGCTGCCCTGCTGATAGACATAAATCGACGTCTCCGAGCCCACCAGCGCCACATCGATCGCTCCTGACAGCAGCGCCGTCATCGTCTTGTCTCCCCCGGGAATCGTCTGAAGCTCGACATCCAGCCCCTCATCCTTGAAAAAACCTTGAGACAACGCCACATATTCGGGCGCATAGAACACGGATCTCGTTACCTCTCCGACCTTCACCTTAATTGAGGCTGACTCGCTCTTCCCGCCGCAGCCGGCGAGCATGGAGACGGCCATCCCGACCGCAAGCGCCAGCGCCGCGGCTCTGTACCCTTTACGCATCATGCGTCTCTCCTCTCTCCCCTGCCCTTGCGGGGGCTGACGCTTCCGAATATCGGATAGGAGTCATGCTCTCCCCCGGAGCTGGATAATCCAGCATATGCAGATGCCCAGTAATCGGTTATAAAAAAAGACGGCCCGGCCATGTCGGCCAAACCGTCTGCATTTTGAAATCGGTCTATCAGTCGTTCTCAAGCAGCTCCACCAGCACCTTCAGCTCATCGAACGTGTCCATATACGCGTATCTTCCGCCCGTATACTCCCCTTTTTGAATAAGCGGCATGCCATTATTCTCCAAGAGTGCGATTTTCTCCTTCATACCCTTGATGCCAAAGGCGATATGGTGAACGCCCTCCCCCTGCTTGTCCAGAAATTCTCGCCAGGTGGAAGGTCCCTCATCCGGCTGAATCAGCTCGATTTGCAGCTGACCCATATCGAAGAAGGCGAGTTTCGCCCGTGCCGGCGTCGGTTCACCAACATATTCCGTCTGCGCAAGGTCCGCTGTGTCCGTCCAGAAGGATTCCGGCTTGGGAACACCGAAGAAATCGGCGTAGCTCCGGGAGGTCTGCTCCACATCCTTGACAATAATACCGATCTGGGTAACAAACTGCGTGCCTAACCATCCATTATCCATGTACCTCACCTCATATAATTGGTCTATCTGACATCTGCTTTTCCGTCCGGCTCCCAATGCAGCAGCCAATCCAGAAAAATCGAGCAGAACAGCTCCTTGTCCACCGTCGATGCCGATACCCAGTCCTGTCCCTCTCCACAGCTCATCCGGAGAAGCCAACCGCAGCAGCGGCTGCCCAGAAAGGAAGCGTACTGAAATGTCCAGTCCCTGCCCTGTCTGGAGCCAATGCGCAGCTCGCCCGAAGTGCGTGGAGAACGGACGGTGAACGCGAACCGGATCGAGAGCCGTGAGTCTCCGGTAGTCCGCTTCACATAGCGGCACAGCTGGAGAATAGAGCCGGACGCCCGGTTCAGAATTTCCCTGTACTGCATTTTGGACATGAGCAGCGCGGGGTCTTCCCTCCCTCCGAATGGAGCTTCAGGGAGAATGATGCCCTCCAGAATGGCTTCTCTGATCGCTTGTTCATGGCCGGGATCATCCAGCGCATGACATTCAGGCTCCACTCTCCCCTTGCGGAGAATGATCACTTGCCGGGGATTGACATATATAAGCAGGTCGCAGTCCTTGTCCCCGCTTCGGTAATGCAGGCGGCAGACCCGCCTAATATCCGATTGTTCGGATGGCAGTTCACTGCTTCTTATAAGCTTGTCTCCTTCAGGCATCAGAAACCGCAAATATTTCATCGATTGTTCTTCTATCACTGAGATCGTATCCTTCCGATCTTGAATCTACCAATCTTTATGTTATCATAAGCTAATTTTAAGGTAAAATTAAGAAAAGAGAGGTATTATNTCTAATGAGAATGCTGATTACTTTCCAGAACAAGAGTGTTCCGGTATATTTTACTACAGATAACAAACAGCCAACTCAAAAAGTACTCAAACTGCTCACAAGCACGCTGGATCTCAAAATCAACAAAGGGAAAAACGCCCTCAAGAAATGCCTGAACTCCCTGATCAGCATCGAGATCAAAGGCTCCGAAGCTATCCTGCACAGCTTCAGCGAAGACGACACATTGGCACTGTCTCTCTATTAAAGATGAACTTAATCCCTTGAATATGCTAGTTTAATAAAAAAGCATCCTTCCGCCCGGAAGAATGCTTTTTTATTTGACCTGATTGTCTCCGTAGACATTCGCATCATGATCCGGTTCGATGAATCCGACTCTCCGCCTTCTCCGCCTTCTGAATCCGAAGCTGAAACAGCTTGACCAAGTTGACCTTCGTCTGCTCGTGACAGTTGTCCAATTTTTTGATTATGAAACGGTCAATGGACATGTCAATCGCTCCTTTTTCTGATCTGCAGAAGAGACAGGAAAGAATTTCCTGATCATCTGGTAATCCCTATATAACCTCGTCCGTCACATTTTAAACGAGGGCTTAACGGGTCCGGTATTGCACACTCAACGGTTAAGAGGCAGCGATACTCCATATCTAGAGGCAATACCGGAGATAAGAACGCTCCCATTCAAAGATATAGGAGAGAACGTCTGGAGGAAGCGGACATCCTGCGTAAAAAAATATTTTGGAGACCGTTCATTCATCCATTTCGGCGCGCCAGTCGTACTTCCGGGCGTGTGAGCCGGAGCTTTTGGTTCCGGCCGCTGCTGCCCCCTTGCGTTTGAGGCGCGATTCTTTCGACGCCTGAAATCGCAGCTCGCGCTGGGTCTTCCGGTAGCTCCGGAGCCGCTTCTCCGGCAGCTCCCCGCTCTCCACCGCCTCGCGGACTGCGCAGCCTTCCTCATGTTCATGGCGGCAATCGGTGAAGCGGCAGCCCTCCGACAGCCGCGCGATATCGGCAAATGCCAGATCCAGGCCGCCTTCATCCTCCCACAGCTGAAGCTCCCGCATGCCGGGCGTGTCGATGATGATGCCTCCGTCCGGCAGCAGGAACAGCTCCCGCCGCGTCGTCGTATGCCGTCCCCGGCTGTCATCCTCCCGGACCTCGCCGGTCTGCTGGAGTTCCTCTCCGCTTAGCCAATTGACGAGCGTCGATTTGCCGCAGCCCGAGGAGCCGGTAAGCGTGGCAGTTCTTCCCTCTCCGATATAGGGCATCAATTCGGCCCGTCCCAAGTCTTTCACGGCGCTGACCGCCAGCACGGGCACACCGGGAGCGGTAAGCTCCATCTCGCGCAGCTTGGACTCGGGATCATCGCACAGATCCGCTTTCGTCAGGACAATAACAGGCGACGCTCCGCTGTTCCAGGCCATAATCAAATACCGCTCCATCCGGCGGATATTGTAATCATCGTTCAAGGCGCTGACCAGGAAGAGGGTGTCGACATTGGCGGCGACGATCTGCTCCCGGGGCTGACTTCCGGCGGCCCTTCTTGAAATCTGGCTGCGCCGTTCCAGCACATGCTGAAGAATATACGGTCCGGCTTCCGATTTTCTCACCTCCGTCCAATCCCCGATTGCCGGGTAATCGCCGAAGGTCTCCAGCGAATGTCTCAGCTTGCCGGATAGCTCACCCCAGCCTTCGCCTTCCTCCGTCACGACCCGATAACGGCTTCCGAAGTCGCCGATGATGCGGGCAGGGATTGTTCCTTCGGACCGTTCTCCATTCCGGTTCCATTGCTCTTTCCATTGTTCATTCCAACCATATTTCTCTAAATTCATGTAATACCTCCATTGGTTGTGAGTTTCGAGTATTTTTCTTATTCCTTCATCGTACTTCCGGGAATCCGCACGCCAAAAAGCCCGCCGGACCTTTCGGTTCCGGCGGGCTTCTCCAACCGCTCCCGCGTTTACGCGCTTATGGAGCGGGCCGCTACAGCTTCTTCTCACGCGGATGGGAAGAATTGAAATCTCCCGAAGCTCACGCGAATGGCACGAGAAAGACGGGGATCAATCTCCCCCGCTTCCCCGGCCGCAAAAAAAGCCGCCGGAACCTGGATACGGTTCCGGCGGCTTCATGTAAGCGCGGCGAGTCAGCCGCAGCGTCTAATCAGCGTGAACGGCCTATTCCCGGAAGAGTCGTATCCCAATCAATAACAACTGGCAACAGTTTGACCATTTGAACTGTCATTACGACATCCACTCCTTCCGGTAATTAATGGAACTATCATAAACGGGAAGACCTTGTGTTGTCAACCTGCCCTTCCTGCTTCACAGAATTTCTTTGAGCTCGCAGAGCTCATCGATCGTCCGCCACGGGCGAACGTCCAGCTTCTCGTCCCAGGGATGATTACGCCGCAGCCAGATCCCCTGCATGCCGGTGCGTCCCGCTCCCCAAATGTCGTTCACGGGATGATCGCCTATGAACAGCGTTTCATCCGCAGCATAGCCAAGCTTCTCCAGTGCAAGACGGTAAATCGCCTCATCCGGCTTGGTGATTCCGGCCTCGCCAGAGATCACAATGGTGTTGAAGTAACCTTCAAGTTTCAACAGTTCGATTTTCCCCCGTTGAATGTCGCTTTTTCCATTCGTGACAAGCCCGAGGGGATAGCTTCTGCCTTTCAAATAGTCCAGACATTCCACCGCATCCTTCATCAGTGCGCCGTGTCCGGCATAATGAATATCGTAAAATCCCCTGATTTCCTCTGCTGCGACGGGCTCTTTCCAGGGCAGCACCTCACTGAGCTCACGGAAAAAACCGTCTTTATCCCTGTAACCGTCCGCATCGCGGACGATCATGTCCTCGACCAGAGCAAGCTGCTCTTCAAGATTCATATGCCCAAAATAGTGCGAAATGAATTGTGTGCCGAAGCTGCGGAACGTGGCATCACGATCCATCAGCGTATTGTCCAGATCAAATAAAAGTGCTTTTGCGGTTCCCATTCTTCCGATTCTCCCTGCCTTCGTTCTGTTCTCCAGCCTTCGCAGGATGGATTCTCATAGGCATTATACTGGAAAATCAGGCAGATTGTCAGGCGTGTTCCGTGCAAAAGGTGCTTTGTGCAAGTTTGGTATCTCAAATCTCGCTGATCCATTCGCAGCCGCCATTTTGTTAACGCTTCCATTAATAAGTGCCGGAGAAACTGTTCCTAAGTGCCCGTTCGTTACATAACCCGATTCGTTAACCCGATTGCGAGGAACCCCGCAGACGCCGGTTAAAGCGCAGCGAGAGGGCTCCCATTCATTTGAAATGATCGGACCGATGGGTCAGCATCAGCTCTTCCTCGGTAATATACAACGGAAACGGCGGAAGCTCCTTCAAATAGCGCTCGCTGGCCAGAAGGCGGCAGTGAACCTCGGGAAGCGGCGCCTCCTCGAGCAGGGGCAGTTTACCGGTGTCACTGAAATAGCTGTCCACAGCCGTTTGCACCAGATCAAGGAAGTAGGGAATTTCCCTCTCCCCTTCGTCAAAAATTTCAAACGTTTCGCGGGACATATAGAACTTCTGATCCGACACGCCTCCCAAATACCGGGTCAGACGGGAGAGGTCGATGCTCTTGTCGTCTTTGAGCAGCACGGTCCGGTTAATCTTCGGAGGCATGTCATTCTCGAATTGGCGTACAGCTTGTTTAACTTCCGGCAAGGTGACGGTGATTCGGGTCGGAGCGGCTTCTTTCTTGAACCTTTTGAAGATCATGCGAAAGACTCCTTTCTTGTCTGCCAGATTTAATATCTATAACGCTTTCAATTCCAGTTTATGCAATTCCGAAAATTTTAATCAATCATAATTAACCCGTCACAGAAACGTTCGAAACTTTAGAACATTATTTGACGGATTCCCATTTCGTCCACATCTCCCGCGGATTCAGCTCATAGATCTCATTCTCTCTATACATGAACTGGTGCATGATAAACTCCCGGCGTATCGTCGCGAAATCTTCGTGATAAGCTTTGATAAAAGTGTTGATCTCCTTCTCGCTGTAACTCACCCCCTGCTGCAGCTGTTCCACCATATGCTGAAGAGCAATAAGCTTCTTCTTGTACTGCGCCGGAATCTGCCGAAGCTTGCCGTCCTTCGAGAAAAAGTTGCGGATCACCGACTCCTGCAGACTTTGATTCTTGCTGATCTCATCCATTTCTTCCACCCCCTTATCGAAAATAAAAGATAGCGAAGCTGCGCTCCCCTTCCGGATAAACTCCGGGTTGAGCTTGAAATACACGGTGTTCTTATCCCTCCGTTCCAGGATCATCGCAGCGGCACGCAGCTTGGCCGCGTGATGGGTTACCGTTGGCTGGGACAGCCCGAGCGCTTCCGCCAGTGCCTGCCCGTGCATCTCGCCTTTGGACAGCAAGAGCAGCATCCGCATGCGGGTAGGGTCAGCCAGCGCTTTATGATAATTGACAATTTTATCGAGCTGCATGATAGCACTCCTCATTAAACAATTATGTTATTAGATATATATCTAATTATATTACACTCCTCAGGCTAAGGCAACTATTCATCCTTCGTCTGCTCCTTACTCCTGGCTTTGCCCTGGCAAACGGGCGGTATTTGCGGTACGATTTAGGTTGCGATACCGGGCGTATTCTCAGCGTATACTTTAGAACAAGAAAAGAACGGGAGGTCATTTCACATATGCATGATGTCATCATTATCGGAGCGGGACCGTGCGGGCTGTCCGCCGCAATCGAGTGCCGGCGGCTCGGACTGTCCGCCATTATCGTCGAGAAGCATTTTATCGTCCACTCCATTTATCAATATCCGACGAATATGCAGTTCTTCAGCACAGCGGAGCTGCTGGAGATCGGGGGTGTTCCTTTTACATCGCCCCATGATAAGCCTTACCGGCATGAGGCTCTGGTCTATTACCGGAAGGCCGCAGAGCTGCATGAGCTGGACATCGCGGCGTATGAGGAAGCTCTCTCCATCGAGAAGCTTGGGGACGGAATCTTTGCCGTACATACGGAGAACCGGCGCGGCGAACGCAAGACCCGGCGGGGCTCGGCTGTCATCATTTCGACCGGCTATTTCGATCAGCCGAACTGGATCGGCATACCGGGAGAAGAATTGCCCAAGGTTACGCATTATTTCGGAGAAGCCCATCCTTATACCGGCATGAAGATCGCGATAATCGGGGGCAGCAATTCGGCGGTTGATGCGGCTCTTGAGCTGATGCGGGTCGGAGCAGAAGTAGATATGATTTACCGTGGCGACAGCATTTCCGCCAATATCAAGCCTTGGGTTCGCCCGGTCTTCGAAAGCATGGTCGACAAAGGCCGGATCAGGCTGCATCTGTCCGCCCGAGTGACGGAAGTAACACCGTCCGCCGTTCAGATCACACCAGCGGACGGGAGAGCCTTCCAGCTTGAGAACGACTTCGTGCTCGCGATGACCGGCTTCCGCCCGGACCGTGGGCTCGTCACCGATCTGGGCGTCACTATGGATAACGAGATGGATAAGCCGGTCTTCGACCCGGCCACGATGGAGACGAATGTCCAGGGCGTGTATGTCGCGGGCGTTATCGCCTCCGGACGCAATGCGAACGAGATCTTTATCGAGACCGGACGGCGGCATGGCGCGCTGATCGCCGAACATCTGGCATCGAGGCGTCCAGCCCGTGCCGGGGAAAGCCGATAGATATGGACTATATCTCACTCCTTCTGCTCGGGTTCGCCGGACTCGGAATCGTGAGCAGCAATTCCACCGTTACCATTGCGATGCTGGTGCTTCTGCTCCTGAAGCTGCTTGGACTTCAGCAAACCTTTCCGTGGCTGGAGAAATACGGCCTTACGGCAGGGATTATCATTCTGCTTATCGGTGTAATGACGCCCCTCGCAAGCGGCCGTATTTCGCTGCAGACGATCGGTCAGGCCTTTCTGCACTGGAAATCGCTGTCTGCAATCGGGATCGGCATGCTGGTCGCTTACCTGGGCGGCCGGGGCTCAACTCTGCTGGGGAGTCAGCCGACGATCGTGGCAGGTCTTCTGATCGGAACGGTTCTTGGTGTTGCGCTGTTCAAGGGCGTTCCGGTCGGGCCTCTGATCGCCGCCGGTATTCTCTCTCTGATTATCGGCAGAGGATGATGCGCCCCCTGGGTCACCGGGCTTGAAGCGCCCGGTGGGCAGGGGCTTATTGACTTTTGTTCCGTACAGTGTTTTGATAATTTTATTACTGGCAGTACCCCGAACTTCAGGAGGATAATGATGTCTAGACAATTTATGACGGAAGCCGTTATGATGGCAATTTACGGCCAGTTGCTGGTTCCCGGCAGCTCTGTGGAATATATTGTGCCCTACACGACCATTCTGGAGCTGTACGAGCTTAGGGACAGCGATGAGCCGCTGATGAACATTCCGGATGAAGACCGGCATGTGAAGGTCAAGATCGGCGAATTGATCGCGTATTTCGAGGAGCCGCTCAACCAGAAGAAGATCCGGAGATGCCTGACCGTTCCCTGGGCGAAGAGTCCGGCCATCGTGCTCGGCGAGCAGGCGAGAGTTACCGTCATCAATAGTGTGGACAACGCAAGCTACGGCGAAACTTTCGATCCTATCGAGACCGAGCTTCTCCTGGCTTCCCAACGGGAAAAGATTCCGATTCTGACCGACCAGATCGAGCTGATTCACCGGATCATCGACGGAGGCGTACCCGTTACGGTGTATGATATCGATGATTTTGAATTTGCGATGGAGGAAGAGACCTTCCGCAGTTCGCACTGACCCTGATCTCCACCACCGACAGGACGCGGATACGAACCAGGCCCCAGCCGATTATGGCTGGGGCCTGGTTCATTATGCAATTGGTCCGGTATTGCAATCACCGGTACAATCTGCGGATATGGGCTGCACGTCCTTCAAGTGCGAACCGCACTCTCCGTCTCGGCGGCGTTTCCGTTCTGCGCTCCCCCCGAAACAGGGTCATAACGGTATTCGATATCATCCTCATCCTTGTCATAGAGGATCGACAAATCATGGCCTTCCATGTACCAGAGATCCTGTTCCTCCATGTAGAACATGATCCCTTCCAATTCGGCTGCGAGTCCCGGACGTCCCGGAGGCTCTACCGCAATTCCGAGCGAGAAGCCCGGATGCAGTCCGCCGCCCGAGCTGTACCGCGGGAACAGGCGGATGCTTGATCCGTTATCCAGGCCGAGCTCCCGTTTGAACCAGCCAGCCGCTTCAGAACTTACGGAAATACTCATCTATCATCCATCTCCTTTGTCAATCTGAACAAGACTATGCCCTTTAAGGTGGCAGTTGGTGGAAACCGCGAATTGGGTGAACCCAAATTCCGGACCTTCTTCGACATTACATCACTCGATGCGCCACAAGGGATTGTATGAATGTCTGTTAACTTTATCATACCCCAATCCCGCCTCTATTCCAACTTCCTGTAATCATCCGTTTGTCAATTCAATTCATGATTGCTCGAAAAATGGTTTGACATTTCTGGAGGCGGAAGTGTAAACTCATGAGTAGCGAAACGTCTTCAAGTAATTACCAAAATTCTAACGAAAGGGTGATCTTAGTGTTTAACAATATGGATACTTATCGCACTATTGTCGGCAGCTTTATCCAATTGAATACTAAGTCAGCCCTGCAGATGGAACCCTTCTTGAACACGCATTGACGATGCTGTTCACTGCTCAAGAAGAGTAATCTGTTTCACGCCGGTGCTGTCAACGCACCGTGCGCATGATACGTCCTTGCAACCAAGGCATATCGTCCGTTAGCGGATGATATGCCTTTTTTTGTTGACCGCTATCCCCTTTGCCGACACAACCTCTACCTGAAAGGAAGGGATTCTTCATGTTTTCCGTGTTAAAAGATCTTGGCTGGTTCTTCAGCCGGGAGAAAAAGCGCTACTTGATCGGACTTATCATTCTGATCGTGGCCGGCGTCTTTGAACTGCTTCCCCCGCGTCTCTTGGGGAGCGCTATTGATGAAATCGTACGCGGCTCCATTACCTCCGGCTCGCTGGCCCGGTACATTGCTATGATACTGGCTCTGCTGCTTCTCATTTACTGGATGACGTACATATGGATGCACAATCTGTTCGGAGGCTCCAACCTCGTCGAACGGCTGCTGCGTTCCCGTTTCATGGGACGCCTGATGACGATGACGCCATCTTTCTTTGAGAAGAACCGTACCGGCGACCTGATGGCCCGTGCCACCAACGATATCCGTGCCGTCTCCGTCACCGTAGGCTTCGGCATGCTGACCCTTGTCGACTCCACCGTGTTCTTCTCCGTTGTATTGCTCGCCATGGGCTTTCTTGTCAGCTGGAAGCTGACGCTCGCCGCGGTGCTGCCACTGCCCTTAATTGCCATCGCCATGGCCTTATACGGCAAAGCCATCCACGACCGCTACACACTGGCGCAAGACGCGTTCGGCGATATGAACGACCAGGTGCTGGAGTCGGTTTCCGGCATTCGCGTCATCCGCGCCTATGTCCAGGAACGGCATGACGAGAAGCGGTTCGCGGACATTACGGATGATGTGTACCGCAAAAATATGGCCGTCGCCCGTGTGGACTCCTTCTTCGAGCCCACCATTCGCTTCTGCGTCGGACTGAGCTATATCATCGGACTGACTTACGGTATCTACCTTGTCTTCCGGAATCAAATTACACTTGGCGATCTCGTGTCCTTCAATATGTATCTCGGGATGATCGTGTGGCCGATGTTCGCCATCGGCGAACTCATCAACATCATGCAGCGGGGCGGCGCCTCACTGGAACGGATTGATGAGACGCTGAATTCCGTGCCTGACGTGCGGGACCCGGAAGTGACTGTTCCGGTTGCTTCGCCGGATAAGATTCAATTTAACCATGTGACGTTTCGCTACCCTACGTCAACCATTGATAATCTGATCGACATCAGCCTGACGCTGCATAAGGGCCAGACACTCGGCATCGTCGGGCGGACCGGCAGCGGCAAGTCCACGCTGCTCAAGCAGCTGCTGCATGAATATCCGGCAGGCACCGGCACTCTTACCATCTCGGACGTTCCGATCCAGGACATTTCGCTGGACAGTCTGCACAGCTGGATGGGCTATGTGCCGCAGGAGCAAATCCTGTTCTCCAAGACCGTCCGCGAGAACATACAGTTCGGACTTGATGGTGCAAGCGACGACAAGATCCTTGAAGCGGTATCCACCGCCGCCTTCCTGGGAGATTTGGAGACGCTGGAGAGCGGGCTGGACACTCTTGTCGGCGAACGCGGCGTCTCCCTCTCCGGAGGCCAGAAGCAGCGGGTTTCGCTGTCCCGGGCATTCATCGCCAAGCCGGAAATTTTGATCCTGGACGATGCCTTGTCCGCGGTAGATGCCCGGACTGAAGCGCAGATCGTCGAGAACATCCGCTCCCGGCGGGCGGGCAAGACCACCCTGATCTCCACTCACCGCTTGTCCGCAATCGAACACGCCGATCAGATCGTCGTGCTTGACGGGGGCATGATAACCGAGCGGGGAACCCATCAGGAGCTGCTTGCCAAGGGGGGCTGGTACCGTGAGCAGTACGAACGCCAGCAGCTGGAGAATAACTTGTCCTAAATAACGTAGCTGCTGTCCGAAGCAGCTTCCCGAACTACGAATTCGACCGATTCTTGAGGAGGTGCCATCACCTTGAAACCTAATACAGGCAGGCGTCTATTGCAGTACGCCCTGCAAGCCAAAACCACATTTATCGCTGCGCTGCTGCTGCTCTCCATCGGAGTGGCGGCAGAGCTCGCCGGCCCTTTCATTGCCCGGAGCATGATCGACAACCACATGCTGGCGATTGAGAAGCCTTACTATCAGACCCAGAACGCAGAAGGAGCCGTATCCTACAACGGCGTCTATTACAAACGGGGCGACCGGTTCGAAGCCGGCGAGGCGCAAGGCCCGGAGATCCGCCTGGTCCAGATCGGGCGCAGCTTCTATTTCATCAATGAGCCCGTGAAGTCGCTGTCCGGAGACCGGACTTATTCGGACGGTCAGGTGGTTATTCGTGACGGGGGCGAGACCGCCAGCTATCCGGCTGTGAAGCTCTCGACGAATGATGTATTCGCATTTTACAAGCCCGAGTTTCCCGGTATTTATCAGCTGGTCGGTATGTACGGTCTGTTCCTCGTCATCTCGATCTTTGCCGAATTCGGCAAGACGTATTGGCTGCAATCCTCGGCCAACCAGGTTGTCCGTAAGCTGCGTACGGATGTATATGCGCATATTCAGCGGCTTCCGGTATATTTCTTCGACAATCTGCCCGCCGGCAAAGTCGTTTCCCGGGTCACCAACGACACCGAGGCGATCAAAGAGCTGTTCATCGCGGTGCTGTCGAATTTCGCTTCCGGCATCATTAACATCATCGGTGTGTATATCGCGCTGTTCCTGCTGGATTTCCGACTGGGCCTGATCAGTTTGTTCATCGCGCCGATCATCGTCGTCTGGATCATTCTGTATCGTAAAGTTGCAACCAAGTACAACACAATCATCCGCTCGCGTCTGAGCGAGATCAACGCCATTATCAACGAGTCGATTCAGGGCATGTCCATTATCCGGATTTTCCGCCGCCAGAAGGAGCGGATGGCCGAATTCGAGACCTTGAACGAGGATTACCTGAAATACCAGGACAAAATGCTTAATTTGAACTCGCTGACCTCCCACAACCTGGTAGGATCGCTGCGCAACTTCGCCTTCGTGCTTGTGCTCCTGTACTTCGGATTCGGCAGCCTGGGCGGCGGCACAATCGTATCGCTCGGTGTTCTATACGCCTTCGTCGACGTGCTCGGACGCATGTTCCAGCCGATTATCGGCATGGTCAACCAGCTTGCCAACCTCGATACCTCCATGGTATCCGCAGGCCGTGTGTTCAAGCTTATGGACGAACCGGGCGAGCCTGTCACAGACGGTGAAATGCCGCGCTATAAAGGTGATGTCGTGTTCGAGGACGTTTCCTTTGCCTATAAAAAAGATTATGTCCTGCGTGACATCTCCTTTGCAGCTCGCCCAGGCGAGACGGTCGCGCTTGTGGGGCACACAGGCTCCGGCAAAAGCTCAATCATCAATCTGCTGTTCCGTTTCTACGACCCGCAGAAGGGCTCGATCTATATCGACGGCAAGAAGACAACCGATATTCCGAAGCAGTGGCTGCGCAAGCATATGGGCATCGTGCTTCAGGACCCTTACCTCTTCACGGGTACGATCGCGTCCAACGTCAGTCTGGGCGATGAACGCATCTCCCGGGAGCGCATAGAAGCCGCGCTTCGCGAGGTAGGTGCAGACCGGCTGCTGGCCCATCTGCCGCAGGGCTTCGACGAACCTGTCGTCGAGAAAGGCAGTACGCTCTCGGCCGGCCAGCGCCAGCTGATCTCCTTCGCCCGGGCGCTCGCTTTTGATCCGGCGATTCTGATTCTGGACGAGGCGACGTCCAATATCGACACCGAGACGGAGAGCATCATCCAGCAGGCGCTGGAGGTCCTGAAGCAAGGGCGGACCACCTTTATCATCGCCCATCGCCTCTCCACCATCCGCAGCGCGGACCAGATCCTCGTCCTGCACCGCGGCGAGATTGTCGAGCGCGGCAGCCACGACGAGCTGATGGCGCTCGGCGGCCGGTATCGGCGCATGTATGAGCTGCAGAGCGGTTCCTCCGCGATGGCGGAACTGTCAGCTGCCGATGCAGCGCATGCGGCCAGTAACAAGCCGGATCGTCAAGGTTCTCCGGCTGCGACCGCTGAGGCTGCGGCTGCAGCCAAGGCATAGCCGGCGCTGCAGTCCGCGAACCGGCAGGGATAAGACTCTGCCGGCAATGATCTAGCTGCCAGATCGGGCGGAGCGCCGGAGAAGGCATGACAGAAAGAGCTGCTCCAAAATGTAGACTAATCTACACTTTGAGCAGCTCTTTTCTTTGTTCCAATGACAGCGTGCTTCCCGAGTACTAATAGCTGACGGGGTGCCCAGCTGTCATTTGTTTTTCATATCATAGTCACGTTACTTGCTGCGGCCATTTCTCCACTTCTTATTCAATTCTTCCATAATATCGTCAAAGCTCTTGCTATTAACCCCAGTGCCCGATAGGATGATCTCTCTTTTATAATCCGGAAGCCACATTCCGACCATTCCATCAGAATCAATTTGCTCTACGGATTTCTTGGCCGGACTGGTCACGCCCGATGAGCTCTCGTCAAGCTCAAAATTACGTAGATCGGACAGCGCAGCAGGCCAATCAGCGGTTTTGACTGAAGAAATCCCGTCTGCCGTTTTGTAATACCCGGATTCATTGAGAAACCAGTCCAGCCAAGCTCTTGCCGCATCTTTGTTGCTGCTGTGCTTATTGATGGCCACAGAATATCCGCCATAGCTTAACGGAATATTCTTGCCATTCACCTCAAAAGAGAAAGGTAAAAACCCGATATCCCCGGCTTTCGGAGCAATGGATCTAATATATGCCAACCCGGAAGAGTCCAGGTGCATCGCACCAACATTGCCGTGGGCCAATTCACCCATTCCCGATTGATCGGTCATGGGATCTTTCTCGATTAGCCCTTGTCTCGCGAGTTCATAGAGCAGCTTGTAAGTCTCATAATATGGAGTACCCGGCGAAAAAGGGCTGTCGCTATCCGGCATTGTGACGCTGTAATAATCGGGCTGCTTGCTGAGCGCCATGGCATGAAATTCCCAATTAAGCAAAGTCCAGCCGTTCGAGTAATTCGTGGAATACGGAATGGCATGCGTGCTCTTCTTGATCTTGTTCATCTCATCTAAGAACCGGTCGGGCTCTATTGAAACGGAGGATAAACCTGCACTTGAGAACACTTCTTTATTGTAGACAATTCCAGGGATCGCAATGGAAAAGGGAATCCCGTAGGTTAATCCGTTGCAGGAGTGGTCCTCTGCGTGATAATACGTTTTCTCAAGTTTGGTTGTCTCACCCAGCGGTTCAAAGAAATCCGGAAGATCAGCGGTTTTGATATTTCTGGGAATGAACAATACATCCCCGTATTCATTCGCATTCATCCGCAGTCTCATCATGCCCTCGTAGTCGCTCAGCGCTTCAAATTTCACATTGACATCCGGGTACTTTTGATTAAATCTTGCTCTATAATCCTCAAACCATGTATCTGTAACATCTGTACGATCGGTAATAACGGTAATATCACCATTTATAATGCCATCATCTGAGAGAGATCCTCCTGGTTCCTCCTTACAAGCGGTGATCATGAGCAGGCTACAGCAGACAAGGACAACGGGAATGAGCTTGATTAGCATGCAATACCTCCAGATTCAATGGTGTGAAAAAATGGCTGCCATTATATGATCAGCATTTTGGCATTATCCGCCGATTGAAAGCGCTTTATAGATGGATTAAAAATGTTATCAATAACAAAACTATCGATAGTAGATGTATTTGTTATTTCCAAATCCATAATACCACACACTCAATAACTACCCTGTTATAAAGATCATTCCTATCTACAAAAAGAAAATCCCGAAATAATTGCATAACATAGCAATCGCTGAAAATAACAAAAAGAGGCGTCTGAAGGAGCAATAAATGACTCCTAGACACCTCTTTGGGATAGACGAGGGAAGTTTCCCTCTCTCTACGGAGAATGGATGCGACTCCTTCGTCAATGATGCCGCCGCTTCAGATCAGCCGCGGGATAATGGCCGAGCAGTTCCTCCTCGTCCAGCTTGCCTTCCAGTCCAAGCTTCCGGTACAGCTCGGTGCAGTAGCCCTGGAGCTTGAGTTCAAGTGCTCCCGCTTTGTTCTTGAAGCGCTTCAGCTCCCGAATGATCCCGGCCCGCCCCGATGGCGTGAACGTATCCTGAATACGCTCTTTGAAATAATCATGCACAATATAATTCCGCTGCTTCCACACATGATGAAGCTGGGCTGTCTCTTCTTCCGAGAATGAGAAATGATGTTGGATTTCCTTGATGAGCTGGCCGAGTGAGTTGCCGAGCTTGCGTTGATATAAATCCGCCAAATCTGCTTCGGACGGCAGGGTTCCCTGCGACAGCTTCGTCAGCAGAAGCAGATTGGTCAGCTGCTGTTCGATCGCTTGGCAGTAATAGACGGCCAGTCCGAAATAGGCGAACAGCTCTTTGGATTGTTCACTCTCCGTTGATTGCGTATCCTCCTTCATCTGCCCTCCGTTTATTTGTTCTATAGTGATGGCTGTGTTGATGTTCTATATGTAACCTGGTAGGTCTGAATGGAAGCGAAGAGAATTGCTTACTACATAAAACTTCGCCGGACCATTCGTTTTCTCCTCCATACAGTAGAAAAAAACGGCAAGAAGATTCGGATTAAGCAGAGGAAGGCCGGCTTCAACCGAAGCCGGCCTTCCTCTGCTGCCTCTATCGGTCAATCGGTCTTCTGCATCTATTTATACCGGAACGGCTGTGGCTTCACTGACCTGACGGCAAATTTCGGCGCATCTCAGGCAGGCTTCGATGCAGTCACGGCAGTGTGTCTGCTCATAACGTTCGCATTCAGCGGCTGTGGCTTCACACACCTCTGCACAAAGAAGGCAAATTTCGGTGACGAACGGACTTTGCCGGGTCATTGCTTCGATTGCAAACGCACATATATCGGCGCATTCCCGGTCCATCCGGATACATTCCTGCAAACGTGCAAGGTCATATTGTTTCAGGCTGGAGACATAGCTAAAGTTACAGGCATTCATACATTTCAAGCATGCTTCAATGCAGTCCTGGTAATGAATTCGGGTCATAGCCTTTAACCTCCTGCAATCTATTGTAGTATGCCTTAGTATTAACCTTCGACTGTTCTACCGAATCAATCCGCAAGCCATACCGCCCCCGTACAAGTAAGCTCATTCCGACTTACAGATTGCGTCTAACCGCCGCAGGCCGGTTCGGCAGACGCCCTTCCAATCTTCGCAATTTCCTTCTCAAATCCTGTGCCGAAAAATGCTCCCCAATGAATACTGCAACATCGGCAACTTCGCCCTGCGGAGTAATTTTCAAAAAATCCGTCTCCCGGTAGGCGTATTGAAACAGAAACCGTCCGGATGTATCGCTGAAGGTCAGCACGCCTTTGGCTCTGTATACATCATTCGGCAAATCCTTGATAAATGCCTCAAATGCCTCGCTGTTCACCGGGCGCTCAAAATAATGGGTATAGGCCATCACATGATCATGCGAAGCGCGCGGTTCTTCCTGATGCTCCGTATCTGCGCTGTCAACCTCTTGTCCAAACTGTCCCGCAGCAGCGGCTTTCTCCAGCTCTTCCATCATTTTCCTGATCTCGACGTCACATTGTACTGCGGGAACGATCTCGGCATACGCGTTCCATTTGCGGACCAGATTCCGGACTTCCTCCGCTTCCTCCGGCGTTACCCGATCCTGTTTGTTCAGAATCAGCAGCGAGGCGCAGCGGATCTGCTCCTGCATCAGCCGATAGGTCGCGCCTTTCTGCTCTCTGTACAGTCCGAGCAAGTGCGCGGTGTCAACGACTGTAATCAAGCCTTTCAACTCGACCTTGCTGTACAGCGATGTCTCCGTTACATTGTCGATAATGTCAAGCGGGTTCGCCGCACCCGTTGCTTCGATAACAACGACATCCGGTGCATCTCTCTTGACCAGCGTCGTCAGCTCCATGCTGAGATCCGCGCTCGCGGAACAACAAATACAGCCAGCCAGCAATTCAGCCATCGGAACGGAGCGGTCCACCAGCATGCCGTCAAAGTTCACTTCCCCTAGCTCGTTCATCACCACGGCCGGAAGAAGATGCTGCTCCTTCCAATCATCCAGCAGCCGGTGCAGCAGCGTCGTCTTGCCGCTTCCCAGAAACCCGGACAAAATATAAACCGGAACCGTTTTATCCATTCCTAATTCTCCCTTGATTCTGTTATCACTCTTCATTCCTGTGTTAAAAGTTTACTACACCGCAAATCCCCCTGCAAGCCGACAGATTACATTGTAATTGCTTTTTTGGATATTATTATGTAATTTTATTGACTGAGCCTTTCCTTGTATTGCATGCTTGTCCTGCCAGTCCTATGATAAAATCAGCAAGGTTACACACTAACGCCAAGGAGTGAGCTCAATGAACTCAGTCGAACAGCATCGGCGCGAAGCACCGTCTTCCGTCAACTGTTTTGTTGTTACAGTTTCGGACACCCGCACGCCGGAGACAGACAAAGGAGGTCAACTGGCCGAGGCTTTGCTCGTGGAAGGCGGCTATACGGTCTCCGGAAGAGCAATCGTCAAAGACGATTATGACGAGATTCGCGAACTGTTATATAAATGCACAGCGGATGATCAGATCGAAGCCGTTGTGCTGACGGGGGGCACAGGGATCGCTCCGAGAGACTGTACCTATGAAGCGGTGGAATCCCTGCTGGACAAAGAACTTCCTGGCTTCGGGGAGATCTTCCGATACCTGAGCTTTGCGGAAGACATCGGAACCGCAGCCATCCTCAGCAGAGCGATTGCAGGCACCATCGGGCGAACGGCGGTGTTCTCCGTTCCGGGATCGGTTGGCGCGGTCAAGCTGGCTTTGACCCGATTGATTGTTCCGGAGCTCAAGCATGTTATGCGCGAGTTGTATAAAGCCAACTAAACAAGAGGCTCATTAGGCTCTACATTTCGACAATTGAATACAAAAACCGCACTCCCGGAACGGACAGGCTGCATAACAGATTCACGAAATGCACCGCTGTGACGGGAGTATTTTTCGCACCATTCACTTGACGTCACGACACTATCCACATATAATATTGAACACTTTTCGCGAAAGTGCGATTTGATTAACCAGATGGTTAATCAGAAAGGAACTGGATGAGCTCATCTCTGCAACACAAAATCAAAACGGTAGTCAGCCCTTTTCATGAACTGCTCTGCTGTCTGCATGTACTGACACAGCCCGGGCATCATCCGGGGCGTCTGGCTTGGGCCAACGCGTCACTTCAGTCGCTTCAGCAGCTTTCCCCGGGCCTTGTGGATGAAATCCGGGAAATCGGCCGGCGGACTGACGACTGGGGCGCATTGCTTGATCTGGCGGATGCCTCGGGAAAACCCAGAACCTGCGAGGAAGGAACTAAAGAGCTGCTCGCTCTGCCGGATGCAGAACTTGTTCATTTGACGCTGAATGGAAAAGTCCCGGTTAGCACTGTACTGCTGTGGATGAAGGGCGAACGGGGTGTGACGGAGGAAGGCCTGGAAGCAGACGGGATTGATCTCCTGGAGAACCTGGACAGCTTCCGATTACGTCTTGCCGCGACATTGAGGAAGGTTGAGGCAGAACTTTTTCGGGATGAATGGAAGGTTATCGAGCCTTTTTTACAAGCTGCGGCCGGAGATTTCTTGTGTGAAGCCGATCGTTCCCCCGAGCGGGCGCTAAATTCCCTTCACCCCAGGCTTCGCGCGGAAAAAGGAACGATTACTGCCCAGAAAGCGCGGGCCTATCTGTTCGACTATGAGACCCTGGAGCATATTTACATCTTCCCGAGTACCTTTATTGCGCCTCACCTGCTCCTCGGCATCCATGGCAATGATGTCTTCCTTCCGCTTGCGGTAGAAATTCCCGGGCCCGGATCCTCGGACTCGCCGCCGGCCGACCTGCTGCTGCGCTACAAAGCGCTTTCCGACGAGACGCGTCTGCGCATAATCCGCCTTCTCTGGAGAAATCCGCACTGTACGAAGCAGCTCGCGCCCATTCTTGGCATATCCGAGGCTGCTGTATCCAAGCATTTGAAGCTGCTTTCCGAGGCAGGACTTGTGCAATCCAGAAGACGGGGCAGCTACCAGTTCTACTCGGCGGTTAAAGAGGAGCTGGAGATGCTGATCGTTATGCAGCGGCAGTATTTGGAGCAATAAAAATCTTTATCATGAAAAGGCCGGGCCGTCTGAAAGGAGTTAAATGCATGTGGCATACCGCCATGGCGACGCTGCTGCGCAACCAGAGATCCAATCTGCGCGCCTATCCCTGGACTTTTACGCTGGGCCATATCATTGACGGCGTTTATCTGGTGCTTGTTTCGTATTTTTCATATGTGTATCTCATCAAGGGGGATATCGATTCCAGGTTCGCCGTTTATACAGGAACTACGGACTACGTGACATTTGCCATCATCGGAGGAGCGCTAAGCCTGTTATCGATCAGCATGATGATGAACGTATCCCGGGCGCTGATTACCGAGTGGCGGGAAGGGACGCTTGAGACGGTGCTGCTCTCGCCTTCGAGCCGTTTCGGCTACTTTGCAGGAACCGCCGTGCAGCAGCTCTACCGCTGTATGCTGGAGCTGACGGCTGCTCTGATCGTTGGAGTAATCGCCGGTCTGCGGCTGCCCGATGCGGAGTTTCTGCCCGTTCTGACCGGACTTCTGCTGTACCTGCTCTCCTGCTTCTCGATGGGACTTCTGCTTGGCTGCGTCATGCTGTATACACGGGATACCTATTTTGTGCAAAATACGCTCTTTGCGCTCACCTCGCTGCTCTGCGGATTTCAGTTCCCTAGAGAGTATTTGCCGGCCACCCTTCAAAATGCGGGCGAGGTGTTTCCGCTGACGGGTGCGCTTCAAGGTCTCAGACAGAGTCTGCTGACCGGTCAAATGCCGTCTGGTGGCAGCCTCCTCCATGTTCTTCTGCTCTCCGCCCTCTATATTCTGATTGCTCTTCCGGCGGGAAAGCGAATCGAACGGCGGATGTTCGACCGTTACTGATTGAAACAAAACGGATTGAAACAGAACGGACTGAAGCAGAACGGCGTATGGACTGATTTTTTTAAGAAAGGCTGTGCAGAAACATGATACATATGCAGGACGTGAGCAAGAGCTACGTTACCAAAGAGCGGCTGAGCCGTTTTCGTACCCGCAAGGTTGTCACCGAGGCTGTCAAATCGCTGTCACTATCCATAGCCCCGGGTCAAATTACCGGACTGCTCGGACTCAACGGAGCCGGCAAGACGACTACCATCCGCATGCTCTCCACACTGCTCGACCCGACAGAGGGACAGATCGAAGTAGACGGTCTGGATATGAGAACGTCCCGAAAGGCCATTCAGCGGAAGATCAATATGATCGCGGGCGGCGAACGCATGCTGTACTGGCGGCTCACCGGCCGGGAGAACTTACAGTACTTCGGGGCATTGTACGATCTGGATTCCCGCCTGCTCCGTGTAAGGAGCGAAGAGCTGCTTAAGGAAGTAGGCTTAAGCGATGCGGCGGACCGCCCGGTGGAGCAGTATTCCAAGGGGATGAAGCAGCGGCTCCAGATTGCAAGAGGGCTCATCAACGATCCGGATTACCTGTTTCTTGACGAGCCTACGCTCGGGCTGGACGCCCCCATTGCGCGCCAACTGCGCAGCATGGTTCGCAGATTGGCCAGAGAACAGGGCAAAGGCATTCTCCTTACCAGCCATTACCTCCAGGAGGTGGAGGAGCTGTGCGACACTGTCTATGTGCTGAACCGCGGCAGCCTGATTATGTGCGATACGCCGGAACGCATAACAACGCAGGTCGCCGGACTCCAGACCGCCCATTTTCAGCTTGAGGGCTGGTATGACGAACTGCTGCCCGCTCTGCACGACTACCTGCATGCCGAAATCGGACTCGATGCCCGCGATCTGTCCAATTTGCGGCTTTCCGGAAGCGCCGCTGAGCCGGGGCATGACGAAGGCGTGCGGCTCAGTCTCAAAAGCCGTTCCGCCGACAAGCTGATCGCAGGGCTTCTCCCCTGGACGGCGACTCACGGGGTGAAGGTGCTCTCCTTCACGGCAGAGAAGCCCTGTCTTGAGGACGCGATCATTCTGCTGTCCGAAGGAGGACGGCCTTGATGCTGCGGAGCAATCTCCAACACCTGACCGCGGAAATCCGCAAACAGCATTCGAATCGAACCAAAGGTAAGGCGGCGCTGTTCTCCATGCTGCTGTGGCCGGCGTTGACTCTGCTGACCTCTTATTACGCGATGAAGCCTTACCGTGCAGGAGCAGGCTCCGAGCTTGCAAGTGCCATCACAGGCGGAAATGTCCCTCTGTTTCTGCTGAGCGGATATTTGGTGTTCCAGCTGTATTGGACGACGGTCCAGGCGGCGTGGCTGTTCGAGCTGGAGCGGAAGGAAGGAACGCTTGAATTGATTTTTCTGTCGCCTTCCTCCAAGATGGCTTTCTTGTTCGGTCGATCCATTTACGCTCTGCTGGGCGGGATATGGATGTTCGCGGGCTTCTCGCTTCTGACCTTTCTCTTCATTGCGGACTTCACCGTTATCGACTGGGCACGGCTTATCCCTGTTATACTGTTGATCGTTGTTTCGGCCGTGATCTGGGGGGCGATGCTGAGCGCAGTGTCCCTGTTCTCACGCGATTCCGGCATTCTGTATTACGTCTTTCAGACGCCGATGGAGCTGTTCGGCGGCGTGCGCATCCCTCCATCCGTCTTCCCGGTATGGGCCAAGGGTCTGTCCCTTCTGTTCCCTGTAACCTACAGTCTTGTTCTGCTGCGAGGCGCGCTGTACGGGACGACAGACGGAGATTGGAATGTTGCGCTCGCCATTCAAATCATCGCCGATCTTCTCCTTGTTCTGATAACCCGCTATCTGCTCGCCAAAGCGGAACGCTTCGCCCGGATAAGAGGCAGTTTAGGCTTATTTTGAGAAAAAGGGGCATTCCCGGACGACGGATATAACCGTTCGACGGGAGTGCCCCTATTTTTCAAATCCACACTCAATGACTACGATAGCTTTAACGGTAAGTGTTCAGAACACGATCGTAGATATCCTCGATCAGTCGCAGCCCGCCGTTGAATCCGGCGTAACCGCCGTTCAGAATCAACCGGTAAGTGATTGGCACGCCAACGGGCAGCAGATCGCCCCGGATTTCCGTCGCCAAATCCCGCTCCCAGCCGCTGCCCAGAATAAGAGCGCGCTGCTTCGGCGCCGATTGGCGGATCTTCTCCTGAATGTCGCCGCCGTCCACCGAGAACTCCACCTTCGCCGACCTTCTGTCAGAAATGGACGCGAACTGCTGTCTGATGCCTTCCCGGTAGGATTCGGGCGTATCATCGACAATGTACTGCGTCTCCGCCGGAATGATGCCCAGCTCGTTCAGCAGAAATTTCGACAATCCGACAGCATAGGTTGCATCAAGAATCGTATAGAATACACGCGGAATACCGTAGCGGAACTCCAGCATGAAATCGGCCGTGCGCTCGATATGTGTATAGAACTTGTATTCTTCGTTGCTGATGAACGCTTCCGCCTGCTCTACATCCACGCTCTCACCAAAAGCAGCGATTTCCCGCAGGAACCGTCCCGTCTCCGCCCCGCCCACCGGCAAATAAGGGAAATGATAGAACGGCGTTCCGTATTTCCGCTTCAGCAGCTTTGCGGTCTTTAGGCCCGGCCATGCAGAGATAACGATATTGAACTCGGCGCGCGGAATCGTCAGCCATTCGGATACGCCTTCCGATTCAGGCCCGAATAGAATGTTCGGTGTAAGGCCAATGCCGCTCAGGAGCCGCTTGATCTCCTGCAAATTGCCAATCCAGTAAGGGTCCTGATACGGTATGGACGCGAATACATTGACCAGACCCGGAATCACCTGATCCTTATTCTCGGCGTACCGGTCAACATACTGCTCGATAATGGCTTTGAGAATCAGATCATGGCTGACATAGTTATTGCTCTTGAAGCCGCCGGTTTCCGCAAATACGATAGGGCGGCCTTCGTTCTGAAAATCTCTGGTCACCTGCCCCACATCATCGCCCACGATATCGGAGGTACAGCCGGTCAACACGACGAATAAATCGGCGTCGATCACCTTGAACGCCCCTTCAATGACACCGCGCAGCTTTTTCTCTCCGCCGAAGACGACTTCCGATTCGCTGGAGTTCGTGCAGGGAATGGTGCTGCCTCCGGCATAGCCCTCACCCTGGCCGAGCAGGCCGTGAATCTTCGTGCTGCATCCCGGTCCGGCGTGGACGACGGGGACGGCGCGCTTGATCGCGATTACCGACTGCTGTACACCAAGCGCGCAGGAATAACGGGGCTGCTCAATAAGCTTTGACATGCGCGTTACCTCCCAGGAAGGTGTACGGGTCCTGCTCCAGCCACCATTTGGTGTATGGCATGGAGCTGTGCTTCGCCAGATTGGTCACAAATTCCTTGTTATCCAGCGTTTCCAAAATCCGTTCGGCGTAATTGAGCAAGCCTTGATAGCCCCAGCTAAAATGCTCGTCGCCGATCAGAAGTGTCGGAATGCCCAGTTTGGCGCCCCATAGCGTCATGCCGCCGTGCCGGGCGATCATCAAATCCGGACGGACACGGTTCAAAATGTTGACCAGCTCGTAAGCCTGCTTGTTGCAGACGTTGTAGCTTTGTACATCTCCATAGGTTTTGACTGTATGATCCAGCATGTCGGCTGCGGGACTTTCGTTATCATAGATGGGATCATGATGAAAAATAGCCGCGCCTTGCACGTCGATTCCCAGCTCGCGGAGCAGGGCAATCAGCGCGTGGCCATGGGCGGACCCCGCCGTCAGATAGCAAGTCGTCCCGGTCAGCTTGGCACGGTATTCCTCCAGCTTCGGAAGCACCGCCGCTCTCTCTTCGAGGATAATCTCTTCGATTACATCTTCGCGGCCCAGCACCCGGCCGAGTTCCCGCATCCAGGCGTCGGTTCCCGCCAAGCCATAGGCCATCGGAGCCTTGATCTCGGGAACTCCGTAGACCTGCTCCAACGCTGCTCCCATGTAGGTGCCGAGCGTCGGGCAAACCTGAATGGTCGCCGCAGCCTCCGAAATCGTCTCAAGCTGGCTGACCGTAGAGAACGGGACGATATAATTTGCCTCGTAACCGAGTCTTTCCAGCAGCTTCGAGAAGACATCACTGCCCCAGAAGTTGATAATATTCACCTTGTTGGTCTTCTTGGTCGGCGGCTTCACAAGCCCGCGCACAACGGAGTGATAGGCGGAGTCGAACCCGGAGGTCCAGATCTTGGATCGGAACCCTTCACAGACACAGTTCACGACCGGGATGCCGAGCTCCTCAGTCAATTTGGTCGTGACGCTCTCTACATCTTCGCCGACGATGCCAGAGGCGCAGGAAGTTGTAATGAAGATAGCATTCGGGCTTACCCGCTCAAAGGCCAGGCGGATGGTCTTCTCAAGCTTGTTCAGTGCACCGAAGACCGTATCCATTTCATCAATATTGGTGTTAAAGTAACGGCCGATCGTCGGCGGCAGCTCCCGTTCCATCTGTCCGACACGATAAACAAAATTAAACCCGGCAAAATCGCCGGCGCAGCCGACAGGCGCGTGATTGACAACAGCGGCGTCGCGGATCATCGACAATTGGCAGAAGGCATTCCCTGAACCGCAGCCCATGCACTGGCTGAAGGAACGGCTGCCGTCCTTCAGGCAGCCTTCGTTCGAGCAGCCGACCAATTCTCCGGCCGTTCCCGCGAAGCCGGTAATCGAGCCCAAGCGTTTTTCGCGAATCGGGACCTCGGACAAGTTGAGATTGACTTTGGGCATAATCTATTCCCCTTTATGTTTACAAGTAATATTCAAGTGCTCGGCTCGTACCTCCAAAATGGAGGGATTCCAGAATTTTCGAACGGTAAGCGATGAAATCCGGACTATTCCGGTCGCGCGGACGTTCCAATTCGACATCGATTACTTCCTTGATCTTCCCCGGACCCGGTGTCATGACGACGATCCGGTCGCTGAGGTAGACCGCTTCATCGACATCATGCGTGACCAGCAGCATCGTTGTGCCCCGCAGCTTCCACAGCCGCAGCAATTCATCCTGGAGGTTCATCCGGGTAAAAGCATCCAGAGCGCCGAGCGGCTCGTCAAGCATCAGCACCTTGGGCTGATTGATCAGCGCTCGCGCCAGCGAAGCGCGCTGGGCCATACCGCCCGACACTTGATGCGGATACGCTCCGCCGAAGTCCTTCAGGCCTACCAGCTCCAGATATTGCTCCGGCTTGCCGGCGTTCTGTTTGTAGATTTTCCGGGCCTTCAGCCCGGAGGCGATATTTTGCCGCAGCGTCATCCATGGAAAAAGATTCGCCTGCTGAAAGACGTAGCCCCGCTCGTAATTCGTTCCTTTAATCGGAACGCCGTCAAGCGCCAGCTCTCCGGCGGCGCATTCGTCCAGGCCGGCAATCAGCCGCATCAAGGTCGTCTTGCCGCAGCCGCTCGGGCCAATGAACGACACGAAGCTGCCGGCCTCAATCTCCAGACTTACATCGGTCAGTGCCTCCACCCGGCTGCCTGAATCGTCGGTGTAAACGCGGCTTACCCGATCGATGGTTACGGTACCCGCCGGCTTGCCCCATTCGGTCTGCACACTCATTTGACCAATCCTTTCTGCCAGCGAAGCACTCTGTCCCTGACGCGGAAGATGATCGCCATCACAATGGAAAAGGCAATCGCCATAATAATGATCGACGCATACACCTTGGCATAATTGGACCAGCCCTTGGCCCAATTGATATACCAGCCGAGTCCCGCCTTGGCCCCGATCATTTCGGATACGACAAGAGTGGCGAATGAAATGCCGGTCGCCGTGTAGATGCCGGTAAAGATCGAAGGCATTGCCCCCGGAATGGCAACGCGGAAGATCAGAAACCGTTCATCCGCTCCAAGTGTACGGGCCGCTTCGAAATAGGTCTTCTGTACATTGGCTATGCCGACACCGGTCATGAAGGCGACCGGGAAGGCGACCGCTATTACGATCAGCAGCACTCCGGCGTAAAAGCTGGACGGCACGATAATCATAACAATCGGAATCAGCGCCGTAGCAGGCACCACTCCCATGAACTTGATAACGGGAAACATCCAGTAGCTCCACTTCTGATACCAGCCGATCAGCACTCCAAGCACAATACCTATGATCGAACCGATCACGAAGCCTACGGCCAGAAGCCGCACCGAGTAAGCAGTGCTCAGCAGCAGCGTACTCCAGTCTTCCTTCATGACCGAAATAATTTGCGCCGGCCCTGGCACGAACGGCAGCGGCAGAATATTCAACTTCGTAGACAGCGTATCCCATAACGCGACGAGCAGCCCCGCCGCCGTATAAAAGGGCGAGTCATGCAGCGCCTTCGCACGCCTCTTCTCACTGAGCGGCGCCAAGCCTGCTCGCAGCGCATACAGGACAACTGCCACAGTCAGCACATATCGGTAAGGTACCGAATCCACATCCTGACTTGTCGGCAGAAGCAGGCTTAAGCCGAGTGCTACCGCAAAAGCCACAGCAGGCAGCGACGTTTTAACCGAAGCTGGAAGGCTGAAAGATCTGCGGGTGCTCTCGAGTCTCAAATTTCGATCCACAATACTCATGTTTGCTTCCCTCCAAACCCGGCCGTTCTTCCCGTATTCGCGAGCTGCGAATTGTCAGATGAAGAACGGCACGGAATTCGAGCTATTATTTGCCGGAATTCAAAATATCGGAATAAGCATCATTCGCAAATTTCTCCGGATCCGTATCCTTTTTCAAGAAACCGGTCTTGCTGAATTGCCCTACGAAATAGCGAATGTCATCCTTGGCAGCGTCAGTCGTGTAATTAAAGTGATAACTCTTGATCAGATCGGTTACAAGCGCCAGATCATCGGTGGCGACATACTTCTTCTCGATCTCGATTTTGGCAGCCTCTTCAGGGTTCTGGGCAATCCAGGCTGTAGCCTTCTGATAAGCGCGCGCGATCGCCTGAACCTTCTCCGGGTTATCCTTGATCTGTTTACCGGAGGCATACAGGAAGCAGCAGCTCTTGCCAGCGAAGATCGGATCGGTGGAAATGTCGGAGAGCACCGTGTAGCCATTGTTATTCTCAGCCAGCTTGCCGAACGGGTCCCAGGCGGCGTAGACGTCGATCTCGCCTTTCTTGACACCCTCCTGAAGCTGATCCAGCGGATACGCCCGCCATTCCACGTCTTTCTGCGGATCAAGGCCCGCGTTGCTGAGTACCACGCTTGCTACCGCCATCGGAACTCCGCCGATCTCGTCGACCCCGATTCTCTTGCCTTTCAGATCGGCGGCCGATTTAATGCTGGAGCCCGGAGGCACAACCAGCTTGATGCAGCCGTGATGCAGCCCGCCGATCACCTTCAGGTCAAGACCTTGCTGGATGGATGTGAACCATACGAAGTCGCCGTTCGTTACCGTGAATTCACCTGTTGCAAGTCCGGCCTTCATGGAATCCATCGAGCCGCTGACCAGTTCAACATCCAATCCCTCTTCGGCAAAGAAGCCTTTCTCATATGCAATATAGCTTGGCGCTCCGCACACGGCGCCGCTCAGTGCCTGTATCTTCAGCTTGCCGAACTTATACGAGGCCGGCTTCGCCGCCGCAGCCGTGCTTGCGGCGGACGCCGACGGTGATCCGGCGGTACTTGCACTCTGTGTTGCCGTATGATTCGCGTGATCCTCCTTGTTAGTTGCATTTGTTGCTGATTGATTATTCCCGCAAGCGGTGATTGCCACCAAGGCTGCCGTAACCAGCAGTATGGCTGGCAGCTTTATTTTGTTCCTCATGATCCCTAGATCCTCCCTATTTGTGCTTGTTTCTTCTCTGTTTTTAATTTAGATGTGTTTCTCTATACTACTGCTTTGACAAAAGCCTGATTGAATGCTTGCTCCAGATCGGCAATCAAGTCTTCGGCAGATTCCAGCCCAATGGATAGCCGCACGGTCTCTGGTTTAATTCCGGCCAGTGCCTGCTCCTCCGGATTCAATTCTCCATGGGTCGTCTTTGGCGAATTGATGATAAGAGAACGGGCATCCCCTACATTGGCGTGATAACTGAACAGCTTCACTGAGTTAAGGAAGACCTTCAGCTGCTCTTCATCTCCCTTGAAGCCGAAGGAGAATATCGATCCGGCGCCTTTGGGGAAGTATTTCTCCGCCAGCTCACGGTACGGATTTCCTTCCGCAGCGGGATGGCTTACCCAGCTTACCTTATCGTTCTGTTCCAGGTATTTCACAACTTTCAGGGTGTTCGCAATTTGCTTATCGACCCGTTCAGTCAAAGTCACCAACCCTTGAATCAGAAGGAAAGCGTCGAACGGGCTCAGTGCCGCCCCGAAATAGGCCAGGTAGCTAAGCCGGATTCTGGTTGTGAACGGTGCGTCGGGGAAGACCTCCAGAGTGCTGCGCTCCCGGCCGGTAGCCTGATCCCGCAGAAGAAACTGTGGCTCTTCAAATTGGGGGAACTTGCCGTTTGCCCAGTTGAACTTGCCGTTCTCCACAATTACTCCGCCGATTGTCGTGCCATGGCCGCCGATCGCCTTGGTCGCTGAGTAGATGATAATATCAGCTCCATGGGAGAACGAATCGAACAGGTATGGCGTCCCGAAAGTATTATCAATAACCAGAGGAAGTCCGTTGTCATGCGCAATTTCGGCAATGGCTTCCACGTCCAGGATCGTTGCATTAGGGTTGCTGATGCTCTCGATCAGTATCGCTTTCGTGTCCGGTCCGATCGCCCGCCGGAAAGACTGAGGATCATCCGAATCCTCTACAAACTCCACTTTGACACCGAACTTCGGGAACAGATGCTTGATTGCGTCAAAGGTACCGCCATATAGTCTGGGCGTCGTCAGAATCGTTCCGCCACCTTCCGCCAGGTTCAGCAGCGTATATGCTACTGCAGCCATACCGGATGCGACCGCGACCGCTCCCGTGCCCTTGTCCAAAGCCGTCAATCGCTGCTCCAGCACCGCTACGGTCGGGTTGCCGATCCGGGTATACAGATAGCCGGCTTCCTCCATACCGAACAGCTTCTCTGCCCGCTCGACGCTGCCAAGATCATAGGATGCCGTCTGATAGATCGGCACCGCTACCGCATATTGATGCTCGCTGGAATCATAACCCGCTCTAACCTTCAACGTGTCAAAGCCCAAAGGCTGTTGTTCCGTCATTTCAAATCCCCACTTCCCTGAATAAATTATTCTCTTGTCAAAATCGAACCCCTATTGGACTGAAGAAACCGGGTCAATCGATTCAGCGCCTTGTCTATGGGGGCCTCTACAGCCAGCGCCGTAACGCCGAATTGGCTCAATGCCCCGATCGCTCCTCGCCCAATTTGTGCCGCAAGCACGCAGCCGCAGTCGGACAATTCCTCCGCCATTGTACGCAGCCTGTTAGGCTCATGCCCCTCTTGAATTCGATCAGGCACAACCACTCTGCTCTCAATGAACATATATTCTCCTGCCTCAGAAATCTCATAGATCAGGAATCGGCTGCATCGGCCGAAATGCTCATCCACGGTATAACCGTCGGAGCTGCCAACCGCCACTTTCACCTGTATCTCCCCCCTTCCTGCCTTGCGTCGTTCTCGCTTGTACTACATTTTTCAGATGACCGTATGTCTTTGTGTATGGGCCCCCTTCACCGTTAAAAAACAAAAGAGGCCCCTGTAAAAATCAGGGGCCTCCATTGATATGGTCGGCATGTGAAGTTGTTCACAACAATTCTTATTACTATATTTCCAATTGAATTACTATGCTTTAAATATAGCGAATTCACTACGATACTTCAATCCTTATTCCGTGAATAAACTGTGATATTTTCAGAATAAGGGAGCATTCTCACTTCAGAACTTATTAAAGCAAACGGCAGACCCCATAGGGCCCGCCGCTGCAAAATCTATCACACGTCGTTTCTTACAGCTCCGGATGCTCGTGCTTCGCTTTCAGACGGCTCCAGCGGCGCTCGACTTCTTCCTTGAAGCTGTTCAGCGCGGGCTCGTTCTCTTCCTTCAGCAGGTGGCGAGTCTTGCCCATTCCTTTGAGCCATTCCGTTACGTCAACCCGTTTCTCCTTCTCTTCCGGGTTATACGTAATCGTGGTGACTCCCTGTTCCACTTCATACAGCGGGAAGAAGCAGGAGTCCACAGCCAGAGATACGAGCTTCGTGCCCAGATGATCGTCTGTCATCCAGTTCAGCGGGCAAGCCGACAGGATTTTGCCGTAAGCCAGACCTTCGTTCTGAGCATACCACTGAGCCTTGGCGGCTTTCTTCACCAGATCCTGCGGGAAGGCTTCGCAGCCCGTAAAGACGTAAGGAACATTCGTTGCCGCCATAATCTGCGGCGTATCCTTATGCTGCGTTACTTTACCTTTCTGGGTCTTGCCGATGCTCGATGTGGATGTACGATGTCCGATCGGCGTCGAATACGACTGCTGGGCGCCGGTGTTCATGTAGCCCTCATTGTCATATTCCACGATGATCATCTTATGTCCGCGGAGCGCGGCGCCGATTGCCGGTCCCATACCGATATCCATACCACCGTCGCCGGTTACCATGACGAATGTGAAATCATCTTTCAGGCCGAGTTCGTCCAGCTCGCCGCGGCGCTTGCGTTCCCAGAACATTTCCACGACACCGGACATCGTTGCTGCCCCGTTCTGGAACAGGTTATGGATGAACGTCGATTTATGGGAGGAATACGGATATCCCGTTGTTGTTACGTAAGCGCAGCCTGTATGGTACAGAGCCACAATATCGCCTTCAATACCTTTGAAGAACAACTCCAGACCGGAGAAGATGCCGCATCCCGGACAAGTACCATGCCCCGGAGACAAGCGCTTCGGCTTCACGGTCAGACTGCGCAGCGGCGGAACCTTGACCTTCAGCTTGCCGGTTTCTTCATCCTTGTCAACCGTAATCAGGCCAGTCTTCAGCGACTCGAAGTTCAGCGGCTTAATCACCCGTTTCGGCGCGCTTTCCGGAGTTCCCGGATTGTGGCCGTAGTAGTCGAACGGAACCTTAACTTCGCCCGTCTCTGCCGCTTCGATCGCCAGCTGGAACAGGTTATGGCCGTCTTCGGAGAAGAAGTCCTTGCCGCCTACGCCGTAGATCCGGCTGATGACCTTGGTTGTTGTATTGCCATATGTGAACAGAGCGGCTTTGATTTCGTTAACCATGTTGCCGCCATGAGCGCCGAACGAATCCGCGCGGTCGCCTACGGTAACCGCCTTGACGTTCTTCAAAGCTTCAGCAATCTGCTTCTGCGGGAACGGACGGATAATATTCGGAGACAGCGCACCCGCCTTCACTCCCTGATTGCGAAGCTGATCAACGACGTCCTTGATGATTTCCGAGGCGGAGTTCAGCAGGAATACCGCAACTTCGGCGTCTTCCATCCGGTATTGCTCCAGAATCGGATAGTGCCGCCCTGTCAGCTCGGCGTATTCCTTGGCGATTTCTTCAAATACATCACCGGCGTTGTACATAGCCACGGACTGCTGGTATTTGTTATTGATGTAATCCGGTTCGTTCATGTACGGGCCTACGGAAATCGGGTTCTCGCGGTCGAGTGTATCGTCGTACCCCTTCGGCTGCGGTCCGATGAAACTCTGCACATCCTCACGCTTCGCGATAGCCTGTACACGGCGCTTCTGGTGAGAGGTGAAATAGCCGTCCATCGCCACAAGCACAGGCAGACGCACCTTGGCATGCTCGGCGAGCTTAATGGCCATAATATTCATATCGTATACGGACTGGGGATCACGGCACATCAGAATCGGCCAGCCTGTGTTCAAGGCAAAGTACAGGTCCGAATGGTCGCCGTGAATGTTCAGCGGTCCGGAAATGGAGCGGCAGATCAGGTTCATGACCATCGGCATCCGCGTGCCGGACTGTACCGGAAGCTGCTCCAGCATGTACAGGTAGCCCTGTGCGCTGGTAGCGTTGAATACGCGGCCGCCAGCTGTCGAGGCGCCATAGCAGATGCCTGCGGAGCTGTGCTCGCCGTCGGAAGGAACCAGCATGATATCATGCTGTCCGCTGGCTTTCATCGTATCAAGGAATTGGGCAACCTCTGTGGATGGGGAAATCGGGAAGTACCCCATGACGTGATAATTGATCTGGTGGGCAGCATAAGCCGCCATTTCATTGCCGGATTCATATAAAAATTTCTGCTCCACTTTGGCAGAGCCGACTTCTTTTTCATAATCGATTGCCATTTCTCTTCCACCTTTCTCTCGAAATTCAGATCTGTTCGACTAGATCGAAGCTGTGACGAACTGTATTCGCTTCAGCGAAGCCTTCCTTCTCACGAACGCGGGAGAGCGCTGAGGTCGGGCAAGCTTCCACGCATTTCAGGCAGCCCTTGCAGTACTGGTAATCGATCCCTTTCAGGAACATCATCGATCTGCCCTTCTTATTAACCGTCTCTTCCCACACGAAGCACATGTCTGGACACACGGTATCGCACTCTGCGCAGTTGATGCAGGATTCGTTATCATACTTCGGAATAAGTCCCGAACGGGATATGCTGAGATCTTTCAGGAAGGTCGTGCCTGGATTGACAATGGTGCCGCCCATCGGCTGGGTTTCGTAGCCAAGCGGCGAAGTGTCGGAACGGACGAACTCCGGCATGCTCTCACCTTCCGGAAGCTCAAAGGTCAAGAATTTCACTTCGTTGTAGCCTCTGTCGAATGTGGTGATGGCCGACTGTACCGCCTGGGGATATTTCTTGCCGAGCGATTTCTCGATAACGGCCTTCATCGTATCGGGATCGAGGAACGGGCAGAGACGGAACAGTCCGCCCAGCATGGCCATATTAACACGGTTCTTCTCTTCCAGCGCGATGATCGTGGCGTCAACCACGGCGATCGTACCGGCCGTAACGCCCAGCAGTTCCTTCAGTTCCTCGGGCGACTTGGAGGAGTTCACCAGCACGGTGCTGTCAGCTTGAATGCCGCTAGTCACGTTGACGATCTTGCCCAGCGATTCATGGAAGACGCCAACGACATGAGGACGTTCGACCGGCGAGGTGTCGCGGATCGGAGTGTTGAGGTCGCAGAAGCGGATATGCGCCTTAACCGGGGAGCCCTTCTTCTCCGAGCCATAGGACGAGAAGCTGACGCCGTTCATGTTGGCGCCTACGACTCCGGCTTCTGCCAGCATCTTGCCGGCAAGGTTCGCTCCAAGACCTCCTATGGATTCAAGACGGATCTCGAAGAACCCGAGTTCATTAACTTTCGGTAATTGTACCACCGACATAACCCCTTTCTTCTGTGTCAGCTAGAATAACATCCTGATTGACTTTTTCAAAATTGTACCCTGATACCCGCCGCGGACGAAGTGATAAATCTTGCACAACGCGTCCATTTGGAATCAATAAAACTGATGGACAAGCCATATTTCACTTATATGCGGAAGGATGGTGTAACAGCAAGAGGAAGAAAGCTTCCACCAAAATCGATAATTATGTCTAAAATGTGTCTTCCGCTGCACTGTGACATTTGTTACCTATAATCTAACTAGAAAAATAAAATTTAAGATGTTAAATTTGTCACATTGAGGATGATCAAAATCACATTATATGAAAGAAAAAAATCAAGCCGCTAATCGCATGGCAAAAAAACGCATAAAAATGCCTCTTCCCTACCCCATTTCGGAGGTTTAAAGAGGCAAAATTGAAAGTGCAGATTTCTCTGCCGGAAAATAAATGTAACGATCATTGATTTTCACAAAAAAATCAAAATATTTGCGGGGTGCCAAGGCCTTGACCGCGGCCGAACGGTTTCGCATCCCTTGGCTAGAGATTAAAGCCGCTTAAGCCGCAATCATTCTGCCTGAACCACGCTCTAATGATTCGATAAATAGAACCGGACAATTCTCATTGTTAAACGTCGCCAATTACTGGCCTCCGCTTGTTGATATTCGACCCGGATGAGATCAATCCTTAAGGCCTTCATTTCTCTTCAATAGCTTCTCAAAATACTGTTTATTGTACAGCATGCTTGGATGATTCGGTTCGTAGCAAAGAGCCTTTTCATTACAATCATTGGCTTTTTCATGCTGGCCGAGCCTGTCATAGCATACACACAGCTGTAAATAGGGAAGCCAAGTCCAGCTGGCCTGATCGATCAGAGCTCCGGTTTGAGGCGGTTCCCCCAGATTGGTTGCCGCTTCAAACCAGTAGACAGCTTGATGGATCTTGTTCTCCGCCAGAAACTGAGAACCCAAATCGCAGCATATTTCCGCCCTTGGCCGGTCAAGCGTCATCGAATAAAACAAGGTTGCCTGACTTTTCTCGCGTTGCTGCTGCTTCGCATAACAGTCCGCCAGCTTGCGGCAAGCGGCAATTTGATCCTCGATCCACCCTTCCCGGGTATCCAGAAACTTTTCATATTGAACAATCGCTTCATCCAGTTTTCCATGATCCTTAAGTTCATTGGCGTAATAGTACAGATCGCGAGGCGCAAAAACCACTCCCCGCTGCTCAAGCTTCCGGTAAATTTGCAAATTCCGGTCGGTATGCGCCTTTTGTTTGGCATGGGAGACTGCAATATCGCTTTGTATAATGTGACCGCTCACTTGCAAATACTCGTGCACCGCGCCAATCCATTGAAAATGCCGGGATCTCTTGACCAACCGGTTCCGCTTAAGCGACACTGTCGGCTGTCCCTTGTCCCCGAAAGCCAAATTGTAGGACATCATCACGCTGTCGACCTCGCTGCCCAGACTTGCCTTGAGCGAGAGAAACGCCAGACGGTCCTCCTCCCGGAGCACATCATCCGCGTCTAGCCAGAAAATATAGTCTTTTGTTGCCTTGCTGAAAGCAAAGTTCCGGGCGGCTGCAAAATCGTCATGCCACTCATAATCCACAATTTGATCTGTATACAGGCGCGCCTTCTCCTTGGTCCGATCCTTCGAGCCGGTGTCGACAATTATGATTTCATCCGCAATGCCTTGTACGGAAGCAAGACATCGGGGAAGCGCCTCCTCTTCATCTTTGACGATCATGCACAGGCTGATGGTTAGTGCGGGAGGCGTGCCGCCATGCACGGAATGCATGAAGAGCTCTGCTCCTTTCAGGTCGGATTCCCGGTAAATATGATAGGCGGGATAACGAGTATCGACGAACATCGGGATTGCCAAAGCTGCTGCGCGGATACAGAAATGACGGTCTTCTCCCCAGAAGGAGATGTTCGGCAGCCTGCGGTAACGCACTCCCTTCTCGAGTGCCTCCCGGCTGATCAGGGTGCAGGCGCCAAGTCCGCCGACTTCATGAACTCCGGGTGTGTGCATTCGTTCAAGAAAACGGGCGTTCATCTCAGCCGCTTCCTGTTCGCCTGGAGGACGACCCGCTCTTTGATAGAACAAATATTCATCCATCATCCAAACCTGGGGCAGAGGATCGCTTCCAGGCTGCCAACGGGTCCAAAAGATGTTGGAAATGATCTCCTTGTTCTCATTTAGCAGCCGCTGAAGCGTGTCAGGGTAGAGCAGAAGATCGGAATCGATCAGCATTAACGAATCATAATCCTGCGCAAGCGCGTACTCAATGATGGTGTCTTTCATTCTTCCCACTTTCTCAGCCAGTTCATGAGTCCAATGATGGGTGTTCTCATCACGGAGATAAGACATTACGGAAGAGTTTCTCCAGACAAACGCCGAGGGATGCTTAATCTGAAAGTCTGCGAGAAGCTTGCGCGACTCTTCCTCATCGTTGTCATCAACGAACAGATAGTCAACAACCAGGTTCTCCATATTCAGCGAATCCAGCGATTTCAGGAAACAGGCCAGAATTTCCGGCTTCTGTCTGACTGGACTAGCAATCAGAATTCTCTTATTCACGGCTGGGCAGCATTCCTTTCAAGTCTGATGATTGGTGATAATCCATCATAATATACCGATTTAGGATATTCAGGACTGTAGATAAAGTACTCGCATAATTATTTGCGGCGATGCTAAATGGGCATCTGTACTTACCCTTTTACTTAAGCGAGGCATAATATAGCTGTTGAAAGACATTTTACGAGTAGGAGGTAATTGTTCTTGTCACAACCCAATCTCCCAAATATAACACCGTCGATAACACTGAGCAGGGATGATGCGGTTAATCTGATACTGTCTTCCATTGCGATGGAGGAGCTCAGTTTAAGCCACATTCTCAATGCGGAAGGCGAGAAGCTGCAATATGTTCTGGGAACGATTCCCGGGGTCACCGGGACGCAGCCCACGATCAACGAATTGCTGGAAGTCAACCAGAGCGTCCGTTCAACATTGGACAGCGCTGTTCGCAATCAAATGTTTCTCCAGGCCAAAATGGAAAATGCGATGCAGATTCCGACTTTGCAGGGTCCAACCGGTCCGACGGGACCGACAGGACCATCAGGCGGCCCTGTAGGACCAACCGGACCTGCAGGAGCTGTGGGCGCCACAGGACCAACCGGAGCTACGGGGACCACCGGAGCCGCCGGAAATGTCGGTGCCACCGGAGCCACCGGCGCTACAGGAGCCGGATTATCCGGAATTGTCACCTATAATGCCGCTGTTGCGCCCGGTTACCCGCTTGGTCAGGTTGTATTCTACAACGGCAGCACGTATATGGTCGTCAGCGCGCCTCCGGTTGGCCTTCCCGGCTCATCGCCCAGCTATACGCTGATCGCTGCTGCCGGCGCAACCGGCGCTGCGGGTCCTGCCGGTCCGATCGGTCCCACCGGTTCGACCGGAGCTACGGGCGCAACCGGTATCGGTCTTAGCGGAGCTGTCGCGTACAATCCCGTTCTCGCCCCCTCGTATCCAGTGGGACAGGTCGTTACTTACAACGGAAGCACCTATATTGTGACCACTGCGCCTCCCACTGGCACGCCCGGCACGTCGCCTGATTATTTGCTGCTGGCGGCTAACGGAGCCACAGGCCCTACAGGAGCAACAGGCACGAACGGTGCCACAGGAGCAACAGGAGCGACAGGAGAAACGGGAGCAACGGGTCTCCAAGGCCCCGCCGGACCTGCAGGAAGCACGGGTGCCACCGGAACCAGCGTTACGAGCAACTATGCTTTTGCCCAGAATGCATCAGGCACAATCGCCGTTCTGCTCGGCTCGGGGCTCGTCACACTGCCTGACAATCAGAATATTCCTGCCGGAATTACCATCAATGGTACGAACGATACCCTCACCGTTACGAATGCCGGCAACTATTTCATCAGCTACAGAATCAATATGACGGCCTCTTTGCTTACTTCGTCCCGCATTCTGCTGAACGGCAGCTCGGTCCCTTCCACCGCCACCGCATCGCTGGCAACGACAATTCTTCAGGCACAGACCATCATTCCGATAGCGGCGGGGAACACCATTTCGCTGCAGATCAGTTCAACTGTTTCGGTAGGCCTGCAAGCCCCTGGCGCCACTTTGACAATTATTCGTCTAACATAATTCCTGGGGACATCATCAGTCACGGTTTCCGCTGGAAGCCGTGGCTGCATGTTTTATTGCTTGAGTACCTCTGTCCTGGTTGCTGTTCGCTTACCGTACATATTCCTGCTCGAATAAACGGGGGGGATGGGATTCGATCCGGCTTGTTCCTGATGTTCAGGGACCGGTTTAACAGACTTTGCAGCCGGTGTAATACCTCTGTTACCATGATTCGCTGGTTTGCATCCCTTAGCACCAAAGGAAGCATAGCCCGGTTTAATCGCAGTATCCATTCCTGTTTCAAAAGATCGCTGGTTGAAGCATCTTTCGTACGATGAGGGTGATGCGAGATTTCAACCCAATTGGTAAACATGAAGAGCTCATGCAGGATACCGAGCATATTAATAAGCTGCAGCTGTATTGAAGCGGCATATTTCCCTCCATCAAGTTGCGCTTCCCATTCGATCAGCCCGATGATCGATTCGATTAACCTGACTCCGGAATTGCTTATTCGGTCATACGAACATTCAAGGGACGAGTCTGCACCTGCCGAAAGCGGCAGACCGTACGAATCATTTTCTCTGAATTCGAGCCACGCCCGGTCTTCCTTCTTCCTGCGCAACAAGCGCCGGTTCAACAATACAGAGTCGACAAAAGTTAGCAGAGAATGATTGTAGTTCATCACTTCCTTTAGATCGACCTTGAAGCTGGTTAGGCGTTGATGACGAATAATGCCGTTAATCTGATCCGCTTCGGCACAGAGGAGGATATCTAACGCCTCTTCTTGACGAATCTCCGCTTCGCGCATGCGGAAGAACGCCTCATTCGCCTTTATCGTAGAGGAGTGAACGGAATACTTAATGGCTTCCATATAGCCCTCCTTATGCCGCATTATTCTTCCCAGTCTTCCTCGCAGGTTTCTGTCCCCTTCTCCAGCTTCAGAATATCGGTGAACTTGAATTGAAGAAGGATTTGATTGGCGACAATCCCTCTGAGGACGCGCTCTACACTTTCATTGACTTGAAGAATCTCTTTCAGCGAGTTGGCCTTTTGACTCAGCATATATTGAATTTTCTCCGCTTCGGCGTTAAGTATATGGGAAAAGCTGATCTCCTCCATCGCGATGGAGGTTAGCAATAAATGAATGACATCCTGGCGCTTTAGAGAAATATCAGGCTTTATATCCGGAATATTGGGCAGAGACATATAGTGTTCACCTCATTTCTGCATGATCAAGAAGTCATCATGGAACATATTATGTAACTGGGCGCAAAGCGTTCGTACACACCTTCTTTTCTATTGCGCATTCGATCTGAATAAATCTGACAATGAGGTGTATGCTTGGTGAAGAAGCCCTCCATTTCCCTGTGCATGATTGTGAAGGATGAAGCCAGCTCTCTGGACAGATGTTTAAAAAGCGCCGTTCGTTATGTGGATGAAATTATTATTGTGGATACGGGATCAACTGACGGAACTCCGGATATCGCCAGAACCTTCACCCCCTCGGTTATACCCTTTCCGTGGAACGAAAGCTTCTCCGATGCTCGGAACTTTGGGCTAAGCCAGGCAAATGGAGACTGGATCATGTGGCTGGATGCCGATGAGATTATGGAGTGCGATGATGACCCAAGGCTGTTAAGGGAACTGAGCGACAGCAAGGAATTGCTGCTCTCTGTCCGAACCGTCCAATATATGGGGATGGAGCCTGACTTAAATCAGGCCTTTCAGATGGCCCAGACCCGGTTGTTCCGCAATCATGCGGGCTTTAGATTTCTGTACAGCATTCACGAGATGCTGAATGCCGAGGCGGTGCTGTCCCGCACCGCACGTCATGCGCCGATTCCTCTTGTGCCGATTACCGTGCATCACTATGGATATATGGATCAGGAAGCCGCCCGGAAGCATACCGTAGAGCGGAATTTGCGGATGTTGGAGCAGGCGGATGCTTCATCGGAGAAGCATCCCTGGCTGGAATATCATCTGGCCGGTGAATATTACAGGGGGAAGCAATACGAGAAGGCATATGAATTCGTGAATCAATCGATTCTGCGGTTTATCGAGAGCGGACAGATTCCGCCTTCCATGCTGTACCAGTTGAAGTATGCATGCGCGCTGGCAAGCGGGAACGAACAGAGCGTATGCAATTCGATCAATAAAGCGATCCAGCTATATCCCGATTACGTGGATTTGCATTACTACAAAGGAGTGATTCTATTTAAAGCGGGATGTTTTGAAGAGGCGCTCGCCACCTTCGAGCACTGCCTCTCCTTGGGGGATAATCGAATCCGTCATCTTACCGAGTACGGGGTGGGGGGTGACAAGGCTGCAAGCTACATCAAGCTCTGCCAGGAGAGGATTGGTTCCGATTAGAAGCGCGGCTTCCCCTTTCATTCTTACAAAGTGTCAAACCGTGCTCAGTCCCTGTCCGCCAACAGATGATCCTTGATGAGCTCCTGCTTCCGGCTCCAGACCGTTTCGCTTAAGTTTACGCGGTACACCTCGGGGTTCAGCTTGCGCAAATATTCCGGCCAGAACAAATCGAGCTGCTCCCGGTGATAGGCGCGGATCTCTTCAAGGCTTGGCAGTTGATAGACACGTAAGCCGTTCTGATAGACAGGCTCCAGCATGGGCAGCGCCGTGTAATGTTCAACCGTCTTCTGCAGGTAGGGATGCAGCGGGTTAAAGAGCTTCAGCGGCTTCCCATCCTTCGGGCTGTGCTCTTCGGGATAGCTGATGTAATCCGCCAGCGATTTGCCCTTTGGACCGATGATGCGGAAGACGTCTTTTTTGCCGGGAGTGGTCACTTTCTCAGGGTTGGAGGAAATCTTGATCGTCGGGATCATCTCACCGTTCTCCGCTTCGATTTCGACAAGCTTGTACACGCCTCCCAGGGCAGGCTGGTCCGAGGCTGTAATGAGCTGCGTGCCAACGCCCCAGGAATCGATCCGGGCACCCTGCAGCTTCAGGTTCGAGATGGTATTCTCGTCAAGATCATTGCTGGCAACGATTTTGACGTATGGGAGATCGGCTTCGTCCAGCATTTTGCGCGCTTGAATCGATAGATAGGCCAGGTCCCCGCTGTCAAGCCGGATCGCGTTCATGCGTTTGCCCATGGCTTCCAGCTTCTTCGCCGTTTCGATAGCGCGGGGAACGCCGCTTCTGAGTGTATCGAACGTGTCGACGAGCAGCGTTACACCTTCAGGCATCACCTTGGCATAGATGTCGAACGCCTCCTGCTCACTGCCGAAGCTCTGCACCCAGGAATGGGCATGCGTACCCTTCGCGGGGATGCCGAACATCCGGCCGGCCAGCAGATTCGAAGTTGCGTCGAACCCTGCGACATACGCCGCCCGCGTCCCCCAGATTGCCGCATCTGCTTCCTGGGCTCTGCGCGTCCCGAATTCCATCAGAATATCGTTACCGGCCACCAGCTTGATCCGGGCCGCCTTCGTTGCAATCAGCGTCTGGTAATTCATGAAATTTAGGATGGCCGTCTCTACAAGTTGGGCCTCCATTATCGTGCCTTCGACACGTATTAACGGTTCCTCCGGAAAGACAAGGGCTCCTTCTTTCATGGAATGGATGCTGCCCTGAAAATGAAACTGCAGCAGCTCCTCCAGAAACGCCGGATCGTAATTCTCCTCCTGCTCAGACAGGTAGCGGACATCTTCCTCCGTGAACCGGAGGCCGTCGATATAATTCACAATCCGCTCCAGACCGGCGAACACGGCGAATCCATTCCCGAAGGGAAGCTTGCGGAAATAGGCTTCAAAGACCGCGCGCCGCTTGTGCGAGCCGTTCACCCAATGGGCGTACATCATGTTGATCTCGTATTTATCCGTATGCAGAGCAAGCTCTCTGTTCAACTGATTCATCTCCTGTCGTCACAAACGCCGTTCTTTATCTCTAAAATAAGGCGGAAAAAGCGGCTGGCCGCCGCTTCTTATCCAGTGTTCTATGAAAGGGCAGCCGAATACAGGGAGCAAAGGAAGCGCCCCGTACGACCCGGCTGTAGGCCGTAAGCTGTTAGTATGGCCAAATCCGCCATTACGTATAAATCGACAGCAGCGGCTGATGGTCTGTGAACATGTAGAGCTGCGCTGGCCGCTGTGAGTATTGATTCGAGCTGAGCGGGTTGCCCTCGCTGTCCCGCACCTCCTGAAGAATGCCCTGACGGCTTCTTGTCGAAGTGATCTTGCGGATAAAGTTCGGCTCCTTGAATTCGGGAACCACCGTCTGGATCACCTGATACAGCTCGCTGAGCGTGAAATGCGGAGGCAAAAACTGCTTCGCAATCGTCGTCTGAAGCATCTGCTGCTGAATCCGCAGGTAAGCGTCGGTAATAATGTCGTGATGGTCGAAGGCGAGATCCAGCTCCTCAAGCGCCTCTCTCAAGGTGAACAGCCCAACCTCTCCTGCGTCGTCCGAGGCCTGCCGCTGCTCCAGCATCCACTCTTCCACGAGTGCGAAGAAGGCATGGCTGATAATCCAGCCGCGAGGGTCTCTCCCCGGCGTACTGTAGACGCCAAGATACTCCAAATGTCCTCCATCCACACCGGTTTCTTCCTTCAGTTCGCGTTTCGCCGCATCGTAGATCGATTCATTCTCCTGGCAAAAGCCGCCCGGTAGCGCCCATTTACCTTCACACGGCCATTTCTTCCGCCGGACCAGCATGACCTTGAGCTCGCGCAGGGGCAGCGTCTTGGTGACGGTCTTTCGCTCTCTCTTCGTCAAAGTAAACATAACAATATCCGCCGGGACCCCGTCCGGTGTCCGGTATTTTTTGGGATTATAGTGTTGTTCTCCGTTCTGGCTCACCATCAATCATCCTTTACCGCTGCTAAATTATATTCGTATCCTTAAATGTTACCAAAACTAAACTTCCAAAAGCAATAACCTTCTGTCGAATTAAAAGAAGCCTACTCCCGAGACTGTTATCCTGAATCCCCTTGACAGCGCCTTCTTATAAAAATGACCCTGCGGCTTGGCACAAGCGCAGGGTCTTTCACCGGATGGTCAGGTTCGCTTGCGTCCGGTCTCGCTTATTTATGTTAATCGCCGCATTTCGATGGGGGTGTGTCTTTCCCTGTCTCGACATTGATCTTCTCCGATACGGTGTCCCGAATGACGGAGACGACCAGTTGAAGCAGATCATTGATGTCGGTCTGGCTTTGCTGGAAATCGGCCACCAGCGGAATGCTGTCGATCTCATCCTGAAGCTCGTTGATCTCAGCCTCGATCCTCTCCACCATGGTCTTGTTGCCGAGGCTCTCGAAGGCTACGATCTCCTTCTGCTTCTTCTTGATTTGGGATATCAGCCCCTGCACGCGGGCATGGTTCTGAATCTTCTCTTCCGCCTTCTGAAAATGCCGTACTTCTTCGCTGGTCGAGATCAACGAGGCAAGCTCGCCGGCCTTGGCCATAATGTCATCGCGGCCGATCATTTCACGGGAATCATCGATTCCGTATTGATTGTTGCGGCCTCTCTCCTCTGTCATGCCGATCCCTCCATCTCTTGTTGTGAACTCACAGGACATAGGCCGCCTCAGCCGCGTATTCCCCTTTGATGTACCAGGTTTTGGTATCGGTAATCCTGACATGGACGAAGGTGCCGATCAGCTCTTTTGGTCCTTCGAAATGCACCAGCTTGTTGGTACGCGTCCGTCCGGACAGAACATTCGCGTTATTCTTGCTCTCGCCTTCGACCAGAATCTCGACCGTCCGGCCCAGCATCCGGTCGTTGCCGGCGCGGCTCTGTTCGCTCAGCAGCGCATTCAGGCGGTGGAGACGTTCACTCTTGACCTCGTCAGGCACATTGTCCTCCATCGCGGCGGCCGGAGTGCCCTCGCGGGGCGAATAGATAAACGTATAGGCCATATCAAAGCCGACCTCGCGAACAAGCGACATCGTCTCTTCGAACTGCTGCTCTGTCTCTCCGGGGAAGCCGACAATAATGTCGGTTGACAGCACAAGGTCCCTGACGGTAGCCTTCAGCTTGCGGACAAGCTCCAGATACGTTTCACGGCTGTACTTGCGGCTCATCCGCTTCAGGATGGCGTTGCTGCCGGATTGAACGGGCAGATGGATGCTCTCCATCAAATTGCCGCCTTTGCCGAGCACCTGCACCAGCTTGTCGTCAAAGTCGCGCGGATGGGAAGTCATGAATCGGATGCGAGGAATATCGATCTTCCGAAGGTCATCCATAAGATCGCCGAACGTATAATCCAGATCTGTGAAATCCTTGCCGTAGGCGTTCACGTTCTGTCCGAGCAGGGTTACTTCCTTGAAGCCCTGCCGGGCCAGTTCTCTCAGCTCGGCGATGACATCCTCGGGTCTTCGGCTGCGCTCTTTGCCCCTTGTATACGGAACGATACAATAAGTGCAGAACTTATCGCATCCGTACATGATATTGACCCAGGCGCGCATGCCTTCCCGTTTCTTGGGCAGATTCTCGATAATGTCGCCTTCCTTGGACCAGACCTCTACAACGAGCTCCTTGCTGAACACAGCTTCCTTAATCAGTTCGGGAAGACGGTGAATGTTATGGGTGCCGAAAATCATATCGACGAAGCCATGCTTCGCCATGATGCGGTTAACGACGCCCTCTTCCTGGGACATGCAGCCGCAGACGCCGAGCAGCAGACCCGGCTTCTCCGTCTTGAGATGCTTGAGATGACCAAGCTCGCCGAACACCTTATCCTCCGCGTTCTCCCGGATGGCGCAGGTGTTGAGCAGAATGATGTCAGCCTGATTCCGGTCTTCCGTGCTCCGGTAACCCATCTGCTCCAGAAGACCCTTCATCGTCTCGGTGTCATGTTCATTCATCTGGCAGCCGTAGGTAGTGATGGAGTAGAGCTTGCCTTCTCCAAAGCTTCTCATATCCTCGGGAATGGCAAAATCATAATGAACCTCGATCTCTTCCTTCCCGCGGCGTTTGCCTTCTCTATAGTCGGGCTGGCTGTTCACCTGAATCGTCCGGCCCTTGATGCGGAACGTGGTCTTGCCTTCTTCTTCGGCGATCACCTTGGCTCCGCTGAAATTGAAGTATTGGGAATAATCCTTGGCGCCCTTGCCGGATTTTAAGTCCGGTGAGCGGTTCTCCTTGGTCATGGGGTCCACACATCCTTATCTGAATCGTACTTAGCGACTAGCGCGGTATCGAATTGCACTATGAACGCCTTGTGGCGTTCTTTAAACAGCGGCTGCGGCAGCATAGGCAGACCGTTGGCAGCGCGGGCGCTATTGAATTCGTTTAGTTTTAAATATATCATATTTATGGCTTAAAATCTTTACCAGGCCTGCCCTTGTGTCCTGACTTGTGACAAGTTCATTCTTCTTGCGCGAACCGGTATCGGGCTGATCTGCTGATCTGCTTTAAAAAGATGAAGCAGCCGCCGGCTCTGCCGGTGACCGCTTGTTATTTTCATCCATATATTAAACTTTAGTCGGTGCCCGAAGTGTCGTGTCCCTTCACAATTCCGGCAAAGAGCGCGGACACCGCATTGGCTAGCTGCTCCGGCGGCAGTTCAATCTGCATGCCGATCTTGCCTGCGCTGACCGCTATTAGTTGCAGCTTCTCCGCACTGTCGTCGATAAAGGTGGGATACAGCTTCTTCATACCGACTGGCGAGCAGCCGCCCCTGATGTAGCCTGTCCATTTCAGAAGCTCCTTCACGGGCAGCATCTCGATCTTCTTCTCGCCCGCTGCCTTGGCCGCTTTCTTGAGGTCCAGCTCCTCCGCGGCAGGAATAACAAAGACATACAGATTGCTGCCGCTGTGAGCGACCAGCGTCTTGTATACCTGCTCTACCGATCTTCCTACCTTCTCTGCTACTGCCGTGGCATGAATTTGTCCGTCCTCGCTGTCGTATGCCAATATGCCGTAGGATATCCCTTTAGCGTCCAGAAGACGCATGGCATTCGTCTTGACTGCTGCTTTCATGCTTCGTCTGACCCCCGTTCCTTAGTCCTGACTCTAATTTAACACAATACCGCTGCATGAAGGCAAACGGATTAATTTATCCCTAATGTTTCACAGGTATAATGGAGGAATAACAGGATAAAGGAGGAATCAAGGTGCCCAATCTGTGGATGCATATCGAATACGGAAGACAGCTTGAACGCGATCTGCAAGGCAGCCGGCTGTTCCCGGCCTCTTTGCAGCGGTGGCGGCAGCTGTACCAGTTGGGATGTCAGGGACCGGATCTCTTGTATTACTATGGTTTTCTCCCTTGGAAAAAAGACATCCAGGCCGGTCTCCTTGGCGACCTCTTTCATGGCAGTGACTGCGGTCCGGTTCTGATGGAATTCTGGGACCGGGTGCTGGAACTCCCGGATGCGCAGCGGGAACAGGCTTCAGCCTATTTCGCCGGATTCGTGACGCATCATCTGCTGGACCGCAACCTCCATCCCTACATCAATTGGAAAGCCGGTTATAAGTACAGGGACCATCAGCGGTTCGAAATCTTGCTGGACACCGTCTTCCTGGCCTGGCTTAACGGCGGGCGCACATGGGAGCTGGCGGGCTGGAAGCAGATCGATGCTGGCCCTGAGCTTCCCGCCTCCATCGTCTCCATTCTGCATGACACGGCGACCTCGCACTACACGGAAGCCGCAGCCTTTCCGCAGTCCGGCTGGCAGGAAGCCTACCGGGACGTGGTGCTGGCGCAGCGCCTGTTATTCGACCCGCATGGCTGGAAGAAAAAAATCGTGCGCGGAACGAATGCCGGACTGTTCTACCGCAAGCCAAATCCGGCCGAGACGAAGCTTGATGTTCTGAATGAACGCAAGGCTCCCTGGCGGCACTCAGCCTTGTATTCCGAAGTCCGGACGGAAAGCGTTCCGGAGCTGTGGGAGCTGGCGCTTGCGGAGGGCCGCGCCGTTCTCGGGGCGCTCTCAGGCTGGCTGTCCGCCCATAATCCCGCCGAAGCGAACAACCGGCGCGAGCACTTCCGGAGCCTGCTGGGCAACCGCTCCTATGACACCGGCAAGGATTGCGCCTCCAACCTGATCAATCAGTACGCAGAGCCCATTTGGGAGAGCGCAGCCAGCAGCTGAAGGTCCATTCATCCCCTGCAACTGTATTCTCCTCGTGCTGGATCTGTTTAAATAAGATTTCCAAGGAATAAATGAGTCAGGCAGCGATTCTCCCGTTGTTGGAGGATCGCTGTTTTGCGTTTTGGCACAAACAAAGCTGCCCCAAACCGCCATTTCATGGCTCATGGGACAGCTTCTTATGGCATTGCCTCTATGCGTATTTCCTTCTTCTGTATGCCCCTTACGATACGAATCCTTCCGCCCCGTCCGCATCGTCTCTAAGCCCATACGAATCAGCTTCGGACTTCACAAGGCCGTCCTTCTTCCCCTGCTCCACATTCACTTTAGAAACGATCGCAATGCCAAGTCCGAAGAACAAGAGCAGCGACAGAATCCCGAGACGCGGACTTCCGGTCAGCTGTCCGACGAGTCCGAAGACGAAGGGGCCGAAGATGGAGGAGAATTTGCTCGTGATATTCACGAAGCCGAACAGCTCTCCGGTCCGGTGAGCCGGCATAAGATCGCTGAGCATGGCGCGTGAAATTGATTGGCTCCCTCCCTGGACAAGCCCTACCAGGATGGCTAGTGCATAGAAGTGAACGGCTTTGGTCATGCCGAATCCGAGCGCCACGATCAGCACATAGACCAGCAGTGAAGCGATCAGCGTCCGCTTCGCCCCGAAGCGGCCCGCCGCCCTGCCGAGCAGCAGGGTGCTGGGAATGCCGACGAACTGTGTAATCAGCAGTGCTATAATCAAATCGCTCGTTCCGATGCCAATAGTCGCGCCGTAAATCGTCGCCATCAGAATGATCGTGTTGATGCCGTCATTGTAGAACCAGAAAGCTGCAATCAGCTTGAACAGCTGCGGATAGCGACGGATATCCCGGTATGTTCCTGCGATCCGTTTGATCCCTGCCTGCATATAGCCAATCGCGCCAAGCTTATCCTCGCTCTGTCTGGGCAGATTCGGCACTCTCCGCATAATCGGCAGCGCGAACACGAGCCACCACAGCCCTACGGATACGAACGCCAGACGCGTACCGGCCAACGAATCACTGAGGCCCAGCACCGAAGGCATCTGGATCATCACCAGATTCACGGCCAGCAGCAGTCCACCGCCCACATAACCGGCTGCATATCCTCTGGCCGAAATCTCGTCGCGCCTCTCCGAAGGCACCAGGTCGGGCAGCATTGAATCATAGAAGGAATTGCTCCCTGCAAACCCGATTGTAGACAGCACCAGAAGCGCGGAAGCCACCAGCCAATCACCCCGTTCCACCAGAGCGAAGCAGACGGTCGAAACCATACCGAGCAGCGAGAAGCAGGTTAGCAGGCTCGTTTTTTTGCCCGACAGATCCGAAACCGCACCTAGCACCGGCGACAGCAGAGCTACAAGCGCCATCCCCACCGCATGCGTATAGGCCAGGTAAGAGGCTGCGGTATTCTTGTCCAGTCCATCGGCGGCGACGGAGCTGTAGAAAATGGGAAGCACCGCAGCCAGCACCGTTGTCGCATAGGCGGAATTGGCCCAATCGTACATAATCCAGGCCCTGACGGCTTTTTTATTCACGCTCTCACCTTTCTTTCAGCCGCTTCTCAAAGAGTATCTCCAGTGAAACCGGCAGTTTGCCTCTATTATACCGAAGAAAGTCCATGTTCAAAGGCAGAAATGATTTTCGCAATATTAAATATCACTTCATATCATCGTAATCGGTCTGAGGCTCAGGCAAAAGCGTGGATGTCATCTAGCAGGCAGCTGTCAAACGCCAAAAACCAAAAAAGCGGGGGATTGCTCCCCCGCCTGGCCTAGTAACTTGTACATGTAATAATGGATGCTATATAGGATACCGTACAGGTACCGGATTAGTCGACGATTTCGGCGGTATCGCCATTGCTTGCGCCTGCAGCATTCGCTTCGTCGGTATCAATATGCATATCGAGTGCAAAGCTCTCGGATACGCGCGCGATAACATTTTCCAGCACAAGACCGCGTTCTCCGCCAAGACGAACCTTCAGCAGCTGCTTGTCGGCAATGCCCCATTTTTCAGCATCGGATGTATGAAAATGAATGTGACGGGCTGCCACGATAACGCCCTTCTCCAGTTCAATCTCGCCCGCCGGTCCCTTCAGCGTAACGCCAGGGGTTCCATCGATCTTGCCAGATTCGCGGACAGGTGCTTTCACGCCGATCGCAAATGCGTCGGTACGGGAAATTTCAACCTGGGATGCAGGACGAGCCGGTCCCAGAATTCTCACTTTATCAAATTTGCCTTTGCTGCCGATAACCGCTACGGTTTCATTGGCTGCAAATTGTCCGGGTTGGGAGAGCGGTTTGAATTCGGTCAGCTTATAGCCAGGTCCGAACAACGCCTCCACATGTTCTTGCGTAAGGTGAATATGTCTGGCCGACACACCTACGGGTACTGTCTTACTCATCGTAAGTCACTCCTTGTATTTTCTCTATAATTTGTACAAGCCATTGATCATTATACTCCTATTTCAACCAAAATAAAAAGGAACCTATACACGATAGGCCTCCTTATAATTAATAGTTCGCATTTTCGTCAATGGATGATATTGTCTATTCTGGAGCCCCGCTTATGGAGACGCTGGCAAATTTTTATGTAAATATGAAAAAGCGTTCCCGTGCATCCATCCTCTGACCAGCTCTTCCGGGTAACGGGCCAACAGATGTTCCACAAGCGCCGGATAGCACTCGGGATGCTCCAGACCGGAAACCCAGGCATCGATACCGTCAAAGTCCGACCCGAACATGAGGTGCTTCTCTCCCCCCAGGCTGCATACATGCTCGACATGCCTCAGCAGATCCGAAATCGCCGCTGTGCCTTGTTCAGTGACGAACGGAGGGAAGAACGTCAGACCCATTCGCCCGTCCATCAAAATGATGGCCCGTATCTGCTCATCCGTCAAATTACGGGCATGCCCGCAGACTGCCTTTGCATTGGAATGGGAAGCAATGAACGGACGGGTGGCCAGCTCCGTGAGCTCCCAGAATCCCGCCTCCGACAGATGGGAGACATCGAGCAGCATGCCTTTCCGGTTGCACCATTCGACCAGCTGTCGACCTTTGTTCGTCAAACGGCCATTCCTCTGCTCCAGCACGCCGTCCGCCGCCCAATTCGCATAATTCCAGGTAAGGCCAAGCAGCCGCACTCCCAGGTCGTAGGCCGCCTCTACATAGAACAAATTGCCCTCCAATCCGTCTGCGCCCTCTATCGATAAAAGGCCCCAGAGCGTGTTGCTCCCGGGCGATCTCCCGATCGTCTCCACCTCCTCCCTCCAACGAAGATGCTGTACCCCTCCCTGCTCCAGCACCTGCCGGCGAAACCGTTCAATCTGGCCCAGAATAAGCTCAAATTTCGGTATCCCCCATTTTTGCGACAGGTAGACGGCGAAGCACTGCAGTACAACGCCACCAGACTTTAGTCTTTCCCCCGAGGCGTCCAATGGGCCTCCATTCACGAAATTGGTCTCCGGATTTTCCAGCAGGCGGCTGAGCACATCGCAATGAAAATCCGCTACTGCGACTTTTGGCAGACTTGATTCCGGCTTGTTCATAAGAGTTGTCCTCCTTATGCTTCCATAGCAAAAAGCCTGTCTACATCACGTAAACAGGCTCTTCGCTTGAATTCTCTATCTCTATCTCGGCTCAACGATTAATTTAATGGCTGTGCGGTCTTCTCCATCAATAACAATGTCAGTAAACGCAGGAATGCAGATCAGGTCAACACCGCTTGGAGCAACAAAGCCCCGGGCTATCGCTACTGCTTTGATCGCTTGGTTCAGAGCCCCAGCCCCGATGGCCTGTAGTTCGGCCGCCCCACGCTCGCGAAGAACACCTGCTAATGCACCGGCAACGGAATTCGGATTGGATTTAGCTGATACTTTTAATACATCCATAGTAAGTACCTCCCCTGGGAAAAAGAATAGGTGTTCTTCCACTACTTTAGATGTTATTCGCGCGGCAATGAAAAATTCCTTCTTTTTTAAGTCCCTTCACAGAAATTGGTACAAAAGATGCGAGTGATTGATATAACAAAGATCACACTTCTCAACAACCGACCAAATTCGTCCTATAGTCCCAACCCGGCGCCGCTCACCCTTGCTCTAGTTCATTACCCACTCGTCTTCACGCATTCGAATCTTCTCAAGCTTCTTGGCTTTCCCGGTGTCCTCATCCAGCTCGGCGAACAATCCATGGAGCATCCATTTCCCCTCATCGACGACAAAACGGGACGGGAGTTGGGTTGTGAACTTATAGAGTACCGCATCTTTCTCCATACCCAAAATTCCTTCTCTTGAACCAACCATGCCCGCATCCGTCAAATAAGCCGTTCCCCCAGGCAGAATCACATCGTCATTGCTCTGCACATGGGTATGAGTACCTACGACAATAGAAGCGCGTCCGTCCATGAACCAGCCCATGGCAATCTTCTCGGACGTAGCTTCAGCATGAAAATCGATCAGAATGCACTTATGATTGCGTCTGAGCTCATCCACAATTTCCTCTCCAATCCGGAAAGGGCAGTCGATCGCGGGTAAAAAGGTTCGGCCCTGCAGGTTGACGATTGCGAGCTGCTTGCCATTTCCTTTCACAACCGTATACCCCTGACCCGGTGTCCCAGGCGGGAAGTTGGCCGGCCGCACCATGCGGGGCTCATCGTCGATAAAATCGAAAATCCCCTTGTTGTCCCAGGTATGATTGCCCATGGTGATCCCGTGAACACCCCAGTTGAAGAACTCATTCGCGATCGCGGAGGTGATGCCGCGGCCGGACGCTGCATTCTCGCCGTTTACAATAATGATATGCGGTTGATACTTCTCCTTAAGAAGCGGCAGCGTTTCCTTAAGCGCCTTGCGTCCGGTGTTGCCGACAACGTCTCCAATAAACAGAACTTTAATTGTAATCTCCTCCTACTATGTGTGCAGCCAACCGGCTTTGGAAGCCGGCAATAATCTAAAGTTAAAGAAAAGTGACACCGTAGAGGCGCCACTTTTCTGATTATACCTATTTAGCGTACTCAACTGCCCGTGTCTCGCGAATAACGGTGACTTTGATATGACCCGGGTAATCCAGTTCATTTTCAATCGTCTTCGTAATATCACGCGCCAGACGGAAAGCTTCGGCATCGTCGATCTTATCCGGCTGAACCATGACGCGCACCTCGCGTCCGGCTTGGATCGCATAAGACTTCTCGACGCCCTCGAAGGATTCGGAAATCTCTTCCAGCTTCTCCAGACGCTTGATGTAGGTTTCCAGTGTCTCCCGGCGTGCGCCCGGTCTTGCTGCAGACAAGGCGTCTGCTGCTCCGACCAGCATAGCGATAACCGAGGTCGCTTCGGCATCCCCGTGATGGGATGCGATACTGTTGATGACAACAGGATGTTCTTTGTATTTCTTCGCAAGCTCCACGCCGATTTCGACGTGTGAACCTTCCACTTCATGATCCAGCGCTTTGCCGATATCATGCAGCAATCCCGCCCGTTTGGCTAGCACGATGTCTTCCCCAAGCTCACCGGCCATCAGTCCGGTCAAATAAGCAACCTCCATGGAGTGCTTCAGTACGTTCTGACCGTAGCTCGTACGGAATTTCAATCGACCGAGAATCTTGATCAGATCCGGGTGCAGGCCGTGAACACCAACCTCAAAGGTTGCCTGTTCGCCGTATTCCCGAATACGCTCATCGACTTCCTTGCGGGATTTCTCCACCATTTCCTCAATACGAGCTGGATGAATGCGCCCGTCCGCCACCAGCTTCTCAAGCGCAGTACGCGCCACTTCGCGACGGATCGGATCGAATCCCGACAGGATAACCGCTTCCGGCGTATCATCGATAATCAGGTCAATACCGGTAAGGGTCTCAAGCGCGCGAATATTACGGCCTTCACGTCCGATAATCCGGCCCTTCATTTCCTCATTCGGAAGTGTAACGACGGATACCGTCGTTTCTGCCACATGATCGGCGGCACAGCGCTGAATGGCCAGCGTAATGATTTCACGGGACTTCTTATCCGCTTCTTCCTTGGCCTGCTGCTCGATATCCTTGATCATCTGGGCGGTTTCATGACGGACTTCCTGTTCTACATTGGAGAGGATAATGCTTCTGGCGTCTTCCATGCTCAGGTTCGAGATGCGTTCCAGCTCGGTAACCTGATTTTTGTAAATGACATCGATTTGCTGCTGGGTTTCATCAATTCGTTTCTCTTTGTTAGCCACTTGTTCTTCTTTTCGTTCAAGCGATTCCATTTTTTTATCCAGCGATTCTTCCTTTTGCAGCAACCGTCTTTCCTGACGTTGGATTTCATTCCGACGTTCACGAGTTTCCTTCTCAGCCTCGGTACGGATTCTGTGGACTTCGTCCTTAGCCTCCAACACCGTTTCCTTCTTCAACGCTTCCGCTTCCTTCTTCGCGTTCTCCACGATCAGGGCGGCGGCTTGTTCCGCGCTGGAAATTTTAGCTTCTGCAAGGGATTTCCGAATAAAATAACCGAACCCAAAGAATAATGTCGCTACAACGAGAACGATGATGATCCAGATCCAGGTAGCCATCTGTTTCACCTCCTCGTTGGTTCCTCCAAGGCATTCCTTGGGATTTGTGCAGTTGTCAAACTATCCGTTCATCACCATACAAAAAACCGGTAAATTCACCGATTGCCGAACTGCACATGCATCACATGCACACTGCCCGCCGCATCCGGCGATTACATATCATATGAGTTGACACGTGAATCAAACTTGAAAATGATACCCTTTTTTGGGAAGGAAAAAGGATTCAATATCATGCCGATTCATGTTATATTCTATAGTTTATAAAAAGACATTGTCAAGAGAGTCGATACCAGGCTCAAAGTCAAGGAGATCATTCGAATTCATTCAGTTCCTCGAATTCTTCCCCTCCCGCTTCATTCTCCTTAAGGGAATTCAACACGCTTCGGACCATTTCGCCGGAATATCCCCGTCTCATCAGAAAAGCTCCGGTCTTCCGTCTCTTATCCATGAGGTCCCCGCGGACCGTATTCCATTTCTTGGCGCCGAGCTGCATTGCGCTCTCTTTCTCCTGCTCCGGACTAATCTCGCCCAACGCTTCGGCAATCGTCTCTTTCGCGATCCCTTTGCCGCGCAGTTCCTGTCTCACCCACAGCTTGCCCCTACGGTGGCTTGTCACCCGCTGCTCCGCCCATTGTCTCGCGTACTGTTCATCATCGATCAGACGTTCCCGGATTAACCGGTCCAGAACTTCCTCGATAACAGTCTCCCCGATTTCCTTCTGGCGTAAACGCCGGATCATCTCCAGCGCTGTCCGGGGCTTGCGCTCCAGATACCGAAGTCCTTCCACATAGGCCCTCTGTTTCTCATCGGCCAGAACGACTTCTTCCAGCTCTTCCTTGGTGAACAATCTGCCGGTGATCATCCGGTACTTGATCATGATATCTTCATGAACGCTCAGCCGATAAGGGCCGAAATGCAGCAGATAACGGTATCCGGATTTGAGCTCTTTCTCCACCTTGGTTATCATCAGTTCCTCGCCATCCGGGAACTCCGACAGCACGTTCTCCTCCTGATGGTCATCCTCGGCTTCCAGCTGTATCGTCATGATGTGTATCCTCCGCTACATTCATAGTTATTCTACAAAAGAAGGCGCCCTTGTCAGGACAAGGGCGCCTGTATATCCATCGGATTATTCGATTTCCAGCAGCGCCTGTTCTTCCTCTTTCTCCGCTTGCAGTTCCGATTCTGTCGGAGCCGCTACAAGAGTGCTGAGATTGCTCGCTTCACGAATCTTGTTCTCAATCGTAAGGGCCAGGTTCTGATTCTCTTTCAGGAACTGCTTCGCGTTCTCACGGCCTTGGCCTAAACGCTCGCCTTCATAGGAATACCAGGCCCCGCTCTTGTTGACGATATCCATTTCCGTTCCGATATCTACAAGACTGCCTTCTCTCGAAATACCTTCGCCATACATGATATCGATGTCTGCCTGCTTGAATGGCGGAGCGACCTTGTTCTTCACAACCTTGATTCGGGTGCGGTTACCTACGATGTCGTTGCCCATCTTGATGCTCTCTACGCGCCGTACGTCAAGACGGATGGTCGAATAGAATTTCAACGCGCGTCCGCCCGGTGTCGTTTCCGGGTTGCCGAACATAACGCCGATCTTCTCGCGAAGCTGGTTAATGAAGATGGCGATCGTCTTCGATTTGTTGATCGATCCGGACAGCTTGCGAAGAGCCTGGGACATCAGACGAGCCTGAAGACCGACATGGGAATCTCCCATCTCGCCTTCAATTTCCGCCTTCGGCACAAGTGCCGCTACAGAGTCGACGACAATGATATCAACCGCGCCACTGCGTACCAGCGCTTCGGCGATTTCCAGCGCCTGTTCGCCTGTATCCGGCTGGGACAGCAGCAGTTCGTCGATATTGACGCCCAATTTGCTGGCATAGCTTGGGTCCAATGCATGCTCCGCGTCAATAAACGCGGCTTGTCCGCCAGCCTTCTGCACTTCTGCAATGGCATGCAGGGCAACTGTCGTCTTACCCGATGATTCCGGTCCGTACACTTCAATGATCCGGCCCTTCGGAAGTCCGCCGATTCCAAGTGCAATATCAAGAGCCAGCGATCCGCTTGGTACGATTTCGACCTGCATATGAGTCGACTCGCCCAACTTCATAATGGAACCTTTACCGAATTGTTTCTCTATTTGACGAAGCGCCATTTCCAGCGCCGCACGACGATCTGACAATCAGATCACATCCTTTTCTCTATTTATATAATAAAAAATCTCATTAAACACGTTGCAAGAAGGGCAACATCTGTTCCTATAGCTCTATTGTACCTTGTTTTGGAGGGTTTGCCAAGCATTTTTTCGAACATACATTCGTTTTTTTGAACTTCGCGCAAACATTTCCCTTTTATTGCTAATTATCATTTTATGCCTTGAACAAGCTCGCCGCCGGCCGGAAACGAATCTCTCCCAAGCATCGTCACTCATATCTAATCATCGAGAATAAACAACGACGCGGCAACTAATAGACAATAGCGTTTACGGGCAAATGCAATTCCAATTCTAGACGCAGAGCCTATGAATTCATATTTACTAATGCAAAAACCGCGGCAAAGAGAGTTCAATGCCACGGTTCTTCCGCAATATATTTATTATATATGACCCGGAGGAGTTATTTCAAGCCTGGACTGCCTGACGGAGTAACTGCCCCGCGTTCCACAAGCCGCCGCCACAGGCGGTACAGAATCGCCTTTACAGAATTGATCCGAATGCTCTGCCGATCGCCTCTCAGCTTCAGCTCGTACACATCCGTTCGGCCATTCCGCTCGGATATGCCGATGTAGACAAGACCAACCGGCTTCCGTTCGGAATGACCCGGTCCGGCGACACCGGTCACCGACAAGCCGAAATCGCTGTCCACGGTGATCCGGACCTGCTCCGCCAGAACCTGGGCCACCTCCCGGCTGACTGCCCCTGGAGCATTCTCCCCCTCGAGATAATCCTGCGGGACATTCAGCAGCTTCATCTTCATTTCATTGGAATAGCACACAATGCCGCCATGAAAAACCGATGAGCTGCCGGGAATGCTGGTCAGGCTCTCCATCAGCATGCCGCCAGTACAGCTCTCTGCGCAGCTGACCGTAATTCCGGCATCCGCCATCCAGTCCACCAGCACCTGTTCAAGCGGAGCATCAAAATCGGCGTACAAATGGTCAGGAAGGATATCCCGGATTTTCTCTTCCAGCGCATCCAGCTTCTCCATTGCCTCATTGTGAGATGACGCCTTGGTGGAAATCCGGACCGTGACTTCGCCTTCCTTGGCGTAAGGGGCAAGCGTGGGATCATTCTGGCCGTGGATCAGGTCGATCAGCTTGTCTTCCAGCAGGGATTCCCCGATACCGGCGAACTTAAGCATTTTGGAGTACAGCGGCATTTCATCGGTTAGAGCATGCTGAAGCAGCCAAGGTTTCGCCTTGTTCGCGAACATAGGCTTCATCTCCCGAGGCGGGCCTGGCAGAACGACATAGTATTTGTCCTGGTCCTTAATGGCCACGCCTACCGCCAGACCGGTTTCATTAGGCAGCGGAGCCGAATCGTCAATGACCAGAGCCTGCTTGCGGTTGTTCTCGGTCATGCTGACGCCGCGATCGCTGAAGAAGCGCTCCACATGTTCCATCGCCGCCCGTTCGAGATGAAGTCCCCGGTTAAGGGACGCGGCCAGCGCTTCCTTCGTCAGATCGTCTTCAGTCGGCCCGATTCCGCCGGTGAAAAGAATAAGATCCGCCCGAGTCTTGGCGATCTCGATGGCCTGCTGCAGCCGGCTGTTGTTGTCCCCTACAACGGTTTGAAAGTACACATCAATACCGAGAGCGGCAAGCTCTACGGAGAGGAACTGGGCATTGCTGTTCACAATTTGCCCCAGCAGCAGCTCGGTTCCGACCGCAATAATTTCTGCTTTCATAATCTTTCGCCTCCCATGATTATCCGCCGATACCGGCATACAAGAACGGGGCAGTCAGGACGATGTCCCGCTGCCCCGATTCAGCCTGGTCTCAGACGTTATAAGCTTGCTGCCTCACCGTGAACCCTGAATCAGGTATGGTGCAATTGAAGCAGCTCCTTGTTCTTCACAAAATAATCGATTCCCGAATAGATGGTGATGAGCGCCGCAGCCCAAATGGCGATCGTGTCAAAGGGGATGCCTACGAACTCGAGCGGGAAATTGTTAAGGAGCAGCAGCGAGATCGCAACGATTTGCACGACCGTCTTCGCCTTTCCCCATTTGCTCGCCGCGACAACCTTCCCATCGAGCAGCGCGACCTGCCGGAGTCCGGTTACGGCAAATTCCCGGCTGATGATGACGATGGCAATCCAGGAATCGCATCTTCCCAGTTCAACAAGCGAGATCAGGACAGCCGTAACAAGCAGCTTATCCGCCAGCGGATCGAGCAGCTTGCCGAGATTGGTCACCATATTATACTTGCGGGCAATGTATCCGTCGATGCCATCCGTACTTGCTGCGAGCAGAAAGATAACGGCTGCAATCAGATGGTTCACCGGCAGTTGAAATGAGCCCCAGTGCAGCGGCTCCGGGTAAATATTCAGATCGACCAGCAGAAAAAACATCATGATCGGGATCAGACAGATGCGGGCGAATGTAATGCGATTGGGTAAATTCACTGAAGTTCCTCCCCTGACAAATCATATTCAAAAGCGTGGGTGATCCGGACCTTCGTCATTTCCCCGATGCCGAGATTGCTGCCCTTTACAAACACCTCTCCGTCGATCTCCGGTGCGTCGTACTGCGAACGGCCCACATACACATCGCTGCGTCCGTCATAACGTTCCACCAGGACGTCCAGAACCTGTCCCACAAACCGGCCGCCGCGATTCTTTGACACCTCACGCTGCAGCTCCATCAAGGTATTGGCCCGCCATTCCTTCACGTCCTCCGGCACCTGGTTCGGCAGACGGGAGGCAGGCGTTCCCTCCTCCATGGAATATGTAAATACGCCGAGCCGGTCAAAGCCGATTTCGCTCACAAAATCGCAAAGGCGCTGGAAATCCTCTTCAGTCTCCCCGGGAAATCCGACGATCAGCGAGGTGCGCAGCGACACTTCGGGAATCGCTTCCCGGATGCGCGCTACCAGCTCACGGGTGTCGCGCTGCCTGCCTGGCCTCCGCATCCGTTTCAGGATGGAGTCTTCGCTGTGCTGCAGCGGCATGTCCACATACTTGCAAATTTTCGGATTGGCCGCCATCGCCTGGATCAGTTCCTCGGTAAAGAAACCGGGGTATGCATAATGCAGCCTGACCCATTCGATTCCTTCCACCTCACTCACCCGGTTCAACAGCTCGGGAAGCTTGAACTCACCGTACAAGTCCGTACCGTAATTGGTGGAATCCTGAGCGATAAGGCTGACTTCCTTCACGCCTTGCGAAGCCAGAGTACTGACTTCTGCAATGACGGATTCCATGGAGCGGCTGCGGAACGCCCCCCGCATAAGGGGGATGCTGCAGAAGGTGCAGTTATTGTCGCATCCCTCCGCAATCTTCACATAGGTTGTGAACCGGGGCGTCGACACCTTGCGGGGAAGCGCCTCCTCATAATTGAACACCGGGTTGCCGACCCATACCGGACGCCGTCCTCTGACGGCCTCGTCCACAATCTGCACGATATTATGGAAGTCGCCAGTGCCGACAATCCCGTCGATTTCCGGCATTTCCTCCATCAGCTCGGCCTTGTAGCGCTGGGTCAGGCAGCCCGAGACGATCAGCGCTTTGAGATTCGCACTCTCCTTCAGCTCCGCGAGTTCCAGAATCGTATTGACCGACTGTTCCTTCGCCGCATCAATAAAACCGCAAGTATTAACAATAATGACGGTCGCTTCTTCTTTTTCCTCCACGAGCGTGTATCCGCGTTCATGAACCAACCCGGACATAATTTCCGAGTCGACCAGATTCTTCTCGCATCCAAGCGTTACGATGTTGATTTTTTCTGTCATGGTCATCCCCCAATAATGAAACCCTTATCCCTACCCACATTTTCTCAACAAGTATAATATAGCCGCATTTGCGCTGTCAAAAACACGCAGAACCCCGCAGAGCCTGCCAGCTTCAGGTCATCTGCGGGGGAGAATGAGATCATTTCATATTGGTATATTGCAGGTCCAGCGGAAGATCCGCATTATTGAGGACCTTGATGATCTGCTGAAGATCGTCGCGGCTCTTGCCGCTGACCCGGATCTGGTCACCCTGAATCTGACTCTTGACCTTAAGCTTGGAATCGCGGATGAGCACATTGATCTTCTTGGCGTTATCCTGATCAATTCCCTGCTTCAGTCCAAGCCGCTGGCGAACCGTACCAAGCGCCGCCGGCTCGATTTTGCCGAAATCCAGGTTCTTCAGGGTAATTCCTCTCTTCACCATCTTGGATTGCAGAATATCGATTACCGCATTCAGTTTATACTCGTCGTCGGATACGATAATCAGCGCATCCTTTTCCAGCTTGAGGCTGCTCTTGCTGCCCTTGAAGTCGAAGCGGTTCTGAATTTCTTTCTCCGTCTGATGGATCGCGTTGGTTAGTTCCTGAATGTCCATTTTGGATACAATGTCGAATGAGCTTTCCGAAGCCATCGTTTCACGCCCTTTGCTACAAGTTTCAGTTTTTATTATATGAAAAAGATGAGGACAAGTCTAACGGCCATGTATCTGTCATCCTATTTATAATAAAAAAAGCCTCCCCCAAGGATGATCACCCTTGCCCGGGAGGCGTGCTGCTGTCAATCATGATATGAAATGCATCTGTCATCTGCTCCGTGCCGGAGCGCGGAACATGTCCAGGATACCCAGCAGAATATGCGCCAGTCCGAACCCCAATATTCCGTAACCCCAGGTACTTGGCGTCATATAGTATCCGAGCAGACTGACAATGATTCCAAGTGCGGTTACGATCCAACTAACCGTCATCGATTATACACCTCGCTTCAATGGATGAACTGCCAGATAATCATAGGTTCTCCATCTCTGCCGAGTCTATACAACCAGTCCGTATTATTGGCCGGTGCTTGTTCCGTTATCCTGAGTGCCTGTTGTACCGGTACCGCCGGCAGTATCCGCGCCACCGGCAGCCGAACCGTCATCCAGTTTCAGCAGAATGCGCGACGTGGACTTGCCGTCTGTTACCGTCTGGCCATTTACCGTGATCTGTGTAGCGGGAGAATATCCCGATTTGATGTACATGCCCTGGCTGTCAAGCGTAAAATTCAGCGTATTCCCGGATTCAGTGCTTCCGTAGCTAAGTTTCTCACCCTGTGAGTTCGTACCGCGGTATACTTCGAGCCAGCTCTTGCCGGTTGCAGTTATAACAACCTGCGGATTCGCGCCCGACACCTTGAAGATCGTCGTCTTGCCAGACTTTCCGTCCTGAACGACTGTACCGCTTCCCGCTGCAGGGGATGGGGATACAGACGGGGAAGGAGAAGGAGACGCTTCACCCGACGGAAGCGCAGATTCCCCCGCTGCTCCAGCTGAAGGAGAAGGCGTTGCTCCCCCGCCTGCGCCAGCCGAAGCCGTTGCAGGAGAAGGCACCTGCGTACTGGTGGTAATCGGACTTACGTCCGTCTGCTTGTCATTCGATTTACCCCAATCAGAAGCGTACATATAAATGACCACTACAATCAATACGGGAAAAATCCACATCAGCAGCGTCGGGAGCCATTTCGGGTTCCGCCCGCTTTCAGGTCTGCGACTCCGGCTCTGAAGCACGGACTCCATCGTCGAGGACTCCTGTACAGGCGCGGGGACGCTTCCCGGCTCCTGCATCAGCTCGTCGGGATTGAGGCCGACCGCCTCTGCATAGGTCTTGATAAATGCACGTACATAGAAGCTTCCGGGGAGCACCTTGTAATCTCCCGCCTCGATCGCTTCCAGATATTTTTTGCGGATTTTTGTTACCTCTTGAACGTCGTCAAGACTCATGCCTTTTTGCAGACGAGCCTCTTTCAACTGCCGGCCCAGTTCCGACATGCTATGACCTCCTCGTTGTATATGTTGTTACAGATCGTCGCTGTAGCTGCCGGTAAACGTATCGTATACAATTTCCTCACTCGGCGAGTTGCGAAGCTCGATCAGAATGTCAAAATCATCGTACGTATACTCGGATTCCCGGACAAAAATGTCGGGATGCTCGATGACTTTCACACTCGGCATAGCCATAATCTCTTTCAGGAGATTGTAATGCTTCTCATTGGAACGAATCGTGCTGACGATGCCATCTATGATGAATACATTGTGCGGGTTCATTTCATCCTCGGCCAATTGGCTGCGCACCGTCTGACGGAGCATGGTCGAAGACACGAAGGTCCAACGTTTCATGGCGCATACGCTGCCGGCGATGATCGATTCCGTCTTGCCGACTCTCGGCATACCGCGGAGACCGATAACCTGGCTGCCTTCACGCTTGAACAGCTCCCCCAGGAAGTCGACAAGAAGCCCAAGCTCGTCGCGGGTGAACCGGAACGTCTTGCGGTCATCCGAGTCCCTGTCAATGTAACGGCCATGCCGGACAGCCAAAATGTCGACCAGCCGTGGAGCACGCAGGGCCGTAACCGTAATGTTCTCCACCTTCTTGAGCATGTCGCCCATAAGGCTGATCTTCTCGTCGTCGTCCGTTTCAAGCAGCATTCCCCGGGTCTTGCCTTCTACACCGTTGATGGTCAGGATGTTGACTTCCAGCATCCCGAGCATGGAGGCGATGTCTCCAAGAAGCCCGGGCCGATTCTTATGTATCTTGTATTCCATGTACCACTGTTTGTATTCCAACTTGTACACCTCGTATTGTGAATTGACGCTCTTCCGCCGTTTGCCGTAATTCTTCACAATCCGACAAACCTCTCTGTTACACGGGTCATGTTAATGATATATAAAAAAAAAATGAAAGGCAAGGTCAAAGCCCGGATTGCATCTAGAAGAAATACCCAGAGGCGTTCTCACCGCATAGAAAAGCTCCCCAAAGGGGAGCTCTCCCAGGTTATGCGTTTTGCTTGGCGAGCTTGACCATGAGGGAAGCGATGGTCTGGCGCTGACTGTCGTCGCCTACATCCCACAGTTCCTTGATCGCCCGGTTTGAAGCGTTCTGCGGGTCGACTTTCTTGTCGAGAAACTCCCCGATTTCGAAAGCCAGCTTGGAAATGGTGTCCTCGCTCATGCCGACTTTTTCGGCCTGGATGACCCGTTCACCCAAAAATCTCTTCCAGGTGTCGTAGTTCTTGATGACAGTCGATTCCGTTGACATATGAAATCCTCCTTCGTGGCTGGACGGCACGCTGAAGCGCCCGTCTGCAAATTAAGATTTATAAGCAACAGCTTTAATATGCCCTCAAGAAGCATCCGTAATCCTGGTTGTTTCCGGTAAACATCAAGTAATCCAGCCGCCGTTCGGACTGATAATCTGACCGTTGATATACCCCGACTCGGGCAGCGCCAAAAAATACACCAGCGAGGAAATTTCATCAGGCAGCGCCAAACGACCGGCCGGGATTTCCTCCTCCAGCATCCGCATCTCATCTTCGGCCAGATTGTCCAGCATGGAAGTGCGGACGGCTCCCGGAGCTACGGCGTTCACCGTAACCCCTGAAGGAGCCAGCTCGCGGGCCAGCGCCTTCGTAAAAGCATTGACCCCGCCCTTGCTGGCTGAATACGCGACCTCGCAGGAAGCGCCCGAGATCCCCCATACAGAGGATACGTTGATGATCCTGCCGTACCTCTGGGACACCATATAGGGCATGAAAATTTGACTGCACAGAAAGGTGCCTTTTAAATTGACCGCCATCACGTCATCCCAATCTTCTTCGGTAAGGTCGGCGAGCATTCCGTAATGGGATCTGCCCGCGTTATTGACCAGAATGTCCGGCTGCATCCCGTTCACCGCGAGCCTTTCGGCCATACGCTGCAGTTGGCTTTTATCCCGAAGATCGGCCGATACCGTCATCACCTGAGCTCCGGCTTCCATACATTTTCTGGCAACTTCATTGGCCGCCTCATGGGAATTCATGTAGTGAATGACAACCTTCATCCTTGCAGAGGCAAAGCGTTCAGCGATCGCTCCACCGATTCCCCCGCTTCCTCCTGTTACCAGCACTGTCGTTTCTCCAAGCGGCTTGCCGCTTCCTCCCCAGCCTTCCACTACGGATTCACCACCACCGATACCGCCAGTTGATTCCAGTCGATGTGGGAACGCAAGCGTTCGTTGACTTCCTGAAGCGTGATCGATTCATACTGCGGCAGCACATCGAAGAAATCCCCGCCTCTGAACTGATAGCGTGTAAATTCATGCGCAATGCTCTCGGGTGAGTTCAGCATCCGCAAATATCCGCCAATCTTCTTGTTTCGGGCCCGGGTAAAATCGGATTCATTGAACCCGGACGCAAGCAGCGGCTCAATCTCCTCCCGAATCCGCTTCAGCAGCAGCTCAGGGTCCTTCGTATCTCCGCCTATTGCCGAGAATGCGTACTGCGGGGAGCTGTTGTATTCATGACCGAAGCTGTCGGTGATCAGTTCCTCGTCATACAGCTTCTGATACAGAGCGGTGCTGCTGCCAAGGAGAAGATCAAGCATCAGTTTCGTGACAAGGTCCCGGCGGACAGCATCTTTTCCGGTCAGACCGGTTTCTTGTTCCTTAAATCCAAACAGGCATTTGGGCATCGATACAGGCAGCTTGTTCTCCAGCCGTTTCTGACCGACCTCCACAGGCTCCTCGGCAAAAATGCGCTCGATCTCGCCCTGGTTCTCATAGGCTTTGCGCGCCTGATTGTTCCGCACCAGATCAAGAACCGCCTGGGGATCAACGCCTCCCACGATGAACAGCAGCATATTGCTCGGATGATAGAACGCGTTGTAGCAGGTGTATAGCGTCTCTTTTGTAATTGTGGAGATGGATTCCACCGTGCCCGCGATATCGATCCGGACCGGATTGACCGAATACATCGCTTCGATTAGTCCGAAATAGACCCGCCAATCCGGATTGTCGGCATACATGTTGATCTCCTGGCCGATAATCCCTTTCTCCTTCTCAACATTCTGGTCGGTGAAGTAAGGCCGCTGCACAAAATCGATGAGTGTCTCCAGATTGGTCTCAATCTTCTCCGTAGCGGAGAATAAATACACGGTCTGTTCAAAGCTTGTGAAAGCGTTGGCTGACGCACCGTTAGAGGCAAATGTCGCAAAAATATCCCCTTCCGGCTCTTCGAACATTTTATGCTCCAAAAAGTGGGCGATGCCATCAGGCACCGAGATTTCTTCCCCGCCTGCTACCTTGAAATGGTTATCAACCGAACCGTAGTTGGTCGCAAATGTGGCATAGGTCTTCTTGAAATCCGGCTTCGGCAGCACGAATACCTTCAGTCCGTTATCCAGCTCTTCCGCATACAGCGTCTCCTGGAGCCGTTCGTAATGGATCTGTTCCATCCGCTATTCCTCCTTCTGCCCTGTCAGGAAATAAATCGTGTCCAGTTGAACCGTTTCGGCGGCCCGTTTCACGTCCTCCGCCCCTGTAGCCTCAATCTGATTCATCAGTTCTTCGGCGCTCCGGTCCTTCCCGGACAACTGCCGGTTGAAGTCGTAGGAGATCATTTCAAAAGCGGAGTCCTGAAGCTCGGACAGCAGATTGCGGATCATCGCCTTCGTCTGACTTAGCTCCAGATCGCTGATCTGGCCGCCCTGAATATCCTCAAGCTGCTTGCGGATGATGTCGACCGCTTTGGCGTAATTCGGAATTTCGATGCCCGATTGAATCGTTGCGATGCCCTTATGTCCGTCATACCGGGAGGATGCATAATAAGCGAGGCTCTCTTTCTCCCGCACATTCACGAACAGCTTGGAATGCGGGTAGCCACCAAGAATCCCGTTGTACATCAGCATATGTGCGTAGCGGTCATCGCCGTACGTAATCGAGGTTCGCAGCCCCATATTGAGCTTGCCCTGTCCGACCTCCATCACTTCTTCGATGGTTTGCACCTCAGACACGTTCTTGGGTGTGAAGCGAGACTGAAAAGGGGCATCCTTGCGGCTGCCTAGTCCAAAATAGCGGGCCACCAGCTTCTCCACTTCTTCCGGCGTCGTGTCTCCGACCACATACAAATCAAGAATTGCACTGTTCAGCCAGGACTCATACGTCTTGTAGAGCGAATCCGGTGATATGGCGTCCAAATCTTTGCGCTGTCCAAGCGCATTAAGCCGGTACGGCTCATTCCGGCACATTTCCTCCAGACAGCGTTCGGCAGCGTAACGAATCTTATCGTTCACGATGGATTCGAGCTTCTTGCGGACGGTCTCGCGTTCGGTGTGCACATAGGAAGACCGGAAGCTTCCGTTCTCCAGAGCGGGCTTGGTCAGCACTTCACCCAGGAAAGCGAAGGATTGCTCCAGCAGATTCTCGGAAGAGGACACGAAGGAGTCGTTAATGGTGTCCATGCGGAACTGGATGATCTGATAATCTCCCCGTTTGTAGACATCAAATCCGAAGCCTGCTCCGTACAGCTCCTCAAGACGCTCCCGGAACCGGGTCGTCTCCGGATAACTGACCGTACCGCGGCGCAATACAAAGGGAACAAGAGCGGTAGAGGTTACCGTCTCCTCGGCAAGCGGAACGCCGGCATACAGTGAAATCGCATAAGTCTTAAACGTCTTGGTCGGCAGGACATGAATCCGGATGCCGCCTGCGTCGCTATGATGGAACACTTGATTGGTCAAGTCCAAAACTCCTTTTCGGCTTGAATGGGATGCCTATATTCCAAGTTTATGAAGTAGTATTCATTCTAAACCATTCCAAAGTAAGGAAGCAACCGGCGGAAATCGGCCGGTTGCTTCCTTGGTGCCGCTCAGTCCGTGGCGACCGGACGGGGCGGTTTAAACTTACATGCAGAAGATGTGCTGGCCGATCGTCTTCACCTGCGGCCGGGACCAGATCCATTTTGAAGTCGCGGTTTTAGGATTGAAATAATACAGGCAGCCACCTGAAGGGTCCCAGCCGTTCAGCGCCTGCTGGACAGCCTTACGGGCTGTCTCGTTAGGCTCCAGATAAATCTGGCCGTCGGCTACGGCTGTGAAGGCGCCTGGCTGAAAAATTACACCCGACGGCGTATTCGGGAAGCTCGGTGACTTGACGCGATTTAAAATGACCGCCGCCACCGCCACCTGGCCCTCAAAGGGCTCGCCGCGGGATTCCCCATATACGGCGTTCGCCATAATCTTCAGATCGTTCTCGGACAATCCCATGGAGTTGCCGGACGACAGCTCGGCTGTAGCGGTATTGGTATTGTTGTTGGAGGTATTGGTTTTGCCGGCCGTTGTTGTTCCCTCCGAAGGCTCGGTCGGACGCCATGCCTTGGTGGCGTTATAGAGCCTCAGCTTCGTCTTGGCGCCGACGACACCGTCTGCCACCATTCCGAATTTCCACTGGAACCATTTTACCGATTCCAGAGTGGAACTGCCGAAGTCACTGTCGATTTTACCGTTATAATAACCCAAATACTTGAGGCGTCCCTGCAGTTCATATACATCCTGCCCGGTCGCGCCGTATTTGAGCGGCACCGTACCGAATACGGGAATGGCCGATTCTTCTGTGGTTGCCGCTTCTGAAGAAGCATCTTTCCTCAGCTCTGAACCAACAGTGTTCCTGGGGGCCGAGAAGTGTTCCACCAGCGGCGCCGACGCCACGGTCAGGGCAAGTACGGCGATTATCCATAGCTTCTGATTCTTCATTGGGCTTCGCTCTACCTTTCTCTTGTAAGTTCTGCATGGATGGCTACCGTTATTATGACGACACAGCGGTCATCCTATGCACTCCCTCCAAGAGAGACGTGAAGAAGCCGAAGGAGCTGGGGTTATCCTAGGGTACAGCTTGAGAGCGAACGCTTAAGAGCGGGCGACAAAAAGGCGTCCTCTCTTAAGCAGAGAAAGAACGCCTGACTAATGCTTTGTTGAACCGCTTAGGAGCTAATCCGGTTCTGCTGATATTGCTCCAGCGATATCAGCACCTCGCGGGGCTTGCTTCCCTCATAAGGCCCGATTACCCCCCGTGCCTCCATGGAATCGATCAGCCTGGCAGCCCGTGTGTATCCGACGCGCATCCGGCGCTGCAGCAGGGAGACTGATGCCTGCTTGGCCTCCAGTACGATCTGTACCGCCTGATCGTACAATTCGTCCTGCGGCTCTTCAGCCTCCGAGGACGTATCATCAATCTCAGGTACGATCGACTCATCATATTCCGCCTCGCCCTGGCTGCTGACATAATGAACGATCGCCTCCACTTCCGCGTCGCTCATGAAGGCGCCTTGAACGCGAATCGGTTTGGAGGAGCCCATTGGCATAAAGAGCATATCGCCGCGGCCGAGCAGCTTCTCCGCACCCGCCATATCGAGAATCGTCCGGGAGTCCACCTGCGAGGACACACCGAAAGCGATGCGGGACGGGATATTTGCTTTGATAACACCGGTAATAACGTCTACTGACGGACGCTGGGTGGCGATTATCAGGTGAATGCCGGCCGCGCGCGCCATCTGGGCGAGTCGGCATATGGCGTCCTCGACATCACCGGCGGCAACCATCATCAGATCGGCCAACTCGTCCACTATAACGACGATGTAAGGCAGCACAGCGGCAGGATTATCCTTCATCAGCTGATTATAGCCTTCCACATTGCGCGTTCCCGATTTGGAGAACAGCTCGTACCGCTTCTCCATTTCGACCACGATCTTCTTAAGTGCGAGGCTTGCCCGTTTCGGATCGGTGACCACGGGAGCCATGAGGTGAGGGATGCCGTTATATACATTCAGCTCGACCATCTTGGGGTCAACCATCAGAAATTTGACTTCATCCGGCTTCGCCTTGTACAGAATGCTCGTAATGATTCCGTTGATGCAGACCGATTTGCCGGAGCCTGTAGCGCCCGCAACCAGAAGGTGGGGCATACGCGCCAGATTGCCGATAATGGTCTGGCCCGAAATATCGCGGCCGAAGGCGATCGTCAGCTTCGATTCCGCCTCCTGAAAAATCTGGGTCTCCATCACTTCTCGCATGGTGACCAGTGACACCTCCGGATTCGGCACCTCGATCCCGATCGCGGACTTGCCCGGGATTGGCGCTTCCATCCGGATGTCCTTCGCCGCAAGCGCCAGTGCGATGTCGTCCGTCAGATTGACGATCCGGCTGACCTTGACCCCGATATCAGGCTGGATTTCATAGCGGGTAACCGCCGGTCCCCGGACGACTTCCAGAACCTTGGCGCGTACATTAAAGCTCTCAAGCGTCGCCTCGAGCTTGCGGGCCGTCTGCATATAGTCGCTCTGATCGCTGCCTTTTCCGCCGTTGTTCGGCTTGGACAGCAGACGGAAAGGAGGCAGCTTGTATGGCTTAGGCTTCGGCTTCGGCACTGGATCAGGCCCTTCAGCTCCTGGCACTGGCTCTGCAATTCCGGACGCCGAGGCGGCATCCATTGTTCCGCCCGCTTCCGCTGCCAATGAGCCGGGCTCCTCAGGCGCGAGTCCAGGATCGCCGAAGTCATCCGGCATCTGCTCCACATTCGGCTCCGGATCGACGGTGCGAAGGCTGCCGCGGGCCGTAGGCGAGAATTCGCCCCATTCCTCCCGCTCTTCATCGCTCAGCCCTTCCGAACGGATATGCTCGAAGAAATCGCGGATAATCGGCGTGACCCCTTCCAGATCACCTTCCTCCGGAATGAAATCGTCGAAATCATCAAAGTCATCATTCGAAGGTTCCGTAAACCCTGACATGATCGGGATGACCTCAGTCGGCGGCGCAGGCTCATCCTCCAATTCCGGATCAAGCTCCACCCGCTCCCGGGATGATTTGCGCTGTATCAGCCTCTCGAAGAATTGAGGAGCCTTGCGGCTTGGCAGCGAAGACTCCTGCTCCTCTTCGTCTTCTTCTTCATGCTCCTCTTCGTCATCTTTCCGCGATCTGCCTCTGCTTCCTGATGTCCGGCTTGCTACAGGAACAGCCTTCGGCCGATTGGCCGCCCTTTTCTTCAATTCTCGAGCAAGCTTCACAAGCCGGACACGCAGCAAACCGAATAGCTCAATATAGGAGAGATTCGTCACCAGCATGAAGCTGATCGCCAGCATTACGATCATGATCAACTTCGCGCCAAGTGTACCGAACAGCAGCAGCAGCAGAGCGAATGACAGCCCGCCGGCATAACCGCCGCCGATATCTTTGCCCAGCATGTATACGCTGTCGCTTTCCCCGCCAGGCATCAGAGCCGCCGACAGATCCTTCTGGGTCTGGGAAATTACATTATTGGGATGCAGCATCGAAACGGGGCCAAGCTTCTGCTCCATTGTCGAAATGCTGCTCATTAGACATAGCGACACGACCAGGAGAAAAACTCCGGTATGGCGGCTCGTCCAGCTGGAAGGCCATTTGCGGAAGATCATGACGGACAATCCGTAATAAATGCCCATCAAGGGAAGCACAAAATAAAATCTGCCGAATAGATAGCCGGACAGATTAGAAAGGGATCTGCCTACAGCCGCCTCGCCGGACAGTGCGATCACCGAGAATGTAATCAGCAGAATGCCATAAATTTCGTATTTTAAGACGCTGCCGAGCAGCGCCTTCTTTTTTTTGCGTTTTTTCCGTTTTGCCACGCCAGCCACCCCCGGAACAACATTATACCATATAATGGCGTGGCGCACCTATGTTCTGTTTTTGTCTCAAATCACTGCGTTAAATTGATAATCGTCCCGGGCGCAAGTCCAGAATCCAGATAACGGTTCAGCGGACAATTCAGCAGCCGGACAATTTTGCCCCGGCCTTCATCAAGCGGTTCAACCTGCATCAGAATCCCCTGTATGAGGACCTCACGGCAAGAAGGCGGCGCTTGAATCGCCCCTTCCCAGACCTGCTCCGGCGGCATGATTGAATAGATTATCATTGCGTCAGCCCTCCGATTTCGGAAGGGGTCGACTTGAGGGCGATGAGTTCGTTCAATTTCGACATTGCGGTTCCGATGCCCCCGACTTCATCCATCAAGCCAAATGACACCGCATCCGTTCCGCCAACGGCGGTTCCGATATCGCGGTTCAGCTCACCCGTCTTGAACATCAAATCCTTGAACTGCTCCGGTGTAATGCGGGAATGGGAAGTAACGAACCGTACAACCCGTTCCTGCATCTTCTCCATATATTCGAAGGTCTGTGGGACTCCGATCACCAGTCCGTTCATCCGGATTGGATGAATTGTCATTGTCGCGCTCTCCGCTATGATGCAGTAGCTTGAAGAGACGGCGATGGGAACCCCGATGCTGTGACCTCCGCCCACCACCACGGTTACCGTAGGCTTCGATAACGAGGCGATCATTTCAGCAATCGCCAGCCCCGCCTCGACATCACCGCCAACGGTGTTCAGGATGATGAGGATGCCCTTGACGGTCTTGCTCTGCTCGGCAGCGACAAGCTGCGGGATGATATGCTCATATTTCGTCGTTTTGTTATGCGGCGGCATAACAATATGCCCTTCGATCTGGCCGATAATGGTGATGCAGTAGATCTCCGGCTCAACCGGGGGAACGGCCGTCTGTCCGAATTCCTTCATCATCCCTATCGCTCCGCTCGCCTGACCTCCGTCTCCTCCCGGATTGGCGGCTGGCGGCTGAGGTTCCGGTTCTGGCGTCTCATTCACATATACCGTCTCAATCGCTTGGTCATCTTTCATGCTCAGCTCTCCCTTTGTCTGCCAGGCCGGCTCGGGGCCGGTCCTTACGCATGGGTAATGGAATCTCCCGGTTAGTATGAGGTTCCACTCCCCGACTCTATACAAAGTCGAAGACACCAAAAAGCCTTTCCGCCACGGAAACCGTCCAATATTTCCAGGCGAAAAGGCTTATAGGATTGTCTTGTTTATTGGGCAATCAGACGCGATGATCTTACACTTCCATGATAATCGGCAGAATCATCGGTCTCCGGCGGGTCTGCTCATACAGGAAGCGGCCAAGCGAATCCTTGACGCTCGTCTTGAGCGAGGCCCACTCATTTACCTTCTCGCTCATCAGGCGTTGAAGGGTGCTGGATACGATGCGGTTCGCTTCATCGAGCAGCCCTTCCGACTCACGGACGTAGACAAATCCGCGGGAAATGATGTCTGGGCCGGAGACGATTGCTCCATTCTGCTTGCTCAGCGTAACTACAACGACCAGGATACCGTCCTGCGACAGCAGCTTGCGGTCGCGAAGCACAATATTGCCGACATCGCCGACGCCAAGACCGTCGATCAGCACATTGCCGGAAGTAACCTTACCGGCCTTGCGAGCCGATCCACCCTGAATCTCCACGACTTCACCGAGCTCTGTGATGAAGATATTGTCCGGATCCACGCCGACAGATTGAGCCAGCAGCGAATGTCTGCGCTGCATGCGGTATTCGCCGTGAATCGGGATGAAGAACTTCGGCTTCATCAGATTGAGCATCAGCTTAAGCTCTTCCTGGCTGCCGTGACCCGATACGTGCACGCCGGAGTTCGAGCCGCTGTAGATGACGTCGGCTCCGAGACGGAACAGCTCGTCGATTGTGCGGCCGATATACTTCTCATTACCCGGTACCGGGGTAGCTGCGATGATAACCGTATCGCCAGGCAAGATATCTACTTTGCGGTGGCTGGAGCGAGCCATGCGGGTAAGCGCAGACATCGGCTCTCCCTGGCTGCCTGTGCAGAGTACGACAACGCGGTTGGCAGCCATCCGGTTCATCTCTTCAGGCTCAACCAGCATGCCGTCCGGCATATGCAGATAACCGAGCTCGGAAGCGATGGACACGACGTTGACCATGCTGCGGCCGATAACGGTGATCTTGCGTCCGGTCTGCTCCGCTGCGTTGACAACCTGCTGAATGCGGTGAACGTTGGAGGCGAAGGTTGCCACAACTACGCGCTGCTCGGCTTTGCGGAAAATATCCTCCAGCACGACGCCGACGTTCTTCTCCGAAGGCGTGAAGCCCGGCTTCTCCGCGTTCGTACTGTCGGACATCAGCGCCAGAACGCCGCGCTGTCCGATTTCGGCCATGCGGTGCAGGTTCGCAAATTGACCATTGACTGGGGTATGGTCGAATTTGAAGTCGCCGGTATGGACCACATTGCCCTCCGGGGTCTCGATGCATACGCCAACGGAATCCGGAATACTGTGATTGGTGCGGAAGAATGTTACGACGAGCGTGCTTCCGAGCTTGACTTCCGAGTCTTCGTTGATCAGAATGCGCTTGGTCTCTCCAAGCAGATTGGCTTCTTTCAACTTGTTCTCTACAAGTCCGAGCGTCAGCTTCGTTCCGTATACCGGAACATTCAGATGCTTGAGAACATAAGGCAAGCCTCCGATGTGGTCTTCGTGGCCGTGTGTCAGCACAATGGCTCTTACCTTGTCACGATTCTCCGTCAAATAGGAAATATCCGGAATAACCATATCGATGCCGAGCATATCCTCTTCTGGGAACTTCAGTCCCGAATCCACGACGACTATGTCGTTACCGTATTGGACTACATACATGTTTTTTCCGATCTCACCGACTCCGCCCAAAGCGAATATCATCAGTTTATCGTTGTTGTTTTTTTTGGACAAATGAATCTAACCCTCCTAAATTAATGTTGGACGTCATATGTTATTTAAAACCAGACCTTCAATTGTACAGGCGCCTCGCGCAAGAAATAGCAGAATTATCCGCCAAAACGAACGTTATAAAGGCCTTGTGAATAACCTTAACGAGAGTCCTCCGCATACGAAGTACACTTCTGTGCAGGCGGACACCGTCTATCCGGGCAATGACACTCCACGTCCTGCTCTGTACAATTGTCAATTGTACAAATAAATGCCGGAAATGGTAAATTATGCCTACTCATCCGGACAGAGCTAGAGCGCTATCTTAATAACGGAAAAATTGCCGCATATTCAATTTTAACCGCACCCAATCACTTAAACCCATTATACATGATATTTTTGTCAAAAAACAAGTCACGGGAATCAGATAGAGATATTCTTCCCCGGGAAACGGACAAACTTGCGCTTCCCGCCTGAAATTATGAGGCAAAGCATAGAGTCCCTGGCTTCCTTTAAGTTCCCTGGCGTTTACCGGAAAATATGAGAAAAACCGGGCCCCCACGGGGACCCGGTTTATCAAATGGTACTATATTCGATTAGCTCAAAGGACAAGCTTCTTGATAAATTCGGCCTCCGACTCGTTCGGAGGAACCAGGGGGAGGCGGACGGAACCCACGCTGACTCCTTTAAGCTCCAGCGCATACTTGACTGCCGATGGATTCGGCAGCGGCTGCGGGCATTCGAACAGACCCTTAAAGACAGGGAACAGCGCCCGGTGCAGCCGGCCTGCTTCCTGAACATTGCCCTCCAGAAAGGACTGAATCATTTCGGACATGCGTCTGCCTTCGATATGGCTTGCCACGCTGATAATGCCGTGTCCCCCGACTGCCATCATCGGAAGCCCCGCGGAATCGTCACCTGAATAGACATGGAAGTCAGGTGGACAATCGGCGGCGATCAAGGCAACATGATCGACCGACGCACATTCTTTAGTCGCTACAATATTGGGAATGTGCGACAGACGTAGCGTCGTCTCTGCGCTCATGCAGATGCCCGTCCGGCTAGGAACGTTGTAGAGAATGAGCGGAAGCTTCGTCTCGCCGGCAATCGCCGAGAAATGGCGGTACAGGCCCTCCTGGTTCGGTTTGTTGTAATAAGGCACGACCAGCAGCGCGCCATCCACACCAATGGCTTCCGCTTCCCTCGTAAGCTCGATCGTATGCTTGGTGCTGTTGGAGCCGGTACCCGCGATCACCTTGCAGCGCCCTGCCGCTTTGTCCAGGACAAAGGAAAACATCTGCAGCTTCTCTTTATCGCTCAGCGTAGGCGACTCACCGGTTGTTCCGCAGACAACGAGCGCCTCCGACTTCTGCTCTTCTATCAGGTAATCGACGAGAGCGGCTGTACCCTCCCAGTCGATTTCCCCCTCCTTGTCGAAAGGAGTGACCATTGCTGTAATAAGTCTTCCAAAATCCACTCTGAATTCCTCCTGTTAACGGTGTAATTCAAACTTGGAATGCAGCGCGCGCAGGCTTTGCACCATATCTTCCTTCTTGACCAGAACCCAGATTGTCGTGTTGGAGTCGGCTGATTGCAGGATTTGGATGTTATGGGCGCTAAGCGCCTCTACGATTCGGGCCATAATGCCGGGAACACCATTGATGCCGCCCCCGATCACGGATACTTTGACGCATCCGGACAGGCTTTTGGGCCGGAGTCCGATTTCCTGGAGCGCAGCGATTGCTTTCTCCGAGTTCGAATCGAATACGGTATAGACGGCGCTTGTCGGCGTTACATTAATAAAGTCCACGCTGATGCCGTCATCCGCCATGCTCTTGAAGATTTGAAGCTGAACTCCTGTGCCGTTGCCCTCCGGACAATCGACCGAGATCTGTGTAATGTTGCTGACATAGGCGATCCCGGTAACATAGCGGTCTACAATGCCGGTTGAGATATCCTGAAACCCTTCCGGATGTGTGACCAGCGTTCCCTCGCCGTCCGAGAACGTGGAGCGCACGCGGACCGGAATCTGCGCCTGCATGGCAATCTCCACGGCGCGCGGATGAATAACCTTGGCGCCCTGATAAGCCATGTTGCAGATTTCGGTGTAGCTCACATAGGTCAGCGGCTTCGCGTCTTCCACGATGCGGGGATCGGCGGTTAGAATGCCGTTGACATCGGTGTAAATGTCGACCATATCCGCCCGGAGAGCGGCGCCGAGCGCCGTAGCGGATGTATCGCTCCCGCCACGGCCAAGGGTCGTAAAGTCGCCTTCTTCCGTCTGTCCCTGAAAGCCGGTGACGATGACGACCTTCTGGCTGCGAAGCTCCCGCTGAATCCGTTCGGGCCGCACATCGAGAATCCGGGCATTGCCGTAGCTGTTATCCGTAAGAAACCCTGCCTGGGCGCCGGTGAGCACCGTGGCAGGGATGCCTTCGCTTACAAGAAGACTGCACAGCGTCGTTGCCGATATGATTTCACCGCAGCACAGCAGTAAATCCTTTTCACGGTCGGGTAGGGCGTCTCCGTTCTGAACGACCCAGTCGAGGAGCGTGTCCGTCGCATACGGCTCACCCCGGCGGCCCATGGCGGATACAACAATAACGAGGCTATAACCGTGTTCCAGTTCCCGTTTCACATGCCGGATGACATGCTCTCTCGCCTGAGGGGTGGACAGCGAGGTGCCGCCGAATTTTTGCACTAAAATACCCATGAATAATTCCTCCAGTTAGTAAACAACAAGCTGCAACCATTTCTCGTTCGCGGGTCGATAGTCAGCTGCTTAATTATGCGTCCCCCGGCCCGCCGCTGCATAACATGCAGGGAATGCGAGAAATGGGTGACCGTCCCCCGCGAGGAGGACGGCTGGGATCTGCGGCTGCGGGAGGCAGCCTCACAGACAAATCAATTATGCTGAATGAAACCGTTCGATGATCATCGGCTGCAGCTGGGAGCCTTGAAGCGCCGCGTAGCAGGCTTCGGGAATCAGCTCCATCTTCGCTACCAATGAATTCGGCTTCGCTTGCGGGTTATCCTGTCCGAACGGAACGAAATAGATATTCTTCGTTACCAGAAGCTTCGCAATATTGGCTGCGTTCAAACCGAGTCCGTCGTTGGTCGAGATGGCTAGAACAAGCGGACGTCCGTTGCGCATTTGGCATTTGGCCGCCATCAGGACAGGTCCGTCGGTCATGGCATTGGCCAGCTTGCTAGTGGTATTTCCTGTGCAGGGTGCGATAGTCAGCACATCCAGCAGCTTGGATGGACCCAGCGGTTCCGCTTCAACAATTGTAGAAATGATATCATTCCCCGTTATATCTTTCAACTGTTTTAGCCAATTTTCCGATGTGCCGAACCGGGTGTCCGTTGACAATACGGAAGCCGAGACAATCGGAATGACATTGGCTCCCTCCTCGACAAAACGCTTGATCTGGGGCATGACCTCCGAAAAGGTGCAGTGCGAACCGGTGATCGCGTAGCCTACCGTCTTGCCTTGCCAGTTCATCCTTTATCCCCCTTTGTCAAAGACCTTTCCGATATGGACGACAGCAGCGCGCCCGCCATGATCATGCCTGCGCTCTTGGGCGCGACGATACCGGGAAGGCCCGGAGCGAGAAGGGCCGTTATTCCCCGTTTCTCCGCGTAACGAAAATCCACCCCGCCCGGTGCCGATGCCAGATCGATGATGCAGGCATGCCGCGGCAGGCGGGACAGAACTCTTGCCGTCAATATCAGATCGGGCACGGTATTGAACACATAATCCGCATCATCGACATGTTCAGACAGTCGATCTGTCATGAACGGCTTCCAGCCCATCACCTCGGCCCGTGCATAATGCTCCTGCTTCCGCACGCCAACCGATACCCTTGCCCCGAGCCCCTGCAGAGTCTTCGCCATGGTAAACCCGGTTCTCCCGAGTCCAAGCACGAGCGCGTGCGAACCGTGAATGGTGAAATCCGTATTCTGTATCGCCATTACGAGTGCGCCCTCGGCGGTCGGTATCGAATTGTAGATCGCGACATCATCGCGGTTCAGAAGCTCGACAAGATCCAGACCGGCTTCTGCGCACAGCGATTTCAGATACGATTTCGCCATCCCGGTATAGACCGTACAGTGTCCGGGCAGCGCCCGCATAAGCTCCGCATCCAGGCGCAGCGGCCCGTTCGTGTACTTGGAGCTGATGCTGCCTTCGTCATCACAGCCGACCGTTGGCAGCACCAGCACATCCGCCTGAGCGAGAAGATTACCGGACAATTCCTCCAGTTCCACCCCTTCACAGGGATACTCCCACATATCAAACCCGGCAGCGCTAACTGCCGCATCCATCTCTACACACTTCCGCATCACTTCGATTTGTCTTGCGTCTCCGCCCAGGAATACGATCCTGACGCCAGTCAGCATAAGGATGACGCTCCTTTCACCATTGCTACTTCAACCATGAAGCATCATATGCATCCGCCCGAATTTAGGTGAATGACTCAAGCGGAGCCGCATTGTCCCGTCCGCCCAACCCGTTCATGCAGACTGGAGCAGGAGTTCCAGGTTCGGCCGGCATGACCGATATCCGGGCACAAAAAAACGAGCACCACAGAGGCGCCCGCATCTTATTTTCATTCTAACCTTTCTGAGCCAGCCACCGGCATCTCCTTCTCGCTGTCCCATCGCCAGGCTGCCTGATGTCCTTCAATATGAATCCCGCCGTACCATTCATCTATTCCCTGCTTCTTCACCCGGTCAGCCCTGTTGTCCAGAACACGCTCACCCAGCTCCGTCAAGATCACCTGCCAGCCCGTAAATCCGGTAAGCTTCGCTGGCCCGCCGGCCTCTCCAGCTTCAACTTCGGATTCCGTTCCGCCGATGACCAGAAGGGCATGAGGTTCCTTAGCCAGCCCTGACAGTACATGCCAGTACTCCAAGTCTCCCATTCCCAGAATGCTCAGCCTGTCCGTTACCCGCCTAAACAAATCAAGCGGTGTACTGGCTCCCTGCCGGAGCGCACGCAATGTCTCCAGCTCTGCAATGCCCAGGCCATTTTTCAGGGATGGAAGCCTGGACAGATGAGCCTTGAATGCAGCATAAGCAAATGGAAGCCCAGCTTCCCGCAGCTCCTCCCGGTTATGTTCAAGCAAACGGGCCAAATCAATTGGATTAGCGGAGGTGTACGCCTCCCACAAACGGCTTCCAAGCCTAAGCTCGCGTACTCCAATGGGCCGCCAAGTCCGGTCCAGGCTCATCAGTTGGCTTACCGTCAGCTGACCCAACCCATGAAAAGGCTCGATCCCCGGATACTCGCCGATGCTGAGCAAGTGAAGACGCGTCTCCCCCAGATTGCGGCGGCTAAACCAGTGCAAAAGGTAAGACAGCATACTCTGGTCGAACAAATCATGCTCAAACCAAAGCACGATGTCTGAATACCGGTGGAACTCTTCAAGCCTGCTCTCCTGCTCGGCGCAGTTCGACTTGAACGTTTCCGCCGGAATTCCGATTGTCTTCTCCAGCACATGAGCACGAAGCTCCAATGCTTCTGGCACCGAAAGATCCGAAGCGAGCGGTCCGGCCGAATAGATTTCTCTCCAGGCCAGCACCTTTCCTTCAATACCGCCTTCGAGCAGCTTGTCCGAGACAGCATCTCCGTTGACAATATGCAGCATGGGAAAGCCTCCTTTTTTGTTCATTGGTTATTGACCGCCAGCAAAAAAACGGCTGCACCTTCCTTCCCAGGATGTACAGCCGCTTGGTGGTTATAGATACTGTATCTTATTTCCCCGTGTGGCCAAAGCCGCCTGCGCCCCGTTCGGTTTCGTCCAGCGTCTCCACATTGACGACTGTAACGGCGGGAACGGTCTGGAATACCATCTGGGCGATGCGTTCGTTCCGCACAATAGTGAACGACTCCTGACCCAGATTGATCAGCAGCACCTTGATTTCTCCCCGATAATCGGCGTCAATCGTGCCAGGCGAGTTCAGGCAGGTTATGCCATGCTTCAGGGCCAGCCCGCTGCGTGGGCGAATCTGCGCTTCCAGCCCGTCCGGCATCGCGATTGCGATGCCCGTCGGCACGAGCGCCCGCTGGCCGGGGGCCAGGGTAAGCTCGCCGGATACGGCGGCGAAGAGGTCATAGCCGGACGCCTGCTCCGACATTTTGCGCGGAAGATTCACATCTTCATTCCCGGGAAGCTTGAGCATTTGCACGTAAATGGACAAGATCATCTCTCCTCATTGTAGCAATTACTTTATCCGAAGTGCCGACCATTGCCGCAGACAGAGGCTGCGCGAACATCCGGTCCAGCACCTGATTGATTTCGTTCATGGTCACGTTCTGGATTTTGGCAATGACATCGTCAAGCGACTCATGGCGACCGAGCATCAGCTCGTTCTTGCCCATCCGGTTCATCCGGCTGCTGGTGCTCTCTAGACTCAGAATCAGGCTCCCCTTAAGCTGCTCCTTGCCCTTCCGGACTTCTTCTTCATCCAAGCCCTTGACCGCGAGCTCCGCCAGCATCTCCTTCGTCAGCTCCATGACATCCTTCGTCTGCTTCGGCGCCGTTCCGGCATAGACCGTGAAGAGACCGCTGTCGGCCTGGGCGCTGTGATAAGAGTACACGGAATAAGCGAGCCCTCGCTTCTCACGAATTTCCTGGAACAAGCGGGAACTCATCCCGCCGCCGATCGCGTTATTGATCAGCACCATCGCATATTGCAGCGGGTCTTCAATGGAGCAGCCCGGAAGGGACAGGCAAATATGATTCTGTTCGGTCTTCTTCCGGCGGAAGAGCAAATCGCCATGAAACTCGGGCGGTGTCGTCGGAGCGGCAATCCCGCGATTGTCGAATGAGCCGAAATATTGCTCCAGCAGCTCTAAGGCGCTGTCGTCAAAGTTGCCTACCAGACTGATCACCGTGTTGTCAACGGTATACTGAGCCTTCATGTAAGCCCGAAGATCATCCGGCGTCATTGTTTCGAGCCTTTCCTTCAGTCCCAGAATGGAAAAGGCAAGCGGGTGGCTGCCGTACGCGGCCGTCGACATGAGATCATGCACCAGATCGTCCGGAGTATCCTCATACATCGAGATTTCCTCCAGGATGACGTTCTTCTCCTTCGCCAGTTCCCCGGCGTCCAGCTTGGAACGGAAGAACATATCTGCCAGAACATCGACCGCAATCGGAAGATGCTCATCCAGCACTTTGGCGTAGTAGCACGTATATTCCTTTGACGTAAAAGCATTCACATTGCCGCCTATGGCGTCGAACCGTTCCGCAATCTGCTTGGCGTCAAAGCGGTCGGTTCCTTTGAACAGCATATGTTCGATGAAATGGGAAATTCCGTTGTTGTCAGGCGTTTCGTTTCTGGAGCCTGTCTTGACCCAAATCCCGAACGAAACGGAGCGCCCCGTCGCGATCTTCTCCATGACAACACGGAGCCCGTTTGATAATACCTTTTTTTCCACGTAAAAGATCCTCCTGGCCCATGGCTTCCCTTGCATGCAAGAATGTACGCCTGATGATATCATCCAAGGCGCCGTGCGTTTCCCGAGAATGATAAGCTGAGATAAGCGCAAAGCTTATAAAATCTTATGTCGAGCATTTTGCATAATTCCATGAAGCGATTTCAATCCGCATTCAAGCGTTCAGATCCGAATGATGCAAAATGCTGATAAAACTCGGGTGACTTATATCCTACCAGAAACATCCGTTTCACTCAACGCTTTCAGGCAAAACGCGCTCGGACGACAGCGTCTCGCTGACCGTGCCAAGCGTCAGTCCCTTCGCCCGGATACCGCGGATCATGCCACGCAGCGCCTTGGAAGAAGCGTTCGTCGGATGCATCAGCACAAGCGTACCGGGCTCCGCCTTGGTTGTGATCTTGGTGATCACCGAGTCGGGTGAAGGGTTACGCCAGTCCACTGTATCCAGAGTCCAGAGTACGGTCTTGAGTCCGAGCTCATGGGCAATTTCCACCGTCTCCTGATCAAAATCTCCGGATGGCGGCGCGAACCAGCGGTTCTCTACGTCAAGGCTCGATTTCAGCAGCGACTTTGTCTTCTCGATCTCCATGGTGGCTCTTGCCCGGCTAAGCGTGCTCATGTTCGGATGCGTGTATGCATGATTCTCGATCTCATGTCCCCGCTTCTTGATCTCAAGAGCCAGCTCGCGATTCTTGCTAAGCCAACTGCCATCCAGAAAGAAGGTGGCCTTCACCTTCTCCTGGTCCAAAATATCGAGCATCGGAATCAGGTATTCGTTCCCCCAGGCGACATTAATCATAAAAGCAACCATCGGCTTCGCCGGGTTGCCCCGGTAAATGGGCTGCACCCCCAGCTCATCCAGGGTGACAGAAGGAGGTGTCTGCTTGTATACATACGGAATCGGAGAACCTGCCGGCAGAAGCAGCGCTTTCCGGTAAGTTCCCTCAACATCCACCTCCAGCCCGTTGTAGCCCGGAATCGCCTTCCAGATCCGGTCCACCTTGGCGTCTACCGGCGCCTCCTTGAGCTGGGCCGCCCGGGCTTCGATACGGCTGCGCAGCTCGTCCCCCTTATCCGCAAACATTGCGGGCAGCGCAGAGTCTTCGCCGCGCATCCGCTGCTGCGCCAGCATATCCTTAATCGGTCCTGACGTGGTGCCAAGACCGATGATCACAGCCATACAGGCCAGCGCGACCGCAGCCTTCTCCAGTTTCATAGCCGGCTTCCTCCCACGGCTGCGAGGCGGTACCTTCAAAACAGCCAGCCGTCTGCCGCAGCCTTTTTTGTCAGCCTATGAGACAGGTTCAGCCAATATGACAAGCATGGGAAAAGAAAGCCATCTAAGCGAATACGGCAGCATATATCCAGACGTAAAAATAACTCCACGTCGTGGAGTTACGGCATCTGCGGATTTACCGCGCCTGAAAAAAGAGCCAGAATGCTTGATCCTGTCTCTTTTCTTGTACGGTCGATTTCGGGTGCCCGAAATCAAAGTCACCGTTGGCTGCTGCTGCTGTTAAGCATTGGTCTCGGCGGTAAGCACCGCTTTGCGGGACAGGTTGACACGTCCCTGCTGGTCGATCTCGGTAACCTTGACGGTAATCGTATCACCAATCGCGACAACATCCTCAACCTTGCCGACGCGCTCTGTGGAGAGCTGGGAGATGTGCACAAGCCCGTCTTTGCCCGGCAGAATTTCCACAAATGCGCCGAACTTCTCGATCCGTTTTACCGTACCGACATAGATTTCGCCTACGACAACTTCGCGAACGATGCCTTCGATAATGGAACGGGCTTTCTGGTTCATTTCATCATTCGAAGAGGCGATAAATACGCGGCCGTCCTGCTCGATGTCGATCTTCACGCCGGTTTCTTCAATGATCTTGTTGATGATCTTGCCGCCAGCTCCGATAACGTCGCGAATTTTATCCGGATTGATCTGCATAATGATGATTTTAGGCGCATATTGGGAGAGGCTCTCTCTCGGTTTCGAGATGGCTTCCATCATTTTGCTCAGGATAAACATCCGGCCTTCCTTGGCCTGCTCCAGCGCTTCCTGAAGAATCTTCCGGTCGATGCCGTCGATCTTGATATCCATCTGGATCGCCGTTACGCCTTCAGCGGTTCCCGCAACCTTGAAGTCCATATCGCCGAGATGGTCTTCCATGCCTTGAATATCGGTCAGAATGGAGACATGCTCTCCGTCCTTGATCAGACCCATAGCTACACCGGCAACCGGCGCCTTGATTGGCACGCCCGCATCCATCATCGCCAGGGTGCTGGCGCAGATGCTCGCCTGAGAGGTCGAACCGTTCGATTCCAGCACTTCGGATACAAGACGGATCGTGTACGGGAATTCCGTTTCATTCGGAATAACCTTGGACAGTGCGCGCTCGCCGAGCGCTCCATGACCGATTTCACGGCGTCCCGGTGCTCTGAGCGGACGGGCTTCGCCTACGCTAAACGGCGGGAAATTGTAATGGTGCATGAACCGCTTCGTTTCCGTCAGATCGATGCCGTCCAGAATCTGCACATCCCCGAGGGCGCCGAGCGTACATATGCTAAGTGCCTGGGTTTGACCGCGTGTGAACAGACCCGAACCGTGCGTACGTGGCAGCAGTGCGGTGTCGCACTCGATCGGGCGGATTTCGTTCAGCTTACGACCGTCCGGACGAACCTTCTCATGCGTGATGAGGCGTCTGACTTCCTCTTTGACGATGTCGTGAAGCACTTCCTTCACATCGGCAATAAGCTCAGGCGTCTCGATGTATTTCTCCGTGAAGACTTCCACGGTTTCATTGCTAATGGCATCGATGGCATCCTGACGGGCATGCTTCTCGGCGATTTTAACCGCTTCGACAAGCCGTTCCTGCGCAAAGGCGCGAACTTCGGCATTCACGTCAGCATTGACGGCATGCAGTTTGACCGCCATTTTTTCCTTACCGGCTAATTCCACCAGCTCTTCAATCTTCGCGACAATACTGCGGATTTCTTCATGACCAAACATAATTGCTTCGAGCATGATTTCTTCCGGCACTTCATTCGCTTCCGCTTCCACCATCATGATGGCGTCTTTGGTTCCCGCCACGACGAGATAGATGTCGCTTTCTTCCTGTTGGGCAATCGTCGGATTAACAACGAACTGGCCGCCGGTGCGACCTACAACAACGCCGCCGATTGGACCGCTGAATGGCACATCCGAAATGCTTAGCGCAGCCGAAGTTCCGATCATGGCTGCAATTTCAGGCGTGCAGTCCTGGTCCACACTCATCACAAGGTTCAGCACCTGTACGTCGTTGCGGAAGCCTTCCGGGAACAACGGGCGAATCGGACGGTCGGTCAGCCGGCTGGACAGAATCGCCTTCTCGCTAGGTCTTCCTTCGCGCTTGATGAAGCCGCCGGGAATTTTACCTACCGCATAAAGACGCTCTTCATAGTTGACGGTCAGCGGGAAGAAATCGAGATCCTTCGGCTCACTGGAAGCTGTTACCGTACATAGCACCGAGGTATCGCCATAGCGGACCATAACCGCAGCGTTGGCCTGCTTGGCAAGCCGCCCCGTCTCCAGAACAAGGGTTCTGCCTCCGAGCTGCATTTCTACTTGTTTTTGCATAAAGTCCCTCCTTGGATGTTCAAGATCGTGTTATCTTAGGATAGGGCTGTTCGTCCTCTCCCTATTCATTGAAGCAGCGGCTTGGCCTTGCGTTATAACGATAACTGGGTTTGTTGCAAGCAAAAAGACGGCCCGGCCTTTCGCTACAGGGAAAAGCAGCCGTCTTCCTACGTCCAAATGGCCGCATACGAATTGCTAAATTTTTCCTTAATTTTCAAAAAGCAACCCAGCTGTCCCGCTGCCGCTTCTCGGAAGCACATACGGTAAACAACCAGGCTGCTTTCTTGGTAAACTTATGGATTATTAACGACGCAATCCCAGTTTCTCGATCAAAGCACTGTAACGCTGCACGTCTTTGTTCTTCAAATAAGCGAGCAGCTTACGGCGTTGACCTACCATCTTCAGCAATCCGCGACGGGAATGATGATCCTTCTTGTGCGTACGCAGGTGGTCGGTCAGATTAACGATGTTCTCCGTAAGGATAGCAATTTGCACTTCAGGAGATCCGGTATCGGATTCGTGAGTTTTGTGCTCGTCGATCAGTTGTTGCTTGCGTTCTTGAGTCAATGCCATCCTGTTCACCTCCTTCATTATAATCGCCTGTGGCCTCGTCACCGCCCGGTGACCTCGAATGACCAAGCCAAGGTTAGAGTTGCATGGGCTCGCCCGGCAACGTTAACCAGTATAGCACTATCAGGGACAAAAGTAAACGCGCAAAGCGGAAAGAATAGGAATGATTCCGTCATACGGTTTGACTGCGCCTGTGTCAGTATTTTTAGACTTTCTTATTCTTCAAAAGATTCTCTGCCGTCTCGGCATCCTGGCGGATCTGCGAGACGAGAGCGTCGATAGAGTCGAACTTGCGCTCTGGACGGATGAACTCGACGAGTTCTACCGTCATCTCCCGGCCGTACACATCTCCGGAGAAATGGAATAAATGCACTTCGAAGCTCGGTGCCGTCACGCCTTCATGAAAAGTCGGCTTCACACCGACATTCATGACGCCCGGCAGTACGTCGCCGTCCAGATGGGCAAGAACGGCATAGACGCCCTTGGCGGGGATGACGTACCGGTCTTCCAGCCGCAAATTGGCGGTAGGGAAACCGATTGTCCGGCCCCGCTGCTCGCCATGCTCCACCACACCGCGAAGATGATAGCAGCGCCCGAACCATAGATTGGCCAGCTCCATCGCGCCAGTCTGCAGAGCCCTGCGGATGCCGGAGCTGCTCACCTTCTCACCGTTCAATTGAAACGGAGCGACGGTCTCAACCTGCATGAAATCAAGGCCCAGCTCCCGAAGCTTGTCGGCGTCGCCCTCCCCCTTGTATCCGAAACGGAAGTCAAAACCGACAACCGCCATAATGATATTCAGGGGACGCAGCATATTGGCTACAAAATCCTCCGGGCTGACCCTGGAGAGCTGGTCGCTAAACTCAACGACATACATAATATCGACGCCCATTCCTTCGAGCAGCTTCGCTTTGTCGGCAGGGGGAGTCAAATACCCTTCATAGTCGCCTTTACCCATAACATCCTTCGGATGGGGGTAGAACGTGATTACTGCTGCGGGAACGCCTTCTTCGCGGGCTTTCGATACCGCAGCGGAAATGACGCTCGCATGTCCGCGGTGCAGGCCGTCAAACTGTCCGAGAGCGGCAATCTGCGGCTCCTGCGGGATTGCTTCCGCATTCCCGGGCGGCACCGGATAGGTTAACGTTACGGTTCTCACGCTGCATTCACCTGCATTTCACTGAAATAAATAGAAATAGTGCTGCCTGTTCATCCAGGCATTTATTAACGGAGAGCCGGGGGCTCCCTGGCGAGGACACAAGCCCTTTATGCTTCGCTCTTACTTCAGGCCAGTCTCCGAGAACACCTTCACGGGTACAATCGCCCCTGTCTCCTCGCGCTCATAAATGCCAAGAAAGACGCCCATCACGTCATATAGACGAATCGGGCCCTTCTCTTGTACTTCTGGATTGACTGCTCTTGCGGACAGACGCTGTCCCTGGAGCGCCGCCGCCCGCTTCTCGTCCGATACCGTGAAGGCAGGCATATGCGAGACGGCTTCATCCGCCGGAATCAGATAATCTTGAAGCGTTCCGTTCTGGCAGTGTTCAGCGATCTGTTCCAGCGTCAGGCATCGGTCCTCCCGGATACCCGCTGACATGGTTCGCTCAAGCCTGACCATTACGCCCGGAAGCGAAAGCGCATGTCCGATGTCCACGCACAGCGTACGGATATAAGTCCCTTTGGAGCAAAGCACCCGAAACGTAATATCGGGGTATTTGCCGTTTTGGACCATATCCAGCATTTCGATTTCGTAGATTTCGACTTCCCGGCTTTTGCGTTCCACCGTTTTGCCTTCCCGGGCAAGTTCGTAGAGCCGTTTGCCGCCAACCTTGACTGCGGAGTACATCGGAGGCGTCTGCGAAATAACGCCTTTAAATGTATTTAACGTCGTTCTTACTTCTTCCTCAGTGATATGAACCTCTTCTGCCGCTTCCGTGATGGTGCCCGTAAGGTCCTCCGTATCGCTTGACACGCCGAGCCTTAATGTAGCGACATACTCTTTGGGCAGCTCCTGAATGTACTCGACAACCCGCGTCGCCCGTCCAAGGCATAGCGGCAGTACGCCGGTAACCTGGGGATCGAGCGTACCGGTATGGCCGATCCGCTTCATTCCGAGCAGACGCCGCGCTTTGGCGACGACGTCATGCGAGGTAAAGCCTGCCGGCTTGTACACGGAAAGCACGCCTTCGTAGTCGCTCATAGAAGCCGGCTGACCTCCTTCACTACATGAGGAATCGCCTGTTCCAGAGGCAGATCAACCTTCGCTCCCGCGGCTCTTGTATGGCCGCCTCCACCGAAGGTCTGCGCAAGCGCCGCGACATTAACTTTGCCCGCTGACCGGAAGCTTACCTTGACCGCCTGGTCATGAATCACCTTGAACAGCATGCCGACTTCGACGCCCTGAATATTGCGAGGATAGTTCACAATCCCTTCAAGATCTTCATTGGCCGCCCCGCAATCCAGCATGTCCTGAGGCGTCACGCTGACCCAGGCAATGTCGCCGCCCGGCGACATCTGAAGCGTCTGGAGGGCGCGGCTCAGCACTTTCACCTGAGGGAAGGTCATTTCTTCAAGCAGCGTTTCCGCCAGCTCCGGACCGTTGACGCCGAGCGACAGCAGATCCGATGCGGCTTCCATCACCTTAGGGGATGTATTCGTATATCGAAAACCGCCGGTATCCGTTAGAAGTCCCGTGTACAAGGCGGTAGCAATGTCGAGGTTCCAGGCGATATCGAATGTCTTCAGGAGATCGTACAGGATTTCCGCCGTTGCGGCGGCGTCCGGTTTGATCAGCTGGACTGCTCCATACCCGTTATTGGTGGGGTGGTGATCGATATTGACGATGGATGCTTCCGGTTCGAAGTAGCGATGGGTCAGACCCACCCGCTGAAAATCGGCGCAGTCCACGCAGATGACGTTGCTGAAGGTGCGCTCCGGAGGATTGACCGACATATCGGCAATCTTGTCCGCTTCCCACAGATATCTCATGCGCGTTGGAATCGGCCCTTCATTGAGCATACTGTATTTCTTGCCCAGACATGAGAGAAGCCAGCCCACCGCTAGGGTTGAGCTGACTGCGTCTCCATCCGGCTGAATATGCGACACTACAAGAAAATCATCATGGTCCAGCAGAAATTGCTTCGTCTGCCGGAGACTTTGTTCATAGCTCTGCATTCGCCGTCTCCTTTAGTTATTCCTGTCTTTCATCCGGGCTGCCGATCTCACCCAGCAGCTTCTCGATCCGGCTGCCATATGCGACGGATTCGTCGAACTTGAAGATCAGCTCCGGCGTATGCCGGAGACGGATCGCCTTGCCAAGTTCCGTACGAAGGAAGCCGTTCGCCTTCTCGATCGCTTTGAGCGAAGCATTCTTCTGCTCATCGTCTCCGAAGACGCTCAAGTAGACTTTGGCCTGGGAGAGATCGTTCGTGACATCGACACCCGTTACGGTGACAAAGCCAACACGCGGATCTTTGAGTTCGCCCTGAATCAGCCGGCTCAGTTCTTTCTTGATCTGTTCGCCGACACGTCCGGCTCTAATTTTGGACATAGTTCTTCACCTCTTTAAGTTAGCGCTCCACGGTTTCCATGATGAACGCTTCGATGATGTCGCCTTCCTGGACATCATTATAGCGTTCCAATGTAATGCCGCATTCATAACCCTGCGCCACTTCCTTCGCATCATCCTTAAAGCGTTTCAGGGAGTCGAGCTTGCCCTCGAACACGACGATGCCGCTGCGGATGACGCGTGTCTCCGCGTTCCGCGTGATTTTGCCGTCCGTAACCATACAACCGGCAACAGCTCCCACCTTGCTGATCTTGAAGACGTTGCGCACTTCGGCGTGTCCGATAACGCTCTCCTTGTACACCGGCTCCAGCATGCCCTTCATGGCTTGCTCGATCTCTTCGATGACATTGTAGATGATGTTGTGCAGACGGACATCGACCTTCTCCTGCTCCGCAGCAGCCTTCGTCTGGGTGTCAGGACGGACGTTGAAACCGATCACGATGGCATTGGAAGCAGCAGCCAGCGTAATGTCGGATTCGGTGATGGCGCCTGCACCGCTGTGAATGATCTTGACGCGCACGCCTTCCACTTCAATCTTGGCAAGGGAGCTCTTGAGCGCTTCGACCGAACCCTGTACGTCGCCCTTGATGATGACGTTAAGATCCTTGATCTCGCCCTCTTTGATATGCTTGAACAGATCATCCAGCGTTACGCGGCTGTTCGTGTTGAGCTCGGATTGGCGCTGCGTAATTGCGCGCTTATCGGCGATTTGACGCGCCTTCCGCTCGTCCTCGAACACCATGAACGGATCGCCGGCCTGCGGCACTTCCGTCAAACCTGTAATTTCGATCGGAGTGGAAGGTCCGGCTTCCTTCAGTCTGCGTCCCTTGTCGTTCACCATAACGCGGACGCGTCCGAAACAGTTGCCGGCAACGAAGGCGTCGCCTACCTTCAGCGTACCGTTCTGTACGAGAATGCGGGCAACCGGACCGCGGCTCTTATCCAGCTCGGCTTCGATGACGGTACCGCGCGCCCGTTTGTCCGGGTTCGCCTTGTACTCGTTAACTTCTGCAACGAGCAGAATCATTTCGAGCAGGTCTTCAAGCCCGATGCGCTGTTTGGCGGACACATTAACAAAGATCGTGTCGCCGCCCCACTCTTCCGGAACAAGCTCATAGTTGGTGAGTTCCTGCTTCACGCGGTCGGGGTCTGCACCCGGCTTGTCAATTTTGTTGACCGCTACGATGATCGGAAGCCCGGCAGCTTTGGCGTGATTGATCGCTTCAACCGTCTGCGGCATAACGCCGTCGTCGGCCGCTACGACGATAATGGTCATATCGGTAACCTGTGCTCCGCGTGCCCGCATCGCCGTAAAGGCTTCGTGACCCGGAGTATCGAGGAACGTTATTTTCTTATGATTGATTTCGACCTGATAAGCGCCGATATGCTGGGTAATGCCGCCTGCCTCGCCGCTTGTAACATTCGTCGAACGAATAGCGTCGAGCAGGGTTGTTTTACCATGGTCGACGTGACCCATGATCGTAACAACAGGAGGACGGGCCTTCAGGTCTTCCGGAGCGTCATTCTCTTCAACCGTCTCGAAGCGGTCTTCCTCTACCGGAATCTTCACTTCGACTTCAACGCCGAACTCGCCGGCGAGCAGTTGAATCGTGTCGATGTCAAGCTCCTGATTGATGGTAGCCATTACGCCCATCAGAATGAGCTTCTTGATAACCTCGGAAGCATCCTTGTGCAGCAGCTTGGCGGTCTCGCCGACCGTCATATTGCCGCGGACGATAATCTTCTTCGGCGTATTGTCGATCTTCTCGCGGCGTTCCGTCTGCTGCTGGTATCTGCCGCCGCGCTGGTTCTTGCCGCCGCGTCCGTTATTCCGGAAGCCTCCGCTCTTGCCGTCTTCAAAACGCTTCTGGCCTCCGCCACCGCCGGAACGGTTCTTGTTCCGGTCGCCGCCGCGGTTGAAGTCTCCGCCCTGCTGGGAACGGCTGTCACCTGTGCGCGGTGCTCCGCCTTGTCCCTGTGGACGGTTTCCGCCGCCGCCGAAGCCGCCTTGACGCTGGCCTCCGCCTTGTCCCTGCGGACGGCCTTCGCCCTGGCGCGGTGCTCCGCCTTGTCCTTGCGGACGACCGCCGCTGTTCTGGCGCGGTGCTCCGCCCTGTCCTTGCGGACGGCTTTCGCCCTGACGAGGTGCTCCGCCCTGTCCCTGCGGACGGCCTTCACCCTGACGAGGTGCTCCGCCTTGTCCTTGCGGACGGCCGCCGCTCTGGCGCTGTGCCCCGCCTTGTCCCTGCGGACGCTGCTGAACGGAGCCGGATTGAGATCTGCGGGAATCTTGCCCGCTTTGAGGTCTAGACGACATGGTCGATTGGTTTTGATTTGATTTGTTCATACCTACCTGCTTTTCTGTTTGATTTTTGTTGTTGCCCGGAGCATCTGCAGTTGCAGTGGCCGATTGCTGGACCGGACGGCCTCCGCTGGCGTTCTCCCTTTTCGCCGCCGCATTGCTCTTAATATCCTTAAAGAACTGTTCCACCTTCGATACGGCGTCATTCTCCATAACGCTCATATGATTATTCACCGGAACGTTCAATCGTTTCAGGATTGTTATAATTTCCTTGCTGCTCATGTTCAGCGATTTGGCATATTCGTAAACACGCAGTTTATCCTTGTTGTCTTGTTGTTTAGTCAATCATTCCACCTCCGACATTGTCTCCGAGCTGCTTGGAGATCATTTCCGCGAATCCCTTATCCGTGACCGCCAGAACGACGCGTCCGTCTTTTCCGATTGAGGCTCCAAGCAAATCCCGGTTGAATTCGATCACGAGCGGAATATTGTAGGTCCCGCATTTGTCGCGGAATTTCTTCTGGGTATTATCCGAAGCGTCTCCCGCCAGGAGAACAAGCTTCGCTTCCGCCGAACGGACCGCTTTCAGCACGCTTTCTTCGCCGGTCACCACTTTCCCGGCCCGCATCGCGAGACCGAGATTCGACAACGCCCTACTCATCGTCATCCGCAGCTTCCTTGGCGGCCAAAAACTGCTCCTCCACAGAGATAAAATCACGGGCCAGCTGCTCGTAGATTTCCTGGCTTACAGGCACCTTAAGCGCCCGGTCCAGCGCCTTGGTCTTCTGAGCGAGCTTGAAGCATTCCAGCTTACCGCAAATATAAGCACCGCGGCCTGACTTCTTGCCGGTCAGATCAATCAGCACTTCTCCACCCGGCGTTCTAACGATTCGGATCAGCTCTTTCTTCGGCATCATTTCCTGACTAGCGACGCATTTGCGCAGCGGCACTTTTTTCTGTTTCATCTACAGCCACCCGCCTTCTAAAAATTAATCGATGGAGACGGAATCCTGATGCATTTCGTCGCTGGACGTTTTGGTTCTGCCGAATTCCTGCTCCGCCTGAGTCTCGCTCTTGATATCGATCTTCCAGCCCGTCAGCTTGGCAGCAAGACGCGCGTTCTGCCCTTTGATCCCGATAGCAAGCGACAGCTGGTAATCAGGCACGATCACGCGGGCCATCTTCTCAGCCTCGAACACTTGGACTTCCAGAACCTTGGAAGGACTGAGCGCATTCGCCACATATTCCTCCACGGATTCCGAATAGCGCACGATATCGATTTTCTCGCCGCGCAGCTCCGTTACGATCGTCTGGACACGCATGCCGCGAGGACCGACGCAGGAGCCCACCGGGTCCACTTCGGTATTGCGTGAATAGACGGCGATCTTGGAGCGGAAGCCCGCTTCCCGGGCCACGGACCGGATCTCGACGACTCCGTCGAAGATTTCCGGAACTTCAAGCTCGAACAAGCGCTTCAGGAGCCCCGGATGCGTGCGGGACAGCAAAATTTGCGGACCTTTGGTCGTGTTCTCAACCTTGGTGATATAGGCCTTGATCCGCTCGCCATGCTTGAATTTCTCACCCGGCATCAGCTCGTTCAGCGGAAGCACCGCTTCGATCTTGCCAAGGTCGACATATACATTGCGAAGATCCTGGCGCTGCACGATACCGGTTACGATATCCTCTTCCTTATCGATAAACGCGTTGTAGATCAGCCCCCGTTCCGCCTCGCGGATGCGCTGCGTCACGACCTGCTTGGCCGTCTGGGCGGCGATGCGTCCGAAATCTCTCGGCGTTACTTCAAGCTCGGCCACATCCTCCAGCTGAAAATGCGGATTGATCTCGCGTGCTGCCGGAAGGGAAATCTCGGTGCGCGGATCCAGCACCTCTTCCACGATCAGCTTGCGCGCATACACCTTGATGACGCCAGTGTTGCGGTTCATATCGACGCGAACGTTCTGTGCGGCGTTGAAATTGCGTTTGTAGCTGGAGATCAGCGCCGCCTCAATCGCCTCGAACAGCACATCTTTGCTGATGCCTTTCTCTCTCTCCAGTTCATTCATAGCTTCGATAAAATCCATACTCATGAAAAATCCGGTCCCCCTTTCAAAACGTAAACAAGAAGTTTCAATTCTTTAGAAAATAATGGCCAATCTCGCGCTGGCGACTTTGGCGTACGGAACGACATGCTGTTTTTTGCCTGCGGAGATGAGCATTTCCCCGTCCTCGAACGAAAGAAGCCGGCCTTCAAATTCCTTCAGGCCCCCGATCGTCTCATAGGTGGTGACGAATACATCCTTGCCTACAGCCTTGCTCACTTCCTCCGCCTTCTTAAGCGGACGTTCGGCCCCCGGAGAGGATACCTCCAGGAAATAGGCGCCCGGAATCGGGTCGTTCTCGTCCAGCTTTGCGCTGAGGTGCTCGCTGATAACTCCGCAGTCGTCGATATCGATGCCGCCATCCTTGTCCACGAATATGCGGAGGAAGAAGTTGGAGCCTTCCTTCACATATTCGACATCCACCAGTTCGAATCCATTTTCGTCCAGATAGGGTTTCAGCATCGTTTCAACTGTGTCCTTGATTTTGGGTGCGCTCAAATACAACTAACCTCCACGTACTTGTCTTATGCTCTATGCAAGGATAAACGCCTGAGGGCATCATACAGACACCAGGCGTTTAGCGAGAAATATAAGGCTTTTAATAAGCAAAACGCTTATAAATTCTTATATTTCAATAAGAAACGGCTGCGCCGCCATCCGGCCATAATCAGGGTGCGGCATGCTGCGGCGTTGTTGCCGTCAGGGCTTCCCGTAGCCTGGAAGCACGGCAGAAACGTCCGTGTACCATCCGCTTCCCGTTAAAATATAAGATATCTCATAAGCGGGACGCTTATAACTCTTATATTTCAAAGATAAAGAGTGGGTTTCCCCACTCTCTGCGCAACGGATCTTATCTCATTATTACCAGAAAAATTATACCATAGCCTTACATCACTGACAAGTGCCGGCCCTTTACTCCCGTTCTCCTAGAAGAGGGATAACTGGTTGCTCTCCGGAAGTCCGCGGAAGCAGCCCATATTGGTCAAGAGTTCGACAATTGTCTTGCTCGCCTTGGACTTCTGCTGGAAGTCCTCGATCGACAGGAACTCACCCGCATCCTTCGCGGCCGCGATGTTCTTCGCAGCGTTCTCGCCGATCCCCGCCAGCGCGGAGAACGGTGGAATCAAGCTCTCGCCATCGACCGTAAACTTGGTCGCATCCGACCGGTACAGGTCCAGAGGCTTGAAGGTAAAGCCCCGCGCCGTCATTTCCAGCGCCATCTCCAGAATCGGAAGCAGCGCCTTCTCCTTCGGCAGCGCCTGGAACCCTTTGGCTTCGATCTCGATGATTGCCTTCAGAATGGCGTCGTAGCCCTGACAGCATAATTCGATGTCGAAATCGGCCGCCCGGACTGAGAAATAGGTCGCATAGTACTCGATCGGACGATAAAGCTTGAAGTAGGCGGTCCGAACGGCGGAAATAACGTAAGCCGCAGCATGCGCCTTCGGGAACATGTACTGGATCTTGAGGCAGGAATCGATATACCAGGCCGGAACCTTGCATTTCTTCATTTCCTCGATCCACTCCGGCGTAAGCCCCTTGCCCTTACGAACGCTCTCGGTAATTTTGAAGGCCAGGCCCGCGTCCATGCCGGCTTTGTAGATCAGATAGAGCATGATATCGTCGCGGCAGCCGATAACGGTCTTGATGTTGCAGGTGCCGTTCTTGATCAGTTCCTGGGCATTGCCGAGCCAGACGCCCGTTCCGTGGGACAGACCGGAAATCTGTAGAAGGTCGGCAAAGCTCGACGGCTTGGATTCGATGAGCATCTGGCGAACGAACTTCGTGCCCATCTCCGGCACTCCGTAGGTGGCGACCGGCGTCCGGATTTGCTCCGGGGAAACACCGAGCGATTCCGTGGAATTGAACATACTCATAACCTTTGGGTCGTTCATCGGAATAGTCGTCGGGTCGATGCCAGTCAAATCCTGAAGCATACGCATCATAGTCGGATCGTCATGCCCCAGAATATCGAGCTTCAGGAGGTTCGAGTCAAATGCGTGATAATCAAAATGGGTTGTCTTCCATTCGGCATTGACATCGTCGGCCGGATACTGCACCGGGGTGATGTCCTCAACTTCCATATAATCCGGAACGACGACAATCCCGCCCGGATGCTGGCCGGTGCTTCGTTTGACACCCGTGCAGCCTGCGGCCAGACGCTGAAGCTCCGCTCCCCGCCAGCGTTTGTGATGGTCTTCCTCGTATTTCTTGGCGAACCCGTACGCCGTCTTCTCGGCGACGGTTCCGATCGTGCCGGCACGGAAGACACTCTTCTCGCCGAACATGACCTTCGTGAAATTATGCGCCTCCGGCTGGTACTCGCCGGAGAAGTTAAGGTCGATATCGGGGACCTTGTCTCCCTTGAAGCCGAGGAATGTCTCGAAGGGGATGTCCTGGCCTTCTCCCTTCATGGGCTGCCCGCAATCCGGACACAGCTTGTCCGGAAGGTCAAATCCGCTCGGCACGCTGCCGTCGAGAAACCATTCGCTGTGCCGGCACTCGGAGTTGCGGCAAATATAGTGTGCCGGCAGCGGATTAACCTCGGAGATGCCGAGAAACATTGCGACGACGGATGAACCGACGGAGCCCCGGGAGCCGACGAGATAGCCGTCGCGGTTCGATTTTTTAACAAGCCGCTCCGAGATCAGATAGTTGGCCGAGAAGCCGTATTTGATGATCGGCGCCAGCTCCTTTTCCAATCGGGCAGTTACGACCTCGGGCAGTTCCTCGCCGTAAATCTCTCTCGCCGTCCGGTAGCAGGTCTCGCGGATCTCTTCGTCCGCCCCTTCGATGTTCGGGGTGAACAGCTCGCTCGGAAAGAGCGGGTATTCCTCGAAGCGTTCGGCCAGCTCCACCGTGTTCGTGACAACGACTTCCATTGCCTTCTCGGAGCCGAGGAACGAGAATTCCTCCAGCATCTCCTCCGTGGTCCGGAAGTGAGCGTCAGGCTTGCGCTGATCCTTAAGCGGGCTGAAACCGGTGATGCCGTGAATCGTAATATCGCGGAACAGCTTGTCGCGCGGCTCCAGGTAATGCACATTCCCGGTTGCGATTACCGGCTTGTTCAATTTCTCCCCGATCTCGCAAATCCGTCTGACGACATCCCGCAGTTCCTCGGGGCTGGCGACGAATCCTTTGTCCACCAGATGCATGTACATCGTCAGCGGCTGGATTTCCAGCACATCGTAGAACTCGGCGACCTCTATCGCCTCTTCAACCGTTTTGTTCAGCACCGTCTCGAAGAACTCGCCGCGCTCGCATCCCGAGATAACGAGAAGACCGTCGCGCAGCTCTGTCAGTTTCGACTTGGGAATGCAGGGAACCCGTTTGAAGTATTCCGTATGCGACATTGAAATCAGCTTGTACAAATTCTTCTTCCCTGTTGCATTGAGCGCATAAATCCCGCAGTGGAACGGACGGGTATTGGACAGATCGGTGCCGACATAGTCGTTGAGCCGGTCCAGCATCGTCAGTCCCTTCAGCTTCTCGGCGTCGGCCAGCAGCCCGTTCAGGATTCCTCCGAGCGCAACGGTATCGTCAACCGCCCGGTGATGGCTCTCCAGCAGCACCTTGTATTTGTCGGCCAGTGTGTTCAGCCGGTGATTCTTCATCGTCGGATGCAGCAGACGGGCAAGCTCCAACGTGTCCAGAAACGGATTCGGCAGCACCTGCCGTCCGTACTTGAGCAGCGAGGCCTGGATAAAGCCCATATCAAACCGCGCGTTGTGCGCAACCAGGACGCCATCACCGATAAATTCGACGAACTCGTCAAGAACCGGCTCCAGATCGGGAGCATCCTTGACCATTTCATCCGTGATGTTGGTCAGCTGCTGGATATGATATGGAATTTTCTCATGCGGATTAACGAAGGTTGAATACCTATCGATTTCTTGGCCGCCCTGCATCTTCACGGCCGCAAGCTCCGTTATGTTGTTGCGGGTAATCGACAGACCGGTGGTCTCGATATCGAATACGATATAAACTGCATCCTTCAGCGAAATCGGCAGCGGATTCTCGACGACGTTGACTGCATCGTTAACTACATTCGCCTCGACGCCGTACAGCATCTTGATCCCGTTCTTCTTGGCCGCTTTGGCGGCGTCAGGGTAGCATTGGACCCCGCCGTGATCGGTAACCGCGATAGCCGGATGTCCCCATTTGGCAGCTGTCTTGATATAAGCATCTACCGGTGACACAGCATCCATCGTGCTCATCGTAGTATGAAGATGAAACTCTACCCGTTTGTTGGCGGCATTGTCCTTGCGAGCAGGAGGAGCCACCACTTCAGACAGGTCTGATGGGATCATCACCAGCTCCGGTGTCTGCATGAAACGGTCGTATTCCACTCGCCCGCGGGCCTTGACCCATTTGCCGTTGGCCAGCTGGCTCATGATCTTCAGGTCATCCTTGGTCTTCGCGAACATCTTGATCTGCAATGAGTCGGTAAAGTCGGTCAGATTATAGGTGAACAGCGTGCTGCCGTTGCGCAGCTCTTTGGTGTCCAGGCCAAATATCGTTCCCTGAACGGCGATCTTCTTCTCTTCATCCTGGATTTCGATAATCGGAACCGGCTGGTCCTTGATCTCATAACCCACCTGAAGCGGAACAGCTTCTTCATCACCGCTGTCTCCCGCCGGAAGCTCGGCCTCCATCGCGGTCATCATCTGTTCGATAAATTCCCGCTGCTCCTGCTGGAGCTTCTGCTGGAATTCCTCGAACTCTTCTGCCTTGTTCTCCTTCTCTTCCAGCAGAATTTTGACGTTCAGCCGCAATCCGAAATATTTCTCATAGAATTTGACGATCGCGCCGTCGATGCCCTTCTTCTTCGCCAGATCCAGCGACATCTGGTCGCCCATCTTGAGCAGCAGATTCTCGCCTTGAAGCTCCTGATGAGACCGGGTAAGCCAGCCGTTGACCGAAGGGATTTCACGGTGAACCCACTCCAGGAACAGGCCCCAGTATTCCTGAACAATATCGGAACGGCTCACCTGATCCTCATACAGGAACAAAAAGCCGACCTTCGCGATATGCTGAAGCCGCTCCCGCATGCGGACGCAGAACGTCCGGTAAGCCTGTGCGGGCACAAGAGTCGGCTTCGCCACGACGATCATCCAGTCCCGATTGCCTCTGCTGATCTCGACCCGTTCGATATAACCGTCGAGGAAATAGGGATCGACCAGCGCGGGCGGCACTTCTCCCTGCTTCATGAGCAGCTCGAATCGTTTTCTTTTCTCCTCGCTAAATGCCATGCTTCCCCCACCTTTACATTCCCCGATAAAGCGAGGTCTATGCTGATGCATATAGGCAGGGCAAGCTTCTGAGGCTTATCCCTGCCTATATAGGTAATTGCGTCCGGTTATCTCCTGCAACTTCACAATCTATCTCTATGTTAATCGAAATCCGGATTCCCTTCCAGGGTCCCCGGCACTTTTAATAGGCTTTGGCAAAAACCACCGTATGCTGCGCCGGCTTGCCGCAGCAAATACAGGTGCTCTTCGTCTCGGCTGGCTCGAACGGAATGTTCCGGCTCGTCGCGCCGGTCTCTTCCTTCACTTTTGCCTCGCAGGCATCGTCGCCGCACCAGCCGGCCAGCGCAAAGCCGCGTTTCTCTTCCATCTCGTTCTTCAGCTCGTCCATCGTGTCTGCGGAATAGAAATGCTCTTCGCGGAATTTCAAGGCACGCTCATACATTTCCTGGTGAACCTGTTCCAGCATCTCTTTCACTTCTTCTATGAGGCGGTCCTGCTGGACAACTTTCTTCTCGCCGCTGATCCGTGATACGAGCACGCAGACGCCGTTCTCCATATCGCGGGGTCCAAGCTCCAGTCTCACCGGTACGCCGCGCATTTCATACTCATTGAACTTCCAGCCTGGCGTTACATCGGTACGATCGTCCACACGGACGCGGACACCGGCTGATTTCAGTTCCTTGAACAGTTCATCCGTGCGGGCCACAACCGCCTCGCGCGTCTTCGGCGGTCCGATCGGAATCATGATCACCTGGGTCGGGGCTACCTTCGGAGGCAGCGCAAGGCCGCGGTCATCACCGTGAACCATGATCATGGAACCGATCATTCGGGTGCTTGTTCCCCATGAAGTCGTATGCACATATTCAAGATTATTCTCGCGGCTTAAGTATTGGATGTCAAAAGCGACTGCAAACTTGGTGCCGAGGTAATGGGATGTGCCCGCCTGCACGGCTCGTCCGTCCTTCATCATCGCCTCGATCGAGAAGGTGTCCACCGCTCCGGCGAAGCGCTCGGAAGGCGTCTTCTGTCCCGTGATGACCGGAATCGCCAGATAGCCTTCTACGAAATCGCGGTAGACTTCCAGCATCCGCATCGTCTCTTCGCGGGCTTCCTCTTCGTTCTCATGGGCCGTATGGCCTTCCTGCCACAGGAATTCACTCGTCCGAAGGAACGGAAGCGTCCGCTTCTCCCAGCGCACCACGTTCGCCCACTGGTTGATCAGAACCGGAAGATCGCGGTAGGATTGAATCCATTTGGAGTACATATGGCCGATCATCGTCTCTGAAGTCGGACGAATTGCCAGACGCTCTTCCAGCTTATCTCCGCCGGCTTCCGTTACCCACGGAAGTTCCGGATTGAAGCCTTCGACATGCTCCTTCTCTTTCTGGAAAAAGCTCTCGGGAATGAACAGCGGGAAATAGGCGTTCCGGTGTCCTGTTTCTTTAAAGCGCCGGTTCATCTCTTCCTGGATATGCTCCCAGATTTCAAATCCGTCCGGTTTGAACACGATACAGCCGCGGACCGGGGAGTAGTCCATAAGGTCCGCTTTCTTGATCACATCGATATACCAACGCGAGAAGTCTTCGCCCTGCGGCGTAATTTCCGTAACAAATTGCTTGTCTTTAGCCATATAATGGTATTCCTCCCGTTAATAAGCCCTGCCCGGCAATCAACCGGACAAGGCCGAAGCAATATTAGCCGCTGATGAGCCGCAATATATCGTTGTACGTTACGGCAATCATCAGAAGAAAGAGCATAGCGAAGCCTACGAAATGAACCATTCCTTCCCTTCCGGGATCAATAGGCTTGCCGCGCAGCGCCTCCACTCCGAGAAAGACGAGACGGCTGCCGTCAAGCGCCGGAATCGGCAGAAGGTTGAAAATACCAAGATAGAGACTGAGTATCGCCGTCCAATGGGTGAGGTAGACGATGCCCTGCTGGGCAATCCGCCCTGTAAGCTCCATCGTTCCGACGGGTCCGCTCAAATCATTCATGTTGAAATTGTTGATTAGCTGACGGAATCCGAGGAAGATTTGTTCTGTCGTATCCACCATCATTTTTCCAGACAGCGTGAAGGTCTCTCCTATCCCGGCGTCCCTTGTCGGAAGCATCGGACTTATACCGACCTTACCGCCCTCCTGACCTTCCATCGTACGCGGCGTCATTGTGACTGTAAAAGTCTCGTCTCCACGCTTGATCGTCCATTCCATCGGTTTGCCCTTGGACTCGGAAGTCAGATCGATCATCTTCTGATAATCGGCGCCGATCTTCTTGCCGTTAATCGAATCGACAATATCGCCCTTCTGCAGACCTGCCGCTTCGGCGGGCATTCCTTTGGACACATCGCCTACGACCACATAAGTAGGATTCTCTACGGCGACTCCCGCCATCTGGATATAGATGCCGAACAGGATAAAGGCAAGCAGGAAGTTCATGACCGGACCTGCAAGAATGGCAATCGCACGCTGGCCGACCGTTTTGCTGCCGAACTGCCGGTCTCGCGGCGCAATCTGAATCTGCTGGCTGCCTTTGACCATCATCGCCTGCGGATGTACGGAATAAGTCTCGACCTCGCCGTCAACGTCCAGACGGATCTGCAGATCATCTTCCAGATCGACATATTGGGCCTCACCCCGGATCACATTGCGGCGGGTGTCCAGCTGATCCAGATAGATGCTCTTAATGACTTTGCCTTCCCCCAGCCGGACCGCAATGGTCTGGCCGGACGATATTTCCACAATCTCCGGATCCTCGCCTGCCATACGGGCATAGCCGCCGAACGGCAGAAGCCGCAGGGTAAATTGGGTCTCTCCCCTTTTATACGAGAACAGTTTCGGACCGAAACCGATAGCAAACTCCCGCACCAGGATACCGGCTCGTTTGGCGAAGTAATAATGCCCCCATTCATGCACGGTAACCAGGACAAAAAACATGAGCACCGTCAAAAAGACGATTCTAACCATTTCCATGTTTGGCAACCTCCTTCTGGTGAAAGACCGAAGTATGTCCTTTTAATTTATCATTATTCTCCGATCCGGCACAAGAGAATCAGCCAAGCCCTGTCAATTTGTTAAAGTTGCTCCGCAAGCCTCCGGATGCTCCGGTCGCATTCCTCGATTTCCTCGAGATTCGGGTTAAGAACAGGCGTATGTCCGGCAATCGCCTTCTCCAGAATTTCTTCGATGTGGAGAAATGAAATTTCACGGCGCAAAAAGCGCGCTACTGCAATCTCATTCGCCGCGTTGAACACCGTCGTCGCCGTTCCGCCCATTTTGCCGCATTCGATCGCCAGTCTCAGCGCCGGGTAACGTTCAAAATCCATCTCGCGAAACGTCAGTTGCCCCGCCTGTGCAAGCGACAGCCGCTGAGCCGGAGAAGGCAGTCTCTTCGGATACGTCAATGCATATTGAATCGGCACTCTCATGTCGGGATTGCCTAACTGAGCGATGATGCTGCTGTCCTTGAATCCTACAAAGGAGTGAACCACGCTCTCCGGATGCAGCAGTACGTTGATCTGCTCATAGGGGAGACCGAACAGCCAGTGGGCTTCAATCACCTCTAGACCTTTGTTGACCATGGTTGCCGAATCAATTGTGATCTTGGCGCCCATGGACCAATTCGGATGCCGGAGCGCATCTTCAACCGTTACCCCTTGCAGCTGGTCCCTCGTCCGGTCGCGGAAGGAACCGCCCGAAGCGGTTATCGTAATGGAATCAATATCGTCACGGTCTTCACCGTTCAGACATTGAAATATCGCAGAATGCTCGCTGTCGATCGGCAGCAGAGATACTCCTTTTCGCCGCACGGCTTCCGTAACCAGATGACCCGCCGTAACCAGAGTTTCCTTATTGGCCAGGCCAACATCCCTTCCCGCATCGATAGCGGCCAGGGTGGAACGAAGACCAACGCTGCCCACGACCGCCGTCACAACATAATCCGCGTCTCCTCCGGCGGCAATTTCCGCAAGTCCTTCCTCACCGTAATACAGCTTGGTGTTGCCAGGGATCTCCGGACGAATTTGCTCGGCAAGCTCACGGCTGGCAACGGATACACGGCGCGGCTTTAAGCGTTTGATCTGTTCCAGGAGCAATGCGGTATTGCTGCCTGCCGCCAGCCCGTCCACCTGAAAGCTCTCCGGATGAAGGGCCACTACATCAAGCGTCTGCGTCCCGATAGAGCCCGTAGAGCCTAAAATGCTAAGTTTCTTCAAGGAACGCGCACCTTCTTTCTCTCGCTATTGATAATACGGCAGCAGCGTCAGGATATGTATAAACGGAAAGACGATGATCCAGCTGTCGCAGCGGTCCAGGATACCGCCGTGTCCCGGGAGCAGCGTACCCGAATCCTTGATGCCGTATACTCTTTTATACGCCGATTGCACGAGATCTCCCAGCTGCCCGACGACCGCACTGACCAGGCCGATCATAATCGATTGACCAAAGGTCAGCAGACCTGAAGAAAGTGCTGCAAAGATCACGGCAATAACGATAGAGATAAGAACGCCTCCGGCTGCACCTTCCACGGTTTTGTTGGGACTGATCGCAGGCCACAGCTTGTTCCGGCCAATCGCTTTTCCCACGAAATAGGCGCCGGCATCACTGCCCCAAATGCAGCACAACAACAAGAAGGTCCAGAACAGGCCGTGTCCGTCAGGAGCGGACCGGGATACCGCCATATAGGAAAAACCGGTTCCTATGTATAGCGCACCGATGAACAGCATCGCTGCTATGCGAATATCGGTTTTATTCTTGGAGAACACTGTAATGCACAGGAACAGAAACATGAGCAGCCACACCCCTTGTACCCAGGTTAAAGGTACGGACATGTCGAGCTTCTCCCATGGAATCATAAAGCCAAGCACCGCAGCATACCCGAGAACCGCGCTTCCACTCTTAATCGAGAGGCCGGTCATTTTGACGAATTCATAATAGCCGATCAATGCCATCGCGGTCAGCAGGAGCTGGAACCACCATCCTCCGAGGAGGCATAGTCCCAAGAACAAGGCTCCGGCCACCACTCCGGTTATCAGTCGCTGCTTCAAACTTCCTCACTCCTACCTCGCTACTTAAGCCCGCCGTACCGGCGCGAGCGCCGCTGGTATTCGGCTACAGCCTGCAGCAGATGCTCCCTGCCGAATTCCGGCCAGTAGATATCGGTAAACCATAGTTCGCTGTATGCCAGCTGCCACAGCATAAAGTTGCTGAGCCGCATTTCACCGCTCGTACGAATCATCAAATCGGGATCGGGCAATCCGCCGGACAGCAGTCGGCTGTCAATCAATTGGGAATTGATATCATCAGGACTTAGCTTGCCTTCCGCTACTTCAATCGCCAATTCCCGCATGCAATCCTCGATTTCTTTGCGTCCGCCGTAATTCAGGGCAAAATTCAGAATAAGACCGGTATTCTTCTCCGTTCGCTGCACCGCTTCTTCCATCGCCTTGCGGGTATAGGACGGCAGTGCATCGCTGTCTCCCATCACTCTAACCTGGACATTCTTCTCAATCAACTCATCCAGTTCAATGGCTAGAAATTCCACCGGCAGGCGCATCAGAAAATCGACCTCTTCCTTGGGCCGCTTCCAATTCTCTGTTGAAAAAGCATACATCGTTAAAAACTCGATCCCCAACTCGTCAGCGGCAATCGTTGTGCGCTTGACCGCCTTCATGCCATTCTGATGGCCGACAATGCGGGGCAATCCGAGCCGTTTGGCCCAGCGACCGTTGCCATCCATGATGATGGCCACATGCCGGGGAATATTGTCCGGTGAAATTTCGACCGGCTGCTGCCGATCTTCCCGGCCCAGCCAAGATTGAACCCGTTTGATCATTACCGTTTCCTCCATCTTTGCTTGCGAGAAAGAGACAAACCCCACCAATTGAGGAGGGGCCTTGATCTTTTGCGCTATCTTATACTTCCATGATTTCTTTTTCTTTGGCCAGGAGTACTTTTTCGACTTCGGCGATGAACTTGTCCGTGGTCTTCTGGATATTCTCCTGATGTCCGCGGGACTCGTCTTCCGAGATGCCGTTCTTCTCCAGCTTCTTGATCTCGTCGTTGGCGTCGCGGCGGATGTTGCGGATGGCAACCTTTGCTTCTTCGCCAAACTTCTTCGTCAGCTTGACAAGCTCGCTGCGGCGCTCTTCCGTCAGCGCGGGAATCGACAAGCGAATTGTCGTGCCATCATTGGCCGGTGTCAGTCCGAGATCGGATTTCATGATTGCACGCTCGATATCGTTCAACGACGATTTATCCCATGGCTGGATCAGCAGCGTACGGGAATCCGGCGTATTGATGTTAGCCAGCTGGTTGACCGGAGTCGGCGCTCCGTAGTATTCCACTTGAATACGGTCGAGCAGCGACGGGGTCGCACGTCCGGCGCGCAGAGTCGCCAGGTCGCGTTTAAGCGACAAAATCGCTTTCTCCATGCGTTCTTCGGCGTTTTTCTTGACCGATTGCGGCATTATTCTACACTCCCTTTAACAATCGTTCCGATGCGTTCACCCAGAACGACTCGTTTGATGTTGCCCTGTTCCGTGATTGCGAACACGATAAGCGGGATATTGTTGTCCATGCAGAGAGAGGAAGCTGTGGAATCCATGACTCCCAGATTCTTGTTCAGCACATCCAGGTAGGTCAGCTGATCGTACTTCTCGGCGGTACTGTCCTTGAACGGATCAGCGGAGTAGACTCCATCCACCTTGTTCTTCGCCATCAGAATGACTTCCGCTTCGATTTCGGCTGCACGAAGCGCTGCCGTCGTATCGGTAGAGAAGAAAGGATTGCCTGTACCCGCTGCAAAAATGACAACGCGGCCCTTCTCAAGATGTCGGATGGCACGGCGGCGAATATAGGGTTCCGCGATTTGCTGCATGGAGATCGATGTCTGTACGCGAGTCGGCACGCCGCTCTGCTCCAAAGAATCCTGCAGGGCCAGCGAATTCATAACCGTTGCCAGCATGCCCATATAGTCGGCGGTCGCCCGGTCGATGCCGCTTGCACTACCGGCGATCCCTCGCCAAATATTGCCGCCGCCGCATACGATGGCAACCTGCACGCCTAGCTCGACAACTTCCTTCACCTGCTCGGCGATCGAGGTGATTGTATCCGCATCGATGCCATAACCGTTTTGTCCTGCCAGCGATTCACCACTTACCTTGAGGACTACCCTTTTAAATACCGGCTGTTCCAATTGTATACCCTCACTTTGCAAGGTGCCTTGAAGGGCCCCAGGTTGATCGTGCTTTTCTGCTCTTTGCAAAAGACGGAACACCATTTGCCCGTGTTCCGCTCTTGAAAGTTTAAGCCATATATACGGTAAGTCACGGCAGCTGCCGCGGCGCCGATATTATTGTTTCACTTGAGCCATAACTTCTTCTACGAAGTTGTCAACCTTCTTCTCCAGGCCTTCGCCCAGCTCGTAACGGACAAAGCGGCGGATGGAGATGTTCTCGCCGATCGTGCTGATCTTCTCATTGAGCAGGTTGGAGATCGTCTTGTCGGGATCTTTGATGAAGGCTTGCTCCAGCAGGCAGTGCTCTTCGTAGAACTTGTTGATGCGGCCTTCTACCATTTTCTCAATAATTTTCTCAGGCTTGCCCTCGTTCAGAGCTTGAGCCTTCAGGATTTCCTTCTCCTTCTCTACTTCTTCAGCCGGAACTTCTTCACGGCGAACGAAGCGAGGAGCTGCCGCTGCGATCTGCATGGCGATGTCGCGAGCGAAATCTTTGAATTGATCGGTCTTGCCGACGAAGTCGGTCTCGCAGTTAATTTCTACCAGCACGCCGATACGGCCGCCGGCATGGATGTAGGACTCGACAACGCCTTCGGTTGCAGCGCGTCCGGCTTTGTTGGCCGCTGCGGAAAGGCCTTTTTCGCGAAGAATTTCAATGGCTTTCGTCAGATCGCCATTTGCTTCTTCCAGAGCCTTTTTGCAATCCAGCATGCCGGCGCCGGTTCTTTCGCGAAGCTCTTTAACGGATTTTGCATCTACTGCCATGATTTAATCCCTCCAGATATTTTAAAAAAGGGCGGTGAGAAGGTTATCCACCTGCCAACCACCCTTTTCATTTAATTTCTTATTTCAGCACAGATCCGCTAGATTAAGCGGAAGTTGTGTCTTCACCTTGGTGAGCTTCCACAACCGCGTCGGCCATTTTGCCTGTCAGCAGCTTAACGGCGCGGATTGCGTCGTCGTTGCCCGGAATGACATAATCGATTTCATCCGGATCGCAGTTCGTGTCAACGATAGCTACAATCGGGATACCCAGTTTGCGGGCTTCGGCAACAGCGATACGCTCTTTGCGAGGATCGATGATGAACAGGGCGCTTGGAAGGCCCTTCATGTTCTTGATGCCGCCCAGGAACTTTTCCAGACGATCCTTCTCTTTGCGGAGAATGATGACTTCCTTCTTAGGCAGAACTTCGAATGTGCCGTCCACTTCCCAAGCTTCCAGCTTCTTCAGACGGTCGATCCGTTTCTGAATGGTCTGGAAGTTAGTCAGAGTGCCGCCCAGCCAGCGCTGGTTGATGAAGAACATGCCGGAACGTTCGGCTTCTTCTTTAACCGAGTCCTGTGCTTGTTTCTTTGTTCCGACGAACAGGACGGTACCGCCTTCTCCTGCTACACTCTTAACAAAGTTGTAAGCTTCTTCTACTTTCTTGACTGTCTTCTGCAGGTCAATAATGTAGATTCCGTTTCTTTCAGTGAAGATATAACGATCCATTTTCGGGTTCCAACGACGAGTCTGGTGACCGAAGTGTACCCCAGCTTCAAGAAGCTGTTTCATGGAGATTACTGCCATCTTCACACACCTCCTAGGTTTGGTTTATTGTGTGTCCCTCCGCCGGCTTCATCTTGCAGCAAGACTTTCTTCGAAAGAAAGCACCGCTTGCTGTAATCAGTCGACGTGTGTTTTAACACCGTCAATTAATATATCATAAGACCCGGGTAGGATGCAACTTCCAAGTGAACGTTTTTTGTCAGATTCCGTAATTCGCCGTCGGAGCCGGGAAGAGAACGAAACACCGCCCATGTGGGCGGTGTTCAGATAAGCCTACGCACTATTCTTTGATCGTGATCAGCTGCTCAATGATGGAATCCAGGCTTTGCCCGGGTTTAAAATTATATAATCCATACTGGATTCTTCGTTGAATCTGACGGTTGCCCGCAGCAATCAAGAAAGCATCCTTGTCTTTGATCACTCCGGCACCGGCTAGCAGATCGGCCACCTGGCTAAGTGTAACGCCGCTTGGGATGCGGAGGATAATGTTGGCGGAAGCCGGATTGGACGCGGCTGGTGCTGACGGCGCTACCGCTTTTGTGGGAGCCGCGGCAGACGATGCCGGTTTCTTCGCCGGCGTTGACGGTTTCGACGGCGCAGACGGAGAAGATGCTTGGACAGGCGCCGAAGGAGCTGCTCCTTGCAGCGAAGACTTGGTTCCTTGGGCAGAAGGCGCTGTCGTCGAAGATGGCGCCGGAGTTGCCGTCGGTTGTGGCGCAGTGCCGGCTTCAGCTGCTTCCTGAGTATTCTCCGGTCGAGGCGAACCATCCACGTCGCTCTGGGTCTTCCACTCTTCCTCTGTCATCAGCTTCTCGGAGGCGTCCGAGACCTTCAGATTCTGTCTGGCCGCTTCCTGAATAATCTGGCTCTTACTGGGAGTAGACATGCCTGCTGATATCATCAGCTGCAGCAACAGAGCTCCGAATACCAGCCCCGTGCCGAGACCAATCCAAAAGGAACGATTCTTGATCACACCGATTCCTCCTGCTTGGCCAATTGCAGAATCAATTGAATCTCGCCGCTCTGCATCCCGGTCTTCTTGGCGATAGCATCGATGGACTTGCCTTCCTCATGCAGCTCGAACAGCTGAGGATAACGAAGCTTGATCGTACTGACCGGCTTGGTCTTCGGTTCCGTCTCTTGATCCTTGTCCTCCGATCCTTCGCGCGGAGCCGGACCGGAAATCGCCAGCTGGAGAAGGCCATTCTCCGTTGCGGCTGTCCGGTTCTCAAGCTGGGCAATCCGGTGATGAAGGGAGTCCAGCTGGCCCTTCAGCTCACCAATCTGCTCCTGAAGGCTTGCCTGATTATTCTGGGTCTGATTCTTGATCGAACCCAATACATCCATCAGTTCCCGGTTCTCCCGCTCGACGTCGGCCATATAGAGCTCAAGAGCCGCCTCCACTTCCTTAACGGTCTGCTTATCACCGCCGCTCTCCTTATTCCGGTTACGGGAGGGTAACAAGAGCGCATACACCAAAGCACATCCGCCTAGCAGAACAATATACCCCCATGGTTGCACGTGTCTTTCTCCTTTAATTCATTTAGATGTTGTCTAACCCGGTTTGCCCGTATCAGAGCTTGAGGTCGATATTGTGGCCTTTATACGGATGCTCGGCTTCCCGGTCCTTGGCCTCTTCTTTGGCATTACCGTGCTGCTGACCCTGTCTTTCGCCTCGGCCGCGGCGGCCGTCGTCCCTAATGGCTGACTCCGCGGTCTCGTCCACTTCGGTGCTGCGCTGTCCCATCTCCTGGGATTTCTTAACATTCTGATCAGCTAACACCTGCTGCTCCTGGGCCGTGCGGTTAAAGAGATTCTGCTGATCCCTGCCAATCTCCGTCGTTTTCGGCACCGCGACTTGCAATTCAACCGGTCTGAAGCTCACGGCAATCCCCTCCCGTTTTACACATTCGGGCTCATGCTAATATCTCCGCCTGCGAAACGGAAGGTAACCCGTTCCGCCGTATCCTTAACAAACTTCGTATATCGACCGATCACAATTTTGGAACCGCCGTAGATCGTTCGCACAACCTCTACTTTGGCTCGGTCCGTATTTTCCAGCACCTGTTCAATCTCCAGAATACGTTCACGGATGCGCGCTTGCTCTTTTTGCTGCGACTGTTTGGTGGCGTTAAGCTTAATGCGCATGGCCACTTTGTCCGGTCCGAGAGTACCGCTCGCCGCCAGCTGGTCCAGAAGGTGAAGCGCCTTAGTTGTCTTGTCATCATTCTCAATAAGAACCCGAAGCTGTGTCCGAAGCTCGTTCATTTCGTTGCGCAGCTCAGGCAGCACTCCGACCTCAATGGCTGTTGCAGTCGACATCGTATTGCCAATTGTTCTTGCCACGACCTTTTCTCCAGCCTGAACGGTGCCGCCAACAATAAATCCTTTGGGCCCGTTGCAGAGCACATTTCGGCCTGCTCTTACATTGGAGTGCATGATGCTCTGCGACACGATAATATCCTGACCGGCATTAACATTTCCATCCTGAACGAACGAGACCTTAACGTCCATGCCGGCGCTGACCATTCCCTTGTTGTACCCGATAATGCCGCCCGTAATCTCAATGCTGCCTCCGGCACTCAGCTCGGCTCCCTCGACACCACCTACTACACGGATATCACCAGCCGATTTGACCGTAAATCCGGAGAGCACATTGCCCCGAATCACGACTGTGCCGACAAAATCGATATTGCCGGTCGTATAGTCCACATCGCCTTTCACTTCATATAACGGAAACACATTAACCTTGCCGTTATCCGTCAAAGACACCAGACCGTCAAGCGCCGAATACATCGACGTTTCTTCCTGATCAACTACAACGTTCTTGCCCACCTTGAAGCGGGCGGCCTTTCCGGGCTTGGCCGATATTGGATCACCAGTAACCGACACACCGGGTTCCCCGGCTTCCGGAAGAATAAGCGATGCAATCAACTGGCCCTTGCGTACATTATTGAGACGAATCAGATCCTTGTAGTCCACCCTGCCGTCAGCTTTTTCCAAAGGTCTCAAGCCGTCGTCTTCCATATTAAAGTGCAGATCCACTCTGCCGTCATTTCCATGGTGCGGAGGTCTTCCAAGCGCAATCGTAACCTTGCCGGACATGTATTCCTCCGGATGATTGACGAAACGATCGATAATCTCCCACTGGATGCCGTAACGCACATTATTTTTCTCTAAAAAAGCACCCATCTCGTCAACCGTACAGGAAAAACCTTCCTCCCGCTTAAAGAACTCCAGATAGGCTGTATCTTTGTCCTCCGAAAAGCTGATATTGAAATAATCGTTCAGTGCAGAATGGACGACCATTTTCCCCCTCCTCAACCGCTATGGCTAGTCATTTTGCATCAACAAATCCCGGTTCTTTTCAAGCGTTCCCCGCAGCCTGAGAATTGCCTTGGAATGCAGCTGAGAAATTCGTGATGGAGATAGGGACATCACTTCAGCAATTTCGCTCAGGGATAAATCTTCATAATATAAAAGGGACACGACGGTCCTTTCTTTCACGGTTAGTTTCTCTATACCTTTGGTTATCGTTTCCCGCAAATAAAACTCATTGACCTTACGGTCGGGGTTCTTGGCCTTATCATCAACCAGTACCGACATTCGGGTCTCCGATTCCTCTTCCCGGATCGGGTCCTCAAGCGAGCAAAGCGTCATTACGGATACATCTTGAAGCATGTTCTGAAATTCCTGCTCACTCACATTCAAATACTGGCTCATTTCCTCATCGCTTACGGATCTCAGATATTTTTGTTCCAGCTGCTGGTAAGCATCTTCAATTCTTTTGGCTTTCTCGCGAACGGAGCGCGGTACCCAGTCGCCCTGGCGAAGCGAATCAAGAATAGCGCCGCGAACACGCCAGGAGGCATAGGTTTGAAATTGCAACCCTCTTTTGTAATCAAACTTCTCGACCGCATCAATTAATCCCATAACGCCATTACTCGCTAAATCATCCTTGGATACGTTCTTGGGCAGGCCTATGGCCAATCGCCCAGAGACATAATCAACGATGTGGAGATACTTCTCGATCAGCATTTTTTTGGCCTCAGGATCGCCCTGTTCCTTCCATTGTTCCCAGAGTTCCTGATGCTCCAATTGAGAAGCTTTATGCTCGTTCAACGGCTTTCACCCTTCCCAAAGTGTAGTCGGCGAGTGGGCGGACCAGGTGCATCGAAGCGTTCAGCAGTACCCTGCTTCACCCGCTTATTCTTCTTCTTTCAGGTGACGAACGGCTTTTGCCAATTCTTCCGGATCTTTCATCGAAACCAGTTTGGGAGGCTGAAGAGGCTTGAAATCGCTGCTGTCCTGGCCCGCGACCGCCGGTTTGGGTTTGAGCAAATCCTTCAGTTCCTCTTCCTCATCCGGAGTGGATAAATCCACGGCCCCTCCGAGTGAGTCGGAATCGCCGCCGGATGATGAGAAGCCGCCAGGAGTTGCGGAATCTTTAACAATAAAACCCAATACCCACCTTAAGACGAAGGCAAGCAGAAACCAGAGTATAAATCCGAATAATCCCCGATACAGGCTGGTCAGGAGCAAGTTATTCTGCAATGAAACCAAGAAAGTAAAGGCAAAACCCACCAAGCCGCAGATTAAGTTCAGTAAGATTGTTCCAATCATCATTATAATTCCTTAACGCCCTTTTGCACACTGCGAATGTACAGCAACCCCGAACTGCAGGCAATTTCTATAGTGCGCCCGTAGTTGCCGCCCGTATCTTCAGCAATCAGCGGAATATTCAACTTCTCCAGAGCCAGCTTGCAGGATTCCACATTTCTTGGACCGATACGCATCGTATCATTTCCTCCGGCGAAAGCGAACATTTGAGAGCCTCCTGCCATCTTGGCGATAATTCTACCTTGGGCTGCCCCCAATTGCAGCAGACGATTAAGCAGTTCGGGGATTGCGGTATCCGCAAACTTGGCAATATTGAGCGTCCCTTCTCGGGCGATTTCGGAAGATGGAAGCATGACATGCGCCATACCACCGACTTTTTTGCCGGGATCGTACATGGTAAGGCCTACACATGAACCAAGACCGGTCGTTCGAATGATGTTGTCTTGAATGCCTACGTTGAGATCAGCCATACCTACCTTGATTACGCTTTGTTCTTCAATCATTCTCAAACGGCACTCCCAGGGACTTGAAGATTTTCGGGAATGACTCCGGGTCGGGGATCAGAAAAAACTGGCCTTCAATTTCATCCTTGCCCTCCAGAAAAGTCGTATCAATCAGCAGTGCGTCGTCGCCCATTTGGCCGAACTGCAGAAGCCCATAGCTCAAAATTGCTCCCGCCATATCCATAGCCAGTGCCGGAACGGTCGGGTACATGGTGAGAGAAGTAAAGTCAGCAAGCGACGAAAGGTAGGAACCGGCCAAAATATTGCCGATCTCGTTGAGCGCCGACAGCTCCATTTCGCTCAGTTCTTCCTCTGAGACCTCGGAGATACCCGCCACCCGGTTTAATAAGCTGCGAGCAGCATCAGGAGTTAGTATAAAGAACAAATTGCCCGGTGCTTCGCCCTCTACCCGCAGAAAGACGGCATAGACCAGCTCTTCCGCTCCTCCGACTTTGTCTGCGATTTCTTCAAAGCCCAGCAGTTGAACTTTGGGGACCGCCATGTCTATCGGTTTGTTCAGGAGCTGGGACAAAGCGGTAGCTGCATTCCCGGCTCCGATATTTCCGACTTCCTTCAGCACGTCCATCTTGAAGTCTTTCTGATGCTTGAACAGTTCCACGGAATTAACCCTCTAAACTTTCCAGCTGCACGATCTCGCTCTTATTGAGAACTTCCGCAAGGTTAAGCATGATCAGCAGACGGTCATCTCCGATTTTGGCCACTCCGTCCAGATACTTGGCTTTGATACCTCCGACTACTTCAGGCGGACTATCAATTGAATCGCGGTTCAGGTCGATGACATCATTGGCAGAGTCCACAATAAAGCCGACTTCCATTTCATTTACGTTGACGATGATCACCCGGGTCTGGTCGGTATGCTCCGACTCCTCAAGCCCGAATCTTCCGCGAAGATCGATGACCGGAATCACCACTCCCCGCAAATTGATTACCCCTTTAATGAAAGAATAAGTCTTGGGAACGCGGGTAATCGGCATCATGCGCTCAATCGTCTGCACCTTATCGACTTCAATTCCATATTCCTCGGTACCCAGTTTAAAGACAATCACTTTGATATCTTCAGCCATTTGATGAACCTCCCTATGGATTTCCCTTATTTAATAAAAGCGTTGGGATCGACAATCAATGCAACCTGTCCATCGCCGAGAATCGTGCCGCCCGAAATGCCCTGGACTTCCGGCAGGTATTTGCCCAAATTCTTGATAACAATTTCATTCTGGCCGATAAAGTCGGACACGGTGAGCGCCGCAAGCTTGTCTCCTTTGCGAATCACGACGATCTCCGTCTCATCTTCCGTGCTCTCATCATACTCCGGCACCGCAAAAATAGCGCCTAGCGACAGAAGAGGAATATGGGAGCCCCGGAATTCAACCATTTTGGAGCCGTGAACGTTCCGGATCTGCGCACGCTTGATAATACCGGTCTCTACGATGGAAGAGAGCGGGATCGCATATTTCTCGGAGCCGATCCGCACCAACATGGCAGCGATAATGGACAAGGTCAGCGGAAGCTGTACAGAGAAATTGGTTCCCTTGCCCTGCGTCGAGTAAATGGTGACGTTGCCTCCGAGGGAAGTGATCTTCGCCTTAACGACATCGAGTCCGACACCGCGTCCCGAAATATCGGAGATAACCTCCGCCGTACTGAAGCCGGCCGCGAACAGCAGTTGATGAACTTCACTATCGCTCATCGACGCCGCTTGGTCGGCGGTTACGACACCTTTTTTCAAAGCTGATTTCAGCACTTTCTCGCGCGAGATGCCTGCGCCGTCATCCTGAATTTCGATGAAGACATGATTGCCGCTGTGGAAGGCGCGTAGATGAATGGTGCCTGTCTCCGACTTGCCGGAAGCGATGCGGTCCGCTATTGGCTCCACCCCATGGTCCAGTGCATTGCGGAGCAAGTGAACGAGCGGGTCGCCGATCTCATCGACAACCGTCCGGTCAAGTTCCGTTTCGGCTCCTGTAATAACGAGGTCTACCTTTTTATCCAATGACTTGGCCAGGTCTCTGACCATCCGCGGGAACCGGTTGAACACCGTATCGACGGGAACCATCCGGAGCTTCATCACAATATTCTGAAGATCACCGCTTACCCGGCTCAAGTGCTCAACCGTCTCAATCAGCTCCGTGTTCTGAGTGTCCGAAGACAGCTGCTCCAGACGAACGCGATCGATCAGCAGCTCACTGAGCAAATTCATCAGAACGTCCAGCCGGTCAATATCGACGCGGATCGTTCGCGATGGGGTACCGCCCGTCTTGGCCGGCGCCTTCTTGGCCTCTTCTTTCGGAGCAGCAGATGTCTGCGTCCCAGCTGCCTTGGGCGCTTGCGGCTGCGATGCCTGGGCGGCAGGAGCGGGAGCTTCAGCCGCAGCGGCAACCGCAGGCTGTCCAAGCTGTTCCAGCGATTCCAGATCAAGCGCCACTGACGTTACGGTGTCGACCTCGGAGACGCCCATAATCATGCTCTTCATTTCATCAGCCGTCTTCTGGGTTATGTAATAGAGCGAAAAACTGAACTCGAACTTTTCCTGTTCAATGTCCTGAACGGAAGGGAAGGATTTGACGACTTCGCCGTAACGCTCCAGCAGTTCAAAAACCATATAAGCCCGGACTGCGCGAAGCTGACAATCACTGCGCAGTTGAACTTCGATGAACATCACCTGATGACCTTCCTGCACGGACTGCTTCAGGACAGAGAGCTGAAATTCATCCAGAAGCGCGCGTCCTTCGGACGGATCGGATACAGCGGCACTCGCTGCCGGAGCCGATCCTTGGGCAGAAGGATTCTCTCCGCGGACGATCGCCTGCAAGGAAGAGACGATAGCGCTAACGTCCGCCTTACCGTCTCCTCCGCCTGTGATATCCTGCACCATGGATTCCAGTGCATCAAGGCTCTTGAATAAGGTGTCGAAGATAAAATCCTGCATCGCCAGCTTCTCGTTACGGACAAGGTCGAGCACATTCTCCATTTGATGCGTCAATGATGCCAGATCTTCAAAGCCCATAGTCGCCGCCATGCCTTTCAAGGTATGGGCGGAGCGGAAGATCACCTGCACGATGCTGAGATCGTTAGGACTCGCCTCCAGGCTCATCATATTTTCATTCAACGCTTGCAGATGATCGTTCGACTCATCAATAAACATGGATAAATATTGATTCATGTCCATGTTCAGACACCTACCCTTCACGTTCGCTTTTCGTTATTTAACGACTTGAACCAGCTTTGGTGCTATGTCTTGCAAAGGTAAAATATAGCTGACGCATTTCAGTTCGACGGCGGAGCGGGGCATGCCGTAGACTACACAGGTCTCTTCACTCTCCGCAAAGGTCGAGGTGACACCCGAATCATAAAGGGATTTCATCATCTTCGCTCCATCGCTTCCCATTCCGGTCATGATAACCGCATGCCGCTCAAGTGAAGTAAGCGAGAGCAGCGATTCGAAAAGGGTATCGACAGATGGACGATGACCGTTGCGAGCCTCTTCCTTCGTCAGGTTGATGGAAAGCTGCCCGGCCGAGGATTCAGCCACCTTCATATGAAAGCCTCCCGGCGCGATATATGCCGCTCCTTTTCGGAGTACCATCCCTTGCTCGGCTTCCATGACCTCCAGTGGACTGAAGGTGTTCAGCCGCTGAGCCAGCGATTTGGTGAAATTAGGCGGCATATGCTGAACAATAAGGATCGGAGCCGGAAAATCCGCCGGAATCTTCTCCAGAAAAGCCTTCAAAGCTCTTGGCCCGCCTGTTGAGCATCCAACTGCCACCAGCTTGTTCAGCTCTCTTCCGCCAATCCTTCTATCCCGCGAGCCAGCAGCAGGAGTTCCTCCTGCCGTTGCATGCTCATCTGCAGCTGCCTTCGGCTTAACCAGCTCATTCTTGGTTGACTGGGCTTGCTTGATACCGCCCGGCGACGGCGGCTTCAGCTTGGAAGCTTCCGGTCTCGCCGGCTTGACCGTCCGGCTGGCCGGAGCCGGATTATCCGGTTTGGTAGACGCCAGTTTGCTTCCCGGAGCCGGAATATCGACCTTCGCATCCTTACGGAAACTTCCGGCAAGAGTACCGGGCGTCTCCCTGGGGATTGTTGACGAAGGGGTCCCAAGTTTCCCTGCCGGTTTATCTGCCGGCGATTGCGGCGCAGGGGATGGCACAGGCGCTGCTGCTGCCGGCGCTTCGGGAGTGAGCAGCGCCGAAGCTGATCGCGCCTCTCTTCTCTCGCGGGCCAGCATGGCTTCGTTCATTTGCTCTCTCAGAGAATCCCCAACACTGTTAATATCATTGGAGTTGGAGATGGAAGGCTTGCGGATAAAGTCGAATGCCCCGCTCTCCAGAGCCATGATCGTCTCCTTCATTCCTTCCTCGTTAATGCCGGATAGCATAATAACGGGCAAGGGATGATGCGTCATAATCAAGCGAAGCGCTTCAAGACCGTTCATTTCCGGCATCTCAACATCCATGGTTACGAGATCCGGCTTAAGCTCATTCACTTTCTCCACTGCTTCCCGGCCATTAACGGCGGTGGCTGCAACTTGAAACTCTTGGTCTTGTTCAATTAAATCGGAAATGATCTTGCGCATAAATGCCGAATCATCCACAACCAATACACGATATGGCTTCATATCATTTCCACCTTTGTCTTAAAGTCGGAACATGTCGTCTATTTTCGGCGAAGCCACCTACTGATAAATCCCTTAATTCCCTCACTGGAGGTACTAGCATACGACCTGTCAGAAGATAAATATTTCATCGCAAGCTTGTGAACATCCTTGGATGCTGTACTATGCGGATATGCCATCGAAAAAGGAATCTGTTTCTTAACTGCTTGTACAACATGGACATCGCTGCGAATATAACCGAGAAAAGAGATGTCCATCTGCAAAAACCGCTTGGCGGCCATCCGGATCTTATCGCTTGTCGCAGTCGCTTCCCGGATATCGGAGGCTTGATTCACAATCAGTCTGAAACCGACCTCTGGATGACTGTTATGAACCACCTTCATCAGCGCATAAGCATCGGTGATCGCTGTCGGTTCCGGTGTCGTTACGACAAGGCATTCGTCGGCGGATACGATGAACTTCATGGTCTCTTTGGACAATCCGGCGCCGGTATCAAACAGTACATAATCCATCTCTTCCGATATAACGGATATCTGTGAAGTGAAATAGTCCAGGTCATTATCTGAAAGGGAGAATAATTCCTCCATTCCCGAACCGCCTGCAATGAACGGGAGCTGATTCGGGCCCAGCTGAATGATCTCTTCAATAGGAGCTTCCCGGCCTAAAAGGTGATACAGATTATATTTGGGCGACACTCCCATCAGCACGTCCAGGTTGGCCATGCCGATGTCGGCATCGAACAGCAACACTTTTTTTTCCATACTTTTGAGCGTCAGAGCAAAATTCAAGGTGAAATTCGATTTGCCGACGCCTCCTTTACCGCTGCATACGGTAATAATGCGGGCTGAATCACTTTTCCCCTCGCTAAGCTTACGATTCTGTCCGGCGGCAATGTCTCTCAGCGACTGGGCTTGATCCATTACGTATCCCCCGCACCAAGCAGCAGATTGCTCAAAATTGCGCTGTTAGGCATCAACAGATCATCCGGCACTGTCTGACCATTCGTCACATAGGCCAATGAGAGTGGGAAATCATGTAGAAGATTAAACATCGGACCATAGGTTCCGGTTTCATCAAGCTTGGTCATGATCACTTTGTCAAGCCGATACTTGCTGAAATGTTCCGTAATCAGCTTCATGTCCTTCGTCTTAGAAGTAAGACTTAGCACGAGATAGGTTTCACTCTTCAGCGTCGGAGCCAACAGGCTTTGAAGCTCCGCTACCAGCATTTCGTTCCGGAAATTCCGCCCTGCTGTATCCATAAGAATCAGATCGCAGCTCTCAAGCCTTGACATTGCCCGCTGCAGATCACCGGGTGATTGGACAACCTCGAGAGGCACGTTCAGAATAGATGCATAAGTGCGAAGCTGCTCAACGGCTGAGATCCGGTACGTATCGGAAGTGATCATACCGACCTTCCGTCCATGACGGAACATCTGATCCGCTGCCAGCTTGGCCAAAGTCGTCGTCTTCCCGACCCCTGTAGGTCCTGCCACATATAGCAGTCTCGTATCGTGGGCAATGCCGCTGCCAATTCTTGGGGTAATGAAATCCATCACGATTCCGCTGAGAGATTCTACAAAGTGCTCCGCCCCCCACATCCTTCCGGCGTCATTCCAGGCATCCAGCACACTGTCGATCCACTGATCCGCCAACCGGCTGTCGACTTCCTGATCCAGAAGCCGCTCTCTTAGGGGGACTAAAGGCTCCGGCAAATCTCTTGAAATCGGAGACTGTCTGGCGAGCCTTTCCATCCACTGCTTCATTTCTTTAATTTCTGCAAGCACTGCCTGCTCGTTCGTAGGCGAGGCGGTTTCTTTACCGAATGATGCGGTTACTTCACTTGCTGTACCGGTGATTTCCCGCTCCTGTGAAGTGCCGCGCTGATCATTCGTCTTAATTAGATCAGCGGCATCTTCAATTCGGGAGCGGTCAGGTGCGGCTTCCTTCTCTTCCAGGACCGCAACCCCACCTCTTTGCTCCGATTCCTGGCTCAGCGCGGCTGCGATTTCTGCAAAGCTTCGCGGTGCAGATTCAACGGTCTTCGCTGTGCCAGCATCGGCCGCTGCTTCGTACGCCCTGCGATATGCCGTCGGCACGCCGCTTCTGGGTATTGTAGAGGAAGCGTTCGCTTTAACAGGCGCCGCTTGCTTCGGCTCATTCTCGACGGCGGCTACCACTTCTATTTTCTTTTTCTTGAACATTCCCATGAAACCGCCGGTCTTAATTTCCTTGGTGCTTAATATGACGGCGTCGCTTCCCAGCTCGGTGCGGATCGAATGCATGGCGTCAGGCATGTTATCCACCACATAACGCTTCACTCTCACAGGTTCACCACCCCTACGCTTTGAATTTCAATATTGGGTTCCAGTTCACTGTAGGACAATACCGGAATATCCTGCATGGTCCGTTCAATGACCTGCCGCAGGTACATCCGGATAGTAGGAGATGTCAGCACGATAGGCTGCTGACCGGATTGCAAGAGCCGGTTGATTTGCTCCGTCAGGCGCTGGTATACCGTCTGTGTCGAGACAGGGTCCAGAGCGAGGTAGCTTCCGTGCTCCGATTGCTGAACGCTTTCTGCAATCTTTTTCTCGAGCGACGGGCCGACCGTAATTACGCGCAGCGTTTCTCCAGGTTGGGAGAACTGCTGGGTGATTTGTCTGGAGAGTGCCTGTCTTACATACTCTGTCAGCACATCCGGGTCTTTCGTATAGGTCCCATAATCGGCGAGCGTCTCGAAAATAGTAACAAGGTCCCTGATCGAAATTTTTTCCTTCAACAGCTTGGCGAGCACCTTCTGCAGGTCTCCGATGGTCAGTACGGACGGAATAAGCTCGTCCACCAGAACCGGGTAATTCTCCCGGACGTTGTCCACCAGCAGCTTCGTCTCCTGGCGGCCAATCAGCTCGTGTCCATAACGCTTGATGAGCTCGGTCAGATGAGTGGCTACTACGGAAGGCGGATCTACGACGGTATATCCTGCCATCTCCGCCCGGTCTTTGACAGATTCGTCAATCCACAATGCCGGCAATCCGAACGATGGTTCTATGGTTTCGATACCGCTAATCGAATCGTCATCGTACCCGGGACTCATTGCCAAGTAGTGGTTAAGTAATAATTCACCACCGCCGACCTGATTTCCTTTAATTTTGATGACATATTCATTCGGTTTTAGTTGAATATTGTCGCGAATTCGAATAACAGGGACGACAAGTCCCATTTCAAGTGCACATTGCCGTCGAATCATGATGATCCGGTCCAGAAGGTCTCCCCCCTGCTGCGTATCGGCAAGCGGAATAAGACCGTATCCGAACTCGAATTCGATAGGGTCAACATTAAGCAGGCTGACAACGCTCTCCGGGCTGCGTACTTCTTCGATCTGCTTCTCTTCGACAAGCTGCTCCTCCGCAATCGCTTTGCGGCTCAAGTTCTGCGTCATCCGGTATGCCGAGAAAGCCAATAGTGCTGCAAGCGGCAGTGTACTGATGGCGTGGATCGGTGTAAACAGCCCCAGGAAAGCAACAGTGACGGCAACAATATAGAGAAGCTTCGGATAAGACAACAATTGCCCTGTCAAATCTTCCGCAAGATTGCCTTCCGAAGAAGCCCGGGTAACGATCAGCCCGGATGCGGTCGAAATGAGCAGAGCAGGAATTTGACTGACGAGACCATCCCCGATTGTCAGGAGGGAATATGTCGACAATGCATCTTGGAAGGAAAGGCCGTGAATAGCCATCCCAATTATGAAACCGCCGATCAGGTTAATAAACAGAATGACGATACTGGCGATAGCGTCGCCCTTGACGAACTTACTCGCACCATCCATCGCACCGTAGAAATCCGCTTCGCGTTCAATTGTATTCCGGCGCTCCCTTGCTTGCTGCTCATTGATCAAGCCTGCATTCAAGTCGGCGTCAATACTCATCTGCTTACCCGGCATCGCGTCGAGCGTGAATCTTGCACCGACTTCAGCTACACGCTCCGAGCCTTTGGTAATAACGATGAACTGTACGACAACCAGAATCAGAAAGACGATAAATCCGATTGCGATCTGACCTCTTGCGATCCAGCCTCCGAATGTGGCCACAACCGAACCGGCTTTTCCGTTAGCCAGAATCAGCTTGGTTGTGGAAAGGTTAAGTGCGAGACGGAATAGCGTTGTAATGAGCAGCAGGGATGGAAAGACGGAGAACTGCAGCGCATCCTTCGTGTTCATTGCAACCAGCAATATGGTCAGTGCTATGGAAATATTAATAACGAGCAGAAAATCGAGCAGCCATGTAGGAATCGGAAGAATCATCATCAGCACAATGCCGATTATACCAAGAAGAACTGTTAAATCCTTTGCTTTCAATGCTTCCTACCTCCCGTTGGATCTTGGTCTGCCCTTAATTTTATATACATAAGCCAACACTTCGGCAACCGCCTGGAACAGATCGGCGGGAACCGAGTCCCCGATCTCCGCCCGCTGAAACAGTGCCCGTGCAAGCGGCTTGTTTTCCATCGTAATAATGCCATGTTCCTTGGCCAGTTCACGAATGCGAAGCGCAACAAAATCCTGGCCTTTGGCCACAATTTGCGGAGCTTCCATGGTTGAACCGTCATACTTCAGTGCGACTGCAAAGTGAGTCGGGTTGGTTATGATCACATCGGCCTTCGGAACTTCTTGCATCATTCGCTGCATGGCCATCCGGCGCTGACGTTCTCTGATCTTCCCTTTGATCTGCGGGTCGCCTTCCATGTTCTTGTATTCGTCTTTGACTTCCTGCTTGGTCATCTTCAGACTTTTTTCATGTTCATAGCGCTGGTACATATAGTCCAGAACGGCCATAATCAGCAGTGCAGCTCCGATCTTGATTCCTAAATTTAGCATCATTTTTGCAGCAAAGTGCATAATGGCTTCAACATCCACATGGGAGAGTGCAAAAAACTCCTTTTTCTTTCCCCAAAGCGTGCTGTAGACGAGATAACCGATGATAATCAATTTAAAAATCGATTTGAACATTTCCACCAAAGAACGCATGGAAAAAATGTTCTTCAAACCTTTGAGGGGGTTGAGCTTGCTGAATTTCGGCGTCAGCCCTTCACCGACCATCTTGAACCCGATCTGACTCACTTCGGAGATAAGAGCCAGGACCAGGGTAATCAGAAATAGCGGCGCCAATATGACCAGAATCTGGATTCCGTACTGCCTCATCATGTTCAGCACATTGTCCGGGGTCACTTCCATCGTCAGCCTGTTCATCAGAATATCCCTGAACAAGGAAACGACACGTTCCTTTAAAAAGCCTCCGAAAATGAGCAAAGAGGATACCGCAGCAAGCAGAACAATAGCTCCGGACATCTCGTGGCTTTTGGCAACCTGACCTTTCTTCCGGGCATCTGTACGCTTTTTGGCGGTAGGTTTCTCCGTCTTGTCGCCGCCGAACATTTGAAGGTCGAATTGATACCGATTGCGCATTCGTCCCTCCCAGTCCGGCTTAAGCGCCCATAATCGTAAGCAGATTGCGCATGGATTCAAACATGATGTTGAACAGATTTTGAAACAGAACAGCCATGGTCGGCATGAGCAGCATGAGAAGAGCCAGACCGACTATGATTTTCAAGGGCACGCCTATGACAAAGACATTGTATTGAGGAGCGGTTCTTGCCAAGAAGGCGAGACCGATATCCGTCAGGAACAATGCGGTTACAAGGGGCGCCGACATTTGAAGCGCAAGCATGAATGCCTGTCCAAACGTACGAATAAGAAAATCCGACAGGCTGCCGTCCATCATTTTCGAAAGTATTGAATTGTCTAAAGGAACCCAGTTATAGCTGCTGACAATGGCATCAATCAAATAGTGATGACCGTTCATTCCCAAGAAGAGCAATAAAGCGATCATATATTTGAAATTGCCTAGCAAAGGCGCTGACACGCCAGTCATCGGGTCAATAACATTCGCAATGGCGAAACCGATCTGCATATCAATAAAGGAACCGGCTGTCTGAATCATCATGAACATCAAGTATCCAATAAAACCAAGCAGCAGGCCGATCAGCACCTCACGGACAATCAGCAATACAAGGTTCAAATCCTCTTGAACAACAATACCTGTTCCTCTGGCAGTGAAAACGACCAATGAAACAAAAAAAGACAGGCCTATCTTGAACGACATCGGAATGTTGCGTGAAGAAAACACGGGAACTACAACAAAAAAAGCTGTAATTCGACAAAAGATAAGCATAAAGACAGGTAGTCCCTGCAAAATGGAGTTTATCATAACGTCAACCGATGTACATATACAGATTTCCCAATATATGGGATGTGAAGTCGATAAGCTTGGTTAAAATCCATGGCCCGAACAAGAGCAAAGCCAGCAACACAGCCACGATCTTCGGAACAAAAGCCAGCGTCTGCTCCTGTATTTGAGTCGTGGCTTGAAAGATGCTGATAAGTAGTCCGACAACAAGGCCAAAAATGAGCATTGGCGCACTTATTTCCAGCATCAAATATACCGCTTGGCCCGCAAGCCCGATTATAAACTCCGTACTCATGGATATCGCCTCCTTCTTTCGTCAAGTGCCGTAGCTGAGAAGCAGCGACTTGACGACAAGATACCAGCCGTCTACAAGCACGAACAGCATGATTTTGAAAGGCAATGAGATCATAACCGGCGGAAGCATCATCATCCCCATGGCCATCAGCGTACTGGACACAACCACATCGATAATTAGAAAAGGAATGAATATCAAGAATCCCATTTGAAAAGCCGTCTTCATCTCACTCATCGCATAGGAAGGAATGAGAACTGTCAACGGGATATCCTTGTAAGTATTGGGCTTGTGCTCCCCTGTAAAGCCGTTATATTTCATGAACAGGAGCAGATCCTTCTCATGCGTATACTTGAACATGAATTGCTTCATGGGGTCCTCAGCCTTCTTCAAAGCTTCCGTCTGCGTAATCTCGCCTTTGATATAAGGCTGAAGCGCAACCTGATTCACGGTCGACAGTGTAGGCGACATGATGAACAGCGTCAGAAACAGGGCCATCCCGACTAACACCTGGTTTGGCGGCATCTGCTGAGTGCCAAGCGATGTCCGGACGAATCCGAGGACGATGACGATTCGAGTGAAGCTTGTCATCATCACCAGAAACGCGGGTGCGACGCTCAATACGGTAATAAGTAAAATAATGGATACCGAGCTCGTCCCGCTCTGCGAGCCCTCTCCCCCAACCTGAATATCGATATTCGGAATCGGATCAGCTGCAGCCGCATGGATCGGTCGCAGAACCAGAATACTAATCAGACCGATAAGCAGGAAGGTGAGCAGAATTTTCTTCTTCATGTCTCCTCCTGCCTGTTCTTCTTGTCATCCTCGTCCAACAGCTCTTCTAATTCCTTCTTTCGGTCGGGAGCGGAGCGCAGTTTGGATTGAAGCATTTCGTAGAACGAAGTGTTATCGTTCAGGTTAATTTCCTCCGACGACACCTTGCCCTGAAACTTCCCTTTCAGTTTATCTCCGACAGTCTTGATTAAACTTCCGGCAGATGTGGACTGTTCTTCGAATGCCGCCATTATGACCGCCGCTTCCTCGGGATCGGTTATTTTGTCCAACATGGTGACATTTTCTCCCACCCCGATGATATATAGGCTTTCGCCAATCTCAATGACCTGAAGCGATTTGCTGGGACCAAGTCCGACTGCTCCAAGAGTTCTTATGGACCGGTTGCTCATCCAGCTTTGATTACGCCGTCCAAGAAACCGGATGAGCAGCACGATAATGACAAGGATAACAATGAGAACCAGGATTACATTGATTAAATTCAATGCTGTGCTTCCACCGTCAAAGCCAGAGTTGCTGGGCATGGAAAGCTCCTAAACGCCGAGCGTTTTGTTAATGGCTTCGATAACGCGGTCAGCTTGGAAAGGCTTGACGATAAAGTCCTTGGCACCGGCTTGAATGGCGTCGATTACCATCGCCTGCTGACCCATAGCGGAGCACATGATGACCTTCGCGTTGGCGTCAACTTTTTTAATTTCCTTCAAAGCGGCGATGCCATCCATTTCAGGCATTGTAATATCCATTGTAATCAAGTCGGGACGCAGTTCTTTGAATTTCTCAATCGCTTGGGAACCGTCCTGGGCTTCTCCTACCACTTCAAACCCGTTCTTGGACAAAATATCGCGAATCATCATTCTCATAAAAGCAGCATCGTCTACGATTAAAATTCGGTTAGCCATTTAAGAAAATCCTCCCTAATTTTTGCTTATTGTAATTTTTGCATCCGGTCCCATTGGCTTACAATATCCGTTACGCGAACCCCGAAGTTCTCGTCGATTACCACTACTTCACCTTTGGCAATCAGCTTGTTGTTCACCAGGATATCTACAGGCTCGCCGGCGAGCTTATCCAGCTCGATGATTGAGCCTTGAGACATTTCAAGAATATCCTTAATTTGCTTCTGGGTCCTTCCTAATTCTACGGTGACCTTCAGGGGAATGTCCATCAATAAGTTTAAATTATTTTCGTCTACGTTGCCGTACACGTTCCCGTTCAAATTGCCAAACTGCACCGGCTGTACATTTACGTTCCGGCTTGGCGGTGCGGCGGGAGGAGGGGTCTGCGCAGCTTGCGGATAAGGCGTCGCTTGCGGCGGCATTCCGTATGGCGGCATCCCTCCGGGCATTCCGTAAGGCGGCGTTCCATACGGCGGATAATAATAACCGCCTTCAGGCATTCCCGGATACGGAGGCTGCCCTTGCGGAGGCGTCTGAGCTTCAGGCGCGTTTGCTTGCGGCGTCTGCTGCGCAGGAGCCTGTGCCGGCTGTGAAGGCGCCGGAGGTGCTTCGACCGCAGCGGCCGGTTCCTCACTGGCTGCATCTCCGATCAGCATAGATACCATGTTCTTGGAGAAAGCAACTGGCAGAAGCTGCATGATGGTGGAATCGATCAAATCCCCGATGGTGAGGCGGAACGAGATTTTGATCAATGTCTCCTCTTCAGGAAGACTTCCAACCCCTTCTCCGCTTGACATATTCAAGATATCAATGCCTGGAGGCGAGATATTGACGAACCGGTTAAAGATCGTAGACATCGAGGTAGCGGACGAACCCATCATCTGGTTCATCGCTTCCTGGACCGCACTGATGTGAATCTCGTTCAGTTCCTCATCCTTTGGTTCACCGTTTCCTCCGAGCATGAGATCCGCAATAACTTGAGCATCGCGGATTTTAATTACAAGGGAGTTGATTCCCTGGAAGCCATCAACATATTGAACATGTACGGCAACATGCGGCTTGGGAAAAGCCACTTCAAATTCACTCCGTGTAATAATCGAAACCTGCGGTGTTGTAATATCTACTTTTTTACCCAGCAGGGTAGATAAAGCTGTAGCCGCGCTGCCAAAGGTGATATTCCCGATTTCACCCAATGCGTCCTGTTCAAAAGGCGTCAGAAAGTCATCCACAGTCTTCGCAGCTGGCGCATCTGAACCCTCGGCCGATTGTTTTAAAAGAGCGTCGATTTCTTCCTGGGATAAATAGTCCTTACTCGTCAAGCTCTTCAACTCCTTCATTGACAATCTCGTCAATCTGTACAGCGACCCGGTCTTTGACTACTCCCGGGCTTCCGATAAACTTCAGCCTGTCGCCAACCTTAACCGACAAACCGGTTTCAACAGTCCGGTTCAGTGAAATCACGTCGCCTATGCCCAGACCCAAAAACTCGGAGACTGATATTTTCGACTCGCCAAGCTCTGCTACGATTGGAAGCTGCGCTCTCGTTACGTTGGTACGAATGGCTTGAATTTCTTCATCGTCTCTCGTCTTCTTCTCGGAGACAAACCATTGATGCACCGAGAGTCTTGCCATAATCGGCTCAAGTACAACATGTGGAATACAAAGGTTGATCATGCCGGTCGTATCCCCGATCTTCGTGCTGAGGGATATCAGGGCAATGGTCTCATTGGGGGACACAATCTGCATAAACTGCGGATTGGTCTCAAGAGCCTCCAAACGCGGCTCAATATCCAGAACGGTCTTCCACGCCTCCTGAAGGCTTTCAAAGCAACGGCTAAATATGCGCTCCATTATGGTCGTTTCGATCTCGGTCAGGGTGTTTACCTTGGTAGGTGCGGTTCCAATTCCGCCCAACAGCCTGTCCAGCATGGCAAAGGCGATATTGGGGTGAACCTCCATAACCATTCGGCCTTCCAAAGGCTCAGCCTCAAAGATGTTCAATATCGTCATCTTGGGGATGGAACGGATGAATTCATCATAAGGCAGCTGTTCGACCTGGACCACATTGATCTGAACAAACGTCCGCAGCTGCGCTGAAAAATACGTCGTAAGATACCGGGCGAAGTTCTCATGAATCCGAGTGAGGCTTCGAATATGATCCTTAGAGAAACGCAATGCCCGTTTGAAATCATAGGAGCGGATTTTTCGCTGAGTTTCTTCTTTTTTTAGTTCGTCTGCGTCCATCTCGCCGGATGAAAGGGCGGCAAGCAGAGCGTCAATTTCATTTTGTGACAGTACATCAACCACTCAATCACCCCCTTGACTGCTGTAATCACATTACATGGATGCCAATATATAATTGGTTATTTCTACCTGAGTTAGCTTACCCTCGGGCAGAGTCTTATTGATTTGATTAAGCAGCTTGCTGCACAGCTGATCCTTGCCTGCGGCTCCGTTAAGTTCCTGTGGCTTAACATCAGCCAGCGTCTTGATAATCAGCGGTTTGATTTTGATATCCTTGATTTTCTCAAACTCTTCTTTCGCCTTTGCCGTGTCCAGCTGGAATGCGAAGTTTATTTGAACGATATAATCGGGGTCTGCGAGGTTAGTCTTGATCTCTGAGATTTCGGAAGTCAGCTCAACGATTTGATCGGCTGTCAAATTCTTGGTCTCGACCTGCTGAGCCACTTCATTTACAGGATTGTTGGTATCATCAGGAAATATTTTGTTCATTAACAGAAAAGCGGCGACCACGATCAAAGTAATTGCGAGTAAAATCGTAATCAGCCAAGGCAGCATCTTTTTCATGAAAGCTCCTCCAGTGTTTGGACTTTAATGGTAGCGGAATACGCGCCGATATCCTTATTGTAGTCCCTGATTTTGGCTATAACTTCATCGACTTTTTCAAGAACAATCAGCCTTTTGCCCGTTACCAGCGTGATATAGGTGTCCGGGTTTTCCTCCACCATTTCTACCAGAAGGGCATTAAGCCACATTGGTGATCCGTTTAGTCGTGTTACCGAGATCATACAAGGCCTCCTATGTCAGAAGAAGCGCGCGTCTCTATCAGACTCCGCAGCATTTCTGGTAAATAGTAAAACGGATTATCAGAGTGCGGCTTGTCTCCATTATCCGGCCAAAGGAAGCTTCGACCGGATAATGAAGATAATGCTATAAAAAAGCGAAACGAATCTATTATAATGCAAAACCGGCAACAGCGTATACTTAAATCTTCCCGGCTTTATTGAACCTGATTAGCGCTTCAGATTAACGACTTCCTGAAGCACTTCATCTGAAGTCGTGATAATGCGGGAATTGGCCTGGAAACCGCGCTGAGCGACAATCATTTCCGTGAACTCACCTGTCAGGTCAACGTTTGACATTTCGAGCTGGCCTGCGACGATAGCGCCGGTTCCCGATTCTGTGTTATTGGCAGTTGTAGGTTCAAGCGCGCCGTCTGCGTTAGCATTCATTGTCATGCGATACAGATTGCCGCCGATCTTCTCAAGTCCTCCAGGATTGCTTACCTTGGCAACGCCGATTTGAGCGCCGGTTGTTGTTGTACCGTCACTCATAGTCTGCATAATAGTACCGTCATTGGCAATGGAGAAGGCCGTTACGTCATCACCCAGTACAATAGCTTCGCCCGAAGAATCGACTACATGAAGACCATCCGAGTTAACCAGGTTCCGGCTCGCATCAACATGGAAATCGCCCGCGCGTGTCAGGAACGGAGTCTCTTGGTCGCCATTAAGCTTCACAAGAAAGAAACCGTCGCCGTCGATCCGTAAATCGGTAGGGTTATTGGTAGTTTGAGCACTGCCTGCCAGATGCAGCGTGTCTATCGATCCGATGCTTACGCCGAGACCGATCTGCTTGGCGTTAACACCGCCTGCTCCGCCATCTGTCGGAGCGCTAACACCGGAAGTCGTCTGGCTCATGATATCCTTGAACATTACCCGCGAGGATTTGAAACCGGTCGTGTTGACGTTGGCGATGTTATTGCCGATTACGTCCAGCTTCGTTTGGAAGCCGCGCATGCCTGAAACACCGGAGTACATTGATCTTAGCATTTAATAGATCCTCCTATTGGTGGAGCCCATTTAGGCTCCCGGATGTATAGTATTGAACCGCGTCTGTCGGTCGGCGGTTCTCCGGCATTCCGTTAGGGCCAGCCGGTTAAGAAATAACTACAGTACTGTCAATTTGCGTAAAAACATTGTTCTTCATAGAATTTCCATCCAAAGCTGTCACAACGGTGCGATTGGGGATGTTAACAATGAATGCCAAATCCTTCATCAAGATTAGCGATTCCTTGCTTCCTTTTGCAGCCGCTTTTTCGACCGCCGAGTTAATCTGGTCCAATTGTTGAACGCCGAGCTGAATCCCCCGCTGCTCGAGACGCTTGGCAGCATGATTGCTGAATTTCAGCATATTTTGCTGCAGCATGCTCTCGAAGGAGACTTCGCTCGATTTAGCCGCAGTTTGGTTACTGCTGCTGCCCGGGCGCGAAACGACTCCCGGATGGCGAATGCCGGTGTACATTTGGCCGACTGTCATTTTTTCATTCATGAGGATGACCCGCTTTCCTGAGAAGCTGCGGTATCCGCATTCTGTATCTTCGTAATATCAGTCAGGGCAATCTTATCCTTGCCTACAATCGCATATTGAACGCCGCTGGTGACAACGATCGAATCTACGGTTCCTGACGCTTCCTGGGAAGTCGAGGTGTCAATCCAGCTGACATTTTTCCCGATTAAACCGGAAACCGCGCCAAGTGATTGATTCAGCGTGTTAAGCTGGTTTGAAATATTCATCAGTTGCTCTACCGACGAGAATTGCGCCATCTGAGCAATAAACTCTTTGTCTTCCATCGGCTGCATGGGGTCCTGATTCTGAAGCTGGGTAATCAAGATCTTCAGGAACTGATCCTTGCCGAGTGTCGAACTGCCCGTTTTGCTGGTAGCAGAGTTGAGATTGGCTACGTTCGATGCCGAATAGTTCGGCCAGACATTCGAAGTGGAAATGATGCTATCCGTGGACAAATGTGTTCACCTCCTCTATATAAACTTAGGCTTCAGCCGAGAATTGGCCTGCATGACTCTGAAGATTCTCTCTTTCGGTTACACGCCATTCCTTCCATTCCGCATCAAGTTCTGCGGTGAGGATGGCATCCTCGCTTTGAACCTTGCGCTCCTTGGAGCGCCGTTCGGAATTCTGTTGTCCACCGGAGCCAGACTGGCGTCCTTCCTGGAACAGCTGGGATTGCGGTGAAGCTGTGTTCTGTGTGACTTCCAACTTCTCAACCTGCAGTCCTTGCGATTGCAGCGCTGCACGAAGCTGGGACATCTGATTCTCAAGCAGGCTCTTCGCGCTGGAATGCTCCGTCATAAATTGCGCGACGATTTGACCGTTCTGAAGAGTGATCTTTACGTCAACCTGACCCAGATTCTCCGGAAACAAGGAGATTGTCGCCTCGGCAACTCCATCCTTCTTGATGATTTCAAACTTACCGGTAATAAGCTTGGTCATTTCTTCATGGAACTTTCGAACAGGTACCGGCTGTTGAATCTCTGCTTTCACCGATCCGGTAATGCCGTCTTTCATAAGCAGTTGACCCGCAGTAACGACTTTGCTATCATCCTGCGTACCTTTACTCGAATCATCCTGATTGAGTGTTCCGTCTTGTCCGCTTGAGGATTCCTTTGCAGCTGTGCTCAGACTAGCCTTAAGCTCCTGAAGCAGTGCAGCCGGGTCCGAATTATCAGTGGAGGAGACGGCGGTTTCAGCCTGTTTGCCGGCAGCATTGGCAGCAACCGGATTCCGGTTCCCCTGCAAGACTTGAGCCGGAAGACTGTCAACTTTAACATTTTTGCCCTGCTGCAGCTGGTCAACTTCTTTGGCAACGAGCGCCTGCGCTGGTACAGCGGATTGTTCAACCGGGTTCTGCTGCGTCTCTCCCATGTAGGGTTCAACAATTGAAGCAAATCTTGCAAGCAATTTCTGAGCCTGAAGATTAGCAGTCTCATTCCCTGCTGAAGTTGCTTCCTTAAGAACAGCAGCCAGGTTGTTCAGCTGATCTTGAACAGCAAATCTTAATGTTGCCGGATTCCCTGCAAGAGCAGTTAATTCGGTCTGTTGTTCAGGCTCGGCCTGATCATTGCCCGACAGCACCGCAACCGCTTGTGTAAGCCAGCCTTGAAGTGCAGCCAACAAAGCTGGATCCGATTCGATTGCATCATCCAGCTTCCCAAGCTCCGGAATGATTTCCTCAACCAGATCTCCAAGAGTTGTCGGCTCAGCATCGCTGCTCTGATTGCTGTTGCTCCCACCCTGCAGAACAGCTGCAAGGCTTTGCAGATTGATCGCCGATTCGCTCAGCTTCCCGTCCGGGTTTTGGTTGCCCAGGGTCTGAATCAGCGTTTGAGAGAATAAACCTGCTGCTGACGTTCCCTGAACATTGGTCTGATTAGCAGTGCCCGCCCCGGAAGCTTTGCCTGTCATTCCTTTACCTAAAGACATCATTTGAAATACAAGACTCATTTTTGATTTCACCTCCTTTCAAGTGCGAGTTGATGCTTCTACTTGCCGCCCATCAGTCTGTTTACAATCTTGGCCGTCTCGCCGTTGGTGTCATTCTTGGTCATCTCCGACAGAATCGAAGATCTCACGCTGTCGCTTACCGAACTCAGGATCGTGACCACCTTATCCGGGCTGATGCTGTACATGGAAGCCAGCAGCTTGGCCGCCTCGGTCGCAGGCATCGATGTGAAAGTCTGGCTTAGAGTCGCCTTGTCAAGATTTCCGCTGCTTGTCGTTCCTGTTGATGCTGACGACTGCTGATTAAGTCTTGATTGAAGGGCTGCAATAGCCATATCGGAAGAATTGACCGTTTCCTTTAGCTTTACTGAGACATCCGCCGCCGTTTTGGGATCCATTTTTTGCAGGATCGCCAATTTGTTCTCGCTACTCATTCCGCTAAGCAGCTGAACAACCTCATCCGTAGTCATATTCTTCATGATGTTGGCTGCGTTTGACGGCTTCATTCCCGCATAGAGCTTGGTCATATCAGCGATAGATTTTGCATGAGGATCTTCCGTAGGCGAAGGCGTAGGCGCACTCGCGCTTTGAGCAGACTGCAAGGATTGGATCTGATCCTGCAAACTCTTGACCTGCTGATCTTGAGCCGTCTTCTGCTCTGTGAGCTGCTTAACCTTGGCCTCTTGCTCCGAGAGCTGACTCTTCAGCTTTTTGATCGTGGAAGCGGAACTTTCAGCCTGATTATCCTCCGTCCCCGCTTTATCTGCCGCTGTTGGTTCCGGATCGGGAATCCATTTCTCCACAATCGGAATTTTATTGGCTATTTTTAACATGTCATTTCGATAATCCATATTAAAGAGTGCCAGCAGAACGCCGATCAGCACGAGCGTAAACAGAATTGGAATCATCAGAAAAAGAAACCGCTCAAATTTGCCTGCCGACCCTTCGTTCTCCAGTTCCATATCGTTCTGTGCCAAAGGTTTCAAGACCTCCAAATCTTACAGGGACTTCATCGCGAAGCGGACTGTGGCCATCTCGTCCAAATCATTCTGTTCCCGCAAGTTCATATTGTGCTGGAAAAGGGAAAGCGCCTTTTCTCTGGCTTTGAGCCACACCTTTTCGTCGACCGCCTTCTCATTGAGTTCATCCTGCTTACGCACGACTTCTTGATGCGCTGCGTTGATTTGCTCATGCTTGTTGACGATGCAGTTGTCCAGAAACTCAACGTAATCCTGCAATTCCCTGATTTTATTCATGGGTGAACATTGCTCTGCCGCCGCCTGAACTTGAAGCAGCATTTCATTACGCTGTGCCGTTAGTTCAGCCAGACTTTTCTCCTGTGCCTGAAGCTCGCCTAGAGCACTGGACAGCATCCATTCAGCTTGTGTACGCTCATTGCCCTTCAAATCGACGACCTTCTGGAAATTATAATGAAATTTCATAAATTATCATTCAACTCCTTGAGAACTGGGAGATTAGGTCTTGCTGGACTTCGGAAAGGGTTGTCTTCTCGTCAACTTTTTGTCTGGTGAACTCCCAAATACTGTCTATATAATGGATCGACTCATCAATTTGAGCGTTGGACCCTCTCTGATAGGCTCCGATATTAATTAAATCTTCCGATTCCTTATAAACAGCCATTAATCGTTTCACATTTTCCGCCGCCGCGATCTGGTCCCTTGGCGCAATGTCCTTCATAACCCGGCTAATGCTTGACAGCACGTCGATCGCCGGAAAATGTCCCCGGTTCGCGATGCTGCGATTCAGAACGATATGACCATCCAGAATACCGCGCACCGCATCGGCAATCGGCTCGTTCATGTCATCCCCGTCGACAAGCACGGTGTAAAAAGCCGTAATCGAACCGGTTGGACCGGTCCCCGCACGTTCAAGCAGCTTCGGAAGACTTGCGAACACCGACGGAGTGTAGCCTCTCATAGCCGGAGGTTCGCCGACCGCCAATCCCACTTCCCGCTGAGCCATGGCATACCGCGTGACTGAGTCCATCATGAGCATGACGTTCAAACCGCGGTCCCGAAAGTACTCTGCGATTGTCGTTGCGATCAAGGCTCCCTTAATACGGATTAGAGCAGGTTGGTCTGAAGTCGCTACGATGACGACTGAACGCTGAAGCCCTTCAGGACCCAAATCGCGCTCTATGAAATCCAGCACCTCTCTGCCACGTTCACCAACCAGGGCGATCACATTGACATCTGCGGAGGTATTTCGGGCAATCATCCCCATTAATGTACTTTTCCCGACGCCTGATCCTGCAAAAATACCAACACGCTGGCCCTTGCCAATCGTTAGCAGACCGTCAATGGCACGGACACCGATGCTGATCGGCTCCTGCACTCTCGGGCGGTTGAGCGGATTGGAAGGCGCGTTAAAGGTGGAGTTGTATGGCATTCTCGCCGGGATAAGCGAACCGTCCAAGGGTTGTCCAAGTCCGTCAAGCACTTTTCCAAGGAGCTCGGAGCCCACCTGAACGTTCAACGGTTTGCCTGTTCCAACGACATCACAGCCCGGTCCAATTGCCTGGAGCTCACCAAGCGGCATCAGAAGCACTTTATTGTCGCGAAAGCCGACAACCTCCGCCTTCAGCGGCTTGCTTCCTTTTGCCGGGTAGATATAACAGACATCGCCTATGCTGGCGTCCGGGCCTTCAGATTCCACCATCAGCCCGATTACCTGCGTAACCTTACCGTTAATGCGAACGGGATCAAAGCCTCTCAACTGCTCTTTGTATTTGCGGGTATCAAGCATGCTCTTCACCATTTCTGTGATCCTCATTGTCAAGCGCCACTCTGATCAGTTCTTTCTTGATTTCCTGCAACTGGGTGTCGATTCGAGCGTCCACACTTCCAAATGAAGACCGAATCACGCAGCCGTGATCCTTGACCGTCGAGTCAGGAAGAATTTGAAGCTCTGCCTGGGAGTCGATGGCCAGTGTAAGCTCCTCGCGAGCCGCGTTAACAAAAGTGAACTGGCTTGGTGCGACGCACAAGGAGATAATTCCCTGCTCCCGTTTGCGGGCTAGGTTTCTTCTTATCAGTTCGATGGTAAATGCGGGCTCAATGGTCAGTTGCTTCTCAACTATTTTCTCGGCGATATCGCAGCTAAGCTCCACCAAAAAAGGCTCCGCTTCCTGAATGATCAAATCTCTTGCCTTATACGCCTCAGTCAGAACCGCCTGCGCTTCTTCCATTACAATGGCAAGCTTCTCGCGCATCTCTTTCTCGGCTTCCAACAGCCCTTCCTCATAACCATTGCGAAAAGCTTCGGCCTTAGCCGCTTCAACCAGGTTCTCATCCTGATCTCTACGGCTCTGCCACCACTCTTCCGCTTCGGCGCGGGCGGCTTCGATCATCCGCTCCGCTTCCATGGAAGCACTCCGCACTTGATCCTCTGCAAATTCTTTGGCGTCATGCAGAATTTGTCTCCGGGACTGCTCCGCAGCCTCGTAATCGGGATCTATATGAGCTGCGGAAGCATGATCATCGGACTGATGGTTCTCTTCTTCCTGAATGCCGGCATGCTGCCTGGCTAACTCCAGCCTTTTCAGCACATCAACTGGAACGTATTGGGAGTGTTTGATCAGTTTAGACAATAATGTCATCTCCTCCGCCGCGGGCAATTATAATCTCACCCGATTCTTCCAGTCTTCGAATCGTGCCTACGATGCGGGTCTGTGCCTCTTCAACATCACGCAGCCGTACCGGCCCCATGTATTCCATCTCTTCGCGGAATGTTTCCGCCATCCGTTTGGACATGTTGCGGAAGATAACATCCCGGACTTCTTCGCTGGCGACCTTGAGTGCAAGCTGCAGATCGGAATTCTCGATATCCCGGATGATCCGTTGAATGGACCGGTTATCCACATTGACGATATCTTCGAACACGAACATCCGTTTCTTGATCTCTTCCGCGAGCTCCGGATCTTGAATTTCCAGTGAATCCAGAATCGTGCGCTCGGTTCCCCGGTCGACGCCGTTCAAAATTTGAACGATCGATTCGATGCCGCCGGCATTTGTATAATCCTGGGTTACGGTAGCAGACAGCTTCTGTTCGAGCACTCTTTCGACCTGGGAGATTACTTCCGGCGAAGTGCTGTCCATGACTGCAATTCTTCTCGCAACCTCCGCCTGCTTCTCTTGAGGCAACGAAGACAGAATGGATGCGGCCTGATCGAACTGCAGATAGGACAACACGAGAGCGATGGTCTGAACATTCTCGTTCTGGATAAAGTTCAGAATCTGATTCGGATCTGCCTTTCGAGCGAAGTCGAAAGGTCTAACCTGTAGAGTAGCGGTAAGCCTGTTGATAACTTCCAGCGCTTTCTGCTGGCCCAACGCCTTCTCCAAAATTTCCTTGGCGTAGTTGATCCCGCCTTGAGAAATATACTCCTGAGCGAGGCAAATCTGATGAAACTCCGACATGATCAATTCTTTCTCACCGCTGTCCACCTTGCGAACGTTGGCAATCTCAAGCGTGAGCTGCTCAATTTCCTCGTCTCTTAAATGTTTGAAGATTTGGGCTGAAACTTCAGGCCCCAAAGTAATAAGCAGTATCGCTGCTTTTTGTCGGCCGCTTAGACCCTGCTGTGCAGCCTTTGCCATAGGTTCACCTCTGTTCGTCTGCAAGCCATGTGCGCAGCAGGTTTACGAATTCTTCCGGCTTTTTCTTGGCCAGGCCTTCAAGCTGCTTGCGTACTTGGCTTTCGTTCGTTACGCTCTCGAGATTGATAGACGGGAACTCCGTCGGCATTTGAAGAGGCTCGTCGTCGACTTCCTCTTCCTCATTGTTGCGGCGGCGGCGTAAGAAGAAGTATCCTGCACCCGCGCCGAGCAGCAACGCTGCTCCAGCGATCGCCCAAATCATCCATTTCGCCAAACCGCCAGCAGTCTGTGCCGAAGTATTTACACCAACAGGCTGCACGGAGACCGAAACTTTTTTCGTTAAATCAGCGTCTGTATAAGTGACTCCCGAATCCGCAAGCGATGCTCTGACAATATTGACCAGAACCGTACGAATCGCATCCGTTGTTGCGGTATCCAAACTTGTTTGGCCATCGGGTGGTTCAACTGCAACATTTATGGTTAAATCTTTTACAGTATATGGCGTTGCTATGATATCCTTCGTAATTCGGTTGACCTCGTAGTTTCGCGTCTCGGAGGATTCCTCGGATGTACTGTTCCCGGTATTGCTGCTAGTTGGATAACCCGATACATCTCCAGAGCCTGTTCCCGCCACCCCGCCATCTGTGTTGCCTGTTCCCGAATAAGTGTTGCTGATGATCTGCGAGCTGATTTCGAGGCCTTTCATATTCTCGGTGTCAACAGGCGTTACGAGATCTTCTTTCCGGCTTTCTTTATCAAAATTAAGCTTGGAGAAGACCAGAACATCAACTTTGTCGGGTCCTGTCAGATTGGCAAGAAAAGCTTTAACATTCTTCTTGACTTCATCTTCAAATTTCTTCTGAAGAGCGAAGTTTTCTTCGACTTGGTTGGATACGCCGTTCTGGCCGCCCTTGGCTGAAGGCATAAGCTCCGTTTCGTCGTTTGTGATAGTAATATTATCGATCGGCAGGTTCGGAATGGCAGTCTTCACCAAATTGAAGTAACCGTCGATATTGTCCTGATTCGGCCGGAACCCCGGCTTGAACGAGAGGACTACGGATGCCGAAGCTTTCTCCTGGTCATCCTGGGTTGCGAACACGGTTTCCTTCGGCAGATTGACGAGTACCTTGGCGTCCTTGACTCCCTGCATTTTCTGGAGCAGTTGCTGGACCTCACCGTTAAGCGCGTTGTTATACTTCACATTAAACTCGCTGTCGGTTGTGCCGATCATGGATGAACTCTGATCAAAAACCTTGAAACCGATCGATCCGTCCTGAACGATTCCTTGCGAGCCGACATCCACTTTCACCCGAGCGGCGTCGGTACTCGGAACGGAAATACTGTGACCGTCTGCACTCAGCTTATAGCTGATTCCGGAGGAATCCAGGTAGTTGATAACCCCGGCTGCGTCGGTGCTGTCCAAGTCCTGAAAGGCGACTTCATATTCGGTTCGGGTGAGCCGCATCGTAACAGCGATAATGATAATAATCATGATCAACAGCGTCGAAAAGAACAGAACCTTCTGCTTAACGCTGAATTTGTTCCAATACTGGGTTAACCTGTCCCTGTATTGGGCGAATCTTTCATTCACAGTGTCACCTCATCCGAAACCAAGCTGGGATTATTTAGATCTGCGTTCTCATAATTTCCTGATAGGCTTCAATGACTTTGTTTCGGACCTGAGTAGTCAGCTGAAGACTGAGAAGAGCCTGCTGAGAGGAAATCATCGCTTCGTCCACATTCACTTCTCCCAAAACAAACTTGTTATTCATGTCTTTCGCATTCTGTTCCTGTGCAGCCACCTGATTCAGGGCATCTTCAAGATAAGCGCCAAAGCCTTTTGATTCGCCATCCGAGAGCCCTACCGAAGGCTGGGTTTCAGAAGTCTTCATCTTAAGAGGGGTAATGACCTGCTGTCCAATCGCAATATTCAACTTCTCTCCTCCTTATATCATTAGTTGCAGCCTGAACCGCATTTCTCTGTTATTCTCTTATCAGATTATTTGCCAATTTCAAGTGCCTTTGAAACCATTGCCTTGCTCGCATTAAACATCGTTACATTGGCGTCATAGGAGCGCGAAGCGGATAGCATGTCCACCATTTCTTTGGTCGTATCCACATTCGGCATATACACATATCCATTTTCATCGGCGTCCGGGTGGGTCGGATTATAGACCGGCTTCAACGGAGACGAGTCTTCCGTGATTGCACGAACGCGAACCCCCTGAGTCTCACCGTTCATTTTCGAATGGAGGATGTTGGAGAAGCTGTCGTTTTTCACCGATTCCAGCTCAACCATCTTTCTCCGATAGGGTACAGGCTTGCCGTCGACAACTGAGGCTCGTGTTGTTTCGGCGTTGGCAATGTTGGATGAAATGACGTCCATCCGCAGCCTTTGAGCGGTTAATGCCGAAGCGCTGATTCCAAAACTGCTGCCAAAATTCATGCTCTACTATCTCCCTTCAATAGCCGATCGCATCATGGTAATCTGATTGTTAAGCAGCGATACGTATGAATTGTAGCGAAGCTGGTTCTCTGCGCTCAGGGCCATTTCCCGGTCGATGTCAACATTGTTGTCGTTGTTGTTCATGGACGTTTCTGTGTCGGTTTGAGTGACCGGTGTTGGAACCGAACCCGCATTGCCGAACTGGATGTGACGAGGATTGGTTGTTTTGGCGTTCAGAGTTGGCTTAATGCCTTTCTCTTCCTGCTGCAGCAAAGTTTCGAACGAAACATCGGAACGTTTAAAACCGGGTGTATCGACATTTGCAACATTATTCGCCAGCGCGCTTTGTCGCAACGTGGCGGCGTCGATTCCTGTCTGCAGCCTTTGAAAGCTGATGCTGTTGAGCAATCCCATGTTTTTCTCCTTTCCAAATTCTCATCATGAAAAGAATTCCACATTACTTTCTGAAATCCTTCTGTATCGACAAAAATTGATAAAAAAAGCGACCTTTCCCGGATTTTCTCCGAAAAATATGCGATCGACATCTTCCAAACACTATGAAACTCGAATTGGTATATATTGATTCTCTTAGAATTTGTATAATATTACAATAAGAAAATAGCCCTATCTTTTTTTAAAAGAAAGGACTTTGCGATCTTTTTACCCATTTTATGTTNCCGAAAATTCCCTTAATTTAGACATCAAACTCCCATTAACCGTTACTTCTTACCTAGAACGCGGGTCGAACTGTAGAGAAATCAAAGAATATACTGGCTTAAGTCGCGATCTTGCGCGATATCTGCCAGTTTTTCCCGGACATACTCCGGCGTAATAACCATTTTATCGAGTGTCAACTCCGGAGCCTCGAAAGACAAATCCTCCAGAAGTTTTTCCAAAATGGTATGCAGCCGGCGCGCACCGATGTTCTCCATGTTCTGATTGACCGTAGCGGCGATTTTGGCAATCTCGAATATGGCTTCGTCCTGGAACTCAATCTCGATATCTTCAGTTGCCAGCAAATGCTCATACTGTTTCGTCAGTGCGTTCTTGGGTTCCTTCAGTATCGAAACGAAATCCTCCAGCGTCAGGCTGCTCAGTTCTACACGGATCGGAAAGCGGCCTTGCAGCTCGGGAATTAAATCGGAAGGTTTGGCAACATGGAACGCACCCGCCGCAACAAACAGCACATAATCGGTTTTGACAGGTCCGTACTTGGTCATGATGGTAGAGCCTTCGACGATCGGCAGAATGTCACGCTGCACGCCCTCTCGGGAAACGTCAGGACCGGCGCCTTTTCCCTGGCTGGCCACTTTGTCGATCTCATCGATAAAAATGATGCCGGACTGCTCCGCACGCGCTACGGATTCCTGAATGACATCATCCATATCGATCAGCTTGTTCGCTTCATCCTGGGTCAACACCTTGCGCGCTTCCCGAATCGGAAGCTTGCGTTTCTTGGTCCGCTTCGGCAGAAGGTTCCCGAACATCTCCTGCATGTTCATGCCCATCTGATCATTGCCCTGTCCGGCAAACATATCGAGCATTGTAGGGGAAGTATCTTCCACGTCGATTTCAATGATATCGTCTTCGAGCTGTCCGGCCAGCAGCTTGAAACGGATGCCCCTGCGCTGTTCCGTAATCGATGCATCACTATCCGTATCGTCGGCTTTCGCTTCTTCCTGAGAGTTAGCCCCTCCGAACAGCATCTCGAACGGATTGCGCTGATTCTTGCCCTTGGATGAGGAAGGAGCCAGAATGCGCACGATGCGCTCATTGGCCAGTTCCTCTGCCCGGTCCTTCACCTTCTCGGTCCGCTCCAGCTTCACCATGCGGATCGCCGTCTCGACAAGATCCCTGACCATGGATTCCACATCGCGGCCGACATATCCCACTTCAGTAAATTTTGTGGCTTCCACTTTGACAAAAGGCGCATTGACCAGCTTCGCGAGCCGTCTCGCGATCTCGGTCTTACCCACACCGGTAGGTCCGATCATCAGAATGTTCTTTGGCACAATTTCGTCCCTGACATCTTCCGGAAGACGTTCCCGCCGGAACCGGTTGCGCAGAGCGACAGCCATCGATTTCTTGGCCTGCTTCTGGCCGACAATATACTTATCCAGCTCGGCAACGATCTGCCGAGGAGTGAGCGATTGGTTCGCCATGTCGATTTTCCACCTCTCCTGAAGTCGGTTATGCCTTCAACTCTTCGACAATAATATTGGAATTCGTATACACGCATATCTCCGATGCAATCACAAGCGCTTCTCTTGCAATTTCGGCTGCACTCAGGTTGGTCGCATGGCGCTTCAGCGCCCGGGCCGAGGAGAGGGCGAAGTTTCCTCCGGAGCCGATAGCCAGCACATCGTCATCCGGCTCGATGATTTCTCCCCCGCCGGAGATAAGCAGCATGCCGTTCTTGTCCATCACGATCATGAGCGCCTCCAGCTTGCGCAGAACGCGGTCCTGACGCCAATCCTTGGCCAGCTCTACCGCCGCCCGCTGCAGATTGCCGTGATGCTCCTCCAGCTTCCCTTCGAACTTCTCGAACAGCGTGATGGCATCCGCCACCGAGCCGGCAAAACCGGCAATAACCTGTCCTCTGTACAGCCGCCGGACCTTCTTGGCCGTCGTCTTCATAATCACATTCTCGCCAAAGGTGACCTGCCCGTCGCCTGCGATGGCGGCCCCTCCATTATGGCGTACCGCACAGATTGTCGTTGCATGAAATTCCGGAATCATGCTCTTACCTCCCTTAATCGCCTGCACATTGGTTTAGCTGTTCTGCAAGGCATCCTCATTCACAGTATGCGGCAATCCCGTCTTCCCTGCAAATTCGGCCAGACTGTCCAACGCCCGGTGTGCCAGCATCTCATTCTTCTCCTTTTTGTTGCGGATCTTGCGTTCCGGTTTGGGCAGAAGGCCAAAGTTGGCATTCATCGGCTGGAAATGCTCCGGATCGGCCGACGTAATGTAAGCCGGCATGCTGCCGATCACCGTATCCTCCGGGAAGACCAGCAGTTCCTCGCCAAGAGCGGCTCTCGCCGCATTGATTCCGGCGATAAGGCCGGAGGCGGCCGATTCCACGTAGCCCTCAACCCCTGTCATCTGGCCTGCAAAGAACAGCTGTCCGCGCGCTTTCATCTGATATGTCGGATGCAGCAGCTTCGGTGAATTGATGAACGTATTGCGGTGCATGACACCGTAACGGACATATTCCGCATTTTCAAGTCCGGGAATTAGCGAGAACACCCGCTTCTGCTCACCCCACTTCAGATGTGTCTGAAAGCCGACGAGATTATAGAGCGTTCCGGCCGCATTATCCTGGCGGAGCTGTACGACTGCGTAGGGAAGCTTCCCTGTATGAGGATTGAGCAGGCCGACTGGCTTCATCGGTCCGAACAGAGCCGTCTGCTTGCCGCGTTTCATCATGATCTCGATCGGCATGCAGCCTTCAAAGTAGATTTCCTTCTCAAAGTCCTTGAGCGCTGCCGTCTCCGCATTGACCAGGGCTTCATAGAACACATCGAACTCTTCTTCGCTCATCGGACAATTCAGATAAGCGGCTTCACCCTTGTCATATCTGGAAGCCAGGTAGACTTTGCTCATGTCGATGGATTCTTTCTCGACAATCGGCGCCGCCGCATCGTAGAAGTAGAAATACTCTTCGCCTAGCAGCTCTTTGATTTCCGCGGACAGTGAAGGGGATGTCAACGGTCCGGTGGCTATGACTACAATCCCCTCCTCCGGTATATGCGGAAGTTCTTCATTTATAACTTCGACGAGCGGATGATGACTCAACCGCTCAGTGATTTCGCCTGAGAAGCCGTCACGGTCAACGGCAAGCGCACCGCCCGCAGGGACTGCATGCTTATCTGCCGAGCCCAGGACCAGCGAGCCAAGACGTCTCATTTCTTCCTTGAGAACGCCTACCGCATTTCCGAGGCCATTGGCCCGCAGCGAGTTGCTGCACACGAGTTCGGCGAATTTATCCGTATGGTGGGCCGGTGTCTTCACAACCGGTCTCATTTCATACAGCCGCACCGGCACTCCGCGCGAAGCGATCTGCCAGGCCGCCTCGCTTCCGGCCAATCCTGCACCAATGACGGTGACCGGCTTCGCCGAGCCGGATGTATCCTGCAATTGTTCTGTCAACTTGATACAACCTCCGTTAACTCTTGATGATGGACAGGAATCGGACGTCTTATTCCGCCGCTTCCTCCTCATTCTCTTCCAGCAATTCACTGTGGTCACAGGATGTACACTGAAGCTTCACGCCCTGCTTATTCCGTTTCTCAATCATCCATGAGCCGCATTCCGGACAAGGTTTCGCTGACGGCTTATCCCACGAGACGAAATCGCACTCGGGATAGCGGTCGCATCCGTAGAAGACCCGGCCTTTTTTGCTACGGCGCTCCACTACCTTGCCTTCGTGGCATTTCGGGCATTCTACCCCGATGTCCTTGATGATCGGCTTGGTATTGCGACAATCAGGAAAGCCGGAGCAAGCCAGAAACTTGCCGAAACGGCCCAGTTTATACACCATCGGCTTGCCGCATTTCTCACAGACCTCATCGGAGACCTCGTCGACAATCTCGATCTCTTTCATTTCTTCTTCCGCAACTTCCAGACGCTTCTCGAAGGATTCGTAAAACTCGCCCAGCACCTTTACCCAATCCTCGGAGCCTTCTTCCACATGGTCCAGATCACCTTCCATATGAGCCGTAAACTCGACATCCAGAATTTCCGGGAAGAACTGCTCCATCTGCTCGATTATCAGCTCTCCGAGCTCCGTCGGCATGAACTTCTTCTCTTCGATCGCGACATAGCCGCGTTTCTGGATCGTCTCTAGGGTCGGGGCGTACGTACTCGGACGGCCAATGCCCAGTTCCTCCAGCGTTTTCACGAGTCGGGCTTCCGTATATCGCGGAGGCGGCTGTGTGAAATGCTGCTTCGGGTCGATTTCCTGAACGGCAAGCTTATCCCCCGATTGAAGCTGAGGCAAATACTTTTCTTCTTCAGTCGTTCCGTCGTCGTTCCCTTCCACATAGACCTTCATAAAGCCAGGGAACGATACTTTGGAGCCGACAGCCCGGAAAATGGCATCGCTTGCCGAGATATCCACAGACAGCGTATCGAGTACGGCGGAAGCCATCTGACTGGAGACAAAGCGTTCCCAGATCAGCTTATACAGTCTGAATTGGTCGCGGCTGGTGAATTCCTTGACGGAATCCGGTTCCCGCAGGGCCGAAGTCGGACGGATCGCTTCATGCGCGTCCTGGGCTCCTGCCGCTTTCTTCGAATACTGGCGAGGACTCTCCGGCAGGAAATTCCCGCCGTACTTGCCCGTAATCAGCTCACGCGCTTCATCCTGAGCCGTTGTCGAAATCCGGGTGGAGTCGGTACGCATATATGTGATGAGACCAACAGTTCCTTCCTTGCCAAGCTCCACGCCTTCATACAGCTGCTGAGCGACGGACATTGTCTTGGCCGCCCTGAAGCCGAGCTTGCGGGCCGCCTCTTGCTGAAGGGAACTTGTCGTAAACGGTGCCGACGGGTGGCGCTGTCTTTCCTTCTCCTTCACTTCGGAGACGATAAAGTCAGAGCCTTCAATTGCTTTTAAAACTTCCTGTACGTCGCTCTCCTTGCCCAGTTCCAATTTCTCGCCCTTCAGCTTATAGAACTTGGCGTCGAACAGAGAATCCCGAATCGCAAGCTTGGCCGTAATTGTCCAGTACTCCTCCGGAACAAATGCCGAGATTTCATTTTCACGATCCATAATGATCTTGACGGCAACAGACTGAACGCGTCCGGCGGAAAGGCCTTTTTTGACTTTCTTCCATAGAAGAGGGCTGATCTTGTAGCCTACCAGCCGGTCCAGAATACGTCTCGCCTGTTGGGCATTAACCAGATCCATGTTGATTTTGCGCGGGGTCTTGAACGCATCCTTCACTGCCTGTTTGGTAATTTCGTTGAAGACAACCCGGCAATCCTGAGTGTCGTCCAGTTCGAGAGCATGCGCCAGATGCCAGGCGATCGCTTCTCCTTCGCGGTCCGGGTCAGCCGCCAGATAAACTTTTTTAACTTTTTTGCTTGCATCCTTAAGCTCTTTCAGCACAGAGCCTTTCCCGCGAATGGTAATGTATTTGGGATTGAAGCTGTTCTCGACTTCCACGCCGATCTGGCTCTTGGGCAGGTCGCGAACATGACCCATCGAAGCTTTCACGATATATTTGCTGCCTAAATATTTGCCAATCGTCTTCGCCTTCGCCGGCGACTCGACAATGACCAAAGAATCCGCCACAGAATCGTCCTCCTAAAAGTTTTATAGCATTACTTCGTTGAAATCACTTCGTAAAACTGGCTTCGAAAGCACTCGCTTAATTTTGATAGCGCTGCTTCGCTGAAATTACTTCGTAAAATTGGCTTCGGAAGCATCCGCTAAGTTTTATAGCATTACTTCGTTGATATCACTTCGTAAAAACCGGCTTCGAAAGCATCCGCTAGTTATTTTCGCGTAATCTCCATGCTCGCTTCGTAAAATTTACTTCGGATGTATGCACTCAAATTGTTAGCCATACTTCTCAGAAACCGCTTTGCAGAAAACTGCGATAGCACTAACAGAAATAAAAACAATATCTTCCGAACTCAGTTTTTCAGTCGCCGGTCGTCAACCGCACAATTAACCGACCGACGGATCGGATGCTGCACACTTGATTGCGATCTATTGACTAAGCGTTACTAGCGCTGGTTCTCCCTCTCATCCTGTCCGGTTTGCGTTTCTAAAGCGGATTAAAAATTCAGGTTCCCTATCCTATCACTTTGTATACCGAACCAGGTAGGGTTGTTACCGCTTTTTTTACGATTAAAGATAACAGAACCGAATGCAAATGTCCAAAATCGAGCCCGGTCTTCTCCAGAAGCTCATCCAGCGTGCATGGCTCCTGATGCAGTATATGGTATAGGCGAAGCTCGGCACTTGTCAAATTCTTTTCCGGCTGAAGAGGATGGGAATCCTTATGTAAGACCGAAGAAACATCACTATTTTTCTCTTTTTCAGGAATATAATGGCTGTAAAGATCAAGGATATCCCGCACTTCCGTAACAAGCCCGGCCCCCTGTTTAAGCAGGTCAAGCGTCCCCCGGCTCTTGGGAGAGGTTATTGGGCCTGGAACAGCAAATACCTCGCGGTTGTATTCAAGCGCTGCGGCTGCTGTGATCAAAGAACCGCTGCGGCTGTCCGCTTCCACGACGAGAGTTCCAAGCGTCAACCCGGCGATAATCCGGTTGCGCTGCGGGAATAACCCCGGATGACTCTTCGTCCCAAGCGGATATTCCGTAACGACCAGTCCATGGCGGACAATCTGTTCCATAAGCTCCCGGTTCTCCGGAGGGTACACCTTATTCATCGGCGTCGCAATCACCGCCACAGTTCCTCCGGCCCGCTGCAAGGCAGCCTCATGACATACGCTGTCAATTCCGCGTGCCAATCCGCTGACAACGGTCAAACCCCCATCCGCCAATTCTTCGGCAAGCACAGCTCCTACCCTTCGGCCGTACGCGGTTGGAACCCGGGTACCGACGATGGCGATTCCCGGAGCGTGCATAAGCTCTACACGGCCGCGGTAGTACAGTACCCATGGGGGCTGAGCGATCTCCCTTAATCGAGCGGGATAGTCTTCGTCCAGCAAGGTCATGATGCCGATCCCGGCGTCCCCGTTCAGATGGATTCGCCCCCTGATCCATTCAGGAGTGAAGTGACCGGCGAGTTTTGCCGATAATATAGGCTTTAATCCGATATCTTCCCAATCCTCTTGTTTGAGCTCAAACGCCAAATCCGACAAAAATCCCGCCTTGCGGATTTTGTCGATGCTCTTCCAGCCGATCCCTTCCACCTCATGTAGTCCGAGCAGAATGTCCCGTGTATTCATATGCCATGCTCTCCTTATCCGGAAGGCGCACCTTCCCTATTTTGGTCCAAGCTCTAAGCAAAAGCAAGACTGCTGCGTCACACGAACGGGCCACACAGCAAAAAAGCAACCTTTTATCCCCATCAGGAAATAAAAGGTTGCTTACCTTTGCCGCTATTATACCTGAAATCCGTTGAAACGGACAGCGTAATCAGTGAGACGTACAGACGTTGAGAATTCCTTTCTCCTCCAGAACTCTAACCAGTGTGGAGCCCATTTCGGCAGGAGTCGGCGCGACGGTAATTCCGCAGCCCTCCAGCACGGCAATTTTTTCGACAGCTGTGCCTTTGCCTCCGGAAATGATAGCGCCCGCATGCCCCATTCTTTTGCCCGGAGGCGCGGTCGTGCCGCCGATAAAGCCGACAACCGGCTTGGTCATATGCTCGCGGACCCAATCGGCAGCTTCTTCCTCTGCTGTACCGCCGATTTCACCTATCATGATAACCGCCTTCGTCTGCGGGTCCTCATTGAACCTTTTTAAAATATCGATAAACTCCGTGCCCTTGACCGGATCGCCGCCAATTCCGACAGCCGTCGATTGGCCGATGCCGCGGGCCGTCAGTTGATGCACAGCCTCGTACGTCAGCGTTCCGCTGCGTGAAACAACGCCTACGTATCCCGGCATATGAATGTAGCCCGGCATAATGCCGATTTTACACTCGCCCGGCGTTATGACACCTGGACAATTCGGTCCGATCAGCACGGTAGAGCGGCCCTCCATGTACCGTTTCACCTTGACCATATCCAGCACCGGAATGCCCTCGGTTATACAGATGACAAGTTCCAGCCCGGCGTCCACAGCCTCCATGATCGAGTCCGCGGCAAAAGCCGGCGGCACATAAATAACACTCGCAGTCGCACCTGTGGCGGTCTTGGCTTCGATCACCGTGTTGTAGATCGGCAGGGATTTTTTGTGCCCATTGTCCAGCTCAATTTCAGCAAACGTCCCGCCTTTGCCCGGTGTAACGCCGCCCACCATCTGTGTACCGTATTCCAAAGCGCCCTTCGTGTGAAAAAGTCCCGTTGATCCCGTGATTCCCTGGGTAATCACTTTCGTATTTTTATCGACAAGAATGCTCATGACCGTTCACATCCTATTCTTTTAGTAAATACGCCGAATATGCCCAGTATGGGTTATTGCACGAGTGCAACGATCTTACGGGCGCCATCTGCCATGGAATCGGCCGATACGATGTGGAGTCCCGAACCGGACAATATTTGTTTGCCCAGCTCCACATTGGTTCCTTCCAGACGGACGACGAGCGGCTTGGTCAGGCCGAGCTGGCGCGCCGCCTTCACTACTCCACTTGCGATGACGTCGCACCGCATGATCCCGCCAAAGATATTGATAAAAATGCCCTTAACCTTGACGTCGGACAAAATAATCTTGAACGCTTCCGTGACCTTCTCCGCAGTGGCGCCGCCCCCGACATCGAGGAAATTGGCAGGCTCGCCGCCATAGTATTTAATAATATCCATCGTGGCCATTGCGAGGCCCGCTCCATTTACCATGCATCCGATATTACCGTCAAGCGCAATGTAACTGAGGTCAAATTGAGATGCCTCGATTTCCTTCTCGTTCTCTTCACTCGGATCGCGGAGCGCTACAATATCCTTGTGCCGGAACAGTGCGTTGGAATCAAAATTCAGCTTGGCATCCAGGGCCAGTATATTACCATCTGCTGTAACGACGAGCGGGTTGATCTCCGCTATGGAGCAGTCTTTATCGACAAAAGCCAAATAGAGCGCTTGCATAAACTTGACCGCTTTCCCCACCAACTCGTTCGGAATGGATATATTGTAGGCCAGTCTTCGCGCTTGAAAGACCTGCAGTCCGACAGCCGGGTCCACAATCTCCTTGAAAATCTTCTCCGGATGCTCCGCCGCCACTTCTTCGATTTCCGTTCCGCCTTCTTCGGAGCCCATAAGGACGATCCGTCCAGTCCCCCGGTCGACGACAAGTCCGAGATAATACTCCTTCACTATCTGGCAGCCTTCTTCAATGAGAAGCCGATTGACCTGCTTGCCCACAGGACCAGTCTGATGCGTCACCAGCGTCTTGCCCAGAATTTCGCCGCCATAGTCGCGGACTTCCTCCAGACTCTTCGCCACCTTGACGCCGCCTGCCTTGCCTCTACCGCCAGCATGGATCTGCGCCTTGACCACGGCAACCGGACCACCCAATTCCTGTGCGGCGACCACAGCTTCCTCCACTGTGTAAGCGACTTTTCCATTCGGGACTGCAACCCCATAGCCCCTAAGCACTTCTTTGCCCTGATACTCATGAATGTTCATTCGGGAAGCCTCCTAATGTGTGGCGAACAGCGCAGCTGTCTTATACGCTTGTTTCGCTTATACGTTTGGATTGCCGCTGAGTCGGGTCTTAGGATTGCTGCATCCTGTATTCCTGTAACACACGGGAAGAAACCGGTTGTTTCCCCCGTATGCTGACAATGAAAAACACTGTCAAATTAGGAAACCCAGAATATTGTAACATGAATTTAAAACGCTTTCCTTAAAAATATTCACATATTGTACACAAAATTTCGCATGATTTCATGCCGAAATGCGATTGATTTTATTGAAATTCCATTCACAGCTTCTCAGCAACATTCGCCTGATGCACACGATCCAGCAAAGAACGGAACTGTCCCAACAGTTCAGCAAATTCATTCTTCTCCATCGTCATTTCCTCTGCCATCATGGAAGGAATGCATGTCGCTTCATCCCGAAGCGCCCATCCTTCACCGGTCGGCGAGACCAGCACCTTACGCTCATCTTCCAGAGAGCGCTCCCGCACAATCAATCCGGCGGCCTGCAGACGTTTGAGAAGCGGAGTAAGCGTACCGGAATCCAGATACAGTGCCGTGCCCAGTTCCTTCACCGTACACTGCCGTTTCTCCCAGAGTACTAACATCACGAGATATTGGGAATACGTAAGTCCGAGCTTGTCCAGCAAGGGCTGGTACAGCTTGGTGATCTCACGAGAACACGCATAGATGGTAAAGCACAACTGATTCTCCAGCAGCAGTTCCGGGATCGGGTTCGAATTAGATGATTGGTTCATCTGGTAAGTCACCTGCTTTCTTGGTTTGATTTTATCACAAATTGCGGGTAATTTCTTGTTAATTGCGAAAAAATAATTTGACACAACTTATTTTTGTGTTAAATTAGATTGTGTAAAATATAATTGTTAAAAGGAGATTGATATCATATGATGACCATCCAGCAAAAAATGTACGAAACGACCGTAAAAGCTGTCGGAGGCCGCAGCGGCTATGTGGAATCCTCTTCCCCCGAATTCTCGCAAAAAATCTCCACACCGCGCGAAATGGGCGGAGCCGGAGGAGAAGGCACCAATCCGGAGCAGCTGTTCGCCGCAGGCTATTCCGCTTGCTTCGACAGCGCGCTGAACATGGTTGCCCGCCAAAGCCGCATCAAGATTGAAGGCAGCGAAGTAACGGCGACCGTCAGCTTCGGCAAGGTGGAAGACGGCGGCTTCGGCATTGCAGTCAAGCTGGATGTGCTGGTCAAGGGCGTTGACCACGACACAGCCGTAACCCTCGTTAACGGCGCACATGCCGCATGCCCATACTCGCGAGCCACTCGCGGCAACATTGCCGTCGACATCAACGTACTGGAAGAAGAACATTCCTTCGGCGGAGGGTATTGATTTCGACTCTTTCACGATTATAATGGAAGAAGATTAATCTTTGGAAAATGAGGAAGCACCTCTTGACCGAAGCCCGGCGCATTTGTTGCGCGCCGACTTTGGATAAGGGGTGTTTGTTATGTATGGACAACTGAACAGCGCGTGCCTGTACGGCATCGAAGGCGTCATGATCAGCGTAGAAATCGATATTGCCAATGGGCTGCCGCAGACCCACATAATCGGCCTGCCGGACTCCGCGATCCGCGAATCGGCGCTGAGAGTCCGCTCCGCCGTCCGCAATTGCGGCTTCCGCTACCCGCAGCAGCGGATTACCATCAACCTGGCTCCGGCCGATCTGCGCAAGGAAGGCTCCGCCTTCGACCTGGCTATTGCGGTCGGCATCCTGACAACGAGCGGCCAGCTGGTGATGCCTTCCGCGAAGCAAATGCTGCTGATCGGCGAACTGGCTCTCGACGGCAGTCTAAGACCTGTCACTGGTGTGTTGCCGATGGTGGAAGCCGCTCGTCGCGGAGGATTTGAGGCCGTTCTGCTGCCGAAGAAGAACGCTGCGGAAGCAGCTCTCATCAGCGGGATGAAGGTGTACGCAGCCAACCACATTAACCAGCTTCGGGACGTGGCTGTGGAGCCGAAACGCGAACCCGTAGTAATGACGAATCAAGAAGCCGTTACTTGCGTAATCCCGCCCTCAGACAATCCGGCTTCGTCAATTAGCGAGGATAAGGCAGACCTGACTGCGGCGCTACCTTTCCCGGTTACAGTGGATGGTACTCCTGCTCCGAAGGAACCGGTAACGGCCTATTCATTGGAGCATCTTCGCTACATCTCTTCGCCCATTATCACGGAGCCGGCCAATGCCGAAGAGGCGATGAAGGAAGACTACAGCGATGTAACCGGCCAGCATCATGTGAAGCGGGCGCTGACGATAGCCGCCGCCGGAATGCACAATATTCTGCTGATTGGTCCGCCCGGAACCGGCAAGACCATGATGATCAAGAGACTTCCCGGAATTCTCCCCGCCTTATCCGACAGCGAAGCGCTTGAGGTAACGAAGATCTTCAGCGCAGCCGGCAAGCTGATCGACGCCCGGCAGGGCTTGATCCGGGACAGGCCCTTCCGTTCTCCGCATCACACCATATCAGGAGCAGGACTGATCGGCGGCGGAAGCGTTCCGAAGCCCGGTGAGGTAAGTCTTGCCCACCGGGGCATTCTGTTCCTCGATGAGCTTCCGGAATTCTCACGCAGCGTTCTCGAAGTGCTGCGCCAGCCGCTGGAGGATCATATCGTAACGATCAGCCGGGCGAGAGCCGCCTTTACGTTCCCGGCCAGAATGATGCTGGCTGCTTCAATGAATCCTTGTCACTGCGGTTTTCTCGGCAGCGGACATCCGGCGCAGCGCTGCACTTGCAGTCCCGCACGCATCGCCCAATACCGGGGACGTTTATCTGGTCCACTGCTTGACCGGATCGATCTTCAGGTTGAGGTCCCTCGCCCTAGAGACTGGGACAAAAAAGAGGCCTCCGCCGGCTTGTCGACCGCCGATATGCGATCACAAGTAGAAGAAGCCCATCGCATCCAGGCCGCCCGTTACATAAAGCTCCCTATTTCCTGGAACAGCGAGCTGTACGGCGCCGCCCTGAAGCGCCATGCCGATCCCGGCCCTGACGGCTTACAGATGCTGCATGACCTTTTGGAGAATCTCGGACTTAGCATGCGTTCGTATGACCGGATTCTCAAGCTGTCCCGGACCATCGCCGATCTGGAAGGTGCGGAACATATTGCCGCGGAACATATCGCAGAGGCGCTGCAATACCGCAATCTAGACAAGCCTCCGGGCGGTGAGGATTAAGTCGAATCACATAAGTCATATGCAGCAAACTAAGCTTGCCACATCACTCTTGGAATCGCTCAAATGGTCTTGCCGCCGTGGCGGTGCGGCCGCGTTGCATTATACGCCATCTTCTCCTGTATGGCCCGATCGAGATCAATGCCGTAATAAGCGCATGCATCCATCACCCGGATAACCACATCCGCCAGCTCGGATGGTATACCACAAGGCTTCCAGGTTTCATCAACCGGTTCCCGGGAGGTCAGAATCTTACCGTCACTCTTCTTCTCATACCAGGTGGATTCCGGAGCGGCGCCGTTCCGGTAATCCTCCAGCGCTTCTGAGAGCTCGCTGTGCATAAGTGCAATCACTTCACCGAAGGTGCGTCCGCCTCCATCATACCAGCCCTTGTCCAGCGCAGTTTGATGAACCTTGGCGCTTAACTCATTCATAGTCGGCATATTCTATATACTCCCTTTTTGCATAATTCGGATCTATCGTTTTACAGCCTATTATTAGCCTATTATTATAGAAGAAAAAATTCACGGCATCACGCAGCATCCCTTTAAACGCCCTCATCGGCCCGATCTTCTGCCCAGTCTTCGCCTGAAGACTCGGCTGTTTTTAAGATGTCCATCATGTTCTCAAATGAGACCGGACGGTAGTCCCACAGCTCGACACTGACATTGAAATGCTGTATGCCTTCGTATTTCTGGCCATGGATATGCCCGTGCACATTGACATAAGGCATGTGACGGTTCATATAGAGCGGCTCATGAGTCAGTAGAAAAAAATCCTTATAGATAAGCCCATGCTCGCTCACTTCATCAAAGCCGGCATCAAGCCACCAGCTTCGGGAACGGCCGCGGTCATGGTTGCCGAGAATCAGCGTGATACGTCCGTTCAGACGTTTAACTATGTCCGCTGTGTCGCTTTTATTCATAAAAGAAAAATCCCCTAAATGGAACACCTGATCTCCGGCTCCAACCGTTTCATTCCAAGCTGCGATCATGGCTTCATTCATATGAGACACATCGCGAAAAGGACGGGATTCATAATCCATAATCGCCCTGTGCCCGAAATGATGATCCGAAGTAAAGAACACGTTTGCCACTGTAAAGGTCACCTCTGTTTCGTTGTTCATATCTGTTTGACCGCATATAAAAAATAAGGAGTCGTCGATCCGCAAGCGCTCCCCCGTTTTCAATCAACGATTTCGCTTACCGTCTCATACGACGTCCTATCAATGACGTTTATTATGCCTCCGGCTGCCATTTGTCCTCATTAATTCTGCGATGGCAGGTACAGCTTCATTGTCGACAAGCCACTGTCTCATCACTTTAATTGCCTCGATTTGTCCTGCACCGTCATCCCGCCAAGTTAACAGCTCAATAACCTGAATAATCAGCATCATCAGACTGGCGTTATTACTCTGCGTTTGGTCGGCCCGGATTTTTTGGATCAGAGCCTCGTTCTTCCAATCTATTAATATCTCTTCGGCAATGGCCGGACGCATAACAGTAAAGGTATGATGACATGAGGCGCAGTTGATGGAAAGAACCGGTTCGCCGCCAAATTTGACCCTGATTTCCTGCCCGCACTGATGGCAAGCAAACTTCACTTGTATATCAAAGGGTTGTTGACTCACTCGGACAGCCTCCTCCCGGGTGTATTGGAAAGGTTACACTATTGTATACCCATTTCCGATCAAGACTGACCCAAAGCTGCCAATTAAGGCTTTCATTTCGGCATGGTTACAAGCACTGTAGGCATAATCACTCTTCTACCTCCAGAGACGGATTTGCACTTTTTGTCATAGATCGCTGTTAGCGTCTTCAAAAAGCGTCGGGTATGTGATGCAGCGAGTCAATACTCATATCCGGATAAAAGCGAACTGCGATGGCATCGAAAGCAACAGGCCGGTTATCCTTGCGGGAAAGGTGCAGATAGACCGCGGCAGTCCGGCGGACCTGTTCCCGCTTACGGGGGTCCACCGCCTCTTCCGGTGTTCCGAGAACGCCGGACCCGCTGCGGCTGCGAACCTCGACAAAGATAAGAACCCCGGACTTCTCCGCGATGATATCGATTTCTCCTGTCCGGCACCGCCAGTTCCGCTCCAGCACGGTGTAGCCCCGGGAAGACAAATACAATACCGCCGCCTCTTCCGCAGCTTGCCCTTTTTGCCTGCGGGTGTACGTTTCCCCGGCAGCCCCGTTATGATTGTCGCCCGATCTTCGGGATGCTCCCGGGTTACTCATTGCCTCTCCCGATTCCTCGCAGCGGTATCGCTTTGGTAGACATAGCTTAAAATTTCGGCTACCAGCTGATACAGCTCTGGGGGAATCTGCTGGTCAAGATCCAGCTTGGACAGGACTTCTACTAAAGCTGCGTCCTCCTGGACGGTGACGCCGCCTTCTTTGGCTCGCTTCAGGATCTCCTCGGCGACATATCCCCTGCCTTTGGCAATGATAACCGGCGCATCCGTCTCGCCCGGCGTATATTTTAAGGCAACCGCTTTTTTCAGCAGACTGCGGCTGCGGTCTTCAGGCTCGTTCATACCCGGTAATCCACTCCTCTATAGGAATCGGGAATATAATCGGAGGACGTTCCGTGGACTTTCACCAGAGCATCACCGTTCCTGACAGGGAGCGGCTCGGCTTTAAGCGACAAGAGCTGATAGCCAATCCCTTCCACCGCCGTCTGAATCTGGTCACGGGTCGATTCGAACAAATCCCGGGCCCATGACTCATCATTATGCAGCTTCAGGCTTACGATCCGGTCTACCACCTGCACATCCACAAGCGTCCGGCCTATGGCCTGCATATCCAGATCGAACCAGAGCCGGCAGTTCGACGCATCCAGTTCACCTTTGCGCCCTCTTCTGGACTGGATGTGCACGGAGGCCGTCTCCGTTCCGTCCGGCCCCTTGAGCGGCAGGAACAGGGTGACCTGGGCAAAGGGAGCCGTCCGGTCCGTATTCATCAGCAGCTGCTGGCCGGTAAGATTCTGCACCAGCTGCCCTGCCGTCTCCTTCAGCGCAGGCGGCAGCACGCCCGTATCCAGGGCCTGAAGCAGCAGGCCCTTCACGGTATCCGCTGCGCGGGCGGCGCTATCCTGCGCCGCGCCGCCCGATGCTTCAGCGTGCTGCGCGCCGAAGCGCACCGCCAGCTGCTCGTGCTCCGCACCGAGCAGCTTCAGCACCTTCGCCACCCAAGCTCCGCTCTGGGCGGCCTGATCCGGCTGCGGCTGCCCTGCCGCCGCAGCATTCTGCCCGGCGACATCCGGCCGGGCCGTTTCCGCCCCCGCCGAGCTATGCGGCGAGGTGGCGCTGGCGAGCTGCGGAAGGGTATCACGCAGCTCGCTGAGCACGCCCTGCAGCTTCGCCAGCAGGGCCTCGGGCCGCGCGGGAGCAGGGCGCGCGGCTTCCTCCCCGGCCGGCCTTGCCTGGCCGGGGGCGGTATTGTCCTGCGGGGCAGCGCCGTCCCGCAGGCGCGGGTTCTCGGCCGCCGCTGTGCGGGCGGCCGCTCCTTCGGGCGGCGGATCAGCGTCCGCCGCCGGCAGAGTGCCGGCTTCAGGCGGAATTCCGCCATCGCCGGCCTTCACCGCAGCAGAGGCTGGGCCTGCTGCTGCACTCGCCGCCGCGTTCCCCGCGGCGGGCTGGGCTGCGCCCTCCGGAACGGGCGCAGGTGCCTGGCCGCCGGTAGGAGCGGCGGCGGTTCCGCCGGCAGATGTCTCCGTGTCTGCCGGCGGCATCCCGGCAAGCGCTGCGCCGTTTGCAGGCTGCTGCCTGCCGGCGGGATCAGTCAGTCGGGATGCCGGAGCATTGGAACCGCCTTCCACCGTGTGCGGAGCATTCGGGCTCGCGGGTTTTCCATTGGCAGCCGTATCCTCGGGTCCATCTTGAACTCCCTGGGCAGCCGGATTCCCAGTCCCCGACGCGCTGCCCGGTTTGGCTTCCCGAAGTGTCGCCGTCGCCGTCTCAGGAGCCTCGCCAGCAGCTTGTCCGTTCAGTTGTGACGGGCTGCTCTGGGTCGTCTGCGGCTTCGCACCATCGCCCTCGTTCTCCAATTGCCCGATCAATTGCATGACCTGCTCCTCCAAATTGGACAGCAGCTCATGCAGCGGAGGGCCGAACACGGCCTGTTGAATACCCTTCACACTCTCCGGGGTGACGGGCAATCCCCTTTTCAGCGAAATCACCGCAGACTCCAACCATTCCTGAACCGGAACAGCCGAAGGCTTGGCATCCAGAATCGTCTTCAGCTGCGCAGCCGTCTCCTTCGTTAAAGGCAGACCTCCGGACTGCATAGCCTGAACGATATCCCTCCCTCCTTTCACATCGGTCAGCCCGAGCGTTTCCAGCGCTTCTCCCATCGTAAGCCCAGCGGCAACCGAATTGCCGGATTGGTACGGCTTCAACACCGGCAGCCCTTCCTCATTCGGAGGAGCCACTTGGAGCGTCATCGCCTGCCCTGCCTGAACCGGAGCTTCCAATTCGGCGCGGACCGGAGTCCCCTGGATCTGGACTACCGCCTCTTTGCCGGAATCGGATACGCTGAGGACGACACCGCGGACAACCTGACCTTCTTTCAAATCCAGCGCCTTCGCTTCTCCTGGCTTAGTATCACCTAATAAACCGCGAATCAAAGATCCGATATTCATTACAGCCTGCCTCCTTCCCCATTTACTCTCTGATACTAATATCGGATGAAAGCGTCCGTTTGGAGAGTCCCGGTATCCGGATCATGTCTACTTCTAGCAATATCGGATCTCAGAACAGTGCGATCTGCTCGGTCAGAATGTTCCCCAAAAAGCTGCGTCTATGCATTGGTGACGGTCCGAATTCGACAATTCGTTCCCGGTGCAGCTTCGTGGCATATCCCTTATGTATAGCGATCCCGTAACCGGGATACATCTCTTCCCATAACCCTTCACACAGCCGGTCGCGAGTCACTTTGGCCACGATCGATGCCGCGGCGATGGACTGGCTGTTCGCATCACCCTTAATGATCGACTGCTGCGGCAGTTTGATGTCGATCTTCTCGGCATCCACCAGCATATAATCCGGTGAAGTTTCAAGGCGCTCAACGGCCAGCTTCATGGCGAGCCTGGAAGCCTGTTTGATGTTGATCTCATCAATAACGGTTGCATCCACATGCCCGACCCCTACGGCAACAGCCTGCTCCATAATCAGTTCGAACAGCGCGTCCCGTTTCTTGGCTGACAGCTTCTTGGAATCATCTACTCCGTCAATGATCAGCCCCTCCGGTAAAATCACCGCGGCCGCCACTACATCACCGAACAAACAGCCTCTTCCCACCTCGTCCACACCGGCAATATGCCGATAGGAGCTGCCCCAAACTTCTTTTTCATATTGCAGCATATCCAATTCCATTTCCTTCACCCGCTTGCCTTTTCTTACGCAATCCGCGTTATTTGTACAGCTTACCACAGGCCGCGCCCGGCGGCATCCCCCAAATCTCCCGGCTTTCAAGTAAAATTGACCAATCGTCGATTCCGTCCAACGCAAAAAAAGAACCGCCGATCTTCATCGGCCGGTTCTTCCGGCTTGGGGTAATTTAAGCCCCGTGCATTTATTAGATTTAAAGAACTGTCTTAATTACCGGGAGCTTCAAGTGAGAAACGGCCCAGCTTGCCGGCCCGAAGTTCGTGAAGAAGCGTTCGGGAAGCTTTCTCCAGATCCACTCTGCCTCCGCTGACCAGACAGCCCCGTTTCCGGCCAATCGCTTCCATTACGGTCACGATTTCATCCGGATTATCAAGATCCTCCGGAAGCTTCTCAATGCCATAACGCTCCTTGAAGCGGTCTCCGTAATCCTTCATCAGGAATTTAATCGCATAGAACGCGATGTCCTCGACGTTGAGAATCTCTTCACGAATTGCACCGGTGATGGCCAATCGATAGCCTACCATCTGATCTTCAAACCTGGGCCACAAAATACCCGGAGTATCGAGCAGCTCCAGATCGCCCCCGGTTTTGATCCATTGCTGTCCCTTGGTCACGCCAGGCCGGTCACCCGTTGCCGCGATATTTCTCCCGGCCATCCGGTTGATCAGCGTCGACTTGCCTACATTGGGAATACCTACAATGAGTGCGCGCATGGCACGCGGGTTCATTCCCTTGGCAATCTGCCGGTCAATCTTCTCCTTCAGAAGCAGACGCACCTGATCCGGTATTTCCTTCACTCCACTGCCTGTCGAGGCATCGACCGGATGCGCCACATGACCTTCTGAGCGAAAATAGGCCAGCCACCTCTTGGTTGCCTCGGCGTCCGCCAAATCGCTTTTATTCAGAATAATCAGCCTAGGCTTATCCTTCAAAATATCGTCAATCATCGGATTGCGGCTCGACAGCGGAAGGCGGGCATCAAGAAGTTCGATGGCAACATCAATCAGCTTCAGCTTATCCTCGATTTGCCTTCTGGCCTTGGTCATATGACCCGGAAACCATTGTATGGTCACTGCCCGTCGCCTCCTTTGAATGTTGCCAAAATTAATGTTTGATCCATTCCATATCGGATACCGGCCAGAAAATCACGTCGGCCCGTCCGACAATATCCCCGAGCGGTACATAGCCGATCATCCGGCTGTCCGTGCTGTCCGAACGGTTGTCGCCCATGACAAACACATGTCCCTCCGGCACTGTACCGTCCTTGAATTCTACATTAGGAAAGTCTTTGTCATTGTACAGCCTGTTATTCTTGTGAGCATCGTCAATGGCACCCTGGATATAGGTCTCGTCCACAGTTTTTCCATTAACCGTAACAACGTCGCCCTGAACCTTGACAGTATCTCCGGCTACCCCGATTACCCGTTTAATGAAATCCCTGCCCTCCGACGGCACATGAAAGACGATAACCTCGCCCCGCTTCGGAGACCGCATATCGTACAAAATCTCATTAACAATAACCCGTTCGCCAGTATGAAAATTCGGCTGCATGGACGGTCCGTCCACAATGAACGGCTTGAATAACAGCCAACGAATCAGAATGACCAGTACCAAGGCAATTGCGATCGCTTTTACCCATTCCAGGGCTTCATTCTTCTTCTTCTTGGGGGGAGTATCCTGTACCTGATCTTCTCCCTCTCCCTGTCCACCCTGCTGCAAATCCTGCTGCATGGTTCACCGTCCTCTCGTTAACTCAACCTAAACTGCCGCAAAATTAAGAAGAAACGGATGCGCCGGCCTGCTGTGGCGGCACCCGTTTCTCATCATCCATTGAAGGAGCATAGTTGTAAGCCGAAGCAGCACATCCATCAGGCTTATCTTCATATTGCTAAACGAAAGGGGCTTGAATTCAAGCCCCTTCCCTCTGCCGCCTGGATTAGCGACGAATTTCTTTAATTCTTGCAGCTTTACCGCGCAGTTCACGCAGGTAGTACAGCTTAGCGCGACGAACTTTGCCGTGGCGAGTTACTTCGATCTTATCAATCTTCGGCGAGTTGATCGGGAATGTTCTTTCCACGCCAACGCCGTAAGAAATCTTACGAACCGTAAAAGTCTCGCTGATTCCGCCGCCGCGGCGCTTGATTACAACGCCTTCGAACAGCTGGATACGTTCGCGGCTACCCTCGATAACCTTAACGTGTACCTTCAGAGTATCGCCAGCGCGAAAACTCGGGATATCCTTGCGGAGCTGCTCTTTCGTAATCTCTTGCAAAATATTCATTAAGGACTTCCTCCTTCCGTACAGGTGTTCATGCCTCTTCCGGAGAATCTCATTCTCCTTCATCATCCGCAGCGGACCACCGTATTCCACACAACAAAAATAATTCTAGCATATCGAAATGCTGAAATCAACCTTTTTATCCTGTTAAAGAGGAAGCATATCCCGTTTTCTGGCTTTATCGCGGCAGTCTTTGCACAGACCTGTCACCGTTCCATCGTCCTGCGCATAAAAAATCAGCTTCCCGTTTTTCTTTTTACAGCTTGAGCAGGGCTGCTCTTCGGAATGCTTCCTGGCCCTGCGGTGCGCGTCAAGAGGGATGACATTGTTCTTTCGCTTCTGCGCATTCCTTGAACTTCTAAACCGGGTTACAGCATACACGGCAGCGACAGCCAGCACAATCAGGAGGAATACAAGATATCGCATCGCAGGTTTCCTTTCTATAGGGGCTTTAGTTATTATTATACGGGAATTGTTTTTTATGAAACAAGTTTTTCCGCTATTTGTGGATGTATCCTCGACTTTGGTCCAGTGGATTTCCAGTCCCGGGTCTCTGTTTGATTTATTTCCCACCCGATATAATGAACGCATACATAACCGGATGACACCATGACAATCAGAACGAATGAGAAGCCAAGGGGGCAATTATCAATGAAACACAAATGGAGCACGGCAGCCATTGCCGGTATCGTAACGGCTCTGCTTCTGTCGGGCTGCACGCCGCTGCCTGGTAAGAGTGCGGAAGACAAGCAGGAAAGTTCGGGTAACAGCATAGAAGAAGCAGCCCGATCGATAGGCGAGACGGTTAGTCAAGGAGTAAGCAACGCCGTGGACAGCGCGGCAAAGGTTGCCCGGAACACATCGGATCTCGCGGTGGACCGCCTAAACGCTTCCGGAATGAAGAAGGAAATCGTCTACAGCACTAAGGTCGGCAGCGGAACGGCATTGAGAGTTGAAAATTCGGTCGGCGATATTGAAGTGAAACGAAGCAGCGGGTCCCAGCTAAAAATTTCCGCGACCGTCACCGCATATAAAACCATTAGCCGCCAGGATCATCGTCAGGAAATTCTGGACCATGCGGTCGTGGAAGCCAAAGAATCCGGCGGGGAGTGGACCGTTTCTACCCATTCCAGCGAGGATGCGGATACCGATTTGTGGACCTGGGCCAACCGGGAATACGACACCTCCGACCTTACCATATCGTATGTTATCGAAGTGCCCGATAGTCTGAATCAATTCACCATCCGAAGTGATGTAGGCCGGATCAATACACGGGGATTAACCGGTGCTTATGACGTTACAAGCGAGGTTGGCAGCATCGATGTCAACGACGCTCATATTGCCGGCGATTCCATCATTAATACGGATACGGGTGCAATCACCCTGGATCTCTCCGGGCTTGACAGCGACTCCAAGTTAAAAGTCAACTCTGAAGTCGGCAGCATCACCGCCTCCCTGGCCTCATCCGTGAAATGCACGCTTGAAGCTCATGCTGAGCTTGGCGGCGTCCACGGTGTTTCCTCCGGAAAAAGCGACATTAACGGCGGCGGTGCATTAGTGACTCTGAACTCCTCGGTCGGATCAATAAAAGTATCTAAATGAGCATGCAATCTCGATAAATGGAACAAAGAAACCGCATTCCGGTTGGAATGCGGTTTCTTGTGAACGATCGGAGTAGCGGGATTCGAACCCACGGCCTCACCCACCCCAAGGGTGCGCGCTACCAGACTGCGCCATACCCCGATATACTTTCACTGGCCCCTCAGAGCCGGAAAATTACTCGCAAGGAATATTATAACGCAGAGCGGCAGCTGCGCGCAAGATCATTTGGCCAATTGAATTGGCAAGTTCATTCGTCATCGGCGTTTTGGCGATTAATACAGCATGCTGTATATTGTTTATGTTGATTAAAGGATAATGTTTCCTTGTTGTCGAACTCCGCAATACACCACAAAAAAGGAGAATCGACAATGAATGACAAAGTAAAAGGACTCATCTTGGGTTTATCCATCGGCTCTTTGCTTACCGGAGCGACAGCATTCGCAGCAACTGGAATCAACATCAACGTTGTAACTAAAAAGTTAAGTATCTATCTCGATGGAACCAAGAAGACTTCGGCAACCGGGTTCATTTACAAAGGTACGACATACATTCCGGTTAAAAGCGCTGGAACAGCAATCGGCAAACAGGTAGGGTTATACGGTGATGGTTTATACATAGGCAAGCAGCCAACGGTAAAAGTATCGGCGTCTCAAGCTGTGGAATTAGTTCAGCAAAAATACGGCCCCTTCTCATCGGTTTACACTGTAGAAGTTGACAGTGAGACATCAACTACATACACAGTCCATGTTTACGAGGTCGTGATTGATGATCAGACAACTGGTGTAGGACATACCGCAACTTATAATTGGTACGATGTCGATAAATATACCGGGACCATCACTCCAATGTTTTAGGTCACATCATCGAGAGCTTAACATCCTCTAGTCTCAGACCTTGTATATGCAAATCTCCATCTTCAGAGAAATTTTCAAAATAATTCTTCAATATCTACTTAAATTTTGTAGAATTCCAGAATCGGCTGTGCTATACTGTGTCTACAAGGAAAGGAGGTGCGTTCACATTAGTAATGACATGTTGAACGTATCCCTTACCCGGACCATTGGCTAACTAACAGGCTTTTGGTGGCGCGGGATACGGTTCAGAAATGAAGCGCCTCGGGTAGAAAGACCGTCTTCGGACGGTCTTTTTTATTGCCTTTTTCATGGGGGCATCCCGATTTATATGCAAAAAAACCGCCAATGCGAACGTTGTTCACATTTGGCGGTTCTCGAGGTATGGTTTCTCTGCTCACTATAGCAGGGGATCATGCCCTTACGATTTGCGGTTCGTGTAAAAATCAATGATATCGCTAACCGTGCGGAGCGGCTCCGCTTCCTTCTGGATCGGGTTCGGGTCCGGCTTGTATTCATCGTGTGTCTTCGTCGTCATCTCTTTAGTTCATCCTTTCGCTGGTTCAGCCTTTTCTGTCGTTTACGGCGTCTCTATTAATTACCCCAAGTTCGGGGATCTTGACACCTTAACATTATATGAATGAGATGAACGTTTTATGACGGCGGATTCTCCTTGCCCAGCCCCAATTTATCTCCCGATCCTTCGGTGCGCCATTCACTTGAAATCCAACTAGCTACGTTGAAGAAACGTCTTTGTCCTTCTTTTCTATTTCGGTCTTCAACCGCTCCAGCACTTTCCGGTCTCCCGCGCTAAGCTCCGCATGTTCCAGCAGATCCGGTCTACGCTCAAACGTACGTCTTAGTGACTGCTCCCGCCGCCAGGTCTCAATATTGGCGTGATGACCGCTCAGCAGCATATCCGGCACCTTCCAGCCCCTAAATTCCGGGGGACGGGTATAATGCGGGTATTCCAGCAGTCCTGTGCTGAAGGAATCGGTAACCGCGGATGTCTCATTGCCGAGCGCGCCGGGCTGAAGACGAACTACTGCGTCGATGACCGTCAACGCCGGAAGCTCGCCTCCGGTCAGGACATAGTCTCCAATGGATAGCTCGTCCGTAACCAAATGCTCCCGGATTCGTTCATCATAGCCCTCGTAATGGCCGCAGATGAAGATCAGATGCTGTTCCTTCGAGAGTTCCTCCGCAATCCGCTGGTCAAAGGGACGGCCCTGAGGGCACATGAGAATAATCCGCGGCTTGGCATCAGCGTCCGGAACCCCATCAGTATTGGCGGCATATTCCGCAGTCTCCGCCGGGAGAGCCGCTTCCAAATCTACTGTTTCTCCCGAGCTTTCCGCAGCTTCCGGAGAAACTACTGCTTCCGGAACTCCGGCAGCTTGGCGCTCTCCCAGCACATGCTCCACCGCAGCGAAGATCGGGTCCGGCTTCAGCACCATCCCCCCTCCTCCGCCGTACGGTGTATCATCGACGCTGCCATGCTTGTTGCCGGAGAAGTCCCGGAAATTCACCGCCTGAAGGCGGGCAATCCCTTTATCCCTTGCCTTGCCCAGGATGCTCGTTCCGAACACAGCTTCACACATCTCCGGAAAAAGCGTCAGCACATCGATCCGTATCATCACAGCAGTCCTTCCATTAGATGGACGGTAACCTTTTTGCCCGGGACATCCACATCGAGAACTACATCGTCAATTACCGGGATCAGCAAATCCTGTCCCTTCGGCCGTTTCACAACCCACACATCATTCGCTCCGGGTGTTAAAATTTCAGTGACCACCCCAAGCTTACCGTCATCCGGATTATCGCTGTACACTTCACAACCGATAATATCGTGAAAATAATACTCGTTGTCCGGCAGCTCCACCCGATCCTCGGCCGTCACCTTGATGAGACTGCCTTTGTATTTTTCTACCTGGTTGATATTGTCGTAGCCTTTCAGCTTCACGATGTACATCCCTTTATGCTCCCGGGACGATTCCACTGTGACTTCCAGCCGCTCCTTGCCGTCCTCCGGCGTAATCAGCAGCTGGCTTCCCGGCACAAACCGGACTTCCGGAAAATCCGTTCGCGACAATATTTTGATTTCACCGCGTATTCCATGTGTATTGACCAGCTTGCCGACGGTTAACAACGTATCCGACATAACATCCGCTCCCTTGCCTGTTCTCTTCTATTTATAACGTTCCCCCGCACCTGCCGTCTATGCTGCAAGGAACGGGATTCTCATGAATTTTGGATTTAGCAAAAAGGAGCCGGAATCTGGCGATCCCCGGCCCCTCTTTATGGTTACCGATCAGGACAAAATGTCCACGGTAACGCGCTTATCGCTCTTGACTGCTGCTGATGTTACGACGGTTCGTAGCGCCTTGGCGATCCTGCCCTGCTTGCCAATGACCTTGCCGACATCATCGGGATGAACCGACAATTCATAGACAATAAGGTGATCCTTCTCCACCGCCCGCACCGTCACATCTTCCGGATGATCCACTAAAGCCTTAGCAATAACTGCAACTAATTCTTCCATAGAGGACCCTCGCAATCAGTCATTATTTCTGCAGCTTCGACTCATGGAATTTCTTCATAACGCCCGCTTTGCTGAGCAGGTTGCGGACCGTATCGGATGCTTGCGCACCGGTTTGAAGCCATTTCAGAGCTTTTTCCTCATCGATGTTCACTACTGCCGGTTGTGCAACCGGGTTATAGTAACCGATCTCCTCGATGAAACGACCGTCACGAGGGGAACGGGAATCGGAAACTACTACACGATAGAAAGGCGCTTTATGAGCACCCATACGTTTCAGACGGATACGTACTGCCACGAAATTCACCTCCTTATAAGAGTATCGATCCCTCCCAACCCCTCCCTTCCAAGGGAGGGCCCCAAGGGCTGCCGCCCTCTGGACACCCGCTAATGGCAATTGGCGTTGGCGTTCAGCTCGGTGGGACCTTGGTGGGTGGAGTGCTTGGATCGCTTGCCGTCCCTGTCGGGACACGCTTTACTGCGAATCTATCTAGTCACGGGTTTCAAACCCACAAACCAACAACCTCTAAAGATTTAAAACCTTCCGATCAACCTATGTTGTACAATGGTTAATCCGGACAAACCTAAAACCTTGAATGCTTAAACCTTCAATGCCGCTAAGACTTAACGGAACGGGAACTTCATTCCCTTGCCGCCGAGAGCTTTCAACTGCTTCATGGCGTTCTTCTTGCCCTTGCCTCCGCCGCCCATACCGCCCATCATACCGGAGAACTGCTTCATCATGCGGCGCATTTCGTCGAACTGCTTGATGAGACGGTTCACCTCGGCGAGCGAGGTTCCGCTGCCGGCGGCAATCCGCTTGCGGCGGTTATGGTTGATGATTTCAGGCTGGGCTTTCTCCTGCTTCGTCATGGAATGAACGATCGCCTCGACACGGCCCATCTGCTTGTCGTCAACCTTGAGGTCCTTCATGCCCTTCGCCTTGTTCATGCCCGGGAGCATGTCAAGTATCTGATCGATCGGCCCCAGCTTCTTGACCTGGTCCATCTGCTCCAGGAAATCGTCGAACGTAAATTCCGCGTTGCGCATCTTACGTTCCATTTCCTTCGCTTTGTCGGCATCGATGTTCGCCTGCGCCTTCTCGATCAGCGACAGCATGTCGCCCATACCGAGAATCCGCGATGCCATCCGCTCCGGATGGAACGGCTCCAGCGCATCGATCTTCTCGCCAAGCGCGGCGAATTTGATCGGGCAGCCGGTAACGGCTTTGACCGACAGCGCGGCGCCGCCTCGCGTATCGCCGTCCAGCTTCGTCAGCACGACGCCCGTAAGCTCAAGCTGCTTGTTAAAGCTGTCCGCGACGTTCACGGCATCCTGACCGGTCATGGCGTCCACGACGAGAAGCACTTCGTCTGGCTTGACCTCGGCGTGAATCTGCTTCAGCTCTTCCATCAACTCTTCGTCGATATGGAGACGACCAGCGGTATCGATGATGACATAATCGTAATTGTCATCCTTGGCCTGCTGCAGCGCCTGCTTCGCGATCTCGACCGGGCTTACCTTGTCGCCAAGCGAGAACACCGGCACCTTGATCTGCTCACCAAGAACCTGCAGCTGCTTGATCGCAGCCGGACGATAAATGTCGCCAGCCACGAGAAGCGGCCGGTGATTGCTCTTCTGCAGCAGCTTGGCCAGCTTGCCGGAGGTCGTCGTCTTACCGGCGCCCTGAAGGCCCGCCATCATAATAACGGTCGGCGGCTTGTTCGCCTTGGCCAGCTTCGCCTGGGTGCCGCCCATCAGTTCCGTCAACTCCTTGTTGACGATATCGATGATGACCATGCCAGGGGTGAAGCTCTCCATGACTTCCTTGCCAACAGCCTTCTCTTTCACCTTGGCGACGAAGTCCTTGACGACTTTGAAGTTAACGTCCGCTTCCAGCAGGGCCAGACGCACTTCGCGCATCGCTTCGTTTACGTCATCTTCGGACACCTTGCCTTTGCCGCGCAGCTTGCTGAACACGTTCTGCAGTCTTCCGGTTAATCCTTCAAATGCCATAGGCTGCCTTCTCCCTTCAAGCTACTCCAGCTTCTCCAAAGAATCCACAATTTCATTAAGGCGCTGTCCATAAGGTTCCGGCAGCGCCGCCTCATTCCGGATTGTACGTAATTCCCCGAAATACCGGGTCCTGATTTCATGCTTCGATAATAACCCAAGCTTCGTCTCGTAATTCTCCAGCACCTGCTCGGCGCGCTTGATATGCTCGTACACGGCCTGCCGGCTGATCTCAAATTCCGCCGCGATCTCCCCAAGGGAGAAGTCATCGTGGAAATAATATTTCAGAAACGTCTGCTGCTTATCGGTAAGCAGAGGTTCGTAGAATGCAAATAGCAGATTGATCCGGTTCGTCTTCTCCAGTCGATTACCCTGACTCATCAAGGGCACTCCCTTCGTCAAGGAAAAACACTTTACACCAATTCAACGTCCCTTATCATACCGAAAACAAAGAAAGATGTCAAGCACTTTTGCTTGTCATCTTTACCTTGTCGTTTTGCGCGTATTATCGGCCCCTGGATCCTTACCGGATCGGCAGCAGATAGAGCAGCACCGCGAAGAAATGGGTGACGCTTCCGAGCAGCACGAATACATGCCAGACCGCATGGTGATAAGGGAACGCCCGCCATACATAGAATATGGTTCCGAGCGTATACAGAACGCCGCCGGCCATCAGAAGCGACATGCCGTCCTGTGCCACAGCCGCCGTCAGCGGTCCCCAGGCGATCACAATCAGCCAGCCCATCGCGATGTAGAAGATTGTGGACATGAAGAGAAATCTTTTGGTGAAAAATGCCTTGAACAATACGCCGAAGAAGGCGATGCCCCAGATGATCCCGAACAAGCTCCAGCCAAGCGTTCCCCGGATGGCGACCAGCAGAAACGGCGTATAGCTGCCGGCGATGAACAAATAGATGGAGGAATGGTCGAAGAACTCGAACAGATCCTTCACCTTGCCCTCCTTCAGGCTGTGCACAATCGTCGAATTCAGGTAGAGCAGCAGCATCGACGTGCCGTAGATGGAGAAGCTCACGACATGCCAGGCCGTCCCTCTCATGCTGGAGAAGACAATGAGCAGCACCAGTGCGGCGACGCTCAGCACAGCGCCGATACCATGCGTCACTGCGTTTACGACCTCTTCCTTTCGGCTATAGGTGTACGTATTCGCCATATCCTCTCTCCTTTCACTGACGGTTTTCTTCTATTATATCTTTTGCAAATTTGATAATCCACCGGCGCAGGAACGATTAATGGTCTTCCAGATGGTAAATATCGCTGTACTTCTGCTCCAGATAATCCGCCAGGTAGTCGGGGTTCAGCGGCTCACCGGTAACGCGTTCGATAATCTGCGACGGGGTTTCGCTCATGCCGTACCGGTATATGGCATTCGACAGCCATTCCTTGATCGGCAGCAGGTTGCCCGAGGCAATCAGCGAATCGAATTCCGGCAGCTCTTTCCGAAGCGTATTCAGGAACTGCGCCGCGTACATATTGCCCAGAGAGTAGGAAGCGAAATAGCCGAAATCCCCGCCCGACCAATGAACATCCTGGAGCACGCCCAGACTGTTGGTAGGCGGAACGATCCCCAGGTACTCCTTGTACTTGGCATTCCACACTTCAGGGAGATCCTTGACCTGCAGCCCTTCATTAAAAATCTGCTTCTCGATCTCATAACGGATAATAATATGTAGGTTGTACGTCAGTTCGTCCGCATCAATCCGGATCAGCGTGTTCTCCACCCGGTTAATCGCCCGGTAGAAATCCTCCATGTCAACTTCTGCAAAATTCTCCGGAAAATGCGATTGAAGATCGCTGTAATACCGCTGCCAGAAAGCCCGGCTGCGCCCGATCATATTCTCCCACAGCCGGGACTGGGATTCGTGAATCCCCATCGAGGCTCCCTGCGCGAGCGGTGTACCAACGAGATCCTTCGAGATATTCTGCTCATAGAGTGCATGTCCGCCTTCATGCAGACAGCTGAACACGGAGCTGGTCACGTTATCCGGCACATAGTTCGTCGTTATGCGAACGTCGCCGGGATTCAGACCTGTAGCGAACGGATGCACACTTTCATCCAGACGGCCTGCTTCAAAGTCATAGCCCATCTGTTTCAAAAGAAATAACCCGAATTCCTCCTGCCGGACAGACGGGAATTCTCCCTCTAGGAAAGAAGCGTCCGGTTGATGAGGGGATGCGGCGATTTTCTCCGCAAGCGGGACAAGCCGCTTTCTCAGCTTGCCGAAAATTTCGTCGAGCTTCTCAACGGTGAGATCGGGCTCGTACATATCGAGCAGAGTGTCATAACGGGTTCCCTTCACGCCCCAGCTGTCAATGAATTCCTGTTTGAAAGCCACGATCTTGCTTAGGAAGGGTTCAAATGAGGCAAAATCATTCTCCGCCTTGGCCGACTCCCACATCGTCTCGGAATGAGCAGCCAGTACGGCGTACTCTTCATACTTCTCGGGAGGGATACTCTTGCTCCGTTCATATTCTTTGCGGCAGTCTTCGACGATCTTCCGCTGAGCGGCCGATAGCTGGGCGTTCGCCTCCGGCTGGCTGAACAGCTCCGCGAACCGTCCCATTTCTGGTGATGTCTCCAGCTTGAAGTGCTCGCCGCTCAGCATTCCGATCGTCTTGGCGCGGACCTCCGCCCCCTTGCGCGGCGCGCCCGTCCGCAAATCCCAATGCAGCAGTCCGATCGCTTCGCGGTACCCGCTCATCTTGGCCAGCAGAACGGCGAAATCATTCCACTGTTCCTGTAATTGATGTTCCATCTTTTTACACCCGCTTTCTGTAAAATCATGCTACTCTTGATGATACTTTTTTAAGTGGGTATAATCAACTAACGAAGCGACTTGAGGCCGCTCGATATACAGATGAGGCCTTTCGCGCCATGCGGAGGGAACGCCAACTGAGGAGTGTGGACTGCATGAAGATCCGGATTACACCGCTTGCGGAGCGAAAGCTGAGGGAAAGGCTTGGAATCCTGCCGGGAACGTTCAAGCTTCTGTACGATACGGGACATGCCTGCGGCTGCGACGGAATTAACGTACTGCTGATTCTGGATAAGCCTGACATAGGCGACCTGCACGTCGAAGCCGGCGGACTGCCTTTTGTCGTGAACACCCAGCACGAAATTTTCTATGAAGAACAGTTGAAGCTGGATGCGGACGAGCATATGACCTCATTTGTACTGACCAGCGATTCCCAGCTATACGGGAAGAACATTCAACTTCGCGACCTGCGCGGACTGGAGCTCAGCGAATATCATTCGCACTCCTCTTGTGAGATTCTTCCCCGTTCGAACTAATTTAATTAGGAGGTTACACGTACCATGAGCCAAGTCTCCGACATTATGGAGTTCAATGCACAGTTTGTAGAGAACAAGGAATATGAAGCCTATTTGACCAGCCGGTTCCCCGACAAAAAGCTGTTGATCATCACCTGCATGGACACACGGCTCGTGGAGCTGCTTCCGAAAGCGATGAATTTTAAAAACGGTGACGTCAAAATCGTCAAAACAGCCGGCGCCATTATCTCCTCCCCTTTCGGGAGCGTGATGCGCAGCGTCATGGTCGCTCTGTATGAGCTGAATGCCTTCGAGGTCATTGTCGTCGGTCACCATGGCTGCGGCATGGCCTCCCTCAATGCGGATCATATGATCCAGTCGATCAAGGATCGCGGCGTCTCGGATCAGGTGCTGGACACGCTGGAGCATTCGGGGATCAAGCTGACCGAGTGGCTGCGCGGGTTTGACAGTACAAAAGACGGGGTAATTCAGACTGTGGGGATGATTAAGCATCACCCGTTGCTCCCCCCGGGTGTCCCCGTTCATGGCATGATTATGGACCCGGCTACCGGCGCCCTGGAGCTTGTCACGGAAGGGTACGCCAGCAACGATTGACATCTCTCTGTACTGCTGCTTGCGCGGGCATTGTGCCCGCGCCTTTTTTTGCCGAAAATGATGCAGCGATAGAAGATCAGCCGATATAACTCAGCATAAAAAACCCGGCACCGCTGTCGGCACCGGGCTGCTTGCTCAAAATCCGTATCATATAGCGGGACGATGCTGTTCGAAGACAGCCATCTTGCATAGGGCAAAAGACTATTGCTTGATGACGATGACGCCATGAGGCGGTCTTCCAGTGCTCTGAATCAGCGCGATTTCAAAGTCGGACAGAATGCGGTCCACCAGAATAAACGATGAAGTAACATTGTTAAAGCTAAATCTTCTCAAGTCCGCTACGCTTTGGCTGCCGCGGAATACACGGAATGAACCTTGAAAGTTAATCCGGGAGAACAGAATAAGCGTAACTTGAGATCTCACCACTTCATTGCGAATCCGGAAGCTGGACAGAACATTGTCAAACCGAAATACGCGAAGATCACGAACGGCAATTCCCTTGCGTCTGAAGACAATCCGGCGGTTGGTGAAATTGATGCCGGACCACATGGAGAGACTTACTCTACTGAATCCCAACTATATCACTCCCTTTCTTTAAGGTTGATATAGTTTATTGCAGATTGCAGAGAAAGGTATCGGGCAAATTATAGTAGCGAATCGTTTGTTTTTTCGGATTCCGCTCTGGCCTAACAGTAAGAGTAAGTCTACAACAATTGATTGCACTTTGAGTCGCTGTTTGCCCAAGCTATAAATGAGAGAACAGCAGCCGGTAGTATTCCTCCGTATTCGGGGTGAAGCTGTCGATTGTCACGACCCTCTCCTCCTCAAGAATCTCTCCCGTATTCTCGTCCTCGATAATTCCTTGAATTCTCAAGCTTTCGATCTCTCCGGATTCCAGCTGTTGAAATGCCGCAACATCCACAAAGAACAATCCGGAAATTTCCTCCCGCTGAAAATCATAAGCCTCCAGTGGCTGGGGCGAGACATACAAAAAGACTTGGCTGAATTCATTGTCTATGATACCTGGCGACGGACGGCTCTCTTCGGTACATACACCGCAGTACGCTAGCTGGTCAAACGGTATATCCAGTCCCAGCTCCTCTTTCAGCTCCCGAACGCCGTCTTCCACCGTCTCTCCAGCCTGCAAATGTCCGGCGCATGAGGTATCCAGCTTTCCGGGAAAGGTATCCTTATCCTTGTGCCGGAGCTGAAACAGCAGGCTGCCCTTCTCGCCGATCTCCGGATTCAGCACCCAGCAGTGAAACGTTTGATGCCAGAGCCCTCTGGCGTGTGCGTTCTCCCGGGTGTCGGTTCCGATCGGATTGCGGTGCTCGTCATAAATATCGAACCGTTCGGTTGGCGGCATGACTTCATCTCCCTGATGACTAGTATGGTCCCTTCATTCTCCAACAGAAAGACCAGTATGTCCACCTCGGGATTTCATCGCGCAGCTTAAATTTTTATCATTTAAAAATGAAACCATCAGAACACTTCCCCGTATTACCGGACAAGACATTACTACAGGAGGTCAATTCCAATCCATGAAATTTATCAAGAGCGCAATGCTGGTCGTTATGGCTTTTACACTCTTCTTCGGGGCAGCCGCACCGGATTACGCTGATGCCCGCCGCGGCGGCGGTGGCTTCAAGTCAGGTGTTCAGGGATATAAATCGACGCCTAACAAATCGACACAGAGCAGCACATATAAAAGCGATTCAACCAAAAGCTCCTCGTACTCAAGCACAGCCGCGACGACGGCCAAGCGGGGATTTTTCAGCGGCGGGAGCTTCTTTAAAGGCATGATGATCGGCGGTCTGGCCGGCATGCTGTTCGGCGGTTTGTTCGGAGGCATGGGCTTCTTCGGCAACATCCTTGGCTTTGCGGTGAACATGCTGGCCATTTATCTCGTAGTGATGCTCGTCCTCTCGCTGTTCCGCCGCAGAAATGAACGCAGAAGATATGAAGAACGGAGCGATCGCTACTAATGCCGACCGTTCTCAGCATGGATGAAATCATCAACGCCATATGCCTTCATTTGGCGGAGCGCAAGGGCGTCAACGTTCGGGACGTTCAGGTGGAGCTAAGCTGGGATGAGGATACCGGCTTCACCGCCGAGGTGTTGACCCAGGGACGAAGCCAGTACCTGGTGGCCTCGAACATCGTTGAGGCGGTACTCCGATATCTTCACACCGAGTACAATATCCGCGCTTATCCGGAGGATGTCCGGCTGGAGCTGGAGGATGAAATCATCGCCGTCGTGAACGAAAATTAAAGACAATGAATAAATTCATGAGATATTCAAATTCAAATGTACGATAAAATTCAGAGTTTATAAGAAGGCAGTCTGAACCGGCTTTAAGCGGTCAGGCTGCTTTTTTAGTGTGGATGGACTCGAAATCATACGTTTTCCTCCCGTTCAGGAGCCTGCCTGCATTCAACTTACTTTCAGCTGGCTTTCAACTAACCTTCAGCTTTTTTTGGTATATTATGCCGGAAATCGCAGGCAGATGTCATAAGGAGGGAGAATCCAAACAATGGTACACAGAAAGCCCCTGCTGCTGTGGGGAGCATTGCTTGTCCTTACGCTGCTCACAGGCTGCGGGAAGGATGAGGCGGAAGCTGTTCAGCAGAGCCCTGCCCCGACGCCGGCAGCCAGCGCGAAGCCTTACAGCGACAGCTTCATCGGACGAATCGATTCCATCGCCGGCAGCGAACTGACGCTGACGAAGGCGGCGGACGATGAAGTGAACGGCGGAACACAATCCGGGGATAGCGCCAATGACGTAGGAATGCTGCAGCAAGGTTCGGGAGCCGTCACCGGCGGGTCCGCTTCCGCCAAATCCGGCGGCAGGGACCCGGCAGCGGCTTCAGCAACTGGCGAAGCGGCTTCGATGAACACAGGAAATGGCGAAACAGGTGAAATATCAGAAGCGGATAACAACGGTAATTCCTCATTCACCGGAGAGCAGATCACGGTTACGGTGAATGATAGCACGGAGTATGCAGGTTCCGGCAGCGGCACGGAAGCTGCATTCGGACTCGCCGATCTGAAAGCCGGCGATATTGTCAGGGTTACCCTGACGGACGGCACGCTTTTGGCCGTACGGATCGAGCAGCTGCAGCCGCAGGGCGGCGGCATGCTGCCGGCAGCCTCGCCGGGCGCCGCAGCACAGGCGACGCCTTCGGCGACTCCGGCCGCTACGCCAGCGGCCGGCAAGGGAACGCCGCCGCCATCCGGCGCGGGCGGCAAGGGCGCTCCGCCGGCCGGCGACAAGGCCGGCGGCTCCGGCACGCCGCCGAGCGGAATGCCCGCCGGCGGCAAAGGAGGCGCCCCTGGCAGCAGGGGCGCGGGCGGCTCGCCGCCAAGCGACACTCCGGCCGGGAACCGGGCCGGAGCGGGCCAGGCGGCGAGCGCGAAGCCGGCCGCGACTGCGAAAGCGGCCGCAACCCCGGCCGCCGGGGCGCAGGCGGCCACCGCGAAGCCGGCCGCATCTCCGGTGGCGGCGGCGAACCCCGGGCAGGCTCCCGCTGCCAGCCCGGGCAAGGCCGAAGCTCCCGGCGGCGCGAACGCCATGAGCTTCGGCAAGATCAAGAGCATCGGGGACGGGACGATCACGGTGTATACCGCCGAAGCGCCCTCCGCTCCGCAGGGCGGATCGGCAGTAGGCGGCGCGGATGCAGCGGGAAGCCCGATGCCTCTCCCCAGCGGCAGCCCGCCTGCTGCCGGCGAAGGTCAGTCCGCCGCTGGCGAGGGCTCATCCGCCGCTGGAGGACCGCGCGGCGGACAGCCGAGCTTCACCAGCGAGACGGTTACTCTTACCGTGAACGCCTCGACGAAGCTCATCTCCGTCACCATTACAGATGGCAAGCGGGCAGAGACGGAGATCACTTTAGGTGATCTGAAAGCCGGGGATGTCGTTCAATACGTGCTGAAGAGCGGCTCAAAGATTGCGGATAGCATTACACTCACCGATACAGGAACCGGCGGTAACAACGGAAACAATTAATTGTGGAGTTCCTAAGACGGCCCATACGTCCACGAGACTCCAGATGGCACAAAGGCAAGAAGCCCCTCACCGCAAGGTGAAGGGGCTTCTCTCCTGTTGATGTACAGGCCTAAATCAGCGAAATCGCCAGCAGATTGAACAGAACAAGCGGCAGAAGAGCGCTGCCTGCCGGATTGACCGGGAAATGGGTTGGATGAAAGGGAGACGGGAAGAATGCGCGAGCAGGCGGCGCCGGCATGGTCGTTGTCGTTGTGGTCGTCGTTGCTTCATACATAACCGTTAAGTACAGATGACCCGCATCAAGTCCGGCAATGCAGCCTTCATACACTTCGCCGTCGATCGTCTGAACCCTTACCTTACGATTCATATAATGCTTCAGCGAGCCGTGCATTTGGTCGCGCACTTTTCTCACATGATGGACCGAGGCCGAGTCGGCCTGATAAATCAGATTCTGTGTGCCGGGATACATGGACATGGACATAAGCTCAATCCTTTCGGAGCTGGATTTTGCTACTATCCTATGCATTTGCCCAGCGCCCTGTTCCGCTATTTGAATCGAAATGCCCTTGGTTCGTTAAACCAGAAGCTTCCGTCTCCGGTAAAATCCTGATACGGACTCGGCGACACTGAATCGATCGCCGCCAAATCCTCCGGCGTTAAGCTCACCTCAAGCGCCTTCAGATTATCCTCAAGCTGCTTCTCGTTGCGGATACCGACAACCGGAATGACGCCCGGACGGTGCAGCAACCAGGCCAGCGCCAGCTGGCTCAGCCGGATGTTCTTTCCTTCGGCAATTTGCGCGAGCTTCTCCACCTTCTCCAGCTTGGTCCGATTATCCGGAGAATCCGGGTTCATCCGCTCTCCCCGTGAATTGTCCGGAATCGGTTGTCCGAGGCGGTATTTGCCGGACAGCCAGCCGCCATCGAGCGGCGAATAAGCCAAAGTTGCCAGGCCGTGACGGACACTGACGGGCAGAATTTCCTGATCGATATAACGGTTGAACAGACTGTATGACGGCTGATTAGTGATGAAGCGTTCCAGGTTCATCCGGTCGCTTGTCCACAGTGATTCCACGATTCTCCATGCTTCGAAATTGGAGCAGCCGATATAGCGCACCTTCCCTTGGGCGACCAGATCATCCAGCGCCCGCAGCGTTTCATCGAGTGGCGTATGCGGATCGGGGCGATGCACCTGGTACAGATCGATATAGTCGGTTCCGAGCCGCTTCAGGCTGGCTTCGACCTGGCGCATGATCCGGTAGCGGCTTGCGCCTTCGCCATTGGGTCCCTCAGCCGTGCGCACCTTGAACTTCGTCGCCAGAATGACCTGATCCCGGCGTCCCTTCACAGCTTTGCCGATGATTTCCTCGCTTGAGCCTTTGCCATAAGTGTCGGCCGTATCAAGGAAGTTAACGCCTGAATCGAGCACCCGGCTAATGATCTCAAGCGAGCTCTTCTCGTTCATATCCCATTCACCGTACGTCATCGTTCCCAGACAGAGCCGGGAAACCTCCAGTCCGCTTCTTCCCAAATAGGTGTATTCCATATGAACCTCCTTAGCTTGTTCGGGTGTTAGTTAACCAATTGCAAAACAGCACTATTCCCAGCATAAAGAATTCACTTCGGGATAGCTAGGACTGGATAGGAAAATCGTCGATATTA
>NZ_JAHCMB010000188.1 GCF_019904155.1 Paenibacillus sinensis
GAGGTTGATAGGCTGGGGGTGGAAGTGCAGCAATGCATGGAGCTGACCAGTACTAATCGGTCGAGGGCTTATCCAAAAAGACCCCGGAACACGAAGGGGCAAAACGCAAATTTTCGTTTCGATCCAGTTTTCAGGCGATCAAGCCTGAATATGCATTTGTACCGCAAATGCCCGTTTGGTGGCGATGGCGGAGGGGTTCCACGCGTACCCATCCCGAACACGACCGTTAAGCCCTCCAGCGCCGATGGTACTTGGACCGAAGGGTCCTGGGAGAGTAGGAAGCTGCCAAGCGGTATCATATTCCCTGATAGCTCAGTTGGTAGAGCACTCGACTGTTAATCGAGTTGTCACAGGTTCGAGTCCTGTTCGGGGAGCCATGCTCTCATAGCTCAGAAGGTAGAGTGCATCCATGGTAAGGATGAGGTCACCGGTTCGATCCCGGTTGAGAGCTCCATTTTTTAAGGCCCGTTGGTCAAGGGGTTAAGACACCTCCCTTTCACGGAGGTAACAGGGGTTCGAATCCCCTACGGGTCACCATTATTAAATGCTTGTGTTACTTCATAAGGATTCCATCAATATGGAGGCTTAGCTCAGCTGGGAGAGCATCTGCCTTACAAGCAGAGGGTCGGGGGTTCGATCCCCTCAGCCTCCACCATATACTTCTTATATTTAGGTTTGAATATGGGTAAGATGTAAATATCCATTATTGGGGATTAGCCAAGTGGTAAGGCAACGGTCTCTGACTCCGTGATCCATAGGTTCGAATCCTATATCCCCAGCCACTTCATTCCTGATATGATGCCTGGTTGTGAGGGCGAATCCGATAACCTTTCGGTGACTCCTTATCTGAGAGCCATTAGCTCAGTTGGTAGAGCACCTGACTTTTAATCAGGGTGTCGAAGGTTCGAGTCCTTCATGGCTCACTTTCATTCACTTGCGCGTGTGGCGGAATTGGCAGACGCACTAGACTTAGGATCTAGCGTCTTTGACGTGGGGGTTCAAGTCCCTCCACGCGCACCATTTAATTGCGGACGTGGCTCAGCGGTAGAGCATCGCCTTGCCAAGGCGAGGGTCGCGGGTTCGATTCCCGTCGTCCGCTCCATAATATGCGCCCTTAGCTCAGCTGGATAGAGCGTTTGACTACGAATCAAAAGGTCGGGAGTTCGAATCTCTCAGGGCGCGCCATTTAATTTCTTTATAACGGGATGTAGCTCAGCTTGGTAGAGCACCTGGTTTGGGACCAGGGGGTCGCATGTTCGAATCGTGTCATCCCGATTCTTTCTAGCTATGCGGGTGTAGTTCAATGGTAGAACTTCAGCCTTCCAAGCTGATAGCGTGGGTTCGATTCCCATCACCCGCTCCATCTTATTATAATCTTTCAGTTACTCTTACATCCGGTAAGGGTTTTTTTGTGTTGATCAGACCTTCTCAACAACGGGCTGAAAAGATGAGATCCTCAAATATTGAATGAGAATATATGTTCGGATCATGGTTCTAAAAAAATGCCGGCTTCAGGGGGAATCCCCATTCGCGAGCAGAAGCTTTCCAAGGATTCATCCTGCTCTGGACGGTTGAATGAAGTCAGCAGAAGAACGGCAAAATGGTTGGCTTGTCGTTCCAGCTTGCCTGGGGCGAAATAGGAGTTTTTCTCAAGAAAGAAACGGTTGATCCCTTTATGCAGCCGATCATGAGCCAATTCATGCGCACAGACGAACCTTTGCCATTCGGGTGACAATTCATTATGAATGATGATAAATCTTCTACGGAGTTTACGGTAATACAATCCCTTGGTATGGTTGCCCAGGTCCATAAAGCGGACATGAATGCTCAGAGCCTGGCATAGTTCGAACGGATTGTTGGTTTGGTATTTTCTTATCAGTTGACCGATCAGTTCATCCATAGTCTTCACCTGCAGCATGATATATTGTACAAATGTAAAGCATCGGCTCCCTTACTCGGAGGGCGGCTTGCGTTTGTTCATGCGCTTGGCCTCCCAGAAGAGTCCTGTCAGCACATCCTTGATCCGCTGCTTGTCTTCCTCGTTGAGCGGAATTCCATCAAACATTAATTCCCCGTCATCCTCAAGCATCTTTTTAAAATCGCGCTTATCCTTTCCAGTAGCCCACGCAGGAACCGAATCCATTTCGCTTGTGCCCGGAAGATATCCGGCCTGCTCCATTAACTGCTCATAGGGCATCCCAAGCGCGTCGGCAATTTTTCGCAATGTGGCCGGCTTGGGGACGCCTCTGATGCCGTTCTCCATTCGTGAAATCTGTGAACCGCTAATCCCGGTCATTGAAGCGAACTGGTTGAGGGTAAGTCCATGGGCTTCCCGCAGCTTTTTCAAATAAACTCCAAAATCTTGTCCCATTCCGCAACTCTCCTTATAAACTCATCTCTTTCATAATCAATATATACGAATGTTGCCAAAAGGTAAAGACCATTAGAGATAAATTGCCTTTAGGCAAGATAAAGAGAGATACACAGAGATATTCATATGTACAAGCCTTGTAATCGGATTTTACGGTAGAAAGAGCAAGTGGTATATTATAGAAAAATACGAACAACATACGAACACTGTCATTTTACCACATTCATAAGAGAACAATGAAGCGAATTCTCACACAAAGACAAAGGAGTGCTGCACAATGAACCTTATATCAACTCTGCCTGAGCTGGACCGCCGACGGACTCAGATTGCGATCGAGAGCATGCTGGAAAAATACCGGATTTTCAAAACGATTACGTTTGAAGCACGTGAGGCTACGATCACGTATTCTTACTCGGAACGATTTCATGGACCCACACATGCGATATCGGACTCAACCGGATCTCTCGCCGCTCATAATGTGGATGTACCCGCAGCCAGAATGGCTTACTGTTCCGCAATCGACTCGGTGGTGGAGCGCTTGGACAGCAGGGAACAGCAACTGCTTCGGGAGAGGTACATGAGACGGGACGAGGTCTATGACTATACCGTATACAACCATGTGCTGAACCCGCCGGTGAGTAAGGATACGTACGTGAAGATTCGGACCCGGGCTTTCTATAAAATGGCGCTGGCTTTTCATGAATTGAACATGCTTGATCTCAAACCGCTTTTGCCCACTTCAATGGCCAATACACTGAAGAAAACAATCCGGAAGAAATAAAGGTCAACGGTAACAAGTTGCGGTAAAGCACAATACAAACTTCTATATCAAGCGGATGACCCAAGCGATCTTTGGATCGCGGCTCTTGAGACTTTCGACAGTTCAAGAGGGGGCAGCCGCTTTTTTTGTGGCTTGAATCAGAGGCTTCCCTGCAACCGGCATATTACCCCCAAATATCAGCCCTTAACCCGCTCCTTTACCGTCTTCATGAGTGAAAAAAGAGATTATGATTATAACATGGCAAATGAAGCGAAAGGACACCAGGAAGCATAAATGCTTCACTCAAGCCTGCCACAAACGGCGGCCTATCATCGGTGAAAGCTTCTTTCGGCGTTTGTCATAAAGCCATGACGGATATCGTTCCTTTGTGAATGATATCCGTTTTATATTTCCGAACCTGATGAAGGGATAAAGGAGGGTTGTTACCAGTCTTAGCATGGTCCGGCTGGAGCCGGGAGGAAAGGAAGGATGCCATGTCTGTGCGGCATTTGAAGAACTGTATCATTAGTGCGCTGGGGCAAAGTTTCCCGGAGGTGCCTGTAATTTCGGCCGAAGCCAATGCGGAAGGGCCGTCATTCAAGGTTAACTTGCTGTCGGCGGCTTATGAACGCAAGCGGGAAGATCGCTCCACGGCAGTGTACCGTTTCGGTATCCGCCATGAAGGCAGTTCGGTTGAAGAGACGGAGATGTTGACCGACGACTTGCAGGAAGCACTCTCCATTGTTGAAGGCGATGAGGTTCAATATCGCAGCCGGAATCAGCTGTGGACAGCGGAAATTCAGAATGAGGCGCCAATGTTCATAGCGGAGTACAGCATGTATGTGCTGCGAAGCGGGCAGCAGGGCCAAGTGTTAATGGGACAATTTGAAGAGGAAGGAAGATTGAAATGACCGTGAATGAGAAGAAGACAGGATTCGAGAAGAATCAGATTCTGGAATCGGCGTTTTTCACGCCAATCGAAAAAGATGTGTTGAATGTGATTTTGCAGCCGGAACGGTACTACACCGTCGAGCAAGCGAGAGAAGAATTGACATTCTTTATGACAAAGGAGGTTAACTAATGGCCGGAGGAACTTGGACGACGCAGAATAAAGTAAGACCCGGTGTGTATGTGGACGTGTCCACCCACTCAGGGGCGATTGGAACCGTAGGAGACCGTGGAATCGCAGCTTTGGCTCTGGTTCTTTCCTGGGGCCCCGCCGGAGAGATCATTACCGTAACGCCGCAGACGGAGGTGCTGAAGCTTCTCGGTTACGATTGGAGCCATGCTTCGCTGCTTCCGGTCCGTGAGGCGCTGAAGCGTGCCGGGAAGCTGCTTGTATACCGGCTGAATGCAGGCGTTAAGGCGACCGCCACAGCCGGAGGCGTGAAGGCCACAGCCGTTCACGGAGGCATTCGCGGCAATGATCTGGCGATTGTCATCAGCTCCAATATCGAAGATGAGACCAAATTCGACATCAAGACGATTCTTCAAGGAGCGGAAGTGGACAGACAGACCGTTTCGTCTGCAACTGAACTGGTCGCTAATGCTTTTGTCTCTTTTGAAGAGAATGGTTCCGAAGGACTTCAAGCGGCGGCGTCTATCCCCCTTGCAGGCGGCAGCGACGGTACCGTAACAAATCTGGATCACAGCAGCTTCATGAGCAAGCTGGAGGTGCAGGAGTTTCAAACCGTCGGTCTGCTGTCCGGAGACAATACGTTGAAATCCCTCTATGTCTCCTATGTGAAGCGGCTGCGGGATACAGAGGGCAAGAAGGTTCAAGCTGTGCTGGCCGATTATGCGGCAGCCGATTATGAAGGAGCGGTCAGCGTCAAGAACGGCGTTATTCTAAGCGATGGCACCGTAGTCGATAAAGTAAACGCCGTTGCCTGGACAGCTGGAGCAACCGCAGCTGCTGCGGTGAACGAGTCGCTGACCTATCAGGCGTATGATGATGCCGTGGACGCCGATATTCGTCTGAGCCATTCCGAGACGGAGACGGCGCTGCAAAATGGCAATTTGCTCTTTACTTACAGCGGATCGAAAGCGGTGGTTGAGCAGGATATCAATACGCTGACGTCATTCACGCCGGACAAGGGCAAAGTGCTGTCCAAGAATCGTGTGCTCCGCGTACTGGATGCGATTGCCGGTGATATGAAATCGATTTTTGAATCGTACTTTCTCGGCAAGGTCTCGAATAACGAGGACGGACGAGCCCTGTTCTGGTCGCAATGCGCCTCATACATGAGCGATCTTCAGGATTTGGGAGCGATTGAGAACTTCAACGCCCAGAAAGATATTACTGTAACGGCTGGCCGGGACGGCGACAGCGTAGTGCTGGAGATTGCCGTACAGCCTGTCGATTCGGTAGAAAAAGTCTATATGAAAGTGAAGGTGGCATAATATGGCGTTCCTGAAAGCAAGCGATACGATTTCCGGTCAAGAGGGCCGCGCCTTTGCGGTGATCGGCACCCAGACGGAAGAAATGTTCTATGTGAAGAAGCTGGAGGCTACGGTGGAGAAGCAAAAGGCGGAAGTCAAGACGCTGGGCCGCCGCGGCGTGCAGCATAAAGCGACAGGCTGGTCGGGCAGCGGGTCGATGACGATTTTCTATATGACGAGCCGGTTCCGGCAGATGATGCTGGATTATATGAATACAGGCATCGATCAGTATTTTGATATCGAAGTGACTAACGACGATCCTTCTTCCAGCATCGGTGCCCAGCGGATCATCCTGAAAGGCGTCAATCTGGACAGCGTCATTATGGCTTCTCTCGACACGGAGTCGGATGCGCTGGAGGAAGATGTCAGCTTCACCTTTGAGGATGTGCAGATTGTGCAGACTTTCGGAGCGCCAACGCAAGCTTAACAGCGTAAACAGCTGCTGCTAGCTGATGCCGCCGGGACGGAACCTTGAAGGGGACGTTCCGGCGATTCACGATGAGCCAATGATGAACTATATAGGAGGAGTAGGAAGAATGAGCGAATTCAGTATGTTTTTTGCCCAAAATGTGAGCTGTGATACCACCGAGGAATTTATCGTCTCCAGCCGCTTCAAAGACCAGGACGGTAATCCCGTGCCCTGGAAGCTGCGCAGCATGACGGAGGACGAGAATCAGGAATGCCGGAAGGCGGCAACGCGTAAAGTCAAAGGCAAGAATGGCATCTATACGCCGGAAATTGACGCCAATGATTATATGGCCAAGCTGATGACGGCAAGCGTGGAGTATCCCGATTTGAAAAACGCGGAGCTCCAGCGCTCTTACGGCGTTCTGGGCGCGGAAGCGCTGCTGCGGAAAATGCTGCTCCCCGGCGAATTTGCCGCGCTCGGCGAGCGTGTTCAGACGCTTAACGGCTTCGCTACAGATATGAACGAACTGGTGGACGAAGTAAAAAACTGATTAACGAGGGCGACGGCGAAGCCAACCTGGCTTATTACGCCCTCCATGAGCTGCATATCCTGCCGCATGAGCTGATGTCGCTGTCCAAACGGGAGAGAGCCGCCATTTACGCTATGATCGCCGTGCGTGTGGACCGGGAGAAGCGGGAGAGAGCCAAATCCGGCTCAAGAAAGCGATAAAGGAGGTGGATTCATGGGAAATGAAGCGACGAGTACCGCATTGGTGCCAGTTAGAGCCCTTGTGGTATGGCGCAATGTAAATGCCGAATGGGACCGGCTTAACCAGAATTTTGACCGCGCCTCCTCCTCCCTCAACGATCTTCAGAAAATTCTGGAGCGTGTATATGAGGAGAAGAACAAGTCTTTTGTTGAAGGCTTCATGCAGTCGCAGGAAGCTGCCCGAAAGCTGAACGAGCAGGCGCGCGGATCGGGCGGAGGCAATGCCTCGGCCGAGGTGAAGAAGACGTTTCTAAGCCGGGTGGATGAAGTGCTGGATGCCTTTAATATCAATACATTTGAAGTGGTCAAATATATCGGGGAAAAAGTGGCGGCCCGCGTATTCCCGGGCAAACTGGCGGGCGCTGCCGCCGTATCGGGCGGAACCGGAGCTGCAGCGGCGGCAGCTGCGTCGGGGAGCGGTGGCGGCTCCGGTGAGGTCTCGCATTCTGGAGCTGCGTCGTCGTCCGGCAAGCCGGAGAAGAAAGAAGGCTTTCTCGGAAAAACCACCGGCGCTCTGAAAGAAATCGACCTGTCCGGTGCATTCGATATTGCCAAGTCGATGGGCGAGAAGGTCATCAAGAACTCAAGCACCGCCAAAGACCAGGAGAACTGGGAGAAGCTGCAGCAGAATATCGATAATGCGTTTGGCATGATGGGAGAGAAAGCGATGACCGCGCTCCGGCCCGCTCTGGATGCGCTCAATAACGCGTTCAAGTCGGATCAGATGGTTGCGGCGATCAACTTTATGGCCAATGTCTTCCTCATCGTAGCGACGGCTGTAGGCATGGTTGTGGACGGATTGATCTATATGATGGGCGTGATCCAGCAGAACTGGTCGGTCATCGGTCCCATTTTGGCAGCGATTGCCTTTGTGTATTTAGCCGCAATGATTGTACAGGTCTGGTCGCTGGCTGTCGCCTGGCTGGCCGTCAACTGGCCGATCTTGATTATTATTGCCGTCATTGCGCTGCTCATCTACTGCCTCATGCAGTCGGGGGTTACGGCTGGGGAAATTATCGGCTTCATCGCCGGCATGTTTGGCTTTCTAAAAGCTGTTATTGAGAATATCATCATCGGGCTGTACAACACCTTCATTATATTCTCGGACTTTCTGCGTAATCTGTTCATCGATCCGGTCTTTGCCGTGAAGAAGCTGTTCTATGATCTGACGATGCAAATACTGGATTTCGTGTACATGATGGCGCTGGGAGTGGAGAATTTCGCCGGCGGCTTCGTCAAAGCGATTGTCACAGCAGTGAATATGGTTCTGACCAAGTTCAAGGCCGTTACCGATTTTCTAAGCCATATTCCGGGATTTGAGGGCCTGGCCAATTTGAAGGTCAATCTGCTGGACGCCGATGACCCCCATGTGTTCAGCGGCATGGTGGATAATCTCCGCAAGCAGATCGTTCCGCCTACCAGTGACAAACAGACGGTAAGCAGTGAGAAGAAAGCATTCGTCGATCCTTCGATAGCCGCCAAACAGTATGCTAATATTGCTGGTAACGCGATGTCCAACCTCAATGGAAAGGTAAAATCGCTTACAGGTAGCGGAAAAGATAACAAGCTTACCACAGGCGGCGCTCCGGCAGGAATTAACGGTATGAACGCCATGACGGCAAGCGGCATGAACACAAATAGTATGAGCGGCATGAACAACATCAACAACGTCAACAGTGTCGGCGAAGTCGGCGAAGTGAAGGGAAGCGTCGATATCTCCAGTGACGACCTGGAAATGCTGCGGGATCTGGCCGAGATACAGGCCATACAGAATTTCGTCCAGCTGACTCCAACCGTACAGCTAACAACAGGTGATATTCATAATGCGGGCGATATCGACTCGATTATGAACAAAATCAGCCAAAAGCTGAACGAAGAGTTCCTGTCGACCGCACAGGGGGTGTATACGTGATGGCTGGCGAAGAATACGGTTTTTATCTTACCTATAACAACATGGATGAGCTGTTCCGGCTGCCGGTGAATCCTGAGACGCTGGAAATCAAGGAGGCGGGTGAGGGAAAAAGCTACACGATTATCGACTATGGCGCCATTAACGCGATTTCCTATCCCAAACTGACCGAGATTACGCTGGATAGCATTTTTCCTGCGCAGCGTTATCCGTTCGTGCTGGTGCCGGAGAACAGTCTGCTCAGTCCGTTTGAGTACGTAAGTATGATCAAGAAGTGGATGAGGAGCAGACGACCGATCCGGTTTATTTTTTCGGGACTGGAAAGTGATCATTCGGAAATGTCGGCGCCAGATGGAGTGACTGCCCAAGAGTTGCGAGCAGCTCTCAAAAAAAGGGACTTTGCCGTCAACATGGCCATGAGCATTGAAAGCTTCAGTTGGAAGCTCAGCGCCGGAACTTCGGGAGACATCGAATACTCCATTGCTCTGAAGAAGTACGAGTTCTATCAGGCGATGCCGGTGAAGACCGTCAAGGGTAAGGCGAAAGCTCAACAGAAGCGGGATGACGACAGGGTGGCGAAGACCACCTATACGCTTAAAGCGGGCGATAATCTGTGGAAGGTAGCCAAGAAGCTATTGGGCGACGCCAACAGATGGAGAGAAATCCAGAAGCTCAACGCCATTCCGGACAGCAGGCTCCGTAAGCTCCCGATCGGCATGACGCTCAAGATTCCTTAAGAGCCCGGGACTCTGGAGGATAAGCAAGGACGGAAAGGAGGATGGCATGGAACTGCTGATCAAGAACAAGGAAGGCGGACTGTGGGACCTTTCCCGGATAGCCTCCGAGATCTCCTGGAAGACATCCCGCGCCGGCAAGCCCTCAACCCTTGAGCTGACGCTTGTGGACGGAGGTTTATATCAACGCCGGGAATTCAAGGTGTCCAATGGCGATATCGTGCAGCTTCGGAAGGACGGGATCGATGTATTCTATGGTTTCGTGTTCAGCATTGAGCGGGGAGCGGACAGCGAACTGAAGCTGACGGCTTACGACCAGATCCGCTACTTGATGGGCAACGGAAGCTATGTGCTGGAGAATGTAACGGCAGCTGATGTTATTCGCAAAATCGCCAAGGATTACGGTCTGCAGACAGGCGTGGTCGAGGAGGCGCAGTACGTGCAGCCTTCCTTGATCGAGGACGACAAGAAGCTGCTGGATATCATCATGGGAGCGATCGGAAGCGAGCTTCGGCAGAAGGGAAGGCTGCTCGCTTTTTACGATGATTTTGGCGCACTGACGCTTCGCGGGCCGGGCTCCATGCTGGTTCCCGTTGTTTTGGGAGAAGGCAGTCGATTGTATGACTATTCGTTGAAATCGAGCATCGATGACGAGACTTATAACACGGTTATTTTATATCGGAACAATGAAGAGACAGGCAAACGGGATTTCTATCCGGTCACCGACACCGGGAATGTCAAACGCTGGGGGACTTTGATCCTGTCCAAGAAGGCCGACGACAATGCCAATGCAGCGCAAATTCAGGAGAAGGCGGAGCAGCTGCTCAAGCTGCATAACCGGGAGAAGGTCTCGCTCTCCGTTCAGGCGATCGGCGATTTGCGGGTGCGTGCGGGCAGCTTTCTGTATGTCCTTCTGGATGATCTGGAGACGCAGCTGTTCCTGGTTGAGGAGTGTACGCACAGCTTATCCGGTGGGGAGCATACTATGTCTCTGCAAATTAAGGTGGTGTAACATGCTGGATATTATTAAAAAAGCAAGCCTCGGTGTTGTGGAGAACAGCAGTCCGGTGGCTTTTTTCTTTGGGACGGTCGTTGCCGGATCGCCGCTTCGGATTCAGATCGACCAGAAATTCATCCTTCCGGAGAGCGCCATTGTTCTGCCGGAAGGGGTGATGGAGCTGCGTCTCCCATGGAATGGTGATGAGATCATATTACGCAGAGGTCTGGAAGCGGGAGACCGTGTACTGCTGCTGCGCATGCAGGGTGGACAGAGCTATGTGGTGATGGACAGGCTGGTGATGAGATCATGATACCTGAAATCGGTCAATCGGGCTCCATAACTATGGCGGAAGATCAGGATGAAATGCTTCCGAGTCTGACCTACTCGGTGGATCTGGAGCAAGGAAGGATTACCGGCTGGGTCGACGGTCTGGATGCATTGAGGCAGACGGTTGATAAGGCACTGCGGACAATCCGTTACGAGCATCTCATCTATAGCTCCGATTATGGTACGGAGTGGAATCTGGTGCTGGGCAGGGAGCGGCTGCTGGCGAGAGCCGAGCTTCGGCGTATTGTAACAGAAGCGCTGCTTCAGGACGACAGGATTACTGAAGTGACATTCTCCGGAATCGTCTTCAGCGGCGATCAGGTAGAGATGTACCTGACGGTGCATTCACGCTACGGAGATATCCAAATGAGAAAGGAAGTGAGTGCAAATGGCTGACCAGACGTTTGAAGACATACTGGAGCGGATGCTGGACCGGGTGCCGGACGAGCTGGATAAGCGTGAAGGCAGCATCATCTATGACGCGCTGGCGCCAGCCGCGGCCGAGCTTGCCCAGCTCTACATGGAGATTGAGCTTAACGCGAATCTGTTCTTTGCCGATACGGCGACCGGAGAATATCTGGACCGCAGTATCGCCTGGTCGGGTATAGCCAGAAAGCCGGCCAGCCCCGCCGAGCTTCAGGGAAGGTTCTATAACGAAGCTGGCGAAGCGATGGATGTTCCGATAGGCAGCCGCTTTTCGGCGGACACCATTAACTACGGGGCAGCGGAGAAGCTTGGAGCCGGCAGCTATCGACTGATTTGCGAGACGGCAGGGGCAGCGGGAAGCCGGAGCTCGGGAACGCTACTCCCAATTGATTATATTCCTCGGCTCGCGCGGGCGGAGATTGCCGCCCTGCTGATCCCTGGGGTGGAGACCGAGGGAGATGAAACTCTGCGGCAGCGCTATTTCAATGCAGCCCGCAAACCCGCGACAAGCGGGAACAAGGCCCATTACGAGGAGTGGGCGCTTAAGGTCTCCGGTGTGGGCAGCGCGCGGATCTTTCCGTTATGGAACGGAGCGAAGACCGTTAAAGTGGTCATTGCCGACGCCGACAAAAGGCCGGCTTCCGCCGTGCTTGTGGAAGACGTGCAGCAATATATCGACCCGGCTCCGGGGCTGGGAGAAGGACAGGCTCCTGTCGGAGCTGTCGTCACGGTCGCCTCGGTTCAAGGCAAGAGCGTTACGGTATCGGCAAAGGTTGCGTTGGCGGCGGGTTATTCGATTGGGCAGGTTGCCACGGCATTCCAGTTGGCTCTGGAGGCTTACCGGAAGGAGAAGGGGTATGCTTCCGCTTACCTGAGCCAGTCTGTAATCGGAGCGCTGCTTCTGGCAACGGAAGGGGTTGTCGACTACTCGGAGCTGAAGCTGAACGGCACCGCAAGCAATGTCTCCCTGGGAGCGGAAGAGGTGCCGCTCTTTGGGGATGCGGTATTGGAGGTGCAGAATGGCTGATACGGCTGTGATAGAAGGGACCGGAGTGATTGCGGCTGCGGATTCTTCAGCCGCCGGGCCGAATCTTATGGATTACTTGCCGGATTATTACCGGGGCGTCCGGGAGATGGAAGCCCTGCAGGGGAGTAGCTCGGAGGAAATCGGACTTACTTGGCTTGCCCTTGAGGAGGAAAGGGATCAGCTCAATGTGGAGACGGCGGTGCGGCTGCTGGACCGCTGGGAGAGGGAGCTTGGCTTGCAGGTCGATCCTTCCAAGAGCGAAGTGGGACGCAGGGAGGTTATCAAGGCCAAGCTGCGTGGGGCAGGAACGACTACGCCGGAGATGATCCGCCGGACCGCATCTGCCTTTTCAGGAGGGGAGGTTGCTGTGGAGGAGATTCCGGATGAATACGCCTTCGAGGTCCGATTTGTCGGAACGCTCGGTGTTCCTCCTCGCATGAACGAACTGATGGAGCTTATTGAGGAGATCAAGCCGGCGCATTTGGACTGCCGCTATCAATACACCTATACCTGGTGGAATGCATTAAAGGCAATGACCTGGAACGCGACCCATGCCAAAACATGGGATGATCTTAGAGTCTATGAATAAGGAGTGTGAACAATGAAGACAACGAGCAATCTGGGACTCAAAAAACCGGAGGGCACCGATATTGTGGATATTGCCGATCTGAATGGCAATATGGATACGCTGGATTCGGTGGTAAAGACCCTTCAGGATCAAGCGGCTGCCTCTGTGCCGTTGACCCAAAAAGGCGCGGCGAGCGGTGTGGCGTCCCTTGACGCCACTGCGAAGCTGCCCGCCGGGCAGCTGCCATCGAGTGCGGTGCAGGCCACAACGGCGGACGTGACCTACTACGTCCGGACAGATGGTAGTGACAGCAACAACGGGCTGGCCAATACGGCGGCGGGGGCGTTTAAGACGATTGGGAAGGCGATCGCGAAGTTGCCGCCGGTTGTTAATCACTCTGTCGTTATTAATGTGGCTTCTGGGACTTATAACGAAGACTTATCACTTAAAGGTCTTGTTGGCAAAGGCAGCGTGAGCATCAACGGAGATTCAGTGATTTCGACCTCAAGAATCGTGAATAGAATCGAAATCCTAAATTGCTCATTAATTACCTCAGTTACTGGATTTAATTGCAGCACAACGACGGCAACCCCGGTTACTATACTTTCTTGTTCGGGCGCTGTAGTAGACCGAGTTAACAGCACAACATCACAGCCAGACCCTAATTCGGGAATTGTTGTTAACCTCGCATTTGCTCGTATAGCTGGTTGCAACATGTCGAACAAGGGCCGCTTTATTACCGTTATTAACGGTGGGAAGGTGTATGTCGAAAACAGTGGAGGAGCGGGGAATTATTCTGGATATGTAGCCGATCTTGGCGGACACATTTCATACGCCGGAACACAACCATCCTCAACAATCGGTGATCTCGCAATAAATGGCGGCTCGGTGAATCAAAATATCCTCAATCCATGGGGAGATAATACACAAACTAACCGAGTGGCAGGAGAACTAACGCGTGGAAATAATATAACGACTCAAAACATTGCGGCTAATACTGCGACAAAGTTATTGTTTACCGCCTCTATAATGAATCAGAAAAGTCCTTGTGACGTCGCAAATTCACGCTTTATCGTACCGGAGCGCGGTATATATATCGTATCGGTTCGCGTCGGATTAAATGTAAGCCCGACGTCATCGACAATGCAAAGAGCGCTACTGTTCATCGCATTAGATGGGAACTTAAATACCGCTCTTTCTGACGGTATAATCCACCCTGGAGTTGGCGGGTGTGGTTATGCCGGAACAGCCCAACTATATTTAGAAGCAGGTGCTGTGCTAGAATTTTATGTTCAATGCTCAATGGCAGCTACGATTAATAATGGGGATCTATACACTCACGCATCACTGATACGTGTCGCGTAAAGATTGGAGGGATAACACATGCACATACCATCAGCCATATTGCATCTGTATCCAAGCGCCGAACCGCTCCGGGATTTTATCGTCCAGGACGACGGCCCCACGCCAGTCCTCCGCCCCGGCGCAGAAGAAAAAGGCCGCGTTCGCTACGAAATTAAGCCTCCCGAGGCGGGGGAAGAACCCGTCGAAGGTGTGAACTTTCGCTTCGGTATCGATTATAATCGTCTCGTTGAGGGCGAGGATTACGACCTGATCGACAAGGGACCGTATATTGCTGTCTGGAACATTGACGCTCCGAAGCCGACTGAGGCTGAACTTCAAGCTGCCTGGGAAGCTTACCAGCAGGAGGAAGCCGATAAACCTGCCGAAAATCTGGACGAGCTGGAACGTCTTCGGCAGGATTTGGCGGACACGAAGGCGGCTCTTGAAGAGACCAACAGTCAGCTTGTTTCTGCTTCGCAAGAAACGCTGAATATGCAGCTTGCTCTGACAGAAGTGTACGAGCAACTGCTCGTACTGAAGGGAGGGGAAGCGGCTCATGGCTAAGGTCTATGCCGATTTGATCCGGAAAGGACAGAAAACGTTCGATGAGATCCCTCCATCGTGCGGGAAGAAGTCCGTCTGATCATCGAACAACAATAAGAGCCAGGCAGAATATGTGACTACCTATGCTCTAACTTATGCGCCCCCGCAATCGGGGGCATTTTTAATTTAAATGAAAGGAAGGGACATGAGATATGGAACAGGGTGATATTGCACAACTGGAGAAACTGCTGCCGCTTGCGGACAAATACGGGCTCGCCTATGTGGTCGCGCTGGTTCTGATGATTGTCGTTATTGTAATGCTGCGGGCGATCGTCAAGGGAAGTCTGGTGCCCCGCGAGCTGCTCGATAAAGCGGAGGAGGACCGTGACAGGCTGCAAGCTATTCTGGATAAGGAAAGATCCGACTTCATGCAGCCGACGCTGGACGTGCTTAAGAAATTGAAGGTTGATCAATCGGAAGACAGGGGGGCGTAAGCATGAGTGTTCCATGGATATTGCGCAGGCTCCTGGCTCTATATGCGGATAAGGAGCAGGAACTGCGGGAAGCCTCCACCCGTGTTACGCTAACCATCAGTCGCTATTGCGACACTTCTCGCGAAATTCAGGAAGAGATCGGGCGGAACAGGTTCGCCCAGTATCTGATTTATGATCGGGGGGATGGGCATGAGGAAGATTGACGTTATTCTTCTTGCGCTGTACCTGATATCGATCGGCTGCTCTGTCTACATTCTGTTAAAGCACAGAGAGTATTATCATGAACGCTTTCGCAAAGGGGTAATCAGCGTCTTCATGCTAGTAATGCTCCTGTTTCTGCTGGCCTTTACCTTCAATATGCTGTTTGTACTAATGTCGCATTTAACTGTAATAGCGGGAGTGGCTGCTGCCGGATTCAAGACATGGCTGTTGTACGGCCGGACGGTCACCCAACTCGGAATAACTGTGGGGCTGCTCGCACTTGCGGTGCTGACAAGATCGGGAAGATTCGACCAGTTCATTTATTTGAGAAGACTGGACCGGAAGGGAGAACGTCATGTTGACACTAAACGAAGTGAAAAATAAATCGAGATCCAAATGGACAGGACTCCATGAAACGGTAGCTGCCGCGGCTGAAATGCTGGTTGAGAAGTGCTACACGACCGGTATTCCTATCATCATTACGCAGGGCCTGCGGACTGTCGCCGAGCAGAATGCGCTGTACGAGCAGGGGCGGACCAAGCCGGGTGCCATTGTGACGAATGCGCGGGGAGGCTATAGCTATCATAACTATGGGCTGGCGATTGATTTCGCCCTTCTGCTCCCTGACGGAAAGAACGTATCCTGGGATATGAAAAGAGATGGCAATGGCGACGGATCGGTGGACTGGATGCAAGCAGTTCAAATGGCCAAAGACCTTGGCTTTGAATGGGGTGGCGATTGGAGCAGCTTCAAGGATTATTGTCATCTGCAAATGACCTTCGGCCTTTCGCTTGCGAATTTGCGGGAAGGGAAACAGCCTGCATCGGCGGCGGTCAGCAAAGTAAATGAGCTGCTAAAGAAGGAGAGCATTATAATGAAGGAAGACAAAGTAACCGTATCCGTGAAAGTAAACGGAATAAAGTCGGCGGATGGCATACTGGAGCAGGGCGTGACCTATGTACCGGCAAGAGCGCTGGCCGAAGCGCTGGGCGGAAGCATTCTGTACGATCCGAAGACAAGAACAGTTGAGATCCAAGTCGAAACAAGGTCAAGTAAATGATGAATTTGCAGAAAAAATAAAACTTTTTTTAGATGAGTTTCACGCTCTTTTTGCATAAAAACTGCCGAATCGGTCGGCTGGGCCCCTTTTTCCATAACAAAATGAGAACGATTTAAGCGATTTCCTCGATAGTTTAAAAGAAATGTAAAAAAATATACCTGTATAATTACTCATCTTGATGTATAATCTTAAAAGACTATAGTGCTTCACCGCGAAAGAAAGTTGAGGATTTTCGGGTCGTTTTATTGTATGATATGAGGAAAGCTTCAGACATGACTTGTTATGAGACATTGAAACGGAAGAAGGATGGGGGGAACAGCATGACCGAACTTACGACTACCGCGGGCAAAGTCAACTCCAATAACCTGCTGCGGCGAGACGTACGGTTCCTGGGGAACATTTTGGGCGAGGTACTGGTACATCAAGGCGGAAATGAACTGCTTGAGATCGTGGAGAAAATCCGGGAGACCAGTAAATCGTTGCGCTCAGTGTTCTTGCCTGAACTGCACAGCGAATTTAAGGAGTTAATCAATTCCCTGGACTCGGAGAACAGACACCAAGTGATACGGGCTTTTGCCATTTATTTTCAGCTGGTGAATATCGCCGAGCAGAACCATCGGATTCGCCGCAAAAGAGACTACGAGCGCTCTGCGGGCGAAACCGTTCAACCGGGGTCCATCGAGAGCGCGATTCAGGAACTGCGGGTACGGGATTTCTCCCCCAAGGAAGTATGGGAGATCGTAAACGGCCTGTCGCTGGAGCTGGTCATGACTGCTCATCCTACGGAAGCGATGCGCCGGGCGATTCTGGATATCCATAAACGGATTGCGGATGATGTAACGGGGCTGGATGATCCGACTCTGACTTACCGGGAACGGGAACAGCTTCGCGAGAAGCTGCTGAACGAGGTCATTACACTTTGGCAGACTGATGAGCTGCGCGATCGCAAGCCGACGGTGCTTGACGAAGTGCGGAACGGAATGTACTACTTTCATGAGACGATCTTCCATGTGTTGCCGGACGTTTATCAAGAACTGGAGCGATGTTTAAGCAAATACTATCCGGGCCAGAACTGGCATGTTCCGACTTATCTGCGATTCGGCTCCTGGATCGGCGGCGACCGTGACGGCAATCCTTCGGTGACCTCGTCGGTAACACTCCAGACGCTGAGACTGCAGCGCATTCTGGCTGTCCGGGAATACCAGCGGATTATGCGCCAAATGATTCAGTACCTGAGCTTCAGCACAAGCATTGTGAAGGTAACGCCGGAACTGCTGGAATCGATTGTGAAGGACAAGGCGGTTATTAAGCTGGAGCGCGGTGACGCCTGGCGGAATGACAACGAGCCTTACCGAATCAAGCTCAGCTATATGATCTCGAAGATTCAGAACGTGCTGGACGATGAGAAAAAAGGTTCGCCGGAACGCTACACATCGCCTGACGAGCTTATACAAGATTTGAACATTATTGACCGCAGTTTGCGGCATCACTTTGCCGATTATGTTGCGGATACCTATATCAAAAAATTGGTCCGCCAGGTTGAGTTGTTTGGGTTCCATACCGCAACGCTCGATATCCGTCAGCACAGTCAGGAACATGAGAACGCGATGACGGAGATTTTGGCAAAGATGGACATTACATCGGACTACTCCAAACTCTCGGAGGACGAGAAGATTGAGCTGCTGGAGAAGCTGCTTCATGATCCGCGTCCGCTGACCTCTCCTTATCAGGAGTACAGCGAGAGCACGCAGGAGTGTCTGGCCGTGTATCGGACCATTCATACGGCGCAGACGGAGTACGGACAGAACTGCATCACCAGTTATCTGATCAGTATGGCTGAGGCCGCGAGCGATATTCTGGAGGTAATGGTATTCGCCAAGGAAGTCGGATTGTTCCGCATGGAAAATGACGGCAGCGTCACCTGCACGATTCAGGCCGTTCCTCTGTTCGAGACGATTGATGATCTTCATGCGGCGCCGGATATCATGCGCAGAATCTTCGGACTGCCGGTATACCGGCAAGCCGTTACGGCCATGAGCAATCTTCAGGAAATCATGCTGGGCTACTCGGACAGCAACAAGGACGGCGGCGTCGTCACCGCCAACTGGGAGCTGCGCATTGCCATGAAGGGCCTGACAGCTATGGCCGACGAATTCGGCATCAAGCTGAAGTTCTTCCATGGCCGCGGCGGAGCGCTCGGAAGAGGCGGCATGCCTCTGAACCGCAGCATTCTTGCCCAGCCGGCTTCGACAATCGGTGGCGGCATCAAGATCACGGAGCAGGGCGAGGTTATTTCCTCCCGCTACTCTATGAAAGGAATCGCCTACCGAAGCCTGGAGCAGGCCACATCGGCGCTCGTGATAGCAGCGATCAACGCCAGAACGCCGCACAGTGACCTGTATGAAGATAAATGGGAAGAAATCTGCCGGGAAATTTCCGAGGTGTCGTTGAACAAGTATCAGGATCTGATCTTCCGCGATCCGGACTTCCTGAGCTTCTTCAAGGAATCCACGCCCCTTCCTGAGATCGGCGAGCTGAATATCGGCTCCCGTCCTTCGAAGCGCAAGAACAGCGACCGCTTCGAGGATCTGCGGGCGATTCCGTGGGTATTCTCCTGGACGCAGAGCCGTTATCTGCTGCCTGCCTGGTATGCGGCGGGAACGGGACTGCAGAGCTTCTATGATAATAAGGAAGAGAATCTGAAGATTCTTCAGCATATGTATGAGCATTTCTCTTTCTTCACAAGCTTGGTTGATACGCTCCAGATGGCGATTGCCAAGGCGGATCTTATCATCGCCAAGGAATATGCCGAAATGGGCAAGAACGAGGAGGCCCGCAGACGGATTTACGGACAGATCGAGCAGGAATTCCGTCTGACCTCCGAACTTATCCTGAAGATTACGAGACAGCAGGATATTCTGGATAACGTTCCGGTCATTCAGGAGTCCATCCGGCTGCGGAACCCTTATGTTGATCCGCTCAGCTATTTGCAGGTTCAGCTCCTTACGGAGCTTCGGGCGCTGCGCGAGCAGGAGCAGGATGATCCTGAGCTGCTGCGCGAAGTGCTGCTTACGATCAACGGAATTGCCGCCGGTCTCCGGAATACCGGCTGATTGCTCGGCTATGCAAGCCCGCCCTCCCATATGGGGGGCGGGCTTTTTGGCTTCTCCGAATTGTCCCGGTAAAGCCTTGATTTTTGAGAGCCGTTGAATTACGATTTATATACTTGTACCGTGATTCCAGGTGTTGCTCAGACATGCCTGGGCGGCAAGTCTGGGGGAATTGACTGGTGGATAATTTGGAAGGCCGATTGACTAAGCTCGCCCTGAAGGGCGACCAGCGGGCATTTGCCGAGCTTGTCGAATTATATAAAGACAAAATCTATCATCTAGGCTACCGGATGCTGAATAACCGCCATGAAGCGGAGGATATTGTTCAGGAGACGTTTCTTCGCGTCTACCGCAATCTGGATCGATACGACGAGAAGCAGAAGTTCTCGACCTGGATTTACCGGATCGCGACCAATCTCTGTATCGACCGGCTGCGTAAGCGCAGACCGACGTATTCGCTGGATGCGGAACTTGGTGATCAGGAAGGAACGGATGGCTACTCCCTGATTCCCAGCGATAACGTCACGCCGGAAACGGAGCTTCTGCTGTCGGAGACACAGAGGACGATCTATCAGGCCATTGACGAGCTGCCGGTCAAATACCGGTCGGTGATGATTTTGCGGTATTTGCAAGATTTATCGCTTCAGGAAATCAGCGACGTGCTTGATATGCCGGTAACGACAATCAAGACACGGGTGCACCGGGGGCGTGAGTTTTTGCGCAAAAAATTAGGACCGCGAATGTAGAGACCCTTCGGATTTTTGTGAAACTCATAATAATCTGATACGTATGAAAGTTAAGCGAGCCTTGCGCGCCTGGGGGCGCAGAAGGCTCTATGAAATAGCACGATGAAAGGATTGGCTCCTATGGAATGCAAACTGGCCGTCTCTTTGATGCACGATTACCTGGATGACGACTTGCCCCAGCAGCAGCAGCGGGACTTGAAGGAGCATCTTCTATCCTGTACGGATTGTCGAGCAAAATTCAAGGAACTGGAACAGACGGATATGCTGTTGTTCTCCTTGATGCATCAGCCTCCCGAAGCCTCAGATGACCTGATAGGACGCATTATGGGCGCTCTGCCGGCTTCTAAGAAGGAAAGACGATTCATTGCTTGGGTGAAGCGTCATCCGGCTCTCACGGCCGCTTCAGTGTTTCTGCTGGTCATGCTGATGAGCTCGCTCACCGTGTGGAACCAGGATAACGGGCAGCTGGTCGTCAAGGGCAATGACCTGGACCAGGTAGTGATCCAGGGAGATACCGTTATCGTCCCTTCCGGCAAGAAAGTATCCGGAGATCTTACGGTCGAGAACGGTAAGACTCAGGTATACGGGGAAGTCAACGGGAATGTGACCGTGATTGATGGTTCGCTCTACCAGGCGTCCACCGCCCATATTTCCGGGCAGGTCAAAAGCATAGACCAAGCGCTCAGCTGGATTTGGTATAAAGTCACCAATATGTTCAACGACGTCGCCTACCGCTAAGGGGGCGGCCGTCGTACATAACGGGATGCCGCGCCTCTTTTTCTCAAGGGAAAAGACGGCGCTTTTTTGCTCGTTCAGGCGAACTTTCATTTATAAGTCAGATGGATGAGATTCGCTTGTTTCAGGCAAAATATTCCGATCAGGCATTGGTCAGGTCTAAACTTGCATCATGAACGTGAACGTTATAACCTAGACATGTTACACAATTAACAGAACTTTTACATAAACCCGGCTAATATGAAGTGATGGGGGTTTTAAGCGATGAGCTATTTTACGGACCTGACCTGGAAAGAGTCGATCAAGGATGTCATCGATATTCTGATCGTCAGCTATATCATATACCAAGTGCTGAACATGGTCCGCGGTACCCGCGCGATTCAGCTTCTGAAAGGGATATTTGTCCTGTTCCTTATCTGGGCGTTCAGCACGCTCTTTGATCTCTATACGCTAAAATGGCTGATGAACCAGATGTTCACCTTCGGCGTGCTGGCCGTCTTCATCATCTTTCAGCCGGAGCTTCGCCGCGGGCTGGAGCAGCTTGGCCGAGGGAAGTTTTTTGGCCGGGGGCCGGAGAACGATGAGGAAGTCAGCAAGTTAATCGGAGAAGTGATTAAAGCCGTTAATTATTTAGCACGGAGAAAAATAGGGGCATTAATCGTGTTCGAACGTGAGACCGGCCTGAATGAATACAAAGAGTCGGGCATCCCCATGCATTCCCAAGTCAGCTCGGAGCTGCTGATCAATATTTTTATTCCGAATACACCGCTTCATGACGGGGCGCTGATCATGCAGGGCAACCAGATTGCGGCGGCGGCCTGCTACTTGCCGCTGTCGGAGAATCCTTTTATCAGCAAGGAGCTTGGGACACGCCACCGGGCAGGCATCGGCATTACCGAGGTGACGGACTCGATATCCGTCATCGTATCGGAGGAGACCGGGCAAATCTCGCTGGCGATCAATGGCCAGGTGGTCCGGGATATTAAGGAAGAATCATTGATTTCCAAGCTGTACGAAGAGCTTCGGGCCCGGTCTGCGCTGTCGGAGAAGCGGAGCGCCTTCTGGAAGTGGAGGGGCGGAAACAATGGATAAATGGATGAACAACAACAATTTCAACAAGGTGCTCGCCCTTGCCTTGAGTATTATTCTGTGGACGATGGTTCATATCGATACCGCATCGACGACACAGACTACCGCCCGGATGGAGACCCGGGTCATCGAGAACGTTCCGATTCAGGTCACCGGACTGGATAAAGATAAATACGTCCTGGCGCAGGACGCCGACAGCGTCCGATTGGAGGTTATGGGCAAGAGCAACGATCTGTCTTACCTCTTCTCAGACGCATATAAGGTCACGCTGGACTTGAGCCATGTGGAGCCGGGAACGGCTACCGTTTCGCTCAAATATTCGCTTCCGCGCGGCGTACAGCTGATCTCGATTGATCCTGCTGAAGTGCATGTGCATATCGAGGAACGGAGCGAGAAGTCTTTTCCTGTCACAGTGGTAACAAAGGGAACGCCGGCGGAGGGCTATCAGGCGGGAACCCCGGTTACGGAGCCTTCCACCGTGAAGGTTACGCTGCCTGCAAGTGAGCTGTCCAGCGTCGCCAAGGTACAGGGAGTTGTCGAGCTTGATGGGCTGGATGGGTCCATAGCCGGTAAGAAAGTCAAGCTTGTGGCATATGACGCAGACGGAAGCGAAATCAAGGACGCAGAGATTGATCCTTCGTCGGTCAGTGTGGATGTGCCGGTTACGCTCCCGTTCAAGAGCGTTCCGCTAAGCATAGGGTATACCGGGAGTCTCCCGGATTCCCTGGTGCTCTCAAGCGTCAAGCCAGAAGCTGATAAGGTAACCGTATACGGACAGGAGAAGGATCTTCAGGCCGTTACTTCCTATCAGGCCACCCTCGATCTAGGGACGGTCAAATCGGCCGGAACGACGACGGTTGAGCTGGAGCTTAAGCCCCCGGAAGGTGTCAGCGAGGTGGCACCGAAGTCGATAAAGGTCGCAGTCGTCGCTTCCGAGGTGGCGGAAAGGACGGTTTCGGACATCCCGGTAACCGTTGAAGGGGCTGCAAGCGGCCTATCAGCGACGGTCACATCCCCCTCCAGCCGCACTATATCTCTTACAGTGTCTGGTGCAAGCTCTCTGCTGGACGGGCTGAAACAAGACGATATCAAGGCTGTAGCCGATGTGAGCGGTCTAGGGGCGGGGGATCACGAGGTGCCGGTAAAGGTGACACTCCCGAGCTTCATTGAGCTGAGCGGCGCGGGAGCCCCGGCCGTGACGGTGAAGGTGACCTCGGCTACCTACGCATCGCCAACGCCTTCTCCGGAGAGCGGATCTGCTGTCACCGTATCACCGGAGCCGAGCGCTGAGCCCGTCACCGGAAGCGAAGCCAACGCCTCCGTGCCGGGCGATATTCCGGAGCCTTCGCCCCAGCCGTCCGCAACGCCTTCTCCTTCAAATACCGATGAAGGTGTCGGAGAGGCTTCCGAGCAGCCGGCTGTACAATAGCCGGATACGAGGCGAACGATCCTGGGCCTGAAATCATATATTACGAATATTAAGCTGCTGCAGCATAACAAAGGAGAACAGACAAGAATGGGTAAGTATTTTGGAACCGACGGTGTTCGGGGAGTCGCCAATCGTGAACTGACAGCGGAGATGGCTTACAGTATCGGCCGCTGCGGGGGATATGTATTAACGGGAAATGTAGAGAAGCCCAAGGTAGTCATCGGAATGGACACGCGGATTTCCGGTCCGCTGCTGGAATCGGCGCTCGTGGCCGGCATGCTGTCCATCGGTGCGGAAGTCATCCGGCTGGGCGTCGTCACAACGCCGGCCGTTGCTTACATTACGCGACTGCTTAAAGCGGATGCAGGAGTTATGATCTCGGCCTCGCATAATCCGGTTGAGGATAACGGTATCAAATTCTTCGGAGCTGACGGCTTCAAGCTGTCCGATGAAACCGAGCTGCGCATCGAAGAGTTGATGGATGCGGAGATTGACGAGCTTCCTCGTCCGATCGGGTCCGGTCTGGGCACGGTAAAGACGGATGCCGAGTCGAAATACGACTACCTCGATCATCTGAAGACGACGATTTCCCACCGCTTCGAAGGCCTCAAGGTCGTTCTGGACTGTGCGCATGGAGCGGCTTATGAGCTGGCTCCGAAGCTCTTCAAGGAGCTGGGCGCCGAGGTTCATGCGATTGGCGCGGAGCCGGACGGGCTTAATATCAACGACGGGTTCGGTTCCACGCATCCCGGGAAGCTTCGCGATGAAGTGCTTCGTCTCGGAGCCGATCTGGGGCTTGCCTTCGACGGCGATGCCGATCGTCTGATCGCCATTGATGACAAAGGCGAGGAAATTGACGGAGACTTCATTCTGTGCATCTGCGGTGATGCGATGAACCGCGCCGGCAAGCTGAAGGACGGCACGATCGTATCGACGGTCATGAGCAATATCGGCTTCTATAAGGCTACGGAGAAGCTGGATCTGAAGACGGCCAAGACGGCGGTTGGCGACCGTTACGTTATGGAGGAAATGCGTCGCGGCGGCTATAACCTGGGCGGCGAGCAATCGGGCCATGTTATTTTCCTCGATTACAATACGACGGGAGACGGCATTCTGACTGCAATCCAGCTGGTGGATACGCTGCTGGCTTCCGGAAAGAAGCTGAGTGAGCTCAAAACGATGATGATCAAGTATCCTCAGGTGCTTGTCAACGTCCGGGTACTGGATAAGAGCAACTATCCGAACAATACGGCTATCGAAGCGGCGATCTCGGATGTAGAGGGCAAGCTGGGCTCGAATGGGCGGGTGCTGGTGCGTCCTTCCGGTACGGAGCCGCTGATTCGCGTAATGGCGGAGGGGCCGGTTAAGGAAGATCTGGATCTTTTTGTCGGCCAAATTGTGGAGGTAGTTCAGCGCGAGCTGGTCTAATCATATAATCATCTTACGGTCCTGCTTGAATGAGGCGGGCAGGGCCGGTCTTCAAATTAAAATATGACATCATGAGTAAATCATTTGCCAAAGCGGCAGTACGTGCATATAATAGACTATGTTCTTTATTCAGGAAGAGAAAGCGGGGATCGTGAGGTTCACACAACGTAAGCGCCAGAGCTTGAGGCTGCGCGGGGGAGAAGGATGAGCTTAGCGTCTGTCAGTCAGACGTTAACAAGGCCGGATCACGGCAGATCAAGCTGACGAGGTGGAGGTGTTCGAAATGTTCGGCGGGGACCTCCCGGTACAGCGCCAGACCGTAAGCGATAGCGGAAAACGAACAGGGCAACCGTTCAGACAACGCTTTTGTGGGCGTATGACATGCGAACTTATCTTTGGGTGTGCATGACGGAACGAAATCATCTGCATGCGGCAGAGCGAAAGACTGTGCATTTCCAATTGTAAGTTATTACATTTGACAGGTTATTTTGTTGAGCATTGACAACAGAATATTTGCTTTTTCTCAAAACATGCCGTACGGCACGTTTCTTCCCTCATGCTGCCATTCATGTATATTCCAATGGACGGGGGAAATTATTTATGTGTGGTATTGTAGGATATATCGGTAATCAGAATTCGCAAGGCATCCTGGTGGAGGGTCTGAAGAAGCTGGAGTACCGTGGTTATGATTCGGCAGGCATCGCGGTGTTCACGAAGGACGGATTGCAGATCGTGAAATCGCTCGGACGTCTGGTGAACCTGGAATCCAAGCTGGAGAACCATCCGCTGGTTGGCAGTGCCGGTATCGGTCATACGCGCTGGGCTACGCACGGCAAGCCTTCGGATGCGAACTCTCATCCGCATACGGATGAGACTCACAAATTCTCTGTCGTTCATAACGGCATCATCGAGAATTATCTGGAGCTCAAGGAAGAGCTGATCGCCGAAGGCCGTCATTTCAGCTCTGAGACCGACACCGAGGTCATTTCCCATCTTATCGCGCGCGAGTATGACGGCGACATCGTCAAGGCTGTACAGAAAGCAATCCAATTCATGCGCGGTGCGTTCGCTCTTGGTGTTCTGACGGAATACGAGCCAGATAAACTGGTTGCTGTTCGTCAAGCCAGCCCGCTGATTATCGGACTTGGCGATGGCGAGAATTTCATCGGTTCGGACATTCCTGCTCTGCTGGAATACACCCGTAATGTGTACATCCTGAACGACGGCGAAATGGCTGTATTGACAAGAGATGCTGTCGAACTGATGACGATTGAAGGCAACTTTATTTCTCGGGAAATGATTACTGTCGATTGGGATGCGGTAACCGCGGAAAAAGGCGGCTATGAGCATTTCATGCTGAAAGAAATCCATGAACAGCCGAAGGCTTACCGCGACACCATGCTGGGACGCATGAATCCGGAAGGTACGAAGGTAGTTCTGCCCGAACTGAAGATGACTGTAGAGCAGATCAAGAATATCAAGAACATTCAGATCGTCGCCTGCGGAACGGCATACCATGCCGGACTGGTCGGACGCAATCTGATCGAGTCGCTGTCTCGCATTCCGGTAGAGAACGATATCGCATCGGAATACCGCTACCGTTCGCCGATCGTAACACCGGAGACGCTGGTAATCGTAGTCAGCCAATCGGGCGAAACGGCTGATACGCTGGCTGCTCTTCGTGAAGGTCATGCCAACGGCGCGCATGTGCTTGCCATCACCAACGTGGTTGGCAGCTCTATTGCCCGTGAAGCGGACGATGTTCTCGTGACATTGGCTGGACCGGAAATTGCCGTGGCTTCGACCAAGGCTTATACTTCCCAGATTATCGCATTCGCACTCTTTGCCCTGTATTTGGCAGAGGTTCGCGGCACGCAATCCGAGAAGGAAATCGCTCATATTCTGGCCGCCATGCAGTCGCTGCCGGAGCAGGTAGAATCCATTCTGGAGAATAAGGAAGACATCAAGGCTTATGCCGAACATATTTCGAAGCATGAGCATCTGTTCTACCTGGGCCGCGGTGTCGACTATGCTGTAGCACAGGAGAGCTCCCTCAAGTTGAAGGAAATCTCTTACATCCACTCCGAAGCCTATGCGGCAGGCGAGCTGAAGCACGGTACCCTCGCGCTGATCGAAGAAGGCGTGCCGGTTATCGCGCTGGCTACCCAGGAAGCGGTGCTGGAGAAGACGGTAAGCAACATCAAGGAAGTCAAAGCCCGCGGTGGCGAAGTGTTAGCCATAACGCATCAGGAGCATGTCAATGACCTGCTGAAGTCTGTTGACAAGGCTTTTGTCATTCCGAAGACACTGCCGATGCTGACACCGGTTCTGTCCATTGTCACCACCCAACTGCTGGCTTACTACGCTTCCCTGGCCCTCGGCCATGATGTCGATAAGCCAAGAAATCTGGCGAAGAGCGTGACGGTTGAGTAAGGATTACGGGTTTGTGTCTTGACATTGTAACTTAACAATAATGTTTGTATCTTAACAATACAGATTGTAATTTCTGTTAATAATTATTTTTGACTGCTAAGTCGCTCATATTTTTGAGCGGCTTTTTTTGCTTATAAAGAGGATATGTATAAGGAATTGAAATGGATTTATGACTGTAGTGCTGAAGCTGATGGGGATAGGGGAACTGTGCGAACTGTATCGCCATTCGGATTAGCACATGACGAGCAGAATGGCTGGCTGTTAGTTGCTTCCTGTGACTGATGATACATTTCAGACTCCCGAATGAGAGAAGAAATCGAGAAAATGAAAGATCGCTACTGACGTACTGTTGGCAATAGGGGGCTTATATAATCAAGCTATACAAAATGAAAGCGAGGTTATTTACATGACTTTAATGAAACGAATGGTGCACTGAGGGTTGCGAATGCTTATTTTGAGGCGATGGCGGATCGAGATGTTTAAGATTATTTCTCTCTCAACATTGTAACTTCAATAGCAAATAGTACATTATGGTCATGCCGTGTGGTTGCAAAACAGCTTCCATTGACATGCGTAGTGAATTGACGGTTTCCTTGAAAAGATACCCAAGGAGGTATCCAGACATAACATAAACAACTCCAAATACAAAGGAGGACATTATATTATGTCAGCAATTGGACCCGACTTCATTTCACTTCAAGTGAGCAATCTTGAGGGCTCTGCGGAATTCTATCAAAACTATCTCGGACTGGTCCGCTCACAGGCGGGACGACCTCATGCTGTGGTCTTTGAAACAAAGCCTATTGCATTTGCTCTTCGTGACCTACTGCCAGGAATAGAACTCGGTTCAGATACTCAGCCTGGACTTGGTGTTGCTCTGTGGCTTCATGCCCCTGATGCGCAAGGAATTCACGACAAGCTTATTGCAGCAGGCGTAAAGATTACATCTCTCCCTTGGAAGCACCAGGCGAAATCTATAAAGGCATCTCGAGCTTTTTGGCCATGCTATAGACTAGGACAACGTGGTTCGTAATAGGAGAATGGTTACGGAATAGTTATGTGAGTTCTTCTACGAAGTCTGCCCGTCATTAACGTGCTTCAGATTTCCCCACCCAGTTATCACCCCATATGCGCATTTCTCGAAGCACGGGGATATACGCTTTTCCTTTTTCCGTTAGCGAGTATTCAACGGTTACAGGTCCGGTAGGAAACACCTGGCGATTGATGACCTCATGCTGCTCTAAATGACGCAAGACATCCGTTAAAGACTTGATACTGATGTTGGGTAATTGTCTTCGCATTTGATTAAATCGCTGCGGACCCAGACTAAGTAAGGTAAGCACTAAAATTGACCATTTTCCGCGAACAACCTCTAATGCTTCTAAAATGGAAATGAGGCATAGTTCGTCCTCTTTGCTGACATCCACAGAAATCACTCCTTACTATAATATAGTTAGACTGATTTATAGAGCTATATAAAAATAATGTGTCTACTATCGATTGTATATTTAATATTATATAGTATCAATGAGGCTTAATAAACGAATAGAGCACAAGAATTATGAGGAGGAGAGAAGCTTGTCCCTTTCACAATCGTCCCAAGAGGTGGAGCAACAGCAGTTCTTTAACGTTATTCAGGATCGGCGGTCCGTGCGTTACTATGATACCGAAGCAAAAATCTCACGGGAGGAAATGAACGAAATCTTGCAGCAAGCTACGTTGGCCCCTTCAGGCGCAAATCTGCAGCCGTGGCGGTTCCTTGTAATCGACTCACAGGAGCTGAAGCAAAAACTGCTTCCGATTGCCTACAACCAGAAACAAGTGATTGAGGCTTCAGCTGTCATTGCGGTACTCGGAGATATGGAAGGCTATACATTGGCTGCGAAAATTTACGATATGGCGGTCGATGCGGGTTACATGCCCAAAGAGACAGCCAAATCATTCGTGGAACGCTACCAAGAGATGTTCGCGAGCATGTCTCCAGATAATGTTCTCCGAAAAGTATTAATCGACAGTGGGTTGGTATCCATGCAGCTTATGCTTGTCGCCCGCGCTAAAGGCTATGATACGGTCTCGATGGGCGGCTTTGACCAGGCTAAGTTTGTAGAAGCGTTCGATATTCCGGCGAGATATGCACCTATTGTGCTTATCGCCATCGGCAAGGCGGCGAAGCCGGGACACCCGACGGTAAGATTGCCGATTGAGGATGTCGCTTTCTTCAACGAAATGCCTAAGGCATGATATCCGGAAATTGGAGGTGTATTTAATAGGATAAGCCTCTGATAATGTCTCCATCGAATGGTTTCATTAATTCATATTCAAACAAAACAATAACCAGTCGCCAATTAATTCAGGCGACTGGTTGTCATTTGAGGGGCTCTTTAATGGCCACAGAATTTTGTGATGATTCATATAAGAATATGATTGGAAGGTCATATATTCTGTTGGAGATCAACAACAACCTGTTACTGTAAGGGGAGCATCTTTATGTACACAAGAAAGGCAGGAAGGTGCATGTTGAATAAAACGCCTGATGTGATGCAAGCGGACTGAATCTGCTAGTTTTAACTCTGTTTTTCTGAAAATCACTATATGTTTAAGTATTGGTAAGATAGAAATATAATAGATTTTATTTACAATTAAATGTAATATTCAGGATTAATTAGGGATAAGTGTATTATTTGAAAGAGAGGTGGATTTGGTGAAAAGAACACAATGTAAATTTAGTGGTATTTGGTCATGATCCTGTACAATGGCCGCACCTGAAAAAATCGCCCGAGTATTATCAATAAAGTGCGAAATATTTCTTGGAGGTAATGTAACGTGATGAAGAAAGTTGATGCAAAGGTAGCGCTCAGCCCGATACCATTGGTAGTGATCGGCACGGAATTTGATGGTAAAGTCAATTATATTACGGTTGCCAACACAGGTATGCTGGATAGCCAGACTGTATTGGTAAGTGTTGGCAAGATTCAATACTCCAATAAAGGGCTGAAGGAAAATAGGTCCATGAGTATCAATGTCCTCTCCGAGGAGATGGTAGCCAAAGCGGATTATGTTGGGATGGTTTCCGGAGCGAAAGTTGACAAATCTAGCGTATTTGAGAGCTTCTATGGAGATTTGAAAGGTGCGCCTATGATTAATGGGGCTTCTGCCTGCATGGAGTGTGAAGTGGTAGAAATCGTTGATATGCCTAATCATAATGTCTATGTATGCACGGTTAAAAATACTTATTGGAATGAAAGCAGTATAGTAGATAATAATTTGGATATTTCATTGGCAAAGCCATTACTTTTTGATGTTTATCAAAGAAAGTATATAAAAGTCGGTGACGTCATTGCTGATGCGTGGTCGGTAGGTAAGGCTTTGATCTAAAAAGAGTGGGGGGGCAGACGTAATGCAGTACTGGGTATGCGAGCGTTGAAGCCGGCCACAGCGCAAACAAATCGGTTGTTGATGATACTAACGTATAGGGAAAATCAAATAAGAACCTGGCATCCTGCCAGGTTCTTTAATATTGCGTATATACAAACGTGATGCTATAATCAGAACGCAACTATTTATTTTACGCAGACATAATTATCTCATCTTATATTTCAAATATACCATGCCGGTTAACTCTTGTCAAATGTTTTTCTCAAGCTATTTTTCAATCTGATGGTTAGGAGAGATATTGAATGGGTGAATGGGTTCTCGGCTTTCAGGAAATGGACAAGATGCATCTGTTGCTCGTTGGCGGAAAAGGGTTGAATTTAGGACGAATATCCAAAATTGAAGGTATTCAAGTGCCGGAAGGATTTTGCGTTACAACGGCGGGATATCAAAAAGCGATCGAACATAATGAAGCATATTATGCTTTGCTGGATCAACTTACAATGCTGAAAGCAGAGGACCGGGAACAAATTGGTGAAATCAGCAGGAAGCTTCGGCACATCATTATGGAAGCAGAAATTCCTTCCGATGTTATGGAAGCCGTGACTCAATATCTCTCCCGATATGGTGATGAGCATGCGTATGCTGTGCGCTCCAGTGCGACTGCCGAAGATTTGCCGCATGCCTCTTTTGCCGGCCAACAAGACACTTATTTAAATATCATCGGCAAGGAAGCAATCCTGCAGCATATCAGCAAATGCTGGGCTTCCCTGTTTACGGATCGCGCGGTAATCTACCGTATGCAAAATGGATTCGATCACAGTCAGGTTTATTTATCCGTTATCGTGCAAAAGATGGTGTTCCCGCAGGCTTCAGGAATTTTATTTACCGCTGATCCGGTCACTTCCAGCCGGAAGCTGCTGTCCATCGACGCCGGTTTTGGACTTGGCGAAGCGCTGGTCTCCGGCTTGGTGTCGGCTGATTGCTATAAAGTACAGGGAGAGGAAATCGTCGATAAGAGGATAGCGGCCAAGAAGCTGGCTATCTATGGACTAAAGGAAGGCGGAACAGAAACCCGGCAGATCGATTCCGATCAGCAGACGGCTCAAACCCTTACTGACCGGCAAATTGTACAACTGGCACGCATCGGAAGGCAGATCGAAGCTTATTTGGGCTGCCCGCAAGATATCGAATGGTGTCTGGCCCATGATACTTTTTATATCGTCCAGAGTCGGCCGATCACAACGTTATATCCGATCCCTGAAGCTAATGATGGGGAGAATCATGTGTACGTCTCTGTCGGCCACCAGCAAATGATGACCGATCCCATTAAACCATTGGGATTGTCTTTTTACCTGTTAATAACTCGCGCACCTATGCGTAAAGCCGGCGGAAGGCTGTTTGTAGATGTCGCACCTAATCTGGCTTCTCCTGCTGGCAGAGATTATTTAATCAATACCCTGGGACCATCCGATCCGCTTATCAAGGACGCCCTTATGACCGTAATCGAGCGGGGAGACTTTATCAAATTGCAACCAGATGAGAACCAGGAACAGAGTTCCGGGACAAGCCATAAAGGGCGCTCGTCTGCGGGTTCTCAAGATCAGCCCGAACTTGATCCGTCTATCGTTTCTGACTTGATTAAGGATAGTGAAGCATCGATCGATCAGTTGAAGCTCAGCATCCAGTCGAAATCGGGAGCGGATTTATTTGTTTTTATTCGGGAAGATATCGAGCAGTTAAAGAAGCTTTTATTTGACCCGCGAAGTATGCCTGTGATTATGGCGGCTATGAATGCTTCGGCATGGATCAATGCAAGCATGAACCAGTGGCTGGGTGAGAAAAACGCAGCAGATACACTTGCTCAATCGGTACCGGGCAATATTACTTCGGAAATGGGTCTGGCGTTATTGGATGTTGCAGATGTGATTCGCCCATATCCGGAAGTCATTAACTATTTGCAGCATGTGAAAGATGGGCACTCTTTGGATGGAATGATTAAGGTTGAGGGTGGGCAGGAAGCCCTGGACGCAATCGATAATTATCTTGGCAAATATGGAATGCGGTGTGCCGGAGAAATCGATATAACCAGAACCCGGTGGAGCGAGAAGCCGACTACACTTGTCCCCATGATCCTTAACAATGTTAAGAGCTTTGAGCCAAATGCCGGCAGCCGGAAATTCGAGCAGGGGCGGCAGGAAGCGCTGAAGAAAGAACAAGAGCTACTGGAGCGATTGAAGCAATTGCCGGATGGTGAGCATAAAGCCAAGGAAACCAAAATAATGATCGACCTGATCCGCAATTTCAGCGGGTATCGGGAGTATCCCAAATACGGCATAGTTAGCCGCTACTTCGTGTATAAGCAGGCTCTGCTGAGAGAAGCCAAACAGCTCGTGCAATCGGGTGTTATTCATGACAAAGAGGATGTCTACTATCTCACTTTTGAAGAGTTTCACGAAGTCGCGCGCACCCATAGACTGGATTACCGGATCATCGACACACGCAAAGCCGAGTACAAATTATACGAAAAACTGACTCCGCCGCGTGTGATCACGTCTGATGGCGAAATCATTGCAGGCGAGTACAAACGGGGAAATCTCCCGGCCAAAGCCATTGCAGGCCTGCCGGTTTCTTCCGGCGTTATAGAGGGACGGGCGCGTGTTATTTTTAACATGGAAGATGCTGATCTGGATGAGGGAGACATTTTGGTCACCCCCTTCACCGATCCCAGCTGGACACCACTGTTCGTCTCCATCAAAGGGCTGGTCACCGAAGTTGGCGGGCTGATGACCCACGGAGCAGTGATTGCACGCGAATACGGCCTGCCGGCAGTTGTCGGAGTGGAGAACGCGACCAGACTGATAACAGATGGGCAACGCATTCGCGTGAATGGAACAGAAGGGTATATTGAAATATTGTAATATTATAATTTTGAAAAAGAATAGAAACGCCGGGAAGATCCCAATTAATGTGCGTGGGTCCGGTTACTGTAAATGATGAGCAGCGATCCCGCCAGTATGATCACGATGCCAATGATCAAATGAACGGTTATGTTCTCGGATAGAATCAGGAACGATAATAATGGCGCGAGTCCCGGTTTTATAAAAAAGGGGATGGAAGCCAGTGAGACGTTCGACAACTCCATAATCAGGAAATATAGCGCAAACGCAGCGGCGCTGTTGCCTATGCCGGCAAGCAGCAGGAGCGGCACGTAATCCCAAGCAATTCCCGCCCATATCGGGATATGCACGAATGTCTCCAGCCCTGGAACGCCGGAGAAGACGGCGGCAAGCGGTTGAAGATGCGTGAGAAGCATCAGCGCAAGCAATTCGATGCTGCCGATTAGGAGCGTAAACCCGGTAACGGCTAGTCCGCTTAGCCCGGTACGAATGCTCACCAAGCGAGAGATTATGCTGTAGACGGAGAAGGCAACGGCGCTCAGTAACGCGAACGTCATCCCCAGCGGCTCGTTCAGATTGGCGGGATTGACGATGACGAGAAGCCCGATGCTGGAGAGAATGATCGACAGCAGGGTCAGCTTGGACAGCTTTTCTTGCAGGAACAGATAAGATAGCAGCAGAGTAAACACGGGATTGCAGCTGAATAATACCGCGACAGTGGATGCCTTGGCATGGTCTACCGCCAATTGGAACAAAATCATGCTGATTACGACCACCATGAATCCATTAAGCGCGAGCAGAGTCCAGTCCTTCAGGGCTGGTCTGATGTTGTTCTTGCGCATGGAGATCAGGGAAGGAAGCAGTAGCGCCAATCCGCCGATGATGAAGCGCAGAAACGTAAGCTGCACCGGATGAAAGGTGTTTCCGGCAATTTTCAAGGTGATTTCCAGCGAGCTGATCAATAAGCTGGCCGCAAGTATATAGGCGATTATTTTTTTATACGGCATGGTTGATCCCCCCGCTCTTTAATCTCTAAAGCCTGAGTTTTATAATAAGGGAAATAGGGTGATAACTGAAATGAATTATTGAGCGAGGGGGCATGAGCGAAAGGTTATGAACCTGCATAATCTGCGCATTTTTACTGTCGTGGCGGAAAAAATGAATATTACAGAGGCGGCGAGAGAGCTTTACATTACCCAGCCGGCAGTCAGTAAGGCCATTAAAAGCCTGGAGAGCCAATTAAATCTTCAATTGTTCTGGCGAGATAAACGAAACGGATTAATGTTGTCCGACACGGGCAAGGAGATTCTGATTCTGGCGAGACAAATGATCATGACTGAAGAGAAGATTCGTCAAATCGCTAACCGGGAAAATAATCTGGTGGACTGCACAGTAAAGGTAGGCGCTCTGCCCATGGTGTCCAGCCATTTGATGCCATCTGCGATGTCTCTGCTCAAATCCCGGTATGACTCTGTTCGTATTCAGCTAATGGAAGGGTCGTCGAACGAGATCAAAACATGGGTGGAAGAGCGAGCGGTAGAAATCGGTATTGTATTGGCACCGTTCGATTCCTTTGACTGGCAGCTGTTATATGAAGATGACATGGTGGCGGTGCTGCCTCAGGAACATCGGCTGGCTTCTTCCGAGGAAATTAATATGATGGAGAATCAGGAGGAACTGATTTTTTGCCGCAGCGGCTATGAAGGGACGTTATCGAATTTACTTGCAGGCCGGTATAAGGAGCTGAATAGCCCTTTGATTGTGCAAACGGCGGAAACGCTGGTGAACATGGTTCAGCATCGTTTGGGCATCGGAATCATCAGCCGCATCTCTCAATCCGCGCTTCGGCATGATCTGATCGTCAAACCGGTCTTTCCCGCCATTCGCCAGCAGATTGGAATCATTGCTCATTCGTTCGAAGAATTGACTCCGGCCGCCAAGGCTGTTCATGAAATTTTGACAGGACTCGGGGAGAATATGAATTCGGTCAAACGGTTCGGGTGAACGATAGGCTTCATGTGTGAGATCATCATGTGAGAGCATCCTGTGCTAGAATGGACTAATACTATGCATTTCTAAATCTACAAGGAGGCCACCATGCAGCTGATACATCCTCAAGATATCCAGTTCCGGCTCGAGCGCCTCGCCGGTCAGGACCTATATATACATCTCGAACTCACGACAGGCGCCTACGCCAGTCACTTGGACAGCAGCCGGCATCCGGCTTCGGTATTCATCACTAATGCGGTTGTTCGATATACGCATGGCTCCATCTCCGGCACGGGTCCATATCGGGTCGGGTTAAAGACAGAGCAGGGCTGGGTTTATGCCGAAGGCCTTACGCATGTTGATGAGAATGAAGCGGAACGATTAATTCTGGCCGGGCATGACAGTCAAGGAAAGCTGATTGTAGCCTTGCAGTTGAGCCGGGAGGAGTTCTGATGAAAGCGGAGGGTCAAACAGTGGTAATGAATACGGAACAAGCTGAACATAGACGCATTCTGGTTGTGTTTCCCCATCCCGATGACGAAGCGTTCACTGCGGCAGGGACGCTGGCTATGTACATAGAAGGCGGTGCACAAGTCACCTATGCTTGTCTGACACTGGGGGAGATGGGGCGCAATATGGGCATTCCGCCGTTCGCCAACCGGGTCACGCTGCCGGGTATCCGCAAGGACGAACTGGCAGGTTCCTGCCTTGCGATTGGAATCCAGGATTTGAGGATGCTCGGCTTCCACGACAAAATGATTGAGTTCGAAGATCGGGAGCTGCTGGACAGTATGATCATGAAGCTGCTCAAGGAAGTAACTCCGTCGCTGGTTATTTCCTTCTATCCGGGGTACAGTGTGCATCCGGATCATGATGCTACCGGTGCCGCCGTCATAAGAACGATAGGCCGGCTCCCCGCGGCTGAGCGTCCGCTGGTGCATTGCATCGCGTTCGCCAACAATCACGAGCAGATGATCGGCAAGGCGGATGTGACCGTAAATGTGACTGCATTTCTTGAGAAGAAAATGGCGTCGATCCAGTCGCATCGTTCGCAATACCAGGCGTTGGAGCTTGTTGGCGATCAGGAGCTGACTGACGAGCAAGCCCGGAGCCGGTACGGGACGGAACAGTTCTGGACCTACCGGTTCGACTGAGGATGTCAGCTTATCTTGTGACACGGCTGCACTCGCATGAAGTTACGAGCGCCGCTGCATCTTTCCGGATGCCGGCTATATTATTTGAAATACTGCTCAAGCCGGTTCAAAAAGATGTTGAGCACCTTGTGATTGGCGTTATCCGCCGAACGTACGGCGTAAAAGAAATGCTTCTTCGTTGTTGGCACATCAAGGCGGAGGGTGACGACATCGCCGCTCGCCCTGATCCACGGGTAGCCTCGAAGCGAGAAGTCTGTTGCGACAGTAATAGCTATGTCTTCCTTGACCGCCTTGTGGATCGCTTCGACTTGATTGGTTTTGAACAGAATGTCCACGGAGCTGCCGAACTGAGAGACCAGTTTGGTAACATATTTATCGTCATACAGCACAAAGCTGTAGTTTAACAGCTCGGCGGGGGTGACGCTTGTCTTGGCGGCGAGAGGCGAGTGCTTGCTGACTCCGATTACAAGGTTGCCTTCCATGATCTCGTCAAAATAGAGGTCCGGGTACTTCTCAATATCATTGGACAGCAGTACAAAGGCGGCGTCCAGACTGCCGTCCTGAATATCGCGCATCAGCCCGGCAGTGTTATCTTCAATAATTTCAATCTGCAGGTTGGGGAATTCCTTCTTCATCTCGGTCAGCACGTCCACCAGCAAGGCGATCGGTCCGGGAATCGTGCCGATTCGTACTTTGGCATTGTTGATCTGGGTATAATTTTGCGCCTCGGTGCGCAGTTCCTGCACTTCTTTCAGAATGTTCCTTGCTTTTTGAATGATCATTTCCCCCTCAGGGGTGGGGACTGCGCCCCGGCGGGAGCGGTTGAAAATCAACATCCCCAGCTCCTGCTCCAACAATGTTATCGCCCGGCTGACTCCGGCAACGGTCATCAGGCGTTTATGGGCGGCATGGGTGAGCGACCCGCTTCGCGCCACTTCCACTATGCATTCCAATTGCTCCAGATTCAATGCCTCACACTTCCCTTTAGTTAACTAAAAGTCAACTATTATCAATTAAACTGAAATTTATTTAAGTAAAAATATATGCTAAGATGTGCACGGAGTCAACTTCTGACCTGCTGAAGAGTCTTGGTGACTCGTAAATTGACCCGATGACGAATTTAGTCAGAGGCTCAGAGTTTATCGGAAAGGAGGAGCTCCATGTCGGAAAGCGCAAGGCGAAGGATCGTTCTTTCGGCCGCTTCCCGTTCGTTCCTGCGTTTCGGCTACAAGGCAACGACGATGGACGCGGTGGCCAAAGCCGCCAGGGCAGAAAAGGGGGCCGGACCGGCGAACCGCTCAACCAAGAGCATGTTCTGGCAAGCATGGAACTTCTGGCCGGAAAGCTCGGATAGTGTTGGGAGGAACGCCTTTACGGTCCATACCCCTTTGGGTATTTGAAATAAATATAAAGAGAACAGGAGAAAAACCATGCGTGGACTGAATGTGTTTGCCCAGGATGTGAAGAGGATGCTTCGCAGCCCGATCACCCTGATTACGCTTATTGTTGTTGCGTGTCTGCCGATTCTATACAGCGGAGTTATGATCAAAGGAGCCTGGGACCCTTACGGGAAGCTGGATCAGCTCCCCGTCGCCGTCGTCAATCTGGATGCCGGAGCCGATTACGAAGGAACGGCACTGGAGGTTGGCAAGGATCTGGTAAAGGAGCTTAAGCAAAGCGACAGCTTCAAATGGTCATTTGTGACCGCAGAAGAGGCGAAGAAAGGAATCGAGAGCAACCAATATTATATGACGGTTACGATTCCGAAGGATTTCTCGGAGAAGGCAACGACGCTGATGTCGGATCGCCCCGAGCAGGCGGAAATTATCTATGAGCCGAACTGGGATTACAATTATGTCGCCGGACAGATTGGCGCTAACGCGGTTAAAGAGATGAAGACCAATCTCTCGGCGAAGCTTACCGAATCGTATACCCGCAGCATGCTGGAGCAAGTACAGCAAATCGCCAGCGGACTGAATGAGGCGGGTAACGGGGCGAGCCAGCTTGGCAGCGGCGCCGGCCAGCTTAAATCCGGCGTTGATACGCTGAAAGCCAACCTGGCTAAGCTGGCAGACGGCTCGCTTCAGATGGAGAGCGGCGTGAAGCCGCTCACGGAGGGGGCCACGAAGCTTCATACCGGAACAGCTTCGTTATCAAGCGGGGCATCCACCCTGGCAGACGGGCTGAAGCAGCTGTCAGCGGGCGAGAAGCAGCTTGAGACGGGAGCGGCGAGTGCGAAGCAGGGAGCCAGCCAGCTGGCGGATGGCCTTGCGGCTTCCTCCCAAGGCAGCCGCAGCCTGGTCGCCGGCCTTGAGAGTTCTTCGGCAGGCGCGGCTCAGCTCGCTTCGGGCCTGCAGTCATCCGCCGAGGCCAGCACGCAGCTCGCCGGCGGCGCGCAGCAACTGGCCGCCGGACTGGAACAACTGGCCGCGGCCAATCCCGAGCTGGCGCAGAGCACGCAGGTGCAGCAGCTTCTGGCGGCCAGCCGCCAGCTGGCGCAGGGCAGCGAGAAGCTTAGCGCCGGCCAGCAGCAGTTGCTGGAGGGCAGCCAGTCGCTGGCCTCGGGCCAGCAGAAGCTGCTGGAAGGCGGGCAGCAGCTGAACGCCGGCGACCAGAAGCTGCTGCAGGGAGCGCAGCAGCTGGCGGCCGGGCAGAGCAAGCTGACCGGCGGCCTTCAGCAGTTCGGCGCGAAGCTGAACGAAGCGGCAACAGGCGGCGCACAGCTGGCCTCCGGCGCGGGCAGCCTGAACGACGGCGCGGCCCAGCTGGCGACTGGCCTTACGGCGCTTAACGGCGGCGCGGCCAGCCTGGCGGACGGCTCGCAGCAGCTGGCTTCCGGCGCAGGTCAACTGCAAAGCGGCACCGTCAAGCTGAGCAGCGGCCTTGACGAGCTGACCGGGAAGCTTACAGAAGCGGGAAGCAAGGCGGGAGACGTTAAGTCCGATGACGCCATGGTCAGTATGTTCGCCCAGCCGGTAAAAATCACCGAGAACACGGACCGGAAGGTGACTTTGTATGGGCAGGGCATCGCACCTTATTTTCTGTCAATGGCATTGTTCGTCGGCGGACTCGTGTTGACCGTGGTCGTTCCGACACGGACCACCAGTGTTCCCGGCACCAGCCGATTCGGCAGCTTCTTGAGCCGGACGCTGACGTTCGTGCTGATGAGCCTGGCCCAATCGCTTATAGCCGGACTGATTCTGCTGTATGGAGTAGGGATTGAGGTGAAGAGCGTCCCGCTGTTCCTGACCTTCGTCTTCATCACCAGCCTGACCTTCCTGATGATCATCCAGTCGATCGTCACCTGGCTCGATCAGCCAGGCCGGTTCGTAGTCATCATTCTGATGATTCTGCAGATCACCTCCAGCGCCGGAACGTTCCCGCGCGAGATGCTGCCCGGATGGATGCAGAGCCTGAATCCCTTCCTGCCGATGACGCACAGCATAAAGGGAATGAAGGCGGTCATTTCCATCGGCGATTACGGAATGATGTGGCATCAGGCAGGCCTTCTTCTCAGCTACGCGGTGGCCTTCATGCTGCTGACGCTGGTGTTCTTTTTACGCCAAGGCAAGGGCCGTAATCACAATGAGCAACAGGAAGCGGTAATTGCCTGATTAGTGCTCCATAACCTCCCGAGGGCTTTCACAGGCCTTGCCGGGAGGTTTTTTATCTTCCCAATCGTACATGCAGGGCCTACCCTTATGTACAATGTTGTTATTGCGCTGTTTTGAGTATGATAGAGATATAAGGCTGCCCGAGGTGATTTCATGCATAAGACGGATATGTACTTCTTGATGGATTCTTTCTATAATTTGACCGGGCTGCCCATACGCCTCTATAAGAATGGAGCTTTAATGAGGATGCTGCCCGATGTTCCGCCCTATTTGGAACCCTTGAGACAACCCATCTCAGTTTTGCTTCAAGATTCAAACAGAGTCAGCTATCAGGTGACCGGGCATTTTCTGTTCTGTGGCAAAGTCGGAACCCTTGATGCGGACAGCGGCTTCATCATTGGTCCGGGCTATAATATCCCATTAACGCATGGGCATCTGAACAGGATTATGATGGATTCCTCGATCCCCCATCCCTATCTGGCGGAATTTGAAGAATTCCTGTCCGAAATCCCCCTGATTTCGTTTGAAAGCTTTTTGAATGCGTTATGTTTTTTGAATTTTTCCCTGAGCCGGACACGGGTGAGCGTTGAAGAATTACTGCTGCTGGGGAATAAATTTCACAGCTTCGGGACCGACATCAAACATAATCTGACCGAAGCCCTGTACGATTCCGATGAAGCGCTGTACCGTCATGGCACATATAATCTGGAGCAGCAAATGCTCGCTTATGTTCGCGGCGGAGACACCGACAAGCTGAGCGCCCTATTCGAGAATTCGGTACGAAGCAAGGCAGGAACGATTGCCAAGGATACGCTTCGCCAGGAAAAAAACATATTTATCATAAGCAGCACCCTCGTTACCCGGGCAGCGATTGAAGGCGGCCTGGATGTGGAAACGGCGTATCAATTGAGCGATATCTACATTCAGCAAGCGGAAGGCATCTCTTTGGTGGATTCGCTGTCTCTGCTTCGCCAGCAGATGGTTCTGGATTTTGCGGAAAGAGTCGCCAAGAACAAGCTTCCTTCGAACGCTTCATCCGTCACGATCAAATGCATTCAATACATTAAGAAAAACATCAATACCATCCTTCTGGTTCATGATATCGCGCGTGATCTTGGAGTGAGCGCTTCCTATATTTCCAGCAAATTTATTAAAGACACGGGAATCAGCCTGAACACGTTCATTAATATGGAGAAGCTGGAGGAGGCCAAAAGGCTGTTGGCGTTCTCCGATAAATCGTTAAGCGAGATCAGCAGCTATCTTTGTTTTTCGTCGCAGAGCTATTTTCAGAACTTGTTTAAAAAGCATGTGGGAATGACTCCCCTGAAATACAGGAATACTTCCCGGAATCGCACATAGCTTGCAGCTTCGGGAGTACAAATTTGATAATCATGGATAAAGGCGATTTGTTGCAGGTATTTGGACCTGCGGCAGGTCGCCGTTTTACTGCGAGGGCCTGATTCACGGTTTCTTCCAAGGTAGAGATGTCTTCAATAAATGCAAAAAAGTTAATGAAATTACAATACGGTTTCCCCGGGACCACCTAGACTGAAATTAAGCACCAAAGGGGGGGAAATGATGAATAACACAAAAAAACTTCTAGGTAAAATGACGATTGAGGAAAAGGCTGCCCTGCTCGAGGGGGTGGATTCATGGAACACCAATTCCATTCCCCGCATCGGCATACCGAAGCTCTTCCTGACCGACGGTCCGCATGGGCTTCGCAAGGTCCGGACGGCAAACGGCGGTTTCTCTGTCGCTGACAACGAGCATTCGACGGCCTTTCCGACTTCTGCGACTGTTGCCTCTTCATGGGACCCGGACCTGGCTTTCCGTATGGGTGAAGCCATTGCGGAAGAATGCCTCGCGGAAGAGGTAGACGTGCTGCTCGCGCCCGGCGTCAATATCAAGCGCAGCCCATTGTGCGGGCGGAACTTCGAATACTACTCGGAGGACCCGCTGGTCTCTGGCATGTTCGGCTCGGCATTTGTGCGGGGAGTCCAGAGTAAGGGCGTCGGAGTCAGCGTCAAGCATTTTGCCGCCAACTCCAATGAGAATTACCGGTTCATAGGCGACAGCGTTGTCGATGAACGCGCACTTCGCGAGATTTACCTCCGGGCTTTTGAAAGCGTAGTAAAAGAAACGAAGCCCTACACGGTCATGTGCTCCTACAATCGTCTGAATGGTACGTTCGCCTCGCAAAACAAGCTGCTGTTGGATACGATTTTGCGCGATGAGTGGGGATATGACGGCGTTGTGATGACCGATTGGGGCGCAACCAGCGATCGTGTCGAAGGTGTGCTTGCCGGCTGTGACCTGGATATGCCGGGAGGTGTATGGCATAACCGGAAATCGGTCATTGAAGCTGCCAAGAGCGGGAGATTGCCGATGGATCAGCTGGATCAGGCTGCCGGCAGAATGCTCAAGCTGATTGACCGATGTACGGCCAAGCGGCCGAAGGGCGGATATGACGCCGAGAAGCATGCCCGGCTCTCCTGTGAGATCGCCAAAGAGAGCGCCGTCCTTCTCAAGAATGATGGCACTCTACCGCTCAGAGGCAGCGAGAAGCTGCTCGTCATCGGCGAGATGTTTGAGAAAATGCGGTACCAGGGAGCCGGGTCCTCTCTGATTAACCCGCCCATGGTGATTACACCGCAGAATGCCTTTGACCGCCGCGGCATTTCGTACGTCTATGCCAAAGGCTATCGCTGCTTCTATACGGAACGGGACGCCGGGCTGGAGAAGGCCGCTCTTGAAGCGGCAGCGCAAGCCGATACCATTTTGTTCTTCGGCGGTCTGTCGGACTTCGAAGAGAGCGAAGGCTTCGACCGGGAGCATATGAGAATGGGGGAGAACCAGACCGAGCTGCTGCGCGCCCTGGTTGAGACCGGCAAGAAAGTGGTGCTCGTCCTGTTCGCGGGCGCTCCGGTAGAATTGCCTTCCTGGGAAGGGCTTTCCGCAATGCTGGATATGTATTTGCCCGGGATGTACGGCGGAGAGGCCGCCGCGGCATTGTTGTACGGCGAGGCGACGCCATCCGGCAAGCTGACGGAGAGCTGGCCTATGCGTGTAGAGGATTCGAGCAGTTACGCCGACTATAACCGCAGCTCCGTGTCCCGGTATTACGAAAGCATCTATGTCGGTTACCGTTATTATGACAAATCAGGAACAGCGCTACGCTTCCCATTCGGATATGGATTGTCCTATACGTCGTTTCAATACAGCGGCCTGTCTGTCAGCGAAGCGGGCGGCAGCATTCAGGTATCGGCCGAACTGACGAATACCGGAGACCGTGACGGCTCCGAGGTCGTCCAGCTATATGTAAGCAGCAACACAAGCAAGGTATTCAAGGCTGCCAAGGAGCTTCGCGCTTTCACCAAAATCTTCGTGCCCGCCGGCGAGACGAGAACCGTCACCCTGGCCTTCAAGAAATCGGATTTGTCCTATTGGAACGTCAAGCTCCGCAGCTGGGTGCTGGAGAACGGCGCCTACGACATCTGTCTTGCCGCTTCAGCCGCTGATATCCGCTTGATGGCGCCGCTGAACGTAACGGACGGAGCCGATGCAGCCAGCCCGTATTCATCGGGAATCACAGCCGCTTATGCCACACCGCCGCGCAGCATCCCGTCCTGCTTCCCGGAGCTCGTTGGCTTCCCTGTTACGGAGACGCAATCCGGCTCACGCGAGCCCCTGACACTGGAATCCCGGCTCAGCGAATTCAAGCGATCTGTTATGGGGCGGATTCTGTATAAGGCGGTTATGAGTGTAATTCAGAAGGAGTATAACAAGGCGCTAGCCATGCCGGATTCGCTTGAACGGGACACAAGGCTGAAGAACTCCCACTTTCTTGTCAAAATGATGCCGTACAACTCTATCCGTTCCATGTGCATGTCATCCGGGGGCAAGTTCACTTACCAGACAGCCATCGGTTTTGTGGAGCTGGCGAACGGCCGTCTGCTTCGAGGTATGAAAGCATTCTTGAACAAGGATAAACCGCTGCCGCTGCCGGCCGACCAATAAGGAGTGTTCGACATGAAAGGAATGAAAGCGTTCTTCCAGGCTAAATCACTGGATTCCCGCATCACTTCGCAGGGAACCGCAGCCAAGGAACATTGGCTGGGTTATTTGATCGGACCGTCAGGAGCACTGCTGCTGAATGCGGTCCTGGCCGCTTATTTGAATGTGTTTTATACGGATGTCCTGGGCTTGACCTCTGTCGCAGGCGGGGCGTTTCTGGTCGTGTTTCCGATCGTCTCCAAGGTGCTGGATGCCATCGCCAATTTCGTCATGGGTTATCTCATTGACCGTACCAGAACGAGACAAGGAAAGGCGCGTCCGTATTTGCTGCTGGCTGCTCCGCTTCTGATGCTATCGGGCATTCTCCTGTTTCTTGTCCCGCAGGCTGATACCAAGGTCCAGGTGATATGGATTATTGTGTCCTACAATCTGTATTACTCCATTGCCTTTACAACTTACAACGTCAGCCATAATTTGATGGTGCCGCTGTCCACCCGCGACAGCAGCCAGCGCGGCAAGCTGTCCGTATTCAGCCAGATTTCAACGATAATGATGAGCGGCATTATTGTCGCGCTGATCTTTCCAATGTTCATCCTCCCGATCATCGGGGTGGACAAGAGCCGGTGGATCACGGTCATGTGCATCATCTCCATTGTGGCCCTTCCGCTGACGCTGCTTGAATACTTCTTTACCAAGGAACGGGTTACGGCTGAAGCCTCGGACCGAAGCGAGGAAGGCAATGTGCCGTTTCGCAGTCAGTGGAAGGCGGTCATTACCGACAAGTATATGATAATCTTTTTAAGCTATTTTCTGATCTACACCTTTGCGGTATGCCTAAAAAACCTGAGTCTTGTATATTACTGCAACTATGTGCTTGGCACGTACAACGACGGGATCACACAGATGCTGATTTCCGTTGTTGGCGGAGTTCCGCTCGGCATTGGAATTTTTGCCGTATGGCCTCTTGCCAAAAGATTCGGCAAACGGAACCTGACAATGGCCGGGTTTGTCTTTGTCGCCCTTGGGAGCGCTATATGCTGGATCTTTCCGGCCAATATGCCGATTGTGCTGGCCGGGCAATTTATTAAGAATCTGGGTCTGCTGCCCAGCGCTTATATCATTATGGCGCTATTCGCCGATACGCTGGACCATATGGAATGGAAATACAAATTCCGCTGCGATGGCATTGCGATGTCCATCTATACGACAATTTCCGTAACGATGATCGGAATCTGCACGGGTATATTTAATGGATTGCTGGCATCCGCCGGCTATGCAGCACCATTTTACAACCAGTCGGGAGCTCTTGTCTCTGCGCAGCCTGAGGCGGTTCAGCATATCATCACCTTTTCTTTTGTTGGATTGGAAGCGCTTACCAGTCTAGTTCTGGTTGTGCTGCTGGCTTTCCTGAATGTGGAGAAGAATCTGGACAGCAAGCAGCAGGAGATCAGCGCCCGCCGGGAGGAGAATTTATATGCTTAACATATCCAGCTTGAAAATTGACGGCCTCGCGGCAGGCTGTGTTACAGACCGAAAGCCCAATATTTCCTTCGCGCTTGATTCCGATCGTGCAGGAGAGAAGCTCCGTAAGGCGGTCATTACAATCGGCAGCTGGTCGCGGGAAACAACCGATCAAATCAACAATCTGTATGACGGTGAATGGAAGCCTTACACCACTTACCCGGTACATGTGCTTGCCACAGGGACAAGCGGAGAATCGGCCGAGGCCGAGACCGCCTTTCAAACCGGACGGTTAAATACTCCCTGGAAAGCGCAATGGATTACCGACGGAAGCTATGATTATCCGAAGAAGCAATCTCCTGCGCCAATGACTTTCCGCCGCTCCTTTACGGTCAGCAAGCCGCTGCGGCGGGCATGGGTTCATGCAACCGCGCTTGGCGTATATGAGCTGATGCTGAACGGAAGCAAGGTGGGCGAGGACTATTTTGCACCGGGTTTTACTTCTTATGAGCATCAGATTCAATATCAAACCTATGACGTTACCGATATGCTGGCGGAATCCAATATGCTGATCTCTATTGTGGCCGGGGGCTGGGCGGCCGGCTCCTTCAATTACAACCGCAAGAGCAAGATTTATGCGGACCGGCAAGCCTTCCTATGCGAGCTGCATCTTGAATACGCGGACGGAACCCGGGAAATGGTAGGCACCGACGAAGCCTGGCAGGTATCGGAGGAAGGCAATTTTCGCATGGCGGAATGGTATGACGGAGAGAGGTATGATGCCACCGTCGATTTGAAGACCATCGCCTGGAAGCCTGTCAACCGGACCGCGCCGCGCAAGGACCCGGTTCTGTTGGCTCAGTACGGCGATCCCGTCCGGGTGCAGGAGGTCATGCGGCCGATCTCCTGCGTTATAGCCCCCAGCGGCGAGATTATTTATGACTTCGGGCAGAATTTTGCCGGTGTCATTTCGGCCCGCCTGCGCGGCAAGCACCGGCAGGAGGTGGTCTTCCGCCACGCCGAGGTGCTTGTTGACGGCGAGTTGTACGTCAAATCGCTGCGGACGGCCAAAGCGACGGCCACTTATATTTGCACGGACGGCGAGCAGACGTATTCTCCGCGCCTTACCTACATGGGCTTCCGGTATGTAGGCGTAAGCGGAATCGATGCGGAGAGCCTGGACTTGTCGGCCCTTGTCCTGCATTCCGATTTTGAGGAGATCGGCGAGTTCGAGTGCTCGAACGAACTGATCAACCGGCTGCACAGCAATATTCGCTGGGGCGGCAAGTCCAACTTCCTCGACATCCCTACCGATTGTCCGCAGCGGGACGAACGACAGGGCTGGACCGGCGACATCGCCGTCTTCGCCCGGACCGCCTGTTACAATTTTGATCTGAGCCGCTTCTTTGACAAATGGCTGATGGATATGCGCGCCGAGCAGGGCGGCGGCGGCGGTATCCCCATGGTCATCCCGCGTGCCGGCGATTCCTGGCCGGTCATGGCGAACTCGGCTTGGGGGGATAGCTGTGTTCTGGTTCCTTGGGCGGAATACCTGGCGCGTGGAGATATGCGGCTCTTGCAGCTTCAGTATCCGACCATCCAGAAATTTCTCAAGGCGGCGAAATGGTGGTCGTCGTTTCTGTCCTTTACACCGAACAGCCGCCATGTCTGGCGCTTTCCCTTCCACTTCGGCGATTGGTGCGCGCCGGACGAGACGATCAGACAGTGGCTGAAGAAAGGGAAATGGGTGGGCACGGCTTACTTTGCGAATTCCTGCGCAATCGCCGCCCAAATCGCCGAGCTGCTCGGATACGAGCAGGATGCGGCCGATTACCGCAAGCTTCGCAAGAAGATTATCCAGGCGTACCGTATGATCTTCACCGACGGCCACGGCAAATTGAACAAGGAATTCCAGACCGCCTATGTTCTGCCTCTTCATTTTGAGATGACGGAGGGCCGCGAGAGAGAGGCTATGGCCGAGAATCTGGCCCGTCTCGTACGCGATGCGGGCAACCGCCTGACGACGGGGTTTACAGGAACGCCATATTTGCTCTTTGCTCTGTCTGACAATGGATATGAGGATACAGCCTTTGATTTGCTTCTTCAGGAGGGTTGTCCTTCCTGGTTATACGAGGTCAAAGCGGGCGGAACGACGATCTGGGAGCGTTGGGATGCGCTCAGACCGGACGGTTCGGTCAATATCAGCGACCTTGCCGGCAAGAAGTCAGACGAGCAATCCGGCGGAGGCATGGTCTCCTTCAATCATTATGCCAACGGCGCTGTCGGAGACTGGCTGTACAGACGGATTGCCGGCATTGAGCCGACCGGCGGGGGCTATCGGACATTTCGAATCGCTCCGCTCATAGGCGGCGAAATTACGTCAGCCAGAGGGAGTGTCAAGACGCCTTATGGGCTTGTTGCTTCCGATTGGAGCCTGGAAGGAGATCGGTTTGTCATTCGGGTGCAGGTTCCGGTCTCGACCGTATGCACACTGGTTATGCCGGACGGGGAGACCCGGACGCTTGAGAGCGGCAAGCATGAATACACCTGTCCTCTCCGCAAGTAGCATGCAGCATCATCCAGCCAGCCGGGGAAGGAGCAGGGAGCGGCAAGTCCTGAACGGCTACAGCGGCTCCCTGCCTGACACGATCACAGCCGGCTGTATGCGGATGCGGCGCTGTCGGATAACTGGAAGATCATATCCGACAGCTCTTCAACAGTCAGATCGAACCCGTCTTCCATCCATTTATTGATTATGCTCAAGCTCCCCATGATCAGGTAGCGGTAGATATAGCCGGATATATGCTCGGGGCTGTTCAGATCGAGCTTCACCTTCAGGGCAGTGATGGCTTCGCCGATGAAGCTGGTCTGGAATGTCAAATTGTCCAGACGGCTCAGCAGGATGCTAAAGACTTCGGAGTTATCCTTGATATAGGCCAACAGTTCCTGTAAATAATGAAGGTTGTCCGAATTGGAGTCGATCTTCTCCAGATGCCGCCGGACATGGTGGAGCAGGTCCTCTTCAATATCATGCTGAAGCGCGAACTGGTCTTTGTAATACAGATAGAAGGTGGAGCGGTTGATTCCGGCATTTTCACATAATTCCTTGATTGTGATTTTATGGACGGACTTGGAGCGCATCAGCTCGATCAGACTGTTCTTCAATAAAGTTTTCGTTAATCGCACTCTCTGGTTCTCATTGTTCTTCAATCGGATGCACCCTTTCTCTGAAGAATACGGAATGATTTGACGGGAAGACAACATGTATTCGAAAAGTGTCTTACACACAACAATCTGAAAACAACTGGTGGTTGTGAAATAGACACTGTGTCAGTATAACAGAATTATAACCAACAATGATCCAGTTTGAGAAGCGGATGCTGGAGATGTAATGAGAGGAGTACAGACATGAGCAAACAAAAAATTCTGTTAACCGGCGCTACCGGAGGCATGGGGTTTCTGGGCTTGCAGGAACTGTTAAAGCATACGGATAAATTCGATATTGCAATATTGGTCATGGATACCGAGAAAGACAGACAGAAGCTGAAGGACTATGAGAACAGGAAGGGTCTGACCATCCATTGGGGGGATCTTACCAATTACAAGGACGTAAGTGAATGCATGAAGAATACGGATATCGTCTTGCATGTTGCAGCCTTGGTATCGCCGGCGGCGGATTATCATCCCAAGCTGGCGATGCAGGTGAACTACGGGTCCATGAGAAATATCATTCAGGCGATCGAGGAACAGGGCCGCATGGGAGAAGTCAAAGTCGTCTCCATCGGCACGATTGCCGAGACAGGGGACCGTATGCCGCCGATTCATTGGGGCCGGGTCGGTGATCCCATCAAGCCGAGCATGTACGATTATTATGCTGTCTCCAAAATAGCCGCAGAGCGTCTTCTGATTGAATCCGGACTGAAATACTGGGTCAGTCTCAGGCAGACCGGCATTATGGGGCCCGCCATGAGCAAGATCAAGGATGCGATTATGTTCCACAATTGCCTGGATAATGTGCTGGAATATGTGTCGGACAGAGATTCCGGCAGATTGCTGGGGAATCTATGCCGGAGGGATCATACCGGCGAGCTGTCGCAGGATTTCTGGGGGCATATTTATAACATCGGGGGCGGCGAGAGCTGCCGGGTCGATACTTTTGCGATGTACAAGGAGCTCTATGGCGCCATCGGCTTCAAGGATTTGAAGCATGTCATTGACCCCAAATGGTATGCAACGCGGAATTTCCACGGGCAGTATTATCTGGATTCGGACAAGCTGGAGGAGCACTTGCATTTCAGACAGGATTCCATGCAGTATTTCTATGACGCCTATCTGGAGAATCTCGGAGCCACCGCAGGCGTGTCCCGGTTCATATGCAGGCTGCCGGGAGGACAACGGCTGATGGGAAGCATCATGAAGAAGATTTTTCTGAAGGAGGCCCGAACCGATCACGGTACAGTCCGGTTCATCGAGCAGGGCATGGAAGAGCATATCGACGCCTATTGGGGCAGTAAGAAAGCCTGGGAAGCGATACCGGATGACATTAATCAATTCGAGCATTTCAAGGACTGGGATAAGGCGGTATGGATTGACCACGGTTATAACGAATTCAAGCCGGAGAGCGAACTGGAACTGGAAGATATGAAGGGCGCTGCGAAATTCAGAGGGGGAGAATGCAAGTCGGATTCCATGAACAAAGGGGATTGGAAAGGCAAACTGAACTTCACCTGCGCCTTCGGCCATGATTTTGAAGCAAGTCCGCGTCTTGTTCTGGAAGGCGGCCACTGGTGTCCGGTGTGCGAGCGCACAAGCTGGAATTATGCCGCCAGAGCCAAGTTGGACCCGTTCTTCGCCCAGGTGTGGAATCCGCTGCACAGCAGCAACGAGAAGGAGCGGGAATATCCCAAGGAGGTTTCAGAGCTGGACGTGTAACAGCATTTCATGCAGACATGATAACGCTCCATGCGCAGATGTTGTTTTCAGATTGCAGGATTGGCCTGCGAGGGGTTGCCCTGACACCGTGTTCAACGGCCGGGAGCAATCCCTTTTGTGTTGCGCTCAGGAAAGGAGGTTTGCGCAATCCGCCATTTTCTAATACATTGTTTACAGATTAACAAGTTAGAGGTGGCATATGAGAGAGCTTAACAATATTGAGGAACGCATTCTGGACCGGGCTTTATATTTAATGGGAACAAAGAAAACCTGCGATATCTCCATTCGGGCTATAGCGAAGGAAGCGAACGTGAACGTGGGCGCCATTAATTACTATTTTCGGACAAAGGACGAGATGGTGAGATTGGTTAAAGAGTTCTACATTGAGAACACCATGACCGTGCTGGACATATTGAAGAGCGAAGAATACGGCGATGAAGAGAAGCTGCTGTTGGCCGCCAACGAGATTATGGAGTATGCATTGCGTTTTCCCGGCAACATGGTCATCCATGCGCATTCGTTGAAAATGGCCGGGACGGACGAAACCTCCGCGAGAATTATCCGGCTATCTGCGGAAATAGGGGAGCGCCTGAAGCAATTGCTGCGGAATCTTATAGCGGGCGATGAGATCAGCCATAATTACAAGTATCTGATGTTCACCTCATCCATCAATTACCCCACGGAATATGAAGGAGTTGCCGAGATGGACAGCATGTTCTTAATGCAGAAAGAGGCAAGAATGGAGTACCTTAAACTGCTGATTAGAGCTTTGCAGTCGGCTTAATTCCTTAAGTTCTTAAGTTACTGAATTGTTCAAACATTATGTTTCAAACATATTGTTTTAATTTTGGTTCTCCGATATAGTTATCGTACAGGCAAGCCGGTGAGGGTTGGTATGTGAATTAATGAACAATCTTCGTGCTTGCATGGCAAAATAACGCGATAACGCGGAGGAGAATTCATATGGCGTTTCATACTTTGTTCAGCCCTATTCGGATCAGAGGTTTGGAATTAAAGAACCGGGTTATACTTCCCGCAATGGGAACAAAGATGCCTAGCGAGGATCGTTACGTAACACAGCAGCTCATCGATTATCAGACAGCCCGGGCCGAGGGAGGCTGCGGATTGAATTTTACCGAAGTATGCTCCGTTTATGGACCTGCTTCCCCCAAGAACTTCCTTGCCATTTCCGATGACAAATATATTCCCGGTCTAAAGCAGCTTGCGGATGCGATTCACGAAGCGGGAGGCAAGGCGGGGATTCAGCTATGGCTTGGAGGACTGGCGGTGGCCAGCGACCCCGAGCAGATGATCATTATTCCAAGTCCCGTGCCCGTCCAGGGAACAGAGTATACGATTCCCGGTGCCGATATCTCAACGCTAAAAGAAGCGGCCGAAGCCTTCGGAGAGGGAGCCAGACGGGCGGTGGACGCGGGATTTGACACTATCGAATTTCATGCCGGCCATAATTACACGCCTCATTCCTTTCTAAGTCCTTTCTTCAACCGCAGAACGGATGAATACGGCGGAGATTTGAAAAACCGGGCCCGTTTCCTCATTGAGTGCATCGAGGCCATACGCAGCAATATTCCGGATGAAATGCCGCTCTTCATGCGAATTGATGCGCATGACGATTATTTGGAGGGCGGCTTGACCATAGAGGAAGTAATCGAGTTCTGCGGCATGGCCAAGGGTGCCGGAGTAGATGTGCTGGACGTATCGCGCGGCAACTTCTCCTCTCCGGCCATCAAGTATGAGGTTCCGCCGATCGACCTTCCGAGAGGCTTCAATGTTGACAACGCCGCCCGAATCCGAAAGGAGACCGGCATGCTGACCGTGGCGGTGGGACGAATCAACGCTCCGGCCCAGGCCGAAGAGATTCTGGCTGATGGCAAGGCGGATATGGTCGTCATCGGCCGCGCCCAGCTCGCGGACCCTGAGTTCTGCAACAAAGCCCAGGCGGGACAGACGGAAGATATCGTCCAGTGCGTCGCATGCAATCAGGGCTGCTACGACGGATTCGTATCAAGCGAGATGCCTTTCATTACCTGCTTGAGAAATCCGGCACTGGGAAGAGAAGCGGAATATCGGTTATCGGCAACGGATCATCCGAAGAAGGTTGTCGTTGCAGGAGGCGGAATCGCCGGTCTGGAAGCAGCCATGATCCTGAAACGCAGAGGTCATCATCCCATTGTATGCGAAGCCGGGGCGACGCTCGGCGGACAGTTCGCGCTTGCCGGCGAGGCTCCGAGAAAAGAAGAGATGAAAGAGGCGGCCTTGTCCCGGGGAGAGCAGGTGGTCCGGGCGGGGATCGAGGTAAGACTTGGAACGCCTGTCACCGCCTCTGTGCTGGAAGAGCTGAAGCCGGATGAAGTGATTGTCGCGGTAGGCGCTGCCCCGATGGAGCTGAAAGTGCCCGGCGGTCATCTGCCGTTGGTCACGAATTCCCATGACGTGCTTGCGGGCAAGTCGGAAGTTTCGGGCAAAGTGATCATTATCGGGGGCGGGCTTGTAGGCCTGGAGGTCGCGGAATACTTGCACGGCAAGGCTTCCGATATAACTGTCGTCGAAATGCTGGATCGGGTAGCCAAGGATTTGGGCGATCTGCGCTCGATCTGTGTAATGGAGAATCTGAACGCTTCCGGCGCACAGATACTGACAGATGCCAAATGCGTGGAGATCAAGGAGCATGGGGTCGTCATTGAAAGCAAGGGTCAGATTGCTGAGTATCCATGTGATTCCGTCGTGGTAGCCATCGGTGCGAGATCGCGTAATTTTGAGAACATCAATGCGTACTGTGAGGACCACCATATCCCATGCCATGTAATAGGGGATGCGCTGCGCGCCCGCAGAGCCCTGAACGCCGTTGCCGAGGCTCATGAAGTCGCAAGAGTCATTTAACAGGTGCATTGCTGGAAGTGTATAAAAGTGAAGTGAACGGAAGAACAACCCGCACCGGGTTGTTCTTCTTTACATTTTTTCGCCAGAAGTCGGGCAGGATTGGTTCAACGGTAATACGCTCCCTGCACGAATGGGCATGTACTTATGTACATGTTATTGACGAACTCCCATACTATAATGGATGGAGACGAGGTGATGTGATGAAATGGAAGCTTAACCCATCCAGGCCCCTGCAATCGGGAGCCGCTCAAGAGACCGGCAATATCGCGGCTTCGCGGCTGCCTGTAATGCTCTGGGTCGCGCTTGTTGCGATCGTCACGATTGTGTTGCAAACTCTGTCGGCCCCGCTGCCGGCGGCCAGTCTTCTTTTTATAGTCGTTATGGGGATTCATATGGCGGTGTACTGGCGCGCGAATGAGCTGCTGGAGAAGTCCAGGATATTCTATCTGTTCGTTCAAGCTCTGCTGATATTCGGGGGTGCTCTCATGCTGCCGGATGGAATGCCCGCTGTAACGATCGGTCTGATTCCCGTACTTATCGGGCAGACGATAGCCATTTATTATGAAGCGTCCAAAGTGGTGCTGGTCGCTTTTGTTCTGTATTTGCTGTTTATTGTGATAACGGCTACGAGGCAGAACGGAGGGCGGGAGCTTGCGCTCTTTATCCCTATGCTCCTGCTGATGATCGTAGTCGTGGTCGCTTACGCAGTGCTCTTCTACAGGCAGGTTAACGCCCGCGTGCGGACACAGGCCTTTCTCAGCGATCTTGAGCGGGCTCACCGGAAGGTGGAGGAACTGACGCTGGCCAACGAAAGGCAGCGCATGGCACGGGATTTGCATGACACTCTCGCCCAGGGACTTGCGGGCTTGATCATGCAGCTTGAGGCTGTGGATGCTTATCTTGACCGGGGCAGCACGGAACGGGCGCATGAGATCGTATTGAGATCAATGGGACAGGCAAGACAGACGCTGGCCGATGCCAGGAAGGCGATCGACGATCTGAGGACGAAAGCGGCGCCGACTCTGAGCATCAATGAAGCCGCCCGGGAGCAGCTTATGCGATTCAGGCAGGCGACAGGAGTGGAAGCTGTGTTAGACGGGAAGATTCAGCAATCCGTGTCAGGATTCCAGATGGAGCATATCCTTCATATTCTGAGCGAATCGCTGATGAATGCAGCCCGGCATGCTGAAGCCACCCGTGTAACGGTTATCGTTGCGGATACGGAGAATGGTCTTCGGATGATCATAAGCGATAATGGCAAAGGCTTTAACACTGCAAGAATAGGCAAGCAGGCGGGACACTACGGTCTGATCGGACTGTCCGAACGCGCCCGGCTGATCGGGGGAGACGTGGAAATCCGGAGCGGCAGCGGCGGCACAACAATCAAACTGACCATACCAATCGAGCATGGAGGCTGAAGCATGAAGCATAAGGTACTTATCGTGGATGATCATTGGGTAGTCAGGGAAGGGCTCAAGCTGATCCTGGAGACGAATGATCTGTACCAAATCGTGGGAGAAGCTGAGGAAGGCAGGGCCGCTCTCGAACAGATGGAGGAATTGAGGCCGGATGTGATCCTGATGGATTTGAACATGCCCGGCGGATTAAGCGGTTTGGATACGCTGTCGGTCATGAAGGAGAAGCAGATTGACATTCCGGTCATTATTCTGACCACCTATAATGAGGACGAGCTGATGATCAATGGTCTGGCGCTTGGAGCCAAAGGGTATTTGTTGAAGGATACCGGCAGGGACAACCTGTTCCGGACGCTGGAGTCCGCGCTGCGCGGAGAGACGCTGCTTCAGCCCGACATTACGGCGAGGGTGTTCGGATACCGGGAGAACCCGGCTTCCGTCAGCAAGCCGGACAATACGCTGCTCACGGATAAAGAGCTGGTTATCCTGCAAGCCGTTGCCCGCGGACTGCGAAGCAAAGAGATTGCTTTTGACCTCGGCATATCGGAACGGACCGTCAAGGCGCATTTGACTAATATTTACAACAAGCTGGGTGTTGATTCACGCTCGGAGGCTGTAGCGGTGTCGGTGGAGAAAGGCATTCTGCATTTATAAATCCGCCTGGCCTATGCTTCAGGGCTGTCCTACCAGCTTCCCCCACTCTTCCCGATCGTACATGAAGGGCATGCCCTAATGTACGATTTTTTGCTGTTTGGTTTTCGTTATGATGGGAGCACGAGGTTGTCCGGCATACGGAAGCCCTGAAAAAATAGCAGCAAGGAAAGGAGATAGTGTGGCACTATGGCTAAATGGCTGTTTCAAATTGGCAAGTGGTCGGCGAAGAGGAGGAAGGGAGTTATCGCAGGAGGACTGCTGATTCTTGTTCTGGCGGCTTCAATTGGCCTGGGAATGGGTACGGCGTTCACTAGTGAAATGACAATTCCGGGAACCAAATCGGATATGGCCGGCAAAATTCTGGAGCAGGAATTTCCGTCCTCCGGCGGCGGAGGCCAGATCAGGCTGATCTTTAAATCCGGCGAAGGGACGCTGGATTCCGATCCGGCCAAGAAAGAAGTTACGGCGGCGCTGCAGAAGATTCAGCAGGATTCCTCCGTACAGTCCATTGCAAGCCCGTATGAATCCGGCACGTTGAATGCCGGCCATACAATCGGCTACGCAGATGTAACGTACAAGCAAGCGGCCGGAGAAGTTGCCGAGACTTCCAAGGAACATGTTCTTAAAGTGGTTGAATCCTTAAGAAAGGACGGCATCCAGACCGAGCTTGGAGGCAGCGTCGCTTTCTCCGAGATTGAAGTCGGCGGTGTCTCCGAAGTCATCGGCATCCTGATTGCCTTCCTCATTCTGGCGTTCACCTTCACTTCCTTCCTGGCTGCGGGCCTGCCCATCCTGACAGCGGTGATCGGACTGGGCATCGGCTTAATGATCGTCGTTATCGGCTCGAACTTCGTCAACATGTCTTCATTCTCCATTACGCTGGCCGTCATGCTGGCGCTGGCTGTCGGTATTGATTATGCGCTCTTTATCATATCCAGATACCGTCAGCAGCTGGCGGCGGGTTATGAGCGTAATGAAGCGATCGCCCAGGCCAATGCCACCGCCGGCAGCTCGGTGGTCTTTGCAGGTCTGACGGTCATTATTGCGCTGGCGGGATTGTCCGTTGTGCAAATTCCGTTCATTACGATGATGGGGCTTGCGGCCGCCATTAGCGTATTCGTTGCCGTGTTGATTGCCGTTATCTTTGTGCCGGCCGTATTGGCCGCCGCAGGTGAACGCATTGGCCCGGCAAGAGAAAATAAATGGCTGCGGAAAATATCCGGCGGCAAGAAGCAGTCCGGGTCTGCCAACCGCTGGGGAAGGCTGGTGACAGGCAAGCCCTGGTTAACCGCTATTTTATCCATTGCCATTTTGTCGGTATGCACACTGCCGTTTCTGCACATGGAGCTGGGGCTTCCCGACAATGGGCTTAAATCCGACAAGACTACGGAACGGCGGGGCTATGTCCTGCTGGCTGAAGGATTCGGAGAAGGGTTTAACGGTCCGCTGATCGTTGTCGCGCGAGCCGGGCAGAGCAAGGACCCTCAGAAGGAGATTGCGAGTGCAACGGCTTATCTCAAGGATCTGAATGATGTGGCAAGCGTCAGTCCGGTTATTCCAAGCTCTTCGGGCAAGGCCGCCATCATCAGCGTTCTGCCGAAGACCGGACCGCATGACATCAAGACGACCGAACTCGTCAAGGATATCCGCGACAAGGCGGAGAAGGTGCTGAAGGAGAAAAATATCGAGATTATGGTTACAGGCGGAACAGCAGTCAATATCGATATTTCGGAGAAGCTCTCCGAAGCGCTGCCGAAATTCGCACTGCTTATTGTGGGCCTTGCCTTTGTGCTGCTCATGCTGGTATTCCGGTCCATTCTCGTTCCGGTCAAAGCCGTTCTCGGGTTTCTGCTTACCCTGGGTTCCACGCTCGGTTTTGTGGTATGGGTCATTCAAGACGGGCATCTGGCGAATCTGTTCGGAATTCCCGTACCGGGGCCGGTACTCAGCTTCCTGCCTATCCTGGTCACAGGCATATTGTTCGGATTGGCGATGGATTACGAAGTATTCCTCGTCAGCCGCATGCGTGAGGACTACAGCCGCAGCGGAGATGCGCGCGGAGCCGTTATCAGCGGAATGAAGCACAGCGGTCCTGTCGTAACGGCTGCGGGTCTGATCATGATTGCCGTGTTCGCCAGCTTTATTTTTGCCGGGGATCCGATTATCAAGTCCATGGGTCTCGCGCTATCCTTCGGTATTCTGTTCGATGCCTTCATCGTGCGTCTGACGCTGGTTCCGGCGGTTATGACCTTATTGGAACGCCATGCCTGGTATTTGCCGAAATGGTTGGATCGCCTGCTTCCCAACATTGATGTTGAGGGGGAATCGGTGATGAAGCCTGCCGGTGAAGCGCACGCCGCACAGAGCGGAGGAAGCAGGGAGATGAAGGCTGCCGTTCCTGAAAGGGCAGGGGGAATCAAATAAGGAGGCCGAAAAATTGTCCAAGGTACGCATCTATGCCGACAGCATCTCGGATATTCCGCAGGGTTGGATCGATCAGCACAACATCGGGGTAGTTCCGTTATATATCGCGTTTGGCAATGAGGTCTTTCGGGACAAAATCGAGATTGCGGCCCCGGAAATGTTCCGGCTGGCGGACGCAACAGGGATGCTGCCCCAGACCATTGCGCCCTCGCCGGCCGACTTCCTGCAAGCCTTCGGTCCGGCGGTTGCCGCCGGCGAGGATGTCTTGTATATCAGCATGTCCTCGAAGCTGTCATCGACTTATCAGAACGGACTGCTGGCATCCAAGGAGTTCCCGCCAGGGAGGGTAACCGTTGTGGATTCGTTAAATGTGTCCGCCGGAACAGCGATGCTGGTGCTTCTGGCCGCCGAAATGGCTGCGGAAGGGAAAAGCGCCTTATCCATTGCCGATACGCTCCGAAAAGTTCGGGAGGATATCCGATTCAACGTCGTTCTTAAGCATCTGGATTATCTGCACAAGGGAGGAAGGGTCGGAAATCTTCAGCATTTGCTGGGCAGCATCCTTCAGATCCGGCCGGTTCTGTACGCCAGTCAGGGGCGAATGTGCTCAGGAGCGAAGATCAGGGGAAATGTCAGGAAAGTGATGAAACAGATTCTTCAGAGCATTATCAATCACCGCGAGCATATCTCGCATGACCGGATCATCATTGTCCAGAGCATGGAGGAGGAGACGGTGGAATGGCTGCGAGACTACATTCTGGAGGAGACCGGAATCCGCAACGTTCCCATCATTGAAGGAGGCTGTGCCATATGCGCACATAGCGGACCGCACAGTGTGGGTATCAGCTATGCCCTGAAACTGGAATAAAGCCGGTATTCGCTTGTAGCTTGATCGAGAGCACATGAAGAGCCGCCCCGCGCGGGTCAGCATTGGCTCCGGGTTCGCTGCAAGGCGTTACCGAGACGTTCATGAGAAGCAGCTGCATAGGCTTAGACGGAAAAAGGCGAACAGGCCGCTTGGGACCGGGCAATCCGGTCCTGGGCGGCCTGTTTTGAAATATAAGAATGTACGAGGTTGAGGTCTTGCCACAGCTTTCTATCTCTCGGCTAACTTGGCTTCAGAGGACGCGGTAAGGCTTAAGACACAAGTGTTCATCTCTGGTGCTAATCATTCCCGGTGGCGGCGGGTCCATATATGCGGTAGTTTCCGCTCAGCGCCAGCAAGCTGAAGAAGTACAGGCAGTTGTCATAGTACCTGCGCTCGCCGCTGCGGAGGGGCGTGTTCCAGAAGCGGCGGACGAACGTCTCCGCATTCGGGCCATCGGCTGCCAGCGAGGTCATGGTATTCGTCGCCAGCAGGCTGACCGGATGCAGAGCCGGTTCCTCGAAAGGCTGGCCGTCAATGGTGTACCGGCGGTAGTCGGCAGGATCGATATCGCGGAAGAATCTTTGAATGCGGTTGCATTCTTCAACCTGCCAAGGGTCTTTTTTTAAACCAGGCCCAGTCCAGTCCAGTCCGATATAACCGATACCCGGGTTCCTCCAGGCGTAAGTTGAAATGACCATATGTGAGAAGCAAAGATCATTAATGTGGTAAAAGACACGTTTTTTTGGTGGGCGAAGATACGGAAGAAAGCGGGGCGCACCGATATAATGAGTACATATCAACCGGTTGGATACAACAATAACCCGTAATTGGAGATGACGAATATGAAAAAGCTGACCCTGCTTCTATTAACCTTTGTTTTGGCGATTGCATTAGCCCCCGCCGCTTCAGCGGCCACTCAAGATACCGCAAACCTGCATATCACTAATCTGTCTGTTGCCTACAGCGACACGGGATTCGTATACCGGACAGTGCTGCATAATACCGGCAACATGACGTTGAACGGCATTTCTTCGCTGCATATGGATTTTTATGATCGAAACGGCAATCGATTTGAAAGTGTGAGCTATCCGATCGACGCCGACCTGAAGAAACTCGTGTTGAAGCCGGGAGAGAGCAAGATGTGGCAGTTCACCGTCAAGACGAAGCGTTTGGCTGACATCGGTGAATATAAATACAATGCGGTGGTTGGTTCGGCTAAGCCCGTCATAACCTCGGGTACCGTGGTGAAGATCAATAATCGAAATGGGGCAGTCAGCGCGAAGCCTGTGGTCTCCGGAGGTATGATGTATATCTCCCTCAAAGATATGGCCTCGATCACGGGCTCCTCCCTTCGCACCAACACCAAAGCCGGCACGGTCACATTGACCTATAAAGGGATTGCGCGTACGCTCAAACTGGGCACAGCAGCCAAGCTGATCAATGGCAATATGATGATCGGCGTGGATTACATCAAGAACTTGTACCCGGAGGTGGGGGTCGCGCTCAACAAGATGGACAAGGCTACGGTCATCTCGATACATATTTCGTAAATCACGGCCATTTCATTAAGCGGAGGAACAGTGGTGCATACACGATTTATTCATTCCATAAACATCCTTCTTCTGTTCACCCTTCTGACAGGTCTGCTAGGCGGATGCTCCTCGTCCGCCACGGCAGACCCTCTGTCCGTTCGGGTGGAGGCGATCGAGGGGAGCGTCAGCGTTCTCACTGCATCGGGAGAGCAGCGTGAACTGACTCATCCGGACACTCTCCAAACTGGAGACACAGTTAGAACAGGCGATTACGCCTCGTGCTCAATTATATACGAGGATGGCACTGCAACGACGCTTGGCGGCGGAACTTCGCTGACCATCGGTCAGGCGGACAGCAGCGGTGTGCGGCTGCGCGTCTCGGCGGGCCGGATCTGGATCAAGGTCAAGCATCTGATTGTCGGCGAGGAAAGCTTCGATGTGGAGAGCGGGCAAGTTAACGCTTCCGTGCGAGGAACCCTGTTCTATGTCGATGCCGGAAGCGGCGAGTCCACCTCGATCGCGCTGGTAGACGGCCAGTTGGCGGCAGGCAGCGGCAATTCCCGGCTTCCGGATAAGGCGGATGAGGCAGGGACGGACACCGCCTGGCTGAACCCGTTCGAACAGCTAGATGCCGCTGGCGGGAGCGCCAATATCGGGAAGCTGAAATCCGAGCTGAAGGTGGAGGAGCTATTGGAAGGAGCGGACCGGCCGCTTCTTCAGCAGATGCTGCTGGATGTCAGGGAGAGAACCGGGGAGGACGCTTCCGCTAATCAGCGCCTGTCGGAGCTGGCCGAACAATTGGAGAAAGAACTGGACGCACAGGCGCGCGAGGCGCGGAATCTCCTCGACTATGTATTGACGGACACCGACTTCTATGCGGCTCCGCTTAAAGGCGGCTATCTGGACGAGAAGACCGGCATCCTGTACCGTTCCATTCAATCCGAATTCCCTGCGGAGATCAACTTCTACACCAACGCAGGCCAAGTCAAATGGGCACCGGACGCAGCGCAGAGTAAACCGGTCATCTTCCGGATTCACGACCCCAAACTGGTGGATACGAGCGAAATGGGCGTCCTGGACCATGTATGGAACCTTGGCGCCTCCACCTATCCGAAGGTAGCGGGCTGGGAGCCTTTGGACTCGGGCGGGGAGCTGTACAAAAAATATACCCGTTATATTCAGATTAACGGGGCTGGCCGTCTGCCGATCGAGGAGCTGATGCGCCGCAGCGGGCAGGAACCGGCCGATTATGTATTTATCGATATTCAGGACCAGTAGACAAGGTCTCTGAGCCGCTCGGGGGAAATCAGCGTAAAAGCCTTTCGATCCACCAGCAGGAGATTCTTGGATTGGAGCTCGGAGAGCACTTTGGTGACCGCTTCCCGGCCGGTGCCCGCCATGCCGGCGAGCTGCTGATGGGTCATCCGGACATCGATAACCGTTCCGGCATCGCTAGGACGCCCATGCTGCTCCGACAGGTCAAGCAGCAGTTGGATTACCCGGGACCTTACATCAAGGAAGGACAGATGCTCAATGAGGTCATCGGCTCTCCGCAGCCGTTCCATAAACAAGGAGAGCAGGCGAAGCATGAGTTGGGGGCGGGAAGTGAGCAGCTCTACGAATTCCCGTTTCCTCATGATCAGCAATTCACAGGCTTCCATTGTCTCGGCCGATGCGGAGCGGAGCCGCTCCTCCTCCAGCATCGCCATTTCACCGAACAGATCACCGTCCCGGAACACCTTCAGAATGATCTCGCGACTATCGCTGTTGCGGTATATTTTGACGGAGCCGCTCTTGATAATGTAGAGCTCGTTCCCGGGATCGCCTTCAAAGAATATCATCGTGTTCTTCTTATAGCTGCGTTTGGCCAGCAGGGGGGCAAGCGGAGCCAGCTCGTCCTCACGCAGGCCCGCAAAGAACGGGACTTCCTGATGCAGAAACGACAAGACATTCATAGACTCACTTCTTTCATGAAGATAGATTAAGCGGCAGGCGCGTACAGAGTAGTTCGTCCGAAGCCTGTGCAAATCCTTTATTTCGAAGCAATGGCCGTTCCGTTCCGGCGGCAATCATAAGGTACAGGGAGGCAACAGCGGGGGGATGGGCATAATGAAGCGATTAATCCGGTCGGGGGCAGTGGCGGCGCTGCTGATTTTGATCTTTGGCATACTGTATCAATATTCGGCCTGGGGAAGACTCGAAAGGGCTGCCTCGGACCGGCTGACCCGGGAGAGCAGGGCGCTCGATTCCAGAATTGTGATTGCCGGAATCGACACCAAAACCTTGAACCGGCTGGACCGGAATATGCTCGGCTGGAAGCGTGAGGTGTATGCCGCTGCGATCGAGCGGATGATGCATGACGGAGCCCGGGCAGTATGGCTGGATGTGCTGTTTACAGGCGTCAATGACAAGGCCGACAACGGGAAACTGGAGGAGGTCATAGGCCGTTATCCGAATGTGTTCGTCGGAGGCGAGGTTGTCCAAGGGGAGCTGGCGCCGCTGGATATCCAAGTACCGGCGGATCAGATCGGCCATGTTCATTTCCGCAGCGAATACGGCAAGGTCAGCCAGGGCCTTCTCGCCGTCCATGATCTTCAGCAGGGCTGGATTCCGTCAGGCGGACTGCTGCTGGCCAACGCGTTGCTTCCGGCGGATATGCAAATACGGCGAAATGAAGCGGGGGAATGGATTAGGGGAAAAAGTCCGCTGCCTGCTGGCCGGGACGGCGGGCTATTCTTTGCCTATGCCCAGCCCAAAAGCGGGGATTACCGCGAGGTGTCGCTCATTGATGTAATAGATGGAGCGTTCCCGACTGGAACATTTAAAGACAGCGTTGTTATTCTGGGGGCTTATTCGGATACGATGCCTGCCGATGCCTTTGCAACCTCCTACTCCGGGGGCGAGAGCTACGGGACGATGATTCACGCCAATTTCATCCAGAGCCTGCTGGACGGCGGGTATTACCGCTATGCGGACAAGACGGCGGGGTGGTTATGGATTGCAGCTGCGGTCCTTCTGTCCAGCCTGGCCTTTGCAGCGGTTTCCGGAAGACGTTGGGCGGCTCTTGTTCTGGTCCTCTGCGCTGGAGGAACGGTGGCCGGATCTGTCGCCGTCTATGTTGCAGCCAAGGTAGTCCTTCCTTTGCTGTATCCACAGGCCGCGATCTTGTCCGCGTACATCCTGCGGATGGTCCAGGACGTGATTCGCGAACGGGAAGAGCGCCGCAGGGTGACCTCCCTGTTCGGCCGCTACGTGTCACCCGAGGTTGCACGACAGCTCGTTGATAGCGGCATCCGGCCCTCCCTTACCGGAACAACGGAGGACGTGTCCGTCATGTTCGTGGATATCCGGGGCTTTACCTCCTTGTGTGAGCGGCTGGAGCCGCAGCAGGTCGTTGCCATCCTCAACCGCTATCTGGAACTATGCACGAACTGCGTTTACCGCAACGGCGGCATGATTGACAAATTCATCGGAGACGGGGTAATGGCACTGTTCGGCGTGCCCGCCGCTTCGGCGAACCATGCGCAGCAGGCGGTGGAGTCCGCCCGGGCTCTGCTCAGGGAAGGAGAGCCGGTGCTTGCGGAACTGGAGTCGGAATTCGGCGTCCAGCTCTCCTTCGGCGTGGGGATTCACTCGGGGAGAGCGGTTATCGGGAATATAGGCTCTTCCTACCGGATGGATTATACGGCGATAGGAGACACTGTCAACACAGCCGCCCGTCTGGAGTCGAATGCCCGGTCCCATCAGATTCTACTAAGCGCCGACGCAGCCGAGCGTGTTCGGGGGCTGGCGCCTCTGGCCGACGCCGGCCGGATTATGCTTAAAGGCAAGGCGGAGCCCGTTCAGGTCTATGAAACATCCGTCCTTCCGTTATAGCAACTGAGAATCGGGATAGTCCTGAACCAGGTGGCCCGATTGACAGACTTTCTTCCATCCACTAGGGTTAAGGTGCAGCCGGGTAACAGGCAATAATGAACAAAGGGGCCGGAGACTGATGGTAAAAGTGCTTGTCGTCGACGACGAAGCCAGCATCGCGGGAGCGGTGTCCTATGCGCTTCAGAGAGAGGGCTATACCGTGGAAACGGCGGGCAACGGCGAGGAGGCGCTGGAGCGGGTGGAGTCTTTTCAGCCGGATGTCATGGTGCTTGATGTCATGATGCCCAAATTGAACGGATACGAGGTATGCCGCAGGCTGGAAGGAAGGGAGCGCAAGCCGGCCATTCTGCTGCTGACGGTGAAGGACGATATTGTGGACAAGGTGCTGGGGCTTGAGCTTGGAGCCGATGATTACATGACCAAGCCCTTCGATATGCGTGAAATTATGGCCCGGGTCAAGGCGCTGTCCCGCCGGCGGGGAGCGGAAATAGCCGCGCCTGCGCCTGCGGAAGATGTGCTTCAGGTGGGCGATTTAACGATAGAAAATTACAGCCGGACTGTCCTGCTGCATGGAGAAGCGCTGGAGCTGACGCCCAAGGAGTTCGATCTGCTGGCGCTGCTCGTACGAAATCCCGAGCGTGTCTATTCCCGGGAGGCGCTGCTGGATCAGGTATGGGATATCGACTTTGCGGGCGGAACCCGTACGGTGGATATTCATGTGCAGCGGCTTCGCAAGAAGCTCGGGGACATGCAGGGATTGATTCAGACGGTGTACGGGATCGGCTATAAGGCCACAAGGAAGCAGACATGAATAGACGGTTTCGCATCGGATTAAAAGGGAAGCTGGCGCTGCTGCTCGCTCTGCTCCTTGCCTTTGTACTGGTCCTGCTCAGCGTGCTGGTGCTGGCTGGCATACGGGATGACCAGCAAAGCCGGCTGGAGCAGTCCTTCGCCCATCAGGCCGATGCCGCCAATCTGCGGGTTCGGCAGCAATTTCTGACCGGCGAGCCTGTGGAGCCGGCGGCTTTCATGGAGCGGAACGGGCAGAAGCTCGCGGTGGACTTGAGCGAGCAGAGCGGGATGGCCGTGACGCTGTATGACGCGGAGGGCGTCTTTGCCGGAACCTCGCTACCGTTCCAGCCGCAGGCCGACGTCAAGGATGCTCTGGCTTACACCGCCAATAGGCAATCCGTCTATATTACGGAAGGCGATCAGATTCTGTATCTGGCTCCGCTGTACAACGCGGACCAGTTCCTGGGGACGCTGCAGTTTCACGCTTCCCTGGCGGAGCAGCATGCGTTCTACCGACGCATCCAGAACCTGTTCCTCGGAATCGGAGCCGCGGTGCTGGCGTCCGGATTTCTCCTCGGGTATCTCTACGTCTGGCGCCAGGTGAACGTAATTGGAAGGCTGAACGAGGCTGCCCGGCGGATCGGGCAGGGCCGGTATTTGTCGGAGCCGACGGTGCGCCGCCGGGACGAGCTCGGTGAGCTGGCGCAGGGCATCTATGAGATGAGCGGAAGCGTGGAGTCTTCAGTCAATCTGCTGACGGAAGAGAAGCAGAAGCTGCTGGCGGCCATCGTCAGGCTCCAGGAGCTGGAGCAGCAGCAGAAGCAGTTCATCGGCAACATCAGCCATGAGCTGAAGACGCCGCTGACCTCCATTATGGCATACGCCGATCTGCTGGAGATGTATCAGGACGACCCGGCTCTGCTCGGCGAGGCCCGGATGCAGATCCGCCGCGATGCGGAGCGGCTGTACGGGCTGGTCGAGAAGGCGCTGCAGCTATCTTCGATGGATATTTACGACTTCGAAACCCATGCGGAGACGGTGCAGCTTAAGCCGCTGCTTGAGGAGGCGGTGAGCCGGCTGGAGGGAAAAGCGGCCAGCCGGCGGATCAGCCTGGTTCCTAGGCTGACCGAAGGAACGGTCTGGGCGGACCCGGAGCATATAATGCATATGCTGCTGAACCTGCTGGATAATGCGGTCAAATACAACAGACCCGGCGGCTCGGTTACGGTCTCCAATATGCCGGAGGACGGGCCGGAAGGGGAGGCCCGAATGAAGATTGAGGTGGCCGATACGGGAATCGGCATTCCGGAGTCGGCGAAGGAGCGGATATTCGATCCTTTCTATACGGTGAGCGCCGACAGGTCACGGGAGACGGGCGGCTCGGGACTGGGGCTGCCCCTGGTCCGCAGCCTGGCCGACAAGCAGAACGGGAGCGTATATCTGGCCGAGACGGGGCCGGAAGGCTCCAGATTTGTCCTTACGCTGCCCGCCGGGAAGCCGGATGTGCAGCAGGGGAAGAGGGACATGCGGCAGGGAAAGCCCGGTGCGGAAGAGGTCCGGGAAGATGCCCGGCCCGATCATTAAGCAAGCCCAGGACTGTATACGGCAGCCTGGGCTTTTGGCGTACATTTGTTTACAAGTTGGATACAAGCCGGATATATGTCAGAGATATTGCGGCTCTATACTGAATTCGAACAGGGAAGCAGCTTGAACAACTACTGCATTAGGAGGGACCTGTAATGAATAGAAGCAGCCAAAGAACAATCATGAAGCTGATCGCCGCCTCCGCGCTGGTCGCCGGACTAACCGCGTGCCAGCCCTCCGGCGCGAAGGTAACGCCGATCAATTCAAATAACGGCAGCCAGGCTACAGCCGGCGCCGGATCGGGAGCTGCGTCCGGCGACGGCCGGAAGCTGACCGTGGTGAAGGGACCGGAGAGCCAGGCCGGCCAGGACATCGCAATTGCGCGCATTCACCGGCTCGAAGGCGTCTCCCTTGACCGCTGGAAGTCGGATGATCTCGTTCAGATTACGACCACGGAGGTGGTCAAGCCCGGTACGGCAACGACAGAGCCGGAATACGCCTATCTGTCCTCCACCTATGATGTGACCACTGGAGTCAAGTCCGGCGAGGGCAAGAATGAAGAGGCTGCCGCCGGGAGAGTGGTTAAAGAGGAAATTTCCCCGGACGGAGCGTTCAGCTTTATCCAGGAGTGGCAGGACAAATACACGGCTCGCAACTGGATCAAGAACCGACAGACCGGCGAGAAACGAGAGATCAAGGGGCCGACGTATCTGGAGACGGGAAGCTGGATGGACAATGATACCTATATTTTGGCGCCAGGGTCCATGAAAGGCCGGGGAGAGCTTCTCTCCATCCAGACAGACGGTACGGTCTCCACGCTGCAGCTGAACGATCCGGAGGTCGAGGCGTTCGGGCAGTTCGGTGCGGCACAGGGACGGATCTATTACACCGATAACAACCGGACGCTGAAATCTTTCGATCCCAAGGAGACGAAGCCGGTCTCATTGCTGAAACAAGTGGACAGCTTCGATATCGCACCTGACCGGAAGTGGATCGCTGTCACGTTGAGAACCTCGACAGGGCTGCCTGGGACCGAGCTGCGCCTCTTTGATCCCGCCGGAAGTCCCAAGGGCACTCTGATGGCCAAGGGCGACACCGTTACGTATACCGCCTGGTCGCCGGATTCCTCCAAGCTGGCATTTGCCGTATACACGGAGGAGACAAGCGGAATGAACGGCGTGTATGTCCTTGACACAGCTTCCGGCAAAGTATCGCTGGTGGGACCGGGCTATTATCCGACCTATCCGCTTAGCTGGAATCCTTCCGGTACACGGCTTGGCGTTACGTTCTCGGGAGATCAGAGTCTGCCGGTAACGGAGATTATTGATTTTAAGTAAGCAGAAAGAAGATATCAATCAAAAACAACATGGGAGGAATATACAAATGAATAAGAAAATGAAGAAATCGGTAGCGGCTTTGATGGTGATGGGCATGACCCTGTCGGGAGCGGCGGGCGTATACGCGGGCACGAATTTGCAGAAAATTTCGGCCTATCTCGATCGCCAGACTACCATTACGGTAAATGGGGCCGCTTTTGCTCCGACGGACGCGAAGGGAACGAAGCTGGCGCCGATTAACTATCAGAATATGCAGTATGTGCCGCTCCGGGCTTTTGCAGATGCACTGAAGGTTCAGGTGCAGTTTGATGCCAAGACCCATACGGTGACCGTCGGCTCCAAGGGAGAAGCCCCCGCCGGGAATACCGCAGGCTACTCCACTGTCAGCTACAGCAAATCACAGCTTCAGGCCATCAAGGCTGAGTTTGCCAAGTTCCAGGGATTTGAGTCACCGTATGCTCCTTTGAAAATGGTTAAGGGCGACGCCTTCAAGCAGGCATCGGCTTCGGACGACGGTGTAAGCCTGCTGTTCACCCACATGCGGGTCAGTGTTTCTCCGAGAGACTACTCCTATGAATATGACGGCACCTCGGTTACGCTGAAGAACGGACTGAAGGGCAAATGGTATACGCCCAGCGACACGCCGATGCTGACCTTCAAGCTGGACGACCGGTTCGTGACCTTGAGCTCGGCCGATCAATCCGTCAGCAAGACGCAGCTGGAAGAGATTGCGGCCAGTGTTGCGAAAGTGAAGTAATGAGGCAGTGAAGTGCCGAGAGTCAAATCATGCAGATCATGCAATGGAGTCAAGCAATAGAGTCAAGCAATAGAGTCAAGTACGAAAAATTAAGCGGCGAAGCAACCTGACCAGTGTGAGTAACGAAAGTAAAGTGAGAGAAGTTAAGTGACGAAAATGAAGCAAACAAATGGGAAGCAACCGAAAGCGGAGTAAACAATGTGAAGAGCAAAAGTGAAGAAGAGTGAGGGAAGCGGCGGCTCCCCGGGTCCCATAGCAGCATTTTATATGCGAACGCGAACTGCTACCCTTGGGCGCCCGCTCATTCCCGCCAGCCTGCCATTGAAACCCCGTCCGGCATTACGTTCGTGGGCTATGAGAATCCTCCGGGGGTTGCAACCGCCGGCCGTGTACAAAACTTTCTGGACAGCGACCGGGCATCCTGGTATAACCCGGTCAACATCACCGCCCATGAAGAGGGCGGGCACTTCATCCCGTGGGAAATTCCGGAGCTGTGGGTGGAAGACCTTCGCCGGACCTTCCGGGGACGACGGTGACAGGGGCCGGGCTCCGGGAAGCGGGTAGACAGCCCGCGATAGCGGCAAATTAGCCTCACCAAGTAGGCTCAACAACCAGAACAAGAGCGGCTAAAAACGGCAAAACGGCCGCGCCTAAAGCGGGCAAACAGCTACCGCAAGCACTGCTAAACAGCCATACCCAAGACGGCTACACAGCAACGCCAAAAACGTCTAACTGCCACCGCCAAGAGCGGCTAAACAGCCGTACCCAAGGCGATTGAGCAGCTGGTACCCAAGGCGGTTGAACAGCCACACCAAGAACGGCTAACAGCCATCGCAAGCACGTTCAAGCAGCTACGCCAAAGTGACGAAACAGCCGTACCAAACGCAGCTTGCAGCACACCAAAAGCAGCCAAACAGCCCAAAGAGGCCATTGAAGCGTACAGCTTCAATGGCCTCTTTTTACCGTTGGCATTCATCCGGACCCAATTGATGCACCGCTACACCGTTTACAGCTTAAACTTGGACACCATGTTCTCCAGCAGCCGCGCGCCTTCGACGGAGCGATCCATATAAGCCGAGACTTCCTCGGTCTTCTCGACAATGACGCCGGACTTCTCGGCAATGTGGGCGGCCCCGGTGGCGCCTTCGTTGGCGGCGATTGAGACCTCCTGAATGACCTTCACAATGCTGTGGATCGAGGCCAGAAGCTCCTCGGAGGTGGCGCTCAGGCTGGTGACGAGCCCGTTGATCTGGTCCGCATCGCTCCGGTACCGGTCGCTCGCCTGCAGCATGGTTCCGTAATCACCGCGCACATCATGCTCCACATAGTTCAGCAGCTTGGCGGATTGGCCTGACAGATGCGATACCGATTGGACGACGGTCCCCGCGACCTGCTGGATTTCGGCGGCCGTGTTCTTGGAGTCGTCCGCCAGCTTGCGGATCTCTCCAGCGACCACGGCGAAACCCCGGCCCGCTTCCCCGGCGCGGGCTGCCTCAATGGAGGCGTTGAGCGCAAGCAGGTTCGTCTTGGCGGTAATGTCGAGGATCGCGCTCGCCAGCACGTCGATTTGCTCGACCGCCTTGGCGTCTTCCAGTGCCTTGCCCAGCGTGTCCTTCATCTCCGAGAACAGGATCAGAGCCTGCGCGTTGGAGGCTTCGAAGCTCTCTTTCAGACGGCCTGCTCTTTCATTAATCTCCTCGACCGCCTGGGCGCCTTCCTGGGCATTAACGGCCACGCTTTCGACCGCGTGCTCCATTTCATGAGAGGAAGCGTTCATTTCCTGCGTGGAGGCCGCTGTTTCTTCCATGCCTGCGGACAGCTGCTCCGTGGTGGAGGAAATGTCCTCGACTTCCCGGCCCAGCTCGTTCATGCTGGCCTTGGTGCTGCCAATCGCCTCCTTGAGACGGCTGGTCTCCTCGATCACACTTGTAATCAAAGTGTGGAATTCCTGTCTTGCCCCCGCCTCCGCTGCGATGATCGAGGCAAATTCATCCTTTTCCTTCACATAGGAATCAAAGCTGTCGTCGTATTTCAGATCAAACTGCGCCGTCTTGCGGATCAAGCCGAGAGCAGCCTGAGTGCGCCGGTTAACATTGCGGATGATCCAGACGCCAAGCAAAAGGGAGAGCAGCAGAGCGCCTCCTGTCAGCAGCAGGGTTTGCTTTTTCGCGTCCGCCACATCTGCCTTGTTCCGCGCGATAATATCCTGGCTGTAATCATCCAGAATCTCTTCCACCTGATTGATCTTGTCACGCGCCAAGTCAAAAGCGTTCTTGTAAGCGGCCGAGTCGGTTAATGAATTCTGCTCGACATTATAGAGGCCGGACCATGCTTTGAAGTTCTGGTCGAACTCGTCAAAGAGCTGGGTCACCGTCTTTCCGGAAGACTTGTGCTTATAAGACATAATCGTACTGTCGCTATGCTGTAAAATCTCTTTGGCTTTGCCCACCCGCTCTGCGGTCTGCTGAACATTCTCCAGGTAGTCCGCCCGGTCCTGGTCCTGCTGCTGTCGGCTGTCGTCGGTCATCCGGGCTCGCAGGGCAGCATCGGCCTGATAAAAGTCGCGGTCTGCATTAAGCAGCCAATAATCGCTTTGATGTGCTTCATTGTACAGGCGGTCTGTTAATTCCCCGTACAGATGGGTTAACGAATTGTTGGAGAACACGGCCAGGAGAACAAGGGCCAGCAGTGGAGCGAGCAGGGGAATGCTCATTTTGGTGCGAAGCTTCAGATTGCCAAGAGATAGACCTTTCAAATGGGATTCCTCCTAGATGAGTGCCGGGGGATTGGTTCGTCCCGCCTGCCTGCCGATAATCATACCTTGTAAAGCTTACATGGCTTATATCGGCACATTCCGGGGATTCCTTAACAAACGGCGAGAGAAGCGAAGCGGGACCATATCGTTCCCTAGCGGGACGCCGATTCTTGCCTGAACCGAGCAAAAGAGAGGGGGGTTCCCCGCTCTCTTGTGTGAGTTGATGCTTTGGGTGAAGCGGGGGTGATTGCATATCGCAGTTCGCAGCAAGATGCAAAGAATCGAAGGGAGCGGCTGAGAAGATCCGGGTTACTGTGAATGATAAAAGCATGGCTGATGCCCATACCGATCTCCACCCTATCATCATGAAAAAAGCAGCGGCCTCGTTCCCGGACAATCATCCCTGGATCACAAATGGTCTATCCGCTAAGGATACAGCTTCTCGCCTTTCTCCAGCATCTCAAGGAATTGCTGAATCCGTTTAATTCTCGTTGCCGTCGTTCTGGCCTGATGGAGCCGGTACAGGATGGCATATTGATTCTGCCGGTTCAGCGAATCAAAGCACGCCTTCGCCTGGGGATGCCGGTTAAGCTCGGCCTCGAAATCCTCGGGCACTGAAGCGCTGCTGAACGACTCGTAGGCCTTGTCCCATTCGCCGTTCTGCTTGGCCGCCTCGATTGCCGCCAAACCGGCCGGTTTCATCCGGCTCTCCCCGATCAAACGCTCTGCCTTCTCTTTATTCACCTTCGACCATACGCTTTTGGACCCGCGGGGCGTGAAGCGCTGAAGCCAGGTCCGGTCATCTTGCTTCTCCTTGTGGCTGTCGATCCAGCCGTAGCACAGTGCGACTTCGAGCGCTTCACCGTAACTGACGGAGAAGAGTCCGGAGTCCTTCTTCGCAATCTGCAGCCAAATTCCCGGCGATATGGCATGATGCTCCTCCAGCCACTGCTCAAAGGCTCGGGAGTCTTCGAACAGTATGATGGGCAAATCATCATTTTCACGGGCGTCGCCTCCTTGGGTATTACGTCTCGCGACTTGTGTGTCCGGCGCCCCGGGCCTTCTGCGCCTTGGGGTATACGGAGCTATACGGCAGACTACTTCCGCAGGCTTGTCAGCATGCTGCGGATATGGCTGTCCATGAGCTGCCGGGCCGTCCCGTTATCATGTTCCTCAATCGCGATGGCGATCAGAATATGATAGTTGGACGCTTTGGTACGCATATGGGGCAGCGTATTCGTCTGCTTGCGGCCTTCCGCCAGCAGAGGGAGAATCGAATTCAGCATGCGGGCCAGTACCGGATTTGAAGCGCTCTCGGCGATGAGCTGGTGAAAAGCCAGGTCCGTCTCGAAGAAGGGACCGCCTTCTTCCATCTGCCGCACCATCCGCTCCGCCAGCTCCCGCAGTCTGCGCACCTGCGTCTCATCAGCACGCTGTGCCGCCAGGGCGGCCAGCTCCGGCTCGATCAGCAGCCGGGCCTCCAGAAGATCGACGAGCGAGATGTCCTCAAGTTCCTTGAGCGCCGCCGCCGGGTTATCCAGGAGCAGCGGGTCGTTACGGACATACATGCCCCTCCCGTGCTCAATGCTGACATTGCCCTGGCTCTCCAGAATCCGCAGCGCTTCGCGGACGGTGGTGACGCTGACAGAGAAATCGGCGGCAAGCTGCTGCAGGGTGGGGAGGCGGTCGCCCGGCGCCCATTCCCCACTCTGGATTTTCTGTTTCATAAGCTCCATCGTAGCCTGAAACGCGGTTTGTTTCGTCTGTTTCATAATGGTCCGTCCTTGTCTTGGGATGAATGCCCTTATTTTAGCACAGGTCCGCCTACGATAAGAGATTAGTATTGACTGCCTGTCGATAAGATAATATGATTGTAACACAAAGATCGTATCATTGTGAACAAAGTGAATAATTGCAGCGCTTAATTCTATGATTTTTCGTAAAATCACCACGAATCTATAAATTTTTCCGAACAATCTGATGAATATGCTGTCAACTTCAAATTAAAGATATGATCTTTAAATTCTGGATATTCAATTATTGAACAGGCGAGGAGGAAGAGGATGGAGGTTGTTACCTTTGGCGAAACCATGGTTCAGCTCGTGCCGGACCGGATGGCTCCTCTCGAGTATGTGGACGGCTTCCACAAACATGTGGCGGGTGCGGAGAGCAATGTGGCAATCGGACTTGCCCGTATGGGACATAGCGCGGGATGGTTCAGCAAGCTAGGGAACGATCCGTTCGGACGTTATGTCCGGCAGTTCATCACAGGCCATGGCGTGGATACTTCAGAGGTGCGGACGGCGGATGAGGCGCCGACGGGAGTGTTCTTCAAAGAACTGATCTCTCCGGACCGCATCCAGGTGTACTACTACCGCCGTCAATCGGCTGCCAGTCTCATGAATGAGCGCGAACTGAATGAGGCCTATGTGGCAAAAGCGCGCATTCTGCATGTCACCGGCATCACTCCCGCGCTGAGTCCGGAGTGCCGGAAGCTGACCTTTCGGGCGATGGAAGCGGCGAAGAAGCATGGAACGGCCATTGTATTCGACCCCAACATCCGCTGGAAGCTCTGGAACAGAGAAGAAGCTAGGGGGGTGCTTGGCGCAATGGCGGGTCTGGCCGATTATGTGCTGCCCGGCGTTGAGGAAGGCCGGTTTCTGACGGGAGGCGATGCGCCGGAGGAAATCGCAGAGCGCCTTCTTGAAGCCGGCGCGGGAGCGGTTGTCATCAAGCTCGGCGGCGACGGGGCCTATTACCGCAGCGGCGAGAGCGCCGGATATGAGCCAGGCTTCCCGGTAAGGCGGCTGGTTGATCCGATGGGCGCCGGAGACGGCTTCGCCGCCGGATTTATAAGCGGCCTGCTGCTGGGGGAGAAGCTGCCGGCAGCCGTGCGGCGCGGCAATGCGGTCGGCTCCATTGTGGTGGGGGTCAGCGGCGATGTGGAGGGACTGCCTGCGCGGTATGACGTGGAGCGGCTCCTTGCGGGAGGAACGGATAGCGAGGATATAACCCGATAGGTGTTCGAGAGAAAGCGGAGCCCATCAATGTGAAGGAGGAAGGACATGGACAAGGAGAGCCGGATAGAACAGCTTATCGCTTCGGGGCTTGTGGCGGTCATCCGCCGCCCGGAGCCAGAGCATGTCGCGGGGATCGCGGAGGCGCTGGCCGCAGGCGGCGTAGGCGCGCTGGAGATAACGGCCGATACGCCGGAGGTGAACCGGCTGATAGCGGAGCTGAAGGCGAAGTACGGAGAGCAGCTGCTGGTGGGAGCCGGAACGGTGCTGGAGGCAGTGCAGGCCGAGGGGGCGATCGCGGCGGGGGCCGATTTTATTTTTTCCCCAAATTTGAATGAGAATATTGTGGAGCTGACCGTAAATGCAGGGCGGATTGCCATTCCCGGCGTAATGACGCCGACGGAGATTGTCAGGGCGCATGAGGCGGGAGCCGATCTCCTGAAGCTGTTCCCTGGCGGTTCGCTGGGCGCTGCCTATATCAAGGAATTGCAGGGGCCGCTTGGGCATCTCAGGATGATGCCGACGGGAGGCGTGACGCTTGCGAATGCCGGCTCGTATATTGCTGCCGGAGCGGTCGCCCTCGGTCTGGGAAGCGCTCTCGTGGACCGGCAGGCGGCAGCGCGGGGAGAGTACGGGAAGCTGACGGAGACGGCGCGCCGTTTTGCCGAAGAGGTTGACAAGGCCAGAAGAACAAGAGCCAAAGGAGCTTAATGCCATGAAAATTACAGGATATGAAACGTTTATCGTCCCTCCGCGCTGGCTGTTTCTGAAGATTGACACGGACGAGGGCATCTCGGGCTGGGGCGAGCCGGTTGTCGAAGGCAAGGCGCATACGGTGCAGGCCGCCGTTGAGGAAATGATGGATTATTTGATCGGGCAGGACCCTCAGCGGATTGAGGATCTGTGGCAGATGATGTACCGGGGCGGATTTTACCGGGGCGGTCCGATTCTGATGAGCGCGATCGCCGGAATCGACCAGGCGCTGTGGGACATCAAGGGCAAGAGTTTCAACGCGCCCGTGTACCAGCTGCTCGGCGGCGCCTGCCGCAGCACGATGCGGGTCTATTCCTGGATCGGCGGTGACCGTCCGATCGAAGTCGTCCAGGCGGCTCTGGAGAAAAAGGCCGCTGGCTTCACGGCGATCAAGATGAACGCCTCGGAGGAAATGCAGTTCATCGACACGCATGACAAGGTGAATGCCGTTGTGGAGCGGGTCGCCGCTATCCGCGAAGCCTGCGGGCCGGAGTTCGGCATTGCCGTCGATTTTCACGGGCGGATTCACAAGCCGATGGCTCGGGTGTTGGCCCGGGAGCTTGATCCCTACCGCTTGATGTTCATCGAGGAGCCGGTGCTGCCGGAGAACAATGAAGCGCTGCGGGACATCGCGACCCATACGAGCACGCCGATCGCGACAGGTGAGCGCATGTTCTCGCGCTGGGACTTCAAGCATTTGCTGAAAGACGGGATCGTCGATATCATTCAGCCTGACCTGTCCCATGCCGGAGGCATCACCGAGTGCAAGAAAATCTTCGCCATGGCTGAGGCGTTCGATGTGGCGGTCGCTCCGCACTGTCCGCTCGGACCGATCGCGCTTGCCGCCTGCTTGCAGGTCGACGCGGCTTCATACAATGCCGTTATTCAGGAACAAAGCCTCGGCATCCATTATAATCAAGGCAATGATCTGCTGGATTATATCACCGATCCTTCGGTCTTCGCCTACAGCGACGGACATGTCCGGATTCCGGACGGCCCGGGACTGGGCATTACAGTTAATGAGGAATATGTCCGCGAGATGGCCAAGACGGGACACCGCTGGAGAAATCCGGTGTGGCGGCACCGGGACGGCAGCATCGCGGAGTGGTAGAAGCCGGGTAACAAGTCAATGGAAAGGCAAGTCAAGAAGCCAGAAAGCCAGTCAACCATAAGGCTGATAAGCGGACGGCCAATAATTCAATATGCTGACAAGTAGGCGGCCAATATTTCAATACGCTGACTAGTCAACATGCCAACATGCCAACAAGCCAACAAGCCAACAAGCTCAGGAGGATGGTTATGTCATTTGTTCCGAAGTACTGGGAAGATCCCGAGTTGCTGCAAATCAATAGGGAAGCGGCGAGAGCTTACTATATCCCCTATGCGTCCGCTGCGGATGCGCGAAGCCGGAAGCGGGGGCGGTCCCCGCATTATGTAACGCTGAACGGGCGCTGGAAGTTCAAATACCACAGCAGCGTCTCGGAGGTGAAGGAGGAATGCGTGGCTTCGGACTGCGATACCGGCGGCTGGGATGATCTGACCGTGCCCTCTTGCTGGCAGACGAACGGTTACGATCAGCTGCATTACACGAACATCAATTATCCGTTTCCGTTCGATCCTCCTTTCGTGCCGAACGAGAACCCCGCCGGCGTGTATGTCCGGGAGTTCTCGCTCCCGGACAAGTGGGAGGGCAAGGAGAAATACGCGGTGTTCGAAGGCGTCAACTCCTGCTTCTACCTGTGGGTGAACGGTCAGTTCATCGGCTACAGCCAGGGAAGCCGGATGCCCGCCGAATTCAATATTTCTTCCCATGTGCGCCCCGGTGTGAACCGGATGACCGTCATGGTGCTGAAATGGTGCGATGGCAGCTATTTGGAGGATCAGGATCTGTGGAGATTCTCCGGTATTTTTCGGGATGTCTATCTGCTTGCCCGGGAATCCGCCCACATCACCGATGTGTTCAACCGCACGTCTCTGTCGGCGGGCTATGAAGAAGCGGCGCTGGACTGCGAAATCGGGACAACCGAAAGTTTGGAAGTCGAAGCCGAACTGCGGGATGGAGACGGAGCCACGGTGGGAACCGCACAGGCAGTAATCGAAGGCCAGGGAACGCTGAAGCTCCGCGTCAGCCACCCCGTGCTGTGGAATGCGGAGCGTCCGTACCTGTACCACCTCTATGTGAGCGCAGGCGGGGAAGTGCTGCATTTTGCCGTGGGGTTCCGGGAAATATCGATCCAAGGCGGCGTGTTCACCATCAACGGGCAGGCAGTGAAGCTGAAAGGGGTCAACCGGCATGATTCCCACCCGGAGCTTGGCCAGACGATTCCGGTCAATCATATGGTGAAGGATTTGCGGCTGATGAAGCAGCATAACATCAATACGATCCGCACCTCCCATTATCCGAACGACTCCCGGTTCCTGGAGCTGTGCGACGAATACGGCTTCTACGTGGTGGGCGAAGCTGATCTGGAATGCCACGGCGCGCTGCCGGCGGGAGACTTCAACTGGTTCACGCGCCAGCCGGGATGGGAGAAGGCTTTTGTGGAGCGGGCATACCGGATGGTGGAGCGGGACAAGAATCACCCGTCCGTCATTATCTGGTCCATGGGGAATGAATCGGGCTATGGGGAGAACCATATGGCGATGGCCCGCTGGACCAAGGGCAGAGACGCCTCGCGTCCGATCCATTACGAAGGCTCGGACCCCCGGCACGGCGGCAGTCCGGACACGGAAGTGCTCGACATGGAGAGCCGGATGTACGCTTCGAGCGAGGCGATTGCAGCCTATGCATCCGACCCGGATACGAGCAAGCCGATGTTCCTGTGCGAGTACAGCCATGCCATGGGCAACGGGCCGGGCGACTTGCAGGATTACTGGGATGTTATCAACCGCTATCCGAAGCTGATGGGCGGCTGCGTCTGGGAATGGGTGGACCACGGCATCAAGATTATGAAGGACGGCCGTCCCTTCTATGCTTACGGAGGGGATTTCGGAGACAAGCCCAATGACGGCAATTTCTGCATCGACGGCCTGGTGGCGCCGGACCGGAAGCCGCATCCCGGGCTGCTGGAGCTGAAGCAGGTCATCGCTCCCGTAATCTTCGAGGCCGAAGATTTGGAGGCGGGTCTTATCAAGGTTCACAACCGCTACGACTTCAATGATCTTTCCGGCGTCAAAGTGCTGTGGAAGCTGGAGCGGGACGGCGAGACCGTCCGCCAGGGCGAAATCGGCGGGCTGTCCGCCGGTCCGCACGGCTCGCAGACCCTTGAAGCCGATTTCGGCAAGCCGGATGGGCCGGGAAGGTACGATGTGACACTGTCCTGCGTGACGGCGCAGGAAACCTGGTGGGCGGCTCCCGGCCATGAGCTTTCCTTCGGCCAGTTCAGGCTCCCGGCTCCGCTGCCGGAGACGTTCAAGCCCGAGGCGCTTTCGCCGCTGCATACGGAGATGCTGGACGGCCGGCTTGTCATCCGCGGCTTTGACTTTGAGTATGGCTTCAACCTGGAGACCGGATCGTTCGACAGCCTGGTCAAGAACGGGGTAGAGCTGCTGCAGGCGCCGCTTTCTTTCTCGGTATGGCGCGCTCCGGCGGATAACGACCGGTTCGTGAAAGAGGAGTGGATGCAGGAGGGCTACGAGCGGGCGAAGACGCATATTTACGCCGTAGACATCATCCGCCAGGACGGCGAAGCTGTCGAACTGGAGACGGCGTTCTCGCTCGGAGGCTATCTGCGTCCGCCGATCCTGAAAGGAACGGCGCGCTGGACGGCGGACGCATCGGGCGGTCTTCACCTCCAAGCGGGCGTTAAGGTGAGGGATAATATTCCCTTTCTGCCGCGCTTCGGACTGTGCGCTGTAATGCCGGAGGGGAATGAAGAAGTAGAGTACTTCGGAAAAGGCCCCCATGAGAGCTATATCGACAAAGGACGCAGCACCAAAACGGGAAAATACTTGACTACTGTCGACGATTTGTTCGAAGATTATATTATGCCGCAGGAGAATGGCTCCCACAATGAAACGGAATGGGTCATCGTCTCCAATGAGCTCGGCATGGGGCTGAGATTCGACAGCGGCACTCCGCTCTCTTTCAATGCTTCGCATTATACGCCTGAGGATTTGACCGAGGCCGGGCATAATTACGAGCTGTCCCGCAGACCGGAGACGATCGTTCATCTGGATTACCGGATGAGTGGCGTCGGCTCCAACTCCTGCGGTCCCGCGCTGCTTGCTCCTTACAGGCTGGATGAGAAGGAGTTCGAATTTGAGCTGAGTATAGCGCCGGTATTCAAGGAAGACGAATAAGCCGGTATCAGGCAGATACAAGCCGTCATAGGCCGGAAGTACGGATTGGCAAGGGGGACCGGATCGCGTCAGATCCGGTTGCCCTTTTTACACTTATACAGTAGGTAAGGCAATCGAAGCTGTGGAGGGGATCGTATGAAATGGCGCGCTTCGTATCGCGGGGACCGGCGCAGTCCTCCGGCTGTGCCGGTCGGGCGGAGCATGTATGCCAAGCTGCTGATGTTCTTCATGGTCATTGCGCTGCTGCCGCTGGCTGCCATGGGGTACTTCTCCACCCACAAATCGTCGCAGATCGTGAACGCGCAGTTCGGAAGCTATGGGATGAACGCGATCGAGGAGCTGAAGCTGCTGCTGGACACCAGCGTCGCGCAAATGGACAATATTACGGGGAATCTGCTGAATTATTTGATCTCGACGCCGATTGTGATCGAAGAGGGCGAGACGCCGAGCTACAGCCGCTATCAGGAGGAGCAGGCGCTGCGGCGCTACTTGATGTCTTTTGAGACGGTCAATATTGTAAGCGTTTCAGTTGTGACCCCGTCGGGTAAAATTATCGGCAGCGGCGCGATCGATCCTATCCGGCTGGCGGATTCCTCCTTCTGGCACGGCGCTTCCGGCGACGGGGGACGGCAGGTCATCATCCATCGTTCGGATTACTATTATAGCTTCGTGGAAGAGAGTACGGTCATCAGTCTCGTGGTGCCGGTCAAGGACCATTTCGGACTTCCTTCGGGCAGCCGGATTCTGATTGATACGAAGGCGGACCCCGTGGTCGATCTGCTGCGGGCGTTCCAGCACAATATGAACGCTCATCTGCAGATCCGCTCGGGAGACGGCGCTGTGCTGCTCCAGAGCTCGGAGGAATACGCTAGCGCGGAGGATGATGTGGTGTGGTCCGGCGTTATGGAGCGGGAGGGCTGGACCGTCGAGGCCCGGGTGCCGCATAGCGAGTTCTACCGGTCCTCCGGCGTGATCCTCAATTACTCGCTGCTCGTTGCGGGCTGCACGCTCGTCTTCGTCATCCTGATAGCTCATTTCTTCTCGCTCCGCCTCACGCGGCCCATTCAGAAGCTTACCCAGTCAATGCGGAGATTCGGCCAGGGAGAGCTGTTCATTCAGACGCCTGTGCTGTCCTCCGACGAGCTCGGTTATTTAAGCCGGTCGTTCAACCAGATGACCGGGCAGATTCAGGAGCTGGTGCGCGAGATTAGCCGAACCGAGAAGCTGAGGGGCGAAGCGGAGCTGCGGGCGCTGCACTACCAGATCAATCCGCATCTGCTCTTTAACACCCTGAACACCATCCAGTGGAAGGCGAGGCTGGCCGGCCGCCGCGATATCCAGAAGATGGTCGAGCATCTTGTCGTTGTGCTGGACAGCAGTCTGTCGGTATCCAGGACGCTGATCACGCTGGAAGAGGAGCTGGACGTCTCCCTGCATTTTATCGAGATCCAGCGGTTTCGCTACGATAACGCCTTTAAGTTCACGATGGAGGCGGCGCCGGAGCTGATGACTTGCCTTGTTCCGCGCATGGTGTTCCAGCCGCTGCTGGAGAACATCTTCTTTCACGGCTTTACGGACGGGGAAGGCGAAATCAGGCTGTCGTTGTTCTCCGGACCGGATGGAATTACGGCGGTGCTGACCGACAACGGGCTTGGCATCAAGCCGGAGCATTTGCAATATGTCAGAGACGGTCAAGTTATTCCCGGCAAAAAGGGCGGGCTTGGCCTGCGGAATGTGATGGAGCGCTTTAGCATGCATTTTGGCGAGAGCTGCATGTTCACGATAGAGTCTGAACGAAACCAAGGAACGAAGGTGACGATACGATGGCCCAAGACTTACGGATAGACCGCCCCCTGAAGGTATTGATCGTCGATGATGAACAGCTTGTCCGGAAAGGCTTGAAAATGACAGTGGAATGGGGCAGGCATGGTATGACTGTCGTTGATGACGCCCCGAACGGCGCTTTGGGCTGGGAGAAGGTAATCCGCCACGAGCCGGACGTTGTCATAACCGACATTGTGATGCCCGAGATGGACGGCATTGAGCTGGCCCAGAAAATCCGTCACTGCTATCCCCATATCAAAATTCTGTTTCTGAGCTGTCACCGGGATTTCGCCTATGCGCAGCAGGGCATCCAGATCGGCATTTCCGACTATATTGTCAAGACCAGCATGGGCGACGAGGAAATGGAGCGCTGCCTGGATAAAATCCGCCGGGAATGCCGATCCGTACCGGCGGCACGGGTTACGGAGACGGCAATCGCAGATGACGGGGAGACGGTGACCGATTGGCTGCGACGGCAGGATGTACCGGCGTCTGCGAAGCTGTCGGCAAAGCTTGAGAAAGAATGGAACTGGATGATCTCACAGAGCTGCATCCTTCATGTATACGATATTGGAAGCGTTACCAATAATTCGGATATCGCTTCCGCTGAGAGAAGGGACCGTCTGAAAGACGTTTCACAGGAGCAGGCTGGCGGGTTTGTCCTGACGGAGCAGGCTGGTGGGCTTGTCCTGACAGAGCAGGCGGGTCGGCGATCTCAGGAGGAACCGGAGCAGCGGCCTCTGGAGGAATCTGAGCAGCGATCCCTGGAGGAATCTGAGCAGCGATCCCTGGAAGAGGGGCGTCAATCAATGGAGGAGCCGGAGCGGCAGCTGTACCGGCTGCTTGCGCCGGATTTCGCATCGGGGATACCCGGACGGGCGCTCTTTCCCTGCCCGGACGGCTCGGCGCTGCTTCTCTGCCCATGGGATGAGCGGGATCTGGCCGAGCATGAGCTGCTGAATGTGAAGCTCGCGCGCATTCCCGGACTGGAATGGAGGGGGGACGGGCCGGTAGAAGGCGTCATGCGCTGGACCGAGGGCGTGATGCGCCTTCTGCGCCTGCGGGCGATTGAACGGGAGACGCCTCTCTCGAGCCGCCAGCACAAAGAGGATATTTACCGCGCCATTGACTATATTAACCGGCATCTGCAGCTTGACCCGAGGGCGGGCGAAATTGCCGACCGGATCGGCGTCAGCCGCAGCTATTTCAGCACGGTGTTCAAGGAAGCAACCGGCTGCAGCCTGATTGATTTCATCACGCGCAAGAAGCTGGAGCGGGCGCAGAGCCTGCTGGAAATGACAGATTACCGGATCGAGGAAATCGCGGAGAAGGCCGGCATCGGTGACGTGAAGTATTTTGCCAAATGGTTCAAGAAGAGCACTGGTTTCGCCCCCGGACAATACCGCCAGCAGACAAAAAGACACTGAAATCCAATAAAAGAACCAATCGCCCGGAGAGCCGCCGGGCGTTTTTGCTACATTCCAATAAAAGTGAACCTTTTTCGAACGGTAATCGGCTGTGAAACCCCTTACATTTTTCTTATGATGAGATCAACCCACTAGAGGAGGTCAAATAAACACATGCAGAACAAAAGAGGGAAAATGCTGCTTTCCGGGCTCTTCGCGGCTTCCATGCTGCTCAGCGCCTGCTCGGGCTCCAATTCGCAGAACGCTTCCGGTTCGGGCGGGACACAGCAGGGAGGAGGAGAGAAGGTCAAGCTGGTCGTCTGGATCTGGGAGCAGGCCAAAGCGGGAATCGATCTCAACATGGACCGTTTCAAGGAAGCCTATCCGAATATCGACGTCGAATTCCAGACGATGAAATCCACCGACCTCTATCAGAAATATCTGGTGTCCTCCAATACGGATGACGCGGTGCCGGATGTGCTGGCGCTTGAATCGACGAATCTCTCGCAGATGGTGCAGATCAACTCGCTGCTCGACATCACCGACCGTGTGGCGCCGTACAAGGATAAAATCGTGCCTTACAAATGGAAGGACGCCACCATGGACGACAAAGTCTATGCCATGCCATGGGATAGCGGCCCGGTGGTGATGTTCTACCGAAACGACCTGTTCGAGAAGGCCGGCCTGCCGACCGATCCGGATGAAGTCGCCGCGAAGCTCAAGACATGGAACGATTATTACGAAGCCGCCAAGCTCGTGAAGGAGAAGACCGGAGCGTTCATGTACGGCGATTCCAAGACGAACTCCAGCAACCGTGTCTTCGAATCGATGATGTGGCAGCGCGGGCTCTGGTATTTTGACGAGAACGGCAAGGTTGCGGTGGACAGCCCGGAAGTGAAGGAGATCGCGGATTATCTCATCAAGATGCAGAAGGAAGGGCTCGTCTATGACGCCCGCGCGAACACCGATCCTTGGGGCAATGCCATCAGCCAAGGCCAAATCGCAACTGTCGTCGGGGGCTCCTGGCATGATGCGACGATCGAGAAGCAGTACTCCCCGCAGGACTCCGGCAAATGGTCGGTGACGACGATGCCGAAATGGTCTGCGGATGACCAGTACGGCGGAGCCAATCAAGGCGGTTCCAATCTCGCGATCAACAAGAACTCGAAGCATGCGGACGAAGCGTGGAAGTTCATCGAATTCATGCTGGGCAACGAAGAGTCGCAGACCAAGATGATGCTGGAAGCGGGATTGTTCCCGTCGCTGACTACCGTATACACAACCTCGGCCATGGATAAGCAGTTCGACTATTTCAAAGGACAGCAGGTACTGAAGACATACGCCAAATCGCTGGAGAGCACGTATCCGCTGGCTTACACCTCCGATTTCCCGATGGCCAACAAGCTGATGACCGATGTGTGGGCGAAGGTATTCCTGAACAATGCATCTTCGGATGACGCGCTTAAGGCCATGGCCGACGAGCTTCGCCAGAAGACCAAGAGAGAGTAGACCGCATACAGAAATCAAGGATTCAAGGAGGGGAGGATTCTCATGGAAAAGACAGGCTGGAACAGGCAGCTTCGCTATGCTCCGTATCTGTACATTTCCCCATACTTTATATTATTCGGCATCTTCTCGCTGTACCCGATCATCTATTCCTTCTATCTCAGTCTGACGGAGTGGAACGGATCGCGCGACAAGCTGTTCGTGGGGCTGGATAATTACGCGGCCCTGCTGAGGGATCATTACTTCTGGCTGTCGCTGTGGAACAGCGTCGTCATCTTCCTGATGTATGTGCCGCTGATGCTGTTTCTCGGCTTGATTTTTGCCAGCATGCTGAATTCGAACTGGATGGTGGGCAAGGGATTTTTCCGGATGGCCCTGTTTGTTCCGAACTTTGTGTCGGTGGTCGCCGTATCGTTCGTATTCGTACTGCTGTTCAACACCCAGGACGGGCTGATCAATACATTTCTTATGAATCTGGGCTGGATCAAGAACCCGCTCCCGTGGCTGGATTCCCCTTGGTGGGCGCGCTTCTCGGTGGCGTCGATGGTGCTGTACCGCTGGCTCGGCTACAATATGCTGCTCCTGATGACGGGACTTCAGAGCATTCCGAAGGATCTGTACGAGGCGGCCTATGTCGACGGGGCAACGAAGGTGAAGAGCTTCTTCCTGATCACGATTCCTCTGGTCAAAAAAATGCTGCTCTTCTGCACCGTACTCTCCACCATCGGCACCTTCTCGCTGTTCACCGAGCCATACATCCTCACCAAAGGCGGTCCGCTCAATTCGACGCTTACGCCGGTGCTGATGCTGTACAATGAAAGCTTTCAAAATTTCAACTTCGGCTACGCCTCGTCGATCGCGGTCTGCTTCTTCATCCTGATGATGACCGTCTCGCTGATCCAGATGCGTCTGTTCGATGAGAAATAAGGAGGGAGATTCGCTTGACGATACTGACTCAGACGAAAATGAAGCCCACAGCGAAGAGGGCGAGCCGTTCAGGAGAAAAGCGCCTGACTTCCGGAGCGGCCTTCCTCCTGATGGCCCTCGTCTCCCTCGTGACCCTGTTCCCGCTGTTCTGGCTGTTCAGCTCGTCGCTTAAAGATATCAGCGAAATTTTCATCAATCCGCCGATCTGGATTCCAACGACGCTGCACTGGGAGAATTTCACCGAGCTGTTTGTGAACCGCAAATTCGGCATCATAACCTGGAACAGCCTGCTGCTGTCCACGACCATGACGGTTACCGCGCTGCTGTTCTGCAGTCTGGCGGGCTTCGCCTTTGCCAAATACAAGTTCCGCGGCAAGGACATGCTGTTCATCTTCGTGCTTGCTTCGCTGATGATTCCGCATGAAGCGACGATGGTTCCGCTCTTCGTCATTTACAAGAATCTGCATCTGATCGACAACATCTGGGGCGTGATTTTGCCCGACCTGGCCAACGCATTCGGCATCTTCTTCATGCGGCAGTACTGCAGCACGATTCCCGATGAAATGATGGAGGCGGCCCGGATCGACGGCTGCAGCGAGATCGGCATGTTCCGCAAGATTATTTTGCCCAACCTGAAATCCGCTTTCGCCGCGCTGGGAATTATCCTGTTCGTCAAGCAGTGGAACAACTTCCTGTGGCCGTCCGTCATTCTGCGCTCCCAGGAGCATATGACGCTCTCCGTGGCGCTGAAGGCGCTGGAGGACAGCAACAACACGCCGTATCATCTCATCATGGCCGGCTCGGTTGTCAGCGTGCTTCCGCTGCTTATTATCGTGTTGATCTTCCAGCGTCAGCTGATCTCCGGCATGATCGACGGGGCGGTCAAAGGATAGCAAAGGGCAAAGGATAGCAAAGGGCATAGGATAGATGTACGTGTGACAGGAAAGCGCGAGGATGGGAATGGAACGGCAACAAGAATGGAGAGCGGCAGGCCGGGGACGCGTTAATGACCGGAAGAGGCAAGGAATGGACGGTGTTAAGTTCGGAATGCGTTGCGGATTGTGCCCCAAGAGGAAGGAGAGAGGCCAGGCCATGAGATTTGGCGTTGATTATTACCCCGAGCACTGCCCGCCCGGGCTGTGGGAGCAGGATGCGGACATGATGCGGGAGCTGGGCATCGAGGTCGTGCGGATGGCGGAGTTCTCCTGGGCGAAGATGGAGCCGGAGCCGGGAGTGTATGACTTCGGCTGGCTGGACGAAGCAATCGCCCTGCTGGGAGAGCGGGGGATCAAGACCGTGCTGGGCACGCCAACGGCCGCACCGCCGGTGTGGATGATGGAGCTGCACCCCGATCTGTATCCGGTGAATGCGGAAGGGGGAAGGGTGAGCTTCGGCGGGCGGCATCATGACTGCCAATCGCATCCGGCGTACCGGAAGCATATTGAAGATTTCGTGCGCACGATGGCGCTGCGCTACCGGGACAACCCCCATGTCGTTGGCTGGCAGATCGACAACGAGCTGGGCAACAGCCATCGCGATCTGTGCTACTGCGACTATTGCCGGGGCCGGTTTCAGCATTGGCTGGAGGAACGGCACGGCTCGATTGAAGCGCTGAACGAGGCATGGGGGACGGTGTTCTGGAGCCAGACCTACACCAGCTTCTCGCAGATTCCCGTCCCTATGCCTACGCCTAACAGCCATAATCCGTCGCTTCTTCTGGACTGGAAACGTTTCTGCTCTAGTTTGGTCGTACAGTTCCAGAAGTGGCAGGCCGATATTTTGCGGGAGGTATGTCCCGGTCATTTTCTTACCCATAACTTCATGGGCTTCTTTGACAAGACGGATTACTTCGAGCTGGCGAAGGATCTTGATTTCATCTCCCATGACCAGTACCCGATGCTGTTCCTGGAGGAGCGCATCCGGCGCAGCTCGCCCTCCCATCTCGGCATGGCGCTGGACCTCATGAGAGGTACGAAAGGCAAGCCGTTCTGGGTCATGGAGCAGCTTGCCGGACCGACGGGCACGGAAATTCTCGGCTCGACGCCGCGCCCGGGGCAGATGCGGCTGTGGACGTACCAATCCGTCGCCCACGGGGCGGATGCCATCGTCTATTTCCGGTGGGACACCTGCCTGTTCGGCAGCGAGCAGTATTGGCACGGCATTTTGCCGCATAGCCGCATTCCGGGCCGGCGCTATGAGGAGATCCGGCAGAGCATTGCCGAGCTGGCTCCACATATGGAGGCGTTCCGGGGCGGTCTGCCCGAAGCCGAGGCCGCAATCGTGTTCAGCTATGACCAGGAATGGGCGCTGCAAATCCAGCCACATCATCCGGAGCTGAATTATGTTGCCCATCTGCACCGCTACTACAAGGCCTTCTTCGATCAGAGCGTCCCGGTTGATCTGATCTCGGAGCATGATGATTTCAGCAAGTATAAAGTGCTGATCTTTCCGCTTCTGTTCGTCACGGATTCTAAGCTTTGCCGCAAGCTCTATGATTATACGGAGGCGGGCGGCCATGTCCTGCTCGATATGCGGACAGGCGTCAAGGACCGGAACAACGCCGTTTTTCCGCAGACGCTGCCGGGAGAGTACGCGGAGCTGCTGGGGCTGAGCATTTACGATTATGATTGTCTCCGCCAGTTCGGCCAAGGCGTGAAATGGCTGGAGGATGGCGGAAGCGCCGTCTCCCCGGTCTCAGCCGCCTCCGGCATGGAGGATGATTTCGACAAGACGTATAAGGAAGCCGGGTTGTCCGGGGTCGCGGGTGTGGCCGGTCATGGAGCGGACCTGGCTGAAGCAGAGCCAGTCGGCGCGGTTGGCACGGATGGCGGCGAAGGTGGCGAAGGCGTGGAAGAGGCGGAGCTGTGGTGCGACATCATCACGGCGGGAGGCGCGGAGGTTCTGGCTGTCTATAACCGCGATTTCTACGCAGGGACACCGGCAGTTACCCGCCATGCCTACGGCCGGGGACATGCTTATTACGCCGGAACGGAGTTGGGTCCCCGGATGATGGGTAAGCTGGTCCGGGAGATCATGAAGAGTGCGGGTATCACCGGAATTGCGGCTGCTCCGGATGGCGTCGAGATTGCCCGGAGGCGGGGCCGGGACGGCAGCTATTACTTCGTCATGAACCATAACCGGACCGCATGCAGCTTTGACATTCCGGCTGGATGGGAGCCGGTATCGGGAGATTGCGAGGGCGGTGGAAGCGCGCCTGGCAAGAAGAGCGGGGAGGCGGGGATCGCCGCAGATAAGCCGGGGATGGCTGCCGCAAAGCCCGGACTCTATGGCGGATCACCCGAATCCGCAGCTATCATCATGCAGCCCTTTGACTGCATTCTGTTTGTGGAACGGGATTTTTTGAAGCCTTGAATATATAAAGCAGAACGAACCTTAAACTGGGCGGCTGCATATGGTGAAGCGACTAGATTATGATGTTAAGGAGTGATTACGAATGGCCTATTTGCCGCCGTCGGGATCTCCCGGTCAGACGCTGCCCCCTCCGCCCAGTTACATTCCGCCAACACAAGGCGGATCATACCTCATTGATTGCTTGCACAACTACACTTATGTATGGCTGTGGGATGGAGACAGCTTCTGGTATTATCCGACCCGTGTTGAATATGGGGAGGTTTCAGGCTACCGCTGGAGCGGACAATTCTGGTACTACTACGGCATAGATCCGCGGTTTATACGCGAGGTTTCCTGTCCGCCTATTCCTACGCTGTACTAGAAATATGAAATCGGCAGCTTTTGAAAAATAAGTTTTAGACTGACTCTCAATAAAAAACAACGGTAGCATTGGACGGGAAAATAAAGTCCTAGACTACCGTTGTTTTTTTGAGCTGGACAGCTTTTTATGAAACATTTTATCTAATAACATTATTTCTGCTCTTTGGCTGACGGCATGGTTTCCAAGCTTTACATCAATAATAAAGTCATTGCTCAGCATCTGCTGGTAACTGGAAATAATATCGTTCTCGGGTAATTCCCCCATGACCTTCGTTTCTAGCGGGATTACTGGAATTCCGGCTTGCTCTACCAGGTGAATGTTCTGTTTAATATCTGCGGCGATCTTGCTTAAAGTGTCTACACTTCTTGCTGTTTCTATATCCACCATTCCGTCATTCGCATAGAAATGCTTGTTGACGATAGCCAACGCAGTATGCGAAATATGGAATGACTGAATGTCCCTCTGGATCTCATAATGCAAATCCGCCGATTCAAATATTCGGGCAAGCTCTTTCACTCGTTCGGTGGTCTGTCCATTTATTTCTCCAAAAATGGTTCCTTGATGTTTCTCGGTACCGAATTGGGCGTATAGAACATCCTCTTTGATGTCTCCGCCCGCACCCGGGAATCCCGGGAGCAACCGGTCGCCCACGATTTCGAGCCAGCTGTCATATCCAATGGTGTTGGTCAAGGTGACAATGGTTTTGCTCGTATTATTCCTGATCGCAGCCAGGGCAGATTCGGCCTGATCAAATCGTACTGGAACAAAGATAAAATCATACATATCATCGTTATCAAGCTTTTCTATAGTCTTGATTGATATTTGCTGTATCGTTCCATTATCGTTGTATTTCAGTCCGTTCCTTTTCAGCGCCTCCAATCTCTTTCCTCGTGCCAGCATAGTTACGTCCAGTCCGTACTGGGCAAATCGGAGAGCGTATACACTGCCAATCACACCGGCGCCAAATATTAAAAGTCTATGTTGTTTTGTGTTCATATTGTACCTTCCTTTCAGCAAACTCGTCACAAATTGTTTAAGCAACACTTGTCTGGTAAGATAATAGTACTGCATTTGTATGGTTTCAACAGGCAGATTCCTTGGAAAGTTGCATAGACAACATATTGTGATATCTGATGTTTAGAAGGGGATAGGGATATGGTCAATCTGCAAGATCCAAGGGTTTTGCGTACACGGCAGTTAATAAGAGAGGCATTCAGAGATTTGTTGCGGAGCAGAGAATTTGAGGCAATAGCCGTAAAAGATATCGCACAGAAAGCTACCATTAACCGCGCCACCTTTTATGCCCATTATGAAGATAAATATGCTTTGCTTGAAGAAATCACAGAACAGGTTTTTCGTGAAATGATTCCCGAGAAAGTGATGAATGCGCGGGAGTTTACAGTTGAAATATGTGACCAATTGATCCTGCTGACACACCGCTACATTGTAGATTTTTATCAGATATGCAGAATGGATTCCAAATCGATTGCAGCGCTAGTGGATGAAAAGGTAAAGAAGATGTTGCAGCAAATAATTGAAAGCATTCTTTTGCAAGGGGACTACACAGACCACGACCATGTAAAGATCATTTCGGCTATGACAGCCTCAGCAATCTATGGCGCTGCGCGTAATTGGCTAACTGTTGGGGAAAATAATCGAACCGATTTGCTTATAGACATTGTTCGTCCCTATGTAATGAAGGGGCTGGGGCTGTACAGCAATTGCGATGAATATATAAACGGCTCGCCCACAGCGCCTCTAGCTTAACGCTTACGCAGCCCAATATTCTATTTATCCGCCCAATACTCTATTTTCTTTTAACAATTGACATTCAAATTGAAAGCATTATACTAAGAACCAATTAAATAGAGTTCGTATAACCCTGATAATCGGTTCGGGGGCTCTACTAGGATCCGTAAAACCTAACTACGAACGCAATATGAACGATATTGCGTCCGTCCGGTTAGGTTTTTTATGTGGTCCTATTTGCGTTATCCAATAAGGAGGAGAAGAGAATGGGAACTCTGCTGATCAGGAATGCCAGAAACATCATAACCATGGATGAAGGCCGCACATGCTATCCCGGCGGCAGCCTCTATGCCGAGGGGCATGAAATCAAGGCGATCGGTTACGATCTGCCTTATGAAACGGCGGACACGGTGATCGACGCGGCGGGCAAGATTGTCTATCCGGGACTGATCAACACGCATCATCATCTGTACCAGACTTTTACCCGCAACATTCCCTGGGCACAGGATTGCGAGCTGTTCGACTGGCTGGTCACGCTGTATGACATCTGGAGACATATGCAGCCTCGCGATGTGTACTTAAGCGCCAAGGTCGGGCTTGGCGAGCTGCTGAAGAACGGCTGCACGACGGCGTCGGATCATTTCTACTGCTTCCCGAACGGGGTCAGCGGCGAGCTGATTGACGAGGAGATTCAGGCGGCGCGCGAGCTCGGCATCCGCTTCTTCCCGACGCGGGGCTCCATGGATTTGGGCAGATCGGCCGGAGGGCTTCCGCCCGATGAGGTGACCCAGCCGATTGATGTGATTCTGAAGGACACGCAGCGGGTCATCGAGACCTATCACGATGCTTCCCCGTTCTCCATGCTCCGCGTCGGCGTGGCGCCCTGCTCGCCGTTCTCCGTCTCCGAGGACCTGCTGCGTGAATCCGCCAAGCTGGCCCGCAGCTACGGGGTGCGCATGCATACCCATCTGGCGGAGACGCAGGATGAGGAGAAGTTCTGCTATGACAAGCTCGGACTCCGGCCTTTGGAATACATGGAGAAGACGGGATGGACGGGCAATGACGTGTGGTATGCGCACGGCATATACTTCAATCACGACGAAATTCACCGGCTTGGAGCCTGCGGCTGCGGCGTTGCTCATTGCCCGAGCAGCAACATGAAGCTGTCCTCCGGCGTGCTTCCGGTCCGGCAAATGCTGAATGCCGGCGTGAAGCTGGGACTCGGCGTTGACGGCTCCGCCTCCAACGACGGTTCGAATCTGCTGGCGGAGGTGCGCCAGGCATATCTGCTGCACCGTCTGACCTCCGGCCTGAACGGGCTGTCGGCTGAAGAGAGCCTGTGGGTAGGCACCGTCGGCTCTTCCCGGGTGCTCGGCTGGGAGGATGCCATCGGCTCCCTGGAGCCGGGCAAGGCCGCCGACCTGTTCATGATCGACGCCGGGCGGCTCGAATTCGCGGGAGCGCTGTTCGACGATGCGGCGCTGCCGGCTGCGGTCGGCAGCGGACGGCCCGTGGACATGACGATTGTCGGGGGAAAGGTCGTCGTCAAAGACGGAAGGTTGGTCGGCACGGATGAAGAGCAGCTTGCCAGAGAAGCGCAGGCTTCGGCCGCCCGGATGCTGGAGGTCGCCTCGAAGCGAACCGGAACGAACTACTATAAGCACCGACTTTAAAATTATAAGAATTATTAAGGAGATAACTGTACGATCATTCCAAATTGCCGTAATTCCCTTTAATCATGTATGCAATATTACGGATGAATTATATAAACTTATCCGTAAGTCATTTCAAACACATGATAAAGGAGACTTTTTCTTCATGAACTCTAATACAACTGTTCTTACCAAAGTTGGTGAAAGTGCTGAAGTTTCGCGACGGTTACCGTTAACTGGCCTGCTGGGACTGGCCATGGCTGGATTTATATGTATACTTACTGAAAGCCTGCCGGCCGGTTTGCTGCCGTACATGGCAGAAGACCTTGGAATAACGGAGGCTCTTGCCGGACAGTTCGTCACTCTTTATGCGGTCGGGTCACTATCGGCTGCCATACCGTTAACGGCCGCCACCCGCGGATGGAGACGCCGTCCACTTTTATTGGTGTGTATTATCGGTTTTCTTTTGTTTAACACCATAACCGCTTTATCTTCCGTGTATGCGCTGACCCTTGCAGCCCGTTTCTTTGCAGGGGTATCAGCCGGCGTGTTATGGGGGATGACTGCTGGATATGCGCGTCGAATGGTGCCTGATTCACAGAAAGGAAGAGCGATGGCTGTGGCCATGGTTGGCACACCTTTGGCATTGGCGCTTGGCGTGCCGGTCGGTACCTTTTTCGGAAACCTTGTGGGTTGGCGCTTGATTTTCGGAACCGTGTCCATGCTGACAGCAGTCTTGATTGTTTGGGTGCTCTGGAAACTGCCGGATTATGGAGGGGAACCTTCGGATGATCAACTTCCTCTTTATAAGGTCTTCTTGATTCCTGGAGTGAGGCCAATTCTATTCGTTGTCTTGACTTGGGTGTTGGCTCATAACATTCTATACACTTATATTTCTCCGTATCTCGCCCGGACAGCGCTTGCCGGCAGGGTTGATTTGGTTTTGATGATCTTCGGTATAACTTCGGTCCTGGGCATTTGGATTGTAGGGTTATTCATCGACCGTTTCATGAGGCTGCTCGTATTAGTCAGCATCACAGTGTTTGCGTTGGCCTCCATAGCGATCGGGATTGGCGCAGGTCAACCTCCAGTTATTCTTTTAGGCGTGACGGCATGGGGACTTACGTTTGGAGGGGCGGCAACCTTACTGCAGACAGCCATTGCTCAAGCAGGGGGCAAGGGCGCGGATATTGCCCAATCGATGCTTGTTACCGTATGGAATCTGGCTATCGGCGGGGGAGGGATCATCGGCGCTATCCTTCTTGAGTGGTTCGGGGCGGAATACCTTCCGGCTTCCTTGTTCATCTTGCTGCTTCCCGCTCTGATAATAGCCGGGTGGGCCCAAAAGCACGGGTTCCCTAGAAAAAAGTAAAGATACACCATTATATTTGGAACGCAAAAAGGAACCCGATCTGCCGGATTCCTTTTTTTATTTATTTTTCATTCGATACCGGACTGTTTTATGCCAGTAAATTCGCGCTTTCAATAAGGTCTTTATATGCGATAGGGGAAGACATCACAATTAGGGTTGTATAGGTCCCGAACGGATCACACCGATTTTCGAACTCTTCCAGTCCCAGCGTTGAATCGGTCATTACTTTCAATAAATAGTTGTGCTCTCCGCTGATCCGATAACATTCAGACACTTCAGGCGATTCACGGCAAAAATCAAGGAAAGCATAGCATTCCCGCGTCCGAAAAAGCATGTAAGCTGTGCACTGCTTGCCCACTTTTTGCGGGGAAACCACAGTGCGGTATTTTTCAATAACCCCTTTTTCTTCCATTCGTTTCACGCGTTCCGTTACGGCCGGCTGAGACAAGCCAATCAGCTTCCCCAAGTCGGTCATGGATAATCTCGCCTGGTTTTGCAGGTGAAACAGAATGTGATGATCGATTTCGTCCACGACATCCCCTCCTTATAAATTCAAAGATATTTATTATAAATACCTTTATAATCCTTCTGATTGAATGAGCCAACCTTAAATCGCTTATGTAATGCCTCTGGAATTATTTATATAATAAACACACTCACTTTAAATAATCAAGTTAATAACAACAGGAGAGGGAGAGCTAAATGAGAATTATGGAAAAAAATGATTTGCATGCATGCGTCAACGAAGTGATTGACCGTACACTTGCCGAAAAAAGAGTTGTGGGTACCGTTGTTCAGATTGCAAAGGGAGGAGATCTGGTATACAGCAGGGCTGCCGGCTATGCCGACCGCGAGCAGCAGCGGAAGATGCAAGAAAACGCTTTGTTCAGGTTCGCCTCGGTAACCAAGCCTATTGTTTCAACAGCTGCATTGGTCTTATTTTCACAAGGGGAATTACGGCTTAGTGATTCAGTGGATAAATGGCTGCCTGCATTTCGCCCTAAACTGCCGACTGGCGGTTATGCATCCATTACCGTTCATCATTTGATTACACATACCGCTGGACTAACTTACCGGTTCTTCCAAGAAGACAAGGGAACATACGAACTAGCCGGAGTATCGGACGGCATGGATCTGGCCCGGATTACGCTTGAGGAAAATTTGCAAAGACTCGCTTCGGTTCCGCTTCTTTATGCGCCAGGGGAAATGTGGAGATATTCTATTGCAACAGACGTGTTGGGGGCAGTGATAGAAAAGGTCACAGGGATGCCGCTAAATGAAGCTGTCCAAATGCTCGTTACCCGGCCGCTAGGCATGAAAGACACTGCTTTTTCAGTTGTGGACATGGACAGGCTGACCGCCGCTTACGCTGATGGCCCCGGGGAACCTCGTCGCTTGCTCGATTTAGATACCGTCCCTTTTATTGAGGGGACAGCGGGATTCCGACTTGCTCCCAATCGAATGAACGATAAATCAGCTTATCCTTCTGGCGGGGCTGGCATGGTTGGCAGCGCAAGTGATTTCCTTAAGCTGCTGGAAACGTTACGCCGTGGAGGATACCCTATTCTTCCGGAAGCGCTGGTTAATGAAATGACAACCAATCAAATCGGCGACCTAATAATGCCGTATTGGCCGGGGAGAGGATTTGGTTTAGGCCTTACATTGCTTAAGGACCCCATTGCTGCAAATACTCCGGAATCAATAGGAACATGGCGGATGGGCGGGACTTACGGTCATTCCTGGTTTGTTGACCCAACAGAGGAACTCAGTGTAGTCGCGTTTACGAATACGGCGCTCGAAGGAATGTCAGGCAAGTATACAACGGACCTATGTGAAGCTGTCTATACTGGCATTCGGGGGATAAATAAAGAAGCAGGCAATTAATGAACTTTTCAGTTCAATATTCATATGGCCATATGAAACGGCAGAGCCACTTGCTGCAATCCGGCAAAAAGCAGTAAAATAAAGTGATTTGGCAGATTTTTTTAAAATCATATGCTTTTTGAAAGTAGTGTGGAGTGATGGCGACCATTCATGATGTGGCTTTAAGAGCAGGGGTATCGGTAACAACCGTCTCCCGTGTTATGAATAATCGGGGATACATCAGCGAGACGACCCGCAGCAAGGTGTACCAGGCAATGAGTGAACTGAATTACCAGCCCAATGAAATTGCGCGTTCCCTGCTTCGCAAGCAATCGAATATTCTGGGATTGATCATTCCCAACGTCTCGCATCCCTTTTTCAGCCAGCTGGCGGATCGGGTGGAGTACTACGCGGATATGGAAGGGTATAAGGTCCTGCTCTGCAATTCCCAAATGGACCCCTCCAAAGAACGGGATTATATCGAAATGCTGAAGCGAAACCGGGTGGACGGAATCATTATGGGCAGCCATACGCTTGAGATTGAAGAATACCAGAATCTTCGTTCCCCAATTGTTACGATTGACCGGAAAATCGACGAGGAGATTCCCTGTCTCAGCTCGGACAATTACCGGGGGGGACAACTGGCAGCCGAGCTTCTCGTGGCCAAAGGCTGCCGTAAGATCGCCCACATTTGCGGCAACCTGGATCTGAAGATGCTGTCCAATCAGCGGACCGACGCTTTTCTCGACGTAGCGGGCAGGGCGGGTGTGGGCCATCTGGTCGTTCAGACCGATATGAACGTGTTCAACGAATCGCTGTACAGTGAACTTCTGCATACGCTGCTGGAATCCAATCCGGACATCGATGGTATTTTTGCGACAAGCGATATCTTGGCCGCCTATGCCCTCAAGGAATGCATTAGGGCTGGCAAAAGAGTTCCGGAGGACGTGCGTATCGTTGGGTACGACGATGTCGGGGCGGCGCGCTGGCTGACACCGGAGCTGACGACGATCCGGCAGCCGATCGATGAATTGGGCCATCAGGCGGTTCGGCTTCTTCACAGACAAATCGAAGGCGAACAAGTGAGCTTTAACAATGTGCTTTCCGTTGAGCTGGTCGAAAGAGAGACCACATAACAACGGAAAGTTTTTTTTCGAAAATAATATGCTAAAGGTTTGACATGTCAAACCATTGACATATGTTAAAGGTTTGACATATAATCAGTTTGTAAGTTGCAAGCGATTACATCTTAAGGTTGGAGGAAGGTACATGAAAAAGACTAGATGGGTCAAAGGAATTGCCTGCACTGCAGCTCTCTCTCTCGTTCTTGCCGGTTGCGGCGGAAATGCCAACAGCGGAGACAGCGCTGAAAGCTCGGCCAACGGTTCTGCGAAAAAGGTTAAGATTACCCTGCTAAACTCGAAGAGCGAAATTCAAACCCAGCTGGAGGAGGCCGCCAAGACATTCCATCAGGACCACCCGAACATTACGCTGGAAATCATGGCGGCACCCAATGGCACATCTCCTTTTGAAAAGGCTTCCACGCTGTATGCATCCGGAAACCCGCCAACCATGATGATGCTGGATACGGCTGACGTTGAGAAATTCAAGGACCGCATTCTCGATCTGAGCGGCGAGAAATGGAATGCGGATGCGGTAGAGAATGCGACTTCCTATACGACTTTTGACGGCAAAAATTACGGCTTCCCTTTCTCGATTGAAGGCTATGGCTTCATCTATAACAAGAAGGTGCTGGACCAAGCGGTAGGCGGTACCTTCGATCCGTCCACCGTTCAGACGACCGCAGACCTGGAGAAGCTGTTCAAGCAGATTGAAGCATCCGGCAAGAAGGCCCTGATCATCTCTCCGATGGACTGGTCGCTTGGCGCTCACTTCCTGCCGCTTGCCTATGCGGGACAGAGCAAGGACATGGCCGAGGTCGACAAGTTCATCGAATCGCTCAAGGCGGGAAGCGTGGACCTCACCCAGAACAAAGTCTTTAACGGCTTGATGGATACCTTCGACATCATGATGAAATACAACATCGACCAGAAATCGCCGCTGTCCGGCGCTTACGAGCGCGGAGGCGAAATGCTGGGCAAAGGCGAAGTCGGGCTCTGGTTCCAGGGCAACTGGGCATGGCCGCAAATCCAAAGCTTTGATACCGCAAGCGGCGCTTACGCCTTCCTGCCGGTTCCGGTCAGCAACAATCCGTCGGATTACGGCAACCAGGAAATCTCCTCGGCGGTCTCCAAACGCATCGTAGTCGATAAAGAGAAGAGCTCGCCGGAGCAGCAAGAGGCGGCCAAGACCTTCCTCAACTGGATTGTGTATGAACAGAACGGCCAGGATTTCCTGGTGAACAAATCGAGCATTATTCCGGCCTTCAAGAACATTACGCTTCCGGCAGCCGATCCGCTGGGCAAGTCCATTCAGGATTATATCGCCAGAGGCAAGTCCGAGCCGTCGATGAGCCTGATGCCGGCCGACCACTGGTCCGTTGTCGGCGCCTCGATGCAGAAATACCTGAGCGGAGCGGGCGACCGTAAGGGCCTGGCGACAGAAATTCAAGATTACTGGAAGAATCTGAAGTAACCTTCTGCAATGCGGCAGACATGGTGGATAAGGCCGCAGGGCCTTATCCGCTGCCATTTATTATACGGATAGCGAGGGATCTCGATGAATACAGAAAAGGGAAGGTGGGGCCGGCTTCGCGGCGGCCTGCTGTTTACCGGTCCCACCTTGTTTTGTTTCCTGACCGTCATGATCGTGCCTTTCTTCTACGGTTTATACCTGACGTTCACGAACTGGGACGGCATTTCGACTACGCAATCGCTTGTGGGCTTTGACAATTATCTGGGTGTATTCAAGGACGCCGTCTTCTGGAAGTCCTTCGGCCTGACTTTGAAATACGTGTTGTTTACAGTGATTTCGGTGAATGCGGTGGCGTTTCTGCTGGCATTCGGATTAACCCGGGGAATGAAGGGACAGAACATTTTCCGCGCCGGCTTCTTTGTGCCCAATCTGGTCGGCGGCATCGTTCTCGGTCTGATCTGGCAGTTTATTTTTTCCCAGGTGCTCGTGTATATCGGGACGAAGACCGGCATTCCATTCCTGGAAGCCTCCTGGCTCTCGGAGCCCGGCAAGGCGTTCTGGTCGCTGGTTCTTGTTACCGTATGGCAGTATGCCGGCTATATGATGGTTATCTACATCGCGGGACTTATGAGCGTGCCGAACGATATTCTCGAGGCGGCCAGCATCGACGGGGCAAACGGCTGGACCAAGCTGGGCCGAATCACCCTTCCGCTGATGGTTCCTTCTTTTATCGTCTGCATCTTCCTTACGCTCCAGCGCGGCTTTATGGTGTATGACGTCAACCTATCGCTGACCAAAGGCGGACCGTTCAAGAGCACCGAAATGGTATCCATGCATGTATACGGCAAGGCCTTCTTGTCCCGCGATTATGGTCTGGGCCAAGCCGAGGCGCTGGTACTGTTCCTGCTCGTCACGGTCATTACGCTTCTCCAGGTGTATTTCAGCAAAAAGTTGGAGGTGGAGGCCTGATGGCAGGAACGAAAGCTTACTCCGGATGGGTTAAGACGGTGCTTCTCAGTCTGCTGCTGGTTCTCTTTGTTTTTCCGTTTCTCTTGCTCTTGCTTAACTCTTTCAAGGAAAATACCGCGATTACGTCCAATCCGCTGGGGCTTCCCCAATCGTTCAATTTGGCGAACTACAGCAAAGCGTTTGATTATATGAACTATTTCGGTTCCTTTTTCAACTCGTTGATCATCACCGTGTGCTCGGTCCTGATCATCTCGCTGTTCGCAGCCATGACGGCGCATTATTTTGTCCGGAACAACACGAAATTCAGCCAGTACACATTTCTGATGATGGTCGCTTCCATGATTATTCCGTTCCAGGCTATCATGATTCCGCTTGTGAAGATTTACGGTTCCCTTAACATGCTGGACAACAAATGGTCGCTGATCTATATGTACCTCGGGTTCGGCTGCTCGCTCGCGGTCTTTATCTATCACGGATTTGTCAAAGGGGTGCCCGCCGAGCTGGAGGAAGCTGCGCAAATCGACGGGTGCACGCGCACGCAGACCTTTTTCCGGATTGTCTTCCCGGTGCTGGCCCCGACCACGGCGACCATTTCGATCCTGAATGTCCTGTGGATTTGGAACGATTATCTGCTGCCGTCGCTTGTGCTCATCAGTCCCGGCAACCGGACGCTGCCGCTGTCCACTTATTCCTTCTATGGTACGTACTCCGTGGATTACGGGCCTTTGATGGCCGGTCTGGTCTTAACAATATTGCCTATCATGATCGTCTATCTCTTCGCCCAGAAGTACATTATCCAGGGGGTGATGCAGGGATCGATCAAATAACCGGAAAAGTTCAAGAAGAACCGTAGGGGGTATACCCGTGTTTGAATTTGAGGATAGAGTGGAATTTCCAGAGAGAAACCTAGATATTTTAACCGTCGGCGAGATGCTCGTCGATATGATTTCCGAGGAATACGGCGATTCGTTTGAAAGCCGGACGTACCGTAAATTTTTTGGAGGATCGCCCTCCAATATCGCTATGAATGTGAAGCAGCTCGGGGCTCGTCCGCTTGTCGCTTCGGCGGTGGGAGCCGACGGGCTTGGCCATTTCCTGATTGAGCATTTGAAGGAGGCCGGCATAGATACACGCTGTGTCCAGCAGGTGGAGGAGTCGACGAGTATGGTGTTGATCACCAAGAGCCGCGCGACGCCGATCCCGATCTTCTACCGGGGGGCCGATTATCAGCTGGCCTATACGCCGGAGCTTAAGGAGGCGCTGGAGCGGACGAAGATCGTCCATTTTTCCTGCTGGCCCCTGTCGAGAAAGCCGGTGAGGCAGACGATGGAAGAGGTGATGCGGGATGCCGGGCGCAATGGGGTGCTCATCTGCTTTGATCCCAACTACCACCCGATGCTATGGGAGAAAGGGGAGGACGGCGCCCGTTATGTCAAATCCATCCTGCGCCACGTGGATATCGCCAAGCCGTCGGAGGACGACGCGCAGCGGTTATTCGGGGCCGATACGCCGGAGAACCAGCTCCGGAAGTTTCTGGATCTTGGCGTCAAGCTGGTGATTCTCACTCTGGGCAAGGACGGCGCTCTGGTCTCCAACGGAAAGGAAACGGTGAAATTCGATACCCTCGCCAAGGATGTGGCGGATACGACGGGCGCGGGAGACGCTTTCTGGTCCGGTTTTTATGCCGCGCTGGTCAAAGGTTATCCCATTCGCAGGGCGCTGAAGCTCGGGATGGCGGTAAGCGCCTATAAGCTGCAATATATGGGAGCGGTCGTCGATTTGCCGAAGCTTGTGGAACTTGAACAACGTTATCAGATATAGGAGGTCAGGAAATGGCGGTCAACAACCAAGTACAGCTGATTACGTATCCCGACTCGATGGGCGGGGACTTAGCGGGGCTGAATCATGTGCTGGAGCGGTATTTTGCGGGTATCTTCAAGGGCGGTGTCCATATTCTTCCCCCCTTCCCTTCGTCGGGAGACAGAGGGTTCGCTCCGCTTACGTATCTGGAGATCGAGCCAAGCTTCGGAACGTGGGAAGAGATCAAGGCCATTGGGGAAAAGTACGATGTTCTGCTGGACCTGATGGTCAATCATATTTCGCGGCAGTCGGCGTATTTTCAGGATTTTCTGGGGCAAGGAAGACGTTCGCCTTATGCGGACCTGTTTCTGACGCTGGATAAAATATGGGAGGACGGAAAGCCGGTACCGGAGGACATCGCCAAAATGTTTCTGCGGCGGAGCCTGCCATATTCCACCTTCACGATCAAGGAGACCGGAGAAGAGGAGAAGGTGTGGACCACCTTCGGAAAGACCGATCCGTCCGAGCAGATCGACCTCGATATCCATTCGGAGACGGTCAAGAGCCTGCTGAAGGAGATCTTCGAGAATTTCAAGCGAAACAAGGTCAAGATTGTCAGACTGGATGCCGTGGGCTATGTCGTTAAAAAGCTCGGCACCAGCTGCTTCTTCGTGGAACCGGACATTTATGAATTCCTGGACTGGATCAAGGAGCTGGCCGACTCGCATGAAATCGAGCTTCTTCCGGAGGTTCATGCCCATTACAGCATTCAATACAAGCTGGCGGAGCACGGATTCTGGATTTATGACTTTATTCTGCCTTACCGCATCCTCGATACGCTGGTGAACAAGAACAGCGAAGCGCTGCTTGATTATTTGCGGGCGCGTCCCGCGAAGCAGTTCACCATGCTGGACTGCCATGACGGCATCCCCGTGAAGCCCGATCTCGACGATCTGATCGATACGAAGGAGGCGCGGAAGCTGGTCGATCTTTGCGTGGAGCGCGGCTCCAACCTCAGCCTCATTCTCTCCGATGAGCATAAAGCCAGTGACGGGTTCGATGTCCACCAGATCCGCTGCTCGTTCTACTCGGTCCTGAATGGTGACGACGACGCCTATCTGGCAGCCCGGGCCATCCAGTTCTTTACACCGGGCATTCCGCAGGTGTACTATGTAGGGCTTCTGGCCGGTGAGAACGATATGGACAGCGTGCAGCGGACGGGGGAAGGACGGGAAATCAACCGGCATAACTTCAGCGTGGAGGAGATCGAACGATCGCTGGAGAAGAAGGCCGTGCAGCGGCTGCTTCAGCTGATCCGGTTCCGTAACGGGTATGAGGCCTTTAACGGGGAGTTCCGGGTGCTGGACTCCGCCAAGGACGAAATCCGGCTCGAATGGAGCAAAGGGAATCTGCGCTGCACCCTGAATGTAAATCTCTCCGCCAATCGGACGGTCATCGAATATGTGGATGAGGAAGGCCAGAACGCACGATATGAGGTATAGGGAAAGTAACGAAGTATAGGGGAAGGATTAGGGGATAGCCCCATGCCGAAGCCTGTATTCCGAAAAAAACAGGGCTGTCTCCAGGCGGATAAACCGCTTGGTGACAGCCCTGTTAATTTATAGATCAGAACGTAGAGCATTTAAAGTTCAGGCATCCTGATCCCGCAAGAAAGACTACCGCTAAAGAGGAATTCGGCAACATCTTCGATGAGACTTCGATAGGAGCCTTTCTTATCTTTTCTTACGCTGCGTCCCGTTTCCTGCTTCCTTAAGGACGCGGCGAGAACGTGAAGGTGAACACATATGGCCGGTTCGCCGGCAATGTAAATTCCTCATGGGTCGGCGCTCCCCAGCTGTCGTCTCCGCCGACACCCATCTGCTTGTAATTGACCCGGAGAATCGTCTTGTCGCTTGTCGGCAGCTTGTAGGCATGGTCATGGGCTTCCAGTTCGAGCGGCGACCACGGCAGGGCGCACAGCTCAAACGGGATATCCGCCTCGAACCGCAGGCCGGCTCCGCCGGCGCTCTGCGACATCTCGGCGAAGCGAACGTCCGTCTTGTTGCCGCATTCCTGCGGCTTCAGGTAAGGGACGAACTGGTCCCGGACAGCGCCGCTGTAGGAGCCGAGACGTGCCCCGGTCTGGCGGTCCCAGTAATTCTCATGCGGGCCTCTGCCGTACCAGGATACCGTGTCCAGCTGCCCTGTCAGCGGGAAGAGGTAACCGAATTCCGGAAGCTGGGCAAGGCCGGTTCCGGGGTTCAGCGCCTGTCGAACCTCGATGGCTCCATCCGCAGCGATGCGGTAGGTCAGCGACAGCGTGCAGGAAGGATGGCTCTCCCATGTGTAATCCGCCTGAACCACAGCGGTTCCGCCCTCCATGCGCTGGCTGAAGCCGGTGAGCCGACGCTCCGACAGGGCGGACCGCCAGAAGGCGGAGCGCTCCGGCAGCTTGTTGCCGCAGTCGTTGTCGGTCATCGCTCTCCAGAAGTTCGGTCTCGCCGGACCTGCAAGCAGCTCGCTGTTCTCCCATTGATAGGAGACCAGATCGCCGGTAACCTGGCTGAAGCGGACAGCCGCTTTGCCGCAGTCGATAAGGAGCTCATCGCTGGAGCTTATCATCTCGGCCGTTCCTTCCGCAAAGGCGGACAGTGCGCGGCGGACACGGGGAGACAGAATAAACTGTTCCCAGGCGACCTCATGCCCGGCTTCAGCCCATGCCTGAGCCTCTTTTGTCACGAGGGACACCGTCAATACGGCTTCTTGATCCGTCTCGAACGCAGTAGTGTATGGGATCTTCACGTCTACCGTTTCGCCGGGAGCTGCTGCAATCTGCAGCGTACCGCTTTGAACGGCTGATCCGTCATGCTCGACCTTCCAGGCTAACTCATAGACGCCGAGATCGGTGAACAGATACTGATTGCGGATGCGAATAAGCCCTTCACGCAGATCGGCCGCCTCGAATCGCACATCCTGATAGCATTTCTTCACTTCATACAGCTTCGGCGAAATCGTCCGGTCGGCAAAAATCAGGCCGTTGCCGCAGAAATCCCCGTCATGCGGCGATTCGCCGAAGTCTCCGCCGTAAGCGAGATACTCCACACCGTCGGCAGTTGTCGTCCGGATCGCCTGGTCAACCCAGTCCCAGATGAATGCGCCCTGCAAAATATCATAGCGGTCGAACAGCTCCCAGTACAGATGGAGTCCGCCCAGGGAGTTCCCCATGGCATGGGCGTATTCGCACAGAATATACGGCTTCTTCGGATTGCTGCGCGCGTATTCCTCAACCTGGGGGGGCTTGATATACATCGTTGATTCAATATCGCTGGCCGCCTCGGAAGGTCTATAATGGAAGATGCCTTCATAGTGGACGAGTCTTGTCGGATCGGCTTCCTTCAGGAAGTCGTGCATGGCGATGAAGCTGTCACCCCCGAACGATTCGTTGCCGAGCGACCAGATGATAATCGAAGGATGATTCTTATCCCGCTGGAACATCGAGTTGCAGCGATCCAGCACATTGGCGAGCCATTCCGGACGGCTTGCCGGCACGGTGAACTCGCCCAGCTCCTGCTGCCCGTATTTCCAGGAGCCATGCGTCTCCAGGTTGGTCTCGTCAATGACATAGAGGCCGTATTCGTCGCAGAGCTCATACCAGATAGACTGGTTCGGATAATGAGAAGTCCGGACCGCGTTCACATTAAAGGCCTTCATAAGCTCGATATCCCGGATCATCTCCGCCTTGCCGAGAGCCCGGCCGGCATCCGCCGAGAATTCATGCCGGTTGACGCCTTTGAAGACGATCCGCTTGCCGTTGATCTTCATCAGGCCGTCCTTCAGCTCGAACTTGCGGAATCCGGTCCGGCAGCTGACGGCTTCCAGAATGCCGCCATCGCTGTCTTTCAGCGTCACTACCAGCGTATACAGATTCGGCGCTTCGGCGCTCCATTTCAGCGGATTTCGGATCTCGGCCGACAGCTTGAGCTTGCAGTCTTCTTCACCTGCGAGGGAAGCAGCGGCGGCAAGCGGCTGCTCCAGTACGGCTCTGCCATGGGCGTCATACAGCTGCGCTTCCACCGTAACGGAACCGGCAGACTCGTCCCAATAGTTCGTCAGCTCAACATCCAGTTGCAGCTCCGCATCCCGGTATTCGGCATCCAGCTCGGGACGGGCGAAGAAGTCCGAGATAAAGACGGAAGGCGGCGAATACAGGTACACGTCGCGGAAAATGCCGCTCAGCCGCCAGAAATCCTGATCCTCCAGCCAGCTGGCGTCACACCAGCGGTATACTTCGACTGCGAGCTTGTTCTCGCCGTCTCGAAGATACGGCGTGAGGTCGAATTCCGATGGGGTGAAGGTGTCCTCGCCATAGCCGACAAGCTCCCCGTTCACCCAGACGTAGAAGGCGGACTCGACACCCTGGAAGCTGATGAACACGGGACGGCCCTTCCAGTCGTCGGGAACACTAAATGTACGGATGTATGAGCCGACCGGATTGTAGCGTGTTGGGGCATACGGGGGGTTTAACTCCGGCTCGGATTCCGCCCAGGGATAACGGACATTCGTATATTGAGGGTAATCATACCCCTGAAGCTGCCAGTGGGAGGGAACAGGCATATCACCCCAGCCGCTGGAGTCGTAGTTCATTTCATAAAAGGATTGAATTCGCTGCTCCGGTGTCTCCGCAAAGGCGAACTTCCAGGTCCCGTTCAGGGACCGGTAGAACGGCGAAGATGCCGCATCGCGGGCCAGCGCTTCCGGGACGCCGGGGAAAGGCATCATGGAAGAATGAGCCTTAAGCCTTCCCAATTGGAAAATCTCCGGATTGTTGTTCCATTCCGGGTAGCCGTTAGCCGGCGCCGTATAAGCCAGTTTGGTGCGCATAGTAGCAACTCCTTCTTATAGATCGTATAATATTAACATTATATGATTGAATAATGGCTTAGAAAATAAAGAATATTATCTGAAAATATCAAAATATGAAACTAAGGAGAGGCTGGAAATGGAGTCCAAAATGATCTTCGGAAAGTCGGATGAAACGTCCTTGCTGCCGCTCTATATGACGACGGCCGGGTATTGGGAGCATCAGACGGAGACGATCCGGACGTCGGGCTTTCCCGATTTTCAGCTCCATCAGGTGCTAAACGGACAGGGAAGGCTCATCATCGGGGAGAAGGAGCTGACAGTTGGTCCCGGGGATGTTTTTTTCCTGTTTCCGGAAATTCCGCACCGCTATACACCGATCAGCGACCGCTGGGAGCTCGCCTGGGTGTCGTTTCAGGGCAGAGAAGCCCGGCAGCTGCTGGCGTATGCGGGAGTGAATGAGTCGGGGGCCGCCAATCTCAGGCGGGATTCCCTGCTGAACGAGCTGCAGCAAATGCTTGTGCTGGAAGAGGGGGAAGAGGAATTCGAAGCGGAATGCTCCAAGCTGCTGTATCAGCTGTTGCTGGATTTGAAGAAGCTTCTGCCCGCACCAATGAACCGGGATTACGGGATGGAGCGAATACGGCCTGTCCTGAGGCATATCGCAGGGAACCTGGAGCGCCCCCTGCCGCTCGCCGAACTGGCGGACATAGCCGGGGTTTCGCCCCAGTACCTGTGCAGGCTTTTTCAGAAGACGCTGAAGATGCGGCCGCTAACATATGTCACTCAGGAGCGCATCAACCGGAGCAAGAAGCTGATGTTCAGCGAAGCCGGCCGAAAAATCTACGAAATTGCCGCCCTTGTCGGCTATGAGAATGCCAGCTATTTCTGCGCGGTCTTCAAGCGGCATACCGGCATGAGCCCGGAGGATTTTAAGGTGCTGCATGGTTTGGGGCGCTGAGTGTAAAGGAGTCTGGGGGTTGGTGATCCGTAGACGGGGATCAATTGTACCCGGTGGCGATTTTTGCTATACTTCTCCCATCCGTATGTGTTAGGGGGTCTTACCGTTGGCAATACCGAATTGCTCATTGGCTAGGAAGTCCTCATGCAGAGCCTGATTAGGGGCGATACTTTGCGTGGGGTGCGGTGGAATGAATTCGATCGCCCAAACTGACTTTATCGTTTCTAATAACGGGCTTTGCACCTTATTGTCTTGTTCAATAATAATAAGGGGCTGAGAAGCTATGAATACACCATTTATTAGAAACCACCAATTTAATGTTATTAAGAAGCAAGCGGAATTCCTTCAGAAGACACTGCGCAGCGTTGCGGACCGGAGCGTTCTGGAGACCGTAAGACATCGGGCCGTCATGAACATTGTCGAGGCATTTCCCAGTCTATCCGAGGATCAGAAGGGGATGCTGGGACAAATATCGGTCTTGGAGTCGGCTTATGATTTCCAAAGATATCTTAGCGCTTTGGAACCTTGCCTGGAGCCTTTTCCGCCGATTACGCCGAAGCAGATTCAGAAGCTATTCCCTAAAAATAAAAAACTGAAAATACCGGATCTGGCATCCATCGACTTGCGGTATGTGACCTATCTGGGCTGGACGGATATTGCCACGAACAAGTTGTTCATCGTATATCCGCACGGCGGACAGTTCATCGGCATCGAAGGAAGGCTTACGCCGACCAACAAGAAAGGGTACTGCCTGTTCTGCAACCGGCATCACGAGCTTGCATTCTTCTCGGTGCAGACCAAGGCTGCCGGCATGTCGCAGGATAATCTCTCTCGATTCGGCCATTATATATGCCTGGATAACCGGGAATGCAATGACAGTATTACCGACACCGCTCCATTGGAGAAGTTCATACACACAGTTCGCAAATAGCGCAATTGGAAAAAAAGGCTGCCGTCACGTACGGCAGCCTCTTCAGCTATTTAGCCCATATCAGCGGCGGCGACCCTGGACCGGCTCATGCACTGAGAGGTAGGACATTGACTTCCGGGTAAATAATCTCCAGCTTGCACACCGGAATCTCCGCTTCCTGAGCTCGTTGCTGTGTCGGTCCGGTTGGTAGACGAGTTAGGGATATTACGATCTGCACTGAATAGATGCCCTGAGTCATTTATCCTAGTGTGAAATGCAAGGGAATAAGGAGAAGCAGCGGATTTTTGGCTTCATTACGACTAAAGTCCTACCGATATAATAACTAACATACTGAAAGCAGCCGGGGTGCTGATCGATGAGATTATCCATTCGAAGCAAGCTATATCTTGGATTCAGTATAATCATCGTGTTGTTTCTGATTACCGCTGCCGTCTCGACCTATCTGTCGCAGCGCAATGTCAATCTGACGCGCAGCATTCTGGAATCGGAGCAGCGGATGGAGAGCGTTCAGCGGCTGAATCTGTTCGCCAGAACGGCGAACGACAACCTGGCGCGCTATCTGATTGCGCCTATTTATGTAGAGGATGAATTCAAGACCAGCTTCGATTCCGGCGTTCAGTACGTCAGCGAGGAGCTGATCCGTCTCAGCGCCATGATCCAGGAGGCGGAGGACGGCTCCCAGATTAATAGCTTCAAGCAAAAATGGGCGTCATACATGAAGGAGAGCAACCAGCTTATTCAGATGAAGAAGGATGGGCGCGTTGAAGAAGCGCGTGAAATTTCCTCCAGAGACAGCTTTGATCCCATTGCGTTCTCTTTGCACAGCTTCTATGTGAGGGAGAAGGCCGATACGGAGACGTACAGGACGACGATCGAACACAACGGAGAGATTATCCGGTTCATCAATCTTACGCTGACTGCGCTGGCGGTATTACTGTCCATTGCCGTTGCGATCGTACTGTCGAGCCATCTTACCCGACGAATCCGGCATCTCAAGAACTCGGCACAGGCGGTAGCCGGCGGCAATCTGCGCGTCGCGGATCTATCCTTCAAAGGCGGAGACGAGCTTGCCGAGTTGGCGGAATCCTTCAATATGATGAAAGAGTCGCTGCGGTCGGTCATCGACTCCAATCATTTTCTATACCATCTGTCTTTGCTTGACGGCCTCACAGGGATTCCGAACCGGCGCTGTTATGATGAGACGCTGGTCCGGGAGTGGGAGCTTCTGTCAACCGGCGACCGTTCGCTCGCCATTATCCTGGTGGATATCGATTACTTCAAGTTTTACAATGATCAGTATGGACATCAAGCCGGGGATGCCTGCCTGAAACGGGTAGCAGGCATTCTGCTGGAGCAGATCCGGGGACAGGGCTTCGTTGCCCGCTACGGCGGCGAAGAGTTTGTTGTACTGCTGCCGGACCGGACGCTTGACGACGCAGCCGGCATCGCAGAGTCGCTCCGGAAGGCCGTTGCCGGGGAGCGCATCCCGCATGAAGGCTCGAAGATTGAGGCCTTCATAACGCTGAGCCTTGGAGTAGCGGCTATGCCCGCCGCGCTCACAGCAAGCCCCGAAATCCTGCTGGGGCAGGCTGATGAAGCGCTCTATCAGGCCAAGTCGGGCGGACGGAACCGGACCTGCGTCCACGGCCAGGGATTTTAGCGGCCTGGTCAAAGGCCGATGAAGAAAGGAAGGCCCGCGTTATGAAGCTTAGAGCTGCGCTGCCGCTTCTGGCGATTGTCCTGCTGCTGCTGTCCTGCAGCGCCAAGGGGAACGCCGATGAACCTGTGCAATTGGTGTTCTGGACGACGACTTCGGAGTCGGAATCGCATTTCTTCCGTCAGGTGATCGCGGAGTTTGAGGACGCCCATCCCAATATCTCCGTCATCCTTATTGAGAAAGCGCTGTCATCTGCCAGCAATGAATATAAGACTGCCATTCTGGGCGGCCAGAGCATTGATGTGCTCCGGGCGGATAATACCTGGATTCCCGATTATGCCGATCTCGACATTATTATGCCGCTGGATCAGCTGGCGCAAGCCCGGGAGCTGTCCCGATTCGTGCCGACCGCGCTGTCCGCGGTCACCTATCAGGGACAGGTCTACGGACTACCCTCCGTAATGGAGGTTCCGGCGCTGATGTACAATAAAGCCCATCTGAAGGAGGCGGGCTACGACCATCCGCCGCAGACGATGGACGAGCTGATGGCGATGGCTAAAGCGCTGTCCGGTCCGGAGAGATATGGTCTTTATGTCACCGAGGATTCCTATTTTGCGCTTCCTTTCGTATGGGCGTTCGGAGGTGATACGGTAACCGCCGACCGGAAGATTGAAATCTCCTCGACCGGCTCGCAGAAGGCCTTTGCGTTCATGCGGGAGCTGCGGACAGAGGGAGCTTCACAGCCCTACGCGAGCTTCGAAGGCTGGTACGATACGATGATGCATGACTTCGGCGTGGGCAAGGCCGCGATGGTTATCAACGGCCCCTGGGCGGTGGCTGATCTGCTGAAGACCAAGGAATTCACCGATCCGGATAACCTCGGTGTCGCCCCCATTCCGAGAGGTCCCGCCGGACAGGGCTCCCCAATCGGCGGCCACAGCCTCGTCATTAATCGATACAGCGAGCATCCGAAGGAGAGCTATGAGCTGATCTCCTTCCTGACGAGCGAAGAGGTCCAGGCCAGGCAGAGCCTGTCGTTCCAGACGCTGCCGACCCGCAGCGATGTGTACGCGGACCCTCGGCTGAGTTCGAATTATCTGCTGCAGAGCTTCAAGGAACAGCTATCATTGGCGCGCAGCCAGCCCATGATACCGGAGAGCTCCAAGCTGTACCGCGATTTCACAACGAATCTGAACGCGATGCTGCTGGGACGCGAGACTCCCCGAGAGGGAGCGCAGAGGATTGAAGACGCCTGGAAGAGCATACTGAAGCTGGAGTAGAGCCGGGAATGGGGAGCCGTTCTTCGGCTCACTGTCATTTCGGAGGTGCAAGCAGCTCTTGTGCTGTAGAGTGCCCGGCCTGGCTCTGGGGCTTTACCTCCGCATGGCCATCCTATATGGTATAGGGACAGACGGAATCAAGAAAGGAAAATGGTGAGCATACAGGATGAGACAGCGTGAAGGATATGTCGACGTGCCGGGCGGAAAGGTCTGGTACAGCCTGACTGGAGAGGAGAATAGCGGTGTCCCGCTCATCGTTATGCACGGCGGACCGGGCGGATCGCATCTGCTGCTGAAGTCTACGCTCCATGTGCTGGCTGATGAACGGCCGGTGCTGTTCTACGATCAATTGGGATCGGGTAATTCGGAGAGACCGGCTGATCCCTCGCTCTGGACGACCGGGCGATTTACCGAGGAGCTTGCCTGCATCAGGCAGCAGCTTGGCCTGGACGAGGTCCATCTGCTTGGACATTCATGGGGGACGATACTGGCGGCTTCCTATCTTCTGGATTGTGCGCCATCCGGCGTGCGCAGCGTCATTTTCTCCAGCCCTTGCCTGAGCGCAGAGCTGTGGAAACGGGATGCCGACGGTTTCCTGGCCCTGCTGCCTGCCGAGACGCAGGCGGTCATCGGTCATCATGAGGCGCACGGAACGACCGATTCGGAGGAATACGAGGCCGCGATGAAGGAATATTACCGCAGGCATGTGAACCGGCTGGAACAGCCGTCCCCCCTGGCGGCGGAGAGCCGCGCCAAAGCCAACCGGGAAGTGTATATGGCGATGTGGGGACCTTCCGAGTTCACACCGACCGGCATTCTGAAGACCTACGACTGTACACCAAGGCTGCATGAGCTGGATCTGCCGTCGCTCTTTCTGTGCGGCCGTTACGATGAGGCGTCGCCGGAGTCGACGGCCTATTACCGTTCGCTGGTTCCTGGAGCCTCGCTGCATATTTTGGAGAACAGCTCGCACTCAGGCTATTTGGAGGAACCTGAAGCCTACATCCGGGCTGTACGGGCGTTTCTGAAGAAGACGGAAGACATGCGTTAAATCATATCCCCTTTTTCTGAAATACGATAAAATTTTCATAAAAATTTGGCATGACTCAGGCGGCAACTCAGGAAAAGGGGCGATGTGCAGTGATTAACGCAGAGACACTCAGCAGCTATTACGAGAAGAAGGGCAGACTTCAGCAGAATTTTCTGTCCAAGCAGTTTCAGGCTGACCTTCCCAAGTTCTCGGCACATGAAGAAGCGGCAGGCTGGTTCAGCTCGCTGTTCGGCGAGGACTTTATTTTTGTGGAGAAAATGAAGACGGCGACGGAAGATGAGTTCTACTACCTGTACGATATCATCCATGACCGCCCGAGATGGGAGCGCCGGGAGCAGGATATCAAGGAAAAGGGCTTTGCCAACGGACTTGGCATGCTGCTCTGCGCCCAGCGGGTCGATATTTACGAAGACGGTTCAGTCGAACTGGCGTTCTGATAAGGTTCCCATCGGAGCATGAGGCCAGCTTTGTGCGTTTCTGTGCGCGGGGCTGGTTTTTTGCTGTTTTTTGCCGTTTTTTAGTGTTACTATTAGGTTAGTGTTTTCCTGTAAAAAGAAGAATCGGGACAAGCACGCCGCTTATCCATTCTTATATATATTAAAAAGCAGGGGTCATACATGAAAAAACTACAAAGCATGGCAGTTCTCATTCTTCTCCTTGCCGCCACAGGCTGCGGCGGCGGAGCAATTGCACCGCGGCAGGCGGCTGAATCGGCCGTGCCAGCTGTGTCGGTGTCGCCTTCGGACGCGAGCAGCGCTCCGGCGGCTTCCGCCGCGCCGGTCGCACCTTCTCCGCAGGCATCGGCAGTTCCCGCTTCGCCTTCGCCGGAACCATCGCCTTCGCCAGCCGCTTCGGCGCAGACACAGGCACAGGCTCAGCCCTCCACCAAGCCCGCAGGAACAAGCAGTCAGGACAACAAGCAGCTGTGGGCGAAGATCGACAAATCGCTGCAGGATGAGGACTATGAGACGATCGCCGCACTGGTGAAGGCCGTTTCGAATCCGGATGAAGAATTGAAGGCTATGTATCTGTTCGCCCAGTACAATATTTACGGACAGGATGGGGACGACGCGAAATCGGTGGAAGCCCTGTACCAGATTCCGGACACTTACCAGGGAAGACATGCAGATCTGATTGCATACTGGAAATATGTCCATGAGTCGTTTGAGGCGGGCAAGACGGATAATGTCACATTCGACGAATTCAAGACGAAGTACTACAAACCCGGGAAGAGCGCGGAGTAACAAGGACGCAGGACATCAGTTTGATAGGCAGGGACCTGGTACGCAGGTCCGAAGATCAAGACGCCGCCGACAGCAGCGCAGCCGCCAGACAGCGGCTCGTGCCGGGCGGCGTTTTTTGTGTTGGTGCAGCTTGCGGTCCCGGAACTTTAATCATTGACTTTTGAGATGGAAGCCGTTACACTTCACTCGAACGAAATGGATTTCGAAAAGGAGGTGACAAGGCTTGATTACCATCTACGACATCGCCAAGGCGACCGGCTATTCGCCGACAACTGTCTCCAAGGTGTTCAACCACTACAGCGACGTGAGCGAGAAGACCAAGAACAAAATTCTGGATGCCGCGAAGGAGATGGGGTATTTGCCCAATTCTCACGCGCGGACGCTGATGACCAAGAAGTCCTGGACCATCGGCATTCTGTTCAATGAGTTCTCCGGGATGGGGATTCGGCATCCGTTCTTTAATGGCGTTCTCGACAGCTTCAAGCGGACGGCGGAAGCCGGAGGGTATGACCTTATGTTCATCTCCGGCAACATCGGGGGGAAGAGCAGCAGCTATTTGGAGCACTGCCGGTTTAGAAGTGTTGACGGCGTCGTGATTGTGCTGGCGGACGCCCTGGACCCCGGGGTGGAGGAACTGGTGGACAGCGGGCTTCCCTGCGTCATTCTGGATTACGAATCAAGGAAGGCGGGAACGGTCTGCTCCGATAATGTCAACGGCAGCTTCCTGGCTGTTCAGTATTTGCATGAATTGGGGCACCGCCATATCGCCCATATATCCGGGGGAGAAGGAACATTTGCGGGACGCCAGCGGAGGCTTGGCTACGAGATGGCCGTCGGTAGACTGAAGCTGGGGAAGCGGGAGGATTATATCGTTACAGGAGGAGAGCATTTCTCCACCCGTGACGGTTACGCGGCGATGAGTCTGCTCCTGGATCTGGACCAGCCGCCGACCGCTGTGCTGGCGGCAGGGGACAATCTGGCCCTTGGAGCCATCAAAGCTGCGCAGGAGCGGGGCCTGAAGGTTCCGGAGGACCTGTCCGTCATCGGCTTCGACGATATCGAAGCTGCCGGGCTGGTAACGCCGGCCTTGACTACGATCCGTCAGGATATCAGCAGCATCGGCAAGAGAGCGGCGGATATGCTGATCCAATCAATCGAGACGGTCCGCGCGCCGGAAGCGGCTGTGCTGCCGGTGGAGCTGATTGTCCGCGATTCCTGCAAGCCCCTGTAAGGAGAATTAGGCCGGCGCTAGCGGGTTAATCGCTCATTCAGCCGCATACTTATATTGAGGGCGGCATTTCAACAAGTGAAAGCGGCATTTAACAAGACATCCCCGGGATGTCTCGCTGACTTTTACGAAACCCATTTCGATTCGTTCATCAGCCTTTTTGATCCACCGTATTCTCCCGAATTTCAGTAATTCAGAAAAGGAGCGTTACTTATGACAAGCGGAACCATTATTTTGACCAGCCGTGACACGAATGACCGTCTTTCCAACCGCGGTACGCTGAGCTTTACAGACAAGACGCCGGGGCAGTCCGCCGATCTGGAGCTGATTCCAACGGTTTCCTACCAGACAATCCTCGGCTTTGGAGGCGCTTTTACCGAAGCGGCGGCGTACACGCTGTCGCGGATCGGAGAAGAGAAGCGCCGGGAAATCATCGGCCGGTATTTCGATCCCGTGAACGGGCTTGGCTACACCTTGGGCCGGGTCCATATCCACAGCTGCGATTTCGCGCTCGGCAATTATACCTATGTGAAGGATCACGATGTGGAGCTGGAGAGCTTCGATATTTCCCATGACCGTCAGTGGGTGCTGCCGCTGATTAAGGATGCGATGGGGGTAAAAGGCGGCGCCTTCACGCTGCTGGCCTCTCCGTGGAGTCCCCCGGCCTGGATGAAGACGAATGGCGAAATGAACAACGGGGGCAAGTTGAAGCCGGAATACCGGCAGGCATGGGCAAATTACTACGCCAAGTTTATCCGGGCTTATGAGGCTGAGGGAGTGCCGATCTGGGGCATCACGGTGCAGAACGAGCCGGCCGCCAAGCAGACTTGGGATTCCTGCGAATATACGGCGGAGGAAGAGCGCGATTTTGTCAGGGACTATCTGGGGCCGATCATGCACCTCGAGGGGCTGGAGAACGTCAACATTCTGGTCTGGGACCATAACCGCGACATTGTTGTGGAGCGCGCCTCGACCATCCTGAATGATCCGGAAGCGGCCAAATACGTATGGGGAACCGGCCTCCACTGGTATGTCAGCGAGGCCTTCGATCAGGTGGGCAAGGTTCATGAGCTGTTCCCGGATAAGCATCTGCTGTTCACGGAAGGCTGCCAGGAGGGCGGCGTACATCTCGGTTCCTGGGAGACCGGTGAACGCTATGGCCGGAACATGATCGGCGACTTCAACAACTGGATGGAGGGCTATCTGGACTGGAATCTGGTGCTCGACGAGACGGGCGGCCCGAATCATGTGAACAATCTGTGCGACGCACCGGTCATTGCAGATACCCGAACGGGAGAGATTCATTACACCAGCTCCTATTACTATATCGGGCATTTCAGCAAATTCGTTGCCCCTGGTGCAGTTCGGATCGGGCAGGCACTCTCCCGGAGCAACCTGCAATCCGCCTCCTTCCGCAATCCGGACGGAACGCTGGCGGTGATTGTCATGAATGAGAGCGAGGACATGCAGACATTCACGCTGGGCTGCGGCGGAAAATTGGCTGAAACCAGCCTGCCCGCACACTCGATCGCAACTTATGTGCTTGAGAACTGACGTCCATCGGCTGTCCACACGAAAGAGAGGTTAACCAATGCCAGCCTATTATGTGGAGAATCAGCATTTTGTCATAGAGGAATTCGATAAAGCCAAGACCTTCGCCAGCTTCCTGCCCGGTCTTGCCGGACCGAGGGGCATCCCGATGTGGACGTTCTACGTCAACCGGGGTCAGGGAATTGCAAGCTTCGGCGTCCGGGACAAGAATTCGCCCATCATGGAGTTCTCCCCGGCAAGCATCAGCTACAAGAACGTACCGCTCAGCGGCTTCCGGACGTTCGTCAAGCTTGGCGGCGCCGTCTACGAACCGTTCCTGGATCAAGGCGAGGACCCTTCCATCCGCCGGACGATGAGAATCGGGCGCAACGAGCTGGTGATCGAAGAGACGAACCTTACCCTGAACCTTCAGGTAAAAATCGTATACTTTAACATGCCGGGCGACGAGTTCGCCGCGCTGGCGAGACATGTGGAAATCACGAATCAGTCGGCATCGCCGATGTCGCTGGAGGTGCTGGACGGCCTTCCCGAGCTTCTGCCCTACGGAATCGACAATGCCGGATACAAGGAAATGGGCAACCTGCTCCGCAGCTGGATGGAGATCTACAATCTGGAGAACGCCGTGCCCTTCTTCAAGCTGCGTTCCAGCACCAAGGATGAGGCCGAGGTTCGTGAGATTAAGGGAGGGCATTTCTATTTTGCGTTCAGCGGCGAGGAAGAGCTTCTTCCGCCGATCGTTGATTATGAAGTCGTCTTCGGACACAATACTTCCCTTGTGTATCCGGCCTCATTCGCGCGCGCTTCTCTGGAAGAGCTCGGGGCGATGCCGCAGATTACCGCGAACAAGGTTCCCTGTGCCTTTAGCGGCACGGCGGCCAGGCTGGTTCCTGGCGAGAGCTTGAACCTGTACGCGATGATTGGACATACGCGCGATATCGGAATCATCCAGTCCCAGACCGGCCGTCTCTGCCGGGCGGAATATTTTCGCTCCAAGCGGGAGGAGGCTGCCAGACTGGCGGACCAAATTACCGACGATATCGCGACCTCCACTTCGTCAACGATGTTCGACGCTTACTGCCGGCAGAGCTATCTCGACAATGTGCTGCGCGGCGGCTATCCCGTGGTGTTCGGCCAAGGGCCGGAGGCCAAAATATACCACTTGTTCTCACGGAAGCATGGGGATCTGGAGCGGGATTATAACTTTTTCTCACTGGCTCCGGAATATTATTCCCAAGGCAACGGCAATTTCCGGGATATGAACCAGAACCGCCGCAACGACGTCTTGTTCCATCCGGAAGCGGGCGCATTCAATATCTATATGTTCTTCAGCCTTATTCAGGCGGACGGCTATAATCCGCTGCAGGTCAAGGGCAGCACCTTCCAAGTGCCGAAAGAACGGGCAGCGAAGCTCGTCGGCTTACTGGAATATGCGGTAGGCAGCCATCACCGGGAGCTGTCCGCCATAGCGGCCAAACCGTTTACCCCGGGACAGATCATCCATTACCTCAGCGATCACGAGATTATGCTTAAGGTGAGCGAAGAGGAGCTTCTGGATAAGCTGCTGGGTCTGTCCATGCAAAATATTGAAGCAAGCTTTGGCGAAGGGTACTGGATCGATCACTGGACCTACAATATGGATTTGGTGGACAGCTACCGTGCTGTTTTTCCGGATAAAATGGAGGAGCTGCTGCATACGCCGGGAACCTGCCGCTTCTTCGACAGTCCCGTCCGCGTGCTGCCGCGCAGCGAAAAGATGGTGCTCAAGGACGGAAAGGTGCGCCAGTACGGCTCCACCGTGCACGACGACGAGAAGCTGGAGCGCCTTGGCGGCGGAATGTCCGACACGCGCTGGCTGAGAACGAAGCACGGAACGGGCGAGGTCTACCGCACCGATCTGTTTGCCAAAATGCTGTCCCTGGCCTTGATCAAAATGACGACGCTCGACCCTTACGGCATGGGCGTTGAGATGGAAGGGGATAAGCCGGGCTGGAATGATGCGATGAACGGGCTTCCCGCTCTGTTCGGCTCCGGCATGGGAGAAACTTATGAATTGAAGCGTCTTGTGCTGTTCATACTGGAAGCGCTGTCCGGAATGCCGGGCGGGGCAGATGTCTCCGGAAACGCCGGGACTAAGGGAAGTTCCACGAACGGTGAGGGAGTCGGAAGCGAAGGGAAGGCCACTAGCGCGGAAAGCAAGGAGAAGAGCGGGAGCGCCGGAAGTATCGGGAATATCGGGTGCGCCGGAAGCGAAGGGAATGTCGAGAGCGCTGGAGATTTAGAGCTTGCCGGACGGAAGGTTCGCCTGCCTCGGGAAATGGCGGAGCTGCTGTCGGAGACGGATAAGGTTCTGTCCTGCCGGGAGAACGGGGACATCTCCGATCTGGAATGCTGGGATCTGCTGGCGACGGCGCGAGAGCGCTGCCGCGAGAGCATCCGGTTCGGCCTGTCCGGCGACGAGCGGGAGATTGCCTTTGCGGCATTGGAGCCGGTCTTCAAGCGGTTTCTGGGGCGGCTGAATGAGGGGATCGCGAAGGCTGTCAAGCTTGGCGGGGGCCTTGTTCCTACCTACTTCCGCTTCGAGGCAGAGGAATACGAGCCTCTGAAGAGCGGCGATGGAGGGCCGGTCATTAGCCCTTACGGACTTCCGGTGGTGTCGGTTAGCCGGTTCCGCGCCGAAGCGCTTCCGGCGTTTCTGGAAGGGCCAGTGCACGGGCTGAAGCTCGCGGAAAGTCAGGAGGAAGCGCAGGGTATTTACCGGGCGGTGCGAAGCAGCGGCTTGTACGACGAGAAGCTCGGCATGTACAAAACCTCCGTCAGCCTTGGGGAGCAGCCGCAGGAAATCGGCCGTATCCGCGCGTTCACCCCGGGCTGGCTGGAGCGGGAATCGGTATTTCTGCACATGTCCTACAAATATGTGCTCGAGCTGCTGAAGACCGGGCTGACCGGGACGTTCTATGAAGAATTCAAGCGCGCGCTGATACCATTCCAGGACCCCGCCGTCTACGGGCGCAGCACGCTGGAGAATTCCTCCTTCATCGCCAGCAGCGTTAATCCCGATCCCGGCGTGCACGGCCGCGGCTTTGTCGCCCGCTTGAGCGGCTCGACTGCGGAATTTCTGAGCATGTGGTCGCTCATGATGGCGGGAAGCCGCCCTTTCCGGCTGAGTGCGGACGGAGACCTTGTGCTGGAGCTTGCACCGGCGCTTCCGGGCTGGCTGTTCAGGGATGACGGCAGACTCTCGTTCCGGTTCCTTGGCTCGGTTAACGTAACCTATATCAATGAGCGGCGGGCCGACACGTTCGGAGAGAACCGCGCGGTCATCCGGCGGATCAGCGTGAAGGACGGCAGCGGGAACACAGTGAATGTAGAGGGAGGCGTCCTGTCCGGCAGGCTGGCTGAGGACATCCGGGCCGGACGGTACACGGAGCTTGAGGCCGTGCTGGAATAGCTTGACGCGAAATAACAGGGGGCGCTGTGCATTGTGTCCAAGGAACAGCGCCCCTATTTTCGAAATGGGTTTCGACAATAAAACGGAAAGAAGGTCGGTTTATGTCAACGCAAGCTCAAACCTGGACATTCAAAGGCTCGGAGGGAGACTTCGAGCTTAAGGACCCTCATTTGACGAGCTACTTGTATTTTCCGCTCGTCAATGAAGCCGGCATGATGTCCTCCATTACTCCCTCTCTGCATGGAGATATCAAATCCGGCCATAACACCTTCCTGTCCGAGCCGGTATCCGCAGAGAGCCTTCACAATTCCCGGGCGGCCCGGAACTTCTGGGTGCATGTTCAGGAATTCGGCCCCTGGTCTTGCACGGGGAATTCGGCTATACAGCAGGCGAGCCGGTTCGATCAAGAGACAGAGGGTGGAGACAAGGTAACGCTGGAGGCTGGGCTGCTCTGGCACAAGGTTGTTCGCGAGAATGCGCGAATCGGCGTGCGGGCGGAAACGGTCAGCTTCGTTCCGGCAGGCCCGGACCGCGTGGAGCTGATGAAGGTGACGCTGACGAACACCGGGAACCGCAAGCGGACCCTGACGCCGACCGCTGCGGTTCCGCTCTATGCCCGTTCCGCCGACGATCTGCGGGATCACCGGCATGTGACGTCCCTGCTGCACCGGATCTATACCTCCGAAGGAGGCATTGAGGTCCAGCCCTCCCTGTCCTTCGACGAGCGGGGACACCGGGTCAACAAGACCGCGTATTCCGTGCTCGGAGGCGAAGGAGACGGCGGGAAACCCTCCGGATTTTTCCCCATAGCAGAACGATTTACCGGAGAAGGCGGCTCTTACGACTGGCCGGAGGCCGTAGTGCGTAACGAGACTCCGCATTGCGGACCTGGAGAGGTCCTCGAAGGTCTCGAAGCCGTTGGCGGCATCCGGTTCGCGGAAGCTGCGCTTCAACCGGGAGAGAGCAAGTCGTACATTGTAGCCATGGCCATCACGGATGACCGGATGGATGAAGAAAGTCTGTGGAAGACCTATATGTCCGAGGCTTCGTTCGACCATCTGCTCGGGGCATGCAAGGCCTACTGGAAGGAGAAGGTGGATGCCGTCCGGTTCCACTCCGCGAACAAGGAGTTCGATCTATGGATGAGGTGGGTGACGCTTCAGCCGATCCTTCGGCGGCTCTTCGGCAACTCCTTCATGCCTCATCATGATTACGGCCGGGGAGGACGGGGCTGGCGCGATTTGTGGCAGGACTGCCTGGCGCTGATGATCATGGAGCCGGAGGAGGTCCGGCAGCTGCTGTCGGGCAATTTCGCCGGCGTGAGAATCGACGGCAGCAACGCCACCATCATCGGCAGGCTTCCCGGCGAATTCGTGGCGGACCGCAACAACATCCCGCGCGTCTGGATGGATCACGGCGCCTGGCCGTTTCTGACGGTGCTGCTCTACCTGAATCAGAGCGGCGACCTCGATTTTCTGCTGCAAGAGCAGACCTACTTCAGAGACGCCTTCGTGAACCGCTGCCGGGAACGTGACGCTTCCTGGACTCCGGAAAGCGGGAATCTGCTGAAGACCACCAACGGCGAGATATACCGCGGCACGATTCTGGAGCATATGCTGCTTCAGCATTTGACGCCGTTTTACCTGGTCGGCGAGCATAACCATATGAGACTGGAGGGCGCCGACTGGAATGACGGGCTGGATATGGCTGCGGACCGGGGGGAGAGCGTGGCGTTTACGGCTTTTTATGCGGGCAATCTTCGGGATCTGGCGTCCTTGCTGCGGGAGCTGGAGCGCCGCACCGGAACTGCTCGCGTTGAATTGGCGGAGGAAATGCTGGTGCTGCTGGACAGCTTGGGCGAGCCGGCCGATTATGATTCTGTCTCCGCAAAGCACGGGGTGCTGGACCGGTATTTCGAGCGTATAACCGGTGGAGTCAGCGGACGCAAGGCGGCCGTCTCCCTGGTATCGCTCGCCGAGGATCTGGAGCGCAAAGCCTCCTGGACGGAGAATCATATCCGCGCCAGCGAGTGGGTGGCTTCAGAGGGCGGCAGCTCATGGTTCAACGGCTATTACAATAATGACGGCGAGCGGGTGGAAGGGGACCATCCGGAGGGCGTGCGGATGACGCTCACCGGCCAGGTCTTCCCGATCATGAGCGGGGTTGCCACGGAAGAGCAGATATCGTCCGTCATACAGGCGGTGGACCGGCATCTGCTTGATGAGGAGATCGGCTACCGGCTGAATTCCCGGTTCGGCGGCGTCCAGCAGAATTTGGGTCGGGCATTCGGCTTCGCCTTCGGCCACAAAGAGAATGGAGCCATGTTCAGCCATATGACTGTGATGTACGCGAACGCTTTGTATAAGCGGGGCTTTGTGAAGGAAGGCAAGGCTGTGCTGGACTCCATCCACTCGCTCTGCGCCGACTTCCCGAAGAGCCGGATTTATCCGGGTATCCCCGAGTATATCAACGAGCAGGGCCGCGGCATGTATCATTATCTCACTGGCTCGGCGAGCTGGCTGCTGCTGACCGAGCTGATGGAAGTATACGGCGTCAAGGGCGATATGGGCGACCTGCTGCTTCAGCCCAAGCTGGCGGGCGAGCAGTTCGACGAAGCAGGGAAGGCTTCGGTTGTTACCCGGTTCGCCGGCCGGCGCCTGCGAATCGTCTACATCAATGAGGGCCGCAAGGAGTATGGTGAACGCCAGGCCGGCGCCTGTCTGCTGAACGGCAAACCGGCAAGAGTTGAACCGGCGGCGGGGGGCTGCCTACTGTCGCGGGCGCTTATCGAGAGCCTTCCGGAGGAAGGCGTGCATGAGCTGAGCCTGGAACTTCTCTGATGCCGGGCGGGGTTATTTTGATTAAAAAGGAGCCTGTTGAGCATGGGAGCTGTGCTGGATAACGGCATTCTTGAAGCCGAGGTGAAAATGCCGGAAGAAGCGCTGGGAAGCCGCTTTGACCGTACCGGCTGGATTACTTGCGTAAGGCTGAAGGGTAGGCAAAGACATGAGTTCGGCGTTCCGGAGAGCTTCGCGCCCGGGCGCGGGACGGGAGGCAGCGGCCTGTGTGCCGAGTTCGGCATCAGCGGCCCGAATGGCTACAATGATGCGGGTGTCGGAGAAGGCTTTCCCAAAATCGGTGTCGGCCTGCTCACGAGGCAGGGAGTCAGAGCGTATTCCTTTTTCGAGGATTATCCGGTAGTACCTTATCAAGTGGTGACCGAGACGGGCTTAGACCGCATCACATTCACCGTCCTGCCCGCCGACTGCCGGGGGTACGCCTTTCGGCTGACCAAGAGCATCATTCTGCGCGATGCCCGGCTTCATATCGAGTATGCGCTGGAGAATACAGGGAGCCGGACGCTGGATACGGATGAATATGTGCATAATTTCCTCGCCGTGAACCGCCAGCCGGCAGGTCCCGGCTATGTGCTGCGTTTTCCCGTCCCGTCCGACTTCAGCGAGGTGGAATCAAGCTATACAGCGGAGCTTCTTTCGGCAGCGGGGAACGAGGTTCTTTGGAACGCTGTGCCGGAACGGGAGTTCTACGCCCGTCTTCCCGGCTGGCCAGCCTCCACGCCCTGGAACTGGGAGCTCGTCAATCTTCCAAGCGGTGCCGGAGTCCGGGAGTCGGGGGATTTTGCGGTGGCTGGCTGCGCGCTTTGGGGGAAAAGACATGTCATATCGCCCGAAATCTTTATCTCGCTGCATATTCCTCCGGGGGAAGCGAGACGATGGAGCCGGGTTTATGAATTTTTTGAGATTTGAGCCATGATTGGTCTCTTCGTGACTGCTATTTGGCAACAAATTATGCCACTCCTGCTCGGGTCAGGGGTGGCTTTCTTATATGTGCATGTCGGGAGTGCAGCCATTCGACAATCCTTTTAAAAAGATCGTTGCTTCCTGCATGAAATCGTTGATTTGTCTGATTGTTCGGATTTACATAAATCGGTAAAGTTGGAACTGCCTAAATGTAAGCGCTCTTTTTTAGGGGCAGAGAAGAACTTTGTCGTATGGGAGGAGGCGGACAATGGATTGATGTCCTGAAGAAATGGCATGGCAGTGAATCTAATATCATTTTATCCGAATAAGGAGGAACAAATGGAATGAACCCAAATCTGTGTTCACCCCGGAGGGCAAACCGTATGCGTATGAAGCTGACGATCAAGCGTTCCGGCTTCATGCCGCTGCTTCTCGTGCTGGTGCTGCTTCTGGCACTGGTTCCGGCAGCGCCGCTGCCCGTCAGTGCAGCCTCTTCCTATCTGCTATCGCAGGACCGTCCCGCCTACGCTTCCGGCACCGAGGGGGCCAATACGCCCGATCTGGCGTTTGACAGCAATGCCTCGTCCCGCTGGAGCAGCTCATGGGGCAGCGACCCGAACTGGATTTATGTCGATCTCGGCTCTTCGGCGGCCATCGACCGGGTCGTGCTGCGCTGGGAGAACGCGTATGCGACCGCTTACAAAATCCAGGTTTCCGCCGACGAAATGATCTGGAACGACATCTATTCGACGTCCGCCGGAGACGGCGGAACCGATGAACTCACCGTAAGCGGAACGGGGCGCTATGTGCGCATGTACGCCACTGCCCGCTCGATGGCGGCTTACGGTGTCTCGCTGTATGAATTTGAGGTATACGGAACGGGCGGGGTCAATCCGCCGCCGGTGCAGCTCGGAGCGAATGTTGCGCTGAACAAGCCGGTGACCGCCTCTTCCTATGAGACATCCGACTATTTGCCGCCGGGCTCGACGCTTCCGAAGCTTGCCGTGGACGGAGACGGCGCCACGCGCTGGTCCTCCAACGCCTCTGACAATGAATGGATTTATGTGGATTTGGGCAGCGTCCATACGCTGGGCCGGGTCATCATCAGCTGGGAGGCGGCGGCTGGCCGGACCTATGATATTCAGGTCTCGAACGACGCCTCGTCCTGGACCACAATCTACCGGGAAATGCATGGGGACGGCGGAACCCTGAATCTACCGGTCTATGCACAGGGCCGCTATGTGAGAATGAAGGGAATCAGCCGGGCGACCTCCTTCGGTTATTCAATCTTTGAATTCCAGGTGTACGACTATGTGACGGGAGAGGCGCAGCCGGTCTACACGATCCCGGAGCTTCCGCAGCAATCCACGGTTGCCGTCGGAGGGGGCAGCTACACGAAGAACGATATGTCGATTCCCCAGCCGAAATATCCGCTGTACAAGTCCGACTCCCTGACCGCGCCGCTGCCGTCGAATGACTGGTGGCAGTCGATCATGATCAACAAGCTCGGCAACGGCATCGTTACACTTCCGCTGAAATCCAAGTACACGAAGCAGGGCTTAAGTGTGCTGAACCCGGGCGCGGGCTATGTGAACGGCCTGACGCAGGCGGCTTCGGGCAGCCCGGACCTGTATCTGATGGCAAGCAATATCAACACCTCGTCGATGTCCAACCGGATCACCGCCTACGGAGACTGGTCGGCGGACGCCGTGCTCAGCGACGGGGCGACGGACAAAATGAAGACGACGTTCGTCAAAGGCTCGCCGTATTTGTATTCGCAGTTCAGCGACCCGGCCAGCCCGGAAATTTACCTGCCGGTGACGGCCCGCTTCTTCGACGATTCGGGCAACACGATTCTGGCGGCTGACGGCACTGCGCTTACCGGCGATCATATCGGCATAGAAGTGACGAATACGAACGGCGCTCCGACCCCATCGACGGTCAAGCGAACGTACGGCGTATTCGCGCCCGCGGGCACGACCTTCAAGAAGGTGGGCGCCAAGCTCAAAATTCAGCTCGGAAGCGGCCAGAGCTATCTGTCGCTTGCGGCGATGCCCGCGGCATCCGATCTGAACTATTTCTATCAGCACGGCTACGCGTTCGTTACGGGCACGACGGTGACCTACTCGTTCAACGAGATCACCTCCGATGCCACGACCCATTTCAATGTATCGGTTACGCAGAAGCGCTCCGGGTTCCCGAACACGACGCTGATGGCCCTCTTGCCGCATCAGTGGAAAGCCTCGGCGGCTTCCCTGAATGGCAAGACCTACCCGTCGATCCGGGGAACGCTGAAGCTGACGGAGGGCAACTCCTTCTCCACCGTGAACAAGTTCTACGGCATCGTGCCCCAGTTCACCGAGCCGGGAGACGAGAGCTATTCGCGGGAGACGCTGCGTTCCTATCTGGCGCAGCTTGATGCGGATACCTCCCAGGATCTCATGAAGGCCGACGCCTACTGGCAGGGCAAGAAGCTGCATCCGCTGGCGATGGGCGTGCTGATCGCCGATCAGATCGGCGATACGGCGTACAAGAACCTGTTCCTGTCGAGAATGAAGACGATCCTGTCGGACTGGTATACGTACACGCCGGGAGAAACGGATTATTACTTCGATTACAACACGGACTGGGGCACGCTGATTTATAAGAACAGCGAGTTCGGCGCCAACTCGGGCATTACGGATCATCACTTCACCTACGGTTACTACGTATTCGCTTCAGCGGTTCTGGCAACCTACGATTCCGGCTTCCGCGACGAGTACAGCGGCATGGTGGAGCAGCTGATCCGGGATTACGCGAACCCGTCCAAGAACGACCCGCTGTACCCGTTCCTGCGGAACTTCGATCCCTATGAAGGCCACTCATGGGCGGGCGGATATGCCGACAATGATGACGGCAACAACCAGGAGGCGGCGGGCGAATCGCTGTTCGGCTGGGTAGGCGAATATATGTGGAGCCAGCTGACGGGCAACACCGCCTACCGCGACACGGCCATCATGGGCTTCACCACCGAGCTGTCGGCGGTGGAGCAGTATTGGTTCAACTACGACGGCGACAACTGGCTCCCGGAGTTCAATCACAAGTCGCTGGGCCAGGTGTACGGCGCTTCGAACTTCTTCGGCACGTTCTTTAACGGCAATCCCGTCTACGTGTACGGCATTCACTGGCTGCCGACCTCGGAGTATTTGACCAGCTACGGCTTCGACAAGGACAAAGCGGCAGGATTATACAACGGCTTTGTCGCGGACAACGGCGGGCCCGAAGAGGACTGGTATCATATCGTGTGGCCGATTCAGTCGCTCAGCGATCCGCAGGCTGTGCTGAATAAGTGGAATGCCTCCATCATGCAGCAGAATGAAGTATTCAATACGTACTGGTTCGTTCACAGCATGGCCGATCTCGGGCAGCGCACGAAGGATATTTGGGCGACGGGAGGAGCAAGCGCAACGGTGTACCGTAAAGGGAACGTCTATCGCGCGCTCGTCTGGAATCCGGGCGATGCCCCGGTTACAGTCAGCTTCCGCAATGCGCAGGGAGCGGCCGGCAGCGTGACGGTTCCGGCCAAATCGCTGGTCAAAGCCGATCCGACGGTCAACGGAGCGCCGATTGGCGGCGGCTCGGGAAGCGATCCGGGAAGCAATCCCGGAGGCGGGGCTTCCGGCGCCAACCTTGCACTGGGGAAGAGCGTCACCTCCTCGGCCAATCCGCTCCAGCCCGCCGCAGGTGCGGTGGACGGCGACAAGGGAACGAGATGGGAGTCGGCCTTCAGCGATCCGCAGTGGATTCAGGTAGATCTCGGCTCGGTTCAGACCGTGAGCCGCGTCGTGCTGAACTGGGAGGGCGCTTACGCCAAGTCCTACACGGTTCAGGCATCGGCGAACGGCACTGACTGGAGCACGGTCTATTCGACGACCACCGGCGACGGCGGCATTGACGATCTTGCTCTCAGCCCGGTCAGCGCCAGATATATCAAGGTGAACGGCACCGAGCGGGGAACGCAGTACGGCTATTCGCTCTGGGAACTGGAGGTATACGGCAGCGGCTCATCCAATGCTGCGCCTCCCGCACTGACAGCCGATACGACGCAGAACTATGCCGGCCAGCCGATAGAAATCACCTTTAGCGACAATGCGGCTTGGAGAAGCGGGGTATCGGGCGTCACAGTGGATGGCACTGCCTTGTCCGCGTCGCAGTATGCGCTGACAGCCGGCAAGCTCACGCTGAATGCGGGCGTATTCCCCGCCGCAGGAACGTACAGCGTCACCGTCTCGGCGGCAGGCTATACGGATGCCGCGGTGCAGCAAACCGTTGCCGCCTCTGCCGCCGTCAATCTGGCGCTGAACAAGACGACAACGGCCTCGGAGAGTCCTTATCAACCGGCTTCCCTGGCGGTGGACGGAGACAAGGGAACAAGATGGGAGTCGGCCTTCAGCGACCCGCAGTGGCTTCAGGTCGATCTGGGCGCGGTTCAAACCGTCAGCCGAGTCGTGCTGAACTGGGAGTCCGCCTACGGCAAGGCCTACACGATCCAGACCTCGGTTAACGGTACGGACTGGACGACCGTCTATACGGAGACGGCCGGCGACGGCGGCATCGATGACCTCAGCTTTGCGCCGGCGAGCGCGCGCTACATCAAATTAAACGGCACGGAACGCGGCACGGTAAACGGCGCCAAGTACGGCTATTCGCTATGGGAGCTTGAAGTGTACGGATTGACGGCAGCCGCAGGCTGACGGAAGAACACTGGGGGGCTTTCGCGGATGCGGAAGCCCTTTTTCTAAATCAAAGTATATATTGCCGGACTCTTATCGCAGGCTTCGATTTCCCGGTAACAGCATGGTGCCAAAGGATGCCGTAAGGCATGTATCCTTGAGGACATTCGGATAAAGAGAATAGGCGAATTTGCGCCCGGATATTCATTATTCAAGGTGTCCGTCATTTGCCGTTGATATAGTAAAGAAATCGTTAGTCCGTGTCGTAGAAGGGCCATCCATCAGATCGTACAATTAAAGCATCAAATAAACGAAATGGTGATGCTATGGAACAACGTAAGACGCCCGCGATGCAGCTTCCCCTGCCTGCGGGGCGGACAAAGTCCGGGGAAGAGGGGATTTGGAGACGCTTCGCCCGTCAATGGGACTACCAGCTGATGATTCTGCCATCCCTGCTGTTTCTGCTGATCTTCAGCTACATTCCGATGTGGGGTGTGCTGATGGCCTTCAAGGAGTACAACCTGTTCACGGGTTTTATGGCCAGTCCGTGGGTGGGAACCATGCACTTTCGCATGTTTTTTGAGTCTCCGGAATTCTGGAATATTGTGCGCAACACGTTCTGCATCAGTCTCTTGAAGCTGCTGATCGGCTTCCCGGCTCCTATTCTGCTGGCGCTGATGCTGAATGAAGTACGGAACATGGCCTTCAAGCGGGTCGTGCAGACCGTCACCTATATCCCGCACTTTCTGTCCTGGGTCGTCGTATCCGGACTCGTCTTCTCGATGCTGGCGGTGCACAACGGCGCGGTCAACGATCTGCTGATGAAGCTGTCCCTGATCGACGAGCCGGTGAACTGGATGTCCAGCCCTCATTATTTCTGGGGCATTCTCGTATCGGTCGGCGTCTGGAAGGAAATCGGCTTCAGCTCCATCGTCTACCTGGCAGCCATCGCGGGCATCGATCCCGCGCTCTACGAGGCGGCTTCCATCGACGGGGCCAGCAAGTTCAAGCAGATCTTCAAGATTACGCTGCCGAGCATCGCGCCGGTCGTCATGATCTTCCTGATTCTCGGTGTCGGGAACATTCTGAACGCCGGATTCGAAGACATCCTGCTGCTGACCAAGAATCTCACCAACGGTATTCTGATGCCTTACGCGCAGACCATCGACACTTACGTTTACCAGACAGGGATTCTGAATCAACGTTACTCCTACGCTACGGCCGCCGGTCTTCTGAAATCCGTGCTCAGCGTTGTCCTGCTGTATATCGCCAACGCGATCGCGCGCCGGTTTGGCAAGACCAGCCTGTGGTAAGCCCGGGCGGTCAACCTTTAACCGCTTCTGCCATTCTTTAGAAAGGGGGCCTAACCTTGCGTTCAAGCTCTTCGGAAAAAATCATGCACGGCGTCATCTACGCCCTGCTTGCCCTGCTGGCCTTTGCCGCGTTCTATCCGTTCTGGAATTCGTTCGTTATTTCGCTTAACACAGGCTCCGATACGGCGCTTGGCGGCATTACCTTCTGGCCGCGCGTTCCCACCTTCGAGAACTACCGGATCGTGTTCAAAGAGGACGATATCTTTCACGCCTACATGATCACCATTCTGCGTACGGTGATCGGAACAGTACTGTCGCTGTTCTTCACCTCATTGTTTGCCTACGGGCTGTCCAAGAAGGGGATCGTCTTCAAGAAAGGCTATATGCTGTTCTGCGTGTTCACCATGTATTTCAGCGGCGGCCTTATCCCGTATTTCATCCTGATTTACCAGATGCATCTGTATAACACCTTCGCGTTTCTGATTATTCACGGCATGGTCAGCGTCTATAACATGATCATCTTCCGGACCTTCTTCATGGAGCTTCCGGACGGGCTGGAGGAATCGGCCCGCATCGACGGCTGCTCCAATTTCGGCGTCTTCTTCCGGATCGTGCTCCCGATTTCGGGGCCGGTCATGGCGACGCTTGGACTGTTCACCGCGGTAGGCCTGTGGAACGACTGGTTCACCCCGGCCGTGTTCATCAACAACCAGAAGCTGATCCCGCTGCAGACGCTGCTGGTGCAGATCATCAATGCCGGAGCGACGGCAAGCCTCATGACCAACCTCAACAGCTACGCGCAGAGCATGGTCCAGAATACCGTTACCGTCAAAGCGCTGCAAATGGCGACCATGATGATCGCGACGCTTCCGATTCTGGCGATCTATCCGTTCCTGCAGAAGTTCTTCGTCAAAGGCGTGCTTGTCGGTTCACTGAAAGAGTAGCTCGGAGAAGATTATATGCGGCCGGGCATCCCGGCCGTCTATAATAAATGTGTAAGGATAGAAAGGGGTTTAGCACATGCATAACAAGAAATGGGGTCAACTGCTTCTGGCAGGTCTGATTGGAACGAGCCTCCTGTCCGGCTGCGGCGGGGGGAACGGAAATAATGAAGGCGCCTCCAGTAACGCAACAAAAGAAAGCGCTTCACCTAGCGGGCAGGCCAGCGTATCTCCAGCCGCGTCCGCATCGGCCGAAGGGACGGCCGCCCAGGTGAAGCCGGTCACCTTCACGAATTTCGTCAATTACGATTGGTATACAGCGCCGAACTGGTCGGCGACTCCCCAGGGCAAATGGATCACGGAGAGCCTGGGCGTGACCGTGAATCCAATCCAGTCCAACGGCGCTGCGGCGCAGAAGCTGAACGCCATGATCGTCTCGAGCCAGCTCCCGGATGTGATCGTCACCGACCGGGGCAAGGACGTGGAACGGCTGCAAAAAGCGGGCAAGCTGGTTCCGCTCGATCCTTACCTGGAGAAGTATCCGGAATTTGTAAAAATGGTGGGCGAGGATACAATCAACATGCTGCGCAGCGACGACGGCAAGCTGTACCAGATTCCAAACTGGTACATCAGCGGCAGCAATGGCAATGGCAATGCCGGCTTCCTCGTCGAGAAGAAAGTATACAAGGCTCTCGGCTCTCCCAAGCTTGAAACCTGGGGTGATCTTGAAAGCTATTTGAAGCAGGTCAAAGAGAAATATCCGGACATGGTTCCGCTCGACTTCGGCGAAATTCGCGACGGAGAAGTCCAGATGATGGGCATGCTGTACAGCGGCGCGGCCGATGACCGCACCCCCGGCTTCATTTCTCCAGGCTCCGGCCAGGTCTTCGGCGTGCCGACCGGCTCCGAGCTGATCTCCGTGTACAAGGACCCGGCGTTCAAGGATGCGGCGCTCTATTCAAGCCGCCTGTTCCGCGAGGGGCTGACCTCGCAGGATATGTTCACCCAGACCCGGGACCAGATTCTGGAGAAGCTGAAGACCGGCAAGATTGCCGTATTCGGCGCATATGACGCCGTGGTGGAAGGCATCGGGCGGGAAGCCAACAACCTGCTTAAAGCCAAGGACCCGGAAGACGGATACGACACGATCTGGCCGGTTCACAAGGAAGGCGTCGACAAGAACAAGGTGTATCCTTCCGGCTTTAACCGTCTCGGCTGGAACGTCAATGTCATTACGACTAGCGCCAAGGACCCGGAAGCCATCTTCTCTTACATGAACTGGGCGACAAGCCATGAAGGCCAGCAGGTTCTTTTCTTCGGGCCGAAGGGACTGTTCTATGATAAAGTAGAGAATGAAGTCCCGATTCCGAACGACGCCTATATCAAGCGCGATCCGAAGAAATTTGACGAGATGAAGATCGGCGAATATAACTGGTACGGCAATACCTCGTACATCGACTCCATCAAGGCGGAACGCGAGAAGCTGCTGCCGCAGGAAGCGCAGGACTGGACGACGCTGTCCCAAGCGAACATCACCTTCAAGACATCGAAGAATATGACGGAATTCTCCAATATGGACCCGGCCCCGAATTCGGAGGAAGGCATCATCCTCCAGCAGCTGAAGGACTATTACACCCAGCTGATTCCGAAGATCTTCTTCGCCAAGAGCGATGAAGAAGTGGGCAAGCTGATTGAAGAAGCCGACAAGCAGGCTGCCAAGATGGGCTATGACAAGCTGCTGCAATGGAAGACGAAGCAGTGGCAGGCCAACCTGTCCAAAATGAAAGGCTGATACCGAACCGGCCGGGAAAGAGAGCGCGATATGCGCCCTCTTTTTCGCCGTTTCGAGGCGGGAGGGAAGGACATGTACAAAGCCGTGCTGGTGGACGATGAAATGTACGATCTGGAGGGGCTTCGGCGGCTCATTCCCTGGAGTGAGCTCGGCATCGAAGTGGTATGCGGGGAGAACAAGCCTCTGGCCGCGCTTCAATTCATCGAGAACAACGATTTCGACCTGCTGATTACCGATATCAAAATGCCGGTCCTCTCCGGCATCGAGCTGTCGCGCAAAGCGATGGAGACCCATCCGGGCCTCAAGACGGTGTTTATCAGCGGCTACCAGGATTTCCAATATGCCAAGCAGGCGCTGGATCTGAAGGCGAACGCCTACATTCTGAAGCCGGTGGACGACGAGGAGATTGTCTCCGTCCTGCGCGCGGTCGTCGGGGAGCTTGAGCTTGAGCGCCGGAAGGAGGCGGATGACAGGGAGGACATCGAGACGTTCGATTTCATCAAGAACGATGTCATCCGCCATCTGCTGGAAGGGACGATCGACCGGGGGAAGCTGTCGGCTTTTCTGAAGCGTTATCCGCTGGACCTTACTTTTGAAAGCGCATGCGCCGTGCTGATCGAAGCGGATGATGTCATGCTGCGTTTGGGTAGCGCTCCGGAGGCGGGGCAGACCCAGCTGGACCGGCTGTTTCAATGGCTGGAGTCTTATGCCGCCGGGCGGGGGCTTGGAGTCTGGTGCAGGCTGAACCGGTCGCAAGCCGCGCTCATTTACACGGGAGGGGAAGAAGGCATAGAGAGCAGACTGGAGGAAATGGTCGCGGAAGCCCGCCGGAGCGGGACGTTCACGATAACGGTAAGCTACGGAGCCGGGGTAACGGCTGCCGAAGACCTGCCGGTCTCCTTCTCTCAGGCCCGGACCTTTATGAACGGCAAAATGTTTGTCGGCAAGAACCGGGTCATTCCCCCGGGCTCTTCCAAGACGGGGATCGGCAAGAATGTCAGGGATTTAAGCGCCGTACTGGAGGGGATGTTCGGGGCCATGGCGGGCTATCGACTGGTGAACATTTGCGATTACATCGACGAACTGTTCGCGGTTGCGGCAGGATTCGAGCATCCGGTCAAGGTATATCAATTCTCGGTGCATATCGCTTCCCGGCTGGAGGCTTATCTCGGAACGCTCAACGAGAGCTTCGAGAGTCTCCTTGGGAGGGGAATCGAACAGATGGACGTCATTCACCAACTGGAGACGGTGGATGACATCAAGCGCTGGCTGCGAAACACGCTGTTTCATATTTCCGAAATCCTGTTCATGAAGAAGCAGCACAAAAACCGCCGGCTCATGGAGGATATCGAGCATTACATCCGCGAACGGATGGCGGAGAACATCACGCTGCGCGAAGTGGCGAACCATTTTGCCTACTCGCCAAATCACCTGGGGCTGTTGTTCAAGGAGCATACCGGTGAGAGCTTCAATGAATTTCTGGTCCGAATCCGCATGGAGAGGGCCATCCGGCTGCTGGATCAGCATCAGTATAAAATTTACGAGGTCGCCGATTTGGTCGGATACAAGAATATCGCGTATTTCAGCAGGCAGTTCCGCGAATATTTCAACATGACCGCCGCCGACTACAGAAAGCAGAGCTGACCTATGAGAAGCGCCTTCCCGCTGTCCCGTATGCCCATCCGCCATAAGCTGCTGATTTCCTATCTGCTGCTTGTGCTTACCCCCGTTGCCCTGATCGGCGGCTACGCCTATTTCTCCTCCGTCCGTACGGTCGAAGAGCAGACCCGGGGCAATCTGGAAGTTGCCATCCGGCAGATCGCGAGCAACATCGAATACCGGATCAGGGATATCACCCGCGGGCCCGACGAAATCTATGCGGATCAGACGCTGTCCCGCTACCTCACCGGATATCATTCCGGCTGGGAGAAATACAGCATCATGTCCCAGTATGTGCTTCCCCGGCTGGAGAATGCGGCCAATCTCCCATCCCAGGAGGTCAAGCTGACCCTGTATGTCGATAACCCGGATATCAGCGAATATTATTACACCGACACCAACAATAACCGGGGAGGACGGCAGTACTCCCTGTTCAAAGCCGACCGGATCAAAGACAAAGGCTGGTACAAGGAGCTTAACATGCACTACGGATCCCATTTGTGGCGGCAGGTTGAAGACGATGAGGCCACGGGCAGCATTTCGTACTTCCGGCCGCTGATCAATTTCGATACGCTGGGGCTGATGGGACTGGTCAAAATGACGGTGAGCATGAACGATATTTTCTCCGATGCCGGCACGGGCAAGCTTGGGGAGGAGAGTCTGCTCTTCGTTGTGGACGACCACAACCGCCTGCTGTACTCCAGCACACCCGACAACAGCGTTCTGTCCGCGCTCTCGAAGGGGGGAGGGCAAGGCGAAATGATCCCTCCCGATTCCTATATGCAGATCAAAGAGACGATTCCGAATTTGCCGGTCAGTGTAGTCGCCTGGGTTCCGTATTCTTCCCTTCAGGAGAAATCGGATCGTGTCCGGGATGTCACCATCGCTGTCTGCGCAGCCAGTCTGCTTGTGCTTATGCTGATCAGCCTGGTAATGTCGCAGTATTTTTCCCGGCGGTTCTCCAATACGATCGCGTCGCTGCGTTCCTTCAAGGAGGGCAATTTCCAGAAGCGGATGCCTTCCCAGGGAGGTGATGAGTTCGCCCAAATCGGAAGCGCCTTCAACGAAATGGCCAGCACGATCCAAAGGCTGATCAATGAGGTCTATGTCTCCAATCTGGAGAAAAAAGAATCCGAGCTTCAGGTGCTGCACTCCCAGATGAATCCGCATTTTCTCTACAATACCTTCTCGTCCATCAGCCGTATGGCCAAGCTGGGAGAGATTGACAAGCTGCATGAGGTGTTGCGAGAGCTGGCCCGGTTCTACCGGCTCAGCCTTCATCACGGCGAACGGCTTGTCTCGGTGGAGCAGGAGCTTCAAATCGTCAAAGCGTATCTCGATATTCAGCGGATCAAGAACGGGGACCGCATTCACGCGCACTACGACATTTCACCTGACGTTCTCGGCTGCGAGACGACCAAATTCGTTCTGCAGCCGTTCGTCGAAAATTCGCTGGAGCATGCGTGGTATGACGATGAAATTACGATTTGGATCAGAGCCTATGTCAGGGAAGGGGCCGTCTGCCTGGAAGTGGAGGACAACGGGCTTGGCATGAAGCAGGAGATCGTGAGTCAGATTCTCGATCCGACCGACAAGGGAATCGGCTATGGCATCCGCAACGTCAACCAGCGTGTCAAGCTTCAGTACGGAGCGGAGTACGGCGTCCGCATCGAGAGCTCGCTTGGGGAGGGGACGTTGATGCGGATTACCCTTCCGCTCAGGATCAAGGAGGAAGCCGCAGGGAACGCTCCGGAAGAACCTTCTTCGGCCGGAGCCTAGGACAATATATTGAATGATTCCGGCAGATTGAACAAGATGATGAATGGCTATTTGAGCCGGCTTCCGGTAGGCTTGTATAGCATACAGAATGTTCAAGCCGCTGGAGGAATGAAGACGTGAAAATCAGCAAAGAACAAGCCCTGACATTGGCCTTTACCTTTTTGGCATTTATATTGGGCACGACAGAATATGTAATCGTAGGGCTGCTGGATCAGGTGGCTGAAGGTCTCGGCGTATCGATTGCGGAAGCAGGAGCCTTTGTATCGGGCTTTGCCGTGGCTTATGCCTGCGGAACACCGTTTGCAATGGCGCTGGCCGGACGCTTCTCCAAGCCTGCCTCTCTGATGACGGGAACAGTGCTGGTTGTGCTCCTGAATATTTGCAGCGCCTTTGCCTCAACATATGCGCTGCTGCTCGTGTTCCGGATTTTGACGGCGGTGTGCTGCGGGCTGTGCGTATCCTTGTCCATCTCGATCAGCACGGATGTCGTCCCGATAGAGAAGAGGGGAAGGGCGATCTCGTACATCATGGGCGGCTTCTCCCTCGCCAACGTGTTGGGCGTTCCGATCGGCACCTTCGTCGGCATGCATTTTGAGTGGCCGGCGGCCTTTATACTGGTCGGTATACTTGGGGCATTCTGCCTGGTTCTGCTATACCGGGTCGTACCGCGCGATCTGCCCAACGTTCAGAGCAGGATGAGCGACCAATTCCGCTTATTGACCCACCCCCGGGTGCTGCTGGCTATTCTGATTCCGGTTCTGGGCGTGGCGGCGATCTTCGTAAATTACACCTATATCGTGCCGCTGATGACCGAGGTCATGCGCATTCCTGCCGACCGGACCGGATATGTACTCATCGTGTATGGAGCGGCAACGATCATCAGCAACATCATCAGCGGAGTCGTCGCTTCAGGGAATTATATGGCGAAGCTGAAGGTCCTGTTCCTCATTCAGGCCGCCATATTCGCAATCTTTGGGATAACAGTGTCGGTCCCCTGGCTCGGCATTCTGGGCTTAATCGCCATTGCCTGCATCTCCTTCTCGATAAACGCTGCGGTTCCCATCTATTTCATCCATCTGGCGGAACGCTTCGTTCCGGCGGCGAAGGATTTCGCCTCTTCCCTGATGCCGATAGGCGCGAACATCGGAATTGCGGTCGGTTCCGCGTCAGGTGCGCTCGTGATGGGGCATTTCGGTTTGCGATTCCTTCCATGGGCTGCTGTCGGGTTCGCTCTTGTCAGCTGCTGTGTGACAGCATTCAGCCTGAGTCTGGATGAGGGCAGAAGCCGGACAAGGGACGCAAGCCTGTAATCTTATAGCGTCATATTCCTCCGCTATTTGCAGCGTTCCTTAATCGGGACGCTGCGGGTAGTGGAGGTTTTTTCGATGATTGCGCTTGAAATAGCTCGGTGTCTCCCCCATAAATTTGGCGAACAGCATGGAGAAATAGTTGGCGTTCTCGTACCCGACAAGCTTGGCGATCTCCCACACCTTCATCTCCGTTGAAGCGAGAAGCCGCTTGGCTTCGCCCATCCGCCGGTTGATCAGATAGTTGATGGGAGAGTCGTTGTACTGCTTCTTGAACACATGGGAGAGATAGTAGCGGTCGACATGAAAATGCTCGGCAATCATCTGCAGGCTGATGGAATTCGCAAAGTTCCGGTCCAAATATTCCTTGATCGAGAGTGCCAGCGCATCGCCGGCTCGTTCTTCCTGCAGACGGCCGTTTTCGGCGATGCGCTGAATAAGTGTGAGGATCGAAACCAGCAGGCCCCGGCATATCGTCTGATAGCCTTCTTCCTCCATGGAGGATTCTTCAAACAGTACGGACATCAGCGCCTCCATCTCGGTGGCATACTTGCCGCCGTTAATGACAGGAGAGGCATCGTCCGGGAGAATCCGATCCAGGGGAAGTCCCTCGATTTCTATATTGGAGAATCCGCAGCAATAAGTGCCAAAAGGAAAGTCCGGCAAGGAACGTTCTTCGTGCAAAACCCCTCTGTTGTAGACGACAATGTCCCCTTTTCGGACGGCGTAAGTCCGGTCTCCGATCGTAAAATACCCTGACCCTTCCCGGATGTACAAAATCTCGTGCAGATCGTCATGTTTGTGGCCTGGAAAATGCCAACCCGCACTGCTGCTGACTTGTCCGGCGTACAGCAGCTTCGGCTCTCTAATGATTCGCAATGGGTTATCGACCTTTCTCGGCTTGAATGCAATGTATTGGAGCTCAGAGCAAGATATGAAAGGATACTGAAGAATGAGCCAATATTGTTGATTGTATGAAGTATGCAAAAAAACTAAGATGAAATCAAGGGAAAACTGCAATAGGGAAGCGGAAGGAACGATACTGTTTATTATCCGGGGCACTGATTTGAAGCATGATTCAAACAATATATTATAGAAAAAGGTGGAGCATACGACCGAAATCGGCTATACGTTCCTTCCTCAAGTGTTCCCGCAATCATGAAGAGAAATGCTTATAACAATGAGAGAAGGGTGTTCAATATGTGGTTGATTGAAGGACTGCTGATATTGGTTTTGCTGTGCGCGATCGTTGTGGTTTCGGCTGCGGCATCGCTTTCGCTGGATAAACCCCGGTCTTCCGGAACCTTGTCTTCATTTAATCCCCGCGACAAGGACCCGTTCCGTTATATGTTTGAAGAACGCGAGGACTGAACAGACCGCAAGCGGAATAAGATTTGACTTCAATAAAGGGGTGAGCTAATATATGCATGAGCATGCATTTTGGATGGAGGAGAGATACCCGTGATCGATTTGTTTACCCCTTATACCCTGAAGAATTTGGAACTCAAGAACCGGATCGTTATGCCGCCGATGTGCCAGTACTCGGTAACAGCCAAGGACGGCATAGCCAATGATTGGCATCATACTCATTATGTCAGCCGGGCTATAGGCGGAACGGGCCTGATCATCATCGAGATGACCGATGTCGAGCCGGACGGACGGATTAGCGATTATGACCTTGGGCTGTGGTCCGACGAGCAGATTCCGGCGCTTGCCCGGATCGTCAGCGACTGCCACACTTACGGAGCGAAGGTGGGCATTCAGATTGCCCATGCCGGACGCAAGGCTGAAGATGCTCCGCAGCCGGTTTCTTCCTCGCCGATTCCGTTCAACGAACAATCGAAGACGCCAAGGGAGCTTACAACCGAAGAAGTGAAGGGCATGGTCGAGAAATTCCGCCTCGCCACGCGCCGGGCGGTGCAGGCCGGTTTTGATACGATCGAGCTTCATGGAGCGCATGGTTATCTGATCCATCAGTTCACCTCGCCTTACACCAATAAGCGAAGCGACGAATACGGCCAGGACCGCACGCTGTTCGGACGCGAGGTCATCGCGGCGGTTAAGGAAGAAATGCCGGAAGGCATGCCGCTCATTCTGCGGATTTCCGCAAGGGAATACGTCGAAGGCGGCTACGGCATTGAGTACAGCCTGGAGTTCAGCAAGGCGTTCAAGGAAGCGGGCGTCGATATTTTCCATGTCAGCGCGGGCGGCGAAGGCCCGATTGCGGCTGCCGGACGGCCGGGAACGCATGCGGCGTACCAGGTGCCAATGGCCAGAGCGATCAAGGAAGGCCTGAACGTGCCGGTAATCGCCGTAGGCCGGCTTGACACGCCTGAGCTGGCGAACGCTGTCATCGGCAACGAAGAAGCCGAACTGATCGCTGTGGGCCGGGGCATGCTGAAGAACCCGTACTGGGCGCTGACCGCCGCCGAGGCGCTCCGCAAGGGCGTTCCGGTTCCGGCCCAATATGAGCGCGGCTTCGCCATTTCCAGGTAAGCTGCTACGCTCCGGCATGGACTGGAACGGGCCGATACCTTTATAGCATAACAACACCCCCGGCCCAGGAACCAAGTAAGGTTCCGCAGTCGGGGGTGTTCTGTTGTACCGGGTATCGGGTATCCGGCTCATTTCGCGAAGTAATCCGCGAGGCCGTCAGCGATCGCCCTGGCGGCTTTCTTCTGATAGGATGATGTCCGTACGATCGATTCGTCCCTGGCGCTGGTGAGGAACCCGAGCTCCACGAGCGCCGCCGGAATGGTGTTCTCCCGCAGGATATGATAATTCCCGAAGGACAGGCCATTGCTCTTGAGGCCGATGCCGTCGCCGAGCCGGTGTTCGATAGCGCGGGCCAGCGGGAGATCGCCGGATTCCGAGTAGAAGAAGGTTAGCGTACCGGATACCTTCTTCGGCGAGGAATTAAAATGGACGCTGACGAAGGCATCCGCCCCGATCGTCTGCGAGAGCTGCGCGCGGCGGGACAGGGACGGCTTCTGGCTGTCCAGCGTCCGCGTCATCCTCACCTTCGCGCCGGCCGCCGTCAAATAGTCGCGCAGATACAGCGCTGTCTGCAGATTGAGGTCCTTCTCCATGGTGCCGTAGGTCGTCCCGATCATGCCGGGATCGTCTCCGCCATGTCCTGCATCGACGACAATCAGCTTGCCTTGGATGCCGCCGGAATGGGACCGGGTTGCGGAGCCTCCGGAGGCTGAGGATGAGGAACTCGACGAATTGGACGCGGCTGTAGACGAGATGTAAGAGGACGACACCCAGCCGGTCACGCCTTCCGCCGTCCGGATATTCGTCCATCCGGACCGGCTGGACAGCACGGTTACGCTGTTGCCCGTCCGCAGCGAGCCGACGACTTCGTAGCCCGTTCCGGGACCGCTGCGGATGCGGAGCGAGTCCGCTGTGACGGTTGCCCGGGACCGGGAGGAGCTTCCCCCCGCAGAGGATGAGGATGCTGCGGGGGATGGGCTGCTCTGGACGGCAGATGGGGAGCCGGAGGAACGCTTCAGATAGTAGCCCGCAACCCAGCCGGTCAGGGAGCCCTTCCGGATCTTCAGCCAGCCATGCTGCTCGTCCGTCACGGTAACGACCGCGCCGCTCTGAAGCGAGCCGGTGATGGCGGAACCGGCGGCAGGCTCGCTCCGGACATTGAGCGAGGAGGCGTATACTTTGGCCGTGTAGCTGTCTGCACGGACCGTGTAGGACGATGCCGGCACAAGGCATAGTGCCGCAGCAAGGACGGCAGTCAGCCAAGCGGCGGGTTTGAGCCAAGCCTTCCGGCGGGAACGGGAATATGTGCGCGGGCGCTTCGAAGTTCGTTGATCGGGCGATGTACGGCTAGTTATCTCTCTGTTCATCTGCAGGCCTCCGCTGTCGCAAAAATTCTGTAACCCTTTACCCCGGCATCTCCAAAAGCGAACCGAAAACCTCCCAAAATGCTTCCATCGGCTTAGAAAAAACAGGCCCGGGGAATCAGCCGGACTCTGCGGTCCCGGAGCATCAGATGGAGCCGGTTCTCTTCGCAATCTCCCGGCGGACGACGGGTGCGACCTCTATCGCCAGCAGCTCGATAGCCGATGCGACCTTGGAGAAGGGCATGCCGCCTACGTCCATCTGGGCCATGAAGCGGGTATGGCCGAACAGCTCATGCTGATGCAGGATTTTCTCGATCACCTGCTCCGGGCTTCCGACAGCCAGCGCTTCGCCGGGCCGGGTATACGCTTCGAAATCTTCACGGGTGAACCGGAACTCCTGGCCGGGATGGGCCATGATGCCGTTCAGATAGTTCAGGTAGTACGGATAGAAATCGTCCAGCGCCTGCTTGGATGTCTTGGCGATATAGCCATGGCTCGTTATGCCCACCTTCAGGGAATCCGGGCTGTAGCCCGCCTGCTGTCCGGCCTGCCGGTACAGCTCAGTCAGATGGGCGAAGCGCTCCGGATTGCCGGACAGGATGGCTATGGCCATGCCGGTGCCAAGCGTTCCGGCTCTCTCCGCGCTGGCCGGCGTCCCGCCGACGCCGATCCAGAGCGGAAGACTCGGCTGGAGCGGGCGGGGCGAAATTTCCGCGTTCTTGAGCGGCGAACGGAAGTGGCCCTCCCATGATACGGTATCTTCCTCTCCGAGCTTCTGGAGCAGGCCGATATTTTCGGAGAACAGCTGCTGATAGTCACTCAGGTCGTATCCGAACAGCGGGAATGACTCGGTGAACGCGCCGCGTCCGACCATAATCTCCGCGCGTCCGTCCGACAAAAGGTCGAGCGTAGCGAAGTCCTCGAACAGGCGGACAGGATCGATGGTACCGAGCACCATGGTCGTGCTGGCCAGTTTGATCCGCTTGGTGACCTGAGAGATGGCGGACAGGACGACGGGAACGGAGGAGACGGCAAAATCGAGGCGGTGATGCTCCCCGACGCCGAATACATCAAGTCCGGCCTCGTCGGCGAGCTTGGCGGCCTCCACAATATCCCGCAGACGTTCCCGGTGGCTCGCCGAGCGGCCTGTCAGAGGATCGGGGACAATATCGCCCAGCGTATAGACGCCGAACTCAAAGGCGCTGCCGGATGCTGCCGTTTTTTGAATGGAAGGGTTCATGGAAAAGACTCCTTTGGTTTATTGTTCAAATATAAGACTTATAAGTTGTTGCTTACAATAGGTCTTCTATTTCTCGGTAAATGCACGGCGCCTAAAGGACGCCGTCAGACGTTTATCCTTCGGTGAATAAGTAAGTTAGTGAGTTATTGTGATCATTATAACAGGAACAAGCCCCGGGGTTCTATGTTTCTTGCCCGCCGCCGATCAATCATGGTAAGTTACGGATAGAACCAGAAACGGGTATAACCCTAGCAGATTACAGAAAATGCCGGTCTTTGGCACGGCGGAAGGATAGGAGCATACAGGAAATGGATTATAAGATTGTATTTTTTGACATCGACGGCACGCTTGTCAACGAGGAGAAGGAGATTCCGGGGGATACGCTGGAGGCCGTCGCCCATCTAAAGAAGAACGGCGTTGAGCCGGTGATTGCGACCGGACGGGCGCCCTATTTTATCAAGCCGCTGGCGGAAGCGCTGGGCATCGACTCCTATGTATGTCTGAACGGGGCCTTCGTCGTCTACAAAGGCAAGGTAGTGCACAAGCAGCCGCTCGACAAGGAGACGATTGCGGCGCTGGTCGAGCTGGCAGGCAAGCACAAGCATACGCTCGTGTTTGAAGGCGGGGAATCATATTTCGCCGACACGGAGAACCATCCTTTTGTCACGGAATCCGTCAACACCTTGAAGGTTGATCAGCCGGGCTGGGACCCCGAATTCTGGAAAAACAATGAAATCTACCAGATGTTCCTACACTGCGAGAGCCATGAAGAGGCGCTGTACGAAGAGCTGCTGACGAAGCTGCGGCTGATCCGCTGGCATCCGCTTGCGCTGGATGTGCTGCCGCCCGGAAGCTCCAAGGCAATGGGCATTCAGGCATTGCTGGACAGCCTTGGCCTGAGCCGTGAGGAAGCGATCGCGTTCGGCGACGGCCTCAACGACAAAGAAATGCTGGAGCTGGCCGGACTTGGCATCGCGATGGGCAATTCGCATGAAGAGCTGCTTCCCTATGCCGATTATGTGACCAGCAGTGTGGATGACGGAGGTATTTACAAGGGCCTTCAGCACGCTGGCCTGATTTAACCTTTAATTATAGACCCTAATTTAGTAATTTGCGAAGCGAAGTGAACATGGCGGACGGCATGCCCTAATAACGGGAAAGAAGGGACTCATGAAATGAAGCTGCTGCAATATAAAAGCAATGGCGGGATCAAGCTTGGCGTGAAGACGCCGGAAGGCATCGTTGACATTGAGGCGTCGGCGGAACGCGCGGGAGTCAAGGCTCCCTCGAATATGGAGGAAGTAATCGGGAACAGTGCTGAAGCGCTGACACAGCTGGGTGGACTGCTGGCGGGCTCTCCGGTCTTGCTCCCGGAAGAGACTGTGGAGTTCGCACCCTGCGTGACCCGCCCGCGCAAGATTGTCTGCGTTGGCCTCAATTACAAAAGCCATGCGGAAGAAGCAGGCTTTGAATCGGTTTCGGTTCCGGTGCTGTTCAGCAAGCTCGACAACACGCTGTCGGCCCACAAGGAGACGATTGCCATACCGCCGGGGCTTTTGCAGATTGACTATGAAGCGGAACTCGTCGTGGTGATTGGCCGCAGAGCTTCCCGCGTAGCGGAGGAAGAGGCTCTGACCTGCGTCTTCGGCTATGCCGCCGGCAATGATTTGACCGCCCGCGAGCTGCAGTTCCGCACGACTCAATGGCTGCTCGGCAAATCGCTGGACGGCTTCGGCCCGGTAGGCCCATGGATTGCAACGGCCGACGAGATTGATCCCGGCAGCCTGGATATCGAATGCCGTGTCAACGGTGAGGTTCGGCAGTCCTCCAACACCGGGAACATGATCCATTCCTGCGCGGAGCTGGTGTCTTACATATCGCAGCATCTCACTCTTGAGCCGGGGGATTTGATTTTTACCGGAACGCCTGAGGGCGTTATCCTTGGACTGCCCGAAGAGAAGCGGAAGTGGCTGCAAGCCGGGGACAAAGTCGAGATCACGATTGACGGCCTCGGAACGCTGGAAAATACGCTCGGGTAGCGGCGGGCCTGCAAGGCGAAAAGCGCAGCAGGGCGGATAAGCGAAGCAGAGCGAACAAGCAATGCAAAGTGAAAAAGCAATGCAAAGTGAAGAAGATAGTAATGCGAAAAAGATAGGCAATGCGAAAAAGCAATCTCAAGTGAAAAGAGCTACGTTGTGAAAAAAACGCTGCAAGACGAGCTAGTGAAGCAAGGCGAACAAACAATGTGATGCGAACGAGCAAACATGATGCGATGAAAAAAACGGCCTATCCGCCGATATAGCGGGCGGGCCGTTGCTGCAGATGAGGCTGCAAGCGGCGGGGTTGCAGATGCAGGAAAGTGTCTTCCGCTCAAATGCCGGTTACTGCGATAGGGCGCGCTGCTCCCTCGCAGCGGCCTCTGATCCCGGACAGGAAAATCGGTCACGGGATTAACGGCTAACCGGATGAAGGGTTCACCGGCTGAATCATTAACGGCCTGTCGGTCAGGCGTATGAAGGAACGCGCCTGACCGACAGGCTGTTGGCGTCTTGTGGACGGATGACAGCGCCTTGATTTGGAAAATCATGTATACTCTTTCATATCAGGACAACCATTCGGAGCGGTACTCGTTCCGGTGCGGAGGAGGAGAAGGAATGGCAGGCGGCCGGGAGGAGAATGGCAAAGAGACGGAAGTCGGACGCGAAGGGAGAGATGAGAGGGAGCGGGGGAAGGAGCAGTTTGTTGTCGGAGGACCCTCGAACGATGATGATTACAAGAATGCCACTGGAGCAAAGCCCTCCAACTCAGGAGAACCGGACAAGCTCGCAGAGTCGGAGGCCGAAGCACGGAGCGGGTCGGAGACAGCACCGAGCCAGGAAGAAGCCGCAGGGGTGAGCTTGCAAAATACGGCGGTTCTTGAAGACCGGTCGAGCGGCAAGGTGGAGAGCGGAGATTTGCCGCAGCGGGCGAGCGGCTGGATCGTTACGGCCCTCGGCGCCGGTTCTTTGCGCATCAAGGAGACCCGGCGGCTTCCGGGCAGCACCTCCAGCATTCTGTACAGAGTCATGCTGGAGAGCGGAGAAGAGGCAGGGGTCGGGGAAGCGGTCATCCGCCTGTATAACAATGAGGGCTGGCTTCGCATGGAGCCCGATCTCGCCGAGCACGAAGCCGCCGCGCTCCGGCATGCGAAGCTGGCCGGCCTGCCGGCGCCGAGGCTGCTGGGCGCCGACCCGGACGGCGCGGCCTGCGGGCTGCCCGCCGTTCTGATGACGCTGCTGCCGGGCAGCGTCAATCTGAAGCCCCGCGACATGCGGAGCTGGCTTGCGGGGCTGGCACAGGCCCTTGCCGGCATTCATGCCGCGCCGGCAGGGGATTTCCGCTGGACGCATTTCTCGTACAGCGACATCGCGGCCCTCCGGGCTCCCGGCTGGACCCGCCGCCCGGAGAGCTGGTCTTCGGCGGCGGACTTTGTCAAGCGCCGGCGGCCGCCCTTTGTGCCCCGGTTCATACACCGGGACTTCCATCCGGCCAATGTGCTGTGGAGCGGGGATGCTGTCAGCGGAATCGTCGATTGGCCGAATGCCTGTATCGGACCTGCAGGAGCCGATGTGGGGCACTGCCGGTTGAATCTGGCGCAGCTGTACGGCGTGGAAGCCGCCGATCTGTTCCTGGAGCTGTACGAGGAGAAGGCGGGTGGCCGGTTCTCCTATCATCCGTACTGGGATCTGCTGTCCCTGTTCGACGGGCTGGATGACGAACCGCCGCAAGTTTACGCGGGCTGGCCCGCGTTCGGCGTAACGGATCTGACGGCAGAGCTTATTCAGGAGCGACTGGAGCATTACCAGGCAAGCTTGATGAAACGACTGGAGGAGGACGGGAAGTGGGAATGATCAAGTGGATGAACCGGATCACGGCGGGAACGCTCGGTCTGGGGCTGCTGCTCACGGGAACGGGAGCGGCTGTGGCGGATACGGCATCACATGCTTCATATGTCGGGAATAACTATGATACCTCGGCGTCGTCGATATCTGCGAAGGAGATCAAGGCGCAGTGGGTCTCGGCGATGGATGCGGCCGCGGAAGATTATACGATGAGCCAAGGGCTTGCGGCTGCGGGCGGAGGGCAGGTCTATATTATCAAATCCGGACAGCTGGCGGCGCTGAACGTGCAGACGGGAAAGGCGGTATGGAAGTTCGGTGCGGGCCTTCAGGCGCCGATTCTGTACCGGGACGGTGTGCTGTACGCGGCTTCGAAGCCGGGAACAATCTATGCGGTTAGTGCGGCCAATGGGAAAAAGCTCTGGGCCACCAAGCCTGCAAGCCCGGGAGCGTCGCAGCTGATCGCGGATGGAGAGCGGCTGCTGGTGACGAGCGGCGGGGTTCAGGCCTACCGGCTGAAGGACGGCGTTCTTCAGTGGACCGCCAAGGACGAGACGCCATTCAATCAGCCAATCATAGCGGCCGGTGGGCTGGTATTCGCCATGAATACCATCTCCGGGGCTTATATGTATGATCGGCTGCATGCCTATGATTCGGCGACAGGTAAGCAGCTGTGGGAGTCAAGCCAATACAGCTTGCCTCTTGCGGTGAAGGACGGCAAAGTAGTGGTACAGCGGGAGAGTACGCTTTTTGAAATACAAGAGCTGACCACGCTCGATACGCTGGACGCCAAGACCGGCAAAATTACCGGAACGACTGCCTATAATCCCGCGAACATCAATCTGACCGATCCTCAGCATGCTCCCGGGAATTATGGGGCCTGGTTTGATGGAGGCCGGATTTATCTGAATGCGGGGAACAAGCTGTACAGCTATCCCGAGGCCGCCGACCCGGCCAAGACGGTGAGAGACACCTATTCGGCGGAGAGCATGGGACCGAAGGATTTGACCTACGCCGCGGGTCCGTATGACGAGCGGGTTATTTTTACGAACAATCATGATCTGTACGGCGTCAAGACGACCGACAAGTCGGCAGTCTCCTATAATGGAAGCATCCGCAACCCCATAGCCCGCCTTGATTTGATCGGCAACGGCATGTATGTGATCCAGACCGACGGGCGGCTGATCGGCATCCATCTCAAGACGGCGCAGCCGGTTGTACAGCTTGAGACGGACGGGCATGTCTTCGGCCCGAGCTTGTCCGAGAGCGGGATGATTATTGTGCAGAGTAAAGGGAAGGTGCAGGCTTTTAAGGAACCGGACAGTCTCCGAATCAAATAGTGTATAGGGCAAGGATGATGTGCGTCTTATCCTGCTTCAGCATGTTGCATTCATCCGACTATTGACAAACAATCCCATCCAACCTAAAATATATATTAATCCTATTAATTTAGTCGGATAAAGGTTGACCGGATAACCGGAGGCTCTGAATCGGCGCTTGCTGCCCAAGGCAGCGAGGCCGGGATTCAGGGCCTTCTTCGTATTCGGGAGCAGCAATATGCGGACTTTTGTGTGAAAATCATCACAATGAGTGAGGGAAGAACATGACCAAATATCTGTTTACTTCAGAATCCGTTACGGAAGGGCACCCGGATAAAATATGCGACCAAATATCGGATGCCATTCTGGACTCCATCCTGGAGCAGGACCCGAACGGAAGAGTCGCCTGCGAGGTGGCGGTCACGACGGGGCTCGTTCTGATCGCCGGTGAAATATCAACCTCTGCGAACGTCAATATTCCGGCCATTGCGCGGGATACGATCGTAAAGATCGGATATAATCATTCTTCACTCGGCTTCGACGGCCATACCTGCGCCATCCTAAGCTCGCTTGACGAGCAGTCGGCCGATATTGCCCAAGGAGTGGACCAGGCGCTGGAATCAAGACTCCTTGCGAATGCCGGAGAGAAGGAAATCGAGCTTGGAGCCGGCGACCAGGGATTGATGTTCGGTTACGCAACGGATGAGACGCCTGAGCTGTTTCCACTGCCGATTTCCCTGGCCCACCAGCTGGCGAGAAGACTGGCAGAGGCCCGCAAGAGCGGACTGCTGCCGTATCTTCGCCCGGATGGCAAGACGCAGGTAACCGTGGAGTATGACGGTGACCGCGCCGTTCGTATCGACACCATCGTTGTGTCCACCCAGCATGATCCGGATATCGGGCTGGAGCAAATCTGGAAGGATATTATCCGGCATGTCGTGGAGCCGACGGTTCCCGATGGGCTGCTGGATGAGAATACGAAGTATTATATTAACCCGACCGGCCGGTTCGTGGTCGGCGGACCGCATGGCGATGCCGGGTTGACCGGCCGCAAAATCATTGTCGACACCTACGGCGGCTACGCCCGCCATGGAGGCGGAGCCTTCAGCGGCAAGGACCCGACGAAGGTGGACCGCAGCGCCGCTTACGCCGCCCGCTACGTCGCCAAGAACATTGTGGCGGCCGGATTGGCCCGCCGGGCCGAAATTCAGCTGGCATACGCCATCGGCGTCGCCAGCCCGGTCTCGGTCACGGTGAACAGCTTCGGCACCGGCATCCTTCCCGATGATGGAATCGCCGCTGCGGTGAAGACGGTCTTCGACCTCCGCCCGGGAGCGATTATCCGGGCGCTTGATCTCAAGCGGCCGATTTACCGGCAGACCGCAGCCTACGGCCATTTTGGCAGAAACGATCTGGATCTGCCGTGGGAGCGCACGGACAAAGCCGATGCGCTCAAGGCAGCTGCCACCGCGCAGATCCAAGGAACGGCAGTGTGACCGGAGTCTGTGCGGCACTCTGAATCGGCGGCGTGCTATAACGAGCTGAGACCCGTACGGTTCACAGAACCGTTATTGTGATGCTCAGTTGGTCTGAAGTTTGCGTGGTCCACAGAACCGATAGCGTGTAGCGTGCTCGGGCAGGCCGGACGGACTTACTACGCTCCGCTGAGGGCTCTGCGCTAAAGCTGGCAAGGGAGAGCTAGAGCTGCCACTCCGGCACGCGAGCTGAATTGTATAACAGGCTGCTGAACGTTACCGATCTTCGCGACTGGGCGAGAAGCTGGGGGATGCGATCAACCAAGAGGCGGTATCCTTGGGAGCTGCCGCGAACTAAAGGAGATGACGATCATGAACCATGAGATCAGACAGCGGTTCGCGCGGATAAGAAAGAAGCGCCTTGGGTCGCTGACCGCCTTCAATGGCGAATGCGGAACACTGGCGGATGAGCTGGAACGGGAGAAGCCCGCTCAGCGGTTCGGCACCTACCCGGAGACGACGGACGATGAGCTAACCGGAGCCATTCGTCTGCTGGGACGAATACGCGGAGCCGTCACGATCATTCACAGACCGCCGGGCTGCGGAGCGGCGAAGCTTGAGGATGAACTGCGCTCCGGCAGCGGACCCTGGCTGCTTACAAATATTGAAGAAAGTGATTCCATCCTTGGGGCGGACGGCAAACTGAGGGATGCGATCGGTAGAGCCCGGCGGCTCTGGAAGCCGGATATCATCTTCATTCTGTCCACTCCGGTCGCAGCGATCAACAATAACGATATTCAATCCGCTGCCGTGGAGGCGGAAGGATTGTATGGTATTCCGGTCGTCCCGATATTCGCAGCAGGCCTTCGTTTCAAATCGCCGCTATACGGCTTCGACCTTGTATTTCACGCATTAGCCAAGCATGTGCTGAACGCTTGGCCGATTCCGGAAAAGGGAGGGCGGTTTATCAACCTGATCGGGACAGCGGAGACGAGGACAGGGAATATCATTAGAGAGCTGACGGCCGCAGGGCTTTCGTATAACAACGTATCCGGATACTATGCGCTCTCCGATCTTAGCCGTTCGCCGGGAGCTATCGCATCCGCTGCTCTGGACGGGGATGAGGCCGGCTATCTGTTGGCCTGGCTGGAAGAGAGCCGTGGCGTCGCCCGGCTCGATGTCCCGCCGCCAATCGGCTTGACCGGAACTCACCGCTGGCTTCTTGCCGTGGCGGACGCCTTGGACGCCGATGCCGAGACGCGGAATCGAATCGAGGCTGCCCGGGCGGAGACGGCCGAGACGCTTGCCGTGCAGCGGCTGAAGGATCTGTCGGTCTTCATCGATCTTCCCCCGGAGCAGGCCTTCGGGATCGGCGAATTAGTATCGGAGCTTGGCGGGAAGGTGACCACCTTTGCTCTGACCCATGCGGACCGTACCCATGCCTCAAGGCTCAGGGAATGGTCCCGCCGCAACAATCCCCGCGTGCTGATCGAACCGGGGCAGCCGTTCGAGAAGATCAATGCGCTGAGCAAATGGCGGCCGGACCTCTATATCGGCCGAAGTGAGACGGCCGTATGGGCGGCTGCCGCAGGGATTCCGGCAGCTTCGGTGGATGCCGTGGACATTTACGGCTTCCAGGGAGCATTGGCGCTGGCCGGACTCTTCGGCAAGGCGCTGCGGAATTCGGCGCTGAGCCGGTACTTAAACGCAGGGGGCGCCTCCTACCGGGAGGGGTGGTTCGCGAAGAGCGTGAACTGGCATTTCAAGCAGGAGGTGAGGTGAAATTGGGACAGATGACGGCGGGAAACCGGAACAGCTGCCTGCTGCACGGTGCGCTTCAGACAATCCGGGCGATTGAAGGGGCAGTGCCGGTCACTCACTCCACCGCAGGCTGCGGCGTTCAGCAGTATCTGGAAGGAAGCACACTCAGCGGCAAAGGCGGCTCGGGCAACGGCGGCGGTCTCAGCATTTCATCTGCCAGCTTTCTGGAGCGGCAGGTTATGTCCGGCGGCACGTCCAGGCTGAGGGAGCAGCCCAAGAACACCGTCAAGATCAAAGCGGGAGACTTCTGCGCCGTTCCGACGGGCTGCACGCCGGAGTTGGTCGGGGACGATGTGCCGGCGGCGATGATCAAAGAGCTGCAGGAGCAGCAGGTGCATGCCATACACCTTGGCACTCCGGGATTCAAGGACAGCGTTCATGACGGCTATTCGGCCGTGCTGCTCGGTATACTGCGGCAGTACGACAAGCTGGGGGTATCCGCAGGGGTGAGAAACGGCCGCCTGGTCAATCTGTTCGGCGTTATTCCTGAGCAGGACGTGTATTGGAGAGGTAATTTACAAGCGTTGAAGCTCAGCTTTGAGGATGTGGGGGCCGAAGTCAATGTCATCTTCGGTCCAGATGCAGAAAGGAGAGAATGGGCGGCGCTTCGGCAGGCGGCGCTCAACGTTTCTTTCTCGGTTCACAGTCTGGATATCTGCGAATGGCTGGAGCGGCACGCGGGTATCCCCTATGTGCGTTTCGACGGTTATCCGGTGGGAGTGGCGCAGACAGGAGAGGTGTTGAGCTGCGTCTTGAGGCAGCTCGACCTGGAGCCGGATGCGCTGGAAGCGAAGATTAAGGATCAGGAGCGGCTGGAACGCTACTACATCCGCGAGCAGGCGGATGCCTATTATCGCTACGGCTTCCAGAAGAGGCTGGCCGTCGTCGGCGACAGCGCCTCCGCAATAAACCAGTCCCGGTTCCTCGCCGGCCCGCTGGGTCTGCTGCCGGTCCTGATCATCATTACCGACGACCTGCCCCAAGCGATGCAGGAGCGGATTCTTCATGACTGGCGGGAACGGCAGCAGCCAGGGTTTGAGACGAGGATCGTCTTTGAGAGCGACGGGCAATTGATTGAGAAGCTGCTGCTGAAGGAGGATATCGAGCTGCTGCTGGGCAGCTCAATCGAACGGAAGACCGCAGAGCGTAAGGGAATTCCATTCATTCCCCTGTCGTACCCGGTTGCGGAGGAGCTGATGCTCACCCGGGGCTTCGCCGGATTTGGCGGCGGCATCGCTCTGTTGGAGAATGTTGGTTGCGGAATCATCAGGTTCGCGGAAATTCGAAGCTGCAATCCGTGTCCGCTGTATGGCAGCAGCCTCGCGCAGTGGCATTGATTTCGAGTGAGGATGGCCCGAAGGACTTGAAGAAGACAGGATGAGAGCGAGAAACGCAGATGCGTCCCGACAAGGACGGCATTTTGCGTTTCTTCTTTTTTTATCGTTGACAGCCTGTGTGAATGATGTTATTTTAATAATCACAAATCGCATAAAAATACTATGAATTAAATCACAGGATGCTGACTGTTTAAGCAGAGGCGCTGTGTCCCTTGGGACATGGCGCCTTTTGTGTGTACGCCCAGCATGGGCGTTATCTTTAGGGTGAAAGTCCCGAACGGGGGCTGGCGAGCGCCTACCGTTAGCCAAGGG
>NZ_JAHCMB010000037.1 GCF_019904155.1 Paenibacillus sinensis
TGGAAGTGCAGCAATGCATGGAGCTGACCAGTACTAATCGGTCGAGGGCTTATCCAAAACTACCCCAAAAAGTGAAGCGAAGGCTTCGAAGAGTACACCGAGTACTTTTCGGGGACCCCGAGACACCGAGTAAGGGCTAAGACGCAAGATTCGTTTCGATCCAGTTTTCAGGCGATCAAGCCTGAATATGCATTTGTACCGCAAATGCCCGTTTGGTGGCGATGGCGGAGGGGTTCCACGCGTACCCATCCCGAACACGACCGTTAAGCCCTCCAGCGCCGATGGTACTTGGACCGAAGGGTCCTGGGAGAGTAGGACGCTGCCAAGCACATGAACCACTGCTGAGTATTCAGCAGTGGTTTTTTGTTGTTTTTGCAATATCCCTAATCCAATTGACAAAGCCTGAACCGTCTGACACACTCAAGGTAATTTCAAATGAAGAGGTGAAGAGGGTGGAAATTCGTCAACTGCGGGCGGAAGAATTCGACGCAAGTGTTAGTCTTTCAGAGTATGCCTTCCAATATAAAATGTCCTCCGAGTCGAGGGAAAAGGCCAAAGCCCGATATAAGCCCGAACGGGATTGGGGAATATTCGAGGAAGGGGAATTGGCGGCGAAATTTACGCTGCTTCCCTTGGAGACATACATACAGGGCAGCTCCGTCCTTATGGGGGGAATTGCAGGCGTAGCCACTTGGCCGGAGAACCGGAGAAAAGGGCTGGTTGCCCGTCTGTTGAGGCATGCGCTGGAGCAAATGAATAAAGAAGGCCGTCCGTTGTCATTTCTGCATCCGTTCTCGGTGCCTTTTTACCGGAAATTCGGCTGGGATCTGTACTGCGAGTATAAGAACTACACGATCCCGACCAGCAAGTTCCCGGCAAAAGTGCAGACAAAAGGGAATGTGGTGAGGGATAAAGGCGGGGTTGAACTTCTGGATAGTCTGTACCGTAGCTTTGCCAGTTCTTATAATGGCACGCTTGTCCGTAACATGGATTGGTGGGAGCATTCCGTCCTGGATGACAGCACGCATTATGCTGTTTACTACACCGAAGCGGGAGAACCGGAAGGCTATGCGCTGTACAAGATCACTAATAAAGTGCTAACGATCGATGAATTCGTATGGCTTAGCCTGGAGGCGCGCAAAGGGCTGTGGACGTTTTTCGGAAATCATGATTCCATGATCACGGAGGCTAATCTCAAGCTGGTTCCATCAGACGATGATCTCCCTTATTTGCTGCCGGACCCGCGCATACCGCAGGAGAATTACCCTTATTTCATGGCTCGCATCGTGAATGCCAAGTCCTTGGTGGAGAAGCTGGCGTTCCGGGCTGACGGGGCGGAATCATCGATTCTGCTGTCGCTGAGCGACCCGCTTGCTCCCTGGAATGAGGGCTCCTGGAGATTGACTATCTCCGAATCTGGCCAGGCTTCGCTTGAGCCTTCAGAGGCGGGAGATGCCGGGCATATGGCCGCCTGCGGAATCGGAACGCTGACCGCCATGCTGCTGGGATATAAGAGGCCGATTGATCTGTACCGGGGAGGTTTGCTCGAAGGTACGGAAGGGGCCGCGGTATGGCTTGAGAACAAAGTGCTGCCGGCACGGACGGCGCTGTTCGATTTCTTCTGAATTACAAAACGCGGTTTGGAGAGTGGTCTTCCAGCCGCGTTTTTTGCACAAATAATGAAATAGAAATGGCGGATCGCGCCCCGAATAACAAGGATCTGAATTTTTCCGGTCAAGGACTTGGCATTTTGTGAGAATGTGCTATAATAATAAATAAGTCAAAGAAAGTCAAAGTCAACAGAGCATGCAGCAGGTGTCTACTCAATCGTTCCCACCCGGCTTGTTAAGAAGTATGCGGCGTACAGTTTGGGCCACACTAGTAAGGCTTGAGCATTAGTGACTAACCCGGGTTTGCGGCCGGTATGTAACGGGATTCGGCTCTTTGCACTTTGGTTAAAGTTCCTGTAAAGGTTAAGGCCGGTATTGGAACGGTGCCACCATTCTGCATATGCAAGCTCTTAATCTGGAGGATGAGTGATGCGCAATATCTCCGATATCATCGAACAATATCTGAAGAATATTTTGCATGAAAGTCCCGAAGGCACAGTGGAAATTCAACGCAATGATCTGGCGGACCATTTCTCTTGCGTTCCTTCCCAGATCAATTATGTGATCAGCACACGCTTTACGCTTGAAAAAGGGTACCTGGTAGAGAGCAAGCGCGGCGGCGGCGGCTATATCCGCATTCAGCGCATTGAACTGCCGCAGCATTCGGCGCTTCATGCTCATCTGAACCAGACCATAGGAACGGGCATTGACCAGAGCACCGCAGAAGGGCTGATTTATCAGCTTGAGGAAGCCGGCTTTTTGACCAGACGTGAAGCCTGTCTGATGCGCGCCGCCATTTCGCGTGACTGCCTTGCGGTCAAGCTTCCCCTTCGGGACGAGATCCGTTCCAAGATGATGAAGGCGATGCTGGTCTCATTGCTTAACAAATAAGGCGGTGTGAAAGGAAGGATCTCGTGATGGTGTGCCAAGAATGCGGCGCTAGACCGGCAACGCTTCATTTCACCAAAATTGTGAACGGAGAGAAGACGGAGTTCCATATCTGCGAACACTGCGCCAGGGAAAAGGGAGAGCTTATTCCCGGAACCTCGGGCGGGTTCTCCATTCACAGTCTGCTGTCCGGCCTCTTGGATCTGGAGGGGGCGAGCAAAGGCAAGACCGCTGCTGCGTCAACGGTTCAGGACGTGCGGTGCGAGGAATGCGGCATGACCTACGGACAGTTCAGCAAGCTGGGCCGGTTCGGCTGCAGCTCCTGCTACAAGTATTTTGACAAAGGTCTGGACCCTCTTTTCAAAAGAGTACACGGAAGCACCGCCCATGTCGGCAAAGTGCCGAGACGGGCAGGAGCGCAAATTCAGGTCCGCCGTCAAATCGACGAGCTTAAGGAGAGCATGCAGCAGGCCATCGCCCAGGAAGAATTCGAAACGGCGGCCGAGCTGAGAGACCGGATTCGGAAACTTGAAAAAGAAATAGCACAAGAGTAAAGTCTTATGATATATAGGGGGAATGCCCGATGCCTAATCTCCGTTTTACCGAGCAAGCGCTCAGCGAATGGATGCGCAGCGGCGGCAGCCACTCCGAGATTGTAATCAGCAGCCGTGTGCGGATCGCCCGTAATATCTTGCATCATCCTTTTCCGCTTCTTGCCAATGAAGAGCAGGCCGAGAAGGTCATGGATGTTCTGGCTCCCGTAATTGATGAGAATCAGGCGACAGGTTTCGGAACGTTTCAACTGGTGAAGCTTGACGAACTGGGAGAGCTGGACAAAACAGTGCTGGTCGAGAAGCATCTGATCAGTCCCAGCCTGGCCAATGACTCCCGCGGCGGTGCGGTGCTGTTGAACGAGGACGAATCGGTCAGCATTATGATCAATGAAGAGGATCATCTGCGGATTCAATGCCTGTTCCCCGGATTCCAGATCAAGGAAGCCTGGGACAGAGCGACGGCCATTGACGACATTTTTGAAGCGGCGGTCGATTACGCATTTGACGATAGAAGGGGTTATTTAACAAGCTGTCCGACGAACGTCGGTACAGGACTACGCGCTTCGGTCATGATGCATCTCCCGGCGCTTGTCATGACTCAACAGATCGGACGCATTCTCTCCGCCGTCAATCAGGTGGGGCTGACGGTCAGAGGCATCTATGGCGAGGGGTCCGAGGCGGCGGGCAATATTTTTCAAATCTCCAACCAGATTACGCTCGGCCAGAGCGAGACGGAGATTATCGACAATTTGCACAGCGTCGTCATTCAGATTATCGAGCATGAACGGAATGCGCGCCAGCGTCTGCTGAACGATTCCGCCATGCGGATTACCGACCGGGTAATGCGGTCATACGGCATTCTGAAGTATGCGGCAGTTATGGAACTTAAAGAAGCCTCCCAGCGTCTGTCGGATTTGCGGTTTGGCGTTGATGTGGGAATTCTCCGGGAGCCTTCCATTTCGGTTCTCAACGAACTGAATGTGAAGACACAGCCTGGCTTTCTGCAGAAGACATTTGGCGACAAGCTGAACGCCGCAGAACGCGATATGTACCGGGCGAAGCTGCTCCGGGAGACATTGGGAACTACCAATTAATTATAGACATCCGTGCCGCCATTTCCGGCGTCATCCGGATGATCAACAGTCGAGGAGCACCTTCGAATTTGGCAGAGCCAAATTGAAGGCTTCCATAACGCCGTCCTTGCTTGTGGACTTCGTTATTTCAGGTATAGATATTTATTATTTATGGAGGTGCAGGGTTATGATGTTTGGCAGATTTACGGAACGCGCACAAAAAGTGCTTGCGCTGGCACAGGAAGAAGCCGTTCGGCTGGGACACAATAATATCGGCACAGAACATATTTTGCTGGGACTGATCCGCGAAGGCGACGGCATCGCCGCCAAAGCGCTGATCGGACTCGGACTCGGACTTGAAAAAATTCAGGACGAAGTGGAGACGCTGATCGGCAGAGGACAGGAGCAGCCAACGAACATCGCGTACACGCCCCGCGCCAAGAAAGTGATCGAGCTGTCGATGGATGAAGCCCGCAAGCTGGGCCATACTTATGTTGGCACGGAGCATATCCTGCTCGGTCTGATCCGTGAGGGAGAGGGCGTTGCGGCCCGTGTGCTGAACAACCTCGGCATCAGTCTGAACAAGGCCCGCCAGCAGGTGCTTCAGCTGCTCGGCAGCAGCGAGTCGGCTTCGAGCCACAGCGGCGGCCCGTCCAATGTCAGCACGCCTACGCTTGACGGCCTGGCTCGCGATTTGACGGCCTACGCCAAAGATGGCCACCTCGACCCGGTTATCGGACGCAGCAAGGAAATCGAGCGCGTTATTCAGGTGCTGAGCCGCCGGACCAAGAACAATCCGGTGCTGATCGGCGAGCCGGGGGTAGGTAAGACGGCGATCGCCGAAGGCCTGGCCCAGAAGATCATCAACAATGAAATTCCCGAGACGCTGCGCGACAAGCGTGTTATGACGCTCGATATGGGCTCCGTTGTCGCCGGCACCAAATACCGCGGTGAATTCGAAGACCGCCTGAAGAAGATCATGGATGAAATCCGCCAGGCGGGCAACATCGTTCTCTTCATCGACGAGCTGCACACGCTGATCGGCGCGGGCGGCGCGGAAGGCGCCATCGACGCTTCCAACATTCTGAAGCCGGCACTGGCGCGCGGTGAGCTGCAATGCATCGGCGCTACAACGCTGGACGAATACCGCAAATACATCGAGAAAGACGCCGCTCTGGAACGCCGCTTCCAGCCAATTACGGTGGATCAGCCGTCTCCGGAAGAAGCCGTGCAGATTCTGTACGGACTGCGCGACCGGTACGAAGCCCATCACCGTGTGAAGATCACGGATGAGGCGATCGTGCAGGCGGTCAAATTGTCCGACCGCTACATCACCGACCGCTTCCTGCCGGATAAGGCGATCGACCTGATCGACGAAGCGGGCTCTAAGGTAAGGCTGAACTCTTACACGATTCCGCCGAATCTGAAGGAACTGGAGACACGGCTGGACGACATCCGCAAGGAGAAGGACGCGGCTGTACAAAGCCAGGAATTCGAGAAGGCCGCAGCCCTTCGCGACACGGAGCAGAAGATCCGCGAAGAGCTCGACACAACGAAGAACCAATGGAAAGAGAAGCAGGGCCGCACCGATTCCGAAGTTACGCCTGAGGATATCGCTCAGGTGGTGGCAAGCTGGACCGGCATTCCGGTCAGCAAGCTGAAAGAAGAGGAAACGGAGCGTCTGCTCAACATGGAAGCTCTGCTGCATGACCGGGTTATCGGTCAGGATGAAGCCGTCAAGGCCGTCAGCCGGGCGATCCGCCGGGCACGCGCCGGTCTGAAAGATCCGAAGCGCCCGATGGGCTCCTTCATCTTCCTCGGCCCGACCGGTGTCGGTAAAACCGAGCTGGCCCGCGCGCTTGCCGAAGCAATGTTCGGCGACGAGAACGCGGTTATCCGGATCGATATGTCCGAGTACATGGAGAAACACTCGACTTCGCGTCTGGTGGGGGCTCCTCCGGGATATGTCGGTTATGAAGAAGGCGGACAGCTTACAGAGAAAGTACGCCGCAAGCCATATTCGGTCGTCCTGCTGGACGAAATCGAGAAGGCGCATCCGGAAGTGTTCAACATTCTGCTGCAGGTGCTGGAGGATGGCCGTCTGACCGACTCCAAAGGCCGCGTTGTCGATTTCCGCAACACGCTGATCATCCTGACATCCAACGTCGGAGCCCAGGCGATCAAGCGGAACTCCACGCTCGGATTTACGGCCGTGCAGGATGCCGGAGCCGACTACTCCAACATGAAGGGCAAAGTCATGGACGAACTGAAGAAGAGCTTCCGTCCGGAGTTCCTGAACCGGATCGACGAGATCATCGTCTTCCACTCGCTGGAAGAGAAGCATATCGCTCAGATCGTAACCCTGATGTCCGACGAGCTGCGCAAGCGGCTGCGTGAATACGACGTCGACTTCGAGCTCACGGACAATGCGAAAGCATTCCTCGCCAAAGAAGGCTACGATCCGGCCTTCGGCGCCCGTCCGCTGCGTCGCGCGATCCAGAAGCATATCGAGGACCGTCTGTCCGAGGAAATGCTGAGGGGCAACATTGCGAAGGGCGATTCGCTCAAGATCGACGAAGAGAACGGCGAGCTTACGGTTCGCAAGGCGGAGCCGGTCGCACTGGAGAAAGACGGAGAATAAGCAGCCATCCGGCCGATATACAAGGCCGCGGCTTTAGAGAAAGAGAGCTTGCTTCCTTTGCGGAAGCGGCTCTCTTTTTTTGCTGCCATTTCGCGCATTCTGGAAGGCTCTTGCTCTTTCGTTCCCCTTCTTTAAATGGTAAACTTTTATTGGAAGCTAAATATCCACGTTTTTTAATAAATGGCATTCAGGGTACATTTGTCCGAAGGAGAAGTTATGGCTAAGACCAAAACGAAGTTTTACTGCACCGAGTGCGGTTATGAGTCGCCGAAGTGGCTCGGCAAATGCCCGGGCTGCCAGGCTTGGAACAGCATGGTTGAAGAAACGGAAAGCGTAGTCAAGACTCAAGGGATGAATGGCGGCCCTGTTTTTCATAGTAAAGAAAAGCCCCAATCCATCATAAATATAGAAAGTGATCAGGAGCCGCGTATTTTGACGGGAATCGGCGAGCTCAACCGCGTACTCGGCGGCGGAATCGTACCGGGTTCGCTGGTATTGGTTGGCGGCGATCCCGGTATCGGCAAATCGACACTGCTGCTGCAGACCTCGCATGCGCTGACCACACAGGGACTGAGGGTGCTGTATATCTCGGGAGAGGAATCGGTGCGTCAGACCCGACTTCGGGCCGATCGTCTAGGGGCGCTGTCCTCCGAGCTGTATGTGCTGTGCGAGACCAATATGGAATCCATTGAAGAAGCGATTGAGGCTATCCAGCCGCAGTTCCTGGTCATCGACTCTATACAGACGGTATTCCTGCCGGAAGTGACAAGCGCGCCGGGAAGTGTATCGCAGGTTCGCGAATGTACGACAAGATTTATGCGGATCGCCAAAATTCGCGGAATCGCGACGGTTCTCGTGGGTCACGTCACGAAGGAAGGCGCCATCGCCGGTCCCCGGATGCTGGAGCATATGGTGGACTGCGTACTGTATTTCGAGGGCGAACGGCATCATACGTACCGCCTGCTGCGAGCCGTCAAGAACCGTTTTGGCTCCACCAATGAGATCGGAATCTTCGAAATGGGCGAGATCGGGCTCTCCGAGGTGGAGAATCCGTCCGAGCTCTTCTTGTCCGAGCGCCCGCTCGGTGTGGCCGGCTCCACGGTGGTAGCCAGCATGGAAGGCACTCGGCCAGTGCTGGTCGAGCTGCAGGCGCTGGTCGCCGCCACGCATTTTCCTTCCCCGCGCCGTATGTCGACGGGGCTCGACAACCAGCGAATGGCGCTTATTATCGCGGTGCTGGAGAAGCGAATGGGCATGTTCCTGCAGAATCAGGACGCCTATCTCAACGTAGCGGGCGGGGTCAAGCTGGACGAACCGGCCATCGACCTGGCGGTCGCCGTCAGCATTGCCTCCAGCTTCCGGGATATCCCGACGAAGCCGTATGACGTGTTCTTCGGCGAGGTGGGGCTGACCGGCGAGGTGAGAGGCGTCTCGCGTTCCGAGACGCGGGTCAAGGAGGCCGCGAAGCTGGGCTTCCGCAGAGTAATCATGCCCGAGAAGAGTCTGAAGGGCTGGAAGCAGCCGAAGGACATCCAAATTATCGGGGTTAATTCCGTAGCAGACGCATTAGCGGTCGCGTTAGATTAGGGGGCAGAGAGATGAAGGACCAACAACCGGAAAATATGAATGACCTGCTCAGGCTTGCGGCTCCGGGCACATCGTTCCGCGATGGACTGGAAAATGTGCTGCGGGCCAAGACGGGCGCGCTGATTGTCGTAGGCTACAGCCCCGAGGTGATGGAAGTGGTGGATGGCGGGTTCTCCATCAACTGCGATTTCTCGCCCAACTATTTGTATGAGCTGGCCAAAATGGATGGAGCCATTATTCTGAGCGAAGACCTCAAGCGGATATTGTACGCTAACACCCAGCTGATCCCGGACCCGTCCATCTCGTCGATCGAGACAGGGATCCGCCACCGGACGGCTGAACGTGTCGCCAAGCAGACCGGCAAACTGGTTGTCTCCATTTCTCAGCGGCGGAATATCATAACACTGTATCAGGGATCTATCCGATATGCGCTGAAGGACATCGGTGTAATTCTGACGAAGGCGAACCAGGCGATCCAAACGCTGGAGAAATACAAGGCTGTGCTTACTCAGTCGCTGACCAATCTGTCGGCTTCGGAATATGAAGGGATCGTGACGGTGCCGGAGGTAGTCGGCGTTATTCAGCGGGTAGAGATGGTGCTGCGGATCAAGACGGAGATCAAACGCTATATCACCGAGCTCGGCAACGAAGGCCGCCTGATCAGCATGCAGATGGAAGAACTGGTGGGGAATACCGAGGAAGAAGCATGGCTTTTGTACAGAGACTATGCAAGGGAAGAGGAAGAGGACAAAATCCGCGATATTATCTCCGGCCTGAAGCGTTCGAGCGACGAGGAACTGATGGACGACAACCATATCGCCAAGCTGCTTGGGTTCTCAGCGGGTGCCGTGGCCTCCGAGGAGCCGGTTACTCCCCGCGGTTACCGGCTGCTGAACAAAATTCCGCGTCTCCCGAACGTCATTATCCACAACCTGGTAGAACGGTTCGAAATGCTTCCGAATCTTATGACGGCCAGCATTGCGGAGCTCGATGAAGTGGACGGAATCGGCGAAGCGCGGGCGCGGGGCATTCAGGATGGACTGAAGCGGCTGCAGAAGCAAGTTCTTATTGACAGACAAATGTAAATATCATACAATCACGTAATGTTGGAGTTGTTGTTTGGCAAGGGCTGCCGAATATTTCCATGCTGCTCGCCAGGCACCATGGAATGATGGTGGCGAGGGAGCTTCAATATGGGCAATGCCAAATTGAGGGCTTCCATAACTGGGCCGTTATGTGGGCACAGTTATTTCAGGATAGAGGTGACGAAATGATACAAAAATCACTTCCGAGTCTGTTCACACTCGGAAATCTGCTGCTCGGCATGTTCGGGATTATGATGGCACTCGACGGCAAGATCGGCATGGCGGCGATTCTCGTCATAATCGCTATGCTGGCTGACGGGCTTGACGGCCGCGTTGCCCGTGCATTGGGCGCAGAAAGCGAATTTGGCAAAGAGCTGGACTCGCTGTCTGATGTCGTTTCTTTCGGAGTCGCACCTGCTCTCATTATGTATACCAGCAGTCTGCATGATCTGCATAACGCCCTGGCTTGGTCCGTTACCGCCATCTTCCCGGTATTCGGAGCGCTTCGCCTGGCCCGTTTCAACGTTCAACCGGGCATTCCCGGTTACTTCATCGGTCTGCCGATTCCGGCTGCCGGCGGAGTACTGGCAACCTTGGCCCTGTTCCATAAAGATGTGTCTCCTGTCTACATGATCATCGCATCGCTTCTGCTTTCTTACCTGATGGTCAGCACCGTGAAATATCCGAACTTCAAGAAGGTCGGACTGCCCAAAAAAGCAGTTATGGGAGCTCCGATCGTCATTGTGATCGCAGTTGCGGTCGCCGTGATGTTTCCGGATCAGATATCCAAGATGATCTTCGTCCTGCTTGCGCTTTATGCGCTGTACGGATTCAAGCAGAATGTCGACCGTCTGACGGCCAGACGCCGCCGGGGCCGCAGCAGAAGACGCCAGGATGATGAGATGTACCACTCCAAGAACGGCTGATACGCTGTCCCACAATTGCAGATAGAGCCGGTTTTCCCCGCTGATGCGGAAGGAAGACCGGCTCTTTTTTGAGTGCAAACATATCATGAAATCCCCAACTACGACAGATTGAATAAACCGAGCGTTGCGCATTTCTGGGACTCACTCTTGATGACCTCGTCCATATTGATGCCGAGCAGATTGCACAGCGCCGACATATAGAACAATTCTCTGCCTAGCTCAGACGCGATAACCTCCCGGCAGTTCTCACATAATTCTCCGTGCACGTGGGTTCCCGCATTTTCCTTCGCCTGTTCGAGGCTTACGCCGGATTCAAACACCTGCTTGGTGGCATGAAGCTCGATGCAGCCGCATTCCGTGATGGCCTTGACGACGGCGCGGTTGACCGAGGCGCTGCTCTGGCCGTTCTTGGACAATACGTCCAGAAGACTGCGGTGTCTAAGCAGCAATTCGGAGACTTGATCCTGGAAAGCCTGCAAACTGGGTGCGCTCATGTTCCATTCACTCCGTTTCTTCCTAGAATGAGTACATTATATGTCACGCCAAAGCTTCTTTTCAATCGGGCAAAAGGCCGCAAAGGCTGTAAATCAGAATTACCCGCGCTCCTGCTCGTAAAAAATGTGAAGAGCTCACGATTATGGCGTGAAAATTTGGAACATACTGGAGATAGGCATCTATGCCGTACTGCGCGTGCGCGGCGCCATCAGAAGATGGGATGTAAGGTGTCAGGGGAAGACCTCAATGTGGATAAGCCCTATTCGAGGCTTCCATAACGCCGTCCCTGTCAGGATATCGTTATTTGAGGATTTGAGCGTGAGATTAAAGGAGGTGCGTCAACCATGTGGAAGAAATGGATGTTATTATTTGCCGCGTTATGCGGAGGTCTGGCAGGCTATTCGCTGTATCATGCTGCCGGGCGGGATTTCCCGGTGGGCATGCTCCGGCTGGAGAACAGCCTTCCCGTTCCGGGCGAATTTGGCTTTTCGGTGCTCGGTGCCCTTATTTTTTTGTTAGCAGCGGGTTTGTGCGCAGATTGGGCGGGAACGAAATTGCAGTCGGCGGCGCGGTATTGTTCCGGAATGCCGATGGATGAGCTGGCGGCCGGGGCGGCCGGACTGCTGGGCGGACTGCTGCTGTCGCTGTTGATCTACCCCAGCATGGCCTGGCTCGGCAAGGCGGGCCAACTGCTGCAGGTGCCGCTGACGGTGGTGCTCGGGTATCTCGGCCTCAGAATCGGGCTGGAGAAGAGAGTGGAGCTTGGCGCATTATGGGCGACCGGGCGTTTCGGAGGGACGGTGGAGCCCGAGGGGCCGGAGCCGGAAGAGCACAAGATCCTCGACACCAGCGTAATTATTGACGGAAGGATCGCGGATATTTGCAAGACCGGCTTCATCGAGGGAACGATCGTCATTCCCGAGTTCGTTCTGGAGGAGCTGCAGCATATTGCCGATTCATCCGACCTGCTGAAGCGCAACAGAGGCCGGCGGGGGCTGGACATTCTCAATAAAATTCAAAAAGAGCTGGATGTTAAAGTGCTGATCTACGAAGGGGACTTCGAAGAGATTTCCGAGGTGGACAGCAAGCTGGTCAAGTTGGCGAAGGTGCTGCACGGCAAGGTGGTCACGAACGATTTTAACCTGAATAAGGTTTGCGAGCTTCAGGGCGTTTCGGTACTGAACATCAACGATTTGGCCAATGCGGTGAAGCCGGTGGTGCTTCCGGGCGAAGAGATTATTGTTCAGGTGATCAAGGACGGCAAGGAACACGGTCAGGGCGTCGCCTATCTGGATGATGGTACGATGATCGTAGTGGAAGGCGGGCGCGAATTCATTGGCAGCACGATGGAAGTTCTCGTAACAAGCGTGCTACAAACCTCCGCGGGCCGGATGATATTCGCCAAGCCAAAGCTTCTGGAGAAGGCGCAGTAACCTTCAGGGCGTTCGAACGGAAGAGCCGTTCGGCGCCCTGTTTTTCTTATTGTCTTCCCGCGCAATTTATATGGTTAAGATTGTCGGCAGCTGCCAGCCGCCCTCCAAGACTTCGAATTGGGCCGCCAACCTTGGAAATGACGAACAAACGCGATATGATGGGGATATACGTCAAAGGACAGGAGCAGTTGAAGATGGCGGAAAGTGTCGGCGTCGTCATTGTGGCGGCAGGCAGAGGAACGCGGATGGGAACTGCGGAGAGCAAGCAGTATTTGCTGCTTCGGGACAAACCGATCATCGTGCATACGCTGGAGACCTTCCAGCGGCATATCTTAATTTCGGAGATCGTGCTCGTATCCGGGGCGGAGGACGTGGAACGCTGCCGCAATTGGGCGGAGGAATACGGAATTACGAAGCTAAAGGCTGTAGTTACCGGCGGCGCGGAGCGTCAGCATTCGGTCTACCGGGGACTGGGACAGCTGAACACTGAGTGGGTAATGGTTCATGACGGAGTCCGTCCATTCGTCAGGCCCTGCGATATCGAGGCTTGTTATGAAAAGGCGAGGCGGACGGGAGCTTCGGTGCTGGCTGTTCCGGTAAAAGATACGATCAAGCAGGTGAGCGAAGAGGGGCTGGTAACCGCCACGCCGGACCGGCGCACGCTGTGGGCGATTCAGACGCCGCAGACCTTCCGGTTGTCCCGGTTGAAGCAAGCCTATGAAGCGGCGGAGCGGGATGGGTTCCTGGGGACCGACGATTCCAGTCTGGCCGAACGGGCCGGCATGCGGGTTGCGGTGGTGGAAGGCAGCTATACCAACATCAAGATCACGACGCCGGATGACCTGGCCTATGCAGAATTCATTGAAACATTCGGGAGAGAGGGACAACCATGATCGCAGTAGGACAAGGGTTTGACGTGCATCAGCTGGTGGAAGGCCGGCCGTGCATTATTGGAGGAGTAACGATTCCTTATGAAAAAGGGCTGCTGGGCCACTCGGACGCCGACGTGCTGCTGCATGCGGTTAGCGACGCCATCCTCGGCGCGCTGGGACTTGGAGACATCGGCCGACACTTTCCGGATACGGACCCGGCCTTCAAGGATGCCGACAGTCTGAAGCTGCTTGAGCATGTGTGGAGACTGGCCAAAGAGCGCGGCTACCGTCTGGGCAACATCGATTCGACCATCATCGCCCAGAAGCCGAAGATGGCCCCCTATATTCCGGAGATGACCGAGATTATCGCCCGTGCGCTGGACGCCAAGCCTTCCCGGGTGAACGTCAAGGCCACGACGACGGAGCAGCTTGGATTTACCGGACGAGGCGAAGGCATCGCAGCGCAATCTATTGTCTGCCTGCTTCAGGATATGGTATCATCATGAGATGGCTGGAAATCGGCCGATCCAGCAAATGAATGAGCGGAGGTAGTGAAATGGGAGATCAAGTCCGGGTGCGCTATGCACCAAGCCCTACAGGACATTTACATATCGGGAATGCGAGAACGGCATTGTTTAACTATTTATTCGCCCGCAGCCGGGGCGGCGAGTTCATTATCCGGATCGAGGATACGGATGTGAAGCGCAATATTGCCGGCGGCGAAGAAAGCCAGCTGAAATATTTGAAGTGGCTGAATATCGACTGGGACGAAAGCATCGATATCGGCGGCGAATACGGCCCCTACAGACAGACGGAGCGTCTGGATCTGTATAAAATCTACTGGCAGGATCTGCTCGACCGCGGTCTCGCTTACCGCTGCTACTGCACAGAAGAGGAGCTGGAAGCCGAGCGCGAAGAGCAGCTCTCACGGGGAGAAACGCCGCGTTACTCCGGCAAGCACCGCAATTTGACCGAAGAGCAGCGTGCCGCCTACGAGCAGGAAGGCCGTGTCGCCAGCATTCGCTTCCGGGTTCCGGAGGATAAGACCTATACGTTCGACGATATGGTCAAGGGCCAGATTTCATTCCAGACGACGGAAATGGGCGACTTTGTCATCGTGAAGAAGGATGGCATTCCGACCTACAATTTCGCCGTTGTTATCGACGACTATCTGATGAAGATTTCACATGTGCTCCGGGGCGAGGATCATATCTCCAATACGCCGCGCCAGCTCATGATCTATGAAGCTCTGGGCTGGGAGCCGCCGATCTTTGGACATATGACCCTGATCGTAGGCGAAGACCATAAGAAGCTCAGCAAGCGCAACGAGTCCATCATCCAGTTCATTGAGCAGTACGATGAGCTGGGCTATTTGCCCGAAGCGCTGTTCAACTATATCGCCCTGCTCGGCTGGTCGCCGGAAGGGGAGGAAGAACTCTTCAGCAAAGATGAACTGATCTCCATCTTCAACCCGGATCGGCTCTCGAAGAGCCCGGCGGTATTCGACACGAACAAGCTGGCGCATTTGAATAATCATTATATCAAGAATGCCGACCCGGTCCGGATTGCGAACCTGGCGATTCCACATCTGCAGAAGGCGGGCAGATTGCCTGCCGAGCTGAGCGCAGAGCAGCGCGAATGGGCGCAGAGCCTTGTGGCCCTGTACCAGGAACAAATGGTAGCCGCTTCGGATATTGTGGAATTGTCGGAGATTTTCTTCCGCACTCATCTGGAGCTGGACACAGAAGCGGCGGCCATCCTGGCGGAGAGCCAGGTGCCGGAAGTGCTCACCGCATTTCTGGCCAAGGTGGAGGCAAGCGCCGAGTTTACACCGGCTGCTATTGGGGCATTAATTAAGGAAGTACAGAAGGAGACGGGACATAAGGGCAAAGCGCTCTTTATGCCGATTCGTGTCGCTGTTACGGGACAGATGCATGGCCGCGATCTCAATGCGACAATTTTCCTGTTAGGCAAGGACCGCGTCGCGGACCGTCTGAAATCCCAAATCAAAGGGGCTTGATAACCAGGGTGTTCAAATCCCCTTGTCAGTCCTCATGCTTTTCGCTAAGATAGAAGAATATTGTAAAAGCTGCGATCAGGAGAAGTACACGCGTCAAATGCCATCTGCAGAGAGAATAACCGCGAACGGAATCATCTGTTCAGGCTGGAAGTTATTCATGGCATGCCGGGGAAATGCGCCTGTGAGCTGTAAGGCTGAGCGTGCCGCTGTCGAATGCGGTCGTTAGGCTGAGCCGGTGCATCGCCGTTAGAGATGCCAAAGAGGGACGATGATGAACCCGCCGCTTCAACCCGGCAGGGAACAGGCATCGTCCAAGCAGAGTGGAACCGCGTGAAGACGTCTCTGCAGCTTCGGCTGCAGAGACGTTTTTTGTCGAAAACCGAAGAAAGGGTCATTGCTGCAGAGAGATAGAAAAAGCGAAATGCGGAGGAACTTCTTCGTTCGGCCGGATGTACCGGAGGCGGAGAAGCATGGAGGGGGAGCCGCGATGTGGAAGCATATTAAATCGGATATCCAAGCGGTGCTGGATAATGACCCGGCCGCCCGGAGCCGGTTCGAGGTACTCTTCACCTATGCCGGTCTGCATGCCATCTGGTCGCACCGGATTGCGCATGGGTTATACCGGAGAGGCTGGTATACGACAGCGAGAATCATCTCGCAGTTCAGCCGATTCATGACCGGCATCGAGATCCACCCCGGCGCCCGGATTGGCAAAAGGCTGTTCATTGACCACGGTATGGGCGTAGTCATCGGGGAGACCTGCGAGATCGGGGACGACGTTATCATCTATCAGGGCGTCACGCTCGGAGGAACAGGCAAGGAGAAAGGGAAGCGTCATCCGACCGTCGGCAACAATGTCGTCATCGGCTCGGGGGCCAAAGTGCTGGGCTCTTTCCGGATTGGCGACAACTGTAATGTCGGGTCGAATTCGGTCGTACTCCGCGAAGTCCCCGATAACAGCACGGTGGTCGGCAACCCCGGACGCATCGTGAAGCGGAACGGGGAGCGGGTGAAGGACCGGCTGGATCATACCAAGCTTCCGGACCCGGTTATCGATTCGCTGCGGTTTCTGCAGAAGGAGATTGAGGAGCTTCGCGAGCAGCTGGGCGGCGACGACAAGCAGAAAGCCGAGCAGCGCCGGCTGGAAAGCGCGCATTATTTCGGCGATTATGAAATCTAACCAGACCTCTGGCGAAGGCCGGATACGGCCGAGAAGAAAGGATGGAGCAAATGGCGCTCTATATTTACAACACCATGTCCCGCAGCAAGGAGGAATTCGTGCCTCTTGAACCGGGTAAGGTAAAGATGTACGTGTGCGGTCCAACTGTGTACGGATATATTCACATTGGCAATGCAAGACCGGTTATCGTGTTCGATATCGTTCAAGGCTATTTGGAGCAGCTGGGGTATGAAGTGGAATATGTGGTCAATTTCACGGATGTCGACGACAAGCTGATCCGCAAAGCCGATGAAATGGGCATGCCGGTGCCCGAAATGGCAGAGACCTTCATCAATGCTTTTATGGAGGATGTTAAAGGCCTTGATGTCAGACCGGCTTCGCGGCATCCGCGGGTTACCCAGAGCATGGATCTGATCATCGACTTCATTCGGGAGCTGGTGGATAAAGGCTATGCTTATGAGAGCGGCGGAGACGTGTTCTACCGCACGGCCAAGTTCGCGGATTACGGCAAGCTGTCCCGTCAGAATCTGGATGAGCTGCAGTTCGGTATCCGCATCGAGGTTGATGCCCGCAAAGAGAATCCCGAGGATTTCGTCCTCTGGAAAGCGGCGAAGCCGGGCGAGATTTTCTGGCACAGCCCATGGGGCAACGGACGTCCGGGCTGGCATATTGAATGCTCGGCGATGGCGCGCGAATTCCTCGGCGACACGATCGATATTCACGGCGGCGGCCAGGACCTGACCTTCCCGCATCATGAGTGCGAGTGCGCACAGAGCGAGGCGCTAACCGGCAAGCCGCTGTCGAATTATTGGATGCATAACGGCTTCCTGAACATCGGGGACGAGAAAATGTCGAAATCGCTCGGCAACGGTCTTCTCGTCAGAGATTTCCTCAGCCGCTTCAAGGGCGGGGCCATCCGTTATTTCATGCTCTCGACGCATTATCGCAATCCGCTGAATTTCGGTGAAGAAGCCTTGATATCCGCTGAAAAAAGCGTAGACCGCATCGCCGGTGCGGCCGGCAACGTTAAGCATCGCCTGAGCCTCGCACCGGAAACTGCCGGTGGCCAGGTCAGTCCGGAGCTTGGAGCCAAGCTGGACGCCATTGTGAAGCAATACCATGAGAAGATGCAGGACGACTTCAATACGCCTGACGCGATTACCGCCGTATTCGAATGGGTGAATACAGCCAACCTTGCGCTGTCGGACAACAGCCTATCGCATGCGGATCTTGCTGCGCTGCAAAGCGCATTCGAGGAATTAAACAGCGTCCTCAGACTTGTGCCGGAAACTCAGGAGGAAGATGCCGACGATGAGGTCGAGCGCCTGATCGAAGAGCGGGCAGAAGCGCGCAAAGCCAAGAACTGGAGCCGTTCCGACGAAATTCGCGATATTCTGAACGCGATGGGTATTATTTTGGAGGATACGCCGCAGGGCATACGGTGGAGACGCAAATGACCGAAGGCTGGTTTCCCTATGAGCCGTCGAAGCCGGTCAAGCTGATTCCGCCCATCGTGCTGGCTTATATCGGGGACGCTGTCTACGAGGTGGCGGTCCGTCAATATTTGATCTCGCTTCCGAACCTGAAGCCGAACCATCTTCACAAGACGGCGACGGGGCTGGTGTCCGCGAAGGCACAGAGCCGGATTCTTGGGCTGCTGGACTCCGAGCTGACTGACGAAGAGAAGAATATTGTGCGGCAGGGGCGCAATGCCAAATCGGGAAGCGTGCCGAAAAATGCCGACGTGCTGGAATACCGGCATGCGACCGCTTTTGAATGTCTTGTCGGATATTTGTATTATACAGAGCAGCATGACAGAATGAGAGAACTGATACACATCGGTATCAGACAAATGCAAAGATAATACCGGGAGGGACCATTATGGCCCAAGAGAATGACCATAACGAAGAAATACTGGCCGGCAAGCATTCGGTGCTTGAGGCGCTCCGCGCAGGCCGTACACTCAACAAAATCTGGATAGCGGAAAATGCCCAGAAAGCGCTGACCGCTCCAATCATTGCGGAAGCCCGTCAGGCTGGTATCATCGTTCAGCATGTTGACAAGCGCAAGCTGGATCAGCTCGCTCCCGGCGTACAGCATCAGGGGGTAGTCGCGCAGGCGGCTCCATACGCTTACGCGGAAGTCGAAGATTTGCTGGCCGCCGCCGAAGCCAAAGGCGAACCGCCGTTTCTGCTGCTGCTGGATGAAATCGAAGATCCGCATAATCTGGGCTCCATTCTGCGTACCGCCGATTGCACTGGCGTGCACGGCGTGATCGTGCCTAAGCGGCGTTCGGCCCAAATTACGGCGACCGTCTCCAAGACATCTGCCGGTGCGGTCGAATATGTGCCGGTAGCCCGGGTCACCAATCTGGGCCAGACAATCGACCGGCTGAAGGAACTCGGGATCTGGGTTGTGGGCACGGATGTGGACACGGATCAGGATCTGTTCGGCTCCGATATTTTCTCCGGCCCGGTTGCAGTGGTTATCGGCAATGAGAGCAAGGGGATGGGCCGGCTGATTCGCGAGAAATGCGACATCCTGCTCAAGCTTCCGATGCTTGGACGAATTAATTCGCTCAATGCTTCCGTAGCCGCGGGCGTCATTATGTACGAGGTGCTGCGGCGCCGTCGTACGGCGGAATAGCGATGAAGGACTGGCGCGATGTACTGCTGGTGGACGGGTACAACATGATCGGCGGCTGGCCGGAACTTGCCGAGCTGTCCCGCTCCGGCATGCAGGAAGCGCGCGACCGGCTGCTTGATCTGCTGGCCGACTATCAGGCGTACTCGGGCCGCCGCGTCATCGCCGTCTTCGATGCTTACCGGGTTCCGGGGCTCGGACGATCTTTTGTCCAGGGCAAAGTCCAGGTGTATTTCACGAAGGAGAAGGAGACGGCCGACGAGTGCATCGAGCGGCTGGTGGGAGAATTCAGCCACCGCCGGCGCCAGATTTATGTGGCGACCAGCGACTCCACCGAGCAGCATGTCATCTTCGCCCAGGGGGCGCTTCGCCTTTCGGCACGGGAGCTGCGGCTTGAGGTGGAGGAAATGCAGCGGGAAGTCAAGAAGACCATCAAGCCTCCGGCGCCGGGTGCCGGCTCTTTGCGCCATAATCTAGAAGAGAAGCTGCCTCCGGATATCCGCAGGCGGCTTGAGAACTGGCGGAGGCAGTAATGTATGGTCCATGTAAGAAAAGTTTCAGCGAATTGTAATTTTATTCAAGTGATGATTGGAATTGGTCAAACCGCTGTTGACGATGTAAGGTTACGTCATTTATACTGTTCGTATATTTCACGAAGTAACGATGTGTCCTGCGTTGCAGCCGGGGGGATTCTTGGTGAGTGTCGACCTCAAGGAATTAATGCTGTCCGAGTATGATTTCATAAGCGATGAAGAAATCGTCGAAGCTTTTCGGAGCGGCGACGGTGGCGCGTTGGAGCATTTGATTAACAAGTACCGTAACTTCGTCAGAGCCAAGGCGCGCTCTTATTTCCTGATCGGTGCCGACCGCGAAGATATCGTGCAGGAAGGCATGATCGGCCTTTATAAGGCAATTCGAGACTTCAAAGGCGATAAGCTTTCGTCTTTCAAGGCATTTGCCGAATTATGCATTACCCGCCAGATTATTACGGCGATCAAGACGGCTACCCGTCAGAAGCATATTCCGCTTAATTCTTATGTTTCTCTGGACAAGCCTATTTATGACGAGGATTCCGACCGCACGCTGATGGATGTGATCTGCGGATCACAGGTGCTGGACCCCGAAGAGCTTATTATTAACCAGGAAGAATTTATCGGTCTTGAAGACAAGATGACCGAGATTCTTAGTGATCTGGAGCGCAAGGTGCTGATGCTGTATCTTGACGGACGCTCCTATCAGGAAATCGCAGAGGACCTGCATCGGCATGTGAAATCGATCGACAACGCTCTGCAGCGCGTTAAGCGCAAGCTTGAAAGATATCTGGAAGTTCGCGACAACTCATGATATAATGACGGAAGAGAAGACTCGGTTGCGAGTCTTTTTTATTTGTGCAAGTTTGCGGAATGCGGTTTTGCTTCATAATGGAGAGTAGGCTGGCTCACAGTTAAGGACAAATACAAAGACGAACGGCGATCACCGAAAAGTCCGGGGAGAACTCGGGAATTTTCATTGACATTGAGTTTGACAGATGCTAAAGTGTTTTAGGTAGGCCCAAATTCGCGGCTTTTTTTGAATTTAAGTAAAGTGCCGGTTTTCTAGCCGAATCTTTGCGATATTCTTAAAAAGAGATTTTCGTGAAATATAAGAATCATAAGCAGCTTCGCGCTTGTAATGGGTCTTGTATTTCTCGATGAATGCCTGGTTGTTCACTTTGGACATTGCCTGGCGTTTACTCTTGGGATCAATTTTGCGTCTTTCGGTTTAGCGAATCGGAAGAACGTTTCGGGAGGTGCACAGCATGCGGGTAATTATTACTTTGGCTTGTACAAGCTGCAAGCAGAGAAACTACGCGACGACCAAGAACAAGCGTAATCATCCCGACCGCATGGAGTTGAAGAAGTTTTGCAAGTATTGCAACGCGCAAACTCCTCATCGTGAAACCAGATAGTTCGTTGGAGGTGTAGTCGGCGTGAAACGTAGTTTCAAGTCTTTGTTTTCCTTTTTCTCTGAGAGCTGGACTGAACTTAAAAAGGTTCGATGGCCCAATCGTAAAGAACTGACCAACTATAGCTTGATCGTACTTGGTACTATTGTAGTTGTCGCACTTTATTTCTGGGTTCTGGACATCGGTATTTCCGCTGTGATCGAAGCGATTATTTAGAGAGGTCCCAGGTGGCTTGATATGGAAAAAAGATGGTATGTCGTTCATACCTACTCTGGGTATGAGAACAAGGTCAAAGCCAATTTGGAAAAGCGCGTAGAGTCCATGGGCATGGAAGACAAGATATTCCGCGTTCTTGTTCCGATGGAAGAAGAAGTGGTGAACAAAGACGGCAAGAAAAAGGCTGTCATGCGTAAAGTTTACCCCGGTTATGTTTTGGTCGAAATGATCCAGACGGATGATTCCTGGTATGTTGTTCGCAACACACCTGGCGTTACCGGATTCGTAGGTTCGACAGGTTCGGGTTCCAAACCGACTCCTTTGCTTCCGGAAGAGGTAGATCAGATTCTGAAGCATATGGGTATGGTGGAGCCGAAACCGAAGATCGATTTCGAAATCAAGGAATCGGTACGCATCATGGTTGGTCCTTTTGCGAATTTTGTGGGCTCCGTGGAAGAGATTTTGGCTGACAAGAGCAAGATCAAGGTTCACGTCAACATGTTTGGAAGAGAAACCCCGCTGGAGTTGGATTTCACTCAAGTGGAGAAAATATAACACAAGGGTTTCTTGTGATTGGACGGCTTGCCGTCTTCATCCAGTACTAGCGTCAAGGAGGTGTCACACATGGCTAAGAAAGTTATTAAAATGGTGAAACTGCAGATTCCTGCAGGGAAAGCGAACCCTGCGCCACCGGTTGGTCCGGCGCTTGGTCAGGCAGGTGTCAACATCATGGCATTCTGTAAGGAATTCAACGCGCGTACCGCCGATCAAGCCGGCCTGATTATTCCGGTTGAAATCACGGTATTCGAAGACCGTTCCTTCACTTTCATCACTAAAACTCCTCCGGCTGCCGTTCTGCTTCGCATTGCTGCAAAGGTAGAAAAGGGCTCCGGTGAACCGAACAAGAAGAAGGTTGCTAAGCTGAATCGCGCTGCAGTGCGTGAAATTGCCGAGCAAAAAATGCCTGACCTGAACGCTGCTTCCGTAGAAGCTGCTATGCGTATGGTTGAAGGTACTGCCCGCAGCATGGGCATCACGATCGAAGACTAATTATAGACTTCGCCAACCGGTCCCGAGCGGACCGTAATATGTGGGAGGATATTCCGCTAGCACCACAAAGGAGGAACATTTCATGGCTAAACATGGTAAGAAATACCTGGAAGCTGCCAAGCTGATCAACAGCGAAGCAACTTACGAGCCTTCGGAAGCTGTTGAGCTTGTGAAGAAGGCGTCCACTGCCAAATTCGACGAAACCGTTGAAGCGGCCGTACGTCTGGGCGTAGACCCTCGTAAACAAGACCAAGCCGTTCGCGGTGTTGTTGTCCTGCCTCATGGCACAGGCAAAACCCAACGCGTGCTTGTATTTGCAAAAGGCGATAAAGCGAAAGAAGCGGAAGCGGCCGGTGCCGATTATGTTGGCGATCAGGACATGATCAACAAGATCCAACAGGGCTGGTTCGAATTCGACGTCTGCGTAGCGACGCCTGATATGATGAGCGAAGTCGGTAAATTGGGCCGTCTGCTCGGTGGTAAAGGCCTTATGCCTAACCCTAAAGCAGGAACGGTTACTTTCGACGTTACCAAGGCTGTTCAAGAAATCAAAGCCGGTAAGATCGAATACCGTCTCGACAAAGCAGGTCAAATTCATGCGCCGATCGGCAAAGTGTCCTTTGACGCTGCTCAACTGAACGACAACCTGAAAGCACTTATCGACGCTCTGAACCGTGCGAAGCCGGCAGCTGCCAAAGGTGTATACCTGAAAGGCATCTCCATCTCTTCGACTATGGGACCAAGCGCTCGTGTGAGCACTGCTGTTTACCGTTAATAGGGTATTGACTCTAGGGTCTATCTCTGTTATCCTATAACAGTTGTGAACACTTGATGGTTCTCGACCTAACATCGAATATGCTTACCGTAGACAGTAGGTGCCGAATGGCTTAATTTCCTACCGAGGTGTTCTGATAGAAACATAAGGAACGGTTATGCCGTCAGCCTATCGTTTTATCAAGCCTTCGCAAATCTGCGGAGGCTTTTCTATTGCGCGTAACGCAAGAAACCTCGGAGATCCCGCTTAGGGATCGGGGACGACTCCAAAGGCGTCTCTTCCCTTGGCAGGGATCTCATGCCTGCGTAGGATAAATCATTAATCAGGAGGTGTAATCATTGGCAAACGCTAAAGTACTTGAAGCTAAACAGGAAGCGGTAAACGTCATTACTGGCAAACTGCAGAACAGCATCACGACTGTTGTTGCGGACTACCGCGGATTGAACGTTTCCCAGGTGACCGAACTGCGCAAGCAGCTTCGTGAAGCTGGAGTGGAATTCCAAGTCCTGAAGAACTCGCTCCTTCGCCGCGCAACCGCTGCGGCTGAGCTGACTGAACTGGACGAAGTTCTGAGCGGACCGACAGCTGTTGCATTCAGCGAAAGCGATGCAGTGGCGCCGGCCAAAATTTTGAACGATTTTGCCAAGAAGAACGACGCTCTGAAACTGAAGGGCGGCGTTGTAGAAGGTAAAGTGGTGGACGAAGCTCAGATCAAAGCATTGGCCGAGCTTCCTTCTCGCGAAGGTTTGCTGTCCATGCTGCTTAGCGTTCTTCAAGCGCCTATGCGCAACTTCGCACTGGCTGTCAAAGCTGTTGCGGAGAAGGAAGAACAGAGCGCGTAATCGGCATAGCTGTGGAAGCCCCTTGGTTTGGCGGAGTCAAACGGAGGGTTCCCCAAGCGCTGCATGAGTGTTGAATCGAAAATAAAAATAACAATATAAATGGAGGTTTAATCATGAGCAAGGAAACAATCTTGGAAGAAATCAAGGGCATGAGCGTCCTGGAACTGAACGAACTGGTTAAAGCAATCGAAGAAGAATTTGGCGTAACTGCAGCAGCTCCTGTAGCTGTAGTAGGCGGCGCTGCTGCTGCTGTTGTTGAAGAGCAAAGCGAATTTGACGTTGTCCTGACTAGCGCTGGCGCTTCCAAGATCAACGTAATCAAGGTTGTTCGCGAAATCACCGGTCTGGGCCTGAAAGAAGCCAAGGACCTGGTAGACAACGCTCCGAAGCCGATCAAGGAAAAAGTAAGCAAAGAAGAAGCAGACGCTACGAAAGCAAAGCTGGAAGAAGCCGGCGCTGCTGTAGAAGTGAAGTAATTCAGCCTTACCTTTTTCGGAAGAATTCGTTTCTTCCTAATGTGCAGCCCCTTGAACTTGTTCAAGGGGTTTGCTGTATGCAGAAGGAGGCTACAGAATGGCCAAAGAACCAGGAAAGGGAGACAAGGGCTTGTCTCAGCATTATTACTCACAGCAGCCGGAAGCAAGGCATGACAGACGGACGCTTCGTGCCGTGCTCCGGGGAAGGACCTTTCAGTTTACGAGTGATGCGGGCGTATTCTCCAAAGGGGATGTGGATTACGGCAGCCGGGCGCTGATAGAAGCCATGGAGATTCCGGATGGTTCCGCGGTGCTGGATGTAGGCTGCGGATACGGGCCGATCGGCCTGACAGCTGCGTATCTCGCTCCGAATGCCGCAGTCACCATGCTGGACATTAACGGCCGTGCCGTGGAGCTGGCCCGCGAGAATGCCAAGGCGAACGGTGTCGGCAATGTGGAAATAATGGAGAGCGATCTCCTGACTGCCGTAGCCGGGAGAAACTTCGACGTTATTCTCACGAATCCGCCGATTCGGGCAGGCAAAGCGGTGGTCCACCGGATTTTTGAAGAAGCCTATGAGCATTTGAACGAGAATGGGGCTCTATGGGTTGTCATTCAGAAGAAGCAGGGTGCGCCTTCGGCGGCGGCCAAGCTGGAGAGTCTGTTCGGGGAAGTCGAAGAAATCGGCAAGGACAAAGGGTACCGTGTTCTGAGAGCCGTTAAGCATAAAAAATAACGTGACACTATTGACACGTACAGTTGGTAGTGTTATTATTATAAAATGTCAGTATTAAGATAGGCTCCCTGTCTTTAGTTTGCTGAAGTGTCAAACGTCATATTGTCAACGGCAGGCGCATGCCGGATGGCAAGTAATCGCGAAACCGTCTTGAACAGCCATGGTCCTTTATGAAGGTGAGGTGATTCGGTCGGAGACGCATAAGAGCACGTCTGCTGACGTATAATATGTACGTTTTGGGCAAATCTACTGAATATGGAGATCTACCGTCCATGAAGAAATGCGCTCTTTTTTCGAAAGATTTCGATAAGGGCTTTTCTTTATTTGAGGGGTGAATCCCGGAAGTCTTTGGTTCCATTATACGGTTCCAAACAGGGGTTCGCAATCAATTTTTAAGTAAGTAGACATGAGGGGTGAGTAAAGTTGGCAGGACATCTTGTTCAGTATGGTCGACGCACTCGGCGAAGCTATGCGAGAATTAACGAGGTACTCGAGGTCCCGAACCTGATTGAGATCCAACAAAAATCATACGATTGGTTTTTGGAGGAAGGATTGCGTGAAATGTTCCAGGACATCTCGCCGATCCAGGATTTCACGGGTAATCTGGTGCTGGAGTTCATTGACTACAGCTTAGGCGAACCGAAGTATACGGTGGACGATGCTAAAGAACGCGACGTTACGTATGCGGCGCCGCTTCGGGTTAAAGTGCGTCTCATTAACAAGGAAACCGGCGAAGTCAAGGAACAGGAAGTGTTCATGGGGGATTTCCCGCTGATGACGGAGACCGGCACGTTTATCATTAACGGTGCGGAACGGGTAATTGTCAGCCAGTTGGTTCGCTCTCCTAGCGTCTACTTTAGCACTAAAGTGGATAAGAACGGCAAGAAAACCTACACGGCCACAGTAATCCCTAACCGCGGCGCATGGCTGGAACTGGAGACCGACGCGAAGGACATCATGTATGTCCGTATCGACCGTACCCGCAAAATTCCGGTTACCGTGCTGCTTCGCGCTCTTGGTTTCGGCACGGATGCCGAAATTCTGGATCTGCTTGGCAATGATGAATATATCCGCAATACCCTGGATAAAGACAACACCGACTCCACGGAGAAGGCGCTTATCGAAATTTACGAACGTCTCCGTCCGGGCGAGCCGCCGACACTCGACAACGCGAAGAGCTTGCTGGTAGCGCGCTTCTTCGATCCCAAGCGTTACGATCTGGCGAATGTAGGCCGCTACAAGATCAACAAGAAGCTGCACATCAAGAATCGCCTGTTCAATCAGCGCCTGGCTCAACCGCTTGTGGACGAGTCGACCGGCGGAATTCTGGCGGAAACCGGCCAGATGGTGGATCGTCGTCTCCTTGACGAGCTGATCCCGTACTTTGAGAAGAGCATGGCAGCCAAGACCTACCGCGTAAGCGGCGGCGTTCTGGATAACGAAGACATTCCGCTGCAAATGGTTGAAGTCTTCTCGCCAATCGAAGAAGGCCGTGTCGTCAAGCTGATTGCGAACGGCAATATCGACAAATCGGTCAAGCATATTACCCAGGCTGATATTATTTCCTCGATCAGCTACTTTATTAATCTGCTCCACGGCATCGGCAACACCGATGACATCGACCATCTCGGCAACCGTCGTCTGCGTTCGGTAGGCGAACTGCTGCAGAATCAGTTCCGTATCGGTCTGTCCCGGATGGAACGCGTTGTCCGCGAGAGAATGTCCATTCAGGATGCCAACGCCATTACGCCGCAGGCTCTGATCAACATTCGTCCGGTCATTGCGTCGATCAAGGAGTTCTTCGGATCCTCCCAGCTGTCCCAGTTCATGGACCAGACGAACCCGCTTGCCGAGCTTACACATAAGCGCCGTCTCTCCGCGCTGGGTCCAGGTGGTCTGACGCGCGAACGCGCGGGCTTTGAAGTTCGAGACGTCCATCACAGTCACTACGGCCGGATGTGTCCAATCGAAACGCCTGAAGGTCCGAACATCGGTCTTATCAACTCCCTGTCGACATTCGCCCGCATCAACGAATACGGCTTTATCGAAGCGCCGTACCGTTGGGTGGACCCGAAGACCGGTAAGGTTACCGAACAGATCGATTATCTGACAGCCGATGAGGAAGATAACTATGTTGTCGCCCAGGCGAACGCCGAGCTGACAGAGGAAGGCTCGTTTAAGGACGAGATGGTTATCGTTCGTTACAACAAGCTCTCTGACAACATCACGACGATGCCGAGCAGTCGGGTGGACTACATGGACGTATCACCGAAGCAGGTTGTATCCGTTGCGACGGCGCTCATCCCGTTCCTTGAGAACGATGACTCCAACCGCGCGCTGATGGGTTCCAACATGCAGCGTCAGGCAGTTCCGCTGCTCATTCCGAAGGCCCCTCTGGTAGGTACGGGAATGGAGCACAAGTCGGCCAAGGATTCGGGCGTATGTATTGTATCCAAGTACGACGGGATTATCGAACGTTCGTCGGCTAACGAGATCTGGCTGCGTCGCGTCGAAACTGTCGACGGCAAAGAAGTCAAAGGCGACATTGTTAAATATAAATTACACAAATTTATGCGTTCGAACCAAGGGACTTGCATTAACCAGCGTCCGCTAGCTAAGCGCGGCGACATCGTCAAGAAAGGCGATATCCTGGCGGATGGTCCTTCGACCGAAATGGGCGAATTGGCACTGGGTCGCAACGTAGTCGTTGCCTTCATGACCTGGGAAGGCTACAACTACGAGGATGCGATCCTGCTGAGTGAGAAGCTTGTGAAAGAGGATGTGTACACTTCAATCCACATCGAGGAGTACGAATCCGAAGCGCGGGATACGAAGCTCGGACCGGAAGAAATCACTCGCGATATTCCAAACGTGGGCGAAGAGGCACTCCGCAACCTGGATGAGCGTGGCATTATCCGGATCGGCGCCGAAATCAGCGCTGGAGACATTCTGGTCGGCAAGGTTACACCTAAGGGCGTAACGGAGCTTACGGCAGAAGAGCGCCTGCTGCACGCCATCTTCGGCGAGAAGGCGCGCGAAGTTCGTGACACCTCGCTGCGTGTGCCTCACGGCAGTGATGGCATCATCGTTGACGTTAAAGTGTTCACACGGGAGAATGGCGACGAGCTGCCTCCAGGTGTTAACCAGCTCGTCCGCGTCTACATCGCTCAGAAGCGTAAAATCTCCGAAGGCGACAAGATGGCCGGACGTCACGGTAACAAGGGTGTCGTAGCGCGTATCCTGCCGGAAGAAGATATGCCGTTCCTGCCGGACGGTACGCCTGTACAGGTCGTGCTGAATCCGCTGGGCGTACCTTCGCGTATGAACATCGGGCAGGTGCTTGAGGTCCACCTCGGCTTCGCGGCTATGCGCCTGGGTATTCACGTGGCAACACCGGTATTCGACGGAGCACGCGAATATGACGTATTCGACACGATGGAAGAAGCCGGCATGCAGCGCAACGGCAAGACCATCCTGTATGACGGACGTACGGGCGAGCGCTTCGAGCGCGAAGTTACCGTCGGCGTCATGCACATGATCAAGCTGGCGCACATGGTTGACGATAAAATCCATGCCCGTTCCACAGGGCCGTACTCGCTCGTTACGCAGCAGCCGCTCGGCGGTAAAGCCCAGTTCGGCGGCCAGCGCTTCGGGGAAATGGAAGTGTGGGCGCTTGAAGCTTACGGCGCCGCCTACACCCTGCAGGAGATTCTGACGGTCAAATCCGACGACGTGGTCGGCCGTGTGAAGACCTACGAATCGATCGTCAAGGGCGAGAACGTTCCGGAACCGGGCGTTCCGGAATCCTTCAAGGTATTGATCAAAGAGCTTCAATCCCTCGGCATGGACGTCAAGATCCTGAGCGGAGACGAGCAGGAGATCGAAATGAAGGAACTGGACGACGAGGATGAGACTACAAGCGACAAGCTGAGCCTCAATCTGGAAGGTGCGGAAGTCGGAGTGGAATAACGAGGCGTTCGGGCCGTTCCACAAGGCTGGTTCAGGCGGCTTCGGCCGCTTGACCGGCCTTCGGAACGATCGGGATGACAATAAACGGCGGCGCCATCCTCTTAGGGGATGGCCTTCCGTTCTATGAACCGCAGCTGCCTCCCGCCGCAAGGAGCGGGAGGAGAACGGCGGCACCAAATCAGGATCAGGTTAAGGAGGGTTGCTCCTTGTTGGACGTTAACAATTTTGAATTTATGAAGATCGGTCTCGCTTCCCCGGAGAAGATCCGTTCTTGGTCCCGCGGAGAGGTTAAGAAGCCGGAAACCATTAACTATCGGACACTGAAGCCGGAGAAGGAAGGTCTGTTCTGCGAACGGATCTTCGGGCCTCAGAAGGACTGGGAGTGCCATTGCGGCAAGTACAAGCGCGTCCGTTATAAAGGCGTTGTCTGCGACCGCTGCGGCGTTGAAGTTACCCGCGCCAAGGTTCGCCGCGAGCGCATGGGACATATCGAACTGGCTGCGCCGGTTTCCCATATCTGGTATTTCAAAGGCATTCCGAGCCGCATGGGTCTTGCTCTCGACATGTCTCCAAGATCGCTGGAAGAGATTATCTACTTCGCTTCCTATGTTGTAACCGATCCGGGAGATACGCCTCTGGAGAAGAAGCAGCTGCTGTCCGAGAAGGAATACCGCAGCTACCGCGAGAAATACGGCTATGGCTTCCAGGCCAGCATGGGCGCCGAAGCGGTTAAGAAGCTGCTTCAGGATCTCGACGTCGAAAAAGAGCTTGAATTTCTGAAAGAGGAGCTGCGCACCGCACAGGGGCAGCGCCGCAACCGTGCGATCAAGCGTCTTGAGGTTATCGAGGCGTTCCGCAACTCCGGCAACAAGCCGGATTGGATGATCATGGACGTACTGCCGGTCATTCCGCCGGAGCTTCGTCCAATGGTACAGCTGGACGGCGGACGTTTTGCGACATCCGACCTGAACGACCTGTACCGCCGCGTAATCAACCGCAACAACCGTCTGAAGAGACTGCTTGATCTCGGAGCTCCGGACATCATTGTTCAGAACGAGAAGCGTATGCTTCAGGAAGCTGTAGACGCCCTGATCGACAACGGCCGCCGCGGCCGTCCGGTAACGGGCCCAGGCAACCGTCCGCTGAAATCGCTCAGCCATATGCTGAAAGGTAAGCAAGGACGTTTCCGTCAGAACCTGCTCGGTAAACGCGTCGACTATTCCGGCCGTTCCGTTATCGTCGTAGGTCCTTACCTGAAAATGTACCAATGCGGTCTGCCGAAGAAAATGGCGCTCGAGCTGTTCAAGCCGTTCGTCATGAAAGAACTTGTGAACAAGGGCCTTGCCCATAACATTAAGAGCGCGAAGCGCAAAGTGGAACGCGTAAGTCCGGAAGTCTGGGATGTGCTTGAAGAAGTCATCAAGGAGCATCCGGTTCTTCTGAACCGTGCCCCCACGCTTCACCGTCTCGGTATCCAGGCATTTGAACCGATTCTGGTGGAAGGCCACGCCATCCGTCTTCACCCGCTCGTATGTACGGCTTACAACGCCGACTTTGACGGTGACCAGATGGCCGTGCACGTACCGCTCTCCGCGGAAGCGCAGGCGGAAGCCCGCATCCTGATGCTGGCCTCCGGCAACATCCTGAACCCGAAAGACGGCAAGCCTGTCGTAACTCCTTCCCAGGATATGGTCCTTGGTTCTTTCTACCTGACCATGGACAACAAGGAAGAAAAGGGAAGCTACATGATTCTGCGCACCGTGAACGAAGCGGTCTCCGCTTACCAACGCGGTACGGCAGGTCTGCATGCGCGTGTTGCCATTCCGGTTAAGGCTCTGGGCAAAACTTCCTTCACCGAGAAACAACAGAATGCCATGCTGATCACGACGGTCGGCAAGATTATCTTCAACGAAATTTTCCCGGAAAGCTTCCCGTACATCAACGAAGCAACCCGCGACAATCTGCTGCAGGGCACCCCGGAAAAATATTTCATCTACGAAAAAGGCGCCGACATTCGCGCCCGTATCGAAGAAGTAGCGATCGCCGGCGCAGTCGGCAAGGAGTATTTAGGCTCCATCATCGCCCGTTGCTTCGAGATTTACCATACGACGGAAACCTCCGTTATTCTGGACAAAATCAAGCAGCTCGGCTTCACGTATTCGACCCGTGCCGGCGTAACAATCGCCGTTTCGGACGTCGTTGTGCCTGATGAGAAGAAGGATATTCTGCGCGAATCCGAGGAGAAGGTCGATGTCGTTGCCAAGCAATACCGCCGCGGCCTTATTACCAACGAAGAACGCTACGACCGCGTAATCGAGATCTGGTCCAAGACGAAGGACGATCTGACGAACGTCCTTATGAAGTCCATGGACCGCTTCAACTCTATCATGCTCATGGTTGACTCCAAAGCGCGTGGTAACAAATCGCAGATCACCCAGCTGGGCGGCATGCGCGGCCTGATGGCTACGCCGTCGGGACGCATCTTCGAACTGCCGATCAAGGCGAACTTCCGCGAAGGCCTTACCGTCTTGGAGTACTTTATTTCCACTCACGGCGCGCGGAAAGGTCTGGCCGATACAGCGCTTCGTACCGCTGACTCGGGTTACCTGACACGCCGTCTCGTCGACGTTGCGCAGGACGTTATCGTCCGCGAAGAAGATTGCGGTACGGACAAAGGCTTCACCGTCAGTCGTATTCAGGATGGCAAGGAAGTTATCGAGGATCTGTATGACCGTATCGAAGGCCGTTACTGCTTCGAGACCGTCCGCCATCCGGAGACCGGAGCCATCATCGTCCGCCGCAACGATCTGATCGATTCCGACAAAGCGGAAGAAATCGTCAATGCCGGCGTAACGAAGCTGCAGATCCGCTCCGTGCTGAGCTGCCGCGCCCGTCACGGCGTCTGCAAGAAGTGCTACGGCCGCAACCTGGCCACAGGCAAGCATGTTGAAATCGGGGAAGCAGTCGGCATTATCGCCGCTCAATCCATCGGTGAACCGGGAACCCAGCTCACCATGCGTACGTTCCATACAGGGGGCGTTGCGGGTGATGATATTACCCAGGGTCTTCCGCGTATTCAGGAGCTCTTCGAAGCACGTAACCCGAAAGGCCAGGCGACCATCAGTGAAATCGATGGTGTCGTCAAGGAAATCCGGGAAGCCAAGGATCGCCGAGAAATCGAAGTCCAGGGCGAAGCGGAATCGAAAGTATACTCCATCACTTACGGTTCACGTCTGCGCGTAAGCGAAGGCGTTGAAGTGGAAGCCGGCGACGAACTGACCGATGGTTCCATCGACCCGAAAGAAATGCTGCGCATCAAGGGGATCCGCGGCGTGCAGAACTATATCCTTCAGGAAGTTCAGCGCGTATACCGGAACCAGGGCGTAGAAATCAACGACAAGCACGTTGAAGTTATGATCCGGCAGATGCTGCGCAAAATCCGCATTATCGACGCAGGGGACACGAACCTGCTTCCGGGCGCTTTTGCCGACATCCATGAATATGAAACGGCGAACAAGGAAGCGATTCTGTCCGGCAAAGAGCCGGCTGTCGCCAAACCTGTTCTGCTCGGTATCACGAAGGCGTCTCTGGAGACCGATTCGTTCCTTTCCGCGGCTTCCTTCCAGGAGACGACACGTGTCCTGACCGACGCTGCTATCAAGGGCAAGGTCGATCAGCTGCTTGGTCTGAAGGAGAACGTTATTATCGGTAAGCTGATTCCTGCCGGAACAGGCATGAACCGCTACCGCAACGTGAAGCTGATCAATCCGGAAGAAGAGCAGAACGAGCTTGAAGCACTGGAGACTGTTCCAGCCGAATAAACAAGTAGGTTCCTGCCGGATTCCCGCTTTCCCGGTTCTTCCGGGCAGAGCGGAATCCGGCGGGGATTTTTTTGAAAGAGGTTCTTGACATCCAGGTTCGCCAATGCTAATATAGCAAAGGTGCGTGAGTATCCTTGTTATCTTTGTTCATTGGAGGTTGCTTGAATGACTGATGATAGAGGACTACGAGACGCTCAAATCAAGATCGGCACCAAGCAGACCGTCAAGGCGGTCGAGATGGGCCAGGCCGCAGAAGTCTATGTGGCGGAAGACGGCGATCCCAGGCTTACTTCCCGAATCGTAAGTCTTTGCAAGAAACACGGCGTCAAGTTGACTTATGTCGATACGATGCAGCATTTAGGCAAGGCATGCGGAATCGAAGTGGGCGCTGCCATGGCAGCCGTCTTAAAATGATAGCGTAAGGAACTGTTTTTGTGCCGGGGCACAGCTTCGGTAGCAAAGACTTTTCATTTGTTCTTTTATGAACCGCCTGGGTCTGTGGACTTAAACAGCGAGTTTTTAAGGGATCACTATTTGAGGAAGGGGGTGGCAAGACAATGCCAACTATCAATCAATTGGTTCGTAAAGGTCGTCAAGCCAAAATCGAGAAATCGAAATCGCCAGCACTGCAAAAAGGATTCAATGCCCTGAAGCGTGAGGCTACAGATTTGAGCGCTCCGCAAAAACGCGGCGTGTGCACTCGTGTAGGCACCATGACTCCTAAGAAACCGAACTCCGCACTTCGTAAATATGCCCGTGTTCGTCTGACGAACCGCGTAGAGGTGACGGCTTACATTCCGGGTATCGGACATAACCTGCAGGAGCACAGCGTGGTGCTGATCCGCGGAGGTCGTGTTAAGGACCTTCCAGGTGTTCGTTACCACATCGTTCGCGGCGCGCTGGATACAGCAGGCGTGAACAACCGTATGCAATCTCGTTCCAAGTACGGTGCGAAACGTCCTAAAGCCAAGAAATAAGATTTGATCCATAATAATATCTAATGAAAGGGGGATATCCATGCCACGCAAAGGTCCAGTTTCCAAGAGAGACGTGCTGCCGGATCCGGTGTATAACAGCAAGCTGGTTACCCGTTTGATCAACCGTGTAATGCTGGATGGTAAAAGAGGTGTTGCTCAAAGCATTCTGTACAACGCGTTCAAGCTGATTGAAGAGCGTACGGGCAAAGACCCTATGGAAGTGTTTGAAGCAGCCATCAAGAACATCATGCCGGTTCTGGAAGTTAAGGCTCGCCGTGTAGGCGGCGCTAACTACCAGGTGCCGATCGAAGTTAAGCCGGAAAGACGTACATCCCTGGGATTACGTTGGCTCGTGAACTACTCCCGCAACCGCGGCGAGAAGACCATGGAAGAGCGTTTGGCGGCCGAGATTATCGACGCTTCCAACAACACAGGCGCTTCCGTGAAGAAACGCGAAGATACGCACAAAATGGCTGAAGCGAACAAAGCGTTTGCTCACTACCGCTGGTAGGATTTTAGCCGATCAAATAACCTCTATTTTGAAGGGAGACCCATTTCATGGCAAGAGAGTTCTCCTTGAAAAATACACGTAATATCGGGATCATGGCGCATATTGACGCCGGTAAGACCACTACCACGGAACGCATTCTGTTCTATACGGGCCGTACGCACAAAATCGGTGAAGTTCACGAAGGTGCGGCTACGATGGACTGGATGGAGCAGGAACAGGAGCGCGGAATTACGATTACTTCCGCCGCTACCACTGCTGCATGGAAGGGTCACCGCGTAAATATCATCGATACCCCGGGACACGTTGACTTCACTGTTGAAGTTGAACGTTCCCTGCGTGTATTGGACGGGGCAGTAGGCGTTTTCAGTGCGAAAGAGGGCGTTGAGCCTCAGTCTGAAACCGTATGGAGACAAGCTGACCGCTATGGCGTTCCCCGGATCGCCTACGTTAACAAAATGGATATCATCGGCGCGGATTACCTTAACGTTGTTAAGGATATGCGTGAGCGTCTGCAGGCAAATGCGGTTGCTATTCAGCTTCCAATCGGTGCTGAGAACGACTTCGTTGGCATCATCGACCTGATTGAACTGAAAGCCCATATGTACAAAGACGACCTCGGCCGTGATATCGAAATCGTTGACGTTCCGGCCGAATTCCAGGATCAAGTCGAAGAGCTTCGCAACGAACTCATCGAGAAAGTTGCTGAACTCGACGAAGATCTGACCATGAAGTATCTGGAAGGCGAAGAGATTACCATTGATGAAATCAAAGCTGCTCTGCGCAAAGGCGTAGTCGAAGTTAAGATCTTCCCGGTAATCTGCGGATCTTCTTATCGCAACAAAGGGGTCCAGCTGATGCTGGACGCTGTTATTGATTTCCTGCCGGCTCCGATCGATATTGCTTCGATCAAGGGTCATCTCGAAGATGGTACGGAAACTGAACGTCACTCGTCTGACGATGAGCCGTTCTCCGCACTGGCATTCAAAATCATGACCGACCCTTATGTTGGTAAGCTGACGTTCTTCCGTGTATACTCCGGTATTCTGGAATCCGGTTCTTACGTGCTGAACGCTACTAAAGGCAAGCGCGAACGTATCGGACGTATCCTGCAGATGCATGCGAACAGCCGTCAGGAAATTTCCATTGTGTATTCCGGCGACATCGCGGCAGCCGTAGGTTTGAAAGACACCGGTACAGGTGATACACTGTGTGATGAGAAGAATCCGGTTATCCTGGAATCCATGAACTTCCCGGATCCGGTTATCGAGATCGCAGTTGAACCGAAGACGAAAGCTGACCAAGACAAGATGGGCGTTGCTCTGGGCAAGCTGACTGAGGAAGACCCGACGCTGCGCGCACATACCGACGAAGAGACTGGACAGACGATTCTGGCCGGTATGGGCGAACTTCACCTGGACATCATCATCGACCGTATGCGTCGTGAGTTCAAGGTTGAGACTAACGTTGGTAAACCGCAGGTTGCTTACCGCGAAACATTCCGGGCTCCGGCTCGTGTAGAAGGCAAGTTCGTTCGCCAGTCCGGCGGCCGTGGTCAATACGGTCACGTATGGGTAGAGTTCGAGCCTCTCGAAGCAGGTACAGGAAGCCAGTTCGAAAGCAAGGTTGTCGGCGGTTCCGTACCAAGAGAATATATCGCTCCTGCGCTTGCAGGTATCGAAGAGCAGATGAAGAACGGCGTACTTGCCGGCTTCCCTCTGGTTGACGTTAAGGCGACTGTCGTCGATGGTTCCTATCATGATGTTGACTCCAACGAAATGGCGTTTAAAATCGCCGGCTCGATGGCGCTCAAAGCAGCTAAAGACAAGTGTAAGCCGGTCCTGCTTGAGCCAATCATGAAAGTGGAAGTAACAGTGCCTGAGGAATATATGGGCGACGTAATGGGTATGCTGAACTCCCGCCGCGGACGGATCGAAGGTATGGATTCCCGCGCAGGCGCTCAGATCATCCGTGCGAAAGTGCCGCTTTCCGAAATGTTCGGTTATTCCACAACCCTGCGTTCCGGTACGCAAGGCCGCGGCGTATTCTCGATGGAGCTTTCTCACTATGAAGAAGTTCCGAAGTCCATTGCGGACGAGATCATAGCCAAGCACAAAGGTGCAGAGTAATTACCGTTTCACTTGCCGTCCGATAATCCAGAGTCAGTCATCTTGAGTGCAGCCAAAGATCGGACGGCTCCAATTATAAGAACCCATATTAAGGAGGAACTGTTCAAATGGCAAAGGCTAAGTTTGAACGTACTAAACCGCACGTTAACATCGGTACAATCGGTCACGTCGACCATGGTAAAACGACTCTGACTGCTGCAATCACAACTGTACTGTCCAAGAAATACGGCGGTGCTGCTGTAGCATTCGACCAAATCGACAAAGCACCTGAAGAACGCGAACGCGGTATCACAATCTCCACAGCTCACGTGGAATACGAAACTCCTAACCGTCACTACGCACACGTTGACTGCCCTGGACACGCCGACTATGTTAAAAACATGATCACCGGTGCTGCTCAGATGGACGGCGCGATCCTGGTTGTATCCGCAGCTGACGGCCCAATGCCGCAGACTCGTGAACACATCCTGCTCTCCCGTCAGGTAGGTGTTCCTTACATCGTCGTATTCCTGAACAAATGCGACATGGTTGAAGACGAAGAGCTGCTGGAACTGGTTGAAATGGAAGTACGTGACCTGCTGAACGAATACGAGTTCCCGGGCGACGACACTCCAATCACTCGCGGTTCCGCTCGTGAAGCTCTGCAGAACCCTGATGGCGAATGGGCACAGAAGATCGTTGAAATGTTCGAAACGATCGACACTTACATCCCGCTGCCAGAACGCGACACTGACAAGCCTTTCCTTATGCCTGTCGAAGACGTGTTCTCCATCACTGGCCGTGGTACCGTAGCAACTGGCCGCGTAGAACGCGGAACAGTTAAGGTTGGCGACGAAGTTGAAATCGTTGGTATCAGCGAAGAAACTAAGAAATCCGTCGTTACCGGCGTTGAAATGTTCCGTAAGCTGCTTGACTCCGCTCAAGCTGGCGACAACATCGGCGCTCTGCTGCGCGGTGTAGACCGTAACCAGATCGAACGCGGACAGGTACTGGCTAAGCCGGCATCGGTTAAGCCGCACACTGAGTTCACTGCTCAGATCTACGTTCTGACCAAAGAAGAAGGTGGCCGTCACAAGCCTTTCTTCACTGGCTACCGTCCGCAGTTCTACTTCCGTACAACGGACGTAACGGGCATCATCAACCTGCCAGAAGGCACTGAAATGGTTATGCCTGGCGACAACATCACAGTTACTGTACAACTGATCTCCCCGATCGCTATCGAAGAAGGAACGAAGTTCTCCATTCGTGAAGGCGGCCGTACAGTTGGTGCCGGTACTGTAGCAACAATCCAAAAATAAGATCTTTTTTGCCGCTCACATCGAGCACGCAGACAAGATTGATTTAAGAACCCTTCCTCGGAAGGGTTCTTTTTGTTTTCCTTCAAACGATTAGGACTTAATTATTCCGAAAATTCGTTAAATAAAATTTAAACTATTAAATATAGCAGCAATTACGCCGACATATATCCCAAGCCGATTTCCCTTTTTTCAGCAATATTCGACAAGATTCATCAATCTTCAATGTGAGATGCTGGCCAAATATTGATCTCAAAATCAATAAGCCAAAAAAACTGCTGGGAGTTGAAATATGGGGAAGTGTCCGTTTTCTTTTTTGCATGGCCACGCCATGGGGAGCAACAAGTCGGTTAGTCGGGAAACGGAAGGCATTGCATCTATGACCAAATCTCCACACACTGTCCCCGTTCATCTAAATGTGGAGAATGAAGCTGAGTTAAATGAACAAATTCGGATGATCGACTTGAATGAGGAAGATGTCCGACTGCTTCGAAGATTGAAGCCTATTGTGGAAGATCATATTGATGAAATTGTCAGCAAATTTTACAGCTCTGTGTTGGGTGTGGAGAAGCTGGAACAGATCATCATTAAGCACAGCAGCATTGAGAGGCTTAAGATGACACTTCGGCAGCACATTATTGAGATTTTTGACGCCAACATCGATCAGAACTATATTTCCAAGCGTCTTTCGATCGCCAGAATTCACAAGAAGGTCGGGCTGGAGCCGAAATGGTACCTGTCTGCGTTTCAAAATCTTCAGAATGTATTTATCGAAATTATCTACAAAGAAGGCGCCGGCGATCAGGAACGCATTCAGCGGGTGCAGACGATCACCAAAATGCTGAATTTGGAGCAGCAGCTCGTGCTGGAGGCTTATGAGAAAGAGAATGCCCGGGAGAAGGAAGAGCAGTATCAAGCGGTCAAAGATGAATTGAAATCCAAAATTGCCGAAGTCAGCAGTGAATTGGTGGATCTCAGTATGGATACGAATGCGGCGGTTGAACAGCTCGTTGCCAGCAGCAATGAAGTTAGCAGCACCTTCCGGCGTACCGCATCTATTGCGATTGAATCGCAGCAGCAGGCTAAGAATGGTAGAGAACGAGTCGAGCAGTTGAATGAGCAGATGAATCAAATCCATAAGCGAATGAGTGATATGGAGGTATCCATTCGGGAATTGAACCAGTTCTCAGGGCAAATCCGGAGCATAGTCAGATCGGTCCAGGAGATTGCCGACCAGACGAAGATTCTTTCACTTAACGCAACTATCGAAGCGGCCAGGGCCGGAGAGCATGGCAGGGGGTTCAGCGTCGTGGCGCAAGAAGTGAATCGTCTGGCCGAAGATACCAAAAAAACCGTGATCCGGATCGGAGAATTGACTGATCATTCGAGCAAGCTTACGGTACAAGTTACACAGGATATTCGGAGTGTACAGAAGCTTACAGAGAACGGCAAGATTCAGTCGGACGAGACAAGCAGCCTTTTTTCAAAAATCATGGACTCTCTTCATAGCAGTACCCAGGAAATCATAACGGTTGAAGAAGAGATCCGGACACTCATCTTTACTATAGAAGGAATTGGCTCAACGACGGCCCAAACAGCAGCTTCCGCAGAGGACTTTAAAGCGGCAACAGACAACTTATAATAGAAGTAAATGTTGAAACAGCGTATGAATAAAAAATCATGCGTTGTTTTATTTTTTTGCTTGCAAAGCGGAAGGACTTTCTATATAATAATAAATGTTGTTCTGCGACGTTGCGATGATGTGAGAGGTTACTGACACACCCGGCTCCTTTGCCATGAGATCGGTGGTCAGAAAATTTTCACGGAGTATGTCCGATAATAAATTGGGCGATAGAAGGAGGGACTAAAATGGCAAAGCAAAAAATTCGTATCCGCTTGAAAGCATACGACCACAGAATTCTTGATCAATCCGCTGAGAAGATCGTTGAAACAGCAAAACGTTCCGGTGCAGGTGTGTCCGGGCCGATTCCGCTGCCAACCGAAAAGCAAGTGATTACTATTCTCCGTGCGGTGCACAAGTACAAGGATTCCCGTGAGCAGTTCGAAATGCGTACTCACAAGCGTCTGATCGACATTGTGAATCCTACGCCACAAACTGTGGATGCCTTGATGCGCTTGGACCTGCCGTCCGGTGTAGATATCGAAATTAAATTGTAATTCTTCTATTAGAAACAGGATGAGAAAAGAGGTGTCAACATGAAAGGTATCTTAGGAAAAAAACTCGGTATGACTCAAGTGTTCACTCCTGAAGGTAACGTCGTCGCTGTGACGGTTATCGAAGCTGGACCTTGCGTTGTACTGCAAAAGAAAGACCTCGCTACCGACGGGTACGAAGCGGTGCAGTTGGGCTTCTCCGATAAGAAGAACACCAACAAACCGGAACAAGGTCACGCACAGAAAGCAAATGCAACACCTAAGCGCTACGTTCGCGAAATTCGCGGTGTTGACCTCGGGGCACTCGAGGTTGGACAAGAGCTGAAGGCTGATGTCTTCGCAGAAGGCGAATTTGTTGACGTAACCGGCATTTCCAAGGGTAAAGGTTTCCAAGGCGTTATCAAGCGTTGGGGACAAAGCCGCGGACCAATGGCTCACGGTTCCCGTTACCACAGAAGACCGGGTTCGATGGGTTCCATCCAGGCCAACCGTGTTCCTAAGGGCAAACACCTGCCAGGGCATATGGGTCATGAGACGGTTACCATCCAGAAGCTCGAAGTCATCAAAGTGGATACCGAACGTAACGTATTGCTGATCAAAGGTTCCATTCCTGGTCCTAAGAACAGCTTCGTGAAGGTTAAAGAAACGGTTAAGAAATAACTTTCGAAGAAAGGAGGAACATCAAAATGCCAAAAGTAACTCTTTATAATACCAGCGGTAATGAAGTTGGAGAAGTTGAACTGAGCGACGCGATTTTCGGTGTTGAACCGAACACTCACGTGCTGAACGAAGCAGTTCTTCTCCAGAGAGCTTCCCTGCGCCGCGGTACACACAAAGTAAAAGGACGCTCCGAAGTACGTGGCGGCGGACGTAAGCCTTGGAAACAAAAAGGCACAGGCCGCGCTCGTCAAGGTTCAATTCGTTCGCCTCAATGGAAAGGCGGCGGCGTAGTGTTCGGACCGACACCTCGCAGCTACTCCTGGAAGTTGCCTAAGAAAGTTCGTCGTCTTGCAATCAAGTCGGCTCTGTCCTCGAAAGTTATCGAGAGCAACATCATCGTACTGGACAGTCTGACACTGAATGCGCCTAAGACGAAGGATTTCGTAGCTATCCTGAACAACCTGAAGGTTGCTCAAAAGGCTCTGATTGTGGCTCCAAGCTACGACGACAATGTAGCCCTTTCCGCCCGTAACATTCCGGGTGTTAAATTCATCGCTGCCGACGGCATCAATGTTCTTGACGTGCTGACGCACGACAAACTGATCATCACTAAGGATGCAGTTTCTAAGGTAGAGGAGGTGTTCGCGTAATGAAAGATCCTCGCGATATCATCAAACGTCCGGTGATTACGGAACGCACATCCGACTACATGAGCGATTTGAAATATGCTTTTGAAGTGGACATTCGTGCCAACAAGACCGAAATCAAACAGGCTGTTGAGGCCATCTTTAAAGTGAAAGTCGTTAATGTGAACACTATGCGCGTGCCTGGAAAGCTGAAACGGTATGGACGCTACTCCGGTTATACTCCGGAATGGAAGAAAGCCATTGTTAAGCTCAGCCCGGACAGCAAGCCGCTCGAGTTCTTTGAAGCGGTAGAATAATAATCCTTAGAGTAAGGAGGGAAACACAGTGCCAATCAAAAAGTACAAACCGACTTCTCCGGCAAGACGCGGTATGTCCGTGTCTACTTTTGAAGAAATCACCACTAACCAGCCTGAGAAATCGCTGTTGGCGCCGCTGAGCAAGAAAGCGGGCCGCAACAACCAAGGTAAAATTACGGTTCGTCACCATGGCGGCGGACATAAGCGTAAATACCGTATCATCGACTTCAAACGGACGAAAGACGGCATACCAGGCAGCGTTGCTACGATTGAGTATGACCCGAACCGTACGTCCAACATCGCCCTGATCCACTATGCAGACGGAGAGAAGCGTTACATCATCGCTCCTAAAGGTCTGAAGGTTGGGGATAAGATTGAATCCGGCCCTGCAGCGGACATCAAGATCGGTAACTCTCTTCCGCTTGCTAACATCCCGGTAGGTACCGTTATCCACAACATCGAGCTGAAGCCTGGCAAGGGCGGCCAATTGGTTCGCGCAGCAGGTACGGAAGCGCAGTTACTCGGTAAAGAAGACAAGTACGTTTCCGTGCGTCTCTCTTCCGGCGAAGTTCGCAGAATCCTGAGCGTTTGCCGCGCTACGATCGGTTCCGTAGGTAACGAAGACCACGAGCTGATCAAGATCGGTAAAGCAGGCCGCAGCCGCTGGCTGGGTCAGCGTCCTGAAGTCCGCGGTGTCGTCATGAACCCGAACGATCACCCGCATGGTGGTGGTGAAGGTCGCGCTCCGATCGGCCGTAAATCTCCGTTGTCGCCTTGGGGCAAACCGACTCTGGGCTACAAGACTCGTAAGAAGAACAAGGCATCTGATAAATATATCGTTCGCCGCCGCACGAAATAAGACGCTTCAAGGCTTGCAAGTTTCCGCGAAGCGTCGAATCGCGGTTTGAGCATTTGATGAAGGGAGGATTTATACATGAGTCGCAGTTTGAAGAAGGGGCCTTTCATCGATGGCTACCTGCTGAAAAAAGTTGAAGACTTGAATACTTCGGGCAAAAAGGTTGTTATCAAGACCTGGTCCCGTCGCTCAACCATTTTCCCTCAATTTATCGGACATACGTTTGGCGTGTATGACGGCCGCAAGCACGTGCCTGTATACGTAACGGAAGATATGGTAGGTCACAAGTTGGGCGAATTCGCGCCAACACGTACTTACAAAGGCCATGCGGGTGACGATAAGAAAACGAGAAGATAATCAATTTCTCTGATCGAGAGGAGGGAAAACAATGGAAGCAAAAGCACACGCAAGATCGGTGCGGATTTCCGCTCGCAAGGCGAAACTGGTTGTTGACCTGATCCGCGGCAAGCAAGTGGGAGAGGCTATCGCCATTCTTCGCCACACTCCGAAGTCCGCTTCCCCTGTAGTTGAGAAGCTGCTGAACTCGGCGATCGCCAATGCCGAGCACAACTACTCGATGGACGTTAACAAGCTGTTCATCAGCGAAGTGTTCGTTAACCAGGGTCCAACGATGAAACGGTTCCGTCCGCGCGCTATGGGCCGCGCAAGCCGGATCAACAAACGCACCAGCCACATTACTTTGGTGGTATCTGAGAAATAAGGAGGGATAACGTGTGGGTCAAAAGGTAAATCCAGTCGGACTCCGGATCGGTATTATTCGTGACTGGGAATCCAAATGGTATGCAGGCAAAGATTTCGGAACGCTTCTTCTGGAAGACGTTAAAATTCGGGAATACCTCAAAGGCAAGCTGAAAGATTCCGCTGTTTCCCGCATCGAGATTGAAAGAGCGGCAAGCCGCGTTAACGTAACGATTCATACAGCCAAACCGGGTATGGTTATCGGTAAGGGCGGCGCAGAAGTAGAAGTACTTCGCAGCGCTGTTACCCAGATCGCCGGCGGCAAGAAAGTACACATCAACATCAATGAAATCAAGCACCCTGAGCTGGACGCCATTCTCGTAGCCGAGAGCATCGCGCAGCAGCTGGAACGTCGCGTATCGTTCCGCCGCGCTCTGAAGCAGGCTATCCAAAGAACAATGCGTTCCGGAGCAAAAGGGATTAAAACTTCTGTCAGCGGTCGTCTTGGCGGCGCCGAGATTGCCCGTACGGAAGGCTATAGCGAAGGAACAGTTCCACTTCATACGCTTCGCGCCGATATCGACTACGGAACGGCTGAAGCACATACCACTTACGGCCGCATCGGCGTAAAAGTATGGATCTATCGTGGAGAGGTTCTTCCTACGGCTAAGAAACAAGCTGCTCAGGAAGGAGGCAACTAATCATGTTGGTACCAAAACGTGTTAAACACCGCAAACAACAACGCGGTAACATGAGAGGTCTGGCAAAAGGCGGCACCGAGCTGAACTTCGGCGAATTCGGTCTGCAAGCTCTTGAGCCGTCCTGGATTACGAACCGTCAGATCGAAGCGGCTCGTATCGCGATGACCCGTTACATCAAGCGTGGCGGTAAAGTATGGATCAAGATTTTCCCTGACAAGCCGATCACTCAGAAGCCTCTTGAGGTTCGTATGGGTAGCGGTAAAGGTAACGTCGAGAAGTGGGTAGCCGTTGTTAAACCGGGCAAGATTATGTTCGAACTCGGAGGCGTGCCGGAAGAAATCGCTCGTGAAGCGATGCGTCTTGCCGCTCACAAGCTGCCTATCAAGACTAAGTTTGTGAAACGTGAAGAATTGGGTGGTGAAGCAAATGAAAGCTAATGAACTTCGCAACTTGACCACTGCCGAGATTGAACAAAAGATTGCCGGCTTCAAAGAAGAGCTCTTTAATCTGCGTTTTCAACTGGCAACGGGCCAACTGGACAACCCGACTCGGATTCGTGATGTGCGTAGAGAAATAGCTCGTGCTAAAACCGTTATCCATGAAAGAGTTCTTGGAATCAGCTAATTTGAAACGGACGGAATGATCAGAATCGGGAAGGAGGGTAATTATGAGCGAAGAACGCAACGCACGTAAAGTGCAAATCGGTAAAGTTGTCAGCGACAAGATGGACAAAACGATCGTAGTGGCCGTTGAAACCTACAAGAAGCATGACCTGTACCACAAACGCATCAAGTACACCAAGAAGTTCAAGGCACATGATGAGAACAATACCGCCCAGATCGGCGATACGGTTAAAATCATGGAAACTCGTCCGCTCTCCAAGGACAAACGCTGGAGACTGGTCGAAGTGGTCGAAAAAGCGGTTATCATCTAATAGTGTGACATGATAGTATGGCCGAAAGGAGGACATTTCAATGATTCAACCATTTACACGTTTGGCTGTAGCTGACAACTCCGGTGCGAAGGAACTGATGTGTATCCGTGTTTTGGGCGGAACCGGTCGTCGTACGGCAGCTATCGGTGACCTGATCGTATGCTCTGTAAAACAAGCAACACCAGGCGGCGTTGTCAAAAAAGGTGATGTAGTTAAAGCGGTTGTTGTTCGCACAAAGCGTTCGGTACGCCGTAAGGACGGATCTTACATCGCATTCGACGAGAACGCAGCAGTTGTTGTTAAGGATGACAGAAGCCCGCGCGGAACGCGTATCTTCGGACCAGTAGCTCGCGAACTTCGCGACAAGGACTACATGAAGATCGTTTCCTTGGCACCAGAAGTAATCTAAATTAACTCCCCAAGAAGTGACGAGAAGCTAAAAGCTTAGAGTCCGGGCGCTTTTCGGGGGCCCCGATAAATGATCTATAGTCAGGCATGCAAAGGCTAGTCATAGGAGGTGTAATGAATGCCTAGAGTGAAAAAAGTTCTGGAATCCCATAACAACAAACTGCACGTGAAGAAAGACGACGTCGTTATGGTGATCAGCGGAAAAGACAAAGGTAAGAAGGGTCGCGTTATCGCTGCTTATCCTCGTCAAAACCGTGTGCTGGTAGAAGGTGTGAACATGGTGAAGAAGCACCAGAAGCCGAACCAGCAGAACCCGCAAGGCGGCATCATCGAGCAGGAAGCCGCAATCCATGTATCCAACGTTATGCACATCGATCCGAAGAGCGGCAAAGTAACCCGTATCGGTTACAAAGTGCTGGACAACGGCAAGAAGGTTCGCGTAGCGAAAAGATCCGGAGAGATTATCGACTAATACAGGTCCTTAAGAAAGGAGGTTAACTCTTCATGGCAGCAAGAATGAAAGAACGTTTTCTGAACGAGATTACGCCAGCTCTGATTCAGAAGTTTAACTATAAGACAGTTATGCAAGTACCTAAGATCGAGAAGGTTGTTATCAACATGGGCGTAGGCGACGCCGTACAAAACTCGAAGGTGCTTGATTCCGCTGTGAACGACATGCAGCTGATCGCCGGCCAGAAACCGGTTATCACAAAAGCCAAGAAGTCCATCGCAGGTTTCAAACTGCGTGAGAACATGCCGATCGGTGTTAAGGTAACCCTGCGCGGCGACCGCATGTACTACTTCCTGGACAAATTGTTCAATGTAACGCTTCCTCGCGTTCGTGACTTCCACGGTGTATCCACCAAGGCTTTCGACGGCCGCGGTAACTACACACTGGGTCTGAAAGAACAACTGATTTTCCCTGAAATCGAATACGACAAGGTGGACAAAGTCCGCGGTATGGATATCGTAATCGTAACAACGGCTAAGACGGATGAGGAATCCCGTGAGCTGCTGGCTCAACTGGGAATGCCTTTCGCGAAGTAAGTAACGTCGTCCTTTTCTCCGAAACTGTTTAGGAGGTGTCAGGCTAAAGTGGCAAAAACTTCGATGAAAGTTAAACAACAACGTGCGCCTAAATTCAAAGTGCGTGCTTACACACGCTGCGAGCGTTGCGGTCGTCCACATTCGGTACTGCAAAAGTTCAAGATCTGCAGAATTTGCTTCCGTGAATTAGCTTATAAAGGCCAGATTCCTGGCGTGAAAAAAGCAAGCTGGTAAGAAGTTTATATACGGGAAGGAGGTTTACACCAAATGACTATGTCTGATCCTATCGCAGATATGCTGACACGCATTCGTAACGCCAACATCGTGCGTCACGAGACGGTTGAGCTGCCTGCTTCGACATTGAAAAAACAAATCGCCGACATCCTGAAGCGTGAAGGCTTCATCCGCGATGCGGAATTTGTTGAAGATAACAAACAAGGGATTATCCGTATTTTCCTGAAATACGGCCCGAACCAAGAGCGTGTAATTTCCGGTCTGAAGAGAATCAGCAAACCGGGCCTGCGCGTCTACACGAAGAGCAATGAAGTTCCTCGCGTACTCGGCGGACTGGGCATCGCGATCATCTCCACTTCCAAGGGAGTTATGACCGACAAAGAAGCTCGTCAAGCAAAATCCGGCGGCGAAGTGCTCGCCTACGTTTGGTAATCACGTCACAAGATAAGGAGGTGCAACACACATGTCTCGTATTGGTCGCAAACCAATCACAGTGCCTAGCGGTGTAGACGTAACGGTCAACAACACGGTCATCACCGTTAAAGGTCCTAAAGGTACTTTGACTCGTGAACTTCATAAGGATATGAAGGTTACGGTTGAAAATAACGAAATCACTGTTGTTCGTCCTTCGGACAACAAATTGCATCGTTCTCTTCACGGCACAACCCGCTCCGTTGTCAACAACATGGTTAGCGGTGTGACGGAAGGCTTCTCCAAATCTCTGGAGCTGGTCGGGGTCGGATACCGTGCCAACAAATCCGGAGATAAGATCGTTCTGAACGTCGGATACTCCCACCCGGTTGAAATCACACCGGAGCCGGGCATCGAGTTCGAAGTTCCTGCCAACACGAAAATCATCGTTAAAGGCATCGACAAAGAACGTGTAGGCGCATATGCCGCCAAAATTCGTTCCGTACGTGAACCTGAGCCATACAAGGGCAAAGGTATCAAGTATGAAGGCGAACGCATCATTCGTAAGGAAGGTAAAGCCGGTAAGAAGAAATAAGCCGGCTGACCTCAATTTTAGGATGCTTCGGGCATCCTGAGCCAACTGCCTTAAGGCAACCTGAAGGGAGTGAAAAGGAAGTCATGATTACCAAAGAGGATAAAAATAAAGCACGTATCAAAAGACATCTGCGTGTACGTAAGAAAATCCAGGGTACGGCTGAACGTCCGCGTCTGAATGTGTTCCGTTCTTCCAAGCACATCTACGCTCAACTGATCGACGACGTGAGCGGTGTAACGATCGTCTCCGCATCCACACAGGATAAGGAGCTGAAAGGATCCATTGGCAACGGCGGCAGCGTTGAAGCTGCAGCGAAAGTGGGCCAACTGGTTGCTGAACGTGCCAAAGCCAAGGGAGCTACTGTTGTGGTATTTGACCGCGGAGGGTATCTGTATCATGGACGGATTCAGGCACTTGCTGATGCAGCTCGTGAAGCTGGTCTTGAATTCTAGAAACATTCTTAAAAGGAGGTTAACGACTTGCGTGTAGATCCAAACACTTTAGAGCTGACAGAAAGAGTTGTCCACATTAACCGCGTAGCTAAAGTTGTAAAAGGCGGACGCCGTTTCAGCTTCAGCGCACTGGTTGTTGTCGGCGATGGCAAAGGCTGGGTCGGTGCAGGTATCGGTAAAGCCGGAGAAGTTCCGGATGCGATCCGCAAAGGCATCGAAGACGCCAAGAAAAACCTGATCCAAGTTCCGCTCGTAGGAACAACGATCCCTCACCTGGTTACCGGACATTTCGGCGCTGGACGTGTGCTGCTGAAGCCGGCTTCCCAAGGTACTGGCGTTATCGCCGGCGGCCCTGTACGTGCGGTACTGGAACTGGCTGGCGTAGGCGACATTTTGACTAAATCCTTAGGTTCTTCGAACTCCATGAACATGGTCAATGCAACTTTGGAGGGTCTGTCCCGTCTGAAGCGCATTGAAGAAGTCGCGAAACTTCGCGGCAAATCTGTCGAAGAGCTTCGCGGTTAAGGAGGGGAACGTCAATGGCTAAACTGCAAATCACCCTCGTGCGCAGCTTGATCGGACGTCCGGAAACACAACGTGTGACCGTTAAGACGCTCGGCCTGCGTAAACTTAATTCGACTGTGGTTCACAACGATAATCCTGCGATTCGCGGTATGATCAATAAAGTGAGCCATCTCGTATCCGTAACCGAAATTGAAGGCTAAGTTAGCCTTTCACCACTAATAGACATAAGGAGGTGCAAACGATGAAGTTACATGAACTCGCTCCGGCTCCTGGATCCCGCAAAGAACGCAATCGCGTAGGCCGCGGTACATCCAGCGGTAATGGTAAAACATCCGGCCGTGGTCATAAAGGTCAAAACTCTCGTTCCGGCGGTGGTGTTCGTCCGGGCTTCGAAGGTGGTCAAAACCCACTCTATCGTCGTCTGCCTAAGCGTGGTTTCGTCAATCCTACTCGTAAAGAGTACGCGATTGTGAACCTGGAGGAACTCAACAGCTTTGCAGAAGGAACGGCAGTAACGCCTGCTCTGCTGGTTGAATCCGGCGTAGTGAAGAACACGAAAAGCGGCATTAAGATCCTTGGCAACGGTGAAATCACTGTCAAACTTACGGTTCAAGCAAACAAATTCTCTCAATCTGCGGTAGAGAAAATCGAAGCTGCCGGCGGTAAAACCGAGGTGATCTAATGTTCAAGACGCTTAAGAATATATGGCATGTTGAAGATTTGCGCAAAAAGATTCTGTTTACCCTGTTTGTTTTTATCATCTACCGCATCGGATCGTTCGTGCCGGTTCCCGGCGTGGACAAAACTGTGCTTCAAGCGACAGGTAACGAGGCGGGCAACGCCCTGATGAGCTTGTTCAACACGTTCTCGGGTGGAGCGCTTAAAAACTTCTCCATTTTTGCGATCAGCATTTACCCGTACATCACGGCTTCCATTATCGTGCAGCTTCTGTCGATGGATGTCGTGCCGAAATTTGCCGAATGGGCAAAGCAAGGGGAACACGGTAAGAAACAGCTGGCGCAGATTACCCGTTACGGTACGGTTGTGCTGGCTCTGGTGCAGGGCTTCGCAACCTCGATCGGTTTCAATCGCATCTATAACACTCAAATGATGCCGAATGCAACGATCGCTGATTACCTGCTCGTGGCTATCATTTTGACGGCAGGCACATCATTCCTGATGTGGCTTGGTGAGCAGATCACCGAGAGGGGAATTGGAAACGGGATTTCGATCCTGATTTTTGCGGGAATCGTCGCAGGCATTCCGGGATACTTCACGGCAACGGCTCAATCGAGCTTCATTCAGCCGGGCCAGACATTCCTGAATATTCTTAAAGTGGCGGTCGTTGTAATCGTGGTTATAGCGGTCATTGTCGGTGTAATCTTCGTTCAACAGGGTATTCGGAAGATTCCTGTACAATATGCCAAACGCGTAGTCGGCAATAAAATGTACGGTGGACAGAATACGCATATTCCGCTTAAAATCAATGCTGCGGGCGTTATTCCGGTTATCTTCGCCGTATCGCTCCTTCAGTTCCCGATTGTGATCGCCAACTTCTGGTCGACTCATGCCTGGGCGAAGTGGGTCAGCACCCACCTCTGGTATGACAAACCGCTCGGCATGGTGCTTTATGTCATCATGATCATCGGATTTACGTTCTTCTACACGTTTGTTCAGATGAATCCGCAGCAGATGGCCGACAACATGAAGAAGAACGGCGGTTACATTCCTGGTATACGTCCGGGTAAGGCAACTGAGAAGTATTTGACCCGGGTTATGTCCCGTCTGACAATGTCAGGCGCGATTTTCCTGGCTCTGATCTCCATACTTCCCGTCTTCTTTGGCAACGTAACCGGCCTCCCTCGTTCGGTAAAGATCGGCGGCACCTCGCTGCTTATCGTAATCGGCGTCGCGCTGGATACTATGAAGCAGATTGAGAGCCAGCTGATTAAACGCCATTACAAAGGCTTTATTAACAAATAGGCGATAGGTTCCGGTGAAGCTGCTTTGTCCTTGTCTTCCCGGCGCCTATTGTGCTGTTTCTTGCCTGGTGGCGATCCTGCTATAGGGGAGAGACTTAAACGTGAATATCCTTTTCATGGGCCCGCCTGGAGCAGGCAAAGGGACACAGGCCGCAGTGATCGTGAAGGAACTCGGCATTCCGCATATTTCGACGGGGGATGCTTTCCGCCTTGCGATTAAGCAGGGTACGCCTGTCGGGCTGAAAGCCAAGTCTTTTATTGATCAAGGCTTGCTGGTACCGGACGATGTTACGATTGGTATTGTGGAAGAGCGACTGCAGCAGTCCGATTGCGAAAAAGGTTTTCTGCTGGACGGCTTTCCAAGAACTCTTTCGCAAGCGGAAGCGCTGGATGAGCTTCTTGCCCGCTTGAACACTTCGCTGGATCATGTGATCAACCTGAACGTGGACCGCGGACTGCTGATGGCCCGTCTTACCGGACGGCGTATCTGCACCGTGTGCGGAGCATCGTATCACTTGATCTTCAATCCGCCGAAACAGGATGGCGTCTGCGATCTTGACGGCGGCGCGCTGTATCAGCGCCCTGATGACAACGAAGAGAGCGTCGGCAAGCGCTTGGACGAGTATGACAACAAGACGGCGCCGCTGCTTCACTTTTATGAGAATAAAGGTCTGCTGCGGCAGGTTAACGGGGAAAACGAAATCGACGTCGTTTCCTCCGAAATTGTATCTTTACTGCGAGGTTAGTGTAATGATCATCTGTAAGTCCGAACAGGAACTTGGATTTATGAGAGAAGCGGGACGAATTGTTGCCGAGACACACCGTCTTATGGCTCAGGCCATAGAGCCTGGAATTACGACCGGAGAGCTCGATAGAATCGCCGATCAATACATTCGCAGTCAAGGTGCTGTGCCGTCATTCAAAGGCTACAACGGTTTTCCTGCCAGCATTTGCGCGTCAGTCAACGAACAGTTGGTGCATGGTTTCCCGAATAAACGCAAACTGGTGGAAGGCGATATCGTGTCGCTGGACATCGGAGCGCAGTACAAGGGATACCACGGCGATTCCGCCTGGACCTACGGGGTTGGAACTATTTCCGAAGAAGCCCAGCGTCTGCTGGATGTAACGGAAGGCTCCCTGTTTGCCGGTCTTGAGCTGGTTAAGCCGGAGGTGCGCCTGTTTACAATCTCCCACGCCATTCAAAAATACATCGAAGACGCCGGCTTCTCGGTGGTACGCGAGTATGTGGGACACGGCGTTGGGGCAGAACTGCATGAAGAACCGCAAATTCCGAACTATGGCATTGCGGACCGCGGACCGCGGCTGAAGCCAGGCATGGTGCTTGCGATTGAGCCAATGGTCAATGCCGGCAAACGTTATGTCCGGACGCTGGAAGATAACTGGACGGTCGTTACGGTAGACGGCTCCCTGTGCGCTCACTTTGAGCACACGGTTGCGGTTACGCCGGATGGCATGGAAATTTTCACTCAACTGAATGCGTAGGTGATCGTGTTGAATGCCGAGAGCAGCGCGCAGATCGGTCAAGTGGTGAAGATTCTCAAAGGCAAAGAAGCCGGAGAGATAGCCGTGGTCATCGCTGTTGTAGACAGCAGGTTTGTGTATATTGCGGACGGAGGCAAACGAAAGTTTGACAGCCCCAAGAAGAAGAATATTCTTCATCTGGAGCTGACTCCGGTTATCAGCAGTGAAGTTGTGAACAGTCTGAAGGAAACCGGCCGGGTCACGAATGGCAAGCTGCGCTTCGCAGTATTGGATTTCGAACGGTCCGCCGGAACAAGCGCTATGAAGAAAGGAGAATAACTGTGGCTAAAGAGGACGTCATTGAAGTGGAAGGCACAGTCATAGAGCCGTTGCCTAACGCGACGTTTAAGGTGGAACTGGAGAACGGTCATCAGATTCTTGCCCATGTATCGGGTAAGCTGCGGATGCACTTTATCCGGATTCTGACCGGCGACAAAGTGGTTGTACAGTTATCGCCTTATGATTTGACCAAAGGGCGCATAACGTATCGGAAATAGATGGATTCGGGCACTTGCCGCGAGGCGAATGCCGCGTTAATGCCTATGAAGCCAGTTTTACAGCATGTAGAGCTGCGCTTGGACGAAGTCAGTTTTACTGCCTGTAGAACCATGCTTAGACTTTCGAAGTCGGTTTTGCTGAGCAAAACTTTTAGGAGGTAATCATCATGAAGGTAAGACCTTCTGTAAAACCCATTTGCGAAAAATGCAAAGTCATTCGCCGCAAAGGGACAGTTATGGTAATTTGCGAAAATCCGAAGCACAAACAAAAACAAGGTTAAAGAAGGGGGTGTAGCGTAAAATGGCTCGTATAGCTGGAGTGGATTTGCCACGTGACAAACGCGTTGAGATCGCCTTGACTTATATTTTCGGAATCGGTAGAACAACTTCCCAGAAGATTCTGAAAGAAACAGGGATTGACGTTAACACACGTGTCCGTGATCTGACGGAAGATGAAGTTAGCAAACTGCGTGAAACGATCGACAAATCGGTCAAAGTGGAAGGCGACCTGCGTCGTGAAATTTCCTTGAATATTAAGCGTCTCACTGAGATCGGCTGCTACCGCGGTGTTCGTCATCGTCGTGGCCTGCCTGTTCGCGGTCAACGCACCAAGACCAATGCCCGTACCCGGAAAGGCCCGCGTCGTACGGTAGCAAACAAGAAGAAATAATAAGGGGTGATAAGAGACAATGGCTAAACCTAAAAAAGTCGTACGTACAAAGCGTCGCGACCGTAAAAATATCGAATCCGGCGTGGCACATATCCGTTCCACGTTCAACAACACCATCGTTACCATCACGGATCCTCATGGCAACGCGATTTCCTGGGCAAGCTCCGGCGGCCAAGGATTCAAGGGTTCCCGTAAGTCGACTCCGTTCGCAGCACAGATGGCAGCAGAAGTTGCAGCCAAGGCAGCAATGGAGCACGGCATGAAGAACGTCGAAGTTATGGTTAAAGGACCGGGCGCGGGCCGCGAGGCAGCCATCCGTTCCCTTCAAGCCGCTGGCCTTGAAGTTAACCTCATTAAAGACGTCACTCCGGTTCCACACAATGGATGCCGTCCGCCGAAGCGTCGCCGCGTATAGTGAATCAGCAATGTGAATGTGGTATAAAACCGGCAACATTTGCTAATAATGCTTGTTTAGGCATACTACATGATACACCTGATGGGGTGACAGTTTCATATAGGAGCGACGTTGAAGGAGGGTACACTCGTGATAGAAATCGAAAAGCCGAAGATCGAGACCGTAGAAGCCAATGATGAAGGAACCTATGGGAAATTCGTAGTAGAACCGCTGGAACGTGGATATGGCACGACTCTGGGGAACTCGCTTCGCCGGATCCTGTTGTCCTCCCTTCCGGGAGCCGCAGTGACCTCGGTCCAAATTGACGGCGTTCTGCATGAGTTCTCCACCGTTCCCGGCGTAATGGAAGACGTGACCGAAATCATTTTGAACCTCAAAGCTCTTTCCCTGAAGATTCATTCAGACGAAGAGAAAGTGTTCGAGATTGATGCTGAGGGGGAAGGCGTCGTAACCGCAGGTGACATCCGTGCGGACAGCGATGTTGAGATCCTTAACCCGGACCTTCACATTGCAACGCTGGGACCAGGCGCGAGACTTCACATGCGTATTTTTGCAGGCCGAGGTCGCGGCTATGTCCAAGCGGACCGCAACAAGCGCGAAGATCAGCCGATCGGCGTTATTCCGGTTGATTCCATCTACACTCCGATTTCCCGTGTGAACTACACGATCGACAACACTCGTGTTGGTCAAGTTACCAACTATGACAAGTTGACGATGGAAATCTGGACGGATGGCAGTATCAGACCGGAAGAGGCTGTCAGCCTCGGGGCCAAAATTTTGAATGAGCATCTTGTTCTCTTCGTAGGTCTTACCGACGAAGCGAAGGATGCCGAAATTATGGTCGAGAAGGAAGAAGACAAGAAAGAAAAAGTGCTTGAGATGACAATCGAAGAGCTGGATCTCTCGGTCCGTTCCTATAACTGTCTCAAACGCGCCGGCATCAACACGGTGCAGGAGCTTACCACGAAGACTGAAGAAGATATGATGAAGGTCCGCAACCTGGGCCGCAAATCTTTGGAAGAAGTTCAAGAGAAGCTCGAAGAGCTCGGTTTGGGTCTCCGCACCGAAGAATAAGCGAGTAGATTGAGTAAGCAGAGGAGGGAAAAACATGGCATACCAAAAGTTGGGCCGTGATTCCAGTGCGCGTAAAGCGTTGTTCCGCGACCTGGTAACGGACCTGTTCTTATACGAGCGCATCCAAACCACGGAAGCGAAAGCGAAGGAAGTACGTTCCATCGCTGAAAAACTGATCACCAAAGCGAAGAAAGGCGATCTGCATGCACGTCGTCAAGTCGCTGCATTCGTTCGTCGTGAAACGGTTGACGGTGAGCAGGACGCTATCCAGAAGCTGTTTGCGGAAATCGCGCCTCGCTACACGGAACGTGCTGGTGGATACACTCGTATCCTGAAACTCGGACCGCGTCGCGGCGACTCCGCGCCTATGGTTTATCTGGAACTGGTAGACCGCGCGTAAGATCAAACAGCAAGTTTCGATTTCCCGATTGGTCCCTGATCCTGTCTCATCCGGGAAGGAGAGGGATGATCACTGTTAATGTACCAGTGGAATATGGCCCGGCTCTTCTTACGGCTTAAGACAGCCTTTGCCGTTCAGTAATGTATGAACAGGCAGGATGTTGCAAGCTGGGAGAGACGGCGTCATGTCCCAGCTCCTACTAGGCGGCGTGATCTACCGGATATCTGCATAGGTGTCCGCCAGTCGTGCAGTAACCGCGGAAATCCGCTTGTTCAATGAAGGAGCTCCCGAAGGGGCTTCTTTTTTTGTGGAGAAGACATGGGTTCATGTGTTAGGTTATGAGGGAATGATAGGGGGCCAACAAGCAGTTGGGAGTTAGCCCCCTGGCCATGTGTCATTTTTGGGATGTTTGTTGGGGAAGGAGAGCAGCATGCGCAACTTGTTCATGAAAGTGACCTATGACGGCACGAATTACTTCGGTTTTCAGACGCAGCCTGAAGGAAATACGGTTCAGGATTTGCTGGAGCAGGCTGTGGCCCATCTGACGGGGGAGAGCGTGAAGATTACCGCTTCGGGACGGACGGATGCGGGCGTACATGCCTATGGGCAGCCTTTTAACTTCGAAACGGCTTCGCAGATTCCCCTGGAGCGCTGGTGCCTCGCCTTAAATGCACGGCTGCCGGAGGATATTGTTGTCACGGAAGCTCATGAAGTGGCGCTCTCCTTCCATTCCCGCCGGGCAGCCAAACGGAAGACGTACCGATACACAATCAACGGCAACCGGTTCCCGGACCCGTTTCAGCTTCGCTATCAGTTCCATCATCCGGTTGCGCTTGATGTACAAGCGATGGAAGAAGGACTGAAGAGGCTGATCGGAACCTATGACTATACCTCCTTTGCATCCAGAAAATCGACCAAAACCTCGCATGTCCGCACGATCTTCTCTGCGCATATGGAGATTGACCGCAGTATGTGCCGGCCGAATTCCTCGGATCAGGGAGTGATCCATACCTATATAACGGGCAGCGGCTTTCTGCAGCATATGGTCCGAATTATTATGGGGACACTGATCCTGGTGGGAGAGGGCAAGCGTAAGCCCGAGGATATAGACGGTATTCTGGCTGCGTGTAACCGTGCGGCGGCCGGTCCTACGGCTATGGCTAAGGGACTTGCGCTCTGGAATGTGAGCTATGAAAATCTTGGGGGGTAGTTGGATATTTCGGTTCAAAAAAACTGGAATAATCCCGAAAAATCCCTTGCACTAGCCCGTATTATCATGTAAAATAAAAGTTGTGTTTTCTTGATGGCTATCCCACAGCCCCGATCAAGATTACACCCTAAATGCTTTACCCGACACTTAAAAATGCAATTTCCATGAGAAATCAGATATACGAGATTTTCGTACGAGAACGAGGAGGAAATATTCATGCGTACCACCTACATGGCGAAGCCGAACGAAGTAGAACGCAACTGGCATATCATCGATGCCGAAGGCAAAACACTCGGCCGTCTGGCAAGTGAAGCCGCTGCTCTGATCCGCGGCAAGCACAAACCGCAATTCACACCTCATGTTGACACTGGCGATTTCGTTATCGTCATCAACGCTGAGAAGATCCACCTGACCGGCAAGAAACTGCAGAACAAGAAATACTACCGTCACTCGCTGCATCCGGGCGGTCTGAAAGTTACGAACGCTCAGGACCTGCTGAACACCAAACCGGAGCGCGTAATCGAATCTGCCGTACATGGCATGATTCCTAAGACTCGTCAAGGCAATGCAATGAAGCTGAGACTGAAAGTCTATGCCGGCGCCGAGCATCCACACGCAGCACAAAAACCTGAAGTTTACGAACTTCGCGGATAAAATAAGGAGGACAGTTTCATGGCACAAGTACAATACTATGGGACAGGTCGTCGTAAACATTCGGTAGCACGTGTACGCCTCGTACCGGGTGAAGGACGCATTGTCATTAACAAACGCGACATCAACGAATATTTTGGTCTGGAAACACTCAAGCTGATCGTTAAGCAACCGCTGAACCTGACGGAAACGCTGGGCAGCTACGACGTTCTGGTAATCGCTCATGGCGGCGGTATCTCCGGTCAAGCCGGTGCTATCCGTCATGGTATCTCCCGCGCTCTGCTAAAAGCAGATCCGGAATACCGTTCTTCCCTGAAGAAAGCCGGTTTCCTGACTCGTGACCCACGTATGAAGGAACGTAAGAAATACGGCCTCAAAGCCGCTCGTCGCGCTCCTCAGTTCTCGAAACGTTAAGAATCGCATAGCATCAAGGAATTTCAGCCCTTGGCCGTTTTGGTCAGGGGCTTTAATTTTGTCCACAGGAAGCGCCGTGACCATATTTTGACCATATTCTATTCACCTCTTTTGAATTCGACCACATTTGAACCCGTAATCGGCTGCTCGGATTCCATGAATTTTTCGAACCGGTTGGCCTTGACCTCTTTCACTGCCTTGGTTACGTGAGTATAAACATTCATGGTGATTTTTATGTCGGAGTGGCCTAACTGTTCCTGTACCTCTTTAATCGTCGCGCCCGCTTCGAATTGCATGGAAGCGTGAGTGTGTCTTAGCCCGTGTACCGTTATGGGATGCAGATTATGTTTCTTTACAAGTGAGTCTAAGAGGTCATTTGGGTAAGCCAATCTCAATGGAGTTACACCGTCATTCCGAGTGAATAAAAATTTAATTGGCCCAGATTCATTACGTGCTAATTGCCGCTCCTTTTGGATTGTGAGGAGTTTCTTAAGCACACCTAGTGTTGTGTCGTCTGCGCGCAGAACGCGCCTTGAGGCGGCCGTTTTGGAGGTGAGAGTGTAAAATATGCCATCTTCGAAGTATAAAGTTTTGTCGTAGGTAATGGTTTTAGCTTTAAAATCAATATCCAATTCCCCAATTGCAAGAACTTCACCTTTGCGACCTCCCGTATAGATCGATGTGTGGAAAATCGCATAGTCTCGGTATTCGCATTCTCTCTTTGTAATTCCTAAAAATTTTTTGGCTTCGTGTCTCTCCCAATAGTTTCGTTCTGAATCGGCGTCTGAAGCATAATGTTCTTCTTCAGGTTTCGGAATTTTAGATTTCTTCATGGGATTAGATTTAATAATGTCTTGCTCGATTGCAAACTCAAATATTTGGTTGGCATACATCTTCATGTTGTCAACGGTTTTTATCTTTTTGGACATTTTGTTGATTACTTCCTGACAATATGCTTTTGTAATATCCTTCATCTTCAACTCCCCGAAATGAGGAAGGAGCTGCTGTTTAAATTTAGATTTCACAGATTTTCTAGTAGGTGGCTTGAATCCCGGTGAGTTCGTTGCATACCAAAGGTTATAAACTTCCTTGAAGGTTACGAATTTGTCCAATACAGTGAATGTTCCATCCGCAATTTCTTTTTCCACTTGAGCAGCATCAAGCTGCGCTTCCTTCTTTGTCCTAAACCCTCGTTTTGTAGATGGCTTGCGCTTGCCTGTCTCGGGATTAATTGCCCCATAATACTTATAGAGCCAACGGGAACCATCTTTCGTTTCATACTTCTGGAAACTCGCCATTTAGCGCGATCCCTCCTTACCAATCCAATCTCCGGGTCATTGCTCGATCCCGGGCCATCAACATATCCACGCTGTGCATGTGGATAACAAATTTTCTGCGAGACAATCCATATCGGAATAGCAACTCATGCACTTGGAGCGTCACGCAGCCATCGAAGCATACGATATCCTGCTGAAGGACGGAAGTCCCGTCAAAACCTTGCATCTCGTCCTGGTCAATTTCCAGCAATCGTCCGCCGATCGGCAGTTCAATTTCTCGGCAATTCATCAGCGTCCATTCATCCAGAATCACAATCATCTGCGACGGCCCGTCCAATGTACCGGACGGATCGTAGTAAACCATGAACTGCGGTTCTTGAGGATCAATAGGTTTCACCTCCTTTCGTGGAATGCCGGCGGCGGCAGTTTCCGACATCATGGCGCCTTCGGCTTCTCGCCTTACGATCTGGTCATAGCGTTTGCTGGCAAGCTCTGTCCCGACCGCAAACGTCTCGGCCAATTGGTTTACGGCCTGTTGGCGGTCCGGAGAGAATTCCATCTGCTCAATCATGCTGAAGGGCATTAGGGCGTACATAACGAACTGTTCGGCATCTTCTTCCTGATATCTGACGAATGATTCTGGCAAAACAAGTTGGTTTCCATAATGCCGAAGCAGGTGGCCTAGCTCATGCAAAAAGTCAGCGCGTTGCTCTTGGGGGGAGCGGCGCTCATCCAGCACAATGAGATACTTCCCAAAAGGGGTCAAGAAGGAGGCTCCTTTTAACGCTTCGATGGTTGTATATTCAACGATGATGTTCATACTTTTAGCGATGTTTGAAATTGTGATATCAACCGGAAGACCGATCTTATGCTGTATGTATAATTCCTCAACATAATCCTCCAGATGGGTTCTTTTGTAATGTTTGAACATAGTTACCTCCTGATTACGAATGTACGTTCGTATGTATGGGTGTGCAGAATCAGCCTGACAGCTGATGCTACAGAATTTACTTTTCGTCTTCGGAAGAGCGTTTGATTATTTCCCAAACTTTCCGCAAGTCTTTGATTCTTTCTTCAGGAGCCTCAAGTAGTTCTTTAAAAAATAAACTGTTTTCTGGGTCATTAATAAATGCCTCAAACTCAGTATTCTCTTTAGTTTTATTGTCTAACGAACTTTCGATAAGAAAATCTGTAGTTACATTGAAGTAGTCTGCAATTATTTGAACTGCTCCCATTCTGGGACTGGTTAAATTATTTTCCCATCGTGAAACCATGCTCTTACTGAAAGAAGTGTGGTACTTGCTGTTAATTTCCTTTACGAACTGGTCTAAACTTAACTTTCTATCTGACCTTAGTTTTTTCAAGAGATCACCAAACATGAACTACACTCCTTATTAATATTATGTACATCTAATATAATACACGCGTGGTTCCTATTATGCAACAAATNCATTGTTTATCTACTCGTTTAATCTGATGGTGTTCCTAATACGGAACGAAAGGAGGGGCATAGATGGCAGGAATGTCACCAAAGATATCCCGAAGAAGGCAACCATATTCAAAAATTAAAGTTTATCTGTACCAAAATAATATTCCGCAGGTTGAAGTTGGGGTGGCGATTGGCAAGACTAGTAGCGCAATTAATCAGAAATTGAACGGGACTGGAGGAGATTTTTCATTAAATGAAGCAAGAGCACTTTGTGAGAAATTTGGCATACCGAAGGAGTTTTTTTTTGAATTAGACGTTCCTATAAAGGAACATAACGAATTGGATGGTGAGTAATGTGAATTCTCCAATCATCCAAGTCGTAATTGACCCGGATTACGTGCGTCAGATCGCTGAGGCGGAGATGCAGAGGTTGATGAAAGACCGCGGTCCCGGAGTTTGGTGGGACATGAAGCGCTTAGAGCAGGAGACTTGTCGGAAACGGGAATGGCTTTTAGAAAATGTTCTGCTCAATCCGGCCTTCAAAAAGGAAATGAAGGCAATCACTAACGGATGCGAGGGCGGACGGTGGATGTTTCGAGGAACAGAAATGCAACGCTTCTTGGACGAGCATTTCCACGACCTTAACCGCCCCCGCTGACTAGCATTACCGTTCATTGACACATTCATACGTACCATGATTCACAAGGTTCCAAAATCAGGAAAACAAAATTTTGTGTTTTCTGCAACTGAAAGGGGTGATGCAGAGATAGTTAGAGCGGAGACGTCAAAGGCGTCCGCAGAAAGGAGCAATCATATGAAAAGTGATGCGTTGATTGAAAGCAAGTCCCTGCGAGAATCTTATGTCGATCGTACGGAGGTACTGGAAAAGGTTAAGAAGCTTATGCTTCTACCGGATGATGTGAACGCAAGTATGGAGCAGGTAGCCGATTATTACGAGGTTCCTAAGCAGACGATCAACAGCTTGATCTTCGATAATCGGGAAGAGTTGCATTCGGACGGCTTGAGAACATTGACCGGGGAGGAACTGAATTCCTTTAAGGAATTGGGTTTGGTTGGTAAAAATGCTTCTGCATTCACCGTCATTCCCAGACGAGCAATCCTCCGAATCGGAATGCTTCTTCGAGACAGTACCATTGCCCAAACCGTGCGGACAAGATTGCTGGATGCCGAAGAGACTCTTCGGCACATGACGCCTCTGGAAATGCTGGCGCATTTGGCGCAGCAGGCAGTGGAGAAGGAAAAGGCGGATGCAGAACGCGACAAGGAAGTGCAGCGACTGCGCAGCGGGCTGGACACTCTGACTGATAACCTGACGGCTGTTCCGGATCAGGCAAAGGTGGTTGACCTTGTGCATGAGTATGTTCGCTGGACTCGATTTGACCATAAGGAAACCTATAACCTCGTCTACGGAATCATGTTGGATCAGCACGGTATTGATGTTCCCCGCGTCATGGAGAACGAGCGAAAACGGCTGAATGACCAGCGAATCGCGGAAACCGGAAAGCCATATGCCGAAAAGACGCTCAAAAGTAGAGTTTCCGGCATTACCATAATGGTCCGCATGGGCGTGCTGGACAAGTTCCACGCAATACTGGTCGGATTGCTGGCAAAGGAAAAGGCAGGGCGGCATCTATGACTCTCGAACACCTTGCCCGCCTGTGGTTCCACAAGCCAGCGCAGCACGCCGTACTGGTCAAGAATATTAAACGAAAGGAGAGACGCACGTGAATAGAAAAGCCTATCTTGAACAACTCGATTCCTTGATACACCGAGTTAATTCAAAGGAATTGACCGACAGCGAAGGGTTGCAAATCTTGTTTGGGATCGTAGAAGCATTCTTCAAGGAGCAGGAGCAATTCCTGGAGAAAACTACTCGCAAAATTGATGAGTTTGACCGGGAAATTGGAGACCTGCAAGCTGTGGAAATCGCTCAGATACTCGCTTTGTCCTTCATTGCCGAGAAAGGAATGACCATTGAATTTGATGCCTTTATGGCAAAAGAAATCACGGATGCGTTGAGTAACACCAATACACTTCCGTTGAATTAGGAGGGATGAAATGAATACAGGCTTGGAATTAGCCCGACAGGTTATCTCCGAGGGCCGTAACAGGATCAGCCTACGGGAGGCTCGTTTGAATTGCCGCAAGGAGCTTAAAGAAGCTGCAGAGATTGCTGGGGTTACAGAGCGCACAATGAAAAAGTGGGAAATGGATTGTGGCGGAACAGACATGTTCCTTTTCAACAAACTTTGCAAGGCATATCAGATTTCACCAACACATGTCTATGCAGGAAAGGAATCGGATCTGTTGGAAGCCAGAGCAGAATTCTACAGGAAGGAGGTTATGGAACATGTCGTTGGATGACTGGAATGATTTCTCGAAATTTGCGGATATCAAAAAAGATTTGATTGAACTGATTGCTTGCGTAGCGAATGATGAACTTTTTACCGCAGACCATGCAGCGGAAAAGGCAAAGACCATTTTGGAGAAGGTCATTGAATATAAGGACAACATAGTTCGGGAGTTCCTTCAGGATCAGGCTAATAAAAAGCAAAATCGCCCCAACGCGGTTACTTTGGCGAGTACGCGTTAAGGCGATATCAATACAAATCAATGGGTAACTCTTGGCGCCATTATACCGTCCTGCGGTGTCAGGCGTCAAGGGCGTTCCCATAAATTAGGAGCGTGTAAATTATGTCAATCATATTGTCTTCGGCCTTCATGGCCGGTAAGAATTATAACCTTCAGTCTGCCCGGAGACCGGCTAATTATACGGACCGGGTGATCGTCAATGCCCGTCATATCGTCCGTACCCGGGGCGTCAGCGCCTTACTGTCGCTTTGGAAGCAGGAACTGGACAAGCGTCCGGAAGAGGATCGCTCGACCTGCTGGCGGCCTCTCCTGCGGACTGCGCACGCCGTGGTATGGGAGCGGTATGCCCGGGATGGTGAGACGCTTGAAGTAGGCTGCGATTTCGCAGAGGTCGAGCCGGGCGTCTGGTTGCCTTATGTCTGGGCGCATGCGACCAGTGGGCCGAAACGGTCTGCAAAGTGGTTTGCCGATCCGGAGCGGAACGTCTTCATTAATTGGCACTAGGGGGGGGATTGGGATGACTGAGCGGACCATAGAAATATCAAGCCTCATGAAAGCATGGGGCTGCGGAGAACGACGTCCAGACAGTGAATTTGAGGGTTTGCTGCAAGGTATCGGATTTGACTGGACGGACTTCCATAATGACTTTGACGCCTTCTTGGATCGGTTTAAATCCCTGTTCGGCCAAGTGCCATTCCAGCAGGTAATGACCGTTTTGGAACAGATCATGTGGCGCGTGGAGGACAGCACAGCGCAGATGGAATCCTTCCTGCGCGCTGTCTTCGGGGAGGTGCCTAATGCGTAATAAGCAGGGGACGTTGCAGCATCAGCTTGTACAACGTTGGTACGATCTTGATGAGCGCCTTACGGAAGTCGGGCTTTTTATAGCCGAATTGGATGAGCTGGCAAGTGAAGGCTTTAGTGGCTCTGTATTCAACACAGCTATTTATCGCGTCCTGGACAAAGAACACCGGACTATTCAGGAAGAACAGAAGTTCATCGAAGGGCTGGGCATTCCGGAGCTGGCGCGGGTGGATAAAAACAATCAAGAGTAGGTGGAGGCATGGCACGGCCAAAGAAGGAGGGCATGGAATACTTCCCTCATGATACGGATGCAGTGAACGACGAGAAAATAGAGGCCATGCGCGCCTTATTTGGTAATGACGGCTACGCCTTCTATTTCATCCTTTTGGAACGCATTTACCGGAGCGAAAACGGGGAATTGGATGTGTCCAGCTTCACGGTGCGAACTGCCCTAATAAAGAAACTCGGAATAGACCAGGATCAATTTAGTCCTATGCTCGAAGCAGCATTTGAAATAGGTTTATTTGATCCAATGCATTATGAAATGCACCAGTGCATTACCAGTTTAGGAGTGAAAAAAAGGCACAATGAAGTAGAAAAGATGCGGAGCAAGTGGCGCAAAAAGAAGGGTCAAAATGATAGAATCGAGGTTATTTCTGGAGATAACGCTTATGATGCGGATGTTTTCCCCGGGGATAATGACGAAAAAAAGGGGTTTTCCCCTGAGAAAGGTACACAAAGTAAAGTAAAGGAAAGTAAAGTAAATAAAAATATTAAAAACATATGTGCGGATTCGCCTGCGGCAGAATCACACACCGATGAATATCACACTGATTTTGAACGATTTTGGGATGTGTTCCCTAAGGCAAGGCGAAGGGATAAAGCGAAAGCATACACCGCTTGGAAAAAGAAAGTAAAGGCAGCCGAACGCGAAGACCTGATACGCTGCACTATTCTTTACTCGCAAGACACTAATGCGATCGGTAAGGACGGAGCGTTTGCAAAGATGCCGACGACTTACCTAAATGCCGGCACCTATAAAGACTATTTAACGGGAGGAATCGGAAATGAAGAGCACGGGCGAAACTCTGTCGGGCATGCTGGAGGAAATCAAACAAAGGGCCAATACGCTTTCCTCGATGAAAACGAACCCTACACAGGAGGAAAGATCGAACCTGACCCGTCCGTCTTTTGAATGCGAGATTTGCCAGGATGAAGAGTGGGTGCTGATTCAGGAGTTTGACGATAACGGGAAAAAGACCAAGGATTACGCTAGACCATGTGAATGCGCTGCTAAGAAGAGAGTTAAGCGGCTAATGTCTTCCAGCAAGATTACGGAAGAGTTTCAGCGTAAGACATTTTCGAATTTCGAACAGAATGGTCGGCCGCAAATTGTCCTTCAGGCGTTCCAAACGGCCCGGGATTACGTGATTAACTACGAAGAAATCAAAGGGAAGCGCCGGAATAGCATTGCGCTCTTAGGTCGTCCAGGCTGCGGTAAGACGCATTTGCTTATGGCAGTAGCGAACAACCTTATCTCCAAGGGTGTAGAGGTAGTCTACTTCCCGTGGGTTGAGGGATTCAACGAGATTAAGGACGATTTTGACAAGATGGAGGAGCGAATGAGTCGATTGCGGCGGTGTGAGGTGCTTTACATCGATGATATGTTTAAGGGTCGGAAGGAGCCGACCGACTTCCAACTCGAACAGCTATTCGGAATCGTTAATTTCCGCTATCTGGAGAACAAACCAATCATGATCAGCTCGGAGAAGACGATGGAACAAATTTGTGAATTCGATGAAGGAACAGGAAGCCGGATCAACGAGATGTGCAGGGATTACAAAAAAACGCTCACTGGTGGCATAGAGCTTAATTACCGGTTCCAATGACAATGAGTGCGCGTCTGATAGACTATAACCCTTATCTTGGTCATAAGGACGAAGTCGTTCAGCAGAACATGGGGCTGGTATATCATATCGCAAACAAGTTCCGTGGATACATTAACCAGGGGATAGGGTATGAAGATTTAGCTTCGGAGGGTTCGATAGGATTGCTTAAAGCCTTTGAATACTTCGACCCTACCAAGGTTGAGGGTGGTGTTAAATTCGCCACTTATGCCGGAAGAATGATCCAAGGTTATATTCAGACCTTCATATCCACGAAAGGGTCAAGTGTAAAGACTCCGCGCGGGATATTGGCGATTATTAGCGCGATAAACAAACATTGTTTGTGGGATGCTACCTCTTCGCAAATTGCGGAAAAGTTAGATTATTCCATAGGTGAAGTGGAAGAGGCTCTTCACTATCTTGAGAATCGAAACGTCGCTTCCCTTGATCTTCAGGCAAATGAAGAATCGGAGTCGATTTCTTTAATGGGGTTGATTCCAAGCAAAGATGATTCTACACACATATTCGTAGCCGAGTTCATTGAAAGCCTCGGCCAGCGCGAACAATCCATGATTAAGATGTTCATGGCTGGCGTAACGCAAAAAGAAATGGCTGAAGAGCTAGGCATGTCACAGTCCTATATTTCTCGGCTTATGCTGCGGATCGGAAAGAAGTATAAAAAATATCTAGGGATAACAGGAAGCGAGGAAATGAGAATGAAAAGCGAAGTGGTTACGCGGAGGATCACAGCAGAAGAGGCCAAGCAGCACGGAGTCAAGACAATTCTGGATGAAATTGAATGGTTCACGGATTCGGCGCTGCCTGATACACCGAGTATTGGTCTCAATTTATCTGGCGCTCATATTAATGTCGCCGCCGCGAAGGAAATAGGCTGCGCGATCGGAGACTTTCTGCAATTGGGGTTCAATGCTTCGGGAAACCGGCTGGTTATCCGAAAGGGATCACCTGGGATAAAGGCCCGTAAGGCATTTGGAAAGGAAGGCAGCGTCAACATCGTGAGCAAGGCCCTTGTCGCGTGGCTTGAATCGAAGGATGTTGTTCGCCAGCGCTATGCGCTTGAATTTGACGAAACGACTGGCACTCATTTTATAAAACTTGAAATTGGCTCGACGGAAGCGGAGACGGCATGAGATGGACCTGTCTGCCAGAGAAACCGCTGACCAGATCCGGGAGCTAATGCGACACATCAAGGATCAATTCGATGCCAACGCCGAAACCATCGCCTTCTGTGATGGGGAAGCGATTGACCTTTATCACGCACTTGAATTTATTGACGAGCAGCGGGCCGAGGAATTGGGCCTGACGCAGCAGTTCCGTGAAAACCGCCGACGCCGCCGGGCGGCCAAAGACGACAATGAGTTGTGGCTGCCGCTCTATGAAATGGTTACAGATCAGAATGCCGATTTACCTGATGATATCAACAAAGCACGACGTCGAGTACAGGAGACAGCGAGAAAGCACGCTGGCCGCCGGTACACGGTAAAGACGCGCGAGGACCTTCAGGCTGAATTTGATCGGTCGAATAGAGGAAAGAAAGGAGTGGAAGGGTTAAATAGCCATTGAAACCATAGGGAGTTGATCGCCTTGGATTCTTACGATTTCTATATCACTCCGGAAGATTACGAACGTGCGAAAGCCAACGGCATTACAAGCCGGACGCTTGAGAAGCGTATTCGTGATCGGGGATGGTCGAAAGAGCGGGCGATCACAGAACCGGTTCAGAAAAAGACTAATCTCCTGAAGTGGCGCCGATTGGCTGAGGAAAACGGCATTCCTCCAAATGCATTTTACAAGAGGGTGCGCGTTTCGGGTTGGAGCCTGGAAAGAGCTGCAACTGAGGCTCTCATAGATAAAGCGGATCGCCTACGACAGTACAGCAAACAGAATGCAGAGAAAAATCGAAGGTACCCACTTGAAATAATTGCCTTGGCAGAGAGAAACGGCATTTCGTATAACCTATTCAAGGAGCGTGTGAGTAAATACGGTTGGAGTTTAGAGCGAGCAGCCACTGAACCCAAGGTTAGCCCTTCAGAAAGCGGGCGTCGTGGGAAAGAGTGGGTCATGAAAAACGTCGGCAACATTTACTTGCTTAATCGATACTGGCGAAAAATATGAGTGAAACGCGCAGGAATTATTCCAAATATTATTCCGAAGGGACAAATGACATGAAAGAAATCCCGAATTACATTGTCGCATCGCCCGGCCAGCATCTGCCGGTTAAGCAAATGGACCTTAAAGGCGAAGGGCTTGGATGGTTCGATCCGAACACCGGAGAAATTGCGATTGAGCAGGGATTGGACCCTGTGGGTAAACATCACATTTTGTTCCATGAGATGATTCACCTGGCGGCCGAGAAGATCGAGCAGGCCGGACTCGCCTCACCTCCATCAGAAGAGTTCGTCACCTACCTAACCGGCGCTCTGTTCCCGATGATCGTAATGTCCGGGTTGTGGGATGGAGTGAAGCCCGAAGAGGCGGCGGAGTTCTTCAGTACACCGGATGAATGACGGTTGTCAAAATCGACTCAAATTATTCCGTAAATTATTCCAAAAATTATTCCTGGGGAGGTGGCGGCGTGCAAATGGAATTATTCCCGTCGCCAGAAGGTCCGGAAAGAGATAGTTCTAAAAATCCGATGATTCAGGTTTACGGTACCGGACCGAAGGATGCGACTTGTAAAGGCTGCCGGCACTTAGAGTCTTGGGGCAGTGCAAACACTTATTACAAATGCGGATTGCGAAAGAACACGCACGGACGAGCTACCGACCACAAGGTACGCTGGTCGGCATGCGGGAAGTACGCAAAGTAGAATTATATTATTCCGGAGAGGATGAATGGCATTGAGAGATAACGATAACAAAGGGACGAGCGGGGGTATTGGATTCTTCGGATTGCTTGCGATCGTCTTTATAACATTAAAATTGACTGGCGTTATTACTTGGAACTGGTGGCTGGTCTTGCTGCCTCTCTGGGGGCCGTTCGCAATAGCCGCCGTCGTGCTGGTCGTGGTAGTGATTGTTAAGGCTATAGTGGAGTAGACACAACGAAACCCCTGCAATCCTTGGCGGGCGCGCAGGGGCCTTCATCAAACGTACGTTCCTCTCAACATATTACCATATAAAGGGGAATGAGGGGAATGGCAGTGGCAGAGTGGGAAGAGGGCGTATTGTTCCCGGAGGCAAGCGAAGCGGAAATTGCAAAAACCAAGTTCCTCTTAGGGAAATATAAGAGCATGCGGTTACTGATGGACGATTACGAGAAGCATCGGGAGGACCTGGAGCAGGTTGCTATTGACGGTGAAGTGGCCCGGCGGATTGATCAGGAAGATTTACACGCAGACAAGACGGCCAATGCGGTCATTCTGGCCGAGAAACGGCGCTGGGTATATGAGCAGTACCGTTACCGGGAAACGGCCCTTGTGCGGGCGTACAGCCTCATTCTGAGTGAGGACGTGAAGAGGGCAATCCAACATCGGTACTTTGACGGCCATTCCTTGAAGGAGACATGCCTGTTCTTTGGCTACTATGAAAAGAGCAGCACAATCCGCAGCTGGGTGGATAAGGGAATCGTCGCGATCGCAAACAACCTGAAACTGCTCGGTTTCTTCGATAAGGACGCCGAGCAGTTTTGAGTTAGCACTTTTCTGGCACTTTTTTAGCACTTTTCTAGCACAATTCTGGCACCAAAATAGCACTTTCCCATGATACTATGAGAGCGTGGAAATGAAGCGAGAGGTGACAAGCGTCTGCAACGGTGATACGGTCACGTTCCTACGTGGTCCAGTTGTTGCGGGCGCATCACATATAAGCCGTATTGCTCCCGGCTACAGGAGCAGCATAGCCGAGCGCTCACGGCGAAATGAGCGCATGAAGCGGTATGCTGGCAACGTCCTGGTGGCGTTAGGCGGCATACTGTTTTCTATTTGATTAAAGGAGCGCTGCCTGTGTGGGTCAAACAAGACAACGGAAAACATAAGCATCCTGTCGAAGGATATTGCGCGATCTGCAATGACCCGGAACCAACGAAGCATACAATCCTTAAAGCATCGTTCTGTCAGACCTGTTGGGATTTGATGCTCAAAGGCAACGACGAGGAATTAAGCAAGCGCATCGTATGGGATTGATATTCCCAAGCGCTTGCGAATTTGGAGGGGTTCCATGAAACTGATCGAAGCATTACGGTTACAGAAGGAGTATGTTGTATGTCCTGAGTGCGGTAATGAACACATCGGCAATGGGGAAGGGGCGCTCCTAATCGAAGACGATACATTCACACGGACATGTAAATGCGGATGGAGTGTAACAGTCAAGGCGAGCTGAGTCCGGTCAAGAAGTGACTTTACATTTTCCGTGTAAAGCAATTTGCCTAAAACGTGATGTTCTGTAAAGTGATTTCCTGTATATGGGATATTGGTTGCAAAATCCGCCGCAATTTCGCATTTGGTTGCCGAGACGATTGTCAAGGCAGGGGAGAGATCATGAACAATCGTATATGCAAACTACAGTCTATGGATGCAGTAGACCATTGGACAGTAGCTGAACGCGGAGAACAACTCATTAAGAAGATCGACAAACGCCTAATCAGGCGGAAACGGCGATCCATTGAAAAACAGCAGAGTATTCGAGAAATCAAAGAGGCAAGCGTGTAAGCAAGGAAACATTTCCTTAAAAGAGTCGCCAATACGGAGGTGCCATGTGGATTTTGTATTTGTGGAATTTCGTTAAAGGAAGCGGTGAGTTCGTTTGGTGGCTAACGCAAGTATTGATCGGCAGGGAATAGGGTCGCCAATACGGCGGCTTTTTTATTTTGCAGGAAGGGTGACAATGAATGGGGCTTCTCAAAAGGATTATTAAGGCGTTTGAATCTCCTACCGACACATTTCACTGCTATCACTGCGGTAAGAAGTACCCAGGAAGACACTGTCATCAGTGCACGGATAAGAATCCGAAGGGCACATACTATGATAAACATGGCTACCCTTGCAAGCCTACGATAAGAATACCAACGCCTATGATTTCTCCGGGAAGGAGCTGCAAGATAGCATTCACTACCAACTTTAATTATTACGTCAAAGTGAAGGTGACTGAGTACGGAGAACAGATATTAAGGTCGCAACGAGAGGAGATAAACCTGGAACTAATAGAGGGGGGAGGTTCTCCATTCGGTCCGTATGAATTGAAAGTTGACGACGATGGTTATACGACGTTTCAAATCTGGGACCTTATGAAACGCTTTGGAAACCATTTTGAACTTGGTAAACCGGAGCCAATCAAAGGGGATATGATCTTCTTGGACGCTCAATTATTCGAGAAAGGGTGAAGAACGTGAGTGTAAGTGGATTAACCGCAACAATCAACATCCTGAACATCGATCAAATATCTGAGGTTATCGGCATTGCTAAAGGGATGGTAGAGGACGAACGGATTCCTGCCGAAGTCCGCGAGGAGTATATGGATCGCTTCCTGTCCATCCAATGGGAATCGGGCGAACAGGAATTCGAAGAAGATTTTAAGAGTGTCAGTCAGGAGATCCAAACAGTCAGGGAGCAAATGGAGAAGCGACACCGCCGGCTGCTATCAAATGACTAGCTATGCCGAACAGACCAAAGCGCCCATGTGGCGGTGATGTGCAATGCCTCTAAAGAAGTTCTGTCGGAAGGCAGGGTGTTCCAACCTAACAGATGGAGAGCCTTACTGTACAGACCATCAAGGCGAGCGATGGGGCTATGATCGAGACAGAGGCACGGCGACAGAGCGAGGGTACGGACGCAAATGGCAGGTAGCTCGCGCCCGCTTCCTTCGCTTGCATCCAATCTGTACGGAGTGTGAGCGCAAGGGCAAGGTCACAGCCTCGAATGTTGTTGACCATATCGTTCCGCATAAGGGCGACCCGGTGCTGTTCTGGGACGAGAACAATTGGCAAGCGTTATGTACTCCATGTCATAGCCGCAAGACCGTTCAACAGGATGGAGGATTTGGCAATCCAGTAAGGGGGTAGGGGGGTAAAATCTCTAAAAATTGTAATAATTGAAGACCGCCGCCCCCTTTATTCGCGTAAAAATTCGTTTTTTGAAATTTTCAGGACTTTGGAGGTGACCTAGATGGGCAGGAACGCAAAACCAATCGGCCTGCACATCGCCGAGGGCAATCCGAACCGATTGACAAGAGAACAACTGCGGCAGAGGCAGGAGGGCGAAGTAAAGCTCGGCAAAACAGAGCTGGAAAAGCTGAAACCTCCGGCATTTGTGAAGGATGATGTCGTGGCATTTTCCCATTGGAAGCAATGTTTGAAGGAGTACAAAGAAGCTGCGAAGCAGGACGTTAACCTTTTGACCAGCTCGGATGTTGGCCTGCTGGCAATGTATTGCAGGACCTATTCGGAATATGAAAAGCTGCTAAAACAGTATCAGAGACTGGAGCGGATCGCCGTTGAAGATCACGTTTTTGATGAGTATTTTCAGGAAATCGTTCGAAACGCGGAGGCGCGAGAGCAGGATGTCAACGAATACGGATTCCGGGCACAGAAATACTTATCTCAGCTCGCCTCCATAGAGGGAGTGCTAAAAATCGAGACGGCTATTAATAAGAAAATGGACATGCTGCTTAAAATGCAGGACCGCCTATTCTTGAACCCACTTTCCAAGGTCAAAAATGTACCGAAGCCGAAGGCGAAAGAAACGGCTCCAGGTAAGTTCGGCAGGTTCGGTGGCGGCCGTGGTGGATAATCCGCAAATATACCCATATAACACGGTTGCCGAGATAGACCGGGTGACGGCGTATGCACTGGAGGTTGTTTCAGGTCGGATCATCGCAGGCAAGACGCAGCGCCAGGCGTGCGAGCGGCACTTGAAGGACTTGGAACGTCAGGGTATGGAGGACTTCCCATACGTCTTTGACCCGGATAGAGCCCATGAGATTATCGAATTTGCTGAATCCTTAACGCTGGCCGAAGGGGAGGAGCCGGAGCCGCTCCGATTATGGGGCTTCCAGGACTTCATATTCGGGAGCTGGAACGGCTGGCTGACCTTAGATGGTTACCGCAGGTTCCGCACCTCCTATGTCCAAGTGGCTCGGCAGAATGGTAAATCTCTCGGGAATGCGGTGCCGTCGCTGTATTACGGTAATTTCGACGGGTACAACTATCCACAGATATATTGCGCGGCCACGAAAGAGGACCAAGCGCGAATCGTTTTAAAGGAATGCCTGAAATTCATAAATGCCGATGCTGAATTGTCTGGGACGAAATACGAACCAGGTCTTTTTACGTCCAAAGAATACAAGAGTACAATTCTATGTAATCTGACACGGGGAGAAATTAGGGCCATTGGGCGGGACACCGAAACAATTGACGGTTTCCGTCCTTATTACGCTTCCGTTGATGAATATCACAAGCATAAAACCAATCAAATGTATAAGCTTCTTTCTGACGGACAGAAGAAGCTGAAACAATGCCTGACCTCAGTAATTACCACGGCTGGCTTTGACGTAAATTCACCGTGTTACGAATTGTACGAGTATTGCAAATTGATACTCTCTGCCCTTCATGTCGATGAAACGCAGTTCGTCTTTATCTGCGAGTTGGACAAAGGCGACGATATTTGGGATGAATCCAACTGGCCGAAAGCCAACCCATTGTGGACCGAGCAGACATTGGAAAGTTTGCGCGCAGACGCTATAAAGGCTAAGAAGATGCAGGGAGCGGAACTGCGAAACTTTATGACCAAGTCACTGGATATCTGGGTGCAGTTCTCTGATACGCAGTACATGAACATGGAACACTGGAAAGCCTGCGCGTCGGAGACAACGCTGGAAGATATGGCTGGCAGAGAGTGTTACTTGGGCCTCGACCTTTCGTCCGGCGGCGACCTAACATCCGGAAATCTGGAGTTTCCGCTGGATATAGACGAACAGCGAAAGTATTTCATTGACTCACACAGCTGGATTCCGGCGGCGCGAGTTGCCGAGCATGTCAAAACGGACGGGGCACCCTATGATATGTGGATTCGTGAAGGCTTGCTTACGCCGACAGAAACGATGGGCGGGGTCAAGACGGACTACAAATACATCCTGGCCTATTACCGGGAACTGATCAAAAAACATAATTTCAAGCTAAAAGGCATCGCTTATGACCCACATAATGCGGATGCCTTTTTGTCTGACCTGGAAGAGTTTGGCGTCCCACTCGTTGAGATTGTCCAGTCGGCGCGCAGCCTTAACGATTCTACGGTGGATTTCCGGCTGGAAACGGAGGCCGGGAACGTCATCTATGATCGTAGAAACAAACTGCTGACCTGGTCGATGGCTAACGCCAAGACGGTCAGCAACAGTTTTGGTGAAATTAAGATCGACAAGGACCCAAGAGCAAAAGCAAAACGCATCGACCCGGTTGACTCGGTTATTGACAGTCACAAGCTAACGCTGTCCATGGCATCGAAAAACAAACGCTCCATTTACGAGGATCGGGGCGTTCGTACTCTATAGAAGGAGGTGAAACCACTGAGAATCCCCTTTATTTCTCGTTTTTTTGAAAAAAGAAGCGACTACAGCAATTTAAGCGAGCCCAAACGATGGCTTTATGAGGCGCTGGGCATTCCGTTTGGACGTGGGATAAAGGTTACGCCTGCGACGGCTATGCGGTCAACGGCGGTGCTTGCCTGCGTTCGCATCTTGTCTGAAACGGTCGCATCGCTGCCTTTGCCAGTCTATAAACGGCTGTCTCCGAGGGGGAAAACGCGGACTGACCACGTAATCGGTGATCTCCTACAGCGCGCGCCAAACCCGCGCATGACCGCGTTCACGTTTCGCGAGACGATGATGGCTCACGTGCTGCTGTGGGGAAACTGCTACGCCGAAATCGAGTACGACGAGACCGGGCAGATTGTGGCTCTATGGCCCATACCACCACACCGCGTCGAACACATGGAAACGGCGGCGGGGGACCCATTTTTCCGGGTGACAACCAAGGACGGCCAGCAACATAACGTGCCGTTTTGGGCCATGCTGCACGTACCGGGCCTCGGATTCGACGGAACCAAAGGGGTTTCTGTCATCACATGGGCACAGCAAGCCATTGAATTGGCAATGGCTACCGAACAGTTCGGGGCCGAATTTTTTGCGAATGGCACCAATGTAGGGGCGGTAGTGACTCACCCAAGCACCTTAAGCGACCCAGCCTTTGAACGCTTGAGCAAATCCCTTCAGGAGAAATACGAAGGACTGGGAAAGAGCCATCGGATGATGCTCCTTGAGGAAGGCATGACTTTTAGCAAAAACACCATCCCACCTAATGATGCTCAATTCCTGGAGACACGGAAATTCCAGACGCTAGAAATCGCGCGGATATACCGGGTGCCGCCTCATATGCTGGCCGACCTTGAGCGGGCGACATTCAGCAACATCGAGCAACAAGGCACGGACTTCATCGTGCATTCGGTTCGGCCCTGGTTGATCCGTTTCGAACAAACGTACAACTGGAAGCTGTTCAACGAGAAAGAACGTAAGCGGCTATTTGTAGAACATCTGGTCGAGGGCTATCTGCGTGGGGATACACAAGCTCGGTCGGCATTCTACAAAGAAATGTTTAATATCGGCGTCTACTCGCAAAACGACATCCGTGAGAAGGAGAATGACAATCCCATCGAAGGCGGCGACCGCTACTACGCGCCGCTGAATATGATCCCGCTGGACCTGCTGGACAAATACTACGAAGACAAGTTCAAACCGCAGCCGCAGCCAGCGGCTACACCAACCGGAGGAGGTGATAAACAAGATGAAGAAGACGAAGGAGCAGAGGGAACTGCTGCTGCAGGGCAGCCGGTTGGAGGTTCGGCGTGAGGATGGAGAGCCGCCGAAGATCATTGGATATGCGGTTCGGTGGGACCAGCTCTCCAAGCCGATCTATGGCATGTTTCAGGAACGATTCGCACGCGGTGCCTTTAGCGCATCGCTGATTAACCCGGACGTGTATGCATCTTGGCAGCATGATAGCCGGGAGGTTCTGGGTCGGACGCCGAACACACTGGTTTTGACCGAAGACGACACTGGCCTGCGATACGAAATCACACCGCCGAGCTGGGCGGAGAAATATTTGGAGACGATCGAGCGCGGGGACGTGCGGGGATCGTCTTTTATTTTTCAGGCAGTCCGCGAAGAGTGGGACGAATCGAACGCTGACATGGCAATCCGTACCGTGCAAGCAGCGGAGCTGTTCGAGGTATCCCCTGTTACAACTCCAGCCTATCCGCAATCAAGCGTTGGGGTTAGGTCAGCTGAAGAAGTGTTTCAGGACCGGCCGAAGCCTCCCGGGAAGTTGAAGGATGAGGAAGAGGAACGGCAGGCTGCTATCATGCTTGACCTGGACATGAGGCTGAAAAAACTAAACTTATAGAGGAGCTGAACGCATTGAAAAATTTGATTGAACTTCGGCAGAAACTGGCTGCGAAGAAGGACGAAATGCGCGCTATGATTGCGACGGCGCAAGGAGAGAAGCGTGGATTCACGGGCGAGGAGGAGACCAAGTTCAATGCCTTGGACGAAGAAAAACGCGGCCTGGAAGACGAAATTAAAATGGAAGAACGCGCGCAGCAACTCGCCATGGGCGGTGCTGGCAGTAAGCGGACGCCGGATGATCCGGACCATGAGTCGGAATTCCGGAACTTCGGAGAATTCGTCCATGCAGTGCGATTCGATCCGTATGACCCTCGCCTGAAGGAATATCGCGAGATGTCGATGGGTACCAAGACAAGCGGCGGTGTATATGTGCCTCCTCAATTCTCGCTCAATTTGTTCAAGGTTGAACCGGAAGAAGCTGTTGTACGGCCTCGGGCAACCGTAATTCCGGCTGGCGAAGTTGCGCCTGATGCAAGCCTGACAATCCCGGCGTTGGATCAGGGAGCCGGCAGCAACATTTACGGCGGCGTGGAAGTGGAGTGGATCGAGGAAGGCGCGGATAAGCCGGAAACGGATGCCAAGTTCAAGGACCTTACCCTGACGCCGCATGAAGTGGCCGGGACGGTCGTTGTTACAGACAAATTGCTGCGAAATGCCCCTATCGTAGATACGCTGCTGAATCAGCTTTTCCGGCAGGCCATCGCTGCGGCTGAGGATGTCGCATTCATGTATGGCAACGGTACGGGCAAGCCTCTTGGTGTAGTCAATTCCGGCGCGGCTATCACAATCAACCGGGAGACGGCCAATCAGATTAAGTATATCGACATCGTCAATATGCTCGCCAAGGCTAAACTCGGCGGTGGGCTGATGTTCCATGCGTCGCAGTCTATCATGCCTCAAATCCTCACGCTCAAGGACGATTATGGCCGGTTGATCTTTCAGCCGTCTGCAACTGACTCTATGCGCGGTACGCTGCTTGGCTATCCGCTGCACTTTGGAGACCGCGGACCGCTGCTCGGAGCTGCTGGGGACCTCGTATTGGTGGACCTGAGTTACTATCTCATCAAAGACGGAGCCGGCATCTTTATCCAGGCGTCCGAACACGTACTGTTCCGGCAGAACAAAACGGTCATTAAGGCGTTCTGGAACACCGACGGCAAGCCATGGCTGACCGGACCTATCACGCTGGAGAACGGATATCAAGTATCGCCGTTCGTTAAACTCGGCGCACCGTCTGCATAAGGAGCCTGCGTTGGGCTCCTATTTACTATGAAGGGAGATGATAAGCGTGGCGAAGAAGACCTATCGCGTTATTGCCGACTTCGTAGACGCGGTGACTGGCGAAGAAATTAAAACCGGAAGCCTGTTTGAAGCTGACGAGAAGCGCCTGGAAAGACTGCAAGCTGCGGAAGTTATTGGTGACGAGGTGACCAAGGCAGAAATCGACGCGGCGAAGAAGGCGGGCGAGGCCAATGCTGACCAGTCTTAACCGGGCGCGTTCCATGATGTCCGGTGTCGATGATTCGGTGCCGGATTTTGAATTGGAAATGTCACTTGAGGCGGCCAGCGCAGCCATTGAACGGTTCTGCAACCGGGAACTGGCGCAGCAAACGCACAAGCAGAGGATCGACGGCTCGGGAACGAAATTTCTGCGGCTACGGAACTTCCCGATCCATTCCGTCGCGGAAGTGAAGGTATGTGGCAAGGAGCTAATGGAGTCGGATTATGTGATCGAGTCAGGTAACGGAATCCTGTTTCTGGAGTTTGGGTGGCCGGATGGAGATCGCAATGTCGAGGTTGAATATTTGGCCGGGTATATCATGCCGAGTGACGCAGAGGGCGCGCCGGAGCCAACGCTTCCCCGAAATTATGAACTGGCCTGTATCCTATATGCCCAAACGTTGCTCCATCAGACACCGGGCGTAACCTCGGAACGTGTGGGCGATATCTCAGTGACGTATGAGACGGCAGCTGCTGGCGACTTGCCGGCGGCCGTTGCTGCCCTTATTCGATTGTGAGGTGAAGGCATGGCAACGAGGAATCGACGGGCGACAAGCGCCCGCGTACAGGTTTCAGGCGAGGACAATCTTCAGGTGCTTGCAGCTCGGATGCGGGCACTCACGGAAAAGCGGGTTGCTATAGGCATCCGTGGCGACGATGAACTGGCTGTTATCGCGATCGTGCATGAATTCGGTTCTGCGCCGAAGGGTATCCCTGAGCGTTCTTTTATCCGGACTGGAAAAATCAAGTCCCGGGCGACGATCAATAAGATCGTCAAGGCGGGCGTGATTGAAATCGCCTACGGACGAAAGCATCCGAACCAGCTATATCAAGAAATCGGCGTTGCGGGCCTAGAAAAGACTGCTGCCAATTTCGAGCGGATCAAGCAGCCTCCGCTTAGTCCTATCTATGCCAGTCATAAGCAGGGGCGCAAGCTCTTACAGGCGGAGGAGATGCGGCTGAAGGAGTCACTCAGCTGGTCCATTATTAACCGGGCGCATAGGGGGCGGAGACGGTGAGACAATTCAGGCATGCGGGTATCATCTGGAAGTACACCGAGCCTTATTACTTACTCCGCGACAGCGGCGGTGAGTGGGTCGTAGGTAAATGGGTGCCGCCCGGGACGGAGCGTGTGGAGCTGAGGGGCAGTATCCAGCCGGTCAGCGCGCGCCTGCTTGCGGGTGAGGGCGGATACTACACCGAGACGGACCGCAAGCTGTATACGACGTCCACGCATGCGACGGGTGAGCGGATCGAGTACAGGGGCGTACAGTATACGGTCGTCGAGTCGCCCGACCGTGCGTACAGCGACGTTAACCAGTATTTGTTAAGGAAGGTGGTCGCCAATGCTCCCGTATGAGGATATCCGCGTTTCGATTGTCGAGGGGCTTCAGGAGGCGACGGGTGGGCTGGTCATTGAAATGAACGGCGGCGGTAAGATGCCTACCGGGAGTTTCATAACCTACACCATATTCGGCTTTGAACCGGCTGACGGCATGGCAGCCATCACCCAAGAGGATGACAAGCGGATCAGGCGGGAGACGGTGACATTTACCGTCTCTTTTAATTGTTACGCGGATGACATTGATGTCGCGATGGTCCTTGCCATGACGGCCAGGGACTGGTTTAAGGTGGCCGGTCGGGAGGTTCTGAAGGACACGCTGGATGTTGTCGTTACTGACATCGGCGACATCCAGAACCGAGACCTCAACATTGGCGAGGAATGGGAGCGCCGGCAGGGTTTTGATGTCGAGTTCCGGGCGACGGACGTTGTAGAATCCCCCCTGAACTGGATTGATACAGCACCAATTACAAAGGAGTGATTATTTTGGCAGGATTGAGTGACGTTACCGTTACAATATCGGTTGCAACGCCGACGCCGATCCTGGGCTTTGGTAAGCCCTTGATTATCGGGACATCGGCGGCGGGCAAGGAGTATAAATCGTATTCTGATTTGGCCGGTGTGGCGGCGGATTACGCGGCAAGCACTGAGGAGTATAAGGCTGCGAAATCTTTGTTTGCTCAGAAAAATCCGCCGGCAGAGATTGCCGTCGCGCAACGTAAGACGGGAGCAACACCGGAGACGGTCGATGACTTTATGGCGTCCATGTTGCTCAAAGATTGGTATTTCTTGATCCAGACGAGTGCAGCCGCTGCGGACATCATGGCGGTGGCCGACATTATTGAGGCGGATAAGTCCCGGCAATATGTGGCCCGATCAGCTACATTGGCTGACTTGGCAACAATCAAGCCTGAAAACTATGAAAGATCGACCGTTTTTTACCATGAGGATATCGCCAATTACCCGGGAGCGGCGTTGGTCGGTGCCGTCGGAAGTCTGCCGGTAGGCAGCGTGACCTGGAAGGACTGGACGTTGGTCGGGATCGATCCTCTCGACCTGACGGCTACAGAGCTGGCAGCCATTCATGCGGCCGGAGCGATCACATACGTGACCAAGGCGGGGCGTAATGTCACCAGCGAGGGCAAGACGGTGTCAGGCACTTATATTGACCTTGTGCATAGTCAGGATTACATCGTGTTTAGCATCCAAAACGCCGTTCAGACGCTGTTCGGCTCCGTGCAGGATCAGCGGCAGAAGGTGCCGTATGACAATACAGGCATCGCCATGATCGAGGGCCAAGTGCGGACAGTGCTGCAACGGGCGTTCAAAAACGGCATGATCGCCAAAGACGACGACGGACAGCCGCAGTTTACGACGACCTTTCCCCGGGCGAGTGAAGTGGACCCGGCGGACAAGGCTGCCCGACGGTATCCCGACGGGAAATTCAGTTTCGTGCTGGCTGGTGCCATCCATTCGGCGGCGATCACCGGCACAATTACATTTGAGTAAGGAGGGGTAAAGGTGGCTGAAGCAAAAACGTATGATGCAAATGACGTCACAGTAACCGTCAACGGCGTATACCTCACTGGTTTTAGTGAGGACCTGGTGACCGTCGCCAAGGACGAGGACAATATTTCCGTCAAGGTTGGCGCCCAGGGTGATGTGATCGTCAACAAGGTCAATAATCCGTTGGGCACGATCACCGTCACGTTGCAGGCGACAAGCCCGCAGGTCCCGTACCTGGATAAGATTGCACGAAGCAGTCAAGTTGTCGCTGTATCGGTCGTTTATAATGGGGACCCCAAGGAAACCAGTACGGCGACCGAGGCCATTATTAAAAAGCAGGCTGACCGCGAATACGGAGCCGAGGCTGGGGATCGCACTTACGAATTCCAATGCCTCGATCTGGATGTCGCTTAAAAAACCGGAAAATCGAGAGGAGAATGAAACATGGCAACATTTAATCAGAAGAAGGTAACAACGAAATCTGGCAAGGAGTATACCTTGCAGCATCCTGGCGTTCGAAACGTCACGAAGATTACGGACCGGATAAAGAATAAGCACGGCGTCCCGAGCGACGAGAAGATGGCGGACGAAATGCTCGCCCATGTGGTCGTCGATCCCAAGGTCCGGATCGAGGATTTCGACTCTTACGCCGAGCTTGGCGAGATCGTAGGAAAAGCCTTTGCCTTCATCACCGGCACCGAAACCGAAGAGGAAATGGAAGATGCTGACGAGGGCTAAAGCCCGTCAGAGGGCATTAGACAACTGGAGTTTTTGGCGGCTGCTGCTGTCTGATATGGGTATTACCTACAGCGACCTGGACATTATGTCCGATGACGACATAGCCGAAGCTAACGCTGCTCTGGATATCTATATCGAGCAGATGAAAAAAGAAAATAAGGACAAGAAGTAGCGGCGCCCTTCCCGGGCGCCGCTTTTTGCTGTCCGGAAAGGAGGGACAGAACGTGGCAGGCGGAGTCATTGGGTCTTTGATGTATGCGGTTGGGTTTAAATTTAAGCCCAAGGGACTGAATGAAGGCGATAAGAAGATTAAAGGTTTGACGGCAACCGTGACCAAATTCGGAATCGCTGCTGGCGCTGCTGTTGGAGCTGCGGCAATCGGGATCGGGGCAGCTGCACTTAATGCAGCAGGAAAATTCGAAACGGCCATGACGTCGATGCAGAAAGCAACCGGCATGACGTCAGACCAACTTGAAGCCACGAAAGGTATAGCCAAGAATTTGTATGCTGGCGGGTTTGGCGAGTCGTGGGATGATCTAGGCCAGTCCATCGCAAGCGTGAAGCAAATCACTGGAATGACTGGAACGGCACTCCAAGGTGCGACCAAAAACGCAATCGGCCTCCGAAACGAGTTTGGATTTGAAGTTTCGGAAAGCATCCGGACCGTGGACACCATGATGAAGAACTTTGGTGTAACATCCGATCAGGCGTTTAACCTCATTGCCCAAGGCAAACAAAAAGGTCTGGACTTCAGCGGTGAAATGCTGGATTCCATAAACGAATATTCGAATCAGTTTGTCAGCCTCGGATTTAACGCTAATCAAATGTTTGATACACTCGCAGCCGGCGCGGCATCGGGAGCCTTTAACTTGGACAAGGTTGGAGACGCCGTCAAAGAGTTCAATATCCGTGCGGTGGATGGCAGCAAGACATCAATCGAAGGATTTAAGGCGCTAGGACTCGACGCAAACAAGATGATGCAGACATTTGGGCGTGGAGGACCAGCGGCACAAAAGGCATTTACACAGGTGGTACAGTCAATCGCCAAGGTGAAGGACCCCGTTAAGCAAAACACCATTGCGATCAATCTGTTTGGGACGCAGTTTGAAGACCTCCAATCCGGCGTCATCACGGCTATGGGTAATGTACAGAGTCAATTTGACATGACCAAGGACAGTATGGCCGAAATCAATAAGATTAAATTTACGTCGGTCGGACAAGTGTTCGGGTTCGTTGGCAGGCAGATCGAAACCTACGTATTAATCCCGATTGGTCAAAAACTATTGCCTTACCTGAATCAGTTCGGTCAGTGGATTACGAGCCATCAAGGCGAAATCAGCGCGTTTGGCGGCCTGATTGCGGATAAGATAGGGAGCGGCATCGGAACGTTGGTTCGATGGATACAGTCAGCTATTCCGTACCTCCAGCAATTTGGCGCCTCGGCCGGACAATCCTTCGGGCAACTGATAAACAAGGGTCGCGAGTTATGGACAGAGATACAACCGGTGGCGGTTTTGATCGGCGAAACGCTGGTTCAAGCAGCCGAAAGTCTCTGGCCCAAAATTCAGGAAATCGGCAACAAAATTAAGGATGTTGCCACCTCGTTTTCTCAATGGGAGGGCTTCCTGCCGACAATTGCCGGAATCGCTAGTGCAGTTGCAGGATTTAAACTAACCGTCGGAGCTATCACCTTGGCGATGAAGGCATGGACGCTTGTGACCAAAATTCAAGAACTATGGACCAAACGAGCGACAATAGCGCAGAAACTGTTCAATCTCGCGACAAAGGCAAATGTCATTGGCCTGATTGTAGCTGCGCTCGTTGGTTTGGGCGTGGCGCTAATGGTGGCTTATAAACGATCAGACAAGTTCAGGGCGTTCGTAGATGGTATGTGGGCCGGAATCAAATCCGCGACCATGGCAGTACTCAACTTTTTCAAAGTCACCATCCCCAAGTATTTCATGATCGCTTTCAACGCGGTGACGGGCTTTTTAAAGAGCTGGGGTCTTGTTATTTTGGGGGTGATCGGCGGTCCTATCTTTCTGATCGCAGCGCTCGTCTATAAGTACTGGGACCAAATCAGAGCGGTAACGATTAGTGTCTTTACGGCTGTTGGCTCATGGCTTAGTTCTAAATGGAACAGCATTAGAACAACGATATCCAATACAGCAATCGCTATTTGGAACAAGGTCAAAACTACTTGGAATAACTTGAAGACGTCGATTTCATCCGCGATGGAAGGTATAAAAAGTACGATGTCGTCAGCATGGGATTCCATAGTTTCTGCGGTATCTGGAGTTGGTGAAGGGATAAAATCCAAGATGTCGGGGGCTTGGGAGTCTGTAAAATCAACATTCCTAAGCGGTATAAATTGGATCATCGGAAAATTCAACGGGATGATCTCGAATTTGAATTCTGTGTCAATTAAAAATCCATTCAACGGATCGGAAATTGCAGGAATTAACATCCCCTTAATCCCGACGATTGATGGTAGCCATAAGAACGGTCTGTCCTACGTCCCTTGGGATGGGTATATTGCGAAGCTGCATGAAGGGGAACGTGTGCTTACGGCTAACGAGAATAAAGCGTACACTCCGGAATCTTCGCCAGCTCGTCCTGCCTCTGGCGGAACCGGTCCAGTTACGGTGAGCCCGGTCATCAATATAACCGTTGAAGGGAATGCCGATGACAGCACGACATCTAACCTCAAGACCGCAATGCATGATGTGGTGCTGGAAATCATTATGTCTGCCCTACGCAGCGCGGGATTGGATGGTGCCTAATGGCTAAACTCGACGGCAAGTACATTATGGTTGAGACGGAGGCGCCGGATTATCCGGTAACCGTCACAGAACAACCGGTCGAAAAAGGGGTCAACCTCGTAGATCATGTCCAAGCCGGAGCCTGGACCATGTCTCTCTCCGGTTTGATTGTAGGTCCTGATGCAGATAAGATTCGGGCACACATCATAGCGGTCAAAGATAAAGCCAAGGTCGTCAAGTACATTGGGCGCAATAGATTTACCGGGGTAATTACGGCATTTAGCACCAGCCATGATTACACGGTTGCCAACGGCATGACCTTTTCGATGGACTTGCGCGAGGTCCGCGTCGCGACATCCTCTTATGTTGCGACGTTGCCAGCTCCGGTTAAGGCACAGGCCGCTGTCGTCGCCAATAAAGGGACACAGCAGCCGAAAAATAAGTCGAAGGGTAAGGGCAAAGGGAAAAGCGGCAAGAAGACATCCAGCACAAGCACCAAGGACAAGAAAGCGACCAGCGCCAGTAGCGTCATAAACAAGCCTACCCGCGCGCCGATCAAGCCCGGCAACAAGTGGGGCACCGGGAACCTGATGTGAGGTGAGCTATGGATTATATCGAGATCGACAAGGACAGCCTGCCGTATCGGTTTGATATTTCGATTGCGGACGAGCCGTTTACGATGGAGGTCCATTACAACGCTGAATATGATTTTTTCGCCGTTGACCTGGAGGATTCCGACGGCAATGTGCTGGTGAGCGGCGAAAAGCTGGTCTATGGGCAATCTCTATTCGTGGACGTTTGGGATTCACGTTTTCCGAAGTTGCCCCTGGTTCCTTGGGATGAGTCGGAACAAAGCGCAGAAGTAACCTGGAACACGCTGGGCACCAGCGTGTTTTTATATATCGTGGACGCGGAGGACGAAGACGATGGTTCTTAAGAATTTCGGTCGCATTGTCGAAGTCATGACGGCCAATATGTCCTTTGGCCTCGATAAATACACGATGGAGGGAACTGTACCGTTCGACAGCGACGCCTTGCCAAACGAGTCCGAAATACGGCTCTGGAATCTATCCCAGACGACCATTAACCGGGTCGTTAAAAACGCCGTGCTTATGGTTAATGCGGGATATGCCGGAGACGTCGGGACCATCCTCCACGGCCGGATATCGGCGGTCCGCACCAAGTGGGAAGGCGTGGACAAGATCACGACAATTAACGTCCTGGACAGCGAGGACCTGTCAGCCAGGGAGATCAAAAAGGAGATCGCCTTTGCCAAGGGATCACTCGCCAGCGCCGTCATTAAGCAACTGGCTGGACTGATCGGGCTGCCCGTTGCGCAGATGCAGCTCGCCAAGGATTACCGATACAAGAGCGGATTTAGCGCAAAGGGCAAGGTCACGGACATTATTAGCGACGTCGCTAAGGATTGCGGAACCTCGGTTTATATCAATCAAGGCAAATTGTACGTCCGGCCGCTCCGGATCGGTGCCGACTCCGTATTCGAGCTTAACCCGGATACCGGGCTGATCGGTTCCCCGGAATATTTTGAGGAGGACGGCCACAAAGGATATAACTGCTCCGTGCAGCTGCAACGCCGGATCACGACGGCATCCGTCCTTAAACTAAGCTGCCGGGAGTGGTCCGGCCAACTGCATGTGCGGAGCGGGACCCATAAATTTAGCAATACGGGCGATTTTCAAACGGAAGTGGAGGCGATTATGTGAGTAAATCAAGCGCAGCCGCGGCGCTCGCCAAACTCTTAGATATGCATGGTGGGCAGCAGGCGGATAACCTTGATGTCGCCATGACCTGCAAGGTACTGACATTTGATCCGGTGGCGCTGGTAGCCGATGTGCAGCCGCTTGTCCAAACGGGCGACGAGGCTCCGGCGCCGCTGCTCGAAGTCCCGGTAACTGGCCTGCGGGTGCTGTTCGGCGGCGCGGAGACAGTCCTGCGACCGGCCCTGCATGTGGGGGATACCGTCCTAGTTGTCTGCTGTGACGCAGAGATACAAAACACCCTATCCGGTCAGGTGGCTGCCCCGGACACCGCCCGGCGTCACTCCAGAAATGATGCCGTTGTAATTGGGGTGATGCCATGCTGTCTTTAAAGGTAGATGATACCGGCGATCTGGTATTTTCAGGCGGCGAGTTGCAGATGGTCTCCGGGCCGGAAGAGATTGCGCAGTGCTGCCGGATGGCCATCGGCACCAACAAAGGCGAGTGGTTCCTGGACTTGGATTTCGGCATCGACTTTTCTCGGATCACCGGTAAAGGCGTGGCCGAGGAAGACGTCCGGGACGAGCTGACCGAAGGGATATTCCAGGAGCCAAGGGTGCAGACGGTAGACAGCGTGGATGTTGTCTTTGACCGAACTGCCCGTAAATTCACTGCCGACATTCAGGCGACCGGCGTCAACGGAGATATCATAACCGTGGAGGGGGTGGATCAAATTGTTGGATAGAACAGGTTTTAAAAGGCCGCGATTTGACAACCTGTTGGCCGCCATGGAGGACAAGGCGAAGGAGTCATTTGGAGACACGGTTAATACGTCAGTGCGCTCTCCGCTCGGTATCCTTCTCCGGATATTCGCGTGGTTTTTGTCGCTCGTCTGGAGCAACGCGGAGGACGTGTATAACAGTGGCTATATTGGCACGGCCACAGGTAACAATCTGGATCGGCTCGGACCACAGGTCGGCATTAGCCGGGCACTGGCACAATGGGCTACTGGAAACGTCACGCTGACCGGCACGGCGGGATATACCGTCCCAGTGGGCTTCCGGGTGGCAACCGAATCCGGCCTTACCTATCAGACGATGGTGGATGTCGTCCTGACCGGAGGTTCCGGGTCGGTTGCCATTGAGGCGCTGGAATCTGGAGCCGGTAGCAATGTTGCAGCCGGGACTATAACAGTCATTGTTAACCCTAACCCGGACGTTACAGCCGTAACCAACGCCTCGCCAGTCACAGGTGGCAGGGAAAAGGAGACGGATGCCGAGTTTCGCAGCCGGTTCGAGCTATCTACTGCCGGCGGCGGGGCGGCGTCGGTGGATGCTCTCCGTAGTGCGCTGCTGCGGCTGTCCGGCGTCCGGGCTGCGACGGTGATCGAAAACACAAGCCTGACTACGGACAGCACAGGACGGCCGGGAAAGTCGTTTGAGGCTTATGTCTTGGGCGGGGATGACCAGACCATTGCTGACACTATATTTGCGACCAAATCGGCCGGCGTTGAGGCTCATGGCGACATTGCGGTAATGGTCGATGACCTGGCGGGCGAACCTCATACCGTCAAGTTCTCTCGGGCAGCAGAAGTAGGCATTCGCATCGTCGTAGACGTAGCCAAGGGTGATGAGTACCCGGCAGACGGCGACGCATTAGTACAATCGGCGCTGATCCGGTATGTTGGCGGGTCAGACGCAGCTGGAGCCTATTACAACGGCCTAAACATGGGGGCGGACGTGGTCTATACCAAGCTGATTAGCGCTGTGTACAGCGTCTCCGGCGTAGAGGATATCACGCTGACGGTCGGCAAGGTCACGGGCGGCCTTGGGTCGGCAAATGTCGATATTGAGCCTTACGAGGTGGCACAAGCCGTCGCGGCCAACGTCGGGGTGACAAGCCATGTTTAGTGTTAAAGACATGCTCCGGCGCTTCGCTGATACGTACAATAAAGACCCCAACAGTAATCTGGGCAAGTTGATTGCCATCCTGCACGAGCAGTTGGCTGCGGTCGGTGACACTTTGGAGACGGTGCGGGATTGGCGCAGCATTGACGCCGCCAAGGGCACGACCTTGGACCGGATCGGGACCAACATCGTGCAGCCGCGCGGTGCGGCGACGGACGAGGTATACCGAGTGCTGTTAAAAAGCAAGATCGCCCGGAACCTGTCCAAAACGGATGTCAACACAATCATACAGGTTCTCGCCCTGGCCTTGGACTGCGCCTATTCCGATATCCGGATACAGGAAAAATATGACGATCCAGAGGACCCGGAGCCGGCGGCAATCAATCTTATCCGAGTTCCGACTAAACGGCTGAATGAGGTCGGCATGTCGCCGTTTCAATTCGCCCGCATCGTGCAGAAGACGGTTGCTGCCGGCGTCCGAGTGGCACTTATCGAGTTGGCCGGAACATTTACCCTGTCCTCTCAGTACAACGTGCTCGAGACAAGTCCGTTCGGTCTGGCGGATGTTGACATGACGACAGGCGGCACGCTCGGGGAGGTATATATCCCGGGCGATGATTACCCATTGCCCATCTAAGGAGTGATAATATTGCCTGATTTTAGCGAAGAATTGCCAGAATGGACAGCCGAAGGAATTGAACCCCCTGAAAGCAAAAAGTCAACCGGCTGGCAGGTCGATGACCATCCTCCGGCCGGGTGGTTCAATTGGTTATTCAGCCGGGCGTACGCGGCGCTCTTAGAGGTCCGCAGCGTGTTTTCTGCCCATAAAGCGGACGCTACCGCTCATATCACCGAAGCCGAGCGCACGTCCTGGAATGCTGGGGCTACAGCTGCATCAATTGCAATCCCAAGCTCTCAAAAAGGCGCAGCTTCCGGCGTAGCGACACTAGATGCAACCATTAAGATTCCGGCCGGACAACTCCCGGTCAGCGCCGTACAAGCCACAACAGCGGATGTAACCTACTACGTCCGGACAGATGGGAACGATAATAACAACGGTCTCGCCAATACGTCGGCGGGGGCGTTTAAGACGATCACAAAGGCACTCAGCATGATTCCGCCCGTAATCAATCACACCGTCGTCGTCAATGTAGCAGCAGGCACATACGCCGAAGACGTTGAAATTAAAGGATTTTCGGGCAGTGGAGTGCTACAAGTTAATCCGGGTGTTGTTACGGTATCTAATACCTACAATGTTAGCTCGGTAACAGTATCTAACTGCCTAATACCTGTTGGTGTCAACGGACTCAATGCGACAACGGTCACAGCAAGAGCATTTACTGCGCTTAACGCGCTGGATGCTGAGTTTAAATATTGCTCGACTACGTTGGGCATGGTCAACCAACACGGTTTTTATGCAAATAGTGCAAAAATGTACTTATTCCATTGCACAGCAACCAATAAATACGTGGGTATATCTGCGGGGCAAAACTCCGAAGTATTTGTTTGGGATTGCTCCGGTACGGGAAATGCCATTGCTCTTTACGCAGGAGAGGGAGGCCGAATATCAACAACGGGCACAGTTCCGGCTGGAACAACGGCATCCGCAACGGGTAATAGCGGATCGATAGATAGAATAGGCGTCCTCAATCCGTGGGGAGATAATACGTACAGTACCAGACCTATATTATGGGCTTTTCGTAGCGTCGATATAAATATGCCGGATGGGGGATGGTCAAACTTTATTTTTGATGGCGCATCGACCGTACAAGGCCTTAACTACAGCACGTCAACCGGCGTTGCTACTATTTCGCAGACGGGATGGTATCAGATTAAGGCATCGCTGATCATTGTTGGCATGTCAGACTCACAGCAGGGGCAAATCCGTGTTCTCCACAATTCTGTAAGCCCGCGCTTGCTAGATTTTAGGCGTAATCCGGTAACAGGGTCTAACCTATTAATATCTGGACAAGTCATACTGGGTGTAGCAGCTGGAGATACCCTGCAAATTCAGACGTATATGGATGGCGCACATACTGTCGGGGGTGGGTCTGATGTAACGCGGTTTGAAATAATCAGACTCGCCTAAAGGAGGAACTACGCATGAATATGGAAAAAGCTGTGCAGCATCTCATTCCGGCGGCCATCCCAAACGTTGATTATGAGATTTGGATCGGCGGACCCACGCCCGTCCTGCGCAAAGGAGCCGAGGAAAAAGGCCGTGTACGCTACGAAATCAAGCCTCCCGAGGCGGAAGAAGCTCCCGTCGAAGGCGTTCATTTTCGGTACGGCATCGATTTTAACCTGCTCGTAGAGGGCGAGGATTACGACCTGGTAGACAAAGGGCCGTACATCGCCGTCTGGAACATTGATGCTCCGCAGCCGACCGATGCGGAGCTGCAAGCAGCCTGGGAAGCGTACCAGGAGTCCGAAGCCAGCAAGCCGCCGGACCCACCGAGCGAGATTGAGCAATTACGAATGGACAACGCGGGCCTGCTGTTGGAGCTGGCGCAGGTGCAGGCCCGGCAGGATCAGGCAGACGCGGGCAATGCAGCGCTGCTGTTGATGCTTGCGGAAGGAGGTGTGGTCTGATGGATTGGTACGCGACCGTCAAGCGATATTATGACGCTGGGTATTATTCGCCGGCACAAGTGCAAGTCTTTGTCACCGCCAAGAAAATAACGGCTGAACAAGCTTCAGAAATTACAGGCGCCGCATAGGCGTATTTTTTATGCCCTCGGATCCCCGGGGGCTATTTATTTGAGGGAGGGTACTAAGTGGAAAGTGTAGCCAAATATATAATTCCGGTGGCCAGTGTCGCTGCCTCATTTTTTTTCGGGGGCTGGAGCGCTTTGCTAACTATCTTGTTGGCGTTTGTGATACTGGACTATGTAACCGGCGTTGCTGCGGCAGCTAAAGAGGGGAAGTTGAAAAGCAACGTTGGGTTATGGGGCATTGCCCGTAAAATCCTTATCTTCGCTATCGTGGCAACGGCGCACCTAGTTGACCAAGCGCTGGGCGGCAATCATTTATTCCGAGATGCGGCAATTTTCTTTTACCTGTCAAATGAACTGCTATCATTGATCGAGAATGCCGGACGTCTCGATGCTCCAATCCCGCCGGGATTACGCCAGGCTGTCGAAGTGCTGCGGGGGAAATCGGGAGACAGGGGGACGGAAAAGTAATGGATTTGACACTGGTGCAAGTAAAGGCCAAGTCTGCAGCTCGTTTGTCCGGGTTGCAGCCGGTTATTAAAGACGCGGCCACGGCGCTAATTGAATTTGCCTATGCCCACGGCGTGCCGATCGTAATTACGCAGGGACTCCGGACCATCGCGGAGCAAGACGGACTGTATGCGCAGGGCCGGACAAAGCCCGGGCAGATCGTGACCAACGCTAAAGGTGGATACAGCTATCATAATTTCGGTGTGGCCATCGATTTCGCGCTGCTGTTGCCGGACGGCGGCGTTAGCTGGGATACCAAACGTGACGGAGACGGTGACGGCGTAGCAGACTGGTCGGAGGTTGTAGCGGATGCCAAGCGGCTCGGCTGGGAATGGGGCGGGGATTGGACGAGCTTCAAGGACCTGCCCCATTTTCAGATGGACTTTGGCCTTTCTACCGCAGACTATCGCTCCGGTAAGCATCCGACGCAGGCGCAGCTCAGTACGGTGGTCGCTCAGATCGCAAAATTACAGGGAGAGGAAGATGAAGCTATGACGGCAGAAGAGAAGAAAGAGTTCGAGGAACTGAAGGCAGCCGTGAAAGAGCGTGACGGCCGTATTGCGGCCTTGGAGGTCCGTCTGAACATCGACGGAAAGCAGACCTATGCCAGTAATTATGCGGAGGCGGTTGCGGCGGCCAAAACTGCCGGAGCGATCAAGACAAGCGCTGACAAGTCCAAGCTGGAGCTGAATATGATTCAGATGCTCTATAATATGGGACTGTTCAATACGACTTCGAAGTAAATTCCCAAACGCTTGGGAATATCTACAACAATGCAGACAATCGGTAAATACCCCACCAGGCATCACGCCCGGTGGGGTATTTTTTTTGCTTTATTTTGATATTTCAGATACTGCATTAGAAAAAGCCGTCAAATACTGATTAAATTTACCAGAATCCGGAGCGCCACCTGCGTTTGCCTTCGGCGGCGTCGCCTGAAGTTGCTTGTACATCTGATCGGCTTCTGCGGATAACTTCGTCCAAACGGATTTCACGTTGTCATATTCCGTCGGCAGGCTGTTGATGTATTGGTCATATTCAACCTTTTTGGTTATGGCCTTGCCAAGTTGGTCCATGGTCAGATCAATGTCCAAGCTTTGACCAATGCTGCTAGTTCCAGTATTGATGTAGGAAATGGCATCTACAAATCCGGTGTTCCAGAGATCGCCAACTACATAATTTTGAACCTCAATCAGCTTGATCTTGGGATCGACCGTAGTCGGCGCCTGAGTCTGCGCCGCTACCGGTTTTTCCGAGGTTGGCTGTGCGGAGTTGTCGGAGCTGCACCCCGAAATGATAGCAAGTGATAAGGTGAGTCCGTAAAAAAAATACTTTTTCAAAAACTTGTCCCCCTTGTTATGTACTGGAAATTCCTACGTAATAACATTATCGGGGTTTCATTTGAAAGTGTGAAGATTAATTTTATATAAAGGTCAGCCCGGCCGGGCCAACTCGTAGCGGGTTCCCGCGACTCAGCCCCCAAAATAGGGGAGTGAGTTTCGGCCGTTTCCCATCCGGCCATCTTCAGGCGGGTTAATCATCCAATCTTATCAATTTACCTTGATCTGCAAGTCCCTTTAATTCCCCGAGAGCGTGGCTGCTTCGGTCAGCTAAGTGCTTCATAATCTGGAAGTGGTTAAACAATACCCTGAATTCATTAAGCGGTATTTCAATCGCATCCGCCTTGCTCTCATTGGCGGCGTCAATATAACTTTGGAACAATTTAATACTTTCGTCTGGGTCAAATGCCATGAAAAAACCTCCTCAATTTCTGGATATCTATCCGTCGCAAAACGTTGAATTCATTTAACTTTTGACACGTTGATCGTCAATTCCGAGGTTACGCTTCAATCCCTCTTGGAGGACCTGACTGAAATTGAGGTGCTGGCGTTCTGCTTCGTCATTGAGCCATTTCGGCACCGTCAGCGTCTTCTTCACGGCTTTGGACTCCATGGCGTCACGAACGGTAGGCATATACACCCGGACTTCAAAAGCAGCTTCTCCGGCGTCTGCTTGTTTCAGGACAATGTCCAGCGGCGACGGATCGGGAATCGCGTCCCCGTCTTGCTCCATGACGTACAGAAAGCCCTCCAATGCTTCACGTGCGGCAGCGTGCGCCTCCTCGGCTGTATCAGCAGCCGTCAGGCAGCCGGGCAGATCCGGAAAGCGCACAGAGATTCCTTCCTCTGCTGTATCAAGCAGTGCCCAAAACCGATATACGTCTTTTTTACTCATCTATGGTTTAACCTCCTTGAGGGGAGGGGCCTCTGGCCCCTACAACCCTGCAGATTTAAGGATACTAGCTTGTGTCTTGGGAGGAAAGCTACTTCTAGGATGCGGCACCGTGACTTTCCCGGGCTTTTTCAGATGTTTGAAGTAATGGTGACTGCCATGTACTCCGATTAAGAACCATCCGTCCTCTTCAAGAAGTTTTATGATTTCTCTTGAACTGTAAGCCTTCATCTCAACCCTCCTTATACTTCTATTATACACGTATTATATGTACGTGTCAACGTATAAATAATACGTATTACACATGTGTATCCGGTTGCCTGATTTCTAGTATTTTCCTTCATCGGTTATATGTTTCTATACATTTTCCTTTATGGTAATATGCAGTCAAAAGCAGCTTAAGGGTGTGACTCGGCATGACAGAGATATCTGTTACCAAAACAGTGAACGGAGACGGCGGACTTTATAATGTAGACGTTGATGAAATCCTATTTTTAAAATTTGAGAAGAGTATAACAATGATCCTCTTCCATACTCGGGATGCCATTTACTACACAATGGGGTCCGTTAAACACTGGACAGTAGTGCTTAATGCAAGTGGCTACAATTTTATGTCAGTCGATCGCGGAACAGCTCTGAATTTGGACAAGATAGTATGCTTAGACCGTTCTATTCGAGCTGCTTGCTTTGAGGTTGATTCCAATGCAGACGCGCCAAAGTGTTTGCTGGCTATGCATGCTTTTAGGAAACTGTGCAAAACACTCTCGGTCCCTGTGATTGGGGAAGAGATGAGTTTACCATGGTAGGGAATAGAGCCGCTAAGCGACGGCTCTATGGCATGTTAAGGAAACTTTTCCTTACGAGTACCCAACACCTCTCCGACATTCCTTTTTCATTTCAATCAATAAGACCGGGCGTTCATATGGTTCTTCAAACCGGTCCCATTCTTTGATGTCTGCTTGGCGGTATATGGCGATGGCATAGGGAATCTTGATTGGATACCATCCTGCTACCTCTTTGGCTTTACGCGTTGTGAGGATCTGACGGTCATAACAACGCCAGCGGTAGGGATGTTCTGGATTAAAGAATTGATCAATGAATCGCTGAAGAGTCATAGGCTCGATGTTCATAATAACCTTCTTTCGTGACCATATTTTGACCATATTTGCACCTGAAACAATCGGAATTAATCGTATGCTGAAACGTTAAACTTCCTATTATAATGCGGAAACCGGAACTTATCGGAACGCGATATTTAAGAACGTAAGAAATACGGCCTCAAAGCCGCTCGTCGCGCTCCTCAGTTCTCGAAACGTTAATTCACACTTTATATGCACCAGACATCCAAGCCTTCGGCCATTTGGCCGAAGGCTTTTATTTTCCCTTGCCGCCTCATTCCGGCGATTATCCTTGATTTTACCGATGTTTTAATGCTGAAATATCATTGACATCCCATGGGAAAGTTATATACTTATTTCATATTAAAATAGTTGGAATTTAATCGGGTTATTGATTTTTAGGATGGAGGAATAAGAGAATGAACTTGCTGGAAAAAGAAAATCTGATCAAGACAAAAGCAGAGGAATTGGAGACGGCTACCCCCGAGGAAATCATCCGCTTTGCGGTTGAGACTTTTCCGAATATTACGTTCGCCTGCAGCTTCGGAGCTGAAGATGTAGTGCTTGTCGATATGCTTCAGAAGGTTAGCCCGAAGACGGATGTCTTCTACCTCGACACGGATTTCCACTTCCAAGAAACGTACGAAACACGTGATCGTATGGTTGATAAATATGGCATGGAATTTGTACGGGTATCGCCGAAGCTCACACCTGAAGAACAGGCTGCAGAGCATGGCGAAGCACTTTGGACTGTAGATCCCAATGCTTGTTGTAATATCCGCAAGGTAGAGCCGCTGACCCGTATTCTGTCCCAGTACGAGGCTTGGATTACCGGTATCCGCCGTGATCAGGCGCCGACTCGCGCCAATGCGAAGAAGATTGAATATGATAACAAATTCGGCCTTGTGAAGTTCAACCCGATTGCCGGATGGACAAGCGAAGATGTGTGGAACTATATCCACGCGAACGATATCATCTACAACCCGCTCCATGACCAGAACTTCCCGAGCATCGGCTGCGTGCACTGCACTCGTGCCGTTATGCCGGGTGAAGATCCGCGTGCCGGACGCTGGTCCGGGTCCGAGAAGACGGAATGCGGACTGCATAAGTAATCACCCGAATCGATCATCCACGAATTGCAACAATATATGAAGGGAAGATAAAGAGATGACTTCAATCCTTCCGCATGGCGGAACGCTGGTTAACCGGATAGCCGAGGGCCAGGAGAGAGAACAACTGCTTAAGGATGCTGCAGGGCTTAAGAGTATTGCTATCAACACTTGGACGATTTCCGATTTGGATTTGATCGGGGTCGGCGCATTTTCGCCGCTCACCGGTTTTTTGAACGAAGAAGATTATCATTCCGTCGTTAAAAATATGCGTCTGGCCAACGGAACGGTCTGGAGTATTCCGATTACTCTGTCCTTGGGCGAAGAAGAAGCCGCTGCCCTTCAGATTGGCGAGAAAGTAGCGCTGGTTGGTGAAGAAGATGGTGTCGTGTACGGCCTTCTTGACGTCGAGAGTATTTATAAGGTGGATCAGCAGGTTGAAGCGCAGAACGTCTTCAAGACGACCGATCCCGAGCATCCCGGCGTTGCCAAGCTGCTTGCGCGCAGCACTACCTATGTGGGCGGATCCATTACGGTTCTGAACCGTCCTGTGCCTGAGAAATTCGGCGAATTCTATTTCGATCCGGTCAAGACCCGCGAAATCTTCGCGGAGAAAGGCTGGAACACGGTTGTCGGCTTCCAGACGCGTAACCCGGTACACCGCGCTCATGAATACATCCAGAAGTCTGCAATGGAAATTGTCGACGGCCTGTTCCTGAACCCGCTTGTCGGAGAGACGAAGTCGGATGATGTGCCGGCGAATGTCCGGATGAAGAGCTATCTGGCGCTGCTGAAGAATTACTATCCGGAGAACCGCACCTTCCTGGGCGTATTCCCGGCCGCTATGCGTTATGCGGGTCCGCGTGAAGCGATCTTCCACGCCATGGTCCGCAAAAACTACGGCTGCACCCATTTTATCGTCGGACGCGACCATGCGGGCGTAGGCGATTACTACGGAACTTACGAAGCGCAGGAAATCTTCTCGAACTTTACAGCCGAAGAGCTGGATATTACGCCATTGTTCTTCGAACACAGCTTCTTCTGCAAAAAATGCGGAAACATGGCTTCCAACAAAACCTGTCCGCACGGCAAGGATGATCATGTCGCTCTGTCGGGCACGAAGGTCCGCGCCATGCTGCGCGACGGCATCTGTCCGCCGCCGGAGTTCTCCCGGCCTGAAGTCGCCCAAATTCTGATTGAAGGCATGAAGGAAGTTTCCCCTTCCTAAGCCTTCCGAAACGGAATATTAGACCCTCTTGTCCCATATAGATGGAGTTAGAATCTATGTGGGATAAGGGGGTCTTTTTATATGTCCGGCCGCAAGCAGCCTAAGATCTCGGTCTGGATCTCTTGGAGCAGCATCAAAAAAGGGGTGTGGAGCGCCGCGCTTCTGGCACTGCTGCTGGGCGTGATTTCCTACGATATGCCTACCGCCAAACCGTCTGATTACTGGAGTCTTCCGCTTGCCGGCAAGGTGATCGCCATTGATGCGGGCCACGGAGGACCGGATGGAGGGGCCGTCAGCCGGGGTGGGCTGATTGAGAAAGACATTAATCTGGCTGTGTCGCTGTATCTCCGCGATTACCTGCAGCAATCGGGCGCTGTGGTCGTGTTGACCAGGGAGGGCGACTACGATCTGGCGAACGAGAGTACGAAGGGATATTCCAAGCGGAAGACCGAGGATTTGAAGACACGTGTGCGAAAAATTGAAGACAGCAAGGCCGACCTGCTCATCAGCATCCATATGAACAGCATGCCGTCGAGCCGATGGAGCGGAGCGCAGGTCTTCTACTACAAGAAGAATGGGAAAAATGAAAAACTGGCCGGTTTCGTGCAGGACGAGATCCGCACAGTTCTCTCCAATACGGACCGGGTTCCCAAGACGGTAGGCACCGTCTATCTGCTGCAGGCGCTTCGTATCCCGTCCATTCTGGTCGAGGTGGGTTTCTTGTCCAATCCGAAGGAATCGGCACTGCTGGGAGACGATCTCTATCAGCGCAAGGTGGCGACCAGCATTTATCGGGGCATTCTGCGTTACGAATCGGGTGAACAGGCAGACTACTCATCCCCTAAAGGGTAATGATATAATGGACACGACTATCCGGTTATGAGTTGTTGCCGGTAACAGAACAGGGGTGTTTTCCATGCTGACCAGGGAACAAGTACAAGAACTGCTGCTGCCGGTCATAGAACCGGAGACTGGAAAAAGCCTGATTGAACTGCAGTTAATCCGCGATATTATGGTAAAAGGCGATCATATCTCCCTCTCCGTGGTTTGTCTGGAGACGGATGAAGCAGCCCGTATGGGGCTTGAGCAGGAGGTAAGAGACCGCCTGCGTGAAGCGGGAGCCGAGAACGTGCACATTCGGCTCAGAGATGCCTCCGAGCACGAGCGCTCTTTGGTGAACGAGCCCGCTGTTCCGGAAGAGAAGATGAAGGGACATGCTGCCGGACTGGAGGGCAATGATCTGCTGAGCGGACAAGCCGGCGTACATTTTATCGCCATCGCCAGCGGTAAGGGCGGTGTCGGCAAATCGACCGTGACGGTCAATCTGGCAGCCGCGCTCGCCCGTAAAGGGAAGAGAGTGGGCCTCATCGATGCCGACATCTACGGCTTCAGCGTACCGGATATGATGGGCATCGAGGAAGGGCCTGTTGTAGAGGAAGGAACCATTATTCCGGTGGAGCGGTTCGGCGTCAAGGTGATGTCGATGGGCTTCTTTATCCGGGAGAACAATCCCGTTATCTGGCGGGGACCGATGCTCGGGAAGATGCTGCGCCAATTCTTCAACGATGTCGGCTGGGGAGAACTGGATTATATGCTTCTCGATCTGCCCCCTGGGACAGGCGATGTGGCCCTTGATGTCCACCAGATGCTTCCGCAGAGCAAGGAGGTTATCGTGACCACTCCACACGCTACAGCGGCCTTTGTGGCGGCGAGAGCGGGCTCTATGGCGCTGCAGACGGATCACGAAATACTGGGAGTCGTTGAGAACATGGCCTATTATCAATGCTCGAAATGCGGCCAGAAGGACTATATCTTCGGACGGGGGGGCGGAGCGCGGCTGGCGGAGACACTGCATACCGATCTGCTGGGCCAAATTCCGCTCGGCGCGCCGGACAACCATGTCTCCGAGCCGGATTTCTCGCCTTCTGTCTATAAAGCAGGTACTGACACTGCGCAGCTATTCGACGATATTGCCGAACGCTTGATGATACGGTGCGAATAATTGAGGCAATAACAATTTCAGCCGGGCTCTTTTCCAGAGCCCGGCTGTTTTGATGGGAATAAAAAGAAAGTTAAGATCAGCTTTCCTTGCCGCTCTCACCGCTGCCGCTTTCTCCGCCTCCACTGCCGCCTCCGCTTTCTCCGCTTTGACCGCCCTGCTTGGAGGTTTTAGGCTGGAGTTCTTCCTGAACCACAGTCTTCAGCAGCGAGAGTACCTCCATCCGGAACAGCGGATTTTGCATGGTCTCCTGCATAACGGTCGCTGTCTGCTTCCGGTAATCCGATGTTTTGGTAAGATCAAGGAACATTTTCATCATCTCGGGGGACTTCATGATTTCCGATACCGACTTTTGGTAAGTCGGATCTTTGATCAGCTGAAGATGCAGCTGCTTGCTCTGCGAGCTGATCGCTTTGGCGAAATCACCCGCGAACTTGGGATCGGTCATTACATCTTCGATTTCTTTTTTGTACTCCGGTGCGGTGATCGTATCCTTCACGGCCATCCGGATCTGTTCATTGGCCTGGGGCATCATTTTCATGCTGATAACACCGGTCCCGCTAGTTCCCGAACTGCCTGAGCCTGAAGAGGAAAGGGCCTCTTCGACTGCTTTTTTTCCTTCTTCGCTTTTTAATATATCGACAACCATCGATTTCATTTCCTTATAACTGAACTGCTGGGATGATCCGCTTTGCTCGCTTCCGCAGGCCGTGAGAACCAGGATCAAGCTCAGCGCGAGTCCGCAATGTTGAATGGCCGCCCGTTTCATTGGCGCTGTCCTCCTTTTCGTGGGGATACTGCTAGTAGTATGCGGAGCCTCAGTCACATTTATGATGCGGCGGCATGGTTTTTTGGCGGCAGCCTTGGTAAAATAAATCTGTATTCAACGTGCAGCATCGGTTTACTGTTCCAGTAGAGGTATGAATAAGCAGCGGTTCAATCCCGATCAGGGGTTATCCGCTGCTGTTTTTCTTCATACGATTAACTTTATAACTGTAAGGTTAAACAATTAAGAAAACCTGATTCGATAAGGCGGGAGGGAATCCTATTGAAGATCGATCGATATCTGATTCAAGGCACAAACGGAACAATTTTATCCAAACTGGATCCTGATGAAACCGGCGCATTCAAGAGCAAGGATGAGGCCGAAGCCAAAATGAATAAGCTCAAGTCACGCTTGGCCGAGCTCCAGGATATTTTTTTCGCCCAGAAAGGGCATGCTCTTCTCATTGTGCTCCAGGGAATGGATTCAAGCGGTAAGGACGGGACGGTGAAGCATGTCTTCTCGGGCATAAACCCCCAAGGCTTTACCGTTACAAGCTTCAAAAAGCCGACTCTAGACGAATCGGCCCATGACTTCCTCTGGAGAGTCCATAAGCAGACTCCTGCCAAAGGCTATATTTCGGCGTTTAACCGTTCCCATTATGAGGATGTTCTGGTTCCCCGCGTACATGGCACTCAAGAGAAGGAAGAAACCAGACGCCGTTATAAGCAGATTCGCCATTTTGAGGAGATGCTGACGGAGGAGAATACGCTGATCATCAAACTGTTCCTTCATATCTCCAAAAAGAAGCAGCTGGAAAAAATTCAGGAGCGGCTTCAGGACCCGACTAAGCACTGGAAGTTTGATGTCAGCGATCTGGAGGAACGGAAGTTCTGGAATGATTACCAGGAAGCATACGAGGACATCTTTAGAGAGACGTCGACAGACAATGCCCCCTGGTACTGGATTCCCGCCAACCACCGCTGGTACCGAAATTACCTGGCGTTGGAGATCGTGGTCAAAACTTTGGAGAAGCTCAATCTCTCCTACCCGAAGCTGAATTCGCCGACACCGGATATTTCGGAGCTGATTTCTCCACGGCACTGATTCTGCGGTTTACGTTTAAAAATCAAAGACCTGCGGCGTCTTCAAGCCGGTCGTCAAGCCATGCGGAATCCCGCACTTCCTTGCCATCAGCGCTGCCCTGGCTAATCAGCTCCGATACAGTCACAAATTCATAACCTTGTCTGCGGAGCTCATCGATGATCTGGGGCAGAGCCTCGTGGGTCTGCTTGCAGGAGTCGCTCGCATGAAGCAGTACGATATCGCCGGGATGGGCTTTGGTGGTGACGCGCTTGACAATATTCTCGACCCCAATGTTCTTCCAATCGAGAGAGTCCGTATCCCACTGAATGACTTTGTAGCCGAGGTCGGTCGCGACTTGAAGGACTCTTTTGTCAAAATCGCCGTTAGGCATACGGATGAGCTTGGGCTGCTGGCCTGTAAGATCCGACAGGATGGAGCCCGCAGTTGTTATCTGGTTGCGGATCTCTTCGTTGCTCAGCGTGCTGTAATTTACATGCTTGTGACCATGGCTTCCGATCTCGTAGCCGGCAGTCTTGATTTGGGTGACAATATCCTGATGTGTCTTGCTCCAGGGGGAAGACAGGAAGAAGGTTGCTTTGGTTACCTTTTTGTCTTCAAGCACCTTCAAGATTGGCCCGGGCCGCTTCTCTCCCCAGCTGATGTCAAAGGTTAAGGCAATCAGTTTCTTTTCGGTCGGCACGCTGTAAATTGCGGAAGGGGACGATTCCGAAAAGACCGTAATATTCCCCCGTTCCACATACACGATACCCGCAGTCAGCAGCGCGGCGGCGAAGAGGTAGAAGAAGCGTTTGATCTTCCTGCCGCTGAATACATAAAAGGAATTCATAAATCCCAAGACTCCTCTCCCATACGATAGCTTGTTTGTTCTTAAATGTATGCTCGTACATGGAGGTTATGACTTGATTACAGGAGGCGGCAAGATGTTCTCGATCTACTCATTTGGAAGGTCTCTGGCAGGAATACGCCGGGCGCTTCTTATTTCCGTAGTTTTATTTATTCTGGGCATTGTAGCTGGATGGATCGGCACTGGGAGCTTGGAGAAGCTGCTCATGCAGCAGATCGAAGGGCTTGGCGGCATCAGCAGAGAGCTTCGGAATTCCTCGAACCCGCAGCTGAACTTTTTTATTTTTATTTTTCTGAACAACAGCATCAAGGGAGTGCTCATCATGTTTCTGGGGGCGCTGTTTGGCATACTGCCCGCACTGTTCCTGCTCATTAACGGGGCAGTGATCGGCTACTTGATCCATGCTTCTCTGCTTCAGGGCGTGGATATCATTAGTCTCATTGTAAAAGGGCTTCTTCCGCATGGAATTATTGAAATTCCCGCTATTATCATCGCTTGCGCCTTCGGACTTCACTTTGGCGCCAGAGTCGCGAGAAGTCTGTTTGGCAGAAAGAATCGTCGTGATGACGAGTGGGCCGACTTTTTGCGCCAGACGCTGACGGTATCGGTGTGGATCGTACTGCTGCTGCTTGCAGCCGCCGTGATCGAGAGTACGATTACATTTAATCTGATGTCTTAAAAAGGTAACAACGGAGGAAAATTCATGTCATTACGGTTATAAACTTAAAGGTTCGGTTAATCTAAAGTAAGCAGTGCCGCAATAACTCTGGAGATGTTTGCAACCTAATTGATGAAGGAGGCCAAGCATATGTTGGGTATGTTGTTCAACGAAAAAGAGTGCAAGGAACTGGACTATGTGCTGCGCAAGGAACTGGACGAAATGTTGCTCGACCTCAGCGATCAGCGCTTGGATCAAAATATCAGACATGCGATCGCTAATCGATATAAGACCGTATTCCGCATGTATGCCCGGTTCGCCCCGCAGAAGGAGCTTTCCAAGTATGCTTGGGGCAATTATTCTTCTCAACTCAAGCACTGACTTTGAAAGGATTCGTTATTTATAAAAAGGGTTGACTTCATAAGGAGCGCTGTGATACATTATATCTCGCGCTCCTTTTGGTTGTATGGGGATGGCGCTAAGGCAAGCATTCATCACGAAAAACAATTTCAAAAAAAAGGCTTGCCAAACAGCTAATCAGTATGATATATTATAAAGGTCGCTGCAAGACATGAGGCGATGAAGTGAATGAGACTTTGATCTTTGAAAACTGAACAACGAGTGAGTATTTAAAGAGAAGAAATTCTCGTCAGATTCAAAATGAGCAATCAGCTTTTCTTTAATGGAGAGTTTGATCCTGGCTCAGGACGAACGCTGGCGGCGTG
>NZ_JAHCMB010000051.1:0-98646 GCF_019904155.1 Paenibacillus sinensis
TTCGACATAGAAGCGTTTTCGAGAAGATTTTCGTTTGCTCTACTTTATATATCGAATAATTTAATTAATTTTTTACATTTATGTTTGAAAATTAGTTCGATTAGACTAGATAACAGACTTTATTCTGGGGGAAACCTCTTATTTTTATTAAAAATTGAAGTAATTTCGAAACGGCCCTGCGCCCATTCCCGCAGAATACGCCCTGCCAACCGATAAGGAGGGGCTATCAATGCTGAGAAAGCGGCTTGGCAAGGTGCTTCATTCGGTCGAATATTCTCTACATAGGAGCCGCGGATATTCAGGCCGGCCATAAGGACAGGCGAAAGCACGGACGATACTCCAGCTAATCTCGTTGAAGGGCTGACCCTTGTGTTCCTGACGTAAAAAAGGACCCGCTCAAGCCGCAATCCGCGGCTGGCGGGTCCTTCTTCATTCTTCATGCCGTCTTCGGTTACTTCAGGGTAAGCTCCAGCAGTCTGGCCGTTATTCCCGGTGGAATCGCGGCCTTAAGCACGCCCTCCTCCGCTCTCCACTCCAGACTGCAGCCGTGCTCACGGGGATAAATGCAGGAGACATCGGCCTCCCGGCCCGCGAGCTCCTTCAGATTAAGCTCGGCGGCAGGCTCATCCCCGCCGGTTCTCCAGACGGCGATGTACCGGCGGTCGCCCCTCGCAAGGCCCAGGCTGATCCAGCCGCTTGCGGCGTCCGCGTCCGGCAGCCCGAGCGGCCAGAACGGCAGCGCTTCGACGATGTCGCTTCGGAGGCGCTTGTACAGATCCAGCGCCTCCTTGACGAGTCCGCGCCGGCGCGGGCTGAGCTCCGCGAGATGGCCGCTCTGGTGGACGCGCAGCAGCAGCGCGTTCACCATGTTGAAGATGACCTCCTCGTCATCTCCTTCCCGCAGGGGATAAGACCACACCGCCGCCTGCTCCGGCGTCAGCGCGGCGGGCGCCCCGGCAGCGATCGAAGCGAAGTTCACATAATTCTCCTGATCGCTTGTCGACTGAATGCTGTGGCGGCTCAGCATCGCGTAGTCCATCCGCATTCCGCCGCTGGAACAGTTCTCGATGACCAGCTCCGGATACCGGGCGAAGACACCGTCAATCCAGCGGAGATAAGCACGGTTATGTTCAAGCAGACCGGCGCCGTAGCTGTCGGCGTTCGATTCCGTGCCGATGCCTGCATTGATGTTGTAATCCATCTTGATATAGCCGACACCGTATTCGTTCACCAGCCGGTCAATCACCGAATCGGCATGCGCGATAACCGCCGGATTGCGGAAATCGAGCTGATACCGGCTCCGGTCCATCACCCGCCGTCCGTGGCGCATGAAGAACCAGCTGTCGTCCGTGTCGGCCAGCTTCGGACTGTTGATGCCCATAACCTCGATCTCCAGCCAGAGGCCGGGGATGAGACCCTTGCTCCGGATGTAATCGAGCACGTATTTGATCCCTTCCGGGAAGCGTTCCTTGGAAGGGAGCCACTCTCCGACGCCGTCCCACCATTCGCCGGGAGCATACCAGCCGGCATCGATACAGAAGTATTCGCAGCCGATATCCGCCGCGGCATCAATGAGCGGCAGCAGCTTCTCCGTCGTGGGGTTGCCCCACAGACAGTTCATATAGTCATTGAAGATGACGCGCAGAAGGCGGTTGTCATCATTCGGTCTGCGGATTACGCGCCGGTAAGCCGTCAGCGCTCCCGCGGCCTCCCGGAAGCCGCCCATTGCCGATCCCACCGCCACAGGCACGGAGACGAACTCTTCGCCGGGCGCAAGATTCAGCCACCAGTGATTGTCATGCTCCGTCGGCCCGCCGGCTAGCAGTGTCAGCTGATCATACTGGTCGGTTAGCTCCCAGTGCCAGGAGCCGTTGTGCTCGATCTGCCAGAAGAGGCTGGAGCCATGCTCCTTGTTGGTCATAACCGCCATCGGCATGAGCTCCGCTGCGGACCAGGAGCCGGTATTGCTGGCAGCGATCCGCTTCGAGCCGCGGTCCGCCAAATGGGACATGCCGAGCTCGGGCAGCGTGTAGGTCTTCCACTGAAGCTCGCTGGACCAGCCGCTGTGGCCGAGCGTCACCTCCATCTTATCGCTGCGGTCGCCTGTCCCTTCCTTGTCCGCACCAGTGAGCGCGAAGGACGAGACGTACTCCACACCAACGGGAGCTTGCCCGCCGTTATGCAGAGTTGTCCAACAGCGGACAATAGAGATGCCGGTAAAGAACTGGATATGCTGAACCGCCCGAAGCCCGGTAACGGGGTCCTTGAGGGTGATTTCAAGCTTGCGGCCCGCTTCTCCCGCCGTGTCGCGGTGTCCGTCATATACCATGCGCAGGCCCGGATACGAAGCGCGGTGCGTACGTCCGTGATATTCCGCCCGGTCCTCGCCGGACAGCTGGACCTCCAGCAGACGGAAGCCCGGTTTATTCTTCTCCTGAATGCTGCCTTCCGTATAAGGAAAGGCGCCGAAATGCAGAAGACGGACATCCCCTTCGTGGATTTCCAGTTCCAGATGCAGCCCGTTCTCGGCAATGCTGATTCGTTCGCTCATGTATGTGACCAACCTTTCGCCATGTGAGTAGTGAATACGCTATCATGTCCGAGTTATTTTACAATAACCCGCTCACCCTGTCATTGTCACCTTTTACTCTATCTTGTCTAATCTTGTTGTGTCGAGCGGTTTATGCCAAAAGCGGGCCGACAGCCGGCGAAGCCGAAGCTTCGCGGTGCGCGCCCGCTTATCCTTAAAGAGGTGATGTGAGATTACCGATTACTGATTTCCGTTTATTGCGCAGAACCAAACTGAATCCATGCCTTCTGGATTTCATCGATCGTCTGGTCCTTCGACTTGCTGCCGCCGATATAGGCCTGCATCAGCTCGCCGAATTTCTGGTGGAACGTGTCGAGCGAGTAGTTAACCGACAGATCGCCGGATTTCTCGGTCTTGAGAATTTCCTCCATCTGCTTCGGCATATCCAGATCCGGCAGCGGAGCGTCCTTGATCGGAGGAATCACCTTTGCTACCCCGGAGAACCAGTTTTTGCCGTAATCAGAAGTATACAGCCAGTTGAAGAACTCGATCGTCTCTTTGGCTACCTTCGAGTCTTTATTGATCCGCAGCGCCTGGTCAGCGCCGGTAATGATGACCGCCTGCTCCGGTTTGTCGCTGACGGGATAACCTGCAATGCCGAGCTCAAAGTCAGGGGTGATCTTCTTGATCGCGTCTTCGTCCCAAGCTCCCTTGCCAGTCATGAAGGCCGCCTTGCCGGAAGCGAAATCGCTGATTTCCGCGTTGCTGTCGCGTTCGAGCGGTTTGTCCGTTCCGTGCTTGACGGTCGTATCGATAAAGTCAAAGAAGTTGTTGTACAGCACCGGATGATCCTTGAAGGTCGTCTTGCCCGCAATGAAGTCGGAGACGAGGGTCTTGGCATCAGTGCCAGCATCCTGCGCCGCAGCGTCCACAAAATGCTGGAAGACATGCTTCCATACCCACCATTCTTTATAGGCATTGGCGAAAGGCGTAATTCCCTTGGCCTCCAGCTTCGTGATGTCCTCGTTCAGCTCTGTCAGTGTCTTCGGAGGATTCTGGATGCCGGCTTCGGTCAGCAGCTTCTTGTTATAGATCAGGACGAACAGGTTGCCTTTGATCGGAAGTCCGAGCACCTTGCCGTCCGAGGAGGTCATATTGGCCCGCACGGCGTCCGTCATGGCGGCCGCGAGCGGCTCATTCGTCAGATCCGCGCTGTATTCCGCGAACGTGTCGATGTCTCCCCCGGCGGTCGTCTGGAACACATCCGGCGTGCTGCCGGCGGCGATGCGGGATTTCAGCACGGTGTTGTAGTCCGCCTGCATGATTTCCAGATTGATGGTCACGTTAGGCTTGACCTTTTTGTATTCGGCAATATAAGCATTGAAAGCGTCTGTGTACTCGGGAGAGGCGGTGAACATGTTAATGGTGACAGGCTTGTCGGAGTCAGCGGAGCTTGCGGCTCCGGAGCCGGCTCCTGCGGTTGCCGAGGCATTCCCGCCGCCCGTGTTGTTCCCTCCGCAGCCAGCCAGAAGGCCGCCTATCAGCAGCACACTGGCGGATAAGGCTATACTTTTCTTCAACATCTTGTTGCCCCCTTTTCCTCATGCATCTTGGTCTTCGAGGTCAATTCTAAATAAATTGCGACAAGATAAGAATGTAGATAAGTGAAGAGATAGGGGTAAAAAAGTGTAATTTTGAAAGCGGTTCATTTTTGTTCAGCCTGCTGAAGAGAGCGGTATTCCGAAGGCGAGCAATCAAAGTAATTGCGGAACGCCTTGCTGAAATAATTTTTGTCCCGATAGCCCAGCATTTCGGAGATTTCCTGGATTTTCAGGTCCGGATCTCCGAGCAGCTCCTTCGCCTTGTCCATTCTCACCTTCTGCACATATTCATGAATGCCGTAGCCGTAACGGGCCTTGAACAGCTTCATCAGATATTCCCTGCTCAAAAAATATTTGTCCGTGAACACGGAAATTTTAATATCTTCATAATAGCGATTGTCCACATAGGATTTGATCTGCTCCAGCACCTCCGGCGCGTTGCCTGAAGAGGTACGGGCTACATCACCATAATGAAGCTCCAGAATCCGGTACAGGAGCGACTCGAATTCCTCAAAAGAAGTATAGTCTCCGCCATAGCTGCCGCCCGCCGCTTCATTCGCGGCCGGACGGGTTCCCCGTTCGGCCGAAGCCCCCAACTCCAGCGCCACATCCTGAAGCAGGATTGTGAATTCCCGGAGCGCGCGGTCGGCGTCTCCCAGGGTGAAGGAGCCGGTCTCGCTCCATTTCCTGAGGTATTCGCCGATGACGCTCTTGGCCTGATTCAGCCCGCCGTTCTCCAGCGCGCCCCGGATCAGCGGCATCCGTGCAGTCAGCGATGGAACATCAGCAGCAGGCTTCCGGTCCGCCGCCGCCAAATTCGATCCCCCGTCCCGTTTCAGCAGATTGATGCCTTCAAGCGCTGCCTTCGCTTCCTCATAGGAAGAGGCAAGCTCCAGACAATCACCGCACGGCCCGCCGAGACCGATGAAGGCCACCGCGCCCAGCAGCTCCTTCAGCGCCGCAGCAGCCTGACTCATGTACCGGCGGGAGTAGTACGCCGCATCGCCCGCGCTGCCGGGAGCCATGGTCAGAATGACCGCGAAATCACGGTCCCCCCGGGTGCCGTGGGCTGCGAAGCTGAACCCCTCAATGCCGTCGTTGCCAATCCCGCCGATAACGTTGGTCACCGCGAAATGCAGCAGATCCCGGTCCCCGTTAAAGCGTACCCGAACAATCGCGTCCAGATTCATGATCCGGACGAGACCGGCGGCATACCGGCTTCCCGGTGTCCGGCCCCCGATCAGCGGGAGCAGGCCTTCATTGGCGGAGGCCTTGAAGGTCCGCCGAATGATCGACAGGTACAGCTTCTCCTTCAGCTTGGGCAGCGACATGTTGAGCGTGATGTTCCGGCTGATGAACTCGCTCTCCTTCCGGCGCTTGGCCTCCAGCACATCGACCGCCTTGCGAAGCGCCGCGTTCAGATCGGTCCGATTGACCGGCTTCAGCAGATAGTCCACCACCTTGGAGCGGATCGCCTGGCGCGTATATTCGAAATCATTATAGCCGCTGATCACGATAATCAGCAGGTCGGGAAACTCCCGCTCGGCGAGCTGCAGCAATTCGGCGCCGCTCAGCTCAGGCATTTTCATATCCACCAGTGCAATGTCGATCTTCCGGCTGCGCAGCATATCAAGCCCGGAGCGGCCGTCCACCGCTTCCAGGACCTGATCCACTCCAAGGCCCTTCCAATCTCCCAGAATTCGGATCGCTTCGCGCAGCGGTTCTTCGTCGTCGATTATCAGCACACTAAGCACGGTTAACCCCTCCCATCGGCAATTTCATGGACATGACGGTTCCGCCCGGTCCGCTCTCGATCTCAAGTCCCGCTTCCTCGCCGTACAGCAGCTTCAGACGCATATCCAGATTGCGGAGTCCGATTCCGCCGCCTGAGCCGTCCGGCTCTATTTCCCCGTGATTCTCCCAGGATTTGCGCAGCGCGCGTCTCACCTGTTCCAGCCGCTCCGGCGGGATGCCGGGGCCGTCGTCATGCACCGAGATGGCGGCTCTGCCGCCTTCGAGTCTTGCCGCAACTGTAATGGTGATCGGACTGGAAATCCGCTCCAGCCCGTGCTTGATTGCATTCTCGACCAGCGTCTGAAGCGCCAGCTTCGGCATGCTGAGCTCCATGAGGCTCTCATCCCAATCATAGGCCACCTGCATTCTGGCGCCGAATCTCGCCTTCTGCAGGGCCAGATAGCGTTCGATATGCTTCAGTTCTTCCCTGGCTGTCACCGTTTCTCTTCCGCTGACACAATAGCGCAGTGTTAAGGCCAGATTATCCACCATTTCGACGATATCCGCGCTGCCGCTCTTCAGCGCACGGGTTGAGATCGCCTGCAGGGCGTTATAGAGAAAATGGGGATTGATCTCCGCTTCGAGCGCTTTCAGAACGGCATTCTTCTCCGCGATCTTCAGCTTGAACCGCTCATTGATCAGCTCATTGGTCTTTTTCACCATTTTGTTGAAGTGCATGGACAGATAAGCGATCTCATCCTTGCCTTTCACCTTCGCCTCCGCATCGAAGCTCCCCTGGCCGAACCGTCTCATCTGTAGAGACAGTTCCTTCAGCGGCCGGGTGATCCGGGTGGAGATAACTCCGGTCAGCACAATGGACATCACGAGAAACAGCACGCCGATATTCAAGCTCCATCTTCGGGTAGTCGTGGCCGCCTCGTAGATCATTTTGTAGGGAATCGGCTTCACCAGCTTCCAGCTCTGAGACCTGCCGGTATTGGCGATGACGAGATATTTCTCGCCGCCATCCTTCAGAACAAAACGCCCTTCTCCCTTGTTCAGCGAGGACAGCAGACCCGATTTCACGCTGTGGTTGTAGAAGCCTTTGTCATCGACGATATACGGAGCATTATCCGGTCCAAGTAACATGAGATGCTCTCCCTCACTAAAGGGAATATCCTTCATGATTTCATTCGCGCCGGATGAATTGAAATAGAGAGACAGCACCGCTTCCGGCTCTCTCGTCACAATGGAGCGGAACAGGCGGTGGTAGCCCATGAAACTCCGGCCGGAATCCACCGGATAATCCGCAGATGACTTTCCGGCCGATATGCCGTCTCCCGCTTCCAGAAGGGATTGGTAAGAACGGTTGGACGAGCTTCCAAGCGCGCTTTTATACCAGGAAAGATTCTCGATGGAAGGATGATCGGCGACTCTCACTGTAATATTATAATTCTCCTTGGTGACCCAGTAATATTTATGTTCCTTGAGAATATAGAGATAAATCGTTTCCAGATCGCTCCGTGAAAAATATAAGTTCTTCAAATAACTCTCCAGATACATCTTGGAGGCGTAGTCCTCCGACTCATGCAGCAGCGCATAGTTGAATTCATCATAGGAAATCTGCGGCAGCGACAGCTGCTCGATTCCTTTCAGATAGCTCTCAAAATTGCGTCCGACCAGCAGCAGATTGTTGCCGGTACTGTCGATACTGCTGTTCACGGATTCCCTTCTCAGCATGCTGTAAGAAATAAAGGTCAGGGAAGATACGACCAGCACAATGATGATGGTGAATGTCAAAATCAGCTTATTCGCCAGCCTGCGGGTTACCGGCTCGAACCAGTCCTCCAGCCTTCGCAGAATTTTACTTCTCACTTGTGAGCCCCTTCTTTCTTCTGCATTCCGTTCACCTTTTTACCCCTAACTGTCCTCTTAAATCCATTTCTGCGGCAGCTAAAGGCACTCTATAATACAGCTATAGTCACCATATAGACTAACCCGAACGGTTAGGCGTGGCAAGATGTAATCGCATTCATTTCACTATTAAAAAGAGGTGCAGCCATGTTCAAATCCTTAGGCAAAAGCTTGCGGGGCAGATCAGAGTTCGGCCTGTTCACACTGCCTGTCCTGATCTGTATCGTCGTCGCCTTCTACATTCCGTTCGCCATGACCATCCGCTATTCCCTGACCAAATGGAACGGTATTTCGAAGCATCCTACCTTTATCGGACTGGATAATTTCAAGCAGATTTTCATGGGGGACTCCAATTTCTCAAGCGCCGCATTGTTCACTGTCAAATACGCCATTCTCTATATCGTGCTGGTCAATGTGCTGGCGATTGCGCTCGCGGTCGTGCTGGATATGAAGCTGAAGACGACCTCCTGGCTGCGGGCCGCTTTCTTTATCCCGTATATTCTTAGTCTGGTTATCGTAGGATTCATCTGGAAATTCATTTTCATGCAGGGCTTCAGCTCTTTTAGCGAAAGTACAGGCTGGGGGATCTTTGATTTAAGCTGGCTGGGGACGCCGGGACTTGCCTTCATCTCTATTCTGCTCGTCTCGATCTGGCAGTCGATCGGGTTCTACCTGGTCATATATATCGCCGGTCTCCAGTCCGTTCCGGATGATCTGAAGGAAGCGGCCACCGTGGACGGCGCTGGTCCTTTCCGGAGATTCTGGAGCATTACACTTCCATTGCTCGCGCCTTCGGTCACCATTTCGGTGTTCATGGCATTAACGAATTCGATCAAGGTATTCGACGTTATTCTGTCCCTTACAGGCGGCGGACCGGGTGGAACGACCTACAGTATCGCCTACGACATCTACCGTGACACGTTCCAGAACAATCTGTACGGCTACGGCACAGCCAAAGCGCTCATTCTGTTCGTGGCGGTGCTCATCGTAACGATGATCCAGTTGGCCTTCTTCAAACGCAGAGAGGTGGAAGCCTGATGAACAAACCCTATACGCCCAGCAGTTCGGCCAAGCTTCTTCAGACGCAAAGAGGTGAGAAAGTGAAGAATAAATCGTATTCGCCGGGCAAAATCGCGCTCGAAGTCGCCATGGTCCTTCTATCTCTCCTGTTCCTGTATCCGTTGTTCCTGACGCTCATCAACTCGCTCAAAAGCTTCAGCGAGGTTATGACGGACGTGATCGCGCTGCCCAAGCATCTGGCATTCGACAATTACTCCTATGTATGGAAGTTCATCAACTATCCGAGACTCTTTCTTAACAATCTGATCATTACGGTGACCGGGCTTGCGGGCATTGTTCTGGTGTCCTCCATCGCAGCCTACAAGCTGGCCCGGACCAAATCCCGGCTCAGCGGCTTCATTTACATCCTGTGCATCATGCCGATGCTGATTCCGTTCCAGTCCATCATGCTGACTGTGCTGCAGCTGGCCAAGAATCTTGGTCTCTCTGAGAGTACATGGGGACTCGGCCTGCTGTACTGGGGCTTCGGAGCGCCGCTTGCCGTCTTTATCTACCATGGATTCGTCAAGGGTATTCCCCGGGAAATTGACGAGAGCGCCACGATGGACGGCGCCTCCGGCTTCCGGCTGTTCTTCAGTGTCATCTTCCCGCTGCTGAAGTCGGTAACCACCACGATTATCATCATTGATGTTATGTGGATCTGGAACGACTTCCTGCTGCCGCTGCTCATGGTCAACGGATCGCCGGATACGAAGACGCTTACACTCGCGGCTTATACCTTTGTCGGCCAGTATACATCCGACTGGCAGTATGCAATGACCGCGATGGTCATGGCGGTGCTGCCTTCCATCGTCGTCTTCATCTTCCTGCAGAAATACATTGTCAAAGGTGTGGTAGCCGGAGCCGTTAAAGGCTGATCGCTCCTTGAAGCACAAAAGTCTCTCAACCGTCAGCCGGTGGAGAGACTTTTGCGTTATCGTATGCGGCCTGCCCGGAACAAGCCGGGAAACCCTGTTTAGAAATCCTGCTTAAAATACCTTCTTGTATTCCCTGTCTTCCTTCAGAATTTCTACCGCTTCCCGGAAACGCTGGGAATGCACGATTTCCCGCTCCCGGAGAAATTTGAGACTGTCCATCAAGTCCACGTCATCGGTCATGTTGATCAGCCACTGATATGTAGCCCGTGCTTTCTCTTCCGCCGCGATGTCCTCGTACAGATCGGCAATCGGGTCGCCTTTGGCCTGGATATAGGCCGCCGTAAAGGGAACTCCCCCCGCATTCTCGTAGAACAGCGCCGAATCATGATTCACGTAATGAGCGCCTAGCCCGGCCTCCTCCAGCTGCTGCGGCGTCGCATCCTTCGTCAGCTTGTAGACCATCGTCGCGATCATCTCTAAATGGGCGAGTTCCTCCGTGGAAATATCGGTGAGCAGCCCGATAATTTTGCCCGGGATCGAATACCGCTGGTTCATATAGCGGAGGGCGGCGGCAAGCTCCCCGTCCGCGCCCCCGTACTGCTCGATCAGAAACTTCGCCATGCGCGTATCGCATTTGCTAACCCGGACCGGATACTGCAGTTTTTTCTCATAGACCCACATGCGTTAACCTCCTTCTTCGTTACAGTCTCTACACCTGCCACGGCCAAGGCGGCTCGTTCCATTCCCACGGACATTTGGAGTAGGCTCGCCCGAAGTTCTGCAGAGGGCCGTACAACTCCTGAAACTGCTTGGCGCACCGCGTGCGTTCCTGAGTCAACTGGTTGAACTGCGTAATAGCCTTGAGATCGGTCGGGTGGGTATCCAGATACAGATTAAGCTCCACCAGGGCAAAATCCAGCGTCTGCAGCTGCTCCAGCATCTCATAAAATCGGGGATCGCAGGGGGTCGGTTCCATGGTTCAGTCGCCTCCTCTCTCTTGCGGGCAGTACGTGCTGGACAGCGCAGGCCACAGCGTACCCACCCTTAGCGCTTCCGGCAGAGAGAACTGCGGAAGATTCGGGGGCTGAAAGCCCAGGAACAGCTGTGGCGGAACGACGTACGTCTTACAGTGTATAGGCGGACAGGGATCGAACGGACCCGCAAATACCGGATAGACACGTTCCTGGGAGTTCGGCGTGTTCGGCATGCTCGGCATGTTCGACATGTTCGGCATGTTCGGCATGCTCGACATGTTCGGCATGCTCGACATGTTCGGCATGCTCGACATGTTCGGCGTGTTCGACATGTTCGGCATGCTAGGCATGCTAGGCATGTTCGACATGTTCGGCATGCTTGACATGTTCGGCATGCCCGGCATACTCGGCATGCTTGACATGTTCGGCATGCTCGGCGATTGCGTAATCATCGGCACTTCCTCCTTCGCTTCCCCGGCCGTGCCGGGTAGGCGAAAGCCGGGTTATCTTCGTATTTAATCTATGACCCTCTTCCCCCAAACAGAATCAGACGCACAAATAAACCCGGCTTTCACGTCATATGACGCGAAAGCCGGGTTTATGTAAATGTTATTCGGGAGTATGAGCGGCGTCCCGGATCTTAGTCGTCCTCTCCTGGCTCCTCTGCAGACTCCTCACCGGATGCAGGCGGCTCCCGGTGAATATTGATGCGGGTAATCCGCAGCCGGGTGGCTTCCTCTACCTCGAAGATGACATGGTCCAGAATCTTGCGTTTGCCCTTGGCCGGATTGCCCTCAAGCTCCTTGAACAGCCAGCCGCCGATGGAATCGACCTCTTCATCCTCAATCTGAATGCCGGTCAGATCGTTGACATCCTCGATCAGCATACGGCCATCCACTGAGTAGGAACCGCCTTCCAGCTTCTCGACGCTTGGGCGCTCATCCTCGAATTCATCATGCAGATCGCCGACGATTTCCTCCAGAATTTCTTCCGCCGTCAGCAGCCCGGCGGTTCCGCCATACTCGTCCACCACGAGCGTCATCTGGGAATGGTTCTTCTGCATCAGCCGAAGCGCATGGCTGATTTCGATGGACTCCGGTACGTTCAGAATCGGGCGTACCAGCGAAGCGAGATCGCTCTGCTGCTGCGGCGAAGCAAGCAGAAAATCGGTGATATGTACGAAACCGATAATCCGGTCCTTGTCCTCAAAAGCTACCGGATAACGCGAATGCTTCGTCTCCGACACGATTCTGAGGTTCTCTTCCACCGGCAAATTCGTGTACAGGCAGTCCATGTCGGTGCGGGGCAGCATCACCTCGCGCGCAAGCAGGTCGGAGAACTCGAAGATATTGTCCATCAGCTTCATTTCATCCTTGTCGATGACCCCGCTCTTGGCGCTCTGGTTCATCAGAATGCGGATTTCCTCCTCGGAATGCGCGGCCTCTGCCTCGCTCGCCGGTTCAACGCCGACCATCCGCAGCAGCCCGTTGGCTGACGCATTCAGCACCCAGATGAACGGAAAGAATACCTTGTAGAAGAACATAAGGGGAGCCGACAGCAGCAGCGCCGCGCCTTCTGTCTTCTGAATGGCCAGCGATTTAGGGGCCAGCTCGCCAAGCACGATATGTAGGAAGGTAATGATACAGAAACCTATAACTACAGAAACGGTAGAAATAAGCGCGTGGTCGGTAACCCCGAGCTTGAACATTAGCGGCTCGACCAGCAGTTCGGATATAGCCGGTTCGCCAACCCAGCCGAGTCCCAGCGAGGCGAGCGTAATGCCGAATTGGGTCGCCGACAGGTAGGCGTCAAGGCGGTGATTCACCTTCAGCGCATAAGCCGCCAGCTTATTCCCTTCGGTCTGAAGCTGGGTCAACCGGGACTGCCTCACTTTCACGAGCGAGAATTCTGCGGCCACAAAGACCCCATTTAAGAAGACGAGCACCAGAACGAGCAGAAGATTGAGTACTAAGCTTCCTATCTCAAATTCCGTATGCACCACGATAACAACGCCTCATTTCTACAAAGTGATCGCTTTTCTCGATTTAAAGTCCAGATTTGGATAGTACATATCTTTCACCAACAGATTAGGCCCGCAGCAACCGGCGGCGTCGCAATGACAGTTCACCGTCTGGTTCAGGTGATGGCGGTCCTGCCATTCTGCAAAAATATCGTCCAGCTTCCGCTCGGCAATATTTCCAAAGGCGGGAATGTCCGCAAAGTCTGTCACGAATACATCTCCGGTAAACAAATTGACGTTGACGCGATTCCGCCCGTCCGGATCGTTCCGGACCGTTACCTTCTTCTCTGATCTCAGGCGCCGAATCAGCTCCAGATCGCGTCCCTCTTCGCTGCACGCGAAGAAAGGCAGCGTCCCGAAGAGCATCCACATTTCCGGGTCGCGGGCGTCCAGCAGTGTGTGGATGGCGGCGGCTGTCTCGGCCAGGGACAGCATCGGCAGCGACGAGGCGAAGCTTGACGCATACATCGGATGAACCTCATGTCTGCGGCAGCCCATGTCGCCGATCAGCCGGTGGATTTCCGGCAGCTTCCGGTGCGTCCGGTAGTTGATCATCGACTCCGCCGAGATGAACATTCCGTCTGCGCTGAGCCGTTCAGCGTTCTCGATCATCGTGTCGTAGAGACGGTAAGCCGCCTCTTTGGCGACGGGATGACCGCTGCCCGCGAAGCCGACTTCGTGAAAATCGTCGCCGTTCACGTAATTGAATGAAATATGCATAACGTCCAGGTAAGGGAGCAGCTTCTCATACCGGGAATAGGGCATCGTCAGATTCGAATTGATCTGTGAACGCAGTCCTCTGCTCTTGGCATATTGAAGCAGCGGAACAATCACCCCGTCGACGGTGGAAGCCCGGAACATCGGCTCACCGCCGGTTATGCTGATTGTCTCCAGGTGCTCCGTCTCATCCAGCCGGTCAAGCATCGTCTTCAGCGGCAGCATTTCTCCTTCCTTCATGGTCAGACTGTCCCCTACCGCACAGTGCTCACAACGCATGTTGCACAGATTGGTGACGGTCATTTCCACGCTGGTCAGCGTATGTCTTCCATACTTGCGCAGAGAGACGATCGGGTCCCACGGATCATAGTCCGGCGACAGCTCGCGGAGCTGAGAGGTTTCGGATTGAATAGCTTTCATAGGCGTAACTCCTTCAGATGCAGTTGCTTATTCACATTATTAACCCAAAAAAGTGCCGGGTTCCTCGGTTTTACTTGATATCATACCACGAACGGCGTGAAAAACCCCAATTTTCCCAGAGAACAACAAAAGCAGCCGGAAGCGGGAACTTCGAAGACCTCTCCGGCGTAGGCTTCATTGTTCACGGTTCCCGCTGCGTGCAGGCAGCTTCCGGCGGTCCTTCCGCGCGGATGTTGTCATTCCCCGCCGCTATTCCATCACTCCGGAAATCACGACGGACAATACTTGACGAAGATCGATTTCATAAGGGACGATCGGCTCGTTATCCGGTCCCGAATTGACCCGCACGACCGGTCTGTGCGGAATGCTGGGGTCGATCTTGACGACGACCCCCCGTTCTCCGGTGCTGAGGTTGACGGTCAGACCGATCGGATAAATCGCCACCCGATCCCGGAATATTTCGAGCTGACTCTGCTCGTAGAGCGTTCCCGAGCCGACATACAGCGCCTCGACCGCCTGATGCGGCAGCATGGCTCTTTTGTAAACCCGGTTGGATGTCATGGCATCATAAGAATCGGCGACCCCGATCCACTTTGCATACTCGTGAATTTCCGGTCCTTTTAGGCCTCTGGGATAGCCCGAGCCGTTAATCCGCTCATGATGCTGCAGGGCGCAGTGGGCGGCAACCAGCGGGATGTTGGGCTCCTCCTTTAAAATGTTGAATCCGATCTCGGTGTGCGCCTTCATATGCCGGAACTCTTCGTCGTTCAGCATCCCCGGCTTCTGGACAATTTTGACCGGAATCTGGGTCTTGCCAATGTCATGAAGCAGCGAGCCAAGACCGAGCGTCCTAAGCTCGTTCCTGCTATAGCCGTGCGCGATGCCGAGAACAAGGGAGTACAGACAGACATTCAGGGAATGGATGTACAGATAATTGTCTGTTGTATGCATGTCGTGAAGCATGATCATGGGATCTTCCTGCAGGGACATGTCGTCCAGGATGGAGTCCATGATTCTGGAGAACTTTTTGTCCAGATGGTAGAATCCTTTCGTGATGCCCGAGCTGTTCGACATCTCCTGAAACTGGCTGCGGATCGCCTTCAGCGCCTGGGTTCGGGTCTCATCATGCAGCATCTCGGGAATCTCGATATCGTCCGTCAATTCATCATGTATGTATACATAACCGATATCCATGGTAGAAAGACGGCTAATCAGGGAAGAGGTAAGCTCCACACCGTCCGCGAGCAGCACCAGGCCTTCGTCGTTATATATTTTTTTGCCCAGCTTCATGCCCTCCTGAAGCCGATTGATAGGTACCAAACGCAAATGGGCTCACTCCTGCCTAACGGTAATAAGGTGCCTAACTGATATCCAACATCTCTTCCTCTACCATACCGTTACTGCCGCATGCGGCAAGGGAGTCGGGTAGGCCCGGCTGGCCGGGCGGCTTGCGGCCGCCGGGACCGGAATCAGCGCATAATGAACAGCCAGAAGAAGGCCGCGAGAAGGAAACGGTAAATGGCAAAATGGGTCAGCCGGATCTTCTGGATAAAGCGCATGAACAGCACCACCACCACATAGGCCACAATGAACGAGAGAACAAATCCGATAGCGAACAAACCGAGTGAATCTCCGGTAATTTCTTTGTAGGAATCCAGCAGTTCATAGCCGGAAGCCGCGCACATGATCGGAATGGCGATGAGGAACGAGAAGTCGGCTGATGCCTTATAGCTGACGCCGCTCAGCATCCCGCCTGAGATGGTCGATCCGGAGCGCGAGAAGCCGGGCCACAGAACGGAGATAATCTGGTAGAGACCGATCGCCAGCGCCTGGCCATAAGACAAGTCATCCATTTCCTGGGCGGTGATGCGGACTTTCCGCTTGTTGACCCACTCTGCCACGATCATCAAAATACCGCCCGCAACAAGCGCCCACACCACAGTGCTTGCGCTGAACAGGCTCTTGATAAAGTCCCGGGCGAAGAACGCTACGGCGAGCGCCGGTACAATCCCGAGCAGCACATGGATGAGGTTAAGCCGGGAACGCGGCACTACGCCTCCTCTATCGCGCGACCGTCCGATCCCCAGCAAATTCAGAATACGAGTACGGTAGACGACCGCGATCGCCAGAATGGCGCCAAGCTGAATCACGATTTCAAAGGTCTTCATCAAATCGTCCTGATCACTGAAGCCCAGAAGCCGCGCAGTCAAGATCATATGACCGGTGGAGGAAACGGGAATAAATTCGGTAATGCCTTCTACAATTGCCAAAATAATAGCTGTAATAGTATCCATAACGGCCTCCTAAACAATTCAATGTAGGGTTACCAGCCTGGCGGCGTATACCGCCGGCCGGCCAGTCAACCGGAACAGAAAGCCGAAACGCTCAGGGCGTTTCAGACTTCCATCTGGGGATACGGCATTCTTCGAGGCTGCCCGGTCTCTGCAGTTCGATCCGAAGCAGATCCCGCAGAAAATAAGGCAAAAGAAACCGCACGTCCTTCCCTTCGGCAATGGATTCGTAGCCAAGCCGGAAGGTGAACATGTCGATCGTTCCGACCGTGTACGCCTCTTCATCCGCAAGCGGCTGCCCTTCGACAAAAACTGCAACATTGTCATCATAAGGCATGGCGGCCGGATCGTACAAGATGCTTATTCCGTCAACCGCTAATCCGCCGAGATATTTGCCGCGAAATCCGTATCCGAAGATGGGCTTCTCCCTGAATTCGGCGCTGAGGCTCTGGCTGAGGGCGGTCTTGATCTCCCTGCCCGTCAGCGTCATGACGCATGTATTGATCGGAGAAGGGCACAGGCTGTGCAGCATGCCGGTTGTAATCTCCCCTTCAGGGAGCGGACCAAGCAGCTGGCCTGAGTTGACCAGGGAGAAGCGCGCGCCTGTAAACCGCCGGATCGCTTGCGCCAACAGATTGGCGAAAGGCGAATCCCCGCCGTTGTCGAGCTCAAGGCTTCGTCCTGTAATGACAACCGTCTCGCTCAGCGCTTCCCTGCCGCGTTCCAGCGACAGCTGCGCCGCTGCCGACACCCTTTCATCCCGGCCGGCGGGATCGACGGCTATGCACGATCCTTCCACATATCGGAAAGGCCCCCCCGGAGCTTCGCGTTCGAACACCAGACGCCCGAGATAGCGGCCGAATTTGCCCGCCCCGCATACGGCCGTTCCGCCGATCATCAGCGGCTCTTCCAGGAGATGATGCGTGTGCCCGCCCAAGATGGCGTGAACCCCCTCCCCCTCAAGCGATTCCGCCAGATGTTTGTCGGCAGGCAAGCCCAAGTGGGACAGGATTACGAGAAGGTCCACCTGGGGGGCGAGCAGACGGCACTGCTCCCGCAAGCATTCCTCCGGCTCCAGGGCGTCCCAGCCGAGCAGCGAATAAAAGGAAGTGAACGGAACGGTGGCGCCCGTCACTCCGATCTTCACCCCATCCCTCTCCAGGATGGCATGCTTCTTCATCCACTTCGGAGGCTCACCCGTGGCGCTCTCCACAAAGTTGCAGCATACAACCGGGCACAGAATTCCCGCATAAACGGCGGCCAGCATTTCGGCGGAGAAGGTAAGGCCTTCATTATTGCCGATCGTAACGGCGTCATAACCGGTAAGATTGATCATATCCATGTTGGCCAGCCCATGGGTTCCTTCAGTTTCCGCCGCGGCCCTATCCATGTGGTCTCCAATGTCGAACAGCACCACAGGACCTCTGGCGTCTTTCCTCTGCTTGTCCACCGCAGAAGCAATCGGGCTCATCCAATCGAAATGGCTATGAATATCATTCGTATGTAGAATCGTAACTCTCCCGGTTTCAAGCCTCATCTTCCAAGCTCCTTCCGGCCTTACCGCTCGTCCCCCAAGGGGGCAGCGGGCTATTTTGTCTATAGTGCCTAGCATAACATTTTCACAGCTATTATGGTATATTGTAGTCATTATGATCATTTCGAGGTGAATCCAAGATGCACATTTCCATTCGACTTTTTGCGGGTCTGGCCGAGGCTATCGGCTCCCAGGCACTCCGCTACGAGGTGGACGAGCACTCCATAACCGCAGGCAGACTTAAAGAGCTGCTGTCCTCCTCGTATCCCGAGGCCGCAGGCCAAATTTCCGTTTCGATGGTAGCGGTCGACCGCGAATACGCGCCCGAAGACACCGCGATCACCGAAGCCTCGGAAGTTGCCCTGATCCCCCCGGTATCCGGCGGCGAGCCCTCCCATACGGAGGGGGCCTCGCCGGAGAATGACTTGTACGTCTTGACGGAGAATCCCCTTCTAGCGGAAGAAACCCTGGAGAAAGTGCTGGACAATAACCACGGCGCTTCCCTGGTATTCGTCGGAACCACCCGCGAAATGACCGGCGAGGAGCGGACCGAGGTTTTATTTTACGAAGCCTATGCCCCTATGGCCCTCGCCAAGCTTGAAGAAATCGGCCGGGAAGTCCGTGAACGCTGGCAGGGCCGATGCGCCATCTCACACCGTATCGGAACAGTTGCCGTCAAGGAAGCCAGTGTGATCATTGCCGTATCCGCCCCGCACCGCGACGCCTGTTACGAAGCCAGCCGCTTCGCCATAGAGGAGCTCAAGCGCATGGTTCCAATCTGGAAGAAGGATATCGACACATCAGGCGGAACCTGGAAAGGCGCCGACGCGAAGTTCAGCGGGCTGTGGCCTAATCCAAAGAGCTGATTTGCAATAGGGCATCCTCCCGATTTATTGTTAGTCCATATTAATATGACAGGCAGAGGTGGCATTAATTTTGAGAGTGCACGTCACGGATCTTAAGCCCGGCGACTGTTTAAAGAACGATACGTTCAACAGCAAGGGTCTTCATGTATTATCCAAAGGAACTCAGCTGAAGCTTGAGGACATCAGCAGGCTGTTCCAGCACGGTGTGGATTATGTGGACATTGAAGGTCCTGCGGAGCAGGCCGCTTTATCTCCATCGATCATCCGCAGCGTTGCCGCCAATTTTGACCAGACCATCCAGGGCTTTGAATCCCTCTATATGGAAGCTCTGGCCAAAGGCAATTTCAACCAAACGATGGTTGACGATATTTTGCAGCCGCTCCTCAGCTCGCTAGACCAGCATAAAGACGTGGTTACACTGCTTCTGCTGCTGGACCGTGACGATGAATATACATACACCCATTCCCTTCAGGTCGGCATGCTAAGTTATTATATTGCATCATGGCTTGGATATTCCAAGAATGAATGCTACCAGATATCGCGGGCAGGCTATTTGCTGGATATTGGCAAGTGCCGGATTCCAGCCGACATTCTGAACAAGCCATCCAAGCTTACACCCGAGGAGTTCGAAGAGATCAAGCGGCATACGACTTACGGCTACGAAATTATCCGGAGCTCCATGTCCGACCACAGCACAGCGCTTGTCGCCCTTCAGCATCACGAACGCGAAGACGGCTCCGGCTATCCCGCCAAGCTTCTCAAGAGTGAAATTCATCCCTATGCCCAAATCGCAGCGATCGCCGACGTCTACAGCGCGATGACTACCGCCCGCGTCTATCAGTCGAGGCAGGAATTAATCACCGTTCTGAGGGAGCTTCACAACTTAAGCTTCGGCAAGCTGAACGCCAAATCCGTACAAGCCTTTATCCAGCATCTGATGCCTAATTTTATCGGCAAAAAAGTGCTCCTCAGCACCGGCGACATGGGCATCATTATTCTGAACAATCCGGTCGACGTCTTTCGGCCCCTTGTACAGAGCGGCAGCAGCTTCATCGATCTGTCGCGCGAACGGCATATCTCCATTATTGAAATATACATGGAATAGCGCATGGACCAATCGAAAGCGGGTATCCCGAAATCATCAATGATGACTTCCGGGATACCCGCTTTGCCTTTGTCTGCCCCGACTTAAGTGCCTTGCCCGGGCAGCCCCTTCTATTATATAGAAGGAAGCCGTCAGGCACACACTTACAAAAACCGGAACTGCGCTTCGATCAAACCGTTGTATATGCCTCCCCGCTCCGTCAGAACGTGATGGTTACCGGTTTCTTTGATTTCCCCGTGATCGAGAACGACGATATTGTCCGCATGGCGGATTGTCGATAAGCGGTGCGCCACAATAAAGGAGGTTCGCCCCTGCAGCAGCACCTTCAGCGCTTCCTGGATCTTCAGCTCCGTCTCGGTATCGATGCTGGCCGTCGCTTCATCCAGAATCAGAATGCGAGGGTTCGCAAGCAGCGCTCTTGCGAAGGATAACAGCTGGCGCTGACCCATGGACAGCGCGCTCCCGCGCTCCTCCACCTCGGTGTCGTAGCCGGCCTTTAGCTTCACGATAAACTCATGTGCGCCGACAGCCTTCGCTGCTTCCTCCACCTCCCGGTCAGTGGCCTCCAGCCGTCCGAATCGGATATTGTCCCGAATTGTACCCGAGAAGATGAACGTGTCCTGGAGCACGATTCCGATCTGGCTGCGCAAGCTTATAAGTGTAACATTCCGGATATCCATGCCGTCAATGGTGATTCGGCCTCCCGAGATATCGTAGAACCGGCTAATCAGGTTGATAATGGTGCTCTTGCCTGAGCCCGTATGACCGACAAGGGCAATCGACTGACCAGCTTGAACGTCCAGATTGATTCCCTTAAGGGCTGGACGGCCCGGCTCATATTCGAAGCTGACATTCTCAAAACGGATATCCCCGTGGATCGTCGGAATCGGCTTGGCGCCCGGTTTGTCCTTAACCAATGGCTCTTCGTCCAGATATTCGAAAATGCGCTCGGAGGAAGCCATAGCCACCAGCAACTGGTTGTAAGTCTGCCCCAGCCGGTTGATCGGGTCCCAGAAGTTGCTGACATAGGTGCTGAAAGCCACCAGTACGCCGACCGTCAGGTTTCCGGTCTGAATGAGATGGGCCCCGAGCCAGAACAGGATCAGCGTTCCTAGCCCTCCTGTGATCTCGATGATCGGTCCGAATCCTTGATTGAGCGCCGATGCCTTGTCCCAGGACTTCTTGCTGTCTTTGTTCATGGCATCGAAGTAGAGCATATTCTCTTGCTCCTGGGTATAGGCCTGGGTTACCCGTATCCCCTGGATAGACTCATTCAAATGGGAATTGATCCGTGAAGTCTTGATCCGGACCTGCTGCCAGGCCAGCCGGATGGTCTTTCTGAGCTTGGTGGATACGAGGAACATGATCGGCACCGTGATGATCACGGCGAGTCCCAGCTTCCAGTTAAGCAGCAGGAGAATAATAATGATCCCCGCCAACTGAACGCAGTCAATTACCGAATTGACGACTCCGTTCGTGAACAGATCCTGCAGGGAATTGATATCGTTCGTTACCCGCACCAGCACCGAACCGGCAGGCCGCTTGTCGAAGAAGTTAAAGCTCAGCTTCTGGATATGCTTGAACAAATCCGCCCGCAGATCGTAGATGACCCGCTGCCCCATCAGGTTGGTGTACTTGATTCGGAATACGCCGGCAACCCATTGGATAAGAAACAGAAGAATGACCGCCACCGTAATTCCGTACAGCATGGTCAGGCTTGGGCCGCCTGTCTTGGGTGCAATTGCCTTGTCGATCGCAAGGCTCGTCAGAAATGGAACGGCCAGCTTCGTTATGGTTCCCAGCACCATCATCAGCAGAATAATCGGCATAATCTGTTTCGCATACGGTCTCATATAACCGAACAGCCTGCTGAACTGCTTCCAGTCGAATGCTTTGTCGATGGCATCGTCATCTTTATAGACGAATCTTTCGTCCAGTTTGGGCTCTATGGGTTCAGGGCGCTTGCCATTCTTGCTCTGTACCGTTAAATGGCTCATATCAGTTCTCACCCCCGGCCTGTCGCTTGAGATAATCGGCGTATTGAATCCGGTATACGTCGCGGTAAGGACCGGGAACCGAGATCAATTCCTCATGTGTGCCGCGCTGCGCCACACTTCCTTCATCCATGACAAGAATGAGATCCGCATGCCGCAGCGAGGAAATCCGGTGGGCGATAATCAGCGTCGTCCGGTCCCGCATGACCTCCTGGAAGCCCGTCTGGATTTCATGCTCCGTCTCCATATCAACCGCGCTCGTAGCGTCGTCCAGTACAAGAATCCGCGGGTTCTTCAGCAGCGCTCTCGCAATCGCGACACGCTGCTTCTGGCCGCCTGACAGACCAAGGCCACGCTCTCCGACAATCGTCTCGTAGCCTTCCGGCATTTCCATGATGAATTCATGCGCTTTGGCCAGCTTGGCCGCGCGGATGATCTCTTCCATAGAGACATCCTTCAGCCCGTATGAAATATTGTTACGGATGGAGGAAGAGAACAGGAATGTTTCCTGGAATACGGCGGCGATCTGCCCGCGCAGCTCTCTGACGCCAATATCTCTTATATCTGCGCCGTCGAGACGAATGCGGCCATCATTCACGTCATACGCCCGCATCAGCAGCTGAATAACCGTCGATTTCCCTGACCCGGTTCCTCCCAGAAATCCGATAACCGAGCCTGGCTTGGCTTCAAAGCTCAAATCGGTAACAGCCGGGAGCTTGTTGCCATATGCAAAGGTCACATGATCAAAAACAATATGCCCTTTTACCCCTTCGGTCGGCAGCTCCACCGTCTCCGGTTTATCCTGCACATCGATATGATGATTGAGCACCTCCAGAACCCGCTCTCCGGAAGCCTTCGACTGGGTGTAGTTGTTAATATGGAAGCCGAGCCCCCAGACCGGACCGATAATGTACCAGATCAGACTGAAAAAGGCGACAAGTTCACCAAGCGACATGACTTCCTTGATGACCAGCGTTCCGCCGACGCCGAGCAGGATGGCGATACAAGCGCATGCCAGGAATTCCATAATCGGAAAGAAACGGCTCCACAGGCCTGCGGCTTCAAGCTGGTTATCCTTATAGCGGTTGTTGCGCCCCGAGAATTTCTCTACCTCATAAGGTTCCCGGGCAAAAGATTTGACCGTCCGCACACCCGTTACATTCTCCTGCACGACGGTCGTCAACGCGCCGAGTGCGAGACGCATCTCCTGAAACGCGGGATGAATCCGGGACTCGAATTTAAAAGCCACCGCAGCCAGCAGCGGCATTGTGATCAACGTAATCAGCGTGAGCTGCCAATTCAGCGAGAACATGACGATGGAGCCGAACAACACCATGAAGAAGACATTCAGCAGCTGGGCGAATCCGAAGCCGATGAACAAACGGATCGCTTCAAGGTCTCCGGTCAGCCGGGACATCAGATCTCCTGTCCTCGCGGTATCATAATAATGAAATGACAAATACTGCAGCTTCTCATAGCAGGCGTTGCGCAGTCGGTAAGCCAGAAAATTGCCGAGCCTTCCTCCGAAGAATCCGTGTCCGAACTGCAGACATGCCTTTACGACTACGACCCCCAAAACAGTCAGGGCCAGAGCGGGAACCTGATCGAATTTCATGGGGACAATTACCTCATCGATCAGCTTCCTGAGCAGGTTGGGTGTAATCAATCCCACTGCGGTTGCGGCGGCCAGGCATATAATCGAAATATACAAATAGTGCAGCCTCTCCCGGTAAAAGCCCCGCAGTTGCCTAAGAACTTCCATTTCTCTCCTCCTTTATTTCACATTTTCTTGAAATTTAGCGCTTTCTTTTTATGGTGACTTTAAGCAGTTTAACATCGCTCTAATCCTGGAGCAAAGCGCAAAAACAATCAAAAATCACGTGATTCAAGGAATTACCGTTCAAAGGATTTCCTGGGCCCGGCACATTCATAGATTTCTTCCTTTTCCTCTGGATTACTGAACAATCCTCATCCTGTACAAAAGCGGATCTGCCAGTCTGTCCAAAAAACAAGAAGCAGGCTGTCCGCATTCCCCAATCCGGGAAGCTGCCTGCTTCTCTCAATCTCCGTTATGAATGATTTTGTTATAAATGACTACATAGAAGGACGCGGATTCTCAAGCGCAATCTGCCAAATCACACCATATCGATCCTTGAGCTGGCCGAATAAGTCCCCCCAGAACTGTACCTTAAGACTCTCGATTACCTCGCCCCCAGCCGAAAGACGTTCAAATGCAGCATAAGCCTCTTCTTCTGTCTCGAAAGACAGATAGAAAAAAGCGCCATTTCCCCGCTGAACCGGCTCTCCTAACGAGTCACACGCATGGAAGAGCACACCGCCCGCCGTAAAACTCATATGCATGATTTTATTCTTGTCTTTCTCCGGCGTCTCACCCCAGGGACCCGCTTCATATGTCACCATGTTCAGTATTTCTCCACCCAATGCTTCGGTATAAAATTCTGCCTGACTTCTAGCATCCTCACAATTCAAGTAGATAACCAGCTTCGCCAATGCGTTTCAGCATCCTTTCACAGTGGATTAGGATTTCCTTTTCCAGTATATATTAGAACACACGTTCGTGTAAAGCTATAATCTGAGAAACATCTTTCTCGTAGAGATTAGCGCCACACTGCTCTTTTTGCATGGAATGGGTTGCCGATCGGGCTCATCAGCCGCTTCTAATAAACCCTAAGCGTTCGAACTGTACGAAATTCTTGATTTCCCGCACATAAAAACAGCAGCCCGCTTGAGTATGACTCCTAACGGACTGCCTATCCTATCGATCATTCGTTGCTAACGTAACGGCTCCATAATAATCTTGGCCAATTCTGCCGCATGCGGCTCTTCCTCAATACAACTAAAATGATTGCCTTCGATGTCTATAACTTTGAGGTCGCCAATGCAGATGTCCTGCCAGAACTCGAGAGTCATTTGCTCCGCGCCCGGCAAAAAGCTGAACGGCTCCTTCGCCAGCAAGAAGCGGATATCGCCAACATAAGGCGGCGGTGTATACTGAGCGGCCTTGAAGCTCTGGCGGTACAGTCTAAAGAGCCCTTCGGCCATTTCAACCGGCATCCGCTCCCCGGTAGTACGCGCGATGGCATCGACATATGCGGTGAACCTGTCTCTCAGGCTGAGAGCGGACAATGTACGGAAGAGCCGTCCTGTCCTCTCCAGTTCATCATCACCGTCCAGGCGGCAAGCGGAGCCCTCCGGGACAGCCCGATTATTATGCTCATAGATGTGCAGCAGCCCGCGTGCAAGCTCTTCCGGATGAAGATCTCCCATACCTGCTTCGGTTATTGAAATATTCAAATTCGGCACGAACAGGGATTCAATGACAAGCTCATCATCTATAGCAATCCGCACGGGATGGCTGTCGATCAGCACGAGGTCGGCTATATGCACCCCTCTCTCTACCAGACGCCGCGCCACTTCGACGGCAATCAATCCGCCAAGGCAGTAACCGATAAGCTGCATCTCCTTATGTCCGGTATCCATCAGCCGTCCGACATAGTCTTCTGCGATCTGCTCGATAAGCCCGGATGGCTCCTGCGCGCAAAATTGTTCCGTGTCCGCGACAGTGATGCCGATAATCGGCCCGGCCTCCTGCGACTCCATATGACCCAGCAGCAACCGGAAGCAGTTCATGGTCCCGAGCCCGGCGTGAAAAACAACCCGCAGCGGACCCGTGTCCCCGCCTCCATATGAGGTCAATACCGCATTGCCGGCATGTCCCTTGTCAGCGGAAGAGCCTATCTCCGGTTGACCGGACGAACCTGCTGCCGGGCCGCGCTGATTCCGGTCATGATCCGGCAAGCCGTCTCTTCCCCCGCTGCTCTCACGGATAAACACGGCAAGCTCAGCGATCGTCGGGTAATTAAGCATTTGCCGAAGCAGCGTGTCGAACGGAATATCGGCATACTGCCCGGAAGCCGCCAGATAATCGCGCAGCTTGCCCGCCACCTGTGCCATAATGAGCGAATCGGCGCCGCATTTGTAGAAATTCTGCGTCCTTCCGATCCCCTCCAGACCGAGTGAATTCGCCCAGAGCGCAGACAGCTGCAGCTCCAGCTCGCCTTCGCCTTGCTCCTGCGCTTCTGGAATGTCCTGGTCTGCTGCCGCCCTGGGGCGCCAGGACGCCAGCTCGCGCCGATTCACCTTCCCGTTGCCTGTTAATGGCAGGCTATCGGCGATGAGCAGATGGGACGGAAGCATCGCTGCCGGAAGCCGCTGCGCCAGAAAATCGTTCAGCTCCTCAGCCGAGACGGCAGCCCTGTCCGACTTGAAGCGCCGGGCGTACAAATGGAAGCCGAGCACTTCAAGAGGATGCCCCTCCTCCGGCAGCATCAGCACCGGCTCATCCCCATGCTTCTCCAGCAGACCCAGCCATTCGCCGCGGTCCAGGTAGGATGAACGCTCACGCAGCCCGTCGCCAGGCTCCATCATCATGAAGCCCTGCGAGGCCAGAATCCAGGCATGCTCGCCTGTCGGCTCGGTAAAGACGAACCAGCCCCCTGGTCGTATCAGCTCTGCAATCCGGTTCATGCTGGCGGGAATATCCCTGGCATTCTCCAGCACGCCTGCCGCAAGCACGACATCGAAGCTGTTCGGGGAGAACCCCTGCTCCAGGGAGTCCCGATCAATGTCTAGCAAACCGAAACGCATACTCGCCCGGCCGCCGAAGCGAGCTTTGGCGCCGGGAATAAAGAAGGAAGACACGTCCGTAAATGAATACTCCAGCGGAACGCCTTCCAGGGCGGCGAGCGCATGCGCCGTCGTCGCTCCCGTTCCGGCTCCAATCTCCAGTACCCGCAGCATGTCGCCAGGATGCTCCCGGGCGATCCGCTTAAGCAGCGCGCTGATTCCGCGATTGAGATAGCTTGCCATAAAATGATCCACGTACAGGGAACGGACATAATCAAGCTTGCCTTCCGGGAACAGCAGCGCAACCGGATCTTGCTGCCCGAGCAGCAGCTCCGGCAATCGCTCTGCGCAGCTCCGCACATAGGCGATAAAATCGGCCGAGCTAAGCTTGTTCGTCCATGCCGTCTCCACCTGCTGCCATTTCTCCGTCAACATTGCCAATTCAGGCTTATGCGCACTGCTGTAACGCTGGTCATCATGCTGTGCAAGCAATCCGGCTTCCGTCAGACGAGCCGCCCAACGCCGCACAAGCCAATGATGAGCGGGGACGATTTCGGCTTCTATCAGCCACATCTCCAGATCTGCCGGCCCATCTTCAGCAAACAGGCCAAGCTCATGAAGCGTCGCCAGCATCGAGGCGTATACGGCCTCATCCAGCTTGTTCACCGCCTCTTCCAGCTCGCTTCGATCCGGTACCCGATCGCCGGATTCCGCCAAGTCGGCAATCCCTGTGGTCAGCCTGTCATCAGCAGGATGTCTGAACCCCGGATCTTCCACCTGCATCCGGGTCAGCTCGATGACAGCGAGCAGCGATTTATCTTCTGCCGCACCATCGGCAACGACAGCAGCCGCAGCTACGGCAGGATGCTTGAGCAACGTCGCCTCGATTTCGCCCAGCTCGATCCGGTGTCCCCTTATTTTCACCTGATGGTCCTCGCGCCCAAGAAACTCCAGTTCGCCCCCTGGCATATAGCGACCCAGATCACCGGTGCGGTATAACCTTTGACCGTCCTCCAGACGGATGAAGCGGCTTGCTGTTTTTTCGCTGTCTCCCAGATAGCCTTGGGCCAGGCCATGACCGCCGATATACAGCTCACCTGTCACCCAAACCGGACAGTCCCGCATCCGCTTATCCAGAACCCTGTAGCTTTGGTTCGCCAGCGGCTTCCCGTACGGAATGCTCTGCCATTCAGGCTTGAGGCCTTGATACACATGGCAGTTTGACCAAATCGCCGCCTCCGTTGCCCCTCCAAGCGCCACCGTCTGTACGGAAGGCAGTCGCCGTCCAATTAGATCCGGAAGTGTGAGCGGAATCCAGTCGCCGGACAGCAGTGCCAGCCGCAGGTCCGGAAGCACGAGGCCAGGCTCGGACTGCAAATAATCCATCAGCATTTGCATTGGTGCGGGTGCCGAATTCCAGATCGTAACCCCATGTCGCGCCATACATTGCGCCCACTGCGAGGGATCGGCCAGGCTGTCATCCGGCGGGTACACCAGCGTGCCGCCCACAGACAGAGGACCGAACAGGTCGTAGACGGACAAGTCAAAGCTGAGCTGCGCCAGGGCAAGCACCCGGTCGTTCTCATTGACGGCAAAGCGGCGGTTGATGTCCAAGATTGTATTGGCGGCGGCACGGTGACTGACCACAACCCCCTTCGGCTCTCCGGTGGAGCCGGATGTATAGATGACATAAGCAGGCAGGTCGGGATCGAGGCCCGTGTGAACAAGGTCAGGCAGAGCCATGCTCGGAAGAGGAACCACCTGATCAGCCTTAATGACGGACCGTCCCGCCGGCCATAGCAGGCTGCTGCGCGAATCCGCCAGAATGAACCGGATGCCGGCCTGCTCCAGCATCATCCGACGGCGCAGCTCCGGCTGCTTCCGGTCAATCGGCACATAGACTGCTCCCGCCGACAGCACCCCGAGCACAGCAGCGGCCTGGTGGACGCTTTTTTCCATACAAATCGCTACATGTTCACCCGCAGCGCAGCCGGATGCCTTCAGCTGCCGGGCCACCGCTGCCGCACGCTCCGCCAGCTCCAGATAAGTCACCTCCGCTTCGCTGTCGATGACAGCTATGCGGTCCGGCATCCTCCAAGCCAGTTCCAGTACTGCCTCATGAAGCTGCCGCTCCGGCAGCGGCTGCCGTGTATCGTTCGTCCGGTGCCGCTCTTCGAGATGCCGCCGAGGCAGTTCAACCGCGTCAACAACATGCAGCAGCCGCTCTTCATGTGCGAGTTCCCGCAGCAGCCCGGCGAAGCTGTCGAACATATCGTCGATCATGCCCTCAGGGAACACGCCCTCGCGCACATCCCAGTTGACCTGCAAGCCTCGCATGCTGTCCATCGCCTGGCAGTCAAGAAGCACCTGCGGTGTCTGACTGATGCTGCTGCCACCGATTACGCCTTCAAGCCGTCCTTCGCCGCCTGCATCCACCAGGCCGATCGAGCTTGTGAACACGTACGGCATCAGAGCTGCATCCCTCCCCCGCTCACGGGCGATATCACGCATAACCTCGATGCCTGAGAACAGACGGTGATCCAAATCCTCGAACAGGCGCTTTTGCAGCGCTTTGGCCTGCTCAATGAACAGCCTGTTCCCACTCCGTTCAACCGCAAGCAGATTCACCGAGGTGAAATCGCCGACGATATGCTGTAGATCCGGATGCAGCGGCAGCCGGTTAAGCATCGTCAAATTGAGACAAAACGAAGAGCTGCGGCCCCAGCGCTCCAGCACTGCCGCATAGGCGGTCAAGACAAGGACAGTCGGTGTCAGTCCCTGCCTCTGCGCCATCCCCTTAAGCGCCTCCCATTCCTGCGGCTCCAGTTGGAGAAGCCGGCGGCGGAACCGGGCTTCTGCCTCATTCTTCTGCTGCCTGGCAAGCGGTAAATCGGGTGCTGCCGGAAGAGTTTCCACACGTCCCAGCCAGTAATCCCGATCCGCCGCATATGCCGGAGTATCGCGCAAACTGCGCTCGGCAAGCACATAATCGCGGAAGCTCAGCTCAAGCTCGGGGAGAACTCCCCGTGACGGTTCCTTTTTACCCGGTGCAGCATTACTCCCGCCTTGTTCCGCTTCCTTGTACAGCAGCTCAAATTCCTTCAGCAGCAGCCAGATGCTTGTCCAATCCGCTATGAGAAAATCCAGGGATACATGCATAATCGTGCTATCAGCCGTCTTCGTCACACATACATCGAACAAAGGCCACTTTGCCGTATCATACATCCGGTGCCCCATATCCTGACGGAGTTCATCCAGCCGCCCGGCAGCCAGAACCTGATCCCGGGAACTAATATCAATGTACGGCACTTTAAGCCTTGGCACGTCCTCGTTCACGCGCTGCTGGCCGCTGCCGTCAATCGTCATCCGCAGCATGTCGTGGCGAAGCACCAGCCGATTCCATGCCTCCTCCGTACACTTGCCATCAAGCTGCGGATAGCCGATTTCCAGATAAATGTGGCAGGCGACACCCCCATAGCCGAACAGGTTCTGACGGCCAAGCAGATAAGCCGATTGCACATCGGTAAGTGGAAAAGGATCAAAGCGCGCCGCCCGGTCAGGGGCGATGGCCTTCGAAATCGCTGCGCCGGATTGTTCCGCAAGCGGGTCTTGTCCGGCTGCGTTTTCGGCCCGCAGGGCCTTCAGCAGCTCCGGCTTATATTGCTTGAACAGGTTCATATGCGCTTCCGTCAGTTGACCTCTGGGGGCCCGGAACCGCAAACTGCCGTTTTCCTCCCATACCGCCACTCCGTCCCGGCGAAGCTGCATCAGCCACTCGGTCGGCTTGAACATCATTTGCTGCGACATTACAGTACCCTCCTTCTTCTAACCGATTCGCACTACACGCCGGTCACTTGCACCGCCGGCTTGAATACGGCGCCATGCAGCCGGCTGCCTTCCAGCGAAGCCTGAAGCCCGGCAAGGCCAACCTCCAGCACCTTTGTCTGCGGCGCATTTACCAGTCGGAGCCAGCGGTCTTCTTCGACAAGCAGCCTCATAGCGGACCGATGCTCGGCTGCGATGCCCATCCTGACCCATTCGATACCGGTCGCCCCGTTGGAATGGCGGATTTTCTCCGGCCGCTGAGGCGGATCATAGAGCGAGACGACAAAGGGCAGACCCAGCGGCTCCGTCGCGAACAGGCTGTAGCTCACCTTGACGTTATCGGGGCGCGTTCGGCTGCCATGAATCAACCGCGAGGTTTTGAGACCCGAGCGCCGCAGCGATTGGCGAATTGCCGCAAGCTGCTCGACACGCCCTACGCTTCCGGCATCCCCGTGTACGGTGGCAGAGTCATCCGGCTCCAGGGCCACATCACACCAGCCTTCCTGCACCTTTGCCCAGTAAGCCCAGCGTCTGCCGGCGGCGCGTCCGAACAGCAGACCGAGTGGCGGGATAAAGAAAGTCAGTGATTTCGGAATTTGAAACAGCTCGATGAACGGCCCTTCCTCGAACCAGATGAAGGCGTTAAGCGCACGCTTTGGCGCACTGCCCCACTGGACCGTGAAGCCCAGCGCTTCGTAATTCCTTACAACATCAGCTACATTGTCCACTCTGCATAAAATATGGCTGCATTTCAGCATGGCTTCCCTTCCTCACGATGAAAAGTTTTTGTCCGAGCGGTGCAAGCGCATGATCGCTGTCAGGCAGCACTTTTACCAGGGGCGCTCCCGCCTTGCGCATTACCTCAAGCCACTGCTCAACGGACATAAACGTCGAGTCCGAGTTTTGGCGATCATCCTCCGGCCTGGTCATCATAAATGCTTGCGAGATAAGCATTTCCGTATATTCGCGGGTTGGTTCGGTTATTAGCATCCAGCCGTCATTCGCCAGGCATCCCATCATTTCCCGAACGACAGCGTCGGTATCGCGGGCATTGTTGAGCATGCCTGCCGCTATGACGACATCATAGCTTGATGGGTCCAGTCCCTGGGCGGTTAAGCTCTGATCGATATCGGCGACCTGATAGTCCATCCATGGACAATCGGCATACCGCTCACGCGCCGCTGAGATGAAAAACCGTGAGATGTCCGTAAACATGTACTTAACCTGCACGCCCTCAGCCGCAGCAGATTGAAGCACGCGCACAACTTCGTCGGTGGTTGCGCCGGTTCCCGCACCCAGCTCCAGAATCCGCAGTGCAGGCGGGGCAGCCTGTCCCGGTGCAGAAAATGCGTGCCTCCGCTTCAGACCGGCCATACGCAAAACCGCCTCTGCCACCGACTTGTTCAAATACCGTGCCATCACCGTGTCACGGTAAAGCGCCCCTGCTATATCCATCCGCCCTTCCGGGAACAGCAGCTGGGCGGCCTGCTGCTCATCCCGCAGCAGCTCCGGCAGCCGATCCGCATTCGCAGTCAAATAATCGATGATGCTGCGCGGGCCAAGCTTATTCTCCCATGCGTTTCTTGCGGCTTCCCAGCATTTGCTTACGTATGCCTTCTCTATCCTGGCAGCACTTGCATAGCTGTTCCATCGCTGCTGCAAGTAGCCCCTGCTTGTGAGCAGCCGCAGCCAGCGCCGGAGAAGATGGCGATGGCGGGGCGCCGCTCTGGCCGCTTCGCAGATATCGTCTTCGTGCCGGAATACGCCCTCTTCCGGCAATGCCCCGAGCGTCTGCAGCACATGCAACATCGACAGCAATGCCGCGCGGTCCAGCCGCTCCACACAGTCGCTGACCTGCTGTGCAGTCAAATGGCTGATTTCCGCCTCCGCCCCAGCAGCGCAGGCGATTATCGCGCTTATTGCCTCGCTTGTCTCGTTCGTTTCATTTCCCTTCTCCGCCTTGCTTGTCAAATTCGCGCTGATTGCCTTCTCCGCCTCGCCTGTCTCCTCCGCTTCCCCGGCGGCCTGCTGCGTCGCTTCCCTGCCCGCCAGCGCTGCCATATGGGCATTTAGCCCGGCCTCCTGTTCCAGGGCCTCCGGTTCCCAGCCCTCATCTCCCCCGGCCTGAACGAGCTTCGCCGCCTCCTTCAGGATGCTGGCAGGCAGCGGCTGATAGGCGAGCTGCGGCCGCAGCGCCTGATATCCGAGCGCTCGGGTCAGCTCCTGCCATTGGCGGGAACACAGCAGCTCCTGCTGGGCTCTCGTATCCGAGGTCTCCGCTCCGAGCAGCCTGTCCCGCATGGCGAGCAAATCTTGGCCGATCGCCCCCGTCCATTGGCGCAGCAGAACGTCCCGGTAGGTGTCCGCATTCGGACTGCCGAGAATCTCGGCGCTGCGCTCTTCCATCCGGGCTTCCTTCAGCAGCTCCGCCGGCAGATCAGGCACATCCGGCACATGCAGCCGGGGATGCCATAGCACAGGGCCATGAGTGTCCACCAGCGACAGCCTGCCTGCTGCCGTGCCGATTGTTAGGCTATGCAGCAGATGCAAATGATTGTCCGAGTCGTAGGGGTCCACCTCGTTATGCGCCCGGAGCGTAAACGGAACGCCGCCCAGCAGCCCGCTGACCAGTTGGAACGGTCCTTCGTCCTCTACAATATAGTTGATTTTCCAGGGACGTATCGACGGCACCGCCTCCATCAAAATATGCATCAGCGGATAAGAGACCTGTGTTGCGCAGGCAGCATCAATGTACAGTAGCTGCTGATTCGCAAGCAGCGTCCGGGCGCAGGCTGTGAAACTCCTCACAGCGGGTAAATGCGCGTACAGCTCGCCGATGGCGTAATGAACGCCTCGCCGCCTCGCCACTTTCATGCAGGCCGCCATATCCTGATGATGCACCGGATGCTCCTGCAGCACGGAAATGCCGCTCTCCAGCAGCGCAAGCGCAAGCTCCGTCCCGTCTCCGCCCATCACCCCGGAGCGCAGTACGACGCATGCCAGATCAATATCGCCCGGTAGCTGATCCAGCTGCGTATACAGCGGCACGCCATGACGAGCTGCGCATTGCCGTGAGCGCTCGCTGCCTTTTGCTAGCAGACCGGCCAGTTCGAACCTCTCCGGCAGCGCCTTGACCGCCTCCAGATAAAACTGTCCAAACCTTGAACCGCATACTAGCGTTCGGATCGTTCCGTTATGCCCCTTGTCGCTCATCCTTGTCTCGCCCCCGTTTCACTGACGGAGCAGGTGAACCCTGCATTGTGCCGACGAAGCGCCTCAATCATCTTCGCCGGGTCTACGCCCTCCGAAGCGAGATAGCAGCCGGGCACCGCTCCGCCGTCCTTCAGCACCAGCAGGGCTGCATGAGCCGCAACAATGCCGGACAGCCGATTCCAGTCGCCGCGGTACAGCAGCTGCCCCATAAGAGCAAGCCGCCGTCCTTCCCTCGTCCCTTCGGCCAGCAGTTCGAACTGCGCATACCCGCCGTCCGCATCTGCGCCTGCGGCGTATTGCTCGGCCAGCAGCCGGGCAGAAGCGATTTTCTGCTCCTCCGTCTTGTACTGCTGCAGCGCTTTGATCGTCATGAACTTGCCAAGCACCGACATATCCGAATAAGTATTATAGAAGCAGGCGTAGCCCAGCCCATTGCGCCGTGCCATCTCCAGGAACTCGAAGCTCAGCACCGGATAGGCGTCACGCTTGCCCGCAGGTGCCGTGAAGGTGTAGGTCTGCCGGGATGAGCCGTTGATTCTATGCGCTTGTCCGTCGAGGCAGCAGGCCATGCCGTGTCCGGCGTCCTCGCCGATGCTGCACACGATATCATAAGCCGCATTGAGCGAAAATTCGCCCGAGCCTGCAAAGAACAGCTCCAGCCGCTCCACCTCGTCAAAATAGGCTTGCGCGGCATACACCGGCAGCATCTCCGACAGGCCGGGGTAAATCCCGGCCGATACGATAAACGTCAGGCCCTTGGCGGCCATCTCGGGCAAATGCTTCTTGAGCTGCCGGTACAGTTGCTCGTCCCCGGCCGCGTCCACATAATGCGCGGACTGCCGCAGCGCGGCAAGAGCTACACGGTCCAAGATGATCTTCGCCGGACCGGCGCAATTGACGACAATATCGCATTCGGCGCAGAAGGCAAGCAGCGCTTCCTCGTCGAATACATCCACTTCCATACACTGAATGGATTGCCCCAGCTCCCGGAACGGTCTGTAACGGTTCTCCGCATCCCTTCCGCCCAGCACAATCCGGCAGCCTGAGGCAGCCAACAGCACCTCCGCCGCCCCCTGCCCCACTTTACCGGTAGCTCCAAGCAAGCCGATCGTTACGGTCATCGCCCTCTCCTCCTCTCTGCTAAATAACGCCTTCTTCATATTCAATCTTGTCCGCGGCTTCATGCAGGGCCTCAATCAGCTCTGCAAGACCGCCAAGCGTCGGCGCGGCGAACAATTGCTGCAGGGTCATTTCAATGCCAAGCCGCTCCTTCATTGCGTTGACACACTGGATTGCACGCAGGGAATCTCCGCCCATATGGAAGAAGCTGTCCTCCAGACCGGGCTCCCCGCACCCAAGCACCTCTTGCCACAGCGCCGCAAGCTGCCGCTGCAGCTCTGTAACGGGCAGAACGCCCGCCTTCGCCGCAGGTCGTTCCATACGTAGACCGAGAGCGGCAAGCGCTTTGCGGTCCACTTTGCCGTTCGCGGATAACGGCAGCTCGTCCAGCAGCATAAGGGCGGCCGGCACCATATAATCCGGCAGCCTGCGGCGCAGGACATCACCCAGCCGCTCCGGCACCAGATGCGCCGCCGTCTCCGGCGCCTGTGCAATGAACAGCTGCTGTCCATAAATTTCGGAGGCAAGCTCGGCCTCCGGACTGCCGCCGACGAGCCGGTATCCGGCCTCTTGCAGCAGTTCCTTCCACCGCTCGCCCGGCAGGAGCGGAAGCTGTCTGTGCTGCCGCTCATCCTCAAACCGGCTGAAGCCATCTTCGAAGAAGCCGGCTGTCGTCAACAGCAAGGTGCTGTCCTCTACAGCTTCCGTGAACAGCAGAATGCCGCCTGGCGCCAGCAGCTGCCGCAGATGCTTCAGCATCGCCCCGATCTTGACGGCGCGGTGCAGCGTGTTGTCCGCTACGACAACATCGTACAGATGCGGCTCGCAGCCTTGCGTCTGTGGATTCTCATTCATATCGAACCGCATATATTCCAGCAGATCGGCCTGACTATGCCCTGCTCTTGCACGCTCGATGAAGAAATCGGACTCATCCGAATACATATAATGATGTCCGCGTCCCGCAGGAAGCAGCGGTGCCAGGATATCGGCAAAGCCCCCGGAGCGGGTTCCGATTTCGAGCACACGCAGCGGCTTGTCCGGGTGATGGGCGTGAATGATTGTGCGGAACAGCGCCTGCAGCAGCTCGTTGTAGAACGGAGCCGCTGCGTTATACGGATGAAGCGCCTCTGGCGTCAGAAATGTATCCTTCTCCAAAAAAAGCTCCAACGGCTCGATGCCGCCTTGCAGCAAGCCGGTAATGGAAGCGCGGGATTCCCGGAACAGTCTGTGTACCTGTTCGATCTTCATCGCAAGCCCAGGATGCCGCTCCAGTACTTCCGCCGCCCGTCCGGCCGGCATCTCCCGGGACAGCGGCCGGATGGCTGTATACATGTCACTCGGCTCGCGCTCCAGCCAGCCGTCCTCCACGAGCGCAGCCAGCCAGTGGAGCAGCAGCGTCTCATAACGCGGCTGCACCTTCATGCGCCGCATCAGTTCATGCTGCGAGCAGCGCTCCCCTTCCCGCGTATACAAGCCGCAGCCAATGAAAGCATCCCGGATGGCGCAGATGCTGGCGCTCTCAAGCTCATACCGGTATGCGGCGATCGCCTCTGGATCGGCAGCAGACAGCAGTCGCTTCATGGTCAGCTGCTCCGCCGCTTCCAGCTCCTGGCGGCAACGCCGCAGCGTCTCAGCATCGGCGCTCTTCAGTTCGAACAGCTCCAGCTCCGGATTCGAATCCAGGACGTCTTTCCCCATTTGCTCAAGATTCCCGATTTGCCCGATTTGCCCAACTTGCTCAATTCGCTCAATCTGTCCAATTTGTTCAACCTGCCCAACAACATAGCCCGTCAGCCGCTGCTCTCCCGCCTCTTCACCGGCGACCAGCACGACGGCCTCCTTCACACCTGGGAGCTGCTTCATTGCCGCTTCAATCTCGCCAAGCTCGATGCGATGCCCCCGTATTTTCACCTGATAATCCTCGCGCCCGAGAAACTCAAGACAGCCGTCCGGCAAATAGCGTCCCTTGTCGCCCGTAGAATATAGGCGCTCTCCTGTGCGAGGGTGAAGGATGAACCGCTCCCTTGTCTTGTCCTCGTCCCGCCAGTAGCCCCGGGCAAGCCCGGTTCCGCCGATGTACAATCCCCCGGGTACCCAGACGGGACAATCTTCCAGCAGTTCATTCAGCACGTAATAGCGCTGATTGGCTAATGGATAGCCATAAGGGATGCTTTTCCATTCAGACTTAATATCTTCAATAACAAAACAGTTGGACCAAATGGAAGCCTCGGTTGCTCCGCCAAGCCCTGCCACCTGCGCGTTCCGGAAAAGTCCCCGGATTCGTTCCGGCAGATCCAGCGGAATCCAGTCGCCGCTGAGCAGAACGAGGCGCAGAGCCTGGGGAAGCTGCTGATCCGGCTTGCGGGCAGTATCTTTCGCCCCTCCGCAAGCATGCTCCAGCAGCATCTGCATGAAGGCCGGGACCGTGTTCCACAACGTTACCTGCTCCTGCTCCATCCAGGCGAGCCAGCGGGCCGGATCTCTCAAGCTCTCTGCCTCCGGCAATATAATTGCCGCTCCCGCCGCCAGCAGACCGAACACGTCATACACCGACAGATCGAAATTCAGACTGGACAAGGACAGCACCCGGTCCCCGCATCCCACCCCGAATCTGCGGTTAATATCCAGCACCGTGTTGACCGCGCCGCGATGGTCGATTATGACCCCCTTCGGCTTGCCCGTCGATCCCGACGTATAGATGACGTAAGCCAGATTTTCCGGCCTGGACGCAGACCCCGGCGCAGTTTTTGCATGCTCGCCCGGCGTTATCCGGTCCGCCTGAAGCCGCTCAATACCCTCCGGCCACGCAAGCCCGCCGTCAATCCACGATTGGGTGAGCGCAACTTTAACCCCGCCATCTTCCAATATTTCATGCAGACGAGCCTTGGGATAGGATGGGTCAAGAGGCAGATAAGCCGCCCCCGCCTTCAAAATGCCAAGCGCCGCCGCCACCTGCTCCCAGCCCTTCTCCATCACGATCGCTACAAGCGTGTCAGGCAACACGTTCCGTTCGCGCAGCAGCGCCGCAATCTCATCCGACAGGCGGTCCAGCTCGCCGTAGGTCAGGATGCGTCCCGAAGCGATGACGGCGAGCTGTTCCGGCCGCAATGCAGCCTGCCGTGTGAACAGCCCGTCCAGTGTATCGGGCGATAGCGGCGCCGCCGTCTCATTCGCCCTGCGCCTTGCCTCAAGCCGCGGAAGGTCGATCAGGCTCGCACGAACCGCCTGCCATGAACGCTCATCCTCCGCCAGCCTCAGAAGCAGCTTGCAATAGGCTTCGAACATATCCTCCAGCATCCCTTCCGGGAACAATCCCTCTACCGTATCCCAAATGAGGAGCAGCTCGCCGTCCTGCTCGACAACCTGATGATCGAGCCACACCTGAGGTGTTTGGGTAATGTTGTACACCAGCTTGCCAAGCCATCGATCGCCTTCCCCATCCTCATTCCAGTTGTCAACGCCAAGCGCGCTGGTGAAGACGATCGGCATGCTGCCGCCCGTATGAGCTCCGCTGCGTCTCGCCAGCTCGCGCTGAACCTGAACCCCTCCAACAAGAGGATGATCCAGATCGTCCCACAGCCGCTGCTGCACGTTACGCGCCCGCTCCAGGAACGTGCAGCCGGATGCCATATCAACGGCAAGCAGCGTAAGCGACGTGAAATCGCCGACGAGTTCGCCGACTTGCGGATGAAGCGGGAGGCGGTTGAATTGAGTCAGATTGATTGTAAAAGCGGTGTTCCTGCTCCAGGCCGCCAGTGTCTCGGCATATGCTGCCAGCAGCAGCCCGGACGGAGACAGCCCGGCCCTGGCCGCTTCCTTGCGGAGCTTGTCCCATGTCTCGCGCTCCAGCCGGACATCTTGCCGGCAGAAACGCTGCCGTGTGATGGATTCCGGACTTTGCGCCAGCACCAGATCGGGAGCGGGAGGCAGATCGTCCAGACGATCCAGCCAATACTGAAGATCGCGCTTATAACGTTCGGTCGCTTTGAGCTGCTCCTGCGCCAGCACATAATCGCGGAAAGACAGTTCCAGCTCCGGCAGAGACCCTCCCGGATTGCGGTACAACCGCCCCCATTCGCTCAACTGATGAAACATGCTCCAGCCGTCAAAGAGCAAATTGTCGAAGCTGATCTGCAATCGCACCCGGTCGCCTGGCAGCAGTGCGGCACGAACCTCGAACAGCGGCCAGCTATCGGCGGCGAGCACCTGATGCGACATTTCCTCCCGTACGGCCATAAGTCGCATCTCCGTCTCTTCCGCGCTCCGCTCCCGCCAGTCCGCGACCCGAATCCGGTAGTCGGGCACATCCTGCAAGATTTGCTGCTCCTGCCCGCCGGGAAGCACGATCGCTCGCATCATGCCATGCTGCCTGATCAGGGTCTGCCACGCCTGCTCTACCCGCATAATATCCAGTCCGATGCCTTCGATTTCAAAATAGCAATGCGTTGATACATTCCCCAGCGCATACACACCTTCCCGGCCCAGCCAATAGGCTTGCTGGATATCCGTTAGCGGGAAAGGAAGATGCTCTTGCCCGGCTGCCGGCACCAGCTGTGGTAAACCGGCGGAATCGCCGTAGTGCCCCCCGGCCTCAAGCAGCGCTTCAACGCGCTCCGCCAGTCCGGCAATCGTCGGCGCTTCGAACAGGCTCCCAAGCGGGAGCTGTATGTTCAGCCGTTCGCGCACGCGGGAGATCAGCTTCACCGCCAGTAGCGAATCACCCCCAAGCGAGAAGAAGTTATCGCTTGCCCCAATATCCGTATTGCCCAGAATGCTGAACCAGATATCGGCAAGCTCGCGCTCTACCGGTGTGCGCGGCAGCGTCTCCGTTACCGCCTGACCAGTCTTCTGCCAGTTTACGGGAGACGGCAGCGCCCGGCGATTCACCTTGCCGTTGCCGTTTAGCGGCAGCCGTTCCAGCGGGAACAGGACAGCAGGCAGCATATAGTCCGGAAGTCTGCTGCTCAAATAATCAGCCAACCGCTGCGGATTAAAGCGCCTTATGCGAGCTGGAGCCTGCGCGGCAATAACATGCATCCCGTAAACATCCGCCGGTTCATCCGGCCCGGGGAACAACGCAGCCGCCGTGTATTCCTTACCAGCAAGCAGCTGCTTCCACTGCTCTGCCGCAAGGAGAGGCTGCTTCGTCATCTGCCGCGCATCCTGAAAGCGCGTGAAGCCATCCTCCAGAAAGGCCGTTGTGATCTGCTGCAGCCGACTGTTTCGGGTCATCTCAAGCGCCAGCAGCAGCCCTCCGGGAGCAAGCAGCGACCGGACATTGGCAAGGGAGGATTCGATATTGCGGGCACGGTGCAGCGAATCCGAGGCAAGCACAATATCGTAGCTGTGCGCGGCGAATCCCTGCTCCATCGGCGAACGGTCAAGATCAAGCAGCTGACAGGTAACATGGGCGCCAATGGCTCCAAGCCTCTTCTCCGTTCCACGGAGAAAATGTGCCGATGTATCCGTCAACGTATACGACGCTTCATCCTCCCCCCGCCGCTCAAGGCAGGAGAGCATCGTCCGCGTCAAGCTGCTGCTGCGCGCCCCGATTTCAATTATGCGCAGCCGTCCCTGGCTGGCCTTCTGCCGTACAGCAGAGTCAATCAACAGCCCAGCAAGCCCGAGACGCATGTTCATTCCCGGCATTGCCTCCATGAGCCGCTCTGGCGACAGATCGGCATCCTTCGGGAAGAACACCTCCAGCGGATCGGTCTTGCCCTGCAGCAGATCGGCGCTGCTGCGGCCGACCTCTTGCAAATACGCTGCAATAGCCTGCGCCGGACTACCGGCACACTCCGAGTCCGCTTCCGCCGCTACGGCCGCAGCCCGGGCAAGCCCGAATACACCAGGCGCATGCTGACGCACACAGCCTCCCGCTCCCAGCTCCTCCAGCCAGCGCTCCATCATGGCGCGGTATCGCGGCTGAATCTGCCCGTGATGGATGAGATCATCCAGCGTATATACCTCATCCCCACGGTTAAAAATGCCCAGCTTCTGAAGTGCCAGCAGCATATGCCGAGCGCTCAATTGTTCGGTCAGCTCCCGGAATCGGGCATATTCATCCGGCGCAACCGCCTCCGGCAGACTCTGGAAAGTCCGCTGACGGCCCGCCTCTAGTACAGACGACCACAGCGCTTGCGCTTGCTCGTCGCTGACGGATTCCTCATCCATGAGGAAGTGCCCGCCTCCTGTATCCGGGACAACGTAACCAATGAGACGCTTTGATCCGGGCAGATGCTCTGCCGCCGTCACAACGGCGTCAGACACGCCGGGATGTCCTTTCAGCGCCGTTTCAATTTCGCCCAGCTCGATGCGGTGGCCGCGTATTTTAACCTGATCATCCCTGCGGCCCAGAAACTCGATAATCTTTCCCGGCCAGTACCGCCCCAAATCCCCCGTCCGGTACCAGCGCGAGCCATTCCACATCACAAAACGCCCAGCGGTCAGCTCCGGATCGCCACGATAGCCTTGTGCGACACCGGCTCCACCGATCCACAATTCTCCGCTCACCCAATCGGGACAGTCCCTTCCCTTGTTATCCACTACCCGGTACAATTGATTGGAGAGCGGCCGTCCATACGGAATCGAAGTCCAGCTGTCAGGCAGCGGCAAGCTTACGTCATAATAATTGGACCAGATCGACGCCTCCGTCGCCCCGCCCATTGCCACTACCCCGCTGTTATCCGCAGTCTTCTGCAAGCGTTCCGGCAAATCCAGACTGATCCAGTCGCCGGAGAGCATCGCAAGGCGAAGCGAAGGGAGTGTCCGCCCTGAGCTGTCCGCAGCTGCAAGCAGCATATCCAGCAGCACCGGTACCGAATTCCACAGCGTTATTTCATAGCGCAGACACTGCTCCAGCCAATAATCCGCATCACGGCGTCTCTCCTCCGGAATCAGGACAAGCGAGCCGCCAGCGCCGAGCAGTCCGAACAGATCATAGACGGATAAATCGAAATCCAGGGCGGATACCGCAAGCATTTTATCGCTGGAGCTTACATCGTAGCGCTGATTGATGTCGGCAATCGTATTCCACGCAGCAGCATGACTAATTTCAACCCCCTTAGGTTCGCCCGTTGACCCCGAGGTAAAAATAATATAGGCCAGCTGCGCCGCATCGACTTCAATCGGCTCCGTCAGCGGAGCGGCGGCGAGCGCATCCTCCATTTCCAGCACTTCCTCCACGCCGTGCCATCCGGCTGCTGAATTCTCGTCGCTTGAGCTGGCTAGAACGCAGCGAATCCCCGCCTTGCGATGAATCGCTTGCCGTCTGGCAGACGGCTGCGAGATGCCAACAGGCACGTAGCAGGCTCCTGCTGCCAGAATCCCAAGCACCGCAGCAACCTGCCCGAGTCCGCGCGGCAGCGTGACGGCAACCGCATCCCCTCTTTGTACCCCTTTTTCCAGCAAAAAGGCGGCAACCCGCAGCGCCTGCCGGGACAATTCACCATAGGACCACATCATTCCCGAGGCGCTATCAATGATCGCCGGCTGTTCCGGCTGCATAGCGGCCATGCGGAAAAATGGCGTGTGCAAGGGAGCTGCCGGCTCCATACGCTGTGCTGTTTGGTCAGTTTCTATCCGCCTAACTGCTTGGCTGTCCTCTATTGGCCGAACCGCCTGGCTTGCGTCCATAGCCCGGTCCGCTTCGCTTGGCCCCATACACCGGGTCGCTTGGCTTGCGTCCACAAGACCGGTTGTTCCATTTCCATCCTCAACTTCCGCCGCCCGGTCTGCCCGTTCTGTCTCCCACAGCACATCGACCGAATCGGACCAGTCATTGGAGCGCCCGGTAAGCCAGACCATCAGAGTACCCAGCGCGCCGAACATATCGTCAAGAAGTCCTTCGGGGAATAGCTCATCGACGGAATCCCATGATAGAAGCAGCCCGCCATCCATTTCGTAGATCTGAAAATCGAGCCACACCTGAGGAGTCTGCGAAATCATATAGCCCAGCTTGCCGAGCGTATTCAGACATTCCCCGTTAAGCAGCGGCGTGCCCAAGTTGCAGGCAAACACGACCGGAGCGAAATCCCTCTCGCCCGGATGAAGGCGCGCTAACTCCCGCTGCAGCTGAACACCGGAATAGGCGGCATGCGCCACATCCTCATGGAAACGGGACTGAATATCCTTCACTCGCTGTACAAAAGGCTGCGAGGTCTCGCAGTCAACGGACAGCAGCAGCAAATTTGTGAAATCTGCCACGACTTCATCAATGCCCGGCTCGCCGCTCTGCCGATCGAACAGCGGAATATTCACGAGAAACCGGGATTGGGTGCTGAACCGGTCCAGCACTTCTGCATAGGCGGCAAGCAGCACCATCGCCGGTGTAACTCCACTCGCAGCCGCCCGTTTTTGCAGCAGCTCCCACTTCTCCGGCTCCACAATGAATGAACGTCTGGAGAAGACAGGCTGCTTCACCGTCTCCGGTCTGACCCTTAACGGCAAGCCCGGAGCAGATGGCAGCCCGGGAAGGCGCTGCTGCCAGTACTCCGCCGCTCTTTCTAACTCCGCAGCGCGGCGGGCTTCTTCCCTCCCGAGATAGGCGGCGAAGCTCCAGTTCTTCGGCGCAGCAGGCTCAACGCCCCGCGCATAAGCCGCGGCCAAATCCCGCAGCACAATATGCAGGCTCTGCACATCGGCTGAGAGCAAATCAATATCGAAGTGGAGGCGGGAGCGGCCTTCCGTCAGCAGACTTAACGCCAATCCGGCTACCTGGCCCTTCTCCACTTCAAGGCGCCGATGCGACAGCTGTTTCCGTATCCCGGACAGCTCCCGCTGGCGTTCATCCTCCGGACAGTGCCGCAGATCATACACAGTCAGCGATCCCGCACAGGCTTGCTCCATCAGCTCTTGCCGTCCATCCGGCAAATACCGGGTGCGAAGGCTGCCGTGATGGTCCTGCACCTGCCACCACGCCCGTTCCAGACGGTCTGCCTCAAGGCCATTCCCGTCCAGCTCCAGATAGGCATGACAGCCAACGCCGCCGAGCGGCTGATCATCGCGCCTGCCGATCCAGTACGCATGCTGTACATCTGTCAGCGGAAACGGCTCATTTGTTGGCACAGGCTCACCCGGCCCATTATGATTATCTGCGTTGTTATCCGTATCAATTGCTTGATTATCACGGTTGAGTAAAGCCCACCAGTCGCAAAATCGGGGCGAAGCAATCAGCTCGGCGAAGGTGACGGAACCCCCCATACGCCGCCAATTGCTGACCATTCGCATCATTTGCAGTGAATCCAGTCCCAGTTCGATCAAATTTTGCCCATCTTCAAAATCGAGAGACTCCGGCAGCATGCTTTGAACTTGCCGCCGCATCTCCTCATAGCTCAAGGAAGATTCGGAGGCATTCGCCAAGTCCGGTTTCAGCTTCCCGTTCATACTGGATTCCCCCTTTCTTCATCAAGACAAGTCCAATCATTGACGCGCGGTTTCCTGTTCGGCGCTGGAAGCAACCAGTCTTGCCGAGAAGCTGCTCAGCTTCTCCCTTGTCTCCTCCAGCTCGCGGGCCGGCAGTGACATGCCGACAACACCGGCTCCGGCCTGGAGCCATGCGGCTCCATCCTGCTGGAAGATCGTCCGCAGTACGAGAGCGGCATCCAGCGCCCCGCTGCTGTCCACGGTCAGAACGGAGCCGCTGTACAGATTCCGGGGCTGATCTTCGATCAGGCCGATCGCCTCGATCGCTTCCCTTTTGGGGATGCCGGAGGCGGTCACCGCCGGGAACAACACCCGTAACGCGTGCCAGGCGCTGCAGCCATCCTTCAGCTTGCCTCTCAGCCGGGAGCCCAGATGCTGCACCGTTCCCCGGTTCATAACGGACATGAAGTCACTGACCACAATGGTGCCGCTATCGCATACCTGCTCTAGTTCCTCGAACGCCAGCTTGACGGATACAGCATGCTCCGCAATCTCCTTCGGATCATTGATTAACTCGGTTCTCAGCCTGTTCTCTTCGTACTTGCTGCTGCCGGCGGAGCGCGTACCCGCCAGCGGAAGTGTACTAATCCAGCCGTGAGCGTCAACCTCGACGACGGTCTCCGGGCTGAATCCGGCCGCTTGCAAGCCGCCCAGATTCAGGAGATACGATCGCGCCGGATTGTTGGCCCGCCGGCCCGCCACATAACTCGCAACCATGTCAAGCTCGCGGTTAAGCGGAATCCTCCGGGACAGGATTACCTTCTGATAACGGCGCTGCCGGATATCCTCCACGGCTTGTCCCACCTTGCCGAGATAGGCTTCGGCACCACTGGTGGCTGCTTCCGGACAAGCCGCTCCGGCCCGATCCAACCTGCACGCAAGCTGCTGTGCTAATCTCCCGTTCAGCAGCGATTCAACGATCTGCTTCAGCATGTCAAGCTGTTCCCGGGCAACAGCCCGGAGCAGCATTTCACCGCCGCGGAAGCGCACTTCGGCCTCGGGGATGCACAGCTTCAGCAGACATGGATTTTCGTTAAGAAGCGGCAAGCCCTGATAGTACCGGGCCAGTGAGAAATTCGCAATGCCGTAGGCTCGCCAGTCCGGGAGCGGGACCCCGCTCAATGCTTGCTGAAGCCCCTCACTCAAGTCGAGATTCGGCAGCCGCAGCGTATGCGATCCCGTCTGCAGAGTAATGAAATCACTGTCGGCAGTCAGCATGGTATGAATGCCGAGGCCGATCGAAAGCTCGTCCCGGTTCTCATAGAGTACATATTGATCATACAGACCGCAATCGATGAGCTGTGCCGCCACCAGATGAACATCGCCTGCAAAGGCAATCGTTGTCTCCCAATAACGCATCTCTACGCCGTCCACTTCTGCTGCTGCCACGGATTGCAGTGAGGAAGCCATCTGTCTGAGTTTGGTTTTATCCACTTTACCGACACTGGTCAGCGGCCAGCCGGCAACGAACATTATTTGATCCGGCATTTTGTAGCGGGCTATCCCCTTCTCCCGCAAGAAACGGTGCAGATCAAGCAGGCCCGGCTCCTGAGAGTCCGTGATAACGCAAGCACAGCTTCGCTCCCCGAGCCGCTTGTCGGGCAGGCCCACGATAACGATGTCCTTCACACTCGGATGCTGAAGCAGCAGGGACTCGATTTCGGCCGGATCGATTTTTTCCCCTGCACGGTTAATCTGCTCTTTGATCCGCCCGCCGATTTGAATATGGCCTGCGGGTGTCCATCTGGCAAGATCTCCGGAACAGTAATAGCCCTCTGCCGTAAAGGACTTGCGGTTCTGTTCGGGTGCCCTATAGTAGCCGGTAATCGTATAGGGCCCGCGGACCATCAGCTCCCCGAACTGCCCCGGGGCAGCCTCGGACCCGTGCTCATCGACAATTCGGATCTCGTCCTGCTCCGACAGCGGCTTGCCCTGGCTGCTCCATATCGCCATATCATCATCATCCAGCGCCGTACAGCAGATCAACCCTTCCGCCATGCCAAACACCTGCTGCAGCCGGCAGCCCAGCTCCGGCATAATCCGCCGCGCAAGCGACTCCTCAAGCATCGCCCCCCCGACCTGCACCACCTCCAGACTGGAAAGGTCACTTGCCTTGTTCCACTCCAGCTCCTCAAGCCACAATTTAACGAGGGCGGGCACAAGTGATGTAATCGTGACGCGCTCACGCTCAATCAGCGGAAAAGCTTCATCACAGCTAGTAGTCGCACACATGACCACTTTGCCGCCAGTGGCAAAGATGCCCATAATGCCGGGGCAGCACAGCGGAAAATTGTGGGCGACCGGCAGCACCGCCAGATAAATGCTATGCTCGCTCAATCCGGCCCGCCTCGCGGCAGCCTCGGCATTATAGAAATAATCGGCATGACTTCGCGGAATGAGCTTGGGTGTGCCGGTCGTACCGCCGGACAGCAGCAGGAGCGCTATATCCGAAGGCTCCGGTCCGCTCAGCTCCATCGGCGGCCTGATCACATCGGCGAGGCGGATAGCCTCCGCGCTGTTCCCGTCAACAATCAGATTTCTGACGCAAGCATGGCTGCTCAGCAGCTTACGGGCCATCGCAGCATAATCGAAGCCCATCCATGTATCCGGCACGATATAGGCAACCGGCTGCGCGAGGCTGAAAATCCCGTCCAGCTCCCCTTCCCTATGGGCAGGCAGCGCAAGTACAGGCAGAGCGCCGATTCGAAACAAGGCGAAGCAGCTGGCCACGAACGATATACGATTCGGAAGCTGGATGACAACGTTGTCGCCCTTTCCGATGCCCAGTTGGGCAAAACCGGCCGCCAGCTCATCTACCCGGCGATCCAGCTCCCTGTAGGATATCCTCTTGTCGCCCTCTACTATAGCAGTGCTGCCGCCATATCGGTTGGCCCATACTCTCAAATGCTGTCCGAGCGTTAATGGCTGATACAGACCCAGCCACTCCTTCCGGGAAGCGTGATTGCCCAGCTCTTTGTTACTGTTCAACATGGTTCTCCTCCTCGCTTCTCATCCATGTATTATTGCAGCACAACACTCTGATCAGGAAACGGCTTCTGCCGCTTGCGCAGTGCGGTGAACGCTCTGCTGACGAGCAAGACCGTCCACAGTACGATTACAGCGTCGATAGCCAAAGACCCGTAATACACGCCCGCCACTCCCATCACCCGGGGCAACAGCAGCATGACCGGCACATAGAACACAAGCTGTCTTGCCATGCCGATCAGAGCAGCCGGTTTCCCCTGGTCGATCGACGGAAACAGCGTCATGGCCATGAAAATGGCTGACAGCAGCGGCAGAACAGCCATGTACAACCGGAAATACAGCAGTTGCTCGGCGCCTAAAGACTGCTCCGGCATCATGAGGTGGAGAATAAACTGCGGCGAGGCCATCGACAAGATCCAGAAGGGAAGCGTCAGCACCATCGAGGCGAACGTGAAAATTTTATAAGACCGGATAACCCGCTCCCACCGCCCGGCTCCATAGTTGATGCCAATGACCGGCTGCAGCGCCCGCATTAAGCCAAAGATTGGTGTCAGCAAAAAAGTGAATACACGATAGACGACGCCGTAGAAGGCGATATCCTGCACAGTGCCATGGCGAGCCAGCGCGTTGAATACGACAATTCCCTGCACCAGACTCATCACGACCATAATCAGCGAGGAGAAGCCAAGGCTCAATATGGATTTGATGATGGAAGCTTCCCAATACAAAAGAGAGGCTTTCGTCTTGAATGAGGAGAAGCCCCGGCTGAAATAGATCCAGCCAAGCAGCGAGTAGACGAGCATTCCGGCATTCGTAGCCCAGGCTGCACCTTCAATACCTAGCCCCATTCGGGCAACCAGCACATAGTTAAAAAGAACATCGGCGGCAAGACCGATCCCCATAACCAGTGCGGCTGTCTTCATTTTGCCTTCGGCTCTCACAATCATGTTCGTGGCCAGCCCGTAAATCCAGAACAAGGCGCCGAGGACGGTAATACGGAAATAATGTTCGCCCAGAACCAGCGCATCGCCTTCTCCGCCCATCAGCCGGATCAGCTGATTGGAGAATAATAATCCGAAGGCCATGTACACAACCGTAATCAGGAGCGTGAGACTGTTCACATGACCCAGCAGCTTCTCCTGCTTCGCTTTGTCCTTGCTCCCGATGGCGATGCTGAGCACAGCCCCCGCCCCTACGCCGATCAGCGAGCCGATCCCATTGGTAATCTGGGTGAGCGGATAGGCTACCGACACACCGGCTAGCGCCGTCTCCCCGATGTAGCGTCCAACAAACACCGCGGCGATGACGGCATTCAGACCATACAGCACCATCGCTATGATGGCCGGCCAAGACAGCCGCAGCATAACGCTCCACAAATTTCCATCCACAATGAATTGCTGCTCTGATTTCTCGCTGTTGCTCATACCGCTCACACTCTCGCCTCCTTGGGCGCTGCTATTTTCCACCCGCTCGTTCGGCTCTGGGTATTCCATAGCTTGGCGTACAGCCCGCAGGTCTGAAGCAATTCGTCATGCCGTCCCTGGCTGACCACCCTGCCTTTATCCAGCACGATGATGTTGTCCGAACGAATAACCGTCTTCAGCCGATGGGCAATCATGATGACGGTACGCCCCTTCACTAACCGGTTGATCGCCCGCTGCATGTCTGCTTCGTTCTCCGGATCAAGCGAAGAGGTTGCCTCATCAAGCAGAACAACCGGCGCATCCTTCAGAATCGCCCGGGCAATTGAAATCCGCTGCTTCTCGCCGCCGGACAGTGTAGATCCGCCTTCGCCTACCGGCGTGTCGTAGCCGAGCGGCAGCTTCATAATAAACTCATGGCAGCATGCCTCCCGCGCGGCCGCCTCGATTTCCTGTTGCGTAGCGCCCTCTCGGCCATAGCGGATATTGTTTCGGATCGTGTCCTGGAACAGGTAGACATCCTGAAATACCATGGATATTTTTCTCATGAGCTGCTCGGGTTCCACCTTGCCCTGATCCACACCGCCGAACCATATCGTTCCGCTCTGCGGATCGTAAAAGCGGGTAATCAGTCGCAGCATCGTGCTCTTGCCGCTGCCCGACGGTCCTACAATGGACGTAAGCGTCCCTTCCTTCATGTCCACGGACACATCATTCAACACGGTGCTCTTGTCGTACCCAAAGGTAACATGCTCAAAGCGAATATGATGGCCCGTTCCGGTCAGCTTCTCTCCGCCCATCACCGGCTGCTCCAGCAAGCTGACGATGCGTTCGCCCGCCATGGCATCATACTTGAAGGCAGGCAGGCGCATGATGGCAACCGACAGCGGATCGAAGACCCGGGTTCCAACGAGCAGGAACATTGCGAACAGGGGCACGGTCAAATCGCCGCCTACAATGAGATACACCCCGATTATGGTGATCAGCGACAGACCGGTTTCCAGAAATGCGATAGCAACCAGAAAGAACGGACCAAGCGCCCCCTCCAGCTTGATGCTTTCCCTCATATAGTGATGGAAGGCCTGCTCCAGCCTTTTGAAATTCGTACCGCGCAGGTTGTAAGCCTTGATCACCTTCATGCCGAGCAAGTACTCATGCAGCCGGTTGGACTGTGTAATGCGCGCATCCGAATGGCTCTGTCCGAGCTTGCGCTCCAGCCGGCCGACGCTCCACAGAATGAGAAGCGTAACTGGAAAGCCCGCCAGCATCGCCACCGTCAAGCGCCAGTCGATAAATACTAGCCCCGCAAACGCCATCAGCGGAATGACGAGGCCGCTGACGAGCTGCGGAAGCACATGCGTCGCCGCATTTTCCGTCTGGGTGAAATCATTCATCATCGTATGTCCGAGCTCGCCCGCATCCTTTTTCAGCAAGAAGCCCATGGGCAGCTTGCGGATATGCTCGGCAAGCCGGGTACGGCCGTCAGCCGACGCTTCATACGCTCCGCGGAAGACCGTCCGGTAAGCCTGCCGCTCGGCAGCAAACACAAGCGACAGGAACAGCACCATGCCGCCCCATGCCAGCCACAGCGACTTCATGGGAAGGCTGCTGTCTCCTTCGGCAAAGCTCGTATAGATCATGCTGACGGCAAGCGTCATGCAGCCGAAGGGGAACAGATTGGCCATGTTGGCAAGTATAGCCCAGATAATGGGTTTCAACATTTTCCGGGGATTGCCGGCCGTAATGGCATGCAGCCGCTTAATCATGTCGTATGCGCCTCCTCTCTGTGCCGCGCCTCGCCGATTTCCCAGCCCGCAGCCATTGTATAGGCATTCCACATATTGAGGTACAGGCCGCCGCGGGCCAGCAGCTCCGGATGTGTCCCGGCGTCATTGATTTCCCCGTCCTTCAGCACGATAATCCGGTTCGCTTCGGTAATCGTCGTCAATCGGTGCGCTATGATAAGCACGGTCTTCCCGGCAATGAGCTGCTGGAGAGCCATCTGCATCTGGTATTCATTTTCCGGGTCCGCATAGGCCGTTGCTTCATCCAGCACCAGAATAGGCGCATTTTTCAAAATTGCCCGCGCAACCGACACCCTCTGCTCCTCGCCGCCAGACAAATAGACACCGCCTTCCCCGATCTGCGTATCGTAGCCTTCCGGCATCTGCACGATGAAGTCATGGCATTGAGCCGCCCGCGCAGCCGCAAATACCTCTTCCTGCGTTGCCGACGGCCGTCCGGCCAAAATATTGTTGTACAGCGTATCCGCGAACAGAAAAGTGTCCTGAAAGACAAACGACAGGGTATCCATCAGCTTCTCGGTTGAAATAAAGCGCACATCCACTCCACCGATTGAGATGCCGCCCTGCTGCACATCCCAGAAACGCGGGATCAGCTGGGCCACCGTTGACTTGCCGGAGCCGGACGGGCCAACAAGCGCGGTTATTTCCCCCTGTCGCGCCGTAAAGCTAAGTCCCTTCAGCACATTTCTGCCATTCATCCCTTCGTATGAGAAGGTTACATCCCGAAATTCCACATCATAGGAGGATGGTGTTAGTGGAGTGTGCGGCTCGGCTATGGGCTCTTCCGCAAAAATGCCGTCAATGCGTCTGACCCCCTCGATAATAACGTTCATCGTGGACGCCATATTATTCAGCTTGAAGACCGGAGCGGAGATGCCCGGCGCCATAACAAGAAACAGCATCAGCGTGGCCGCAAAGGCAACACTGTCCGGCTGCCCCTCAATGAGGAACAGACCAACCGGCAGAATGAAGGTAGCCAGCGACAGTACGATCACCTTGAACGACACGTAGCCATTTTGAAACTGGTCGGTGTATTGAAGGCTGAAATCCCGGTAGCGGATAATATCCTCATGGAATTTCCGGAATGAGCGGACCGTCTGCCCGAAAATCTTGATGGACGGCATCCCCTTCACATACTGGATCGAGGACGCATTGATATTTTCCAGCGAGTCAAAATACTCCTTCAGCCCTTTCTTCGCCTTCTCTCCCGACATCATGGAGTATTGCGCTGCAAAGCCGACAACCATCGGAATGGTGCAAGCCAGGGCGAACCATACGTTCAGGGAGAACATAATGATAACAATCGCCACGATCATCACGGCGGTGCTGATCAGATCGGGCAGCTGATGGGCGATGAACAGCTCGATTTTCTCGACGTCCTGCTCGACATTCTTCTTCACTTTCCCGCTCGCGTTCTTGCTGAAATAGCCGAGAGGCAGCCGGCCGATATGCTCGGACAGCTTCACCCGGATGCTGTACAAAATGCGGAAAGCGGCGATGTGCGACAGCATTCCTCCGACATACATGAAGAAGTAGCCGAGCAGCATGCCGATTCCTCCCCAAATTACCCAGCGTATCATAAACGGTCCATCCACTTTCGAAATATCCGCCGCATGGCGAAGCAGCTCGCTCATCACCATGTACACGGAAGCGTAGGGCACCAGCATCATCATGACACTGACCGCCGACAAGATGCCGGACCAGAGCAGAAGTGATTTTTTCTCACCGGCCAATTCCAGCAATCTGGGTATCCCTTGCTTGGTTCGATTGTTCAATGCGGTCTTCCCCCTTTCGCGTCAATTCAACTACATGGTCACAGGCAAGCCGGGTCAATATCGGATCATGCGTGATCAGGATGACCGTCTTGCCCGCCCATGCCAGCTTCCTGACCCACTCGACCACATGAAGAACGCCTTCTCCGTCAAGTCCGCTGGTCGGCTCATCCAGGATGATAAGCTCCGCGTCCGAGCAATAGGCCGCCGCCATCGTCACCCGTTGTTTCTCGCCGCCGGACAGAGAGGCCGGATGCCGGCCTTGCAGCGCACTCAGGCCGAAAGCCTCCATTGCTTCGAAGGCTTTGCGGCGCAGCGTCTCATCAATATGGCGGCCCAGCACCAGCTCATTGCCTACGCTGTCGGCATATAGCTGGTAATCGGCATCCTGCATGACCAGGTAGCTCATGGCGCGCCTTTGGCTGGCCGATAATACGGCGCCGTCCTGAACAATCTTTCCGCTCCGCTGACGCAGCAGGCCGCTCAAAATTTTGCCAAGTGTTGTTTTCCCCGCCCCGTTCTCGCCCGTCAACGCGGTTACAGTCCCTTTGGGAAGTGCCAGATCAACACCGGTCAGCCCTTCGGCGCTGCGTTTGTGCCTATAGCCAAGTCCATGCCCTGCAAAGACAGGCGACAGAGGGTCGGCCTGCTCCGTTCGGCCGGTGATGTAGTCCTTCACCATATCGGGGTGGCGCAAGCCATACGGTCTCACCTCGGCATAAGACAGCGCCGCGAACTGCTCCTTCGACCATTGCCGTGAAATCCTTCCCTGCTCCATACAGACGAAGCTGTCGGCGATCGGAAGTAGAGCATGCAAGCGATGCTCGCTGATGACGAGCGTAGTCCCCTCCCGCTTGAGCCTGCCAAGGATCTCGACGATAGACTTCGTCGCCTGCTCATCCAGATTGGCCGTCGGCTCATCCAGGATAAGCAGCGGAGGCGCCAGTATGGAAGCTGCGGCGATCGCAACCCGCTGCTTCTGACCGCTGGAGAGGCGGGCCAGCTTACGATCCAGCAAATGCGCAATGCCCAGCATTTCCGCTTGCCGCTCAATGCGCTCCAGAATGAATTCTGCCGGAAGCCCGAGATTTTCCGCGGAAAAGGCGAGTTCATCCCGGACATTATCCATAAAGAACTGGCTGCGCGGGTCCTGGAACACAACGCCCAGCTTACGCGTCCGCTCCTCGGGCGGCAGCTCCGCCGGGTTCTTCCCGTCCACGAGCACCTCCCCCATGATCTTTCCCGGATAGCAATTGGGCGCAAGACCGTTGATCAGCCTGAGGATCGTGCTCTTGCCGCAGCCCGAGCGGCCGCATAGCACGACGCACTGCCCCGGCGGAACCTTCAGGGAAATATTCCGCACGCCCGGCTCCGCCTGAGCCTCATCTCCATCATGGCCGTATCGAAACGTCACATCGTTCAGAGCAATCATAGAACACTCCCCCCTCCCGTAACTGTCATCACGCCGAGCAGAGCGTAAACCGCAACAGCCGCAGCATCCATTCCACGCAGCTTGGCCAGATGAATGGTCGAACGATGGTTCCGGCTTTCGATCCCCCGCAATTCGGCAGAGGAAGCAAGCTCGGAAGACAGCTTCAGACATCTCACCATCAATGGCACGAAATAGCACTCATAGATAACTGCCGGCCGCCTCAGAACGCTGTGCCAGCGCGGAAAAATGCCCCTCGCTCTGATTCCGTCTCGAATGGATAATATTTCCATAAGCAGCACCGGGAAGAAGCGGATCAGGATACACAGCATTACCGTAATAGGCTTGGGCAGCCTGGCCCGTTCAAATGCATACATAATGCGGCTGGGAGACGTCTGTACCAGCACCGCGCCGATCATGGCAACCGGCATCATTCTGGAGAAGGTATAGAGAATGAGTCCGAAGCCAGCGGAATGTCCCGCCAGCACTTCGGTCAAAGCCAGTATTGCGATGTATGCCAGGACAAAATAGAACGCCTTCCGCAGCATGCCGTGACAGATCAGATACAACGCGCTGAGTCCGACCAAAGCATGCAGCTGCCAGGAATCGGTTGCCAAAATCAGAAGGACTGTGGCAACAATCAACACGACGACATGCGTTCGCGGATCGAGCTGCATCAGACCAGTCTCGCTTTTTTAACATGCTTGCGGAGCATCAGGCGGCCAAGCAGGCAACCTCCCACAGCCCCGGCAAGCGTAATGGAGCACATAATCAGAACCATGCTCGGCGTCTCGTAATAATAGAGCATGTCTGCCAGCGCCTCCGGTGAATAGCTCTTCTCAAGCCCGCTGACATATTGATCTCTAAAGAATATCAGCGGCACAACGCCGCACATCGAATAGCCGACATAGAACAGACTATAGCCTGCTGCATTGCGCACCGGCCGCCTGTAGCTGTCCCCTCCCCACATGACCAGTTCGCATAGCAGGCCGACCACTGCAAATACAAGCAAATAGTAGACAAGTCCGAACGCTACAAAGAAAAGGCCGGTTAACAATGAGCTGAAAAATAAAACGCCCCGTTTGCCGATTTTGTTCGCCATCACCATATAGACCGGGCCATTGATCAGCGCTACGATTCCAGCTCCCATCAAGTAGTTCAACGGATAGGCAAACATTCCGTTAATCGTCATCACAATCAGCATCACAACATTAAAAATCGCCAGAGTAATGAAATCCCTCATTTTCCACCTGTTGCCTTCAATTGCTCCCTTAACTCCCAGACTTGTCTGCATAATTACTCCCCCTTTTTTGGTTGTACAGAACGTAAAAAGCCTTTATAATCGTAATTATTACGATTATGTGTATTCGTTGATAACTTACATCTCTTCCAGTATTATTATATTTGATGATTATGATTATCATTATCAACAATGACTTTTCTGCTTTTTACTTTAATTTCTAGCCGTATGCCCGGTCAATACAATCGCCCGACTTTCGTCCTTTCCCGTTATGCTTTCGTCCGATCTTGTTAAAGAAGGTGATTGAACACAATGAGTGATATAATCGACGAGGTATTTATGCCCTGCCTGGCGGAGACCGGCTTCTATCTGGATACAACCTGTGAGCTATGCTGCAAGGAAGGGCTTTGTTACTCGCTGGACCCGGACAAGGGAAGCGGCTATTTTTGGGCTTATTGCCATCACAGACTGTTCTCTGTGTTTGTGCAGGATTTTGTCTTCCATGAAGATCTTTATTTGCAGTACCGGCAGCCGGAGTATATCTGCATCAGCTGCTATGACTCGGTATGCGGCGAAGAACTGGAGCCGGTTGGCAGCCAGCTGACATGCAATTACGTGAAAGGGCATGCCAGCGGCAGCAAGCTCTATAAGGCCGTCTATCGCAAAAACGTCCCTATTCGCTCAGTCGGAATTGTCATCATTCCCGATTACTATGAAAACTACATAAACACGAAATATCCGGGAGAATACAGAGATTTGCGTACGGCTTTCAGCAGTGTGAACGGGCTGACGGATTTCCCTGAGCTCATGCTCCTTTTTCGCCAGATTCGAAACTACCGCGGCTCGGGGATATCGGCCAAATTGTATTATGAAGGGAAGGTTGCGGAGGCACTGGCGCTCGTAGTCGAGCGGACGATACAGAATAACCCGTTGAATGCACTGTCCAGTCTGTCCGTGCAGGATATCAATAATTTGTCAGAGGTTATGTCCTACATCAATGGGCATTTTGCGTCGGATATTCAATTAAGCCAGCTGGCGAGGATCGCCTGTATGGGGAAGACCAAGCTTAAAGCGACGTTCAAGCAGGCCAATCATTGTACAATAACCGAGTTTATTCAAAAGACAAGAATGAATCATGCCGGTCATTTGTTGACCAGCACAGATCTGAAAATCAGTCAAATCTCCCAAATGGTTGGCTACAAAAATACTAGCCGGTTTTGTGAACTTTTTCGCAAAAGCACCGATCTTACTCCGATGGATTACCGCAAAAGAACCCGGACTGCTGCACTAATGAACATATCTGGAGGGATTCAATGATGACTTTCGCCAACAAAACCGCTTCACCCTGGCTCTTGTCCGAGCCGAGCCATCGGGACGTCCTGCGTATATTTTGCTTGCCCTATGCGGGCGGGGGCGCCTCGATGTACCGGGGCTGGGAGCAGAGCTTGCCTGCCGGAACAGGCTGGTATCCCATTCAGCTGCCAGGAAGGGAGAATCGGATGGCAGAGCCGTCCAGAACGGATATGAGCGCATTGGTTGAAGACATTGCCACGGCAATTGCACCTTATTTGCAGCCCCCTTTTATTCTGCTTGGGCACAGCCTGGGCGCCCGGGTTGCCTTCGAGCTTGCCCGGCAGCTCCGGCGAAGCTCGAAGCCCCAGCCTTGCAGGCTTGTCGTCTCCGGCAGCCGTGCTCCGCACATCCCCGAGCCGAGGCCTCTCCACAAGCTGCCGGATGAAGCCTTTGTGCAGGAGCTGCGCCGCTTCTCCGGTACGCCGGAGGCAATTCTCCAGAACAAGGAGCTTATGGACCTGTTTCTCCCAATATTACGCGCTGACTTCACGCTGGATGAGACATATGTATATTCCGAAGAAAATGAGCTGGGCTGCGCGATTTCAGCTTTTGCCGGTACAAGTGATCCGGAGGCAAACCGGGAAGAAATGAAGGCGTGGAGCGGTTGTACCAACGGAGCGTTTACCCTTGAAATGATTGAAGGCGGCCATTTTTTTGTCAAGACGAATACAGCTCCCCTGTTGAACTCGCTTGCCTCAATCGTTAGGGAGCATATGGAACGGAGAGCATAACTTTGCCGGTGAACGGCAGTCCACAACCGGTGTGAAATCGAGCAGGAGGCACAGCAAAATGCCCATACAGCCGGTCAGGCGACCGCCGCATAGGCGCATTGAGTCATATCTTATTTCAGCGTTACCGCGAGATAAGCGAGCAGGGGAGGCTCATCTTCAGCACATAGCATGGAATACCCAAAGTGCTCCACTAATCGTACCTCCTGCAAAAAAATACGTGTTCCTCGCGTCTTGGGCATTTATGCGGCAAGATCACTAAGGACACGTATTTTTATCTTACTCAGAGGATTGATGACGCAGCAATTACTTATTACTACGAATTTGCTCCGTTATCGCTTAAGCTTTGAAAATTTGATCGATTTCCTGAATTTCTTCAGCCGTCAGCTTAACATCCAGGGTCTTCAGATTATTCAGCACCTGGTCGGCCCGTTTAGCTCCCGGAATCACGGCGTCGATAGCGTCGTTGGCCAAGTACCAGGCCAGAACGACGTGAGCAACTTCAGTGCCCTTGGCGTCCGCGATCCGGCGCACACGCTCCACCTTCTCCAGATTTTGCACAAAGGCTTCGCCCTGGAAATGAGGAATCCCTGCACGCAGATCATTGAAACTCGAATCCTTAGTATATTTACCGGCCAGCAAGCCGGAAGCCAGCGGGAAGTATGGAATAAAGGAAATCTGATTCTGAATCGTATACGGGAAATAGCTTTGCTCGGCAGCACGGTCCAGCAAATTGTATTCGCCCTGGAGCACATCGACATAGCCGTCTTTGTTCGCCTCTTTAAGCTGTTCCAGCGAGAAGTTCGATACCCCGATAGAGCGGATTTTCCCTTCATCCTTTAACTGCTTCAACGCACCAACGGCCTCAGCCTTCGGGGTGTCCTCATCCGGGAAGTGAATGTACATCAGGTCAATATAATCGGTTTGCAGACGCTTTAGGCTCTTCTCAACTTCCTCGCGCAAAAATGCCGGGGAATTATCAAGAATAACTTTTCCGTCAACAATTTTATGAGCTGCCTTGGTGGCGATAACGAGGTCGGAGCGGTTGCCCGTCTCTTTTATCACCTCGCCGATCAGTTCCTCGGAGCGCCCCAGACCATAGAAAAAGGCGGTGTCCAGAAAATTGATCCCGCTCCGGATTGCCTCGCGGACAAGCTCCTTGCCAACCTCTTCATCCAGATTCGGATAGATGTTGTGCCCGCCAACTGCATTGGTGCCTAAACCGATCGGATGAACATACAAATCGGACTTTCCGAGCCGAGCTTTTTCTGTCATTTCAGATAACCTTCTTTCGTTAGACTAATATTGTAGGATGGGCGTATAGTTCCTTGGTTATGCTGTGGCTGGCCTTTACCATAACAGGAATGAGGCTCCGCATCGTTTTTTTGGGCATATTCCCGGCAGAGTCAGCAATAGAGAATGATGCTACGACCTTTTGATCATAGAAAATAGGGCAAGCGATACAATGCATTCCTTCGAGAAATTCCTCATAATCAGTGGCATAGTGCTGCTGTTGGATGACCTCAAGATGGCGGAGAAACAACTCGGGGTCCGTAAAAGTCTGTTCGGTTGCTCTCGTTAAGGATAGATGCTCGGTCAGCTCCAGCTGCTCCGTCTGTCCCAGATTGGCCAGCAAGACCTTTCCCAGCGCACTTTGATGAAGGGGAGTAGACCCCTTTTTGACATACATCATCTGCTTGGAATCGGCATGGAACACCTGATGTTCAACGATGTTGGTGCCGTCCAGAGTGCCAACGAATATATTTCTCGCGACTTTCACCCCTAATTGATAGAAGGTTCGCAAATTAGACCAGTTAGGTGCTTGACCGCTGTCATGATCAGCGGCAAACAGATGCGGGTGAAGCTCATACAGCTTACCGACCTTGGTGATGTAATTCATCTCTTCCAGGGTGTATAACAGCCGAAAAGCAGTGGTCTTGTTTATTCCCAGATAGTCCGAGATATCGGCAAGCTTTAGCCCATGCTTCTCCTTTAACAGATCTAGAATTTGCAGTCCTTTTCTTAAACTGGATACCTCATATCTGGAAATGATCCTCACCTCAGCCTCAAATCTAGCATAAATGAAATTCCGCAGCTTAATCAATGAACGCAGCTTTTGTTTCACAATGTGAAATATTCAAGCTCAGTATCGTCTGCAGATGAGCAAAATAAAAATACGTACCCGAGCGACTTGAGCATAAAAGCGTCAAGGCGCTGCGGACACGTATTTAAGTAATACTTTACAGATTGTAGACGGTACTCTCACTCTTAATGAGCCCTACTCCCACATATAAATTGGGGGCAAAATGGGGGGCAAACAAGCAATGAGCTTCAAGTATTGGTTCAAAAAGCCTTGCTGCAACAAGGTTTTATCGAACTTATCCAATACTGCCCTCCATCTCGAATTTGATGAGACGATTCATCTCAACTGCGTACTCCATCGGAAGCTCCTTGGTGAACGGCTCGATGAAGCCCATAACGATCATCTGGGTCGCTTCGGCTTCCGACAGACCGCGGCTCATCAGATAGAAGAGCTGCTCCTCGGATACCTTGGAGACGGTCGCTTCATGCTCCAGCGTAATGTTATCGTTCATGATCTCGTTGTATGGAATCGTGTCCGAGGTGGACTGGTTATCCATAATGAGCGTGTCGCACTTGATGTTCGACTTCGCGCCTTCCGCCTGACGGCCGAAGGAAGCGAGACCGCGGTAAGTCACCTTGCCGCCGTGCTTGCTGATCGACTTGGAGATAATGGTCGAAGTTGTATCCGGCGCCAGATGAATCATCTTGGCTCCGGCATCCTGGTGCTGGCCTTTGCCTGCAACCGCGATGGACAGAACAGAGCCCTTCGCGCCGCGTCCCTTCAGGATAACGGCTGGATACTTCATTGTCAGCTTGGAACCGATGTTGCCGTCGACCCATTCCATCGTCGCGTTCTCTTCAGCGACCGCGCGCTTCGTTACCAGGTTGTAGATGTTCGGCGCCCAGTTCTGGATCGTCGTATAGCGGACGCGGGCGTTCTTCTTGCATATAATTTCAACAACGGCACTGTGCAGCGAGTTCGTGCTGTAGATCGGAGCGGTACAGCCTTCGACATAGTGTACGAAGCTGTCTTCGTCTGCGATAATCAGCGTTCTCTCGAACTGGCCCATGTTCTCGGAGTTGATGCGGAAGTACGCCTGCAGCGGCACTTCACATTTCACGCCCTTCGGAACATAGATGAAGCTTCCGCCCGACCAGACGGCGCTGTTCAGCGCGGCGAACTTGTTGTCGGTCGGAGGAATAACCGTGCCGAAATACTCCTTGAAGATTTCAGGATGCTCGCGGAGAGCCGTGTCGGTATCCGTAAAGATAACGCCCTGCTCTTCCAGATCCTTCTGCATGCTGTGATAGACAACCTCGGATTCATACTGGGCGGATACGCCGGCGAGGAACTTCTGCTCCGCCTCCGGAATACCCAGCTTGTCGAAGGTCTCCTTGATTTCGGAAGGCACTTCCTCCCATGTCTTGCCCTGTTTCTCAGAAGGTCTTACATAATATTGAATGTCATTGAAATCCAGTTCGTCGAGGTCTCCACCCCAGCGCGGCAGCGGCATCTTGCCGAACTGCTCCAGGGATTTCAGCCGGAAATCCAGCATCCATTGCGGCTCATCCTTGATCGTTGAAATTTCTTTGACAATTTCCGGCGTCAGGCCTTTACCCGTTTGGAATACCGCCTTGTGCTCGTCCCGGAATCCATATTTGTACTCTTCAATCTCAGGCGCTTTCTTGGCCATGGGGTACGCCTCCTTCAGTTCGTTTAGTGATGATGCCGTTCTTCCTCGTCGATGCCTTTGCGCAGCGCATTCCAGGCCAGTGTCGCGCATTTGATGCGGGCCGGGAATTTATTAACGCCGGAAAGAGCTTCGATATCCTCGTAATCGTCGAACGTCACGTCCTCGCCTTTCATCAGAGAAGAGAAGCGTCCGGCCATATCGAGAGCCTGCTCCACTGTCTTACCTTTAACCGCCTCGGTCATCATTGAAGCGGAAGACATGCTGATCGAGCAGCCTTCCCCGACATACCGGGCTTCCTTGACAATCCCGTCCTCGACCTTCAACTGAAGCGTGATGCGGTCGCCGCAGGTGGGATTGTTAAGCTCCACCTTCATGGCGTCATCCGCAAACAGGCCGCGGTTCCGGGGATTCTTATAATGATCCATAATGACGCGTCTGTACAAATCATCCAATTGCATCGGCGAAATACTCCTTTGTGCGGATTAGTGCCGAAGCCAGTCGGTCAATATCTTCTTCGTTGTTGTATAAATACAGGCTGGCCCGTGCCGTAGAGCTGACTTCCAGCCAGCGCATCAGCGGCTGGCAGCAGTGATGACCCGCGCGAATCGCGATTCCTTCCGCGTCGAGCACTGTCGCTACATCATGGGGATGAACATCCCCCAGGTTGAAGGTAACAAGTCCCACCTCGCGGCCCCGAGGACCGTAGATCGAAATGCCGTTGATTTCGGAGAGACGCTGCTCGGCGTACTTCGCGAGCTTCATCTCATGCTGGTGAATCTCATCGAGGCCAACTTCCAGCAGGAAGTCGATTGCCGCTCCAAGACCCACAGCACCGGCGATGATCGGTGTGCCGCCCTCGAACTTCCAGGGCAGCTCCTTCCAGGTGGATTCATACAGCCCCACATCGTCGATCATTTCGCCGCCGAATTCGACCGGCTCCATCGCCTCCAGCAGCGCCCGCTTGCCGTACAGGGCGCCGATGCCGGTAGGTCCGCACATTTTGTGGCCGGACAAGGCGTAGAAGTCGCAGTCCAGATCCTGGACATCGACCTTCATATGCGGCGTGCTCTGCGCGCCGTCGACCACCATGATAGCTCCGTGCCGATGGGCGATCGCCGCCAGCTCCTTGACCGGGCTCGTAACGCCCATGACGTTCGAGACATAAGCTACGGAGACAATCTTGGTGTTATCCGTGATTGTCTTCTCGGCGTCTTCCAGAAGGATGCTTCCATCCTTCTGGAGCGGAATATACTTCAGCGTAGCTCCCGTCTTCTTCGCGAGCTGCTGCCAGGGAATCAGATTGCTATGATGCTCCATCTGGGTGATCACAATTTCGTCGCCCTCTCCGACATTCGCCGGTCCATAGGAGGAAGCGACCAGATTAAGGGCCGTCGTCGTTCCGCGTGTGAACACGATCTCCTTCGTGCTGCGCGCATTGATGAATCGGGCAAGCTTCTCCCTCGCTCCTTCATAAGCGTCGGTCGCACGGCTTCCAAGCGTGTGCACGCCGCGGTGCACATTGGAATTGTCATGCTCGTAGTAGGACTTGATCGCTTCGATAACCTGGCGCGGCTTCTGCGAGGTCGCTGCGCTGTCCAGATATACAAGAGGATGACCGTTGACGTTCTGATTCAGAATTGGAAATTGCTCACGGATGGCGCTGTTCATTGTCCTAACTTCCTTTCCACGAGAGACTGAAGCTGTTCGCGAAGTCCCTCCAGTGGAATTTGCGATACAACCGGCGCCAGGAAGCCATAGATGACCAGCTTCTCCGCTTCGCCCCGCGAAATGCCGCGGGACATCAGATAGTAGATCTGCTCCTGATTGACCTGACCAACGGATGCCGCATGACCTGCGGAGACATCGTCCTCGTCGATCAGCAGAATCGGATTGGCGTCGCCTCTGGCCTTGGGACTCAGCATGAGCACCTTCTCGGTCTGCTGGCCGTCGGCGCGGGTAGCACCTTTCTCAATCTTCGTGATGCCGTTGATGATGGAGGTTGCACTCTCACGCATCACGGCGCGGGTGATCATATCACTCGGCGTACTTTTTCCGAAATGCTGGGCTTGGGTCGTATAATTCAATTTCTGGGAGCCCGAACCTACCGCGATTACCTTGGCGTCCGAGGTGGAGCCGTTGCCCTTCATCACCGATTTGGTGTCGCTGGCGGTATCGCCGTCGTTCATCTCCCCTATGATCCACTCGATCGATCCATCGTTCTCCAGAACGGCACGGCGGTAAGTAATATCCGTCATGTCCGCGCCGAATTGGTGTACGCTGGCGAAGCGGACCTTGGCGCCCGCAAGGGCGAATACTTCAACGGCTCCGTTATGGAGTCCGGCTTCGCTCTTGGACGATACATAGTTATCGACATAAGTGACCGAGCTGTTCGTGTCAGCCACGATCAGGATATGCGGAGCGAATGTCGCTTCGGCGTCGTCGCTCAGGAAGATCGCCTGCAGCGGCGTATCGATGACTACATTTTTGGGAATATAGAGGAATACGCCTCCGTTCCACAGCGCCGCATGCAGCGCCGCTACCGAATGCTCATCCGGCTTGATTGCGGTGTGCAGGTAGCTCCGGACCAAATCCCCGTGCTCGCGGACGGCGGTCTGCAGATCCGTGAAGATTACGCCCTGCGAGGCCAGCTCGGGAGCCAGGCTCGTATACACCGCGCCGGAGTTGCGCTGAATGATCAGGCTGCCTCCTTCAGCGCCCGTAAGCGCATCGATCGAGGAGGGAACATCGCTCAGCGCGGAGATCGCCGCGCTTTCTTTATAAGTACCATACTGTTGAATGTTCCACCGTTCAATCTTCATCTTCTCAAGCTTCGGCAGCTCCAGCTGCCCGGCAAGCTCAAGCGCCTTCAGGCGGCTTTCCTTCAGCCATTCCGGCTCTCCGCTGCTCAGCGACAGCTCGCTTAAACGGCCGGCATCCACCGGAAGAATGGTTTGCGTCGTCATAAATGGTCTCCTCCTTCCTGCCGTTTGTTAAGCTTCCTGTCCTACGGTCTCATCTTCGATTCCAAGCTCTTCCTTGACCCATTCGTAACCTTCGGCTTCCAGACGCTCCGCGAGCTCCGGACCGCCGGACTTCACGATTCGGCCCTGCATCATAACATGGACAAAATCAGGCTTGATATAGTTGAGCAGACGCTGGTAGTGAGTAATGACAAGGAATCCGCGGTCTTCGCTGCGCAAAGCGTTAACGCCTTGGGCCACGATCTTCAGCGCGTCGATGTCAAGTCCGGAGTCGATCTCGTCCAGAATGACGATCTTCGGTTCCAGCATCATCATCTGCAGAATTTCATTGCGTTTCTTCTCGCCGCCGGAGAAGCCTTCATTCAGGTAACGGTGCATGAACTGCGGGTCCATCTCCAGGTCCTTCATCTTGCCTTCCATCAGACGGATGAATTTGATCAGCGATATTTCGCTGCCTTCCTCGCGGCGGGCGTTGATTGCGCTGCGCAGGAAGTCGGAATTCGTGACGCCGGCGATTTCGCTCGGGTACTGCATGGCCAGGAACAATCCCGCGCGGGCGCGTTCGTCAACAGCCATTTCCAGCAGGTCTTCGCCTTCAAGAGTTACCGTTCCTTCCGTTACTTCGTATTTCGGGTGTCCCATGAGCGAGGAAGCCAGCGTACTCTTGCCTGTGCCGTTCGGTCCCATGATGGCATGAACCTCGCCGCCCTTCATTTGAAGATTCAATCCTTTCAGAATCTCTTTCCCTTCAATCGTCGCCTTCAAACCCTCAATGACAAATTCTGCCGCCATAAGTATTCCCTCCATTGATCGATTTGCGAAATCAGAAGTTTGTATGCAACAGGTTTCCCTGATCCCAGCATTATGTTTGTATTGCTTATCAAATTAAAATAATTATAATTTGATTCTCACTGATTATCAATGATTTTCACTCATTTTATTATAACAAACCTTCACTTTCAAACTGAATTTTCATTTTCAAGGGTTTTCAGGACGGTTATTGGGGGCTTTGTCAAATTATTGCCCAAAATGGACAGAATTTCATTCCTGCGTTCGGTATAAGCCTGCTCGCTTAGGACCGGAGTCATTTTTATCGCCGGTGGAGGCGGATCGAGGGCAATCCAGGAGCGGCAGCCGCTATATTCGGGAAGCATCGGGATTACGGCTGGCACTTCCAGCAGATACACGCGGAGCAGCAGCACATGCAGCGGCTGCTTGGCCTTCCACTTCAGCCTCTCCTCAGCCAGCTGATCACTCCATACATGAAAAGGCGACAGAAGCTCCAGTTGTTCGAAGTCATAGATCTCCAGATCGTCGGTTGCCTCGGCACATGCCTTCAGCACAACTGCACCGGACTCGCTGTCGTAATCCGAGAAGGAGCGCTCGACATAAGGTTTGTACTCCTCCTTCATCAGCTCAATCCGCTGATGTTCGTAGGTCGGGAACAGATAGAAGAACCGGCTCTTCAGCTCAAACCGCCTCGTCTCTTCAGCAATCCCGCCCTTGCGGAGCACAAGGATCTGATCCCCTCCGCACAGCGCATCGACAGCCGACGCCCATTCTTTCAGGGCTACAGGGCTCTGATTCACGGCAATCTCCCTCCTTAGTGCAGCGGATTTCCAAGCTGTTTGTTATTGTCTATTATAGCGGCATTCGCAGCATTTCGACAGACCGATGTAAAAAAGCCTGCCGCAGACCTCCGCCAAATGGCTGGCATTCCACCAATTTAGAGCTGATGGCTATACCTTTCCTTCCCTGGCGGCGGCATATTCATCCTTTTTTTCACCTGACTTCAAACACAAAGAGAGACACCTTCATAAGGTGCCCCCTTTATTAAACGATGACCTTCATCAGCGGAGAAGCTTCACCGAAGGAACGTCCTCACTCCGATAATGAGCCGCCGGTCGCGGTCCGGTCAGGATCATCATCCGAGGAATGAGCGGAGCATCCAGCTCTGCTTCTCCAGATCGGAACGGATTTTGATGAACAAATCGCCCGTAGGCTGATCTCCGGCTTCTTCGGCCAGCTCAATTCCTTCCGCAAGCTCTTCGGCGACCGTCGTGAAGTCCTCGATCAGGGTCTGAACCATGGCACGGGTATCTTCCTTGCCTGTCGCTTCCTCAATGCTCGCAATTTCAAGGTATTCCTTCATCGTAGCCGCGGGAGTTCCCTTGATGCTCAGCAGACGCTCGGCAACCTCGTCCATTTTAAGGGTAACATCATCATACAGTTCCTCGAATTTCACATGCAGAGAGAAGAACTGCTCGCCCTTCACGTACCAATGGTAGTTGTGTATTTTGACATAAAGGACGTTCAGGTTGGCTACCTGCCGGTTCAAAGCCTGCTCGATCGAAGTGCTGCTTGCCTTGTTCGTTGCTTTTGCCATGGTAAATCCCTTCCTTATTCGAAAAAGTAGCCGGCCTTGCTAGTCTTACCCGGCCCTGCGGCTGTCTACTGTCCCTTTAACCGTCTCCAAGATTGTCGAAACAGCAATCGCGCTTATCCATCATATTGTCAAAAAAAGATAAAGCAGCGATAGTAGCATGCTCGCCCTTTCCGTCGATTATTCGGCTTCCCGTTCTTTCGTAAATATGTAAATGTTGAAAAAGACCGCCTTCCAGAAAGGAAGACGGCCTTGATCGGCGGCTGCATCCGGATTATGCTACAGCATCTTCAGCAGGGCGTCCGCACCCGACATGCCCGGCACGATTCCCATTCGCTCGGCCTGCACGGTAACGGATTCGAGCGGTGCTGCGAGAAGCTGCTCAAGCGTCCGCACTCCCACGGCACGGCCGGCTATAATGCCTCTGTCCGCGAGGCGTTCGTTCAGCAGTCCGACATCCAGTGCCCCGCACATAATGTAGCCTTTGTCGGTGCTGATGGTCAGCAGCGTCGTCTTGGGGAGCTTCACCTCAACACCGACCAGCTTGTGCCCCCCCACCTCAACCGGCTCCAAAGTCACCATACTTAAGGCGCCTCCTTCCCTTCACTAAATCTTCTGTATGTGTATGTTCGCCCGCCTGTATTCGTGTAGACGATAGTCCCGGATTTTTGGGCAAAACCAGGAGACTATGGGCCTATTTCTTTCTCATCCGGGTATATAAATATTTCATATTTAGTGTTATAGTTTATTTACTAAGTACCATTTCTATTGTAAATGCTGGGGGAATTATGGACGATAAAAAACTTCAAAGCAAAGACGGTCACTACTTGTTTAACGTCGACATCCTGATTAGTGCCAACACCGACCCGCTTGCTTTGCAATATCTGCTTGAACTGATGAACGGGAGCAAGGTTGTGACCGACTTCAAGATCAATTCAGAGCTTCCCCTGGGCAAGACGATCGACGGACTGTTAAAAGCGAGAATCGCCAAGTCACGCTTGGAAAACGCTACCAAAGAAGGGAAAAACGCCGGTGCCGACAAGCCCGAGGCTCCGCAGCCTGCAGCCCCCGCAACCGGGGGGACGAGCAGACCGGCACGGCCGAAGCAGCAGATGTCCCTGCCGGAGGACGCATTTGGACAGATTCGGACCTTTATCCAGGAGAACCGGCTTGTCCGGCTGAGAGCGAACCGCCAAGGCAAGCAGGTGTCCCTGCCCTGCCGCATCCTTAACTTCGACGAGACAGCTGGAACCCTGAACGTCTATCATGTGGATGAGAAGCAGGTATACATGTTCAATCTCAACGAAATCGATGAATTCACGTAAGACAGATGAGGGTGCTTCCATAGCCGCCAAGCGGCCGGAAGCACCCTCATCTGTCTAATGGCCACCGCCCGCCTGACAATAGGCTGTTGCAGCGGCATATTGGTCAGCTTTTTCTGCGGGAAAATGCCTCTATGGCGAACAGCAGCCAGCCGACGATAAAGCATACGCCCCCGATCGGAGTAATGGCGCCGAGTACCTTGATGCCCGATATGCTGAGTGCATACAGACTGCCCGAGAACAGCACGATTCCCGCGATCAGCAGACCGCCCGTCCAGCGCAGTCTCCGGCTCTCTCCCCAGTGGCCTGCGGCCAGACCCACGATCAGCACACCGAGGGCATGCATCATATGATACTGAACCCCTGTCTCGAAGACCGCCATAGAGCTTTCGCTGAGCGTCGATTTCAAGATATGAGCCCCAAAGGCGCCAATGGCAACCGACAGCATCGCCAGCAGCGCTCCCCAGGCTGTAAACATGCGTTGCACAGCAGACATCTCCTCACTTGCTTGGTCTGGAATCATGACCATCTTATCACAATCGGTCAAACGTTGGAAAATCAGGTCATAATATGCGTATTACGCTTGCATGAATGGGGTCATTTGTGAAAAACTGTATGTAGCGTTTACGCATAATCGACCTTACATCAGGTCATGAAGGAGTGAACAACCTTTTGAACGAACAGGATCTCACTAAGAACGAGTATCCGGGGACGGAGACACCGTCCGGAGCTTCGCCTGCATTTTCACCTTATCCTTCCCCTTATCCGGGGGACCGGTCACTGCTCAAGCATTCGGGACCCGGTATCGCCTCATTTGTCATCGCAATGGTTGCGCTGGCCGGTTACATTATCGCTTTTGCCGTCGCCGGAAGCATGATGGGACCTTTGATTGATGAAACAGACGGGCTCAGCTCGGGCTCGGGAGGCGCCTTCCTCCTGCTCGGCTTCTCCATGCTTGGACTTGGCGCGCTTAATGTGATCGGCGTCATCGTCGGAATCATCGGCCTGGTGCTTCGCCAAAGGCGCAAAGTATTCGGAATCATCGGTACTATCATCAACTCTTTGGTCATCGTAGCTTTCGTCCTGTTGATCGCGCTTGCGCTTGCGGCGGCAGGCAGTCTTAGCTAAGCTGGACCGGCCTCAAGTCAAAAATGCCCCTTTCTCTCTTCTCCTGGCATCGTCAGGGCAAGTGGAGGAAGGGGCATTTGATGATCGGGGTCGCCGTTAGTTCATCGGTTGCGCCGATTATTTTGCTTTGGCCAGCTTGGTCAGCACATGCTGCTTGAGTGTCGCGTCTCCCGGAACCGCTCTATCCACGTATTCAAAGACGATCTTGTCTTCTTCATTCAGTGTATCGGGGACATTCTCCAGACCTTCGCCAAGTTCAAACGCAACCGGTCCGTCCTTGGTCTCGATCTCGATCGAATGGCTGTCGATTTGTCCGTTATATACACCGGTGCCGCTAATGGGGGCAGACTCGGCGGGCGCGCTCTGGCCCGGAGCGGCGGACGGTTCGGCACTTGGAGCCGCCGCACTGGCTGATGGAACGACGCTCGGAGACACGGCAGCCGATGCCTCTGGGGATGTGGATGTCGTTGCCTCTGGAGCCAGGGCTGCGGTTGCGGACGGTGAAGCTTCAGCCGAAGCAGCGGGAGAAATAGTGGCGGAAGGGGCTTCAGCGGCTTTGTCGCCTCCGCAGGCCGACAGGGCCAGCGTTAATACGGCGAGAGCGGCGGCCGATAGCGATCGATGTCGTTTCATAGAGTTTGAACCTCCTACTTTCGTTTCGCGCTGTTTCGCGTCTATCTCTTAAACGCAGCTAGGGCAGGCGGGGTTGCATTTTTTTATCCTTGCAGCAGCCAATCCAGTCCTATTCATCATCGAAAAAGAAAGAGACCGAACTTGCAGCATACTTGCCATCCTGCTTGACATACCGGACCTCGGCTTCTCCGACGAAATCGGAAATCCCATAGGAGCCCGCCAGAAGCGCAATCAGTGCGCCATCCCGGATTTCGTACCGGATAACCGAGCCGAAGCTCAACTCTTTGCTCTGAGACGAGTCCGATCCTGCAGTTCCACTGCGGTCCAGAGTCTGGTCCATAGCCGATCCGTCTGCGGTTACCCGGATATGAAGCTTCTCCCCGCTGCGTTCAACGGACGACTGAATTCGGCTGCGGACAGCCTGCAGTGCATCTTCCACCGGAATCTCGCGGTAGGTAAGACTGTCCACCACATGAATTTCTTCCAGATATACACCGGTTCCGCTCCCTGCGTTCAGGACGACAATTGCCTCCCGGCGTCCGTCATCGTCGATATCCTGGTCTTCGAGACGGGGCGGCGACTCTACATTGGAGGGATTCACCCAGCCCGGATAGGATTTCAGCTTTTCCTTCCATTCCAGGGTAATGCCTTTGTACTCCCCGTCCCGCTCCGCCATCGGAAACAGGCGCGTCCTTGTTCCCGGCACGGAAGCGATTGCGTTTCTCTTCTGGATGACCTGCACCTGGTTATCTTCCCGGTCCCAGTAACAATCCGCCCCGGCCATCTCGGCAATAAACCTTAGGGGCAGCATAATCTCCCCATTTGAGACAGAGATGGCAGCGCCTATCGGGTACCGCATGTCCATATCCTCCGCATAATCGGCGCCTGGCTTGAAATCAAACACTCCGCCTCGATCCACCCAAAGTCTTGCCAGCGACTCTTCGTCGATCCAATGCACGGAAATCCCCTTCAGATTGGAGAGCAGGGAAATCGGAACGAACGTGATTCCGCTGCGGATATAGGAAGCCTGTCCGGATTGAACCGGCTGGCCATTCCATACGATCGATACAGTCTTCCGCTTACTCTCGGGGCCTGGCTTATGTTCTGGCTTCAGTATATCGGTCTTCTGTTCATCTGTCCCCGGTTGAACGGTTGCGGCGTTCTGTGCGGCGGATACTCCAGGCGGGTGTAAGGCTGTCAGTACAGCAACGGAAGCCAGCAGCGACAGCACGGCAGCTTGAAACTTCATGAGGGCGGACTCCTTCGCTATCTCTTTTTCTCTATTATAGACGCAACCGTCGGCCCAATAGTTACCACGCGTTTACAATCCGGACTAAAATCCGACTCATCTCCCGGTTATGCTTCTTCATAGGCGATGATCCCGTTCACCACCGTCATTTTCGTGCGGACCGACAGCAGCTCGCCTTGATTTCGGGTGATATCCCGGTCAATAACGGTAAAATCCGCGAAGTATCCGGTCTCAATCGCACCACGTTCCCGCTCTTCACCCGCAGCCGCCGCGCTGCCGCGGGTGAACAGGTGAATCGCGGTATCCACGCTGAGCTTCTCCTCCGGCAAATAACCCTCATGCTTCTCTCCGGGTCTGCTGCGGGTGACCGCCGCATGCATACCCAGAAAAGGATCGAGCGGCTCGATCGGGGCGTCGCTTCCGCCTGCGCAAACAACCCCGGAAGCAATCAGCTTCTTCCAGGCATACAGATATTCCGTCCGATCCGGTCCCACACGGTCCAGCACCCAGGGGAAGTCGCTGGCTACGAACCGGGGCTGAATATCGGCGATCAGCCTCAAGCCGCGCATCCGCTTCACCAGCGCCTCATTCAGCACCTGGGCGTGAATCAGCCGGTCGGGAAGCCGTGAATCGTATGGCAGAGGCACACTCTCCATTGCGCCAAGCGTCAAGCCGGCCGCGCCGTCCCCGATCGCATGAACCGCAACCGGGTACGAGAGGCGCCGCGCCTCCGCCACGAGCTCAGCCAGCCGCTCCCGGCTGTGGAGCGCCATTCCCGATGTATGCGGCGCATCATGGTAAGGCGCAGCCAGCAGCGCGGTCCGGCCGCCAATTGCTCCATCGGAGAAGAGCTTGACCGCGCCGATGCGCAGCCAGTCGTCTCCGCTCCCGGGACGGAGACCCAACCCTTCCGCTTCCGGAAGATAATCATGGAAGAGCAGCTGATGCGTGCGGAAGCACAAGCCTTCTTCACGCAGCTCCTTATGGATGCGCAGCATCGTATCGACGCTCCCGAGCAGCCGGAGATCCTCCGTATGCCCCGCCGTCAGCCCGAGAGACAGAGCATGCCGGCAGGCCCGGCGCATGGCGTCCTTCAGCTCCGTATAATCGGGAGCCGGCGTTACAGCGTTAAACGGTCCGCAGGCGTCTTCATAGACCCAGCCGTTAAGCCGGCCGTCCTCCCCCCGGCCGTAGGCGCCGGAGACGGGGTCGGGGGTAGACTCCGCAACGCCCGCCAGCCGGAACGCTGCGCTGTTGCCCAGGAAGGCGTGGAAGCAGGTGCGGGTCAGAAAGACCGGATGGCGATCCGTTACGGCATCAAGCTCAAGCCTCGTCGGCGCAATTGGCGGATCGAACTGGTTCTCATTCCAATTGAGCCCGAGAATCCATTCCCCCTCCGGTAAGGTACAGGCCCGTTCGGCGACCATTGCCAGCATTTCCTCCTTGGAAGCTGCACCCGTGAAATCCAGCATCCCCAGCTTCATGCCCTGCATGCCAAGATGCAGATGCGAATCGGCAAGACCAGGCAGGACGAACCCGCCGTCCCAATCGATCTTCCGGTAATCCTTTCCCGCAAGCTGAAGCATAAGCTCGTCCCTGCGGCCTATCGCCGCTATTTTGCCGTTCTCCACATATACGGAATCCGCATCCTTCGGTCCGGCTGTATACAGCCTTCCGTTAATGAACAATGTGCCTGACATTGCCGCAAATCTCCTCTCTTCTCACGTCAGGCTGTGAAGCCTGTCCGCCGTTCGTCCATCAAGCATATCGCAAAGCAGTGCAGTTAGGAAGTTAAGCGGCCAAAGTCCAGCCTGCCGGATTCCATAAGGTTCGGGCGCACATATCCCTCGTACACGCGAATATACTTTAGTTACAACTGCCGGCAGCAGCCGGGAATTTGTATTCGTACAACGGATGCGCCTCTATCCGGACGAACAGAAGGCGCATTTTTCGTTCCATATCTTAGGAGGTGATCATCTTTGCCGCACTCGCCGGAGTCTTTTTCGTTCGTCGTGTCGAAGGAGGACTGGTCCCTGCACCGCAAAGGACACCAGGATCAGGAGCGCCACCAGCAGAAGGTCAGGGAAGCGATCAAGAGCAATCTGCCCGATCTGGTGACGGAAGAGAATATCATCATGTCGGACGGCAAGCAGATTGTGAAAGTGCCGATCCGCAGTCTTGACGAATACCGGATTATCTACAATTTCCGCAAGCAGAAGCATGTCGGCCAGGGCGACGGAGACAGCCAGATCGGCGATGTACTGGGCAGGGAGCCCTCGCAGAGCAGCGGTCCCGGCAAGGGAGACAAGGCTGGCGATCAGCCGGGTCAGGATCTCGTGGAGGCCGAGGTCGATATCGAGGATTTGGAGGATATCCTGTTTCACGATTTCGAGCTGCCGCATCTGAAGCCGAAGTCGAAGGAAGAGATTGAGGTCCGCTCCATCGTCTTCAACGACATCCGCAAGAAAGGCATGATGTCGAATATCGACAAGAAGCGCACGCTGCTTGAGAATCTGCGCCGCAACGGCCGGAACGGCAATCCCGGCATTCACGGCATCTCTCCCGACGACCTGCGCTACAAAACCTGGGATGAGACGCGCACTCCTCATTCCAACGCCGTCATCATTGCGATGATGGACACCTCGGGCAGTATGGGAACCTTTGAAAAATACTGTGCCCGCAGCTTCTTCTTCTGGATGACCCGCTTTCTGCGCCGCCAGTACGAGAAGGTGGAGATTGTCTTCATCGCCCATCACACGGAGGCCAAGGAGGTCAGTGAGCATGACTTCTTCACCCGGGGCGAGAGCGGGGGCACCATCTGCTCCTCGGCCTATCAGAAAGCGCTGGACATTATCGATTCGCGATTCCCGCCGTCCAAATACAATATCTACCCCTTTCACTTCTCGGACGGCGACAACCTGAGCTCGGACAACGAACGCTGCGTCAAGCTGATCGGCGAGCTGCTGAACCGGAGTAACATATTCGGTTACGGCGAAGTCAATCAGTACAACCGGAGCAGCACGCTGATGTCGGCTTACAAGCATATCAAGAACCCGCAGTTCATGTACCATGTCATCAAGGACAAGAAGGAAGTGTATCAGGCGCTCCGAACGTTCTTCAGTAAAAAAGAAGCCGTGGCGAAGTAGCCCGCAAGCCGCCGGGAGGGCGGCTGGGTTCGGTTTCGTGTCTCTGGTTCGCATTCGGCCTCGTGGCTCTGGTTCGCATTCGGTCTCGTGGCTCTGGTCAGCATTCGGTTTCGTTGGCTCTTGTTCACATTCGGATTCGAGCTTGAGTCTTCATCTTAAAGATCTGCACTTGCAGCCAAAAAAAGGCTGTTCCCGGCATCCTACTCGGATATCCGGAAACAGCCTCTTCTCTTCTCAACCGCAATCCCCCGGTTTAGTGCAGCCGGGCGATTATCATCATTATTTCAGCAGACGGAACAGCACCGCTGCCGCCTCTGCTCTCGTGGAATAGGCCTTCGGGGCAAGCTGGCTTGCCGAGCGGCCGTTCAGAAGACCGGCGCTCAGACTCTGATTGAACGCCTCAACCGCCCAGCCGCTGATGCCGGCCCGGTCCGAGAACGCCCCGGTCAGATCATTGGCTGTGGAAGGCGTCTTGCCTGTCAGGTTCAGCGCGCGGATGAGCATTACCGCCATCTCCTCGCGGGTAATCCCGTCATTAGGCTTGAACTGCTTGTCTCCCCCGCCTTGAATCAGTCCCGCTTCATAAGCGGCCGCAACAGTTTCGGCGTACCAGCTTCCCGCCTTGACGTCCGTGAATGGAGTGAACTCGTTCTGCGTTGCCTCAAGTCCGAGACCCCGGACAAGCAGTGCCGCGAATTCGGCCCGGGTGACTCTGCCGCTCGGATCGAACTGCGTCAGCGTCTTGCCCTGCACAATATGCTTGGCGGCCAGGTTCCGGATTTCGGTGTAGCCCCAGAACGCAGGCGTTACATCAGTGAATGATTTATCATAAGTCAGCGCGGCGTACGTGCTGAAATGATAGACCTGAGCGGTTACAGTACCGGCATCTGCGGCTGTGCCGCCGGCATATTCAACCGTCCCGGTATCGGAAATATGGTAAATGCCCGCGAGCGCGGCATCCGCCTTAGCGTCAACCGGGAGGCTCAGCGCAACCGGCCGGCTGAACCGGGTGAGCTTCTTCGCTGTGCCGTCCGGCAGAACGGCGAACAGCTCGAGGTCATAGGCGCCGCTGGCCGCAGCCAGCGCGGCGCCGGATTGTGCGCCCGCCCGCACAAGGACGGGTGCAAGCGAATCTGCGGCCACTGGCGTCAGCCGCAGCAAGAGATGCGCGCCGCTCCGGCTATCCGCCGGAACGAGCGCCTGCAGCTCGGCCAGCGTAGCGGCCGGCAGCGCAAGAGACAGATCCTGCGAATGCAGCCGCAGGGTCTTGTCTCCCAGGAGAGCGGCCGCGTTCACTGGCAGCTGTACCTGCTTCGCGCGGGCGACCGTTCCGATCTCGACCGTGATGACGCCGCCCGTGCCTGCACTGCTCAGAGCCGGCTCGTCGACAATCACGATATCGGAAGCCGGGCTTGCGGAAGGCGAAGCCGAGGACGGTGTCGCTGCTCCGGTATCCGGCGTTGGAGTTGGCTCCGGAGTTGGAGTCGGCGTCGGTGTCGGAGTAGGGCTCGGACTTGGACTTGGCGAAGGACTAGCCGATGGCTCAGGCGCCAGTGTCTTCAGCGCCAGAATTACCGTGCCGCCATCATCCCGGGACGGCAGGCTCACATTCACCCGTCCCTGTGCATCAACGGTGTAGTCCACACCATTATACTTATCGGCCAGAACGGTGCCGGCCGGATACGATACGGTGAACTCCGCCGTCTTGGCTTCCGTCGCCGTATTCAGACCGACGTAGACGGTGCCGCCGTCCTCTCCGTCATAGCTTCTGGCGTACACCAGATAGCCGTCTCCATCCCCGCCCGCAATCTTGGCGTGGGTCCCCTTGGCGAAGATTTTGGAATAGTCGGAACGGATATTCAGCAGCTTCTTGTAGTGGTCGTGCAGGGTCTGCTCCGCGGACACCTTGTCCCATGCCATGTCGTAACGGTTGAGATTGCCTGCCGACTTGCCGGACTGGCCAAGCTCTTCACCGTAATACACGACTGGCTGACCCTTCACCGTCATCTGCAGAGCCGCTGCTACCTTCAGCTTGCCTTCGTCTCCTCCGGCCCGTTCGGACAGGAAGCCGTCCTCGTCATGGCTGCTGAGGAACTGGCCCATCGTAGCGGTATTGTCCATCGCCGCATTGCGATGCTCCAGATAAGCCTCGGTCTCGTCGATCTTGCCATTGATGAGATCCGCTGCCGATGACTTGAACTGGAAGTCAAGCAGGGAGTCCATTTCGCCGGAACGCAGCTTGCCGCCGTCTGCATCAATGCTGGCACCGTAGTATTCCCCGATCATTTTGAATGCTGGATTGATAGACGTTAATTCGTTCTTGAAAGCTTTCCAGGTCGTATCGTCCACATGCTTGACGGTATCCACCCGGAAATAGTCGATCATATCGCCGCGATCGGTCTTGGCGCGCTCCAGCCAACCGGCCTGCCAGTCGATCAGCTTGGCGCGAACTTCCGGGTTCTCCGTAATGAAATCGGGCAGTCCGGACAGCTCGCCCTTAATGGCATCGGTTCCCGAATCTACGGCGTCCGTACGGAACATGCCTGCGAAGCGGTCTTTGTCCGCCTGCGTCACGCCCGGATTGTTGTCACTCTCCTTCAGTCCGTAACCGGCATGGTTCAGCACAACGTCCACCATAATCTTCATGCCTTTGTCATGGGCAGTATTGATGAGCGTCTTGAAATCATCCATATTGCCCAGATGCTCATCCAGGGCTTCGAAATTTTTAGCCCAGTAACCGTGATAGCCATAGGATTCGCCGGTCGTGGAGTTATTGAAATCGATATTGTCCACGATCGGTGTGATCCAGATCGTATTGATGCCGAGATCCTTAATATAATCCAGCTTCTCGGTGAGGCCTTTGAAGTCGCCGCCGTGATAGGCATCGACTGCATTTTTATCCACATTGTAGTTGTTGGAGGCATCACCGTCATAGAAGCGGTCGGTCAGCAAGAAGTAAATCCGCGCCTCATCCCAGTCGAAGTCAAGCGGTCCTCCGGCCGACTGCCGGGGCTTCACATTCAGGTTCACAATTCCCGTATGCTTGTTGCCGTATTGGTCGACTGCCGTCACTGTCAGAGCTTTGTCACCCGCAGTCGTCGTATCCGTAACAGCCAGTGTTGCCTGCTGCAATTCCGGGTCGATCTCTTCCTTGGCCGGTCCGCCGACCGGCGTCAGATCGATATACAGATCCTTAATTCGGACGCTGTCATCACCACTGTAGGTTACGGTCAGCACCGTATTCTCATTTGCGGAAACAGAAGCCGGAGCGAGTGTACCCTGAACCGAAATCTGGGGATTACGGTATTCGAACGAGGAGACGCCGTCCACCGTATTTTCCGGATCGGTTACTTCCACAGTCTGATCTCCCTTGGTAATCAGGAACGAGTACGTGTATGTCCCTTCCTCCAGAGCCGGAAGCCGGTAGCTGAAATATTCATCCAGACTGTTATAGGTCATCGGGTAAATAGCCGTCTGTCCGTTAATCGTCACTTTAACTTTGGCGTCCGTAATATCGCCCATTTGCCCGGCATTGAACAGATCCCGGTCGCGGTAAAAGAACGTCACGCCGCCGTCTTCCAGCACCGGCCCGTGCAGCGCAGGTATGATATGCAGTTCCTTCTGTCCCTGATAAACCGTTACCTTGGTGACTGTCTGATCCAGCGGTGTATCGATATAACGGTCGAAGTTGACGTCCACCGTATTGTCCGGAGCGTTCCAGTCATGATACTTCACCTTGAAGCCGATGCTCGTCGCATTGGTGCCGATCTTGATTTTTGCCACGGCATAATTGTCCGTAATCTCATCAAACTCTTTGAGCCCGTCCTTCGCTCCGGTATTCCAGAGCCAGAGATCCCAGCCGTTGTAATCATTGTTCGTACGCACATAATGCAGCTCGATATAGCGTTGAACCGGAGCATTGGCTTTGGCAGCCAGCGCTTCTTCCCGGTTGTAGTAGACCGCGTTCTTATCCTGCACCATCCAGATATCTGCGGCAGTTCCCTCCGAAATGGAAATCGCATGGGTCAGATCCTGGCTTACCCAATCCCCGAAATGAGGGATGGCTTTGATTGAACTGTATGGTAGCTTCACAGTAAGCGTTGCGAAGCCGTCGCTGTCGGTCTGGGTGAACGGATAACGGACGCCGCCCGGTCCCCCGTCAGCCCAAATCCAGCTGCTCCAGTTCGTATAATCCTGGTCATACCGGTAGTAGTGCAGGTTATACGTATACATCTTGTCCTGGATGTGAATAACCTTCTCAGTCGAATAACCCCCGCTTGACGCTATAACCGTGACGGTGTCGCCAGAGCCGATAGCATAATCGGAACTTACGCTAAGCGTGCTGTCCTGAAGGGTAATTCCCGGGCGGACATCCTTCAAACTCCATACCGGTGATACAGGTACGGATGAACCGTCCGTGCCATCGACCATAACAGCCGTAAGCGCCAAGCTGTCACCCTTCGCAATGTCTTCACCCGAGGTAACCTTCACGCCCGGTACATAGACAACGGAGTTGCCGCCCGATTCATTCGGGTTCAGCGGATCGGTGATTGCGCCATTCCAGCTTCCCAGAGTCGGAATGAACTTGTAAGGATAAGTTCCAGGTTCCAGATTCAACTTCACCGAAAAAGCGCCCGTATCCGGGTCCTTCGGCATCGCAATCGCGTTCACCTCGCTCCATCCGTTCATGCTGCCGACCAGATAGAGGGTTGAGCCAGTGTGAGAGATGTTGTTGAAAATGACAGAACCGTCCTGTCCAACGACGGGGCTTGCAATCGTGCCGTTCAGCACGGTCAGACTTTTGGATACGGACAGCCCTTCAAAGAATGCGCTTACGATAATGTTTGTACCTGGCGGGATCGAGGAGGGAACCGTTACCAAACCTCCTGTCACCGTAACGCCGGCACCGGATGCAGCCGAATCTACCGACCAGTCGGCCTGAGCGTTCAGGTCAAGCGGCGATCCGTCGCCCAGTGTACGCTGTGCATTAACCTGAAGCTGTCCACCAGGGGCTACCGTAGCAGCGGCCGATTTCAGCGTCATGGCGGAGACGACGGAGTTCTCTCCCGCGTGCGGTGTTTGATTCAGCGGATCGGCGTAGGCCCCATCCCATGCCGCATCCGGCATGAATTTGTATTGGACCTGACCGCCTCCCGCCTGAAGCTGTGCGGTAGTGAATATATAATAGAAGACATTTTTCGGGGTTCCATTGTCCACAACCGGATCGCCTGCACTCATTTGAACGAAATGATTGCCATCCCAGTTGTTGAAATCCCCATTGATATACTGCTGGCTCACCGAGGCGTCTGTAACCGCATACACAGCTGCTGTTACTGTTCCTCCATTCAGTGCGTATACCGGACTTGCGACTGCTGTCACATCGGCTGGCACCGGTTCGGCCTTCGCCTGCCTTACGGCAGGGAAGGTTCCGGCAACCAGAGCGACAGTCAGCAGCGAGGCCAGTATTTTGGACCATCTGCTTCTCATCTGTTCGCGTTTCTCCTCTCAGAATGGGTTTATATCATGAAAAAGGCCGTTTAAGCCTTGTTCATCTTGCGATGCTGCGGTCTTCATTCACTGCCGCCGGTCTCGGTCTGACCGGAAGAATTCGCAGAGACAGGCTCATCTGCCGTCGGCTCCGTTTCTCCGTTCGACTGCGGACCCTGAAAGAGAATCAGCGACTCCTTCAGGCCGTCGGACAATCCCTTCAGCAGACCAGATAGCCGGACAAGCTCTTGGCTAACCGTCAACTGCTGCGACGACATGGAAGCGACCTCTTCCGTTGCCGCGCTTGTCTCCTCTACCACAGAGGCCACGCTGTTCACGGATGCATCCAGTTCCCGCTGGAACGACAGCAGCTCCGCAACCGCATCGGAGGACTGCCCCAGCTGCTCGGTGAACCGCTCCATCTCGTTCTTGACGCCGGCAAAAGCTGCGGACGATTCATGCACATACGCGATCTGCTCCTGAAAGACCGGCGCCGACTCGCCCACGATCCGCACCATCCCTTCAATTTCAGCCGCAACCTCGTCGGTAATATCCGAAACTGAGGAAATGGAGCGGTTGGAGCGCTCGGCCAACTGGCGGATTTCATCAGCAATCACTATGAAGCCCCTTCCGGCCGAGCCGGCTCGCACAGCCTCAATGGAAGCGTTGAGCGCCAGAATATTCGTCTGCTTGTTGATCTCGACCATCGGCGCCAGGATGCCGGCAATCAGTTTCATGCACTCCCGCAGATTGTCGGTATGCTTCTGGATCGATTCCATTTGACTGAGCGCGGTGCCGCTCTTCGCCACCAGGGTTTCCATCAGCCCCGCTCCCTGTTCACTGACCCCGATTACCTTCTGCGCGGAATCGTTCATGACGCTATTGATCGCGGACACATCATGAATCTTGTCGCCCATTGTCGCGACATTCCGGTTGCTCTTATCCATCTCTTCCGCCATATCGGCTGTACCGCCGGCGATCTGCTCGGAAGCACCCGCCACCTCCTGCGCATGCACCGATATTTGGGCCGAAGCCTCAACCAGAAGTTCCGAGGTCGTCAGCACTTCATTGGCGGAAGAACCGCTCTTCCGGACAATTAAAGAGATCTGCTCCATCATATGATTGAAGCTCTGTCCTAGCCGGGCGATCTCGTCACGCCCTCTAAAGGCAGTTCGTACCTGAAGATTGCCCCGCTCTCCTTCCTCCATGAGCTTGGCCAGATTGCCCAGCGGCTTGCCGATCATACGGACCAGCACCATCCCTAGCAGACCGGCAATCAATGCGGCGGCAAGCAGGGCAGACAGGGTGATATAGAGCAGCTTGTCCGCCGATTTGGTGAAATCACTGACAGGGGCATAGCCAAGCATCGTCCATGGTGCCGTAGCCAGCGGATGATACACAGCCAATTGGGTAATCCCGTCTTCATCTTCCGCGCTGAATGATTGCTCATCCGTCTTTTTGCTGTCTTCCACCGTATGTATGTAGGATTTTTGTCCAAGCAGCGCTATGTCTTTGGCATATACAATTTGACCGTCCTTTGTCAGAAGACGGATTTCGCCGGATTGTCCAATTCGAAGGCTGGATAAAATATTGGTTAGCGCTGCACCTTTGATTTCAATCAGCATGTAATACTCCAACTCGGGATGCTGGATATTTCGGAGCAGTCTGCCCATGGTAAGGGATGGCTCGGCGGCAACGTTGAAGAAGCCTTTGGCTCTTACAGGGAACCATACCGGGTTACCCTTGGCGTCTTCGATTTCCTTAAGGTCCTTCTGAATCTGCTCATCGCTTCGGATGCTGATGAGACCGGCGGATTTATAGGATTCCGCGTCCACAAGACTTTTGGCGACAAGCCTTATGCCCAGCAGCCTGTCATCGGAGCCGACTACTCCGTCGAGTTTATGGCGGATACGATCCTCCGCCGCCACTTTTTTCACTGTACCGGCTGAAGCATCATGAATGGTGGCAATGTCCGATTTGACGACGGCATCGACGGCGAACTGTCTTGATATCGCTTCATACCCGGCAAACAGAAAATCCAGCTTGTCCGAAGCCTGCACGATCGATTGTGATGAAGCCGAAGCAACCTGATCCGTAATCGTCCGTTTGGAGATGGAATAAGAGGCAAGCCCGAGCCCCGAACAGAGGAGCAGAGTCGAGCAGAAGATAATGAGGAACAACTTGAGGCCGACCGATTTGAAACGCAAAGCTCCGAACTTTTTCATAGGTCTTTCCCCCAGACTTCAATTTCCTACGAAAGAAAAAGGTACAGCCCGGTCATATTCCTACCGCAGCTGTACCCGTGCAGGGCCTTAAGGTATCAGCAAGGAAGCAAAGGGAGCCTTATCCCAAAAGGGCTTGCCCCCTCGATATTACTTAACATCTTTAACCTTTGCTGGCTCCCGCTGTCAAGCCGTCAACCAACAGGCGTTGCAGGAAGGCGAAGAGAACCATGATCGGTATGGAGATCAGCACCGCACCGGCTGAGAACAGCGTAAAGTTCGTGTTCGTATTCGAATTGACCATGTCCCACATACCGACAGCAACGGTCCAGTTCTCCTTGGTCCGCAGGATCAGACGGGCGAAAATAAAGTCGACCCACGGTCCAACAAACTGCGTCAGCGCCATGTACGTAATCATGGGACGGGATAATGGCAGGATCACTCGGGTGAAAATCCCGAAGTTGCTCGCCCCGTCGATTCTCGCCGCTTCATCCAGAGAACGCGGAATCGTATCCAGGAAGCCCTTGGCGATAAAGGTTCCACCGAGCGGAGCGCCAGCCGCGTATACAATAATCAGAGCCAAATGTGTATCCAGCAGGTGGAACTCTTTGAGCAGCAAATAAATGGCGATCATGCTCATGAATCCCGGGAACATCCCCAGAATGAGCAGCGTCGACAGCGCCGTCTGGCGGCCCTTGAAGCGGAATCTCGAAACCGCGTAGCTGGTGAGCAGCGTTAAGAAAACGCCGATCAACATGGAGAAGACTGCAATCTTCAGCGTGTTCATATACCAGGTGCCAAACATATATACCTGAGAGGTGAACAGTTCCTTATAATGGGCAAGCGTGAACGTATCCGGAATAAAATGCTTGCTGTACAGCGACTTGCCGGGACGAAGCGAACCGAACACGATCCACAGTGCCGGATACAGCGCCGAAATCGCCAAAATAATCAGTACGACATAGCTCGCGATCAGACGGATAAGATTCCCAAGTTTGCGTCCTATCATTGGATCATGTCCTCCTGTTTAAACGAATTGGTCCGACGGTAGTTGTAGATGGAGAAGGAGGCGATAATCACAAAGATAATAATACCGACGGCCGCGGCCATATTGTTCTTGTTCTGATCGAGCGTCAGCTTATACAGCCAGGTAACGAGCAAGTCTGTTGAACCGGCATATTGATAGTTGCCATTTACCGGATTACCGTTGGTCAACAGGAAGATCGCGTTAAAGTTGTTGATGTTGCCAGCAAACTGTGTGATAAGCGTAGGAGCGGTAGTAAACAGCACCATAGGTAATGTAACGATGCGGAATTTCTGATAAGCTGTAGCTCCATCCACCTCGGCTGCCTCATACATATCCCGAGGTATGGTTGTAAGCACACCCATAATTAGCAGCATGGATACCGGGATACCCACCCACATATTTACAACAATTACGGTAACCTTTGCCCAGAACGGGTCGGTCAGCCAAGGCAGTCCCCCCATACCAAAATAGCCCAGGTACTGGTTGATCGGACCGAACTGCCCGTTGAACAGGTTACGCATCAGAAGCAGCGAGATCAGCTGCGGAATAGCATAAGGAACGATCAGGATGGCTCTCCAGAAGCCTTTGAACTTGATTCCCTGCTGACTGATCAGCAAGGCCACTAGCATGCCTCCGAAATAAGTCGTGACCGTGGACAGAATTGCCCAGACAATCGTCCATGTCAGAACGCCATAGAAGGTATGGCTCCATGTCTTGAGAACGAGCAAATTCTTGAACGTCTCCAGTCCAACCCAATCGACCAGCTTGGCCGGCGGAATATGATTTGGAGCCGCGTAGTTCGTAAAAGCGATCAGGATCATGAAAATAATCGGCATGATGGTGAAGAACAGAATTCCGACTGCCGGCAAAATCAGGAAGGTTTGCGCAAACTTATAATCCAGAATATAGCGCAGCGTTTGCTTGCCGGTATTCGAAGGAATTCCTTTCTCCAGCAAATTGCCGATCTTGTAAGCATCACGGATATTCATAATCCAGGCAATCAGGAACAATGCCAGTACGAGCAATGTAATAAGACTTTGAATCAAAATATAAATGGAGTGGTCGCCCGCCACCATTTTGGCGATGCCGTTAACCTTCTCCAAATGGCTGGGGGTGTCCCCCAAAGTGACGATTCCCCAAAAAGCTCTTCCCAAGTTGTTAATAAAGTAATAACCACAAGCAGCTTCGACTAATACGAAAATAATACCCTTAATGAATTGGCGGTTATATATTTGTCCCAATCCCATGAAAATCGTCGACAGTATCGCGGATATAGTTCCTTTGCGCTGCATTTCTCTTCCAATCTCCTCTCCTGGGGAATCGGACATCGCCCGCCGAACATCAGCCGGCGGGCGAGCGGATTCTTGTTCAAGCTCTAGTCAAGTTCAATGTTCCACAGGTTATTGAGCTGCGCCATTGTTCAGATCCTTGATTTGCTGTACCGCTTTATCCATAGCCGTCTTCGGATCGACGTTCTTGTCCCAGATTTCAGGCAGTGCGGCGTTTACAGGACTCCAGACGTTGCCCATTTCCGGAATGGAAGGCATCGGTTGGGAGTTCTTGGCTTGCTCGGCAAAGGCAGAGATATATGGATCATTCTTGATTTGCGGATCTTCCAGAGCTTCCAGGTTAGTCGGGATGGAGCCAATCGTCTTGTTCAGTACCAGCTGTGCTTCCTTGCTGGAAGCGAACTCGGCATACAATTTGGCTGCATTCGGATATTGGGTATAGGCGTTGACAACGAAGATCTTGATACCCGAGAGAGTGATCGAGGTCTTGCCATTGACTGTAGGAATCGGAGCTACGCCAAGGTTGTCGCCAAGAGCTGCCTTATATCCGGCTAGTTCCCAAGGACCGTTGATATCCATGGCTACATCGCCCGAGTTAAACAAGCTGCGCTTGATATCCGGATTAATGTCGCCGCTCTTGACCGGGAGAACTTCTTTCAGTTTCTGGTATTCTTTCAAGCCTTCAAGTGCGCCTGCGTTGTTCAGGCCGATGTCGTCCTTGTTCGTGCCGTTATCACCGAAGAAATAGCCTCCGGTCGTACCGACGAACATGTAGTTGAAGTAGAGATTGCCGACTTCCCACATGATGCCGTATTTGTTCTTCGACTTGTCTGTGAAGCCCTTGCTGAAGTTGATTACATCGTCAAAAGTCTTAGGAACATCCTTGACGAGTGATTTGTTGTAATACAGGGCGTAGGTTTCAGCTGCGCGAGGATAGCCATAAAGCTCGCCGTCATAAGAAGCGCCCGTGATTGAAGCTTCCGTATTGTTCTTCTTGGTTTCTTCCGCGAAGACATCGTTTGGCAGGATCAGGCTGGCTGCTACCGCTTTACCCAGATTGTCATGCGGGATAACTCCAACGTCAGCTGCCAATCCGGAAGGTCCGTCCTGTGCGAATCTGCCTGCCTGGTCGGTCGGGGCCACTTCTTCGATCTTTACCGGTACATTATATTTTTCAGTAAACTGCTTAGAGATTTCTTCAGCGAATGCTCTCTCTTCTTTACTCTCCCAAATAGTCAGGGAGGCTCCTGCTTCCGGGGTGATCGATGCTGTCGTTCCGCCTCCACTGTCAGTTGCCGCAGCGCTTGCCGCAGCACTTGCTGCCGGAGCGGCGGATGAAGCGGCTTCGCCCGAGTTGTTACCCCCATTGTTTCCGGAACCGCAGGCTGTCAGCGACACGGCCATCGAACAAGCCGCAGCCAACGCCATGATCTTTTTCATCTTCATTGCATTTACCCCTTTCATTTTTTAAATCCATGTAATGAGGCATCATTCACTGTGCACACATTTGCGCAAACGATTTCAGAAAGGTTCTGAAAAATATGTATTCTGCCTTTCCTCCTCTTGAATCCGCTTCATCTGCACTTCGAAAGCGCTTCATCTACGAATCCATCTTACAACAGGGTACACCATTTGTAAAAACGTTTGCACTAAGTAAAATCAACTAAATCAGACGATTTATTGGATATAACACTTAAATATCTCTCCGTTTTAAAGTATTACTCCTGTTTACTCTNTATTTTTACAACAACTTAATGCTTTAAGGAGTCCCAATGCTTTTAAAGCCTCCCTAATGAAAACGAATTCTTTTTGTGCAAAGGTTTGAACAAAATCATTGTAAGCCCCCTGACCTCATGCTATAATCCTAACCATTGTGAACTCAGCCCGTCCGTCAAGCGGCATTTTCGCAAATAAGCGGAGCGGGCAGCCATCATATTTGGGAGGTAAAAAACTGTATGCTGCTCGAAGCGATATATCATAGGCCCCGTGTTAACTGGTCCTATGCTTACAACGAGACTACAATTCATCTGCGGCTTCGCGCCAAAAAAGACGATTTGTCCGAGGTCTATGCCTGGGTTGGAGATAAATACGATTGGGACAATAGCAAAGAGCTTGTTCCTATGACCGTGTTCACCTCCGATGGCATGTTCGATTATTGGGAATGTGAGTATGTCCCTCCGTTCCGCCGATTGAAATATGGCTTTCAACTGGTCAAAGATGATGAGCGAATCTGGATGACCGAAAGCGAGTTCCAGACCGACCGTCCGGCGAATCCGAATCGGCTGTTTGAATTTCCATATATTCATCGTGGAGATCTCTTCTCGCCTCCGGCATGGGTAAAGGATGCCATCTTCTATCAGATCTTTCCGGAACGCTTCGCCAACGGAGATCCCAGCCTCGACCCGGAAAATGTGCAGCCTTGGGGCGGCCCTCCGGAAAGAGACAATTTCTTCGGCGGCGATCTGCAAGGAGTAATCGATCATCTGGACCATCTGTCGGAGCTTGGCATTAACGCCCTCTACTTCACGCCGATCTTCGCCGCACCGACCAACCATAAATACGACACGGAAGATTATATGAAGATCGATCCCCATTTCGGCGATACCGATACGCTGAAACGGCTCGTGAACGCCTGTCACGAAAGGGGAATCCGCGTCCTGCTCGACGCCGTATTCAATCATGCCGGCCGCAGCTTCGTTCCGTTCCTTGATGTGCAGGAGAATGGCGAGAATTCCGTATACAAAGACTGGTTCCATGTTCGCGAATTTCCGCTGCGCACCGATGACGGAATTCCTTCGTACGATACCTTCGGCTTCGTTGCAGAGATGCCGAAGCTGAACACGGAACATCCCGATGTGAAAAATTATCTGCTTGGCGTTGCGGAATATTGGATCAAGGAAGTAGGCATTGACGGCTGGCGGCTGGACGTGGCGAACGAAGTAGACCATCAGTTCTGGCGGGATTTCCGCCAAACGGTCAAGCAGATCAACCCCGAAGCTTACATACTCGGCGAAATCTGGCATGAGTCCTCGCCTTGGCTGGAAGGAGATAAATTTGACGCGGTCATGAACTACCCGTTCACTGACGCGGTTATCGACTTCTTCATACACGAGAGCCTGGACGCCTCTGGCTTCGCAGCCGCCATCGGCAAGCAGTTGTCCCGCTACCCGCTCCAGGCAAGCGAAGTAGCCTTCAATCTGCTGGACAGCCATGATACGCCCCGCGTGCTCACGCTGTCCGGCGGGGACAAGAAGAAGCTGAAGATGGCTGCAGTCATTCAATTCACCTTTATGGGCACACCCTGCATTTATTACGGCGACGAAATCGGCCTCGACGGCGGAGAAGATCCCGGCTGCCGGAAATGTATGGAGTGGGACCCCAAGAAGCAGGATCATGACTTGCTAGCCTTCTATCGCAAGCTGATCGATATCCGGAAGAGCCATTCGGCGCTGCGCACAGGAACGCTGACATTCCTTGATGCCGGCAACAGCGGCAAGCTTGCCTACGAGCGGCGTCTCGGAAATGAATCGGTGATCGTGCTGTTCAACCGGGAGGATTCGGGCGTGACATTCCAGCTGCCGGTTCCGGAAGCTGGCTGGCGCGATCTGTTCACAGGCGATGTTCATACCGCAGACCGCGGCACGCTATCCGTCAGACTCCCCGCCTACGGCTATGCGGTACTTACTCCATGCGCTCTGTAACCCGGCATGCGGCCGGGTTTGACATGGGAAGGCTTGTCAGCTTGTCTATTTACAATTAAAAAAACTTCGATTAAGATAAGCGTAGCAAACGGTTCCATCATAAGGAGGCTTCTATGACAGTTACCATCAAGGATGTGGCCAAGAGAGCGGGCGTTTCCCCCTCTACGGTTTCCCGGGTGTTGTCGGGCCATCCGAGAATCAGTGTGGAAACCTCCCGCAAGGTCAAGGGCATCATGGAGGAAATGGGCTATCACCCGAATATCATGGCGAAGAGCCTGGTGTCGAAGACGACGAACAGCATCTGCATTATTTTGCCGAAGCCGGCGGAAGAGCTGTTCTCCAATCTCTTCTTCATGGAATTGATCCGCGGGATCGTCACGCAGGCCAGCCGTTCGGGCTACGATGTGCTCATCAGCTCCGGCGCCAACGAGAAGGAAGAGCTGGATGCGGTAACGCGTCTCTTGAAAGGCCGACGGGTAGACGGAGCAATCCTGCTCTACTCCCGGAAGGATGACGCGGTCATTGAGTTTCTGCAGAGTAACGGTTATCCGTGCGTACTGGTCGGACGAAGCGACAAGCATGAAGAAATGCTGTCGGTCGATACGGACAATGTGATGGCCGCCTATGACGCAACCTCACACCTAATTTCAATGGGACATGAGCGGATCGGCTTCGTCAGCGGTCCTCCGAATCTGATGATCTCCCGGGACCGGCTGCAGGGATACCGCAAGGCCATTGAGGAACACGGCCTCGAGTCACGGCCTGAATGGATTGTGGAAGGTGAGTTTCTTCAAGATAGCGGCTACCGCGCCATGTCGTTCTTCATGAATCTGCCTAACCGGCCTACGGCGCTCGTTGTCGTGGATGATATGGTATCCTTCGGCGTACTGCGCGGACTGAATGAACTGAAATTCAAGGTCCCGAACGATCTGGCGATTGTCAGCTTCAACAACATCCCGCTTGCGGAGCTTTCCAGCCCGCCGATCAGCAGCATTGACATCGGCATCTACCATCTGGGGTACACCGCTTCTCAGGTGCTGATTCAGAGCATACAGACTCCTAACAAAGAGACGGGTTACACGAACAGGTTCATTATTCCCCACCGGCTGATCGTACGGGAGTCATCCATGTATTCACCGAAGAAATGACATCCCTGGAGCTTCGGAAATATTATCAGGAAATTCAGCGTTCCCGTAAAGAAAATAAATGAAGCCTCAAGCGCTTCATTTATTTTTTGGAAGATTGCACAAACGTTTGCACTTTATTGGGCTTTCAATTGTTTTCACCATATCATGTACCGCCCTACATTCTCCCTAATAATCTAGGCAATAATATGAAATGAAGGAGGCTAATTCCATGAATACCATACAAGCCTGTCTGTTTGATCTTGACGGGGTGCTCGTCGATACTGCGAAGTATCATTATATCGCCTGGAAAGAGCTTGCCGACAAGCTCGGCTTCGAGTTTACCGAGAAGGATAACGAAAGACTAAAAGGCGTTAGCCGCGCCGCCTCCCTGAACATTCTGCTTGAAATCGGCGGCCTCACCTTCGATGAATCCGAGAAAGCCAGACTCGCTGAAGAGAAGAACAATCGCTATGTCGAATACATCTCCAAGATGGACAGCTCGGAAATTCTGCCGGGGGCGCTTGATTTTCTGAAGGACTGCCGGGAGAGCGGCATCAAAGTCGCTCTCGGCTCCGCTAGCAAGAACGCGATGACCATTCTGAACAATACCGGACTCACTCCCTACTTCGACGCCATCATTGACGGAACCAAGACCTCCGCAGCCAAGCCTGATCCGGAAGTGTTCCTTCTCGGCGCCGCAGAACTTGGCGTTCCCGCAGAGAACTGCATTGTCTTCGAAGATGCCGAAGCCGGAATCGAAGCGGCGAGCCGTGCCGAAATGGCCAGCGTTGGGATCGGTTCACCGGATACGCTGGGGGCCGCCAATATCGTCGTTCCCTCCCTGCAGGATATGAATGTCGCCCGGCTTCGCGAAGCCCTTTCCGCCGTGTAGCACCGGATGCTTCCTGTCTTAACAGGCATCCCGGTATACGGAGATGAAGCGCCTGTTTACACGGGACAGCCGCCGTCTATTTATTCTTATATATATTTATTGTAAAAGGAGCCGATTAAGTATGAAACAATATTTGAAAGTCGACGAATGGTCCATTATTGAAGAATCCTTCGATCCTCAGACACAGGAAATCTCTGAGAGCGTGTTCAGTCTGGGCAACGGTTATATGGGCGGCCGCGCCAATTTTGAAGAGAAGTACAGCGGTCCCAGCCTTCAGGGCAGCTACGTGGCAGGCGTGTACTATCCCGACAAGACCCGGGTTGGCTGGTGGAAGAACGGCTATCCCGAGTACTTCGCCAAGGTGCTGAACAGCACCAACTGGATCGGAATCGACATCGACATCGAAGGAACAACGCTTGACTTGGCAGCCAGCACGGTTACGGAGTTCCGCCGTGAGCTGAACATGAAAGAAGGCACTCTCTCCCGCAGCTTTACAGCCACCCTGGCGGATGGCAAGAGCGTAAAGGTGGAGAGCATCCGCTTCGTCAGCATGACACGCCGGGAGATCGGTGCGATCCGCTATTCCGTCACTCCGCTTAACTTCAGCGGTACAATCACAGTTACTCCTTATCTCGACGGCGATGTGAAGAACAAGGATTCCAACTATGACGAGAAATTCTGGAACGAAGTCGAGAAGAATGTCGAGTCCGGCAACGGCTATTTGACGCTCAAGACCAAGAAGCTGGATTTCCATGTAACGACTGCTATGGTCTATGACATCCACGTTGCCGGCGCAAAGCTGGACACAGAAACTGAAACGGTAACCCGGGAAAAATATGTCGCTAATATCGTGAACGCTCCCGTTAAAGAGAACGAGCAGCTTGTGATCTATAAATATGCAGCAAGTGTAACCTCCCGGAACTACGGGCTGGGTCAGCTGGTGGAAGCGGTGCAAGAAGCGCTGCAGTCCGCCAGAGAAGCCGGCTTCGTGGCGCTGCTGACCGAGCAGGCGGAGGCCTGGAAAGAGAAATGGAAGGAAAGCGACATAATCATCGAAGGCGATGCATCCGCACAGCAGGGCATCCGCTTCAACATTTTCCAGCTGAACCAGACGTACACTGGCGAGGACGACCGTCTAAATATCGGCCCTAAGGGCTTCACCGGCGAGAAATACGGCGGCAGCACCTACTGGGACACAGAAGCGTACTGCGTGCCCTTCTACCTCAGCACGGCGGATTCCTCCATCGCCCGGAACCTGCTGATTTACCGCTACAAGCATCTGGAGAAAGCTAAGGAGAATGCCCGCAAGCTCGGCTTCACCAAGGGCGCGCTGTATCCGATGGTGACGATGAACGGCGAGGAATGCCATAACGAATGGGAAATCACATTCGAGGAAATTCACCGCAACGGAGCGATCGCCTACGCGATTTACGACTATGTGAACTACACCGGAGACAAAGCATATCTCGGCCAGTATGGCCTTGAGGTGCTCGCTGAAATCTCCCGTTTCTGGGAAGAACGCGTGCATTACGTGGCGCATAAGGATAAATACGTAATGCTCGGCGTTACCGGCCCCAATGAGTATGAGAACAACGTCAACAACAACTGGTACACGAACCGGATCGCCGCCTGGACGATGGAGTACACGCTGGAAGCGCTGGACTACCTGCGCCAGAATGAACAATCCCGCTATACCGAGCTTGTGGAGAAGCTGAACCTTCAAGACAGCGAGACGGACAAGTGGACAGACATTATCGCCAAAATGTACTACCCGGCAGATGAAGAAAAAGGTATCTTCCTGCAGCAGGACGGCTTCCTTGACAAGCAGCTCATCCCGGTCAAGGAACTGGCGCCCGATAATCTGCCGCTGAACCAGAAATGGTCCTGGGACCGCATCCTGCGCTCCTGCTACATCAAACAGGCGGATGTGCTTCAGGGTCTGTACTTCCTGAACGACCGCTATGACCTGGCGACCAAGAAACGCAACTTCGACTTCTACGAGCCGATCACCGTTCATGAGTCCTCCCTCTCCCCTTGCATCCACTCCATTCTGGCGTGCGAGCTCGGGTACAAGGAGAAGGCTTACGAGATGTATCTCCGGACCTCGCGGCTTGACCTGGACAACTACAACAATGACACCGAAGACGGCTGCCATACGACAAGCATGGCAGGCACCTGGATGTCGATTGTTCACGGCTTCGGCGGTCTCCGCGTTCAGAATGACCGCTTGATCCTGAAACCGTCCAATCCGGGCCACTGGACTTCGTATTCGTTCAAAGTAATGTTCCGCGGCTCCCGTCTCCTGATTACCGTTACCGATCAGAGCGTAACGGTAACCAACGAGACCGAGACGCCGGCTGCGCTCACGCTCTTTGACAAAGAGTACACCGTGAGCGGCCTTGGATCGGTATCCGCACAGAACGTGCCGGTAACAATCTAGTCGATTATCGATCTAATCCAGTAACGATCTGATCACGTAATGATCTGATCAGGAACGTTCCAATCTCATAACGATCCATTCCGCTAACGATTTGAACCGGCGACAATTTAATGGACATAGCCCCCGCTAACAGGTACCCCCGCCTGCGCGGGGGCTTTGCCGTCCGTATCCTTATCTTACACACGCGAAGGGAGCCTTTACCTTGAACCGAACCTTTTGGAAAGAAGCCGTCGTCTACCAGATTTATCCGCGAAGCTTCCAGGACAGCAACGGAGACGGCATTGGCGATCTGCGGGGCATCATTTCCCGTCTCGACTATCTCAAGACACTGGGCGTGGACGTGATCTGGCTGTCGCCGGTGTACAAATCCCCGAATGATGACAATGGCTACGACATCAGCGACTACCAGGACATTATGGATGATTTCGGCACGATGAAGGACTGGGAGGAGCTGCTGGAAGGCTTGCACGCCCGGGGGATCAAGCTGATGATGGACCTTGTCATCAACCACTCCTCGGATGAACATGCCTGGTTCGTCGAATCCCGTTCATCCAAGGACAGCCCTTACCGGGATTACTATATCTGGCGCCCGGCGCAGCCGGACGGCAGCCTGCCGAACAATTGGAGCTCCGTCTTCAGCGGCCCGGCCTGGGAATATGACGGGAAGACGGACGAATATTTTCTGCATTTGTTCTCCCGCAAGCAGCCTGATCTCAACTGGGAGAACCCGAAGCTGCGCCAGGAACTGTATGACATGATGACCTTCTGGCTGGACAAGGGCGTGGACGGCTTCCGGATGGACGTGATCAACATGATCTCCAAGGTGGAGGGCCTTCCCTCCGTCGAGTCGGACGGATTGAAGCAGGGTGAGCTGGCAGGCGGCGGCGAGTTCTATATGAACGGCCCCAAAGTCCATGATTATCTCCAGGAAATGAATCGGAAGGTGCTGTCCAAGTACAATGTCATGACGGTCGGTGAAACCCCGGGCGCCACGGTAGAGGACGCGATTTTGTACACAGACGAGGATCGCAATGAGCTGCAAATGGTGTTCCAGTTCGAGCATATGGATGTCGACTCCGGTCCGACCGGCAAATGGGAGGTTGTGCCGTGGAACCTGGCCAAGCTGCGCGACATTCTGCATAAATGGCAGGTCGGACTGGCCGATAAAGGCTGGAACAGCCTGTATCTGAACAATCATGATCAGCCGCGTATGGTGTCCCGGTTTGGCGATGACGGGGAATACCGGGTCATTTCCGCCAAGATGCTGGCCACCCTGCTGCATACCCTGAAAGGAACGCCTTATATTTACCAGGGTGAAGAGATCGGTATGACCAACGTTCAGTTCGCGGGCCTGGAGCAGTACAAGGATATTGAAATTCTGAACATGTACCGGGAAAAAGTGACCGAAGGCGGCGCCAAGCATGAAGATGTGCTTCATTCCATTCACATTAAAGGGCGCGACAACGCGCGCACGCCGATGCAGTGGGATGCTTCTCCACAGGCCGGATTTACGAGCGGAACTCCATGGATTGAAGTGAATCCGAACTATACCGATATCAATGCCGAGCAGGCGTTAGCTGATCCTGGCTCGATCTTCCACTATTACCGGAGGCTGATCGAGCTTCGCAAGAGCAACCCTGTCATGGTCTATGGCGACTATGAGCTGCTCCTGCAGGATCATGAGTTCATCTATGCCTATACCCGTACGCTTGCGCAGGAGCGCTGGCTGGTACTGCTCAACTTCTGCAAGGAGCCGCAGGATATTGGCCTGACGGAAGAGCTTGCACAGACTAAAGAACTGATTATCGGCAACTACGCCAAAGAACCGTCCGACAAGTCCGTTCTCCGTCCCTTTGAAGCCAGAGTGTACCGATTGGGCGGCGCCGTATAAGAACCGGTCGAAACCAGAAGATTCATTTTAAATAAAAATTCAATACATTTTGATAAGCAAACAGCGGCAAACCGGGAGCTATTCACAAGCCATCCTGGTCTGCCGCTGTTTTTATACTAACATGTCGTGTCAGTCCTTGCGATGATCGGAGCCTCGGTTTCATGTGAAGCCGCATCTTTGAACAGAAAGCCAAGCACTCCTCTCGCATACGGAAGGCCCCGGAACAAGCGAGATATTGGGTATTCCTGCATCGAATAACGGCTGGCCCTCCGAAATGGATGTTGTTCTTGGGCCTTAAGGTGATACTTCTGACGGCAAGCCCGTTCGTTTTGCAAGTTCGCCTCTTGTCATCCTCTCCATCTGAAAGCTCCTTTCCATGTTATTTTAAGTATAAGGGTTGAAGTACTCTTCAAGGTCAAGGCCGAATTCGTACTTAAAATGCGGTTGCAGCGAACGCTCTGCTGACCAATAATGATAAGAGGAACCCCCGGATGTCTGGCGATCATCGATCCCGCTTCCCGGCTCACCTTGATGTATGCGCAGCATTGCTCAATAATGAGTAGCCTTACTGCACACCCGCACCTGAAAAATATCATCTACGCTTGCCTGTAATAAGCCTGATGCGCAGCCCGCGAAGCAGCAAGATGCCGCATTACCGGACCCGGCCTGCCGATCTGTCCAAAGAACGCACGGAAGAACAGGACCGGCAGCGGCTGCCGGTGATAGGATGTAGACAAAGGAGATGGCATGCTTTGGAATGGCTGAACCGCATGATGGATGCTTTGGATTATATGGAGAACCATATGACGGAACCGATGAACATGGAGGAGATCGCAAAGGCTGCCTGTTCCTCCTCCTTCCACTTTCAGCGGATGTTCAATCTCGTCACAGGCGTAACCGTGGCGGAGTATATCCGCAAGCGGCGCCTGACGCTGGCCGCCCAGGAGCTGGCCATGTCGCCGGTCCGCGTGCTGGATGTCTCGCTGAAATACGGCTACGATTCGCCGGAAGCGTTCGCCAAGGCTTTCCGGAAGGCCCATGGCATCTCGCCTTCGGCGGCCCGTGAACCGGGAACCGTTCTCAAGGCATTCCCGCGCCTCACCTTTACTCTATCCTTGAAGGGAGACAAAGAAATGGACTATCGTATCGAACATAAGGAAGCGTTTCGCGTTATCGGGAGAAAGCTTGAAACCACAACACGGGATGGGGAGAATCTTCGCGAGATTCCGAAGTTCTGGGACACCTGCAACAGCGACGGAAGCTCGGACAGGCTGGTGGAGCTGGGCGGCGGCGTACATGACCTGCTCGGTATCTGCGCCGATATGAAGCAGGAGCAGGAGACGCTCTCCTACTGGGTCGCCGTGGAGAGCGAGACGGCTGTGCCGGACGGGTACTCCTCTACCGTTATTCCTGCCGCTACCTGGGCGGTCTTCACCTCGGTCGGACCGATGCCGCATGCCATCCAGAAGGTGTGGGAACGCATCTTCCAGGAATGGTTCCCCGGCACCCGGTATGAGCATTCCGGAGGCCCGGAATTCGAGCTGTATCCTCCCGGCGATCCTTCTGCCGAGGACTACCGCTGCGAGGTCTGGATACCGGTCATGAGCAAATAAGCGGCCTCCCCTGGAAGGCACGGGCAAGATGAAGAGAAAGACCGAGCGGACAGCCGCCCGGTCTTCTTTTGTAATACAGCTTTCAACATATACAACGCTCAACTTGCCATTTCCACAACCCATTCGCATGTACAATTCTAAGTGTTAGTTGCTCTGTTTCACCGTCGCTGTAGGGTTTGCCGAATGGTTCTTTGCCAGAAGATAGCCCTAGGAATTGGACTCCACGACCGACAGTTCCTCCCCGGCGATCAGTCTCTCATTGCTTGCGGTGCGGGGAAGCATCAATAATCCTCTGGATTCCTTTTGAAAATCTTCCAGTGCCCCCGTATCCGACACCTTCAGATCAACGTACAGCTTGGAAGCCAGCATCACGCTCTGAGGGACGTTCCTCGTATCCGGATGCTCATAATAGAACAGGGTATAAGCGGAATAGTCGCCTTGCTCCTGAATCTGCCGAAGCAGCGCCTGCTCCGCCCCGTGATCCGACGTGAAACCGCCGGTAAGCGTACGGACAATATAAGTCTGCGTCAGAATGAACACCGCAGCGAACGCAGACGCGAGCGCAATCCGGAAGCTGCGGCGGCTCATCGCGTGAAGCATCCCGGTGAACAGGAATGCCGTTACAATCGCAAGCGGCGGGTAGATGGGGAGAATATACCACATTAACTTGGTCGAAGCGGCGGTGAACATCGTGAAGGGAACCGCAATCCACAGAACCGTCCCGAGGGTGAAGCTGTCGAGCGGAAGATGGCGGACCGTTCTGCGGCGGAGCATGACGGCGAAATAGTACAGAACGATCATAAACAGTGTAAGCGACCACTTGGTATGGAAGACTCTGAGTATATGAAGATAATAAACAGGGCCGTTCGTATGGCCTTCAAGCGTCGACGAGGCGCGGGCGAGCAGATCATACCGGATCATTTCCTTGATGAAGGTGAATTTATCGTGTGGAAAACGCAGAACGAGCCAGACCAGAACGGGGACAACAGATGTGGCGATAAAACCAAGCACATTCCCAGGATTCAACCGGCGAACCCGGTGCGTAAGCAGCATGTACAGAAGGATGATCGCCAGAATCGTCCCCGCATGCCAGCTTTTTGTGAGAAAGGCAAGGGAGAACATCAACCCGGAGACATAGAGCCAGCGGATATGGAGTTCCGTCATCATCAGAGAGAGGATCGCGGCGGTGAACCATAGGACGAATAGAGCGTCCGCATCGCCCGCCCTGGCCGAGTGGCTCAGAATGAACTGCGAGCTGGTAGCGAGTACTGCGGCGGACAGCAGTGAAGCCGTATTGCCATATCTGTATCTTGTAAAAAGAGCCGTGATTGCGATCGTGATCAGCGCTGCGAATGCGGAGAACAGCCGGAGGCCGAGCGGGTTGAAGCCCGCGACCTTATATCCAAACGCCACGCTCCAGAAGCTGAGCGGCGGCTTGAGATTCCAGTAATCGTCATGATAATTGTATGTATTGATCATATAGCTGCCTTTTCTCAGCATTTCATAGGCGCTGACGCCGTGTCTCGCTTCATCCCAGTCCTCAATCGGCATGGCGCCCAGCCGGTAGAACAAATTAAAACCGATCAGCACCAGCAGACAGGCTCCAAGTATCCAATAGGCCCTGTCATTGAGCCAATCGCGTCTCTTCATTTCCTCCCGGTTCCAAACCATTCGCCCTTCCCCCTTACGAGCATTGTTGGGAGACGGCCGGCTGCCTCCTTTTTTCCCGTATACCAGGTTTTCCATGACTTGTATTTATTGGAATGGTATTCGCCATTTCTCTTCTGTTCCCTGCTTTGAAGTCTGGAACGGTTTAAGATTATGGAGAACCTTGGTATAATGAATAGATATGCGATACTGATTAGGATGATTAACCGATTATCGGTGAAGGAGAATTACATGTCTACGCTAAAAATCTTTACAGACAGCACTTCCGATGTGCCGCAGAACTGGAAGGAAGAGTATGATATCGGCATTGTTCCGCTCTATGTCGTATTCAAGGACGCGACGTACCGGGACGGTATGGATATTACCCCGGAGGAGGTGTACCGCAAGGTAGCAGCCGCCGGCGCGCTGCCCAAGACGGCTGCTCCTTCGCCCGCCGATTTCATTGCCGCCTTCGCTCCCGCCATCGAGGAAGGACGGGATATCGTCTACCTCAGTCTATCCTCTGCCTTGTCCTCCACCTATCAGAACGCACGTCTGGCCGCAGAGGAATTTCCGCCCGGACGGGTCCGGGTAATCGACTCCGGCAGCCTGTGCGGCGGCATCGCGCTGTTGGCGGTCAAAGCTGCGCGCGCTGCGCGGGATGGGCAGAGTACCGATGAGGTCGTCGCCATGCTGGAGAGAGACCGCAATCTGCTCAGCACAGAATTCGTCGTCGACACTTTGGACTATTTACATATGGGCGGCCGGTGTTCCGGCATGCAGAATTTCATCGGAAGCCTGCTGAAGATCCGGCCGGTGCTTCGGCTTGTGGAAGGCAGCATCATTCCCGTCGGCAAGATCCGGGGCAAGAAGGAAAAGGCTGTGGAGCAGATGCTGAATCACGCGCTGTCCGATCCGGCTCCTATCGATACCGACCTGCTGATTATCGCCAACACACTTGCGGAAGAGGATGCCCGGCATCTGCATGACGCTCTCAAGTCGGCGACGGGCGCGAAGGAAATCGCCATTATTGAAGCCGGCTGCGTGATCGGCAGCCACTGCGGACCGCACACCGTAGGTATGATGTACTTAAGACGCCCGGAAGGCAGTTCCTAGAGGTATAGACGTTTATCACTTTGATAATCGATATAGGCAGGAGAGACAATTCTGCTGATGAGAAGAAAATAAAGGATTAGATTGGTCGCAACTATAAGAAGAGCGGCAGTCTGGGACGAGAGATAACGTCAAGACTGCCGCTCTTTTATTGAGTTAACGTTTACCGTTTGTTCAATAACCCGTATTAATTAATCCGTGCTCCTCCCTATGTTACGGTTCTCCACACTACTTGTAACGGCAAGTTTAGAGCCAGCCTAACGGGATGGGTCTGTGTTGTTCGAATAAATAGGCAATAACACTTCGTCGACGAATGAAGTCAACCAGGACTCCGTCAAATTTCCGCCTTGAATAATAAATTCATATCTCATCAAGTTAAAAGGCAGCTGCTTCTGCAGAGTAGTGAAATCGCTTGTTATTTCTCCACGTTTCTTGGCAAAGTCCTGAATCTTCTGCATAAAATGAGTATTTACTTCATGCGCATGTACGCTAATTTCTTTCAAGCTATCCGGTTGCTGACTTAGCTCTTGCAAGACGGTGCCAAGTATTTCTGCTCCGATGTCAACCATAAACTGATGATACAGCTTTACCATGTCCAGTAAATCTGCTCTCAAGCTTCCACGATCTTTGATGAGTTCAAGTATGGTGGGCACGCCGAACACTTGTGAGATTCGATAATGAGCCATTTCATGCAGTAGATTCAGTTGAGTTCCATACTGGCGATACAGCACCGTCCGACTTGTGCTTGCCTTCTTCGCAACATTTTGAAAGGTCATCTCTTGGTAACCAGAGGTTTGACAAATTTCATATGCAGCTTCCAATATCGCGCTTTCAAGCTCTTTCCCTCGTTTTCTTATACTGGTCATTTCATAGCTCCTCGATAAATTCTATATAGTTGACTATAACATAATTTAAGATACATATTGCATCTTATTTGCATTCGGTATATACTTCAGAATGTCAATAAGATACAGATTGTATC
>NZ_JAHCMB010000051.1:98672-159770 GCF_019904155.1 Paenibacillus sinensis
ATTGCATTGGTACTCGTACTTGGAGCGATTGCCCCCATGCTGGATGGAACGATGGTGAACATAGCACTGAATGATTTTTCCATGGCATTCCATGCCTCACTCGATAACATTCAATGGATCGTAACAGGCTATGTATTAGCTACAGGAATAGCCGTTCCCTTTTCTGGATGGCTCATTCAGCGATTTGATGGTAAAAAGGTGTATATCGCCGCACAAATCGTTTTTCTCATGGGTTCGATTACCTCGGGACTATCCTGGAATTTATCTAGTATGGTTGTTTTCCGTGTGATTCAGGGCTTTGGCGCAGGTTTGATTATTCCGCTGTTAACAACGTTATTAATGCAAGTATCCGAGCAAGAAAAAGTCGGCCGATTAATGTCTATCGTAGGCCTGCCCATAGTTCTTGGACCAATCGTTGGACCCGTAATTGGCGGAGTGCTCGTAGATTATCTTTCCTGGCATTGGATTTTCTTCGTCAATGTTCCGGTTGTATTCATCTCGTTATACTTTATAAACACCAAGCTGCCCAGCTTCCCGCCTGCCAATCAACAAGCAAGACTTGACTGGTTCGGAATCCTGATTCTCGGGGCCATTTCCGTCAGTCTGATCTATGGGATCACTGAAGCCGCGCACAGAGCGGGTTTTAATAATACGAGAACGATATCGTTTATCCTTGTTGGTGCCTTATTGACGATCATTTATGCGATTTATGCTGTTAAAAATAAAAAGAATGTAGTTGTACCCTTGAATTTATTTAGACATAGAAGCTTTAGCGGGTCCTTTTGCGGCTTGTTTCTTGCCGGGATTGGTACGAATGGTCCAATGCTGCTGCTGCCGCTTTTTTTCCAGAATGTTCGTAACGACTCCATCATTGTAGCTGCCTTATCCTTAATTCCACAGGGAGTAGGGATGCTGATTGCAAGACCTCTAATTGGAAGAATGATTGACCGAATTGGTGCCAAGATTGTTGTCATTATTTCGATTGCCGTTTCACTAGCCGGGACGATTCCTTTTATTTGGGTCGATCAAAGCACGAACTATTGGACCATCGCCGCTATACTCCTAATTCGCGGTATCGGCGTTGGTGGCGTAACGCTCCCATTAATGAGTGATGCCTATACTGGTTTGGCTAAAATGCAAATCCCGCAGGCCAGTATCGCTACCCGGATTATTCAAAACATCGGCGGCGCCTTCGGCTCAGCCGTATTGGCAACTATTGTCGCAAGCCAGATTAATCATGCAGCTCCGGATGTTGCCCAATTGACATCTGCGTATCAATCCGGCTTCTTAACAGCGAGTATTCTCATTGTTGTCATGATCGTTCCTTCTTTATTCTTAACCAATAAGATGGCCTCAAAGGTTACTCCGAAGCAGCAAGGAAACTGATCTTTTTAGAGTTTTAAAAAGAAAGGCGTATGATCTCATTTCTGGGATCATACGCCAATTCGATGTATTAATAGCTTTCTGCAATTTCGACTTCCGCGCCAACCTCCGCCTCTTCCTTTACGAAGGGAAGCATGAACCGGAAGATGGAGCCGCGGTTCTCTTCGCTCTCCACAAAGATCGTTCCGCCCATAAGCTCCACAAGCTGCTTGCAGATGGCGAGACCGAGCCCGGTCCCTCCGTATTTGCGATTAATCGTCGGATGAAGCTGCGAGAAGGACTGGAACAGCAGTCCAAGCTTGTCCTCCGCAATGCCGACTCCGGTATCCCGGACCGAAAACTCCAGCAGATAATTCGGAGAATGGGGCAGCAGGATATTTTTGACCGACAACGTTATGCTTCCATGCTCGGTGAATTTCAGCGCGTTCCCCACCAGGTTCACGATGATTTGCCGCAGCCGGCTTGGATCGGATGTAACCATCTCAGGGACACTGGTGTCTGCCCACCAGCGCAGCGCCAGCCCCTTCTCCTCTGCCTTGGGCATGAACAGATCAATCACGCTTTCGATCATGGTTCGAAGTTCGAATTGTTCGGGCTCAAGCGGCAGCTTGCCGGCTTCGATTTTGCTGAAATCCAGGATGTCGTTCAGAATGGTCAGCAGACTATAGCTGCTGCTCCGGAGAATTTCCGCATAGGTCCGCTGGTCCTCATCCAGCTCGCTGTCAAGCAGCAGATCGGTCATCCCGATCATGCCATTCATTGGCGTCCGGATCTCATGGCTGATCATCGCCAGAAAATCCGATTTCGCGCGTGAAGCCTGCTCCGCCGACTCCTTGGCCCGCATGGTCTCCCGCTCGTTCGTAATATCGCTGAAAGCAACAACCACGCCTTCGAGCTGGCCGAACTCCATAATCGGCGAGACCCGGTAATTGACCCAGAAGCTCGTTCCGTCCTTCCTCCAAAAGATCTCCTCGCTCATCCCGCGCGAGATACCGTCCCCAATCGTCTGACGGATCGGACATTCCTTCGGACAGTATCTGGAACCGTCAGGACGCGTGTGATGGATGTGATTGAGACTGTCCAGGCCGATCAATTCATCACTCTCATAGCCGAGCATAAGCAGAGCTGTCTTATTGACGAAGAGAACCTTGCCGTCCCGGTCCAGTCCGAAGACCCCCTCTGTAACGGAGTTCAGAATCAGCCCGGTCTGATCCTGGAATCCGGTAGTCCGGAGGCCCTGATCTGCGGCGGAAAGGCTTGCCGGCTTCTCAGGCTCATCACCTGCGTCCGTGGCAGTATTGCGGGCTACGGCGAACACACCCACGACCTCTTCGTCATGACGGATCGGAAGATAGGTTACCTCAACGGAAGCGACGTTGCCGATTCTCTGAATGTACTTGATCTTCACGGAGGATGTCTGTCCTTCGCAGGCTTGCTCGAAAGAGTCGGAAGCTTCGTTGCGGCTGCCGAACAGGAGCGCACGCTCCCAATACTCGGAAATCTGTTCGGGTAGGGATTCTTCCAGTCTCATTGCTGCTGCGTTGGCACCCACGCAGTGGCCTTGAAGATTCAATACGAAAATACAAGCGGGGTCGATTTCGAATAATGCTTTGTAGGCGCTATCTTCGGCGATTAACCGTTTTAAGAGATCATCTGTGTCCTTGTCCACGGTCCAACTTCCTTTCTAAGGTAACTCCCTTCGCCTCCGATCGACTTGTACCGGCCTTATTCATGGTCCCCTCCAAAAGGCGAAAATCGTCATTATATGTAGAATACCAGTAGAATTTAAGCTTATTATATCAAAAACTCCTGAATTATTTATCCGATTATTTTGGCTATTTAATGGGAAGGAAGGCCCATCTTTGTATGCGAAATCCTCGCTTGGTCCTGTATGGCCGGCAATTCGTTCATCCGGTTCAAGCTAATCGGTCGCAGGAACAAATTCCTGCTTGTGATGGAGAGAGCGCTATCCTTAGTCGAGTGATCCTACAAATGGGATAGAGCTTAAGGAACCGGGGTGATTATATCTGGTAAGCCTGGGTTAACGAACCATAGCCGGATTGCGATATTCTGTAAGCGGTGCTCATGCAAACAAGCTCTCCACGAACGATATGTTATCGTTTATGGAGAGCTTTTTCATTGAAATGGAAATAAGGCCCGTTTCCACAAAGCAGTTGGAGCGGAGCTTTTAGGATAAAAATGTGGTAGAAACCGCCCATCTGAAACCCGGATGAGCGTTTTTTACATTCTACTTCTCCTGCTCCTTTATCACCTGCTCAATCCCCAATAGGATCAAATTCACTCCGAACTCAAAAGCCCCGTCGGTCCCCATCAGATCGAACAACCCGCTCTTGAACAGCCTCCGGAACAGTCCTGCTTCAGTCTCGCTCATGGAATCCAGAAGGCGGTCCATCTCACCTTCCGAAAGCACCCCCTGCTCCTTAATAATAGCGGAGACATTGCGCTGATGCTGATAATCGTCCAATACGAAGAAGAAGACGTAGTTCACAAGCGTTAGAACCGCTTGAAGTTTTTGTTCCTCCTTAAGTGGCGTTGATTCCACGCAGAGCAGCATACGGTTGGTGAACCGGATAAGATCCGGTTCGTGAGGCAGCGTCAGCATCATGAGCTGCGTGGAGCAGGGATAGCGGCTGAGTACGCTACGTACCGTTACCGCAAGCCCCGTCAGTTGCTCCTTCCAATCCCCCTCAGAGTGGAACTCCTCCATGATAACTTTAGATACATGGTTGGCCAGACGGTAGTAGAGTTTCTGTTTGCTCTTGAAATACCAGTACAGAGAGGGAGCCTGAATTCCGAGCCGGTCAGCCAATCGCCTCATGCTGAATTTCTCGATGTCATCCTCCCCCAGAAGCTCCCAAGAGGTCTCCAGTATCCTGTCCTCCGAAATCTGAGGCTGCTGCTTTTTCATCGATATCCGCCCTTTTATCTAACAGTGTAAGTTTATGCTTTACAGGTCAATAGGTTCATGATATCATCTAACACTGTAAGGTTCAACCTAACACTGTTAGACAATCATATTTATTAAGAAAGTGGTGACCCACATGGATGCAGAAAACCTCCATTATTTTGAACAAGCGCCGGTCGCAAAAGCCGTAGCTCACTTCGCTGTCCCGATGATGCTGGGCATGTCAATGAGTGTCATATACTCAATCTTGAACGCCTATTTCCTTGGTACACTGGGCAGCACGGTTATATTAACCGCACTTGCACTGACCTTGCCGTTATTCGCGGTCATTATGGCGCTAGGCAACTTGATTGGCATGGGCAGCGGTACATTCATCTCCCGTTTGATGGGCGAGAAGAGAAATGATGATGTCAAGCATGTGTCTTCCTTTGCCTTTTACAGCAGCTTAATTATTGGTCTTATTGTGATGGCTGTCGGCCTCCCGTTGATCAATCCGATCGTTCATGGCCTGGGGGCAACGCCCGAATCCTTCGGTTTTACAAAAGATTATGTCACCGTTATGCTCATTGGTTCACCATTCGTCGTATTATGCTTCACGCTGGAGAATATCGTGCGCTCGGAGGGTGCGGCAATTGCGTCGATGTCTGGTATGATTCTCAGTGTTGTCGTGAACATTATTCTCGATGCATTAGTCATCTTCGTCTTCCATTGGGGCGTGATCGGCGTTGCTTCTGCTACGGTCATTTCCAACCTGGTTGCGAGTGTATTCTATATTTTCCATATGGGATATAAGAGTCCATTCCTGACTGTCTCCTTTAGATGGTTCAAGGTTACCAGAGACATTCTGAGCAATGTATTCAAGATCGGAGTTCCCGTCTTTGTTATGAGTATCTTCATGGGTGCAATGTCACTCGTCTTTAACTATTTTCTTGTCGAGTATGGAGATCAGGCCGTAGCGGCTTACGGTGTTTCATCACGTTTAATGCAATTCCCTGAATTTATTCTGATGGGCTTGTGCGAGGGTGTCGTGCCGTTGATCGCCTTTTCTTTTACAGCGAACAAATTACGAATGAAGCATACCATCGGATTCACGATCAAAACGATTGCCGCGTTAGCAGTCGTGTTCGGCATCATCGTCTATCTGACTTCCGACCAGCTAATTGGTTTATTTACGAATGACCCGCAATTGATTGAAATGGGCAGCTATATTCTGCATGTGACGTTCCTATCCTTATTCATCTCGGGAATAACCGCGCTGTTCACGGGAATCTTCCAGGCAACTGCGCAGGGAACCGCCGCATTCATCATGTCAATTATTCAAGGAATCACTCTGATTCCCGTGTTGTATATTGCCAATCGAATGAATGGCTTCCACGGGGTGGTCTGGTCGCTCGTCATTGCGGAGGCCGTTTCATTCCTTGTTGGAGCCATCATGCTGTACGCTCTGCGGACTAAATTGCAGCCGGATTTGGAGAGTTTGGTGCAGTAGGAAAGAAGCTTATAGCACGCAAGGAACACCTTGCAGCTGGTTTTACTGATAAGCAGTAACAGCGAATGACATCCATTATCTTCAGGGACGATGATGTGTTATCTCAACTCGCATGAAGTTTACTTCGATGCTTGTTATTTCGCGAATACAGAGCTTTCTCATTATATCTTCTGGGGTATCGACCCAGACACAGAATAACCGGCAATCACCGTAACAGGCTGATCGCCGGTTTTTAATTGGAATCGGTCCCGGCTAAGCAAAATCCCCCCGTCTCCAGCATATACATCTGGTAAGCCGCTTAAGGCACAGGTGGAAAGGAGATGGGTGCATGCCCAGCGATGAAATACAGGCGCTCGAACGGGCGATAGCCGAGATCACCGAGATTGCCAAAGGATTCGGCCTCGATTTCTACCCCATGCGTTACGAAATTTGCCCCGCCGACATTATTTACACCTTCGGCGCGTACGGCATGCCGACGCGCTTCGGCCACTGGAGCTTCGGGAAGACCTTTCATAAAATGAAATCCCAGTATGATTTCGGTCTCAGCAAAATTTACGAGTTGGTGATTAACTCCAATCCGTGCTACGCCTTTCTGCTCGATGGTAATTCGCTCGTCCAGAACAAACTGATCGTCGCTCACGTGCTCGCCCACTGTGATTTCTTCAAGAACAACGCCCGCTTCTCCCAGACGAACCGCGACATGGTCGAGAGTATGTCGGCCACGGCCGACCGGATTGCCGAATATTCCGTCAGTTATGGGACCGAGACGGTGGAGAATTTCATCGACGCAGTGCTGTCCATCCAGGAGCATATCGATCCCAGCCTGATCCAGCAAGCCCGGCCGGTCAAGAGCTACTATGAACGGGAGCGTCAGAACGAGCAGAGCGGGAAGAAGCGCAATGAGCAGAAGCCCGGACCTTACGACGATCTCTGGAGGATCAGCCAGCAGGATTCGACCGCCAAGCCGGAGCAGGCGCCGCTGCAAGGTAGCTTCAAAGCTTTTCCCCCCGAGCCGGAGAAGGATGTCGTCTGGTTCATCCAGCAGTATTCCAACTGCCTCGCAGACTGGCAGCGCGACATCATGACGATGCTGCGTGACGAGATGCTCTATTTCTGGCCGCAGATGGAAACGAAGATCATGAACGAAGGCTGGGCATCCTACTGGCATCAGCGCATTATGCGCGAGCTTGATCTTACTTCCGAGGAGACGATCGAGTTCGCGAAACTGAACTCCGCAGTGGTCCAGCCTTCCCGCCAGAGCCTGAATCCTTATTATCTCGGCCTCAAAATTCTCGAGGACATCGAGCGCCGCTGGGATCGCGAGAAGCTGTTCGAGGTCCGGGAGCTGGATTCGGATATTTCCTTCATCCGCAGCTATATGACCAAAGAGCTGGTCGAGGATCTCGACCTCTACGTCTTTGAGAAGAAAGGCCCGGAATGGAAAATCACCGACAAAGCCTGGGAGAATGTCCGGGACCAGCTGGTCCAGGCCCGCATCAACGGCGGTTCCCCTTATCTAGTCGTTCAGGACGGCGACTATGAGCGTAACGGAGAACTGTATATCGCCCATCATTATGAGGGGATCGAGCTGGATTTGAAGTATCTGGAGCGCACGCTCCCGCATATCTGCACGCTATGGGGCAGGACTGTCCATCTGGAAACCGTGGTGGAAGACAAAAAGGCGCTGTTCTCCTATGATGGCAAAAAGGTGCTGAGAAAGTTTCTGTGATGCCAAAAAATCCTATGAGACCTCTGTCTCATAGGATTTTCCACACCCTTTTTTATATCACAATGTTCAATACAGCAGGACTGGATACCCCGTTAATTACGGAGAAGACATACGATAGTGGAGTGTTCACAAATATCTCTTCATTCATGTAGGTCGTCACTTCGTAAGTACCTTCTGGCAGGTACGAGTCAATCCGGCCATCGGTTACCCGCAGCATATAGAATAAGCCTCTGGTTGTATCCCGAATGATGACACGCCCGTACCTGGCTGCCGTTCCATCTGCCAACGCCACTGTACCGACAATATTGTTGTTCCTTATCTTAATATCTAACGGAGCCGGCACCATTATGCCGTCAATTACCGAGAACACATATGAAATTGGAATGGAACCAAAATCATCACTGTTAACCGTGCAACTATATGCTTCAAAGATCCCATCAGGAATATAGGCACTAAATTGGCCGTTCCTCACTTCGGCGCTAAAGTAAGCATAGGTCGAATTGGCAACTGTACCTCGAATGGCAAGCGTTCCGTTACCCACCGCATTTCCATTCTCATATGCCACTGTACCGACCAGATTCTTGCTCATAATCTTTACGTTTAGTGATGCCGGAACGGATTGTCCGTTAACGACCGAGAATACATAGGATATCGGAGCGGACTCATTGGTAGCTGAATTCAAATATCTGCTGATCTTATATTCTCCGTCAGGTAAATACAGACTGAACTGACCGCTGCCGACTTGAATATTAAAATAAGTTGAACCCGTCGCTGTGCTGCGTACTACCATTGATCCATTGACTGCTGCTGTCCCATCCTCATAAGCTACAGAACCCGCCACATTCTTGTTTTTAATCGTGATGTTCAATGGACTGGGATCAAACTTTCCATTTACTACCGAGAACGTATTCCACAGCTGAGCGGTCTCCTGTGTGTCATGATCATAGTAACTGAATACTTGGTAATTTCCATCCGGCAGATTCAATCGAAACTTTCCGTTGATCACTTTGGGACTATAGATTAAGGAGTTCGAACTGGTGCTCCGGATAGACAGACCTCCGCTTCTCACTGCCGTCCCGTCTTCCCTGGTTACCGTGCCGATAACATTCTTATTCTGAAGAACAAGTCTGAGCGAATCCGGTGCCATCTTTCCGTCCATAATAGTAAAGGCATACGACACGTCGGTCGTTTCATACTGGTCCGCGTTGTAAATCCGATATACCTCATGTCTTCCATCCGGCAGATTGAGTTTGAATTGACCATCCTTCACGTCAGCATTGTAGAAGCTATAACTTCCATCATTATTTGCAGTTCGAATATATATACTTCCACTGCTTATCGGTGTGCCGTCTTCGTAAGCCACCTCGCCCGATACTTTGGTTATGACCATCTTCAACAGGCTTGGAGTAGACTTCCCGTCAATTACCGAAAAACTATGGGAAAGCCAGATACTCTGATTCAAATCGTAATACTGGAACAGTGTGTATTGACCATCGGGTAAAAACAGATTAAATGTGCCGTTCTTGATTTCAACATAATACTGCTTGATGCTGGCCGGATCCGCATTAATCGATTTGATCCATACCTCCCCGCCTCCAGGTATTGTCCCGTCTGCAAAAACCAGGGAACCTGATACGTTATTGGATTTAAGATTGATCTTAATCGGGTTCGGAGCCGAAATGCCGCCCTTTACCGATATGCTATACACAAATTGGCGTGAATCCAAATATTTACTTGCCTTGAACTCGTACACTTCGTACTCGCCATCCGGCAGGTACAGACTGAACTGTCCATTCACGACCTTGGGATAATAATTCGAATGGGCGGAATCTGTTCTCCGAATTGAAATAGACCCATCGGTCGCCGGAGTGCCGTCTTCATAGGCAATTGTTCCAAGTACATTCTTACTATTGACAACGATTTTGAGCGGGTCCGGGGTGGCCTTCCCGTCAACTACCGAGAACGAACCGGACAGTTCTGTGCTCTCTTGGGCTTGCTGATCGGAATAGGTATTCACTTCATACTCCCCATCCGGCAAGTATTGTCTAAACTCCCCATCATTAACTTGGAGAAAATAAGAAGCATCGTTCGCTTTGGAACGCACCGTCAAGACCCCACTGTCTGCCAGCATCCCATCCTCGTTAACAACGATTCCATGAACATTGCGGGCCTTCAGAACAATGTTCACCGGATTGGGGCTGCTAATCCCCCCCGTTACGGTAAAATCATAAGACAGTTGCATATTTTCATGTTTGTAGAAGTTATACAGGGAATCCGCTCTATAGGTCCCGTCCGGCAAGTAAACACTGAACCGGCCGTCTTTTACATTGACAGAGTAAATACCGATTGAACCGTCTGAAATCTTTCCACTCACGGAAATACTGCCATAGGCAATAAATGAACCATCTTCATAGCCGATCGTTCCCGCTACATTACTGGTTCGCAGAGTTATGTTAAGAGTATGATCCGGTACTCCGTTGTTGACGTGAAATATCTCAGACAGATAGGTGGATAATCCCGTCTCCGAATTGTAGTAGCTGGTGACCCGATAGGGTCCATCCGGCAGATACAGATTAAAATCACCGTTCTTGACAGTGGCTACATAATTCGAATTATCGGCATATAGAATATTCAGCGTGCCTGCGGATACAACACTCCCGTCTTCGTTGGTGACCTTACCGGACACATTGCTGCGGGGAATTGTAACGTTCAGCGGGTTGGGGTTCATTTGACCACCCGATGCCTTGAAAACATAATTGAACGAAATACTCTCCCCGCTGACCGAATTGTAATAACTACGGACACGGTATGAATCATCAGGCAGATAAACCGTAAATTTGCCGTTCTTCACGAGCGGGAAGTAAGAATATAAGCCGGATAAGCTGGAAATGGAGACATAACCGTCGCTAATGATGCTCCCGTCTTCATTGTGCAGCGTGCCCTCATACTTGTCGGGCAGAACAATTTGAAGCGAAGCAGGGATAGTCTTCCCGTTTAATGCAGAGAAACTATAATTAACATCGATGTATTCACCGGTATCGAGATGAAGGCCCAGCAAGAAATAGGAGCCGCCGGGCAAATAGGCGTTGAAATGTCCGTCATGGACCGGAACATTATAATTCTTGCTTAAATTTCCACTTCGCACTTGAACCCAGCCATCGTCAACGCTTGTTCCATCCTTGTACGCAATCCTGCCATCGTATTTCTGCGGAACGGTCAACGTCAACCGGGCCGGCTGGCCGCTTTCAACGAGAAACGAACCATAGAACGAAATACTCTCCTTGCTGGTCAAATCCTCAAGACTGCTAAACATATACTTGCCGGCAGACAGATCATAACTAAATTTCCCGTTCAGCACCTGAAAATCAAAATTGGCTCCACTCTCATTGCTCAAATGAAGAACTCCATCCTTGACTTCCGCTCCATCCGAGTAGTGAATGGTTCCTTCCACATTATGTGTTTCGGTTGTGTCAGTTGTAGCCGTTGGTGTTGGCGCCGGTGATGACACCGGTGTTGGTGACGGCAACGCCGTCGGTGCTGGCGACGGGATTACAGGTACTCCACCACCACCACCGCCTCCTCCTCCGCCGCCCGAAACGGCAGCCGCCGGAGAAGCCGATGCCGGATTCACCGTAGTGTCCTTCCCGCCAATCTTGACCACTGTATTCGAAGGTACATCCTTTCCGAGTTCCATATGAGCAGGAGGCTGGTCGAAGGAGATTCCGGCGGCGTTAATAATGGCATTATCAATCCTGCCGCTGCCGGACACTTGCACACTCGCATTGATGACCAAGGCTCCGATTGTTCCATTATTGATGAACTGACTTCCCCCTGCTTCATTGGCAATAGTCAGGGTCTGAATGGCCGCTCCCTGAGCGGATTCGATTAGGGCCGGAGATAGAATTTGGAGATCTTGTATCGCGGTGGCGCCATCGATTACAACCCGTATATTCCCATCCATCTTATTGACTGCAACTTGTCCCAATTTGGAGTTTTGTAAATGAACGCTGTGTGCGCCGCCGCCCAAAACGGTGGTTGAACCCGTCACGATCACATTTTTGAGAAAAGCGTCCCCATCGGCAATTTCTTTGCCAAAGGTCAGATTCCCTTCAATTACTGTGTTCTGGAGGGTCACATTGGGCGCATGGATTTCGACGTTCTGCTTGACGGTTACGGTTCCGGATTCCGGTCCATATACGCCTGCCGTATTGTATGCAACGCTGCTGTCGCCTTTAAGCTCCAACGCTCTGTCCAGGATTACAACAGTTTCCGCGCGGGTAGCCGCCGATTTGGGATGAAACGTATGGTCTGAATACCCTTTTATCAATCCGCTATCGTAAGCGGCTCCAACCGCCCCTCTACTCCAACTGGAAATATCCTTTGCATCGGCGAATTTTGATCCCGATTCAGAGGCGGACAGTTTGAGCAAATTGCTAAGAATAACGGCAAATTCCTCACGGGTTACTTTCTTGTTGGGTCCAAAAGTTCCGTCCGAGTAACCGGATATGTATCCTGCTGCGCTCGCCTTTACAATTTCCGGGTAGAACCAGTCTTTCTGGGTTACATCGCTAAACCGGACTTCCTTCTGCCCGGTAAACCCGAACGACTTGTTTATGAGAACAACCAATTCAGCCCTTGTAATCTGATTATTCGGTTTGAATTCTCCGTTCTGATAACCGGATATGTATCCATTATCCATCCACTTCTTGATTTGTTGTTCGGCCCAGTTCCCTGCAATATCCGAGCTTCCGGCTGCAAAAACGTTGCTGTAGGACGTAAACACCATACAAAAAATCAGCAGCAGCACCCAAATCCGATTAACACGTCTCCTTCTACTCCCCATACTTCAACTTTACCCCCAATGTATTAGTGCGATCGACATAACCTACTGACTATAATTGAAAGAATCGTTATAGAAGCCAGAATATGTTTAGAAAATAATACCATGAATTATTAGGGTTACTTGTCACTTATTGTCGAGAGTTTGTGAATATTTCATGTTGCTGGAAGGGCGTTTATCATACCTAAATACGAAAAAAGACCCAAGGGGCCTTGAACTGCGCCTTTGGGTCTGTAGAGCTTTATGATGCTGCATTTAATCCGTCCGCCATCCTCTAGCAGCTACTTATTCTCCGCATCAAGATCGACAATCGTGTTCACCCGGTCCGCCGAAGCAGCTCCGGCCGAGGAAGACGGTGCAGGCGATGCAGTTGGTGATGCAGTTGGCGTCACTGCCGGCGATGCCGAGCCTGCGATTCCCGGCAGAGCTGAGGCAGCCCCCGCCCCTGCCGAAGTTCCCACCCCCGTCGCCTGGGAGGGATTCAATGTAGCCGGAAGCCCAAACGCACTCGGCGTCGGGCTCGCCTCCGGCAGCGTTTTGGAGAACGAGATCGTGATGCTGTTGAACTTGACCGACTTGCCGAAGGATGAGACGGCTTTGGAACGGAAATCCGTCTTCAGGTTGAAGGCGTAGCCGTAGCTCACTTTTTCATTGTAGAACCGGAAGGTCATCGTGCCGCTGCTGCTTGCCTTGTCGATGATGCGGGAGCTGCTGTGGCCGCTGTAATCCGCGAACCGCAGAATCATCCAGTCATCCGCCGACATGGAGGATGCGTCATAATCGACCGTGATATCGACGTAGGACTCAGCCGGCACCGTCACGAACTGGCCGTCCGTTACAACCGTCTCGCTGTTCAGCTTGAGCGGAATGTCTTTATCCTTCGTGACCACAATCCGCTGGTCGTTGGCCGATGACTTGTCCACATAGTTCTTATAGGTCAGAATCTTCTTCTTGAGCTCGTCGTCCTTCAGCGAAGTCCGGTCGTAATCCGTACTGAACAGCTCGCCGTTGCTTGAGGTCAGGCTGTACAGCTGACCGCTGTTGTCCACCTGGTAGACGGTCCCTTTCTTCGTGGAATAGAACACATCGCCATTATAGTGGGAGGCGAAGAGAATGGGTGAATCCTCCGTGTATTTGCGGAATACACTGCGGCCCACCGTATAGGCGTCCAGATCCGGGTCGGCGTAATCCAGCAGCGACAGCAGAACATCCTTCTGCCCGTACACGCCGTCATTGATAATCTGGCCATCGATGTCCGGCGAATAGGCCGCAAAGATGCCCCAGTTCGAGCCGTACGTCTGGTTGTTCACACCATGCGATTCATCCGACACAAACAGCACAAGCGTATCCTTGCCGAAGCTCGAATTGTCGATATACTCGATGAAATCGGACAGCGCCTCATCCAGATACGCAACAGCCGCCGCCTTGCGGCTCGGATACTTCTCTGCGTAAGCGTCCGTAACGGCGTAAGGATGATGTGTGCCGACCGTCAGCATGGTGGCGAACCACGGCTCGCCTTTGCTGTTCAGCTCATTGATATATTGCCGCGACTGCTCGAAAAAGCTCTTGTCATCCGGTCCCCAGCCGAAAGGAATATAAGGGTCCTTGAAGCTCTCTCCCCCGATAATCGTGTCAAAGCCCGCCGCCGTCATAAAATCGCCCTTGGACATGTACTCCAGCGGAGCCGCCTGAATAAAAGCGGTGTTGTAGCCTCTATTCTTCAGCAGCTTTGGCAGCAGTTCTTCCCGGTAATTCGAATCCTTCTGCAAATATTCATACGCCTTGGGGGTCGAGGCGTCCATCTTGTCGTAATCCCCGCTGATAAGCGAGTACATGCCCCGGATCGTCTGGTTGTTATGTGTGATATAATTCGGCAGGATCAGGCTGTGGTCCTTGATCTTGTCCAGGCTGGTCAGCTTGATATCATTCGGCAGCTGCAGATAGTCCTGGTTGGCGGGGGAGTATGCCCCGGGTATGCCTTCCATGACGACCATCAGAATGTTTTTCTTGCCGGTATGGTTATTCAGCAGGTATTCGCCGTCCTTGAGTTGCTGCGTCGTATTGATCTTCTCTTCGATGTCAGGCGGGTAATCCGTCAAATCGTCGGCGTTGAACGTCAGCAGCGCGACCGAATTGCTGATGGAGGCCGATACGAAGGTGCCGCTCTTCCAGTCCCCGGTGGAGTTGATCGCAATAACGACATAGACGATCAGCAGACCGGCTGCCGCGATCAGGCCATATCTTCGTTTCGGAAGCGGAAATATCCGGATTTTGCGGAGAAAAAAGACCGATCCCAGCAGCGAAGCTGCCACGATCAACGAATACACCGGAAAGCTGATATGGAACAGCGTGCCGGTCAGAAACTCCGTATCCGACGCCATCGTAATGTCTTTCAGATTCACCACATGGTCCAGCGCGTATATGTACTCGACATTAGCCAGGTGGAATACGGCCAGCACGGCCGCCAGGACAAACGCCGCGATTAGACTGGCTTTCGAAAGGGCATACAGCAGGAGAACAATGACGATGCCGATGCCGATGTCTCGCAAGGTCGGTCCGGCCAGCGCCGAGAAGGAAATCTCCAGGTCCTTTTGTCCATACAGGAGAATGCGTCCGTAAGCCAAACCGAAGATAAATATCAATGAAGGCAGAGTATAAAGCAGCTTTTTCATAATCTCGCTCCCGTCAATCGAACATATCTTCCATTATATAATGAAATTAGATCGAGTAGTATGTAAAAAAACGTCATTCCTGCGTTCATATGGGAGCGATTTCTTGACACCGGATTTACAAATACTGATTTTTGCCCTCTCGACTGCCCCCCTTCTCACCTTGCTTTCGCTCTTCCCCGCTTGCTCGCTTGCTCTCTTGCTTACCTGCCCAACTCACTCTCTTCCCACTCTGCATCCGTTCCTCATCTGTCCAAGCCAAGCCTGAAATCTGCGCATGCAAAAAAGACCGCTGCTGCGCAGCGGCCTCACATCCACCCGGCCCTCTGCCTGGCCGGATGGATATGCTCTCTATTTTCGTGCTTCCCGCCAATACGAAAGAGTGCCCCGCTCTCTTCCTGGCGGTCTTCCTAGCGGTTCAGCAAGCTGCCTACATACCGAAGCAGCTCGTTGGCGCAAATCGGGCAGTAATTATGCTCCTCGATCAGCCGCCGGGATACTTCGTTAATCCGCTTAAGCTGGCTTTCATCCGGCGTCTTGGACGAAGTCGTAATTTTGACGATATCCTTGAGGTCGGCGAACAGCTTCTTCTCGATCGCTTCCCGCAGACGTTCATGATTGCTGTATTCAAACTTCTTGCCTTTACGTGAATAGGCGGAAATCCGGATCAGAATTTCTTCCCGGAACGCCTTCTTTGCATTTTCCGAAATCCCGATCTGCTCCTCGATGGAACGCATCAGGCGCTCATCCGGCTCCATCTCCTCGTCGGTGAGCGGATCGCGGATCTTCGTCCAGTTGCAGAACGCTTCGATGTTGTCGAGATAGTTCTCGAACAGCGTCTTGGCGGATTCCTCGAACGAATAGACAAAAGCCTTCTGCACCTCGTTCTTCGCCAGCGTGTCGTATTCCTTCCGGGCGATGGAGATGAAGTTGAGATACCGCTCCCGCTCCTCCTTCGTGATGGAAGGATGCTGGTCGAGCCCGTCTTTGATCGCGCGCAGCACATCGAGCGCGTTCATGCACTCCAGATCGCCCTTGATGAGGGCGCTGGAGATCCGGTTGATGACATAGCGCGGATCGATGCCGGACATGCCTTCGTCCAGGTATTCATTCTGCATTTCCTTGAGGTCGGCTTCCTTGTAGCCCTCCACCTCTTCGCCGTCATACATGCGCAGCTTCTTGATGAGATCCATGCCCTGCTTCTTGCTCTCCCGGAGTCTCGTCAGGACGGAGAAGATCGCTGCGGCCCGCAGCGCGTGAGGCGCGATGTGCACATGCTTCATATCGCTCTGCGCGATCAGCTTGGCGTAAATCTTCTCCTCCTCGGACACCTTCAAATTGTAAGGAACCGGCATAACGATCATCCGGGACTGGAGCGCTTCGTTCTTCTTATTCGAAATGAAGGCTTTATACTCCGTTTCGTTCGTATGGGCGACAATCAGCTCGTCGGCGCTTATAAGCGCGAAACGTCCTGCTTTGAAGTTTCCCTCCTGCGTCAGCGACAGCAGGTTCCACAGAAACTTCTCATCGCATTTCAGCATTTCCTGGAACTCCATAAGCCCCCGATTGGCCTTGTTCAGCTCGCCGTCGAACCGATAAGCCCGCGGATCGGATTCCGAACCGTATTCGGTGATCGTCGAGAAGTCGATGCTGCCGGTCAGGTCCGCAATATCCTGGGATTTCGGATCGGATGGGCTGAAAGTGCCGATGCCGACCCGCTCTTCCTCCGACAGCAGCACCCGGACGACCCGCATCTTCTCGATATCGCCGGCATACTCATTCTTCAGCCGCATCTGGCAGGACGGGCACAGATTGCCCTCGATCCGCACCCCAAGCTCCCGCTCGATCTCCGGACGGAGCTCATTCGGAATCAGATGTAGCGGCTCCTCGTGCATGGGGCAGCCTTCGATGGCGTATACCGCTCCCTGTAACGTTCGCGAATACTGCTCCAGCCCCCGTTTCAGCATCGTAACCAGCGTCGACTTGCCGCCGCTGACAGGTCCCATCAGCAGCAATATCCGTTTACGCACATCAAGCCGCCGGGCCGCCGAGTGGAAATACTCCTCCACCAGCTTCTCAACGGCCCGATCCAGGCCGAATATTTCCTGTTCAAAAAATTTGTACCGCTTGCGGCCGCCGTTATCCTCCACCCCATGCGATTTGATCATGTCATACACCCTGGCGTGAGCCGTTTTGGCGGGAGTGGGGTCTTTTCTCAACAGTTCGATATATTCCTTGAAGGTTCCGCTCCATGCCAAACGTTCATTCTCTGCCCGATACGATGCTATACGTTCAAAAATGTCCATTGCTCGCTGCCTCCTCACCTTGCGCTCTTGTACCCGCGTGATGACCGCCGAACCCGGGTAGGGTCCGGGCTTACCGCCATATCCGACTCCTCCGCCGTCCCTTCCGAGACCCGCCTGCCCTTGGCAGCTGCAGCCATTCGAAAAGTATAATACATAGGTATGCGGATCACCCGGAATATTGACCTCATTTTTGATGTGATATAATAGAGATTCGGCGAAAGTCCGTTTATAAGGAGACAGGCTATGGCGATCAAAAGCGAAACCGAATTGTATGCTCCCTTAAAAAAACACTTCGAAAATCAAGGCTACCAGGTGAAGGGCGAGGTCCGTTCCTGCGACCTCGTCGGAGTCCGGGAACCCGGGGAGCCGCCGCTTATCGTGGAGATGAAGAAATCCTTCAATCTCCCCTTGCTGCTGCAGGGCGTGGAGCGGCTGAAGCTCAGTCCGGTCGTGTATTTGGCGGTGGAACGCTGCCGGGAGAAGAAGGGTTCCGCCAGCCAGCGCTGGGGCGAGCTGACGGAGCTGTGCCGCCGCCTCGGGCTCGGGCTGGTCACCGTCGTCTTCTACAAGACGAAGGCCCCGCTGGTCGAGGTGCTGGCGGAGCCCGAGGAGCCGGCGAGCCCCGCAAGACGGCGCAGCGGACGGCGTCAGGAGCGGCTGCTCTATGAGTTCCGCGAACGCAGCGGCGACTACAACACCGGGGGCAGCACCCGGGTGAAGCTCGTCACCGCCTACCGCGAGAAGGCGCTGCGCGTCGCGGCGGCGCTGGAGGCGGCCGAGCGCGAGGCCGCCCTGGCGGCAGCCGCAGCCGGTGAAGCGGCTGCGGCAAGGCAAAGCGGAGGCCGAAGCCCGGCCTCCGCCACAGGGCGGGCGCGCGCAGCCGCGCCCGCCGCGGTCCTTGCCGGCATCCCGGGCACCGGTGCCGGGAGGGCCGGGGCCGCGGCGAAGCCGGCCCCGGAGGGCGTGACGCCGGCGGAGCTGCGCCGGCGCAGCGGCGTGCCCGCGGCGGCCGCCATCCTGCAGGCCAACTATTACGGCTGGTTCAGCCGTGTGGCCCGCGGGCGCTATTGTCTCACAGCGGCGGGACAGGCCGCGTTGCTTCAGTACGCCGCTGTATCCGTCTCGCAGTCCCTGGCCGACCGGGAGCGCGACGGGGAGAGCTAATGCCGAATGGGGCATAGCCATCGAACTGAACTCCGGCTCCGCTAATGGAGTTAACTTCGAAATCATCAGCGCCCATGGAATCAGGGCCGATCATGCCTTTTTCGCTTAAACCACATAATCGCAACTTTCCGTATGTAATGGTATCCTCCTGTAACCAAAAGCCCCGTTCTCCAAAATTTCTTCAGAGAACGGGGCTTTTGGTTAAAGTTCCGGAGCAGGACAGGCTTTCGATTAACTTTAGCATTCATGCCGGTTATTCAGGAGCGTGCGGTGAAGTCCTTGATCGCTTCCCCCATCAAATTCATGCCAAGCAGCAGCTCGTCGCGTCCGGGATGGCTGAAGTTCAGCCTGACATACCGGCTGCCGCTTCCGTCAGCACTGCACAGCGTCCCCGGCAGAAAAGCAACGCCCTTGCGCAGAGCGTTCTTCAGCAGAATCTCGCTGTCCAGACCGTCCGGCAGCGAAACCCAGAGGAACATGCCGCCGGATGGCGCATCATAGGCACAGCCGTTCCATGCCGCGCGCTTGAGCAGCTCGATCATCAGCTTAAGCCTGGTATCGTATTCGCGGTTCAGCAGTTCGATATGCTCGCGCAGACTGAAGGTCGTCGCATGGAGCAGATGATAGAGCAGACGCTGATTCAAGGAGCTTGACTGCCAATCCGCCATTCCTTTGGCAGCCGCCATCACCTTGATCAGCTCCCGGTTCCCCGCCGCCCAGCCAGTTCGCAGAGCCGGAGCAACCGTCTTGCTGAAGGAGCCGATATAGAGCACATGTCCGTCATCTTCTGCGTCTTCCAGCGCGTAGAGAGAAGGGTAACGCTCACTCTTGCCATTACTCCGCCGGAAGGACAGATCTCCGTAGGAGTCATCCTCCACGATCAGAACCTCATGTGCCGTGCACAGCGCAAGCACCGCTCTTCTGCGTTCCACACTCCACAAGATGCCGCTCGGATTGGAGAAGCTTGGAGCGGCGAACAGCGCCTTGGGGCGATGCTGCTCCAACTGAAGACGGAGATCCTCGGGGAGCATCCCGTCACGGTCGCTCTTGACCGGCACAATTTCCGCTCCCTGCATCCGCAGCGCCTGCAGAATGCCGGGAGATGTCGGATTCTCCACCAGAACCCGGTCTCCGGGATCAATATACACCCGGGACAGGAGATCCACTGCCTGCTGGCTTCCTGTAGTCAGCAGCACGCCGTCCAGAGGGACATGCACCCCCTGCTTCTTCAGCCATTCTCCAGCAAGCCAATCCCTGAGCGGTCCGTACCCCTCCGGATCACCGTATTGCAGCGCCTGGGCGTCCTCCGAGATGACTGTGGACGCCGCCTCGGCCAGAAGCGACAGCGGGAACAACTCCTCCGCCGGCAGCTCTTCGGCCAGTGAAATCAAGGAACCTCTACGCGTCTGGGTGCGGATACTGAGAAGCGGAGACGACATGAGCGTATGCGCCCTGGCCGAAAAGTCGTATTTCATTCGGCGTTCCCCCTTCATTCTTTCGGAATGCTCATCCGGAAGACAAGCCGCCGAAGGGTCGCCTTGCCGGATGCTATGCGTATACGGGTCTGCCCCGGTGCGAATACAGCGCATATTTCTCAATCGCTTGTGCCCGGGTTGAAACTTCGAGTTTAACATAAATCTTGCGCAGATAATTGTCAATGGAGCGGCGGCTGACTTCGATCTCCGAAGCAATTTTATCATAGGTCACACCTTGAACGATCCGGTCCATGATAAATCTCTCGGTAGACGTCAGCTTGAAGAGCGCATCCTGATCCTCAGGCGCCTGAATGGGCCACAACTCGGCCTCCAGCCAGTCGAACGGCATGGAGAGAAATCCCTCCCGAAGTCCTGCGATCAGCTGCAACAGCTGGCTCGGAGACGCCTCCTTGGAGATCATGCCGCTGGCGCCCATCTTCAACAACGGCTGCAGAAGTTCCTTTCCTTTGGTATCCGTCATCACGACAAAATGTGCGGTGGGCGTATCCTTCTTCAGTCCCGGCAGAATCGCATTGATCAGATCTCCCGATACGGAATAATCGAGCAGGACCAGCTCCGGCCGTTCTTCCCGGATGATCTCAGCCCCCTGTTCCCAGTCTGCGCATGTAGCAATGACGTTCAAATCTCCAGTTTCCTCCAAAATAAGCTTCGTTCCCAGCATACTCGTGGGATGACAGCCCATAATCACTACCTGCCATACCTTACTCATTCCAATCCAATCCCCCTGCTACTATGTAATGAATTCCGGGTTTCGAGCCTTATCGGGAGCACGACCACGGTTATGGCCGCATCCCGTTCAACAAGCTTACAGGCAAATCCGACTATTTACCTAGATGCATGTTAATATGCACATTGGAATCTAGTGAAATTGTAACGCAATTTTTTCAAAAGATGCAATTATTTTTTTCCTGATTCTTCCTCTATCTTTTGCGAAATTGAAGCAATTCTGGTAGAATAGGGACTCATATTAAAGCTTAGAGGTGATTCTAACATGCAGCCGTCCGTGAAATCGCAGGACACGTATCCTTCCCGTGCCGCGACTCGTAACGGATCCCCCGTCAAATGGTTTTTATTGTTCTGGCTGATTGTCATCGTGGCCGGCGGTTATGGGGCGTACAGCTATTCGAATCATTTGAAGGACCGGATGGTCGCCCAGCTGACGGCACAGAGCCAGCAGCAGATGGCCGCGCTAAGGTCCGATTACGAGCAGAAGCTCTCTGCGCTGTCCAAGGAAGTCACCGAGCTGCAGGGCCAGGTCCAGTCCTTCAACGAGCTCCTGACTTTTACCAAAGACAATGCGAATAATAAGACAGACAACAGCAACAAGCTGTATACCCAGCTTAACGAGGTCCGCAAGCAGCTTGACGCTCTTCAGAAAGAGATGGATCTGCTGAAATGACACCGGTCAAAAGAGTCAATCGTTTCTTCATGCTAGCCACGGCCCCGTTTCTAGGGCTTTTGCTGTGCCTGCTTCTGTATCGTCCCTCCCTAACGCTGGACCTGGAGACACAGAAGTTTCTGCCCGATCCGGGACCGCTTCAGACAACTGACGCTATTGGACGCGATCTGGAGCTGGCGAAGACGTCCGCCTCTTCCACCACCCATGCGATCAGTGCGACCGCCAAGCTCTACAGACAGACGACGTCAACGATGGGCACTCTGGTCGATCAGGCAAGAACGCAGGCGGCGCGTCCGGAGCAGATTTATAACCGCCGCATCTCATCGAGGCTGGGATTTCCTTACGATGTAATCGACAGCAGCCGGATTACCATTGAATTATACCGGCTAAATCCCGGCGACTATACAGGCTATGCAATGAAAGTGAAGCTGAAGGACCAGTCAGCAATGACGATGAGCCTCCCGCTGAAGGGGCTTGGCAGCTCGGAGACAACGCTTCAGGCGGTCAGCCGATACGGGGCGGTAGCCGGCATTAATGCCGGCGGATTCGCGGACCAGGACGGCAAGCGTTATCCGCTCAGCACGACGATTGTGGATGGCAAGTATTTAACGGGATTTGAAGCCAGCTACAAGGATTTAAGCTTCGTTGGCCTTAACCAGGAGGGCAAGCTGATCGGCGGTAAATTCAACAGCCGGCAGCAGCTGGATGCACTGAATCCGCGATTTGGCGCCTCCTTTGTTCCGGTTCTTCTCCAGGACGGTTACAAGACGGCGATTCCCGCCAAGTGGCAGACTGCACCCAGACGCGCTCCGCGTACCGCGATCGGCAGCTACAAGGATGACCAACTGCTGATTATTGTAGCTGAAGGGTACAATGAGAACGGCAGCTCGGGTGCAACCCTGGATGAAATTCAGGACAAGCTGTTCAAGATGGGTGTGATCAACGCATACAACCTGGATGGGGGCGGCTCCACCTCGCTTATTTTCAAAGGCAGGGTCGTAAACAAGCCATCGGACGGCGTCCTGAGATCAGTGCCGACCAGCTTCCTGTTTTTTAAGTAATAGAATATAGGACGTTATAGCCCGGCTTCCTGCCAACCATGGTGGGAAGCTTTTTATATGATGGCTGCGGACGAAATGTGCATTTGGAATTAAGACAATTGTCCCTTAATGACAGCATATTCTTGCTTGGGCGGCAGACAATCCTTCTATGAAGACAGCAAAAAAGCGCCGCAAGCGGCGCTTGTTGTGATACATTCCGTAGCCGTTGCCGGCCTCTCGTTGGTCTGACTTGATGTTTACGGAGTCCTTATGATTTAAGCGTGTCTTTGCAGCTGAGTCATTTCACCCATACACTGTCCGCAAATATAACGCTCCTTGTACTCGCTTACTTCTTCCATCGATCCGCAGAATACACACTTCGGCCGATAACGCTCCAGAATAATATGGTCGCCCTGGACCAGAATCTCTACCGGATCTCCCTCGTTCATTTGGTACCTTTTGCGAAGGGATTTAGGCAGAACAATTCTACCGAGTTGATCCACTTTACGCACTACGCCAGCGGGCTTCATCTAACCTACACCTCTCCTATTCAACTGTTAAATATGGAATATCGAAATTTTTCCAATATGTTGAATATTCGATGCTCATATGTCGAATCCTGCTGATAAACACAAAAAATTTTTTTACTAAGCATGTTTTCTTCACGTATGCCTTGCCCTTAGTGGGTATCGATATGAAAAATGCCGATCTCATTGTAATGCGCCAGCTTATAATTAATCATATCAAGACTGCGGTTAAGATCATCCATTTTCTGCTCAATATTCTCCTTATGCTGTTCAAGCAATTCCCTCCGCTGCTCACAAGTAGATGAACCGTTCAGGCACAGCATCATGAATTCCTTTATTTCATCTATCGGCATTCCACTGCTTTTAAGACAACAGACCAATTCCAGCCAGCTTATATCCATTTCTGAATATTTGCGGGTACCGTGTTCGCTCCTTTTTAGTAAAGGCATCAGCCCCTCTTTGTCGTAATAGCGCAGCGTTGAAATAGGCAAGTGCAAACGCTCCGAAACTTGTTTGATTAAGTACTCCACAGAAATCTCCTTCCTGGAAAAAACCACCTACCCTTGACCTAAAGTTAAGTTTACCCCCTATTCTGATATTGAACAACAATATTAGAAGGAGTGAAGCAAAATGAAATACAGACGGCTTGGCAAAAGCGGACTGAAGGTGAGCGAGATCGGCCTGGGCAGCTGGCTGACATATGGATCGGCAACAGCAGAGGAAACGGCGGTGGCTTGCATTCATAAAGCATATGATCTGGGGATCAATTTCTTCGACACATCTAACTCTTACTACGGAGCGGAGAAAGTAGTCGGCAGCGCATTGCATGCGTATCCCCGCAGCAGCTATGTGCTGGCAACGAAGGTCTTCTTCCCTCAAGGCCAAGGGCCGAATGAACGCGGCTTGTCCCGTAAACATATTATGGAGCAATGTGATACCAGCCTGAAGCGTTTGGGAACGGATTACATCGACTTATACCAATGCCATCGTTTTGACAATGAAACACCGGTTGAAGAAACGCTTCGCGCGCTTGATGATCTTACGGCCCAAGGCAAAATCCTGTATGCAGGGGTTAGCGAGTGGAATGCAGAGCAAATAGCGGATGCAGCTTCAATCGGCAAAAGTCTGAATTTACGGCCTCTAATCTCCAATCAGCCGATTTACAATATGTTCGAACGCTACATTGAAAAAGAAAACGTAATCAGCCAGTGCGAATCGAACGGGCTAGGGTTAGTGGTCTTCTCACCGCTTGCGCAAGGTGTGCTGACCGGCAAGTATAAGCCAGGCTCAGCAGTTCCGCAAAACAGCAGGGCGGCTAATGACAATACGAATGGCGTCATTAACAGTTATTTGCGGGAGGATGTGCTCCATTGCACCGTCAAACTTGAAGAGCTGGCATCGGAGCTTGGGGTTACATTATCTCAGTTCGCACTGGCATGGGTACTGCGTCAGTCAAGTGTAAGCTCGGCAATTATTGGCTCCAGCCGGCCCTCCCAAATCGAAGAAAACATCAAAGCGATCGAAATCGAGTTAACAGACGAAGTTCTAGCACGGACTGAAGACATTTTATCTGTGGTCAGCGCCTTTGCACCAATGAGATAAAGTTCATCCATACTAGCCCATCGGAGGGAGATAAGGCGGCCACTGGAACTTGTATCTCTAGTAAAAAATACAGCAAAAAAGACCGACTGCCTAAGCAATCGGTCTTAATCTGCACAAGCCCTAATTCAAACCCGGAAAACCGAGCTGACGAAGCGCTTCATAGGCGATAATGGCTGCCGAATTGGAGAGGTTCAGCGACCGGACATCACCGGTCATCGGCATCCGCATCGTCGTCTCCCAGCCCGGCTTCAGAATGCTCTCCGGAAGTCCCTTCGTTTCCTTGCCAAAGACGAAGAAGTCGCCGTCCCGGAACTCGTAATCCGTATACCGTTTCTCCGCTTTGGTAGTCGCATAGAAGAACCGTCCCTCCGGATACATGTCCTGTACCTCGGCAAAAGAGTCATGATATTCGATATGAACGGCATGCCAGTAATCAAGCCCTGCCCGCTTCAAGGTCGCATCATCGGTCCGGAAGCCGAGCGGCCGCACCAGATGCAGATGAATGCCGGTTGCCGCGCAGGTGCGGGAAATATTGCCTGTATTGGCCGGGATCTCGGGTTCTACAAGTACAATGTGAAGTGCCATGCCAAACTCTCCTCCAAAATCAATGCTGACGCACAGCTAATTAATGTGATATTCCGTGCAGGGTCCAATTGCTTAAGAAGACCTTCCGCAGAAGACGGAAGGTCTCTATTAAAAGTATAGCATTTATTGCTAGCTCCACGCTAATCAACAGCCCATGCTTCTTAACAAATGTTAAGGCGTCAGGCCGTTAACCGTGAGGTCAGCTTAATAACGTTTAGCCTAGCTTCGCTGTACTTAGCCTTGCGTCTTCTGGAAATGGGCCATGAAATCTGTCAGCGCCTTGATGCTCTCGTAAGGAACGGCGTTGTAGATGGAAGCGCGAAGCCCTCCAACACTGCGGTGTCCCTTGAGACCTACGAAGCCTTCCTGCTCCGAAGCCTTGACGAACTTCTTCTCCAGTTCTTCGGACTCCATCCGGAACGTAACGTTCATGATGGAGCGGCTGCCCAGCTCTGCTACGCCGCGGTAGAATCCGCCGCTGCCGTCGATGGCGTTGTACAGAAGGCCAGCTTTGTCGCGGTTCTTCGTTTCGATGCCTTGAAGACCGCCCTGTTCTTCAATCCATTTCAGAACCTGGTTAACCATATAGATCGAATAGGATGGCGGAGTATTGTACAGAGAGTTGTTCTTGTAATGCGTGCTGTAACGCAGGATGGTCGGGATGTTGGAAGGAGATTCGGCAATCAGCTCTTCCTTCGCAAGTACCACAGTTACGCCCGACGGTCCCAGGTTCTTCTGTGCGCCTGCATAGATCAGACCGAACTTGCTGACGTCGAAGGAACGGCTCAGAATATCGCTCGACATATCGGCGATCAGCGGCAGAGATCCGGTGTCAGGGAACTCCTGATACTGTGTGCCTTCAATCGTCTCGTTGGAAGTGACATGAAGATAAGCGGCATTGTCGGCAGGCTTGATCGAAGCCAGGTCCGGGATAGCCAGGAATTTCTTATCCTCGGAAGTAGCCGCAACATGTGCGCCGCCAGCGATTTTTGCTTCCTTGAACGCTTTGTCGGCCCAGCTTCCGGTCAGCACATAGCTGCCGACCTTGCCTTCAGAGAGAAGGTTGAGCGGAACCATTGCGAACTGAGTCGTTGCGCCGCCTTGAATGAACAGCACTTTATATCCAGTAGGATTGCCCAGCAGAGATAGCAGGCGTTCCTGTGCTTCGTTGTGCACGGATTCATATACGGCTCCACGGTGCGACATCTCCATAATAGACATGCCCGTTTCCCGGAAATCTACAAATTCCGCCTGTGCGCGCTCCAGAACTTCAAGAGGCAAGGCTGCAGGACCTGCGTTGAAATTGTATGCTCTCTTGCTCAAAATACTCCCACCCTTTCTCATCTTTCATTATCGTAATGATAGCAATAATCTGACATGGCAGCAAGTATAATTATTCACATGAACGTGTGAGTTATACCGTTCCGATCAGACACTCGCTTTTGCCGCTTTAATGCGGCACACGAACAAAATCCTCTTCGATTTTACCATAAGTTCAGACTTTAAAACATAGCGAAATGTTAAATAAAATAAAAAAAGAAGCCATGCCACCGATTGGTGAACATGGCTTCTCGTTGATGCAAGCTAAACTTATACGTCGAAATACAGGGAGTATTCATGCGGATGAACACGAATGGCAACCGCTTGAGCTTCTCCACGCTTCAGGTCGATGTAGTTGTCGATGAAATCTTTAGTGAATACGCCGCCTTCAGTCAAGAACTCATAGTCAGCTTCCAGAGCGTCAAGCGCTTCGTTCAGGCTGCCCGGAACGCTGCGGATTTTCTCCTTCTCGGAGTCCGGCAGCTCGTAGATGTTCTTGTCGAGCGGACCATAGCCAAGTTCTTGCGGATCGATCTTCTTCTTGATGCCGTCCAGACCAGCCAGCAGCATAGCGGAGAAGGCCAGGTATGGGTTAGCTGTGGAGTCCGGAGTACGGAACTCGATGCGGCAGCCCTTAGGCGTAACGGCAGCAACCGGAATACGAACGGCTGCGGAACGGTTGCCCTTGGAGAATACCAGGTTAACCGGTGCTTCATAGCCTGGAACCAGGCGTTTGAAGGAGTTCGTGCTCGGGTTGGTCAGAGCGATCAGAGCCGGAGCATGGTACAGAATACCGCCGATGTAGTGCAGAGCAGTTTCACTCAGGTTGGCATAAGCGCCTTTTTCATAGAACAGCGGAGAATCGCCGTTGAAGATCGATTGGTGGACGTGCATGCCGCTGCCGTTGTCGCCGAAGAGCGGCTTCGGCATGAAGGTTGCAACCTTGCCATATTGGCGGGCGGTGTTCTGCACGATGTATTTGTAAGTCAGCAGGTTGTCAGCCGTCTTCTTCAGCGTATCGAAACGGAAGTTGATTTCGGCTTGTCCGGCTGTTGCCACTTCATGGTGATGACGCTCGATCACCAGACCAGCTTCGGCAAGCAGACGACACATTTCACTGCGGATGTCCTGTTGAGTATCAACTGGAGCAACCGGAACATATCCGCCTTTAACGCGGACTTTGAAGCTCAGGTTGCCGCCTTCGTCCTTGCGGTTGGAGTTCCATACTGCTTCTTCGGAGTCCACGAAGTAGGAGGAACTGTTCATTCCGCTTTCGAAGCGAACATCGTCGAAAATGAAGAACTCGGATTCAGGTGCGAAGAAAGCAGCCGTGCCTACACCGCTCTTCTGCAGGTATTCTTCGGCTTTAACCGCGATACCGCGAGGGTCGCGCTCATAACGCTCGCCGTCAGGGGTGAAAATGTCGCACATAATGTTGAGCGTAGGATGCGCAGTGAAAGGATCGACGTATGTAGTGCTAGTATCCGGCATCATAACCATGTCAGATTCTTCAATACCGCGGAAACCCGTAATCGAAGAGCCGTCAAATGCCACACCATTAACGAAAGTATCTTCGTCTACAGCATCAGCTGGCAAAGAGATATGATGGGCCCGTCCAGCCAAATCAACAAAACGGAAATCTACCCATTCGATGTTGTTTTCTTTGATCGTTTGCAACACTTTTTCAACCGACATGAAATTTTTCCTCCCCAAGTTCCGAACATTAAGCCGTACCCACTATGCAAATGTTCTCGGTTTTGATTTTTAACTGTCGTCATTATAAAACTCAAACCTAACATCGTCAATCCTTATGTAAGGTATTTTTTAAGGTAATGTAAGATATTCTTACGCTTTGGTGAATTATTCATCATGTCTTATGAAGACCTGACAAAGCGCGCCAAACAGCCCTCCCGCCGCCCTTTTTTTTGTTCGGGGAAGAGCTGTTTGAACGCTTATTTCAACCTTCTTGGATTACCAGTAATTATACGACCGGAACAGCTACCTGGTTGGAGAATTTCTTGCCGACCAGCGGAGCCAGCTTCTCCAGATCGCGCAGCAGATTATCGAACTGATCCGGGAACAGCGACTGTACGCCGTCGCCTGTCATGGAGTTGTCCGGATCGGTGTGCATCTCAATGATCAAGCCGTTTGCTCCGGCTGCCACCGATGCCTTGGACATCGGCTCAACCAGCTCGCGGCGGCCTGTGCCATGGCTCGGGTCGGAGATGACCGGCAGATGGCTGAGGTTCTGCAGAACCGGAACAGCGGACAGATCCAGCGTGTTGCGCGTGTAGGTCTCGAACGTACGGATACCGCGCTCGCAGAGCATTACATCACGGTTGCCGCCGGCCAGAATGTACTCAGCCGCGTTGAGAAATTCATCGTAAGTAGCGCTGAAGCCGCGCTTCAGCAGCACCGGACGGCCGCAGGTGCCGAGCGCGCGCAGCAGGTCAAAGTTCTGCATATTACGCGTTCCGACCTGAAGGATGTCGGCGTATTCAGCGCAAACTTCGACATATTCCGGAGTCATGACTTCCGTGATGGTCAGCAGGCCGTGACGCTCGCCGGCTTCCTTCATCATCTTCAGCCCTTCCACGCCTACGCCCTGGAAGCTGTAAGGTCCCGTACGCGGCTTGAAGGCTCCGCCGCGAAGTACCTGTGCTCCCGAAGCTTTGACCAGTCTTGCGATCTCGTTGATCTGCTCCGGTGTCTCAACGGCGCATGGGCCGCCCATAATAACGAGATTCTCTCCGCCGATCTTCACGCCCTTGATGTCGATGATTGTATCCTCTGGATGGAAATCGCGGCTTGCCAGCTTGTAAGATTTCGAGATCTTCACTACATTCGCCACGCCCTTCATCTGGCGCAGATGCTCGGCCAGCTTCGGATTAACGCTTCCGATCAGACCGATTACCGTATGATCCGCGCCTTTCGACAGATGGGCCTGAAGCCCCTCTTTCTCGATAACGGCGACGATTTCCTTGATTTGTTCCTCCGGTGTTTGATTGGATGTAATAACGATCATCTGATATTCCTTCCTTTCCGAACCTCACTCATTATATTGGTCAAACTTTATCGCTATTTTGCTACGACGCTTTTAAGCTTTTATGCTTTTAATCACTAAAGCAATTCTATGTCAATTTGCCCTTTTCGTCAACCCTTTCTCTAAAAAAATTTGGAAGGGATATTAAAAGACTTAAATACGCTAAAAAGCCCGCCCCGCGATCGGGGCGGGCGTAAGTTCTAAACCATAGACGCTCCAGCTTGTCTGCTTACACCTTCGTTTTGACCGGAGGCAGCAGCTTCGCCATATTGACCGTGCGTTTGATCTCCCAGGTATCCGGATTCGCAGGGTCATACTGCTCCAGATACGCGATGACCTCTTTCGTGATCGGCGTTGGCGTAGAGGCGCCGGATGTCACGGCCACCTTGCTGATACCCTTCAGCCAATCCGTCTTAAGCTCCGAGACATCGGCAATTCGGTGGGCGGGAACGCCCGCGATTTCCTCCGACACCTGGGCAAGCCGGTTGGAGTTGTTGCTGCGGGGATCGCCGACCACGATGACGAGATCGGCCTGTCCGGCCTGCCCCGCCACCGCCTCCTGACGGACCTGAGTCGCCATGCAGATCTCGTTATGGACCTCGGCGCCGGGAAAGGTCTCCAGCAATTTTTTCATAATATGCTTGATATCCCACTGGCTCATCGTCGTCTGATTGGTGATCACGATCCGGGAGTCTGCCGGCAGGGACAGAGAAGAGATCTCCTCCTCCTTCTCGATCAGATGCACACGCTCCGGCGCGATGCCGACCGCGCCCTCCGGCTCGGGGTGGCCTTTTTTGCCGATATAGATAATCTCATAATCCTCCGCGACCTTTTCCTTAATCAGGTCATGGGTCTTCGTAACGTCGGGACAAGTGGCGTCAACTGTCGTCAGCCCCTTGTCTCTCGCCTTCTTGCGCACCTCCGGCGACACGCCGTGCGCCGTGAAGATCACCGTGCCTTTGTCAACCTGATCCAGAATGTCGAGGCGGTTGCTGCCGTCAAGCGTAATGATGCCCTCGTCCTCAAAGGAGTTGGTGACGTGGCTGTTATGAACAATCATGCCGAGTATATAAATAGGCCGGGGGAGATCGAGATTCTTGGCTGCCTGCCGCGCCATCACCATGGCGTCGACAACGCCGTAACAATATCCCCGGGGAGAGATTTTAATGACTTCCACTAGCCCACCTGCTTTCTGCCGTCTGTAAATGTGAAAGGCGTAATCCGCTCCATTATACCTTATCTGGCAGCCCTTATTCCAGCGGTGCGGCTAAGAGAAAAGGCAGCCAGATGATGAATGTCGTGCCTTCGCCCTGCCGGGTGACTACCTCGACCGAGCCGCCATGCTCATCAATTATCCACTTGGCAATGGACAGACCAAGGCCCGTGCCTTCCGTATTGCCGCGGGATTCATCCGCCCGGTAGAAACGGTCGAAGATATACGGCACCTCGCTCTTGTCCATGCCGATTCCGGTATCCGAGATACGAATGCCGACCTGGGACTGGTAGATCACCGCATCAAACGTCACTTCTCCCGAAGGGGTGTATTTGAATGCATTATCGATAAAGATGAACAGCATCTGCTGTAAATAATCCTTGTTACCGGATACATATTTGCCGTTCAGCATCGATAGGTCGCCCGTTATCCACTCCGCATCATGCGGCAGGAAGGCAGCCCTGCGGGCAACCTCGGTCATCAGAGGCTCCAGCGCCACCGGCTCCTTCTCGAAGGTCCGGCCCGTATCGGCTCTGGCCAGGGACAGCATATCGGCCACCAGTCGGCTCATTCGCTTCGCTTCATCCGCAATATCGCTCACGGATTCGACCGACATTTGCCGAATTGCCGCTTCGTCCATCGCCGGGTTCTCTCCTGGCTCCAATTCCCATACCTTCTGCAGCAGATCGATGTTGCCGCGAATGGTCGTCAGCGGTGTCCGAAGCTCATGTGAGGCGTCCGACACGAACCGGCGCTGGGCCGCATAGGAATCCTCAAGCTCCTTGTAAATGCCCTCCATTCGCCCGATCATATTGTTAAAGGTGTGAATCAGCCGGCCGATTTCATCCGGCGGTCCGTCATACTCAATGCGCACGCTGAGATCGTTGCCGGTCTGAATGCCTTCGGCCGCCTCGATCACTTTGCCGATCGGCGTCATGGACTTGCGCGCCATGAACAGGCCGAAAGTGAAGGCCGCAATCAACGTTGCGAAAGAGCCCGCAATCAGAATCGTCTTCAGACGTTCCAGCAGCTTGTCCTGATCCCCGGTATAGAAAGCAAGCTGCAGAACCGCCGCCGGATTGTTGTTGTAATTCTCTGCATTAACCCCTACCTGATAAATAAGAAAGCTGTAGCCCCCGTAAGTGGCATGGACAAACTTCGCTCCGCCTTTAGTCCCTTTAATCTGCTCACGGCTGGGCACATCAAACTGCACATCCGCATCCTGCAGATTCCCGCTGCGGGTCAGCTTCTTCGAATCGTAAAAATACATTTGCCCATACACATACTGCATGTCCAGTCTCTTGTTGAACGTAAGGTCCAGGGAGCCATCGTAGTTGATAGTCTGCTGCAGAAGTTCAGGGGTATTTGACTGCGCGCGCAGACGGGCCTTGAGGTCACCGTACGTGTTGAAGTAGAAAAAACCGTAAATCGCGGCTGAGAAGGCCAGCAACATGACGGCCAAAATCCCTGAATACCATGCGGTCAGCCGCAGCCTGATGGACATTTAGTTGTCACCTCTTAGAATGTAGCCCGCTCCGCGGATTGTTTGAATAAGTCGTTTGCCTCCGTGCTCCTCTGTCTTCTGCCGGAGCATGGCAATATAAACTTCCAGCACATTCGATTCGCCGCTGTAATCATAGCCCCAGATTTTATCCATAATCAGATCGCGGGAAAGCACCCGCTTCGGATTCTGCATGAACAGATGAAGCAGCTCGAATTCCTTTGCAGTCAGCTCCAGCCGCTTGCCGCCGCGCGTCACTTCGCGCGAATCGACGTCCAGCGTAATATCTTCATACATAATCGCCTGCTCTCCCCCGCCGCCCTGCTCGCTCTTGCGGCGAAGCAATGCTCTTACACGGGCCAACAGCTCTTCCAGCGCAAATGGCTTCACCAGATAATCATCGGCTCCGAGGTCAAGACCCTTGACCCGATGCTCCACCTCATCCTTGGCTGTCAGCATCAGAACCGGAACGCTGCTTCCGCCCTCTCTCAGTCTGCGGCACACCTCGAAGCCATCTACCTGCGGCATCATGACATCGAGAATTACGACGTCCGGGTTGCTGGTCAGCACCGCCCGAAGACCATCTGCCCCGTTGGAGGCCGTCTTGATATCATAGCCCTCGAAGGCAAGCCCCCGCCGGAGCATGGAAATAATTTTCTCATCGTCATCAATAATTAAAATAGTCGGTCGCATAAAAGATAAGCCCGCCCCTTTATCGAAGTCATTTGGTTCTATTTTAGCAGTGAATGCAGCAGTGTGTATATAAGGGAAGAAGCCGCAGTGTACAGTCCCAAGCATTGACGCCTGAGCCTTTCTTTAGACAAAAACGGAAGGGTTGCCCCTTCCGCGTTGTTCAAATCAGCCTCTTACTGCTGCGACTGGCTCTGGGTCTGCGTGGTGTCGAAGTCGTTCTTGTTGCCGATCGTCACGGGCAGATCCAGCGTCTTGCCGTCGCGGACGACATTCAGCGTAATCTTGTCTCCGACCTTCTTGGTCTTGATGAAGTCGATCAATTCCTGGCTGGTTGCATACTTCGTGCCGTTGATGCCGGTGATGATATCGTACGGACGCAGGTCTGCAACATAAGCTGGCGATTTGTAGATGATCTCGGCTACTACGGAACCTTCCTTGATATCCGTTCCCATCTGCTTCGCCACTTCATCGGTTATCGTCATGAGCGATGCGCCGATGAACGGAACCGGCTCTTTTGGAATCGCCTGGTTGGCTTCCAGCTTGTCGACGACTTCCTTGATCTTGTTCACCGGAATCGCGAAGCCAATGCCCTGTGAATCGGTGCTGACGGCGACGTTCATGCCGATTACCTGGCCGCTCTCGTCAAGAAGCGGTCCGCCGGAGTTGCCGGGGTTGATCGAAGCGTCGGTCTGCAGCAGATCCGTGTAGTTGCGGGTGCCGCTGCCGTCTTCTTCGTTGATATCGATGCTGCGGCCCTTGGCGCTCAGCACGCCGGCGGTCACCGTATGGTCAAAGCCCTGCGGATTGCCGATCGCTACAACTTCGGCCCCTACCTTGATAGAGTCGGAATCACCGAGCGGTACAGTCGAGAAGTTGTTGTCGCCTTCGATCTTCAGAACGGCAAGGTCCAGATCCTTGCTGGAGCCGAGCAGCTTCGCTTCGTAAGGCTTCGAGTTGCCGTCAACCGTTACCTGGATAACATCCGCATTCTCAATAACATGCTCGTTCGTCAGTATATATCCGGCTTTATCATAGATAAAGCCGGTTCCGATGCCATAAGGCGTCAGCTGTGAATCGGAGCCCGAGGACCCTGAAGAACTTGAGCCGTTGCTTCCATTGTTCCGCTGTGAGCCCGAGGAATTACCGCCGTATTGATCTCCGAAGAAGAATTGGTAGAACGGATCACTCATATTCGGGTTGCTCTGGCTGCTTCTGGAGTTCGTCTTGACCAGAGTTTCAATCTTCACTACCGCAGGACCGGCCTCGTCTACGACGCCGGATACGCCATTCGCGCCTGTAACGAGCTTGGTTGTTGTCGTAGACGGTTTGACGTTGGCGCTCTCATTCGCCGCCTGGCCCTGGGAGCTTAGTGCCGCCGTAGCCGTCGACTCTTGATTCCCTGTGAACCAGTTGCCTTTGTCGGCGGCGAACATGGAACCGGACAGCACCAGCATGCCTGCAAGGAAGGATATGACAGCCGTCCTTACCGGCTTCTTGGGCTTGCGGTTCTGATTATACTGCCAGCCGCCGTCATTGCCGCCAGGTCCGCCGGTACCGCCTCCGCCGTAGCCCGTTGGCCGGATCGACGGGTAAGGAACCGGCTTCACCGGTTGGGGAGGGGTTACCTCAACCCGCTCGGGTTCCCGGCGGACATAATGTTCTGCACTGCCGGAATCTTGTTCGTTATGGTTAATGGATTTAAAAGGTCCGTATGAATAATAGTAGGAAGAGTTCGATTCGGATTCGGAAGACTGACCGCTGCCGTTCCATTCCCGATCCGGCGTTTGCCCTTCCATGCGATCGTTGTCTTCTCCACCAAATTTGTTGTTGTTCTCGCTCATTGTTTTACCCTCCCGCGCTTTGTCCGTTCCGGACAGGTTTGTCGTTGCTTTCATGATTGTATTTTGTACTTTAAACCTTAAACCGACATTAAAAACAATTTAAGCCTAGATAAAACATTTTCATAGAACCGCCGGAACGCACAAAACCCGGCATACGCCGGGTTTTGTCGGACAACTCTCTTTTTGGAGAAATAGATTGCCATATGGATCGCCATAGAGAAGCAAAAGAAGACCGGACACGATCCTATATCGCTCGTCCCGCACATCACGGTTATCCCTGGGTGACCCAGCCCTTGCGGTGCGCGTAAATGGCCAGTTGGGTCCGGTCCTCCAGCTCGCACTTCATCAGCAGGTTGCTGACATGCGTCTTGACCGTCTTGATGCTGATATGGAGCTCCTCCCCGATATCCTTGTTGCTCTTGCCTTCGGCGATGAGCAGCAGCACTTCCCGCTCGCGCTCGGTCAGACCCGAGGTATCATCCTGAACCGTCCGCTGGCGGATGCCGCGGGTCAGCGCCTGGGACACGTCGCCGGTCATCACCGGCATGCCGCGGTAAGCCCCCTGAAGCGCGTAGATCAATTCCTCGGCCGAGACCGTCTTGAGCACATAGCTGACAGCGCCCGCTTCAATGGCGTCAACGACGAGATCATCCTCAAGGAAGCTGGTCAGAATGACGATCTTCAGACCCGGGAACTCGGACAGCACTGCCCGGGTCGTCTCCACGCCGTTCATGACCGGCATCATCAAATCCATCAGAACCAGGTCGGGCAGCCCCTCCTCGCCCCCGCGGCGAAGCACCTCCAGCGCTTCCCGCCCGTTCGACGCCTCTGCGACCACTTCGAACATCGGCTCCAGCATCAAATAGGTTTTGAGCCCCATCCGCACCATATCATGATCGTCGACCAGCAGTATTTTGATTGCACGCGTATCACTCATATTATCTGCTCCTCCCCTTATGCTTCTTCCCTGTCCGCCGACGAGTCCGCAGCCGAAATCATCCGGCCGGGTTCTCCCTGGACGAACTTGGGGATATGTACGCGGATCGTGGTCCCCGCACCCTTGCGGCTAATAATCTCGACTTGCCCGCCGAGCTTCTCCGCCCGTTCCCGCATCGTCGACAGACCGTACGATCCCTGCTTGCTCTGCATGATCTCAAAGCCCTGGCCATCATCGCTGATGCTAAGCACGACCTGGCGCGGCCCTTCGCGAAGCGACAGGCTGACGAGTCTCGCGCCCGAATGCTTCACAATGTTGGCCATCGCTTCCTGAATGATGAGGAACAGCTGATGCTCAATCGCCTCTGAAAGCTCGCCCTGCAGCTCCAGCTCCTTCATGCCCTTCAGACCGTTCTGCCGGCAGTAATCCGGGAACCACTTCTCCAGCGCCTCGAACAGATCACGGCCCTCAAGCTCGACCGGGCGCAGCTGTGCGATCAGCGCACGCATCTGCTTCTGCGCCATCTGCGACATCGTGATCAGCTGGTCCATGACGGTCCGGCCTTGGGTCTCATTTCGCTCCAGCACCTTCGGCAGCGATGATGCAGACATATGAATGGCGAACAGCTGCTGGCTGACAGTGTCATGCAAATCCCTGGCCATTCGGCGGCGTTCCTCGAGGACGGCGCTTTCAGACGCCTTTTCTTTCTCGATGACCTCCTGCTCGCCAAGACGCTGTAAGAGCTTCATTTTATTCTCGACAGCATCCATCATTGTATTGAATTCATGGTACACCCGCGCAAATGAAGGGTCATCGCTGTCCGGCATCCGGACGGCAAGATTCCCTTTGGCAACCTGAAGCATGTTAATATCCAGGTGGTCGATTCTCCGCTGGATTCGCTGCACGGCCATATAGCCGATCACGGCTGTGAACAGCACAATGCCCAGGCAGAGATATACCCACATGCGGTAATCGACAACCCGGATATAACCAAGACAACTTCCTGCATACATTAGGACAGCTGTTACACTCCCGCACAGCAGGAAGTATAACAGCAGCACCCATTTCGTATTTTTGAATATCGTTTCCATCCGTCACCCCACCGTCTTAACTTTGATGTCGCCGATAAAAGCGCTCACGTTAATGCGGATTTTTTTGCCGGCTTCCTTATAATAAGGGGTCTTGTACTGGAGGTTGCTCATAAAACCGGTGCGCGATTCGTTCAGCACATCCATGTCCCCGATAAAGGAGCTGCTGTTGACGGAAATGCCAAGATCCATGTCGTCGGGAATGTAGACTTTGAGATCTCCGATGAACGCGGATAAATTGATCTTCGTCTCGCCGTATGGAATCTGGGCGTTGGTCAGATCGAGCACGGTATCGCCGATAAACAGGGAGATATTCGTATGCTTCAGTTGAAAATGCTCGCGCCCCATGTGGATATCGCCGATAAAAGTGGAACGGTTCGTTCTCTCCTTGCTGTCGCCTTGATGCCAGTCGTGACCGTGGCCGTTTCGCTCAGCAGATCTGCGCTCATGGCGCTCCCAGCGTTCCTGATGTCTGCGTTCATGGCGTTCCTCACGCTCCTGATGCCTGCGTTCATGCCGTTCCTCACGATCCAGTCTGCGGCGCTCAACCCATTCCTTCTTCTCCTGCCACGGGTCCCTCGGGCCTTGCGGATCTTCATCTTCCTCATCTTTGCTCAAGTATTGGTCCCAGTCGGTGACATGGCGCCGGCCATTGTTATCGTAGGCAACCCCGGAGCTGCTGTACTTGCCTTCTGTACGCGCACTTCCGAACTTACGCTCAAACTCCTCGTCCAGCGTCGACTCCAGCGGCTTCGGCGGCTCAACGTCCTGACCTTCTTCCGGATAGTAGCTCTTGGGCGCGGGTGGCGGGGGAGCGGGCGGCCCCGGACGATGCGGCTTGAAGATAACCTTGAGTCCGCCCAGGATCAGCGCAAGCGGGATCAGTAATGTAAAGAAATCCCCGGCTGACAAATCAACAATCTCGAGATTATCGCCAAGGAAGTACAACCCGATCAGCAGCAGGAACAGCGGGCCGATGAAGGAGCCGCCTCTCCCGCGCTCCAGACCCTTGAGCAGTCCCTGGATGCCGAGAATGATCAGGATAACCGGCCAAAAATTGGAGAACAGATCGCCGATATCGTATGAAACATATCCCAACTGCCGAAGCAGGAACAGAACGCCGATGCCTATAAGGATCAGACCGCCGAACACCTGGCTGGCTACTCGTCTTCTCATGTGCAACTTCTCCTTTGATTTAGTGTGTTCTTCCGTCTTATGAATCCAGTTTACAACAAGCGTCCTGCTTAGAACAGCGCCGGGGGATGGAAAGCTGGCTCGGTCCCGGGACCGAGGGGATGGAAGTTCCTAGAATGAAGGTCTTAGAATAGGAGAGCCAGCATTGCCGGTGAGAGACCATTCGATAGAGCAATTTGTGACAAAAAAAGAAATGGCGAATGCGAAGGAGCTATCCCTGCATCGCCATTTCCTGATATCGAGCCAGTGCCATTAAGTGAAGATATATTCTCCTTCGCCAATCCGAATGGTTTTGCCTTTCAGCCGGGCAGCTTCACTTTCAAAAATCACCTGTTTGAACTGATTCTCGTCCCCTTGCACGAAGTCAAAAAACTTATCGCCAATCTGAAGGCTGACGGACTGGCCTTCAGGCTCCAAGGCGGTCAGACCAAACAGTCTTTCCCAATGCTCGGCGGCAGCTGCCGGATCGGACACACGGAATACTGCTCTTTTCATAACGGCGTTACCGGCCGGATGGGGCTGAATAACGCCGGAGGCCGTTAACTGTTCCAATCTTTCATCATCCGACCCTTTCCATTGAATAATGAAGGGATAAACCAGTCCTCCAAAATCGCCGTCAATCGTCATCATACGCCATTCGATTAGTCTGCCTTTGTTGTCCAGACGCTTGCCATCCATTATAGGAGAGAGGCTTAGTCCTGCCGCATCCAAAGAAGCGCGCATTTCCTCAATGTCATCCGTCCGGATAACGACTCTGCTCAGAACCTCATGCCCGGGCAATGTGTCAACCGCATCCTTGACCACACGGTTATGCTCCGTCGACTTCGCCAGTTCAAGATTCTCAATACCTAGAAACTCGATATAGGTTAAGCCAAAATAGCTTAGGGAATTATAGGTTCCCCAATCCGTATGTGAGCCTCCCCGGAAAGCAACCAAACCATGCTCTCTGAAGAGTTCAACAGGCTGGTCCAGATCATTGACATAATGAACAAGATGATCCCATTTTTTACTTGCCATTATTTCGCCCCTAACTCCGTCGTTCGCTTAACGGCTGCCCGGACACTTCTCTGCAGACCGGCCGCGAAATCGCTGTTGTTCAGTTCATACAGGCCGTTAATGCCTACACCGCCGGGTGAGTTGTTAATATCAAGCAGTTGTCTTGGATGTAGTCCGGTCAGCTTCAGCATGGCAACAGCTCCAACGCAATTCTCCAACGCTACGTTCCACGCCAGCTCCCGCGGCAATCCGGCGAGCACACCGGCATCTGCAAGTGACTCAATGAAGTAATAAATATAATTCGGTCCAGCCACACCATATCCGGTGAAGATGTCAATCAAGGACTCGTCCAGATATTGAACTTTGCCGAATCCGCCCAGGAAGCTGTCTACCTGCTCCTGATTGGCGTTCGCATTCAGCGCTACCCCGCTGTAGCCGTAACCCGTGTCGGTCAGCGTATTGGGAATGACCCGGGCAATCGGGCGTTCGGCTCCGAAATAGCCGGCCAGCTTCTCGATCGTTACACCCGCAACGATCGAGACGATTGCGGCAGCAGGTGCAGCGGATTTCTGCACAGCTTGTCCCAGCGCAGCCAGGTTATCCTGCGGCCGGACAGCAATGACAATCAAGTCTGCTTCAGCCAGAAATTTCTCCTGGGAGATGTCTGTGTTCACTCCGTAAGTCTTGTCCAGAAACTGAAGACGCGCTTCGTTGATATCCGTTACGCTAATTCGATCCGCCGATATCGTCTGATTGGAAATAATAGCGCGGATAATGGCCTCGGCCATTTGTCCGCCGCCAATAAAGTGAATCCGTTCCTCGATCAACTCAGCCACTTCCTTACCTTAATTGTTATTCCATGCCTCAGGCAGAATGAATCCGTCGTATTTTTCGATTCCCTTGATGTATTCTTCAAACTCCGGCGACTCGTAAGCTGCTTTCAAATCTTTGGCCCATTGCGTGTTCTCGTCCTTCTTATTGATGGATACAATGATTCTGTGCTGCATAGGGGTATTTTCAATTTTCAGCGCGTCTGTAATCTTTTTGCCGGCGTTTGCAATGTAATTACCGTTGACGACTCCATAATCCACATCTTCAAGCGATACGAGGATTTGGGCAGGGTCCAGAATTTTAATATCAATCTTATACTTGTCCGGCTCCATGCTGTTAATGTTGAAATCCTCTACACCTGCGCCGTCTTTAATCTTCACCCATCCAAGTTCTTCCAGAATCCGCAGCGCACGTTCCTGGTTAACCGGATCGTTAGGGACAGCAACGGTAGTGCCGTCTTTTACATCATCGAGTGTGGTGTGCTTCACGGAGTACAGACCTTGCGGCGCACCCGGCACATAGGCGATACCAACCATGTCTGCGCCGATTTCTTTATTGATCGCTTCCATGTAAGCCGTGCTCTGGAATACGCTCGCATCGATAGAGCCTTCCTTCATGGCCGGGTTAACCTGCATGTTCTGGGAGAAGGTTTTAATATCGACCTTGTAGCCTTTTTTCTCCAGGATTGGCAGAATCGATTGGCGGAATTGCTCTTCATAGGTGCCAACGCCAAATCCAACCGTAATCTCTTTCTTCTCTTCCGTAGCAGCCCCTGAATTTGAGTCTTTGCCGCAAGCCGACAACAGCGCTACAACCCCGACTAACATAACAAGCAACAACTTTTTCATACTTTTGTCCCCTTTTCTGATACGGATTTTTTCAGCTGCAAGAGCGCCTCATCGGTTACGTTAAGCGGAATCGCGCAATTGGGAGCAAGAATAAAAGGCTGGTCCTTCATCAGTTTCAAGGCTTCCTCGGCCTGCTGCTGAATTTGAGAAATGTCATTTCCCGCAAATAGAGCATGGTCAACGCCGCCTACCTTGGTTGCGGTCAGCGCCGCATCCAGATCCGGGTTTCCTTCGGCTTTCGTGTCCCAGCTGATCCCGTCTATCCGGTAATCGTTAAATTTTTCAGGCTGGGAATAGGCTCCGCAAGTGTGCAGAACATTTTTCCCGTAGCTCGCAGCTTCAAGTACAATGGAATCATAAGGTCTGGAAAATTCATTGAACATCGCATCATCGAACAAGCCCGGATGGGCTGTCCCGGTCACCGCATAGAACAGTCCATCCGATCCCGCTTGCCGCAGCTCTTGCACGTAATCGGCCAAGGTTAATGAGATGGCATGCAGTGCATGATGCGCCGCCGCACGGTGCTCCGTGAACACAGATTCCAGCGTGACCGGATTGTCGATGCCGAATACCGTCTTGGTTACATATGCGGATCGGCCTACTATAAACAGCAGAACGGTTAAAGGTGAAAACACGGTTTGAATTAATGGGGTATCCGGCAGTCCCTGGCGAATCTTCCGCACCGCAACCAGCTGCTCCAATAATGGCGCTGACTCCGAAGCTTTCTTCACATCAAGATCCCAAAGATCAGCTGCGGCCGGAACAGCTGTCGTCTGCTGTCTTGGAAAAACAGTCTGGTAGTCCTGAAAGTCATACTTGTTTCCCCAAGCTTCGGCCAGATAGGTTGCTCTAGGGTTGATTTTCACCCAATCCCAATCATATTTCCTGGTAAATGTAATCGTGGTTTCCGCCAAATCATCTGCATTCTGTTCCTTGTCGATAAAATGACGCCAGCCGCTGACAATCGGACGATCTGCCCGCTCTCCGGATAAAATGGCATGAAACCGGTCTTGTTTGCTCCATTCACTCATCTGTCATTCTCCTCTCCAGAGTTCTCTCTAATAGCGGCGAATCTTTCTCGCCAATGTGTTGCCAAATGACTGAATGCCTTGTACGAAAATAATCAGGATAATTACAGTGGCAACGACAACAACCGTGTCAAACCGCTGGTATCCGTATACGATCGCCAAGTCTCCGACCCCGCCGCCGCCAACCGTTCCAGCCATCGCAGTCGCACCAATCAAACCGATGGTCGCAGTCGTCAGGGACAGAACTAACGATCCGACGGCCTCGGGTAATAAAAAGTACCGGATGACCTGAAACGGCGTTGCCCCCATTGACTCTGCCGCTTCGAGAATTCCCGGATTGACTTCAAGCAAGGAATTCTCTACCAGCCGCCCGATGTAAGGCGCGATATAGATAATAAGCGGCACAATCGCTGCGTTGGTCCCGATTGAAGTCTGTACGATAAACCGGGTAAACGGAATAATGGCGACCAGCAATATGATAAAAGGCAAGGAGCGGACGATGTTGATTACGGGATTAATAACGGCATACAGGACTTTGTTCTCCAGAACCCCGCCCGGACGGGTAACAACAAGCAGAATCCCGATCGGTATTCCAATTAACGCTCCCACGAACAAGGACATCCCCACCATATACAGAGTATCCACGATCGCTTGCATGAACTGGTCAGTTGAAACTGTAGTTGACATCATGCTTCTCCACCTCCTCCACTCCGACTCCGCTGTTTCTCAGGAAGATCAGGGCCTTGTCTATCTCGGGTGTTTCTCCTTTTACCTGAATAATCACTTTCCCGAGCGTCGTTTCTTCAATCTCGGTCATGTTGGCAAACAGAATATTAACCTGCACATCGTAAGAACGGATCAATTTATACAAAATGGGCTCCGAAGCGCACTGTCCGATAAACTCCAATTTGTAAATACCGCTGCCCGGCTCTCGCTTGATTGTTTTTTGCACGCTGTCTGTGATGCTGTTCTGAATGACGGTCTTCACAAAATTTTGCGTGGTGTGATGCTTGGGATGTCCGAATACCTTCAGAACGCTTCCCTGCTCGATAATCCTCCCTTGTTCCATGACCGCCACCTTGTTGCAGATCTCTTGAATGACCGACATTTCATGGGTGATGATCATAACCGTGATGTTGTACTCCGCATTGATCTTCTTCAACAGTTGTAAAATGGAACGCGTCGTCTGCGGGTCCAGTGCGGAAGTCGCTTCATCGCACAGGAGAATGGAGGGGTTCGAGGCAAGCGCCCTTGCAATCCCGACACGCTGCTTCTGACCGCCTGACAACTCACTAGGATAGCTGCCTGCTTTGTCGGCCAATCCTACAAAATCCAGCAGTTCCGTAACACGCTTGCGGATTTCGTCCTTGCTCTTTTTCGTCAAAACAAGGGGAATGGCCACATTATCAAATACTTTCTTCGATTCAAGCAGATTGAAATGCTGAAAGATCATCCCGATGTTTTTTTTGGCGGCGCGCAGCTCTTTAATGCTGTACTCCCCTAAATCATGACCATCCACGAAAACCTTGCCTTTGGTCGGTCTCTCCAGGTAATTGACGAGACGGATCAATGTGCTCTTACCCGCACCGCTATAGCCGATAACCCCGAATATATCGCCTTTTTCCACCTTTAGATTTATTTCCTTCAAGGCTTCGTTCGAAATCCCTTTGCGGGTGTATGTCTTCGAAACATCCTTTAATTCAATCATAGCAATTCCTCCTTCAGCCTCACTAACGCTTGCTCCGCCAATAAAGCGAAATACTTGGCAGCCGGCAGCAGTGCAGTCTCGTCGACATCAAAACGGGGATGATGAAGCGCGTAGGCAGGGCCGGTTCCGATATTTACAAAAGCGCCCGGGATCTTCTGCAAGTACAAGGAGAAATCTTCACCTCCCATTTGCGGCGGGATGTCATGCACCTCATAACCTGCCTGCTCGGCCATCTCTTTAGTAAAATCAGCCCAGTACCCATCATTTATCGTTGCCGGCGGACCTGGATACCAATGCAGTTTCGCCTCCGCTCCCGCTGCTGCGGCAATACCTTCGATAATGCGAGTCATTGTGTCCGGAATAAGACGGCGGACCTCTTCATTATGAGTTCGAACGGTTCCTTCCAGTTCAACCTTCTCCGGCAGTACATTCCAGGTGAAGCCTCCATTGATTCGGGTTACACTCAGCACAACCGGCTCCCCGGCGCTGGTCTGGCGGCTTACAATGGTTTGCAGCGAAGTGATGATTTGCGCCGCTGTTACGATGGCATCCACACCATTCTCCGGTGTTGCGGCATGAGCGCCGATTCCTTGTACCGTAATCTCAAACCGGTCGACGCCTGCCGTTAAAGCGCCGGTTCTCGTACCAAATGATCCGGCAGGCAGGTCCGGGGAGTTATGGAGGCCAAATATGGCAGCAACACCATCAAGCCCACCTGATTCTAGGATGCTTTCAGCCCCATGACCGGTCTCTTCAGCCGGCTGAAACAGCACTCTAACCGTTCCGGGCAGCTCGGCCTCACGATTTTTCAGCAGGTATGCCGCACCCAATATGGTTGCTGTGTGAAAGTCATGACCGCAGGCATGCATTTTCCCTGGAATCTTTGACGCAAAAGGCAATCCGGTCTGCTCTTCAATCGGAAGCGCGTCGATATCACAGCGTATGGCTACGACCGGTCCTTCCCCACTCCCGATTTCTGCGATAAGCCCTGTCTTTAAAGGAATATTCAGTAGACGGATATTGGCATCTGTCAGCCATTTCCGCAGTTTCTCTGTCGTTTTAAACTCTTCATAAGATAGTTCAGGCTCTAGATGAAGATTTCTGCGAACCTCAATCAATTGACTGCCTAGAGCTTGTTCCATTTGATCCGGCTGCCTGGTAGACACTGGCTTCCCCCCCTTTTATTTGGCTATCGTTTCGGTTTCGGAATCCGAGTACAGGGCGGACAAAGCCTGACCGAAATCCCGGATAATATCATCAGCATCCTCGAGTCCTACCGAAATACGGATTAATCCATCTGTAATTCCGAATTTCATTCTCTCTTCCTTCGGGATTGCTGCATGAGTCATCGAAGCCGGATGCTGAACCAGAGTTTCCGGATCTCCCAGGCTGAATGAAATCATCGCCAGCTTCAGCGAATTGATTAATTTTTTCCCTTCCAATAATCCACCTTTTACTTCGAATGAAACAATCCCGCCCATGCCCTTCATTTGCCGCTTAGCCAGCTCATGTTGGGGATGCGACGCCAAGCCAGGATAGAAGACTGTATCGATGAAAGGATGAGACTCCAGGTATTCAGCAATTTTCCGGGCATTGTCGCAATGTCTCTCCACCCGCAAGGCCATGGTCTTCATTCCCCTTAAGATCAGGAATGCGTCCCATGCACTTAAATTTTGCCCGAGATCGCCCATCAGCTTCTTTCTCATAAACTGGATGATGTCTTTTTGGCCTACAACAAATCCTGCCAGGACATCCCCGTGACCATTAATATATTTAGTGGCGCTATGTACAACAACGTCGGCGCCAAGCTCCAAAGGCTTCTGCAAGCAGGGACTCATAAAGGTGTTGTCAACAATAACGGGGAGCTGATAGGCTTTGCAGGCTTCCGAAATTGCTCGGATATCCAGAATGGTTAGCCTTGGGTTAGAGGGAGTCTCCAAATAAACGGCCTTCGTATTCGGCTTGATCTTCTTAAGCAGTGATTCCGGGTCCGTACAATCGACAAAATCAAATTCTATACCGAACCTGGGCGCCAGAGAGGTCAGGAAGCTGTAGGTTCCTCCATATACATCCTTGGTCACCAGAACATGATCGCCTTGCTTCAAGAAACCAAGTAGGGCAATGGAGATGGCCGCCATTCCGCTGGAAACGCCCAGAGCATCTTCGCCGCCTTCCAGTGCGGCTATCTTCTTCTCCAATGTGCGGGAAGTAGGGTTTCCGTATCTGCCGTAGTACACGCCTTCTTCCTCACCGGATACTACCGCAGCAGCTGTCTCTGCATCAGCGAACGCATAGGCCACCGCAGGTACGATGCTTTGAGAGATGGCGCCTGTTTGAGGGTCCGGAAACTGGTTCTCATGAATAATCTTCGTGTCCATACTCCATTCTGTCTCCATATCAAACCCCGTCCTCTCTAGTTGCCTGAATGCCTTCAATTCTCTCCAATGCAGCGGACAGGCTGCTTAAAATATGATCCTGCATCGCTTTTTCGGCTCCGTCTTCGTCTCTGGCAGCAATCTTTTGCAAGATCAGATTATGTTCTTCATCCGCCTGCTGGTTCCAATCGCCATGCAAGGATACGAACCGGCAATAACGAAGCGCATGGTCTCTTAGTTGATTCAAGATTTTCACAAATGTCTTAAGTTCGCTTATTTCCGATAAATAATCATGGAATTCAAATCCATAGGAGACGAAATCCTGGCTCTTGCCCGACTGAAAGGACATCTTCAGATTGCCGATCATAGCCGTTAACTTTTCGATATCTTGCTCAGTAGCATTTTTGGCGGCATTTTTGGCAATATAACCCTCCAACATGCTGCGAATAAGAAAGATCTCTTTAACCTCTTCCGTTGTCACCGACGCCACTCTCAGTCTTCCGTTTGGCTGCCGGACAAGAAAATCCTCATTCTCCAGCCTTTGTATAGCCTCTCGCAGAGGGGTACGGCTTACTCCAAGCAATTCTGCCAGGTTCTCTTCCTGTACAGCTTCGCCGGGCTTTAGCTCGATATTAATAATTTTCTCTTTTAGAGCTAAGTAAGTATTATCCTTGGACAACCTGCGTGTTCGCATGACAGAACTGTTCATATACCCATCTCCTAGTCAAAAATCTGCTTGTCCCGGCTCCAAAAGTATAATTGTATATTTGTATACAATTATTAATTCAGTCTACCCCAGGACATGTTCTCAGCTTACGACTATAACCGAACCCTTACATCTGCCCAGCTCATCTCGTAGAGTTAGCCTAATAATACATACAGAAACCGACTCTGTAAATATACCAATGTCACTTTTAATAACATTTTAATATAAAAAATTCAATTATAATGCGATAAAAATAAAGTGATCACCGGATCGTGTTATATTATGTAACAAACAATTAACCTCTTATGTGCTTAGCTGGTTGATCATCGACTGCCAGCTTGTACTGACTGCTTATATTAAACCATAACACTCGGAATAGTGCAATTTAATTTTTTCATAAAAAAGCAGGACTGCTCCCGAGGTCATGTGTGACCTCTTGAGACAGCCCCGCTTTTAGCCGTACTAAACGGCCTGGTTTATGCTCTGAAATGCCTTAAGCCTGCGGTTTTTGTGCCGGCTTGGCAATGCCTGTTTGTTTGGATGCCACTTCATTCTCAGCGGCAAACTCGGCATTAAATTTTTCATTCGGTGTCTTATAGTTATCTTGAACCTTCGGTTTTTTAGCCACGGTTAGTCACCTCCCTTGCTCTCACCCTCGGCGCTATGCGCACAGGGGAGTGATCAGAGGCTGTCTGCTGTGCCCCAGTTCGTATTATGTCAAGGTCGGCTCCGATTTATACGTCAAATGATTTCCTCAAGCATTTCCTGCGGGACGGTGTCATAAGCCTGAATGGCCCGGCTGATGCTGTTCAGCATAGCTTCCGTGCATTTCCCCTTGCCCCGCTTAATCAATTGAACCTCAACGGACTTCTTGCCCCATTCATTGTAGACCTGGCGGGTTGTCTTGAAATACAGGTCGATCTTATGTCCCTTGATCGCTGAACCGGTATCGGCAACCACCGCATATCCGTAGCCCGGCACATACAGGATGCTGCCCATTGGCAGAACCTTCGGATCGGCGGCAATGGTGGATACGGCATTCTTGTCCCTTCGGACCTTGACGCCCGAATAGGTGATTCCATATTGCGGATGACTCGGCCGTTTGCCGGTCGATTCATAGCCGGCGGTATATCCCGTGGCCGTCACTTTCATCGTGCGGATTATCTGCTCCGGCCCCGGCGCGGCTACAGGTATGGAAATTTGCTTGGCTGCCGGTTTGGCCGAAGATGATGACGTTGAAGACGAAGCTGTTGAAGTTGAAACTGTTGATGAAGAAGTCGCCGAAGTCGGCTTGGAATTGCCCGTGCCGGCCGTCGCGGAAGTCGGCCGGGATGCGCCGCCTGCCCCACCGCCTGTCCATGTGGACAGCGTGGTGGACCGGACGGCAACGGAGACCGCCCGAAGCGGCGCCGTGCCGTAAGCCACGACCTTCTCTTCGGCTTGGTGTTCAAACACAGTGGCCCGGACCAGCCGGACATTTCCGGTCACCCGGACCGGTACTTCCACCGCCCGCTTCACAGCAGGCGCCTGTTGAATCGGCAGCGGCGATATATGCGAAACAACGCCTGCTTCCGCCGGGCTGCCGGGAACCGGGGCTTCCACCTTCCCGTTCTCCGGCTTCATATATAGAATCAACAATGCTGACATAAATACAATCGTTACTGCAATACACCAAGACCTCTGCCATTTACCCATTTCGTTCATCATGAAAACCTCCCCCTTATTAGCGAAGGTTTCCCGTTTTCCGAAATTTTATACATCCGGCAGTTGAACCACCGGATGGGGCATATGACAGAGGTCTTATAGATAACTTACCGGTTAAGTTGTCCGGTCACATATCCAATCTAGAAAATGGCTTTCGAGGAGACTTCCTGAACCAGGCTGCCGATTACCTCATCCAGCGGCTTGGCTCCGAGGTCGCCCTCACCCCGCTTGCGGACGGAGACGGAAGCCGAGTTCATTTCATTCTCGCCGACAATGAACATGTACGGCAGCTTCTCCAACTGGGCTTCGCGGATCTTGTAGCCGAGCTTCTCATTGCGAAGATCGGCTTCGGCACGAAGGCCCTGACGGGTCAGCTTATCGACGACTTCCTTGGCATAGTCGTCGAATGCGCTCGACACCGGAATGACCTTCACCTGCTGAGGCGACAGCCACAGCGGCAGGGAGCCTGCGAAGTTCTCCAGCAGGAAGGCTACGAAACGCTCCATCGTGCCGAGAATGCCGCGGTGCAGCACGACCGGACGATGCTTCTGTCCATCGTCGCCGACATATTCCAGCTCAAAGCGCTCCGGCAGCAGGAAGTCGATTTGGACAGTGGAGAGCGTCTCTTCCTTGCCAAGAGCGGTCTTGATCTGCACGTCAAGCTTCGGACCGTAGAACGCCGCTTCGCCTTCGGCTTCGTAGAACGGCAGACCGGCTTCCTCGACAACCTCGCGGAGCATCCGCTGCGCGGTCTCCCACATTTCGTCGTTCTGGAAGTATTTCTCGGTGTCCTGCGGATCGCGGTACGACAGGCGGAAGCGGTATTCATGAATGCCGAAGTCACGGTATACCCGGTCGATCAGCTCCAGAACACGGCTGAATTCGCTCTTGATCTGGTCCAGACGGCAGAAGATATGCGAGTCGTTCAGCGTCATGGAGCGTACCCGGTGAAGACCGGTCAGGGCTCCGGACATTTCATACCGGTGCATCGTGCCAAGCTCCGCGATGCGGATCGGCAGATCCCGGTAGCTGTGCATGCTGCTCTTGTAGACCATCATGTGATGCGGACAGTTCATCGGGCGCAGCACGAACTCCTCGGTGTCGATCGTCATCTTCGGGAACATGTCTTCCTGGTAATGATCCCAGTGGCCGGAGGTCTTGTACAGATCCACGTTGCCGAGAACCGGTGTGTATACATGCTGATAGCCAAGGCTGGCTTCGATGTCAACGATATAACGCTCCAGTATGCTGCGCAGCTTGGCGCCCTTCGGCAGCCAGATCGGCAGGCCCTGGCCGACGAGCTGGTTGAACGTGAAGATTTCAAGCTCCTTGCCGAGCTTGCGGTGATCGCGCTTCTTCGCTTCCTCCAGCAGGTGTAGGTACTCGTCCAGCTGCGCCTTCTTGATCCAGGCGGTGCCGTACACGCGCTGCAGCATCTTGTTCTTGCTGTCGCCGCGCCAGTATGCGCCGGCCACATTCATCAGCTTGAACACCTTGATTTTGCCGGTCGAAGGAACATGGGGGCCACGGCACAAATCGAAGAATTCGCCCTGCTCGTAAATGGTGATGACGCTGTCCTCGGGCAGGTCCCGGATCAGTTCAAGCTTGTAAGGATCGCCAAGCTCGCCGAAGATATCCAGTGCTTCCTGGCGGCTGACCTCCTTGCGCACGATCGGCAGGTTCTCGGAAATGATGCGTTCCATTTCCTTCTCGATTTTCTGGAGATCCTCCGGATTCAGCGGCTGCTCCAGATCCATATCATAATAAAATCCGTCTTCAATCGTCGGACCGACGCCCAGTTTCACTTCTTTGGCCCCGTACAGGCGCTTGACGGCCTGTGCCATCAGGTGGGCTGTGCTGTGACGCATAACTTCCAATCCTTCAGTGGAATCCAGCGTTACGATTTCAACGAGATCTCCTTCATTCAGCTTAGCCGCCAGATCGACGATTACACCGTTCAATTTGCCTGCGGCGGCATTCTTTCTCAGCCCGCTGCTGATGGAGGCCGCCACATCGTCGATGCTGCTGCCTTCCGCGTACTCGCGAACCGATCCGTCCGGTAACTTGATGCTTACTGCCATTTGTTTCTTCCTCCTTGGGTTGATAGTACCTGTCTGTAGCGGCGTTTGCTGCCGCCGGAAGGTTCTGCGGAACGGACAATATCCACGCAACAAAAAACACCCGTCCCGCCAGAGGGACGAGTGTTGATCACCCGTGGTTCCACCCAAATTCAATTCCGCGTACGCTTACGACCGCAGAATCCTTGTTCAGCATGGGGTAACGGCCATGAGCCGGCGGTTCTTACTGGTTCCAGACATGCCGTCCCCGCTTCTTGACGGAGAGCTGTCCGAAAGGTTCATAACCGCAGCTACAAAGGGGTAAATCAATAGCCGGATACCGGAGGGAATTACAGCCGGACGTTCCCTCTCTCTGGACGGACCGAGAAATCGATTCATGTCTTTGTCAACGCTGCTTGCGCGAATAATGTGTAATTATAAATCTGCCGGCTTCTTCCGTCAAGTCTGTTTCATTTTTTCCGCTACGGGCGCTTTGCGGCTAATCGTCGCTATCCCGTGACATACGGCCAGGCAAGCGTCCGGCGCGTTTCAGACTCTCTCTCAGCAAATACTCGATGTGTCCGTTTACGCTCCTGAACTCCTCTCCCGCCCAACGCTCCAGCGCCTCGTACAGCGCGGGATCGATCCGCAGCGGAAAATTCTTCTTGGCCGCCATTGGAAGACCGCCTTAGTACAGCGAGCCGGCGTTAATTACCGGGCTGGCTCCGCGCTCGGATACGATAGCAACCATCAGATTATTGATCATGGCCGCCTTCCGCTCTTCGTCAAGCTCGACGACGCCGCTCTCTTTCAGCTGCTTGATCGCCATATCAACCATGCCCACAGCTCCCTCCACAATGATCTGGCGCGCGGACAGAATGGCGTTGGCCTGCTGACGCTGAAGCATCGTGCTTGCAATTTCAGTCGAATAGGCAAGATGCGTCAGACGCGCTTCAAGCACTTCAACCCCCGAAATGGTCAACCGTTCCTGAAGCTCTGTTGCCAGCTCCCCGGCAATCTCCTCCGCATTGGCGCGCAGGGACATGCCCGTTCCGCTGAACCCGTCGTATGGATATTTGCTTGCCACGTGGCGAAGCGCTGTCTCGCTCTGAATCTCGACGAACTGCATGTATTTGTCGACATCGAACAGCGCCTTGGCGGAATTAACCACCTTGAACACGACAACGGCGGCGATTTCAATCGGATTGCCCTCGACATCATTGACCTTCAGCTTGACGCTGTTGAAGTTGCGCACACGCAAAGATACGGTCTTGCGGATGCTGAACGGAATAACCGCCCACAGGCCACTCCTGGAAATCGTGCCTACATATTGGCCGAAGAATGTAACGACGACGGATTTATTAGGCTGCACAACTGTAATGCTGGTCAACAGAATACACCCAATGACAACCAGAATGACCGGCAACGCCACGTATTCCTGAATGAACCAGTAGACTGCTCCCGCTGTGCATAAGGCAATCAAGGCGATGATCCAGAAGCCGTTGATGGGGCGAAGCGTTTTTTCTTTCATGTAAGGCACCTCCAAAAGGATATGTATTTGATATATTCATGATATCACTTTTGGATATAGATGTAAATCTGTTCTCAGAAAAATATCACTGCCGCCTAACCGCAATCCTTGTACCATTAAACCTATATGAAGCGTCGGCATAAGCCGATGTGTTGCGGGAGGTGAGCAGAATGAGCGTGAAGGAGCAGGTGTTGGAAACCATCAAATCGGCAGGCAAGCCGGTGAGCGCAGGTGAAGTGGAGAAGCTGTCGGGCCTGGACCGCAAGGAAATCGACAAGGCTTTTGCCGAATTGAAAAAGGACAAGGCGATCGTGTCCCCCATCCGCTGCAAATGGGAAGCTGCCGAGTAATGCGCACAGCGGCCCTTGATCAACCCATCCAGCCTTAAGCCGATCTTAAAGGCATATCAAACAGCCCGGACCGCTGAGGCCCGGGCTGTTCTGCTGTGTTCAATATTTAGTTCTGCATAACAAAATCGCGTTCCACCTTGGCATCCTCGCGGTCGAATACCTTCAGGATATCGTATTGCGTGTTGCGTTGGGCCGGAATTTTGCCGGCTTCGCGGATGATTTGCAGGATTTGCTCAATATTGACCTTATGCGTAGCTCCGGCGGAGGATACGACATTCTCCTCGATCATCGTACTGCCGAAGTCGTTGCAGCCGTACTGCAGGGACAGCTTGCCGACCTCCGGTCCCATCGTTACCCAGGAAGACTGGAAGTTCTTGATGTTGTCCAGAACAAGCCGGCTGATCGCAACGGTCTTGAGGTACTCCTCCGGCGTCTGCCGGGACAGCTTCAGGTTCGTATTGTCCGGCTGGAACGTCCAGGAGATGAAGGCCAGGAAGCCCTCGGAGTTATAGTTGTTCCCGATGCACTCGTCCTGCGCGTCGCGGACGCGCAGCAGATGCAAGGCCCGTTCCTCCATGCTCTCGCCGAGTCCGATCACCATCGTTGCCGTCGTGTTCATGCCGATCCGGTGCGCCGTCTTCATGACGTCCATCCAGTCATGCCAGGAGCCCTTCAGACGGCTGATTTTGCGGCGGGTACGGTCGTCCAGAATCTCTGCGCCCCCTCCCGGCAGCGAGTCGAGGCCGGCGGCGTGAATCTGCCGCAGCGTCTCTTCGAGCGTCAGGCCCGACAATTCTCTCATCTTCATGATCTCTGCCGGTGAGAACGAATGCATCGTAATCCCCGGGAAGCGCTGCTTGATGGCTTTCAGCAGGTCCATATAATAGCTGAATGGCAAATTCGGGTTGGTGCCGCCCTGCATCAGAATCTCGGTTCCATTCACCGCGATCGTCTCGCGGATCTTCTCGAAGATCGTTTCGTCCGGAAGCACATAGCCCTCCTCAGAGCCCGGTCTGCGGTAAAATGCACAGAAGCGACAGTACACGTCGCAAATATTCGTATAGTTAACATTCCGGCCGATTACAAAGGTCGCCACCGGCTCCGGATGCCAGCGTTTCATGATTACATCCGCTGCGGCGCCCATCTTCTCGATTTCATTGCTCTCAAACAGTCTAACCGTATCTTCAAGCCCCAGGCGTTCACCCTGCAGTGCTTTGTTCAAAATGGCGTCAATCACGCTCATCGTATCTCCTCCTTATACAGCCCAAGCCTAAACTCCAGGCTTACCTAACATTCACTAAAATTTGTATGACAACGAATATGTCCGTGGATTCATGGTAACATATCCGTCCCTGCTTGAAAAATGTCTTTTTCCTGGGCGGCATCCCTTTTAGCCTGAGAAACCTGAAAAAAACGAGGATGAGCGCCCGATAAATCTCTCTTGTTGCAACAAACGTTCAACGAGAGAACGAGCCCGGGCGTTAGCATAAACAAAAAAACAGAAGCGTCAAAGCGACGCTCCTGTCCACCCGCCAAACGGGCTGATAAATTTCGGACTGGAATTTCTTCGGGATGCGTAACGGCACGCGATCAGAAGACCGATCCTCCTTACAGGCTGGCAGCAGCTTCGAGCTCTACCCGTGCCGCTTCCAGCGCCTGATCGAGATCGGAGATCAGGTCATCGACATGCTCGATGCCGACCGAGAAGCGCAGCAGACGATCGTCGACGCCGACTGCGTCGCGGATTTCAACCGGGATATCCGCATGTGTCTGGACCGCCGGGTATGTCATCAGCGACTCGACGCCGCCGAGGCTCTCTGCAAAGGCAATCAGCTTGATGTGGCGCAGAATCGGCTCCACATAAGCGGCATTCTTGACCTTGAAGGAGAAAATGCCGGTGTTGCCGCTCGATTGGCGGCGCTGAACCTCATAGCCAGGATGATCCGAAAGCCCGGGGTGATATACCTCCGCGATCGCCGGATGCTCCTTCAGATGGCGCGCGATGGCCAGCGAATTGCTCTCATGCCGCTCCATCCGCAGCGCCAGCGTCTTCATGCCTCTCATCAGCTGGTAGCTGTCGCTCGGGGACAGCACGGCGCCGATGGAGTTGTGCAGAATCGCCATCTCCTGCGTCAACGCCTCGCCTTTCGTCACAATCAGGCCGGCTAGCACATCGTTGTGTCCGCCGAGATATTTGGTCGCGCTGTGAATAATGATATCGGCGCCAAGCTCAAGCGGCCGCTGGAAGTATGGGGTAAGCAGCGTGTTGTCCACAATCGTCAGCAGGCCGTGAGGCTTGGCCCATGTACAGACCGCTTCGATATCCGTGATCATCATCAGCGGATTGGTCGGCGTCTCGATGAACACTGCCTTCGTGTTCTCTCTACGCACCGATTCCAGCGCTTCAAGATCATTGGTATCCACATAGGAAGCGGAGATGCCGAACCGGGACATAATCCGCTCCAGCATCCGGTATGTCCCGCCGTACAGATCGAGGGAGACGATGAGGTGGTCGCCCTGGCTGAAATAGGCGAAGATCGTCTGCAGGGCAGCCATGCCGGAGCTGCAGGCAAAAGCCGCATCACCGGATTCCAGCTCGGCGGCCGCACTCTCGAGTACCGAGCGTGTAGGATTCTTGGTCCGGATATAATCGAAGCCTGTGCTCTGTCCCAGGCGCGGATGCCGGAATGCTGTGGATTGGTAGATCGGATAATTCACTGCGCCGGTGGCCGGGTCCTCCTGGGAGCCGATTTGGGCGAGCCTGCTTTCAATTTTGAGCTTGTCGTTCATGGTTATTTCCTCCCGATTGTTCATGCGGGTCAGGCATCCCGACGTCAAAGGCCCTCAGCCTGTCTGCATATAATGATTTTGGTTATTGCCTAATTGAAGCCATGCCGGGCTGTGATTTCAGATCATCGGTCCGATGTCGTAGGGCGTCTCCTGATAGACGTAGTAGTTCAGCCAGTTGGAGAACAGCAGGTTCGCATGGGCCCGCCATACCGCCGGCGGCATCCGGGTCGGATCATCATTTGGAAAATAATGCTTCGGCAGGGCTATATCCATTCCCTTGGCGACGTCGCGTTCATACTCCCCTTTAAGTGAGAAGGGGTCGTATTCGGAATGCCCTGTTACGAAGATCTGGCGGCCGTCGCGTGTGGCGACCAGATAAATACCGGCTTCCTCCGACTCCGCCAGAATTTGCAGATCCGGAGAATTCTCGATATCCTCGCGGGAGATATCCGTATGCCGGGAATGCGGCACATGGAAGAGCTCGTCAAAGCCGCGCAGCAGCTTGGTATTCGGCGCCAACACGGTGTGCGGGAACACCCCGAAGCATTTCTCGGAGAGTCCGATTTTGCGAACTCCAAAATGATAGTACAGCCCCGCCTGCGCCGCCCAGCAAATATGCATGGTCGAAGTTACGTTGTCCTTGCTCCACTCGAAGATGCGCTGCAGTTCTTCCCAGTAGTTCACGTCCTCGAATTCCATTTGTTCCACCGGCGCACCGGTAATAATCAGTCCGTCCAGACGACGGTCTGAAATTTCATCGAATGTCTTATAGAAGCTCTTCAGATGCTCGGCAGAGGTGTTCTTCGAGGTATGGGTGCTCGGGTGAAGCAGCGTTACATCGACCTGAAGGGGCGAGTTGCCTACCAGACGCAGCAGTTGGGTCTCGGTCGTCTCTTTCGTCGGCATCAGATTCAGTATGGCAATCCGAAGGGGGCGGATATCCTGGTGAAAGGCTTGGCTTTCATCCATGACGAATATATTTTCCCCGGATAAAATCTCTTTGGCTGGCAGGCTGTCCGGAATCTTGATAGGCACTCTAGGTCACTCCTTCATCATGTTTGCAAAATAAAAACCTTTCCCGCACAAACGAGAAAGGTCATATGTATACACCTATGATTCTCTCTCATCTGCCAGAGTCACGCTCTCCCGCAATTGCTGCCGGGTACGTCTCCGCAAGAATTAGCACCGTGCGTTTACCGCCGGTTGCCGGGTTTCATCGGGCTAGTCCCTCCACCTGCTCTTGATAAGATCGGTTCATATTCAGTTCAAATTCTTACTATTCAATATAAGTGATGAACCTTATCTTCGTCAAGTCCATATACTGATGTTGCAGCTTCAAATATAACAAACAATTTTGCTTGAAAGAGCCTAACTCCGGCGTTATACTGAACAAGGGTTTTGAGCAAGACAGACAGGTATCGACCAATTCTGCGACTATAAAGAGGTGAGAAGAAGAATGGAAGGCGACCCGAGTAAGCGGCACAATGCCGATCAGGAACAACCGTACAGGAGTAACATCAGCTTGCCGGCGGCGGGAGCCCTTCTTCTTCATGCCTTCGGAATTTAAGCGGCCTCTTTGTGTGCAAAACTGCCGGCCAAGCTGATGTCTTCCTTGTGCTTTTTACAGCATATCCCTGGGCAAGATAGGGGAAGAAGGAGTGAATCAGATGAAAATCCGGCTGGTTAACGCAGGCGTATTTACGCCTGTCGACGATATTGAAGCAACCCTTGCTCCGCCAAAGGAAGGATTCTACTGGATCGACGCCGATGTAGATGACCTGGGACTGCTGCAGCCCCTGTTCAACCTGCATGATCTGGCCGTGGAGGACTGTCTCAGCGATGAGGAACAGCGGCCCAAAATCGAAATTTATGAATCCCATTATTTTATTGTAGTGAACAGCATCCGTTTTGACGACGAGGAGATTTTCCTCCGGGCGCTGAATATTTTCCTGGGCCGGCACTTTATCATTACGGTCACGAAGCAGAAGATCAACGAGCTGCGTGCCGTGAAGCCGATTCTGTGGGAACAGGAAGTCAACGAACCCGACCGTTTCCTCTACCTGCTCATCGACCTTGTCGTGGACAATTATTTCGCCGTCGGCGATCGGATCGAAGTGCGGATCGAGAAGCTGGAAGAAGATATCCTGATGCATACCAAGAAGACTCATCTTAGCGAAATCATCGGTCTGCGAAGCGAAATTCTGTGGCTGAAGAAGATGCTCGGCCCGCAGAAGGAAGTCGTCAACACCCTGAACAAAAAAGATCTCCGTCTGATCGACGATCAGCTGCAGAAATATTTCAGCGACATTTACGAGAACGCCGTGAAGATATCCGAAACATTCGAAACTTACCGCGATCTGATGGGCAACTTGCGCGAAGCCTATCAGTCCAGTATCGCCAACCGGGCGAATGAAATCATGCGGGTGTTCACAGCGATTACAACGATATTCATGCCCCTCACCGTTATTACGGGCATATACGGAATGAACTTCGAGAACATCCCCGAGATCCATACGAAATACGGCTACTATGGCGTTATCGGCGTCATGGTGGTGCTGGGCTGCGGGATGCTCTATATATTCCGTAAAAAAGAATGGCTGTGATCCTTACGCATATTCCGTCAAGAGAACGTCAGGGCCTCCCGCATTTTTGCGGGAGGTTTTTGTTTGACTTGCCGCAGAGATCATGATGACCGGATGGGCCATAATGACCGGTTGGCCCGCAATAGCCGCATGGTCATGATGATCGTAAGCTCCATAGTAGCTGCAAGCTCAATGTTGACGCATGCGTCGTATGGCCGCTGCTTCACTGATGACCGCAACCAGCAGATCGCCGCCGCCACCTCACATACCACCCTTGTCGCTTAAGCCGGACGCCCTCTGTCTGTGCCGGTCTTCGCCCCGTCTTCTTGACGGTATGCTCCATTCTCTCTGCGGAAGCGAATCCGGAGCAGCCGAAGGCGCTCATAATACGGCTCAAGCCCTCCGGCCGGGGCGAACTGCTCCCCGTATACCTTATGCAGAACCGGCTTCAGCAGCAGATCGCCAAGCTCCCGGTACGCTTCCCACACATTCTTCTGATCCTCGGCTGTCATCTCCGAGAGCTCCCGGTCGATAAGGGGATCGATCCTGTAGCCTTCCTTATCAAGCTCCTCGACGGTCTCCAGCACTTCCCGGCGGGAGCAGGCCCCGCGCTCCTTCAGCTCTTCCACGCCTAGGCCGTCCGCCATGCCCTGCAGGATCAGCCTCCGCAGCCTTAAGCGTTCAAGCTGCTTCCGGTATTTAATCTCCTTCTGCTTGTACAGCCAGGATACATAGGCCTGTTCTTCAATCTTCCCCGCCACCCAGCTCAAAGGAAATTCATGGCTTCGTTCGGCCGCCGAGGTAATGCCCAGCAGTTCCTCGCCATACTGCGCCGCCTTCGCCTCGCCCACGCCGGGAATTTGCAGCAGCTCTTCCATCGTTCGCGGAAGATAGGCGCTGAGCATCCGAAGCAGACGATTGCTTGCCAATAAATACGGAGCTTTCCGTTCCGCTGACGACTTTCGTCTTCTCCATGCGCATAACTCCTCATGCACGGTTTCATCCCCGTACAGCTCGCTGTAATATTGCAGCTTCAGCTGCTCCTGATTCCGGGCCGTTGCCGGCTCCTCTTCGTGAAAAGCCCCGTCGATAAGCGCCCGGTAGCCTTCCGCCATCTTCACGGCGAGCTGATGCCGGTATACGCCGAGCAGCTCATTCCAGGAGCTCCCTTCGTACCAGATGGAGTCGGCATGGTCCTCTCCTGCGGCAAATTCCCGCCATCCCAGACTCCAGACGCCTTCCTCCTCGCCGATCCATACCTGGGCACAGCCCCCGGACGGCTCGTCCTCCGCTTTCGTCAACCGGTTCATAAATACGATTTGCATTGCATTCCCGCCTTTGCCAATGATTTTGTCACAGTATAGGCGCCAAAGCCGGAACGGCCGCAGAAGCCTTCATTCTATCAGGATAACTCTGAAGCGGCCTGCGTCCGAACGCAAAAAAACGCCTCTCCCACGTAAATCGTGAAAGAGGCGCTTCCTCTTTGGTTCCGGTATACTATTCATCCATACAATACCATATTTAGCGGAACAGTCAATCCCTTTTTGCGCAAGGAAGAAATTCTAAGCTCTTGAAAGGGCCAGCTTCGCCAGACCTATGGCTCCTGTGAGACCGGCATTGTCCCCCAGCTCCGGTGGAACGACATAGCTCTCGATGTCAGCGGCAAGCGCGGCATGCGACACATAGCCGTTCAAGAGCTCCTGCAGCTTCGAGTGGATCAGCGGGAACAAATGGCTCTGCTTCATTACGCCCCCGCCCATCACAATCTTCTGCGGCGACAGAATCAGCACGTAATTCATCAGCGCGTGGGCAAGATAATGAGCCTCCATCTCCCAGGCAGGATGTCCGGGCTCAAGCTCGGCCGCAGGCTTGCCCCAGCGTTTGCCGATCGCCGGTCCGGCCGCAAGTCCTTCCAGGCAGTCCCTATGATAAGGGCAGAAGCCTTCGTATTTGTCCTCCGGATGCCGACGGACGAAGATATGCCCCATCTCCGGATGGGATAGGCCGTGAATCAGCCGGCCGCCAACGACCGCGCCCGCTCCGATCCCGGTTCCCACTGTAATATACAGGCAGCTGTCCAATCCGCGCGCAGCTCCCCAGGTATACTCGCCGAGCGCTGCACCGTTGACGTCGGTGTCAAAGCCGATCGGCACATTCATTACCTCTGACACTGCACCGACCAGGTTGTATCCTCCCCAATGGGGCTTGGGAGTCGTCGTAACATAGCCGTAAGTCGGGCTTCCCGGAACCGGATCGATCGGCCCGAACGAGCCGATGCCAATCGCTTCGACCGGCTTGCCGCTAAAATAGTCAAACACCTGCTTCATTGTTTCTTCCGGGGTAGTAGTGGGAAAGCTTACCCGATCGAGAATGGTTCCATCCTCTTGACCCAATCCGCACACAAACTTCGTTCCCCCCGCTTCAATCGCGCCCAATACTTGCATTATCCGTGTCCCCTCCTGATTCAAGCATGCGCTTTCAAACCCGGTTAATCCCATTTCCTACTCCATTATACTAAGAGACCAAGCGATATGACAAGCGGTTGACATAGAGGGTTTATGAAACCGCAGCTTGCCAAGAGAGCGGCGTACTTCCACGATCCGTCGTGGCGCTATGCGCCAATTAATCCGTTTGCATTCATTACCATAATCATCGGTTTCCTCATAGTCCAGTTGAAGTATCGCCAACCTGAGGACGATCCTGCGGAATACGGGGACTTATTTCACTGTTGCTAAAGCCGGAATGGAAATTCTACTGGTGGCAGCAGCCCGGCTAGTTGTCATATCAATCCCCTTTGTTTCAAATTATGATAGGTGGCTTTCTCTTTGCCATCTTTTTTTTGCATTATATAGTTCCGCATAAAAGGCTTTAATTTTAGACGAACAATCAGTCTGAGAAGCAAATTTTGAAACAAGTACTTCTCGCCTTTTTTAGCGTCATTTGTTACTTTTCTTCCCAGATCAAATGCTGCTTTCAATGCTTTTTCATTTTCCCGAACTTTCCTTTCCTCCCCATTCACCATAATTCTGACACCCAAGGTTCCCGTAACGTAGGATCTTTGAAAAATACCAAGTTTAAACACCCCAACAATCTTCTTGGCTGTTTTTTTGGCTGCATTGCCATTTGATGTGGAAATTCCAACAACATACTTGCCTCCCAATGATGAGGTATATAATGTATATACTCCCAGTCGTTCATAAAAATTTTTAAGAATGCCGTTATAATCTGACGCATAGGTGGGTGACCCAACTATAATGCCATCTGCTTCATACACCAATTTTCTTAATTCCTCAAGGTCATCGGGAAGCGGACATATCCCTTCGGCAGTACATTTTAAACAGCCCGTACAAAATCCCAGCTTGTGTTTCGCCAGAAAAATTTCTGACACGGAAGCTCCTTCCGCTTCTGCACCCTTCAATGCTGTTCGTACAAGTTCAGCTGTATTGCCGGCAGCTCTCGCACTGCTGATCACACCAACTATTTTTATACCCTTGGTCATCTCTTCATCTCCTCCTCGTATGTATTTGCACTTATCCCCTATTAATTGACTATATAAAAATGTTGCGGTATCCTTTGTATACATATTGTTTATCTAGGTTACACTATG
>NZ_JAHCMB010000051.1:159794-175114 GCF_019904155.1 Paenibacillus sinensis
AAGAAAAACAGACAAGAGAAGAAGACATCCTAAATGCGGCAGAAAAGATATTTGCCGATGTAGGTTATAGCGGAGCTTCAATGGAGGAAATAGCTAAAGAGGCCCAATTTACCAGAAAGACGGTATATCAATATTTTGCCGATAAAGAAGATCTCTATTTTGCGGTCGTACTTAGGGGATTCCAGCGACTCTTAGGCTACTTTCATGAAGAAATAGGAAATGGGAGCACAGGATTTGAAAAGCTTCAGCTTTTGGGTTCTGCTTATTATCGATTTTATCAGGATTTTCCCCGTACCTTCGAGTTGATGAACTATGTTGGATATGTTAAATCAAAGAAAGAAAATTCAATTAAGCAGCAAGAATTCAATAAAATCAACGAATTAATGTCACAAGAGGTTGCCAAGGTGATTGATGAGGGGAGAGCAGACGGGAGTATCCGTTCAGATCTGGATACGATGAAGGTTACTTATTCTGCGGAATTTATAATAACCGGTTTTTTCCACCAACTCTCCATAGCCGGTAGAACCTTCACAGCACATTTTTCACTTGATCAAGAGGAATTTGTCAATTTCAATCTGAATTTATTAATTGATATTTTTCGTGCCTAATGAGGGGTTGTTCATGCTATTGATGGGCTGATGAAGAAGCTGCCAAAAAAACGCCGTGCCCCTCGGAGTATGAGGAGTACCGGCGTTGTTCTGAATGACGCGCTTACAGATATGCCTGTTTGCTAACATTACAGACAGTTAGCGCACCACCGCGGGGTTTCCGGCAGCGGTGCGCTCTTGAACTTTCATCAGATACAGATTATCACCCGGCAACAGTTAGCTCAGCCGTCATGGCCCTTTCATCTTCTCCGGCAGCCCGGAATGCCCTCAGGCAAAAGGATCAGCCTCTCCCGAATCATCCCCGGGAAACACAATTTCCACAATGCCCTGCTCGACGGCTTCTTCTTCCTTGGCTGCTGCAATCAGGTACATCAAGCTGCCGAACTCCAGCTCATTGAACTTTCTTTCGGCCGATTCCCGCTGAATTTCCCACAAGCATTCCGTCAGCGTACAAGCAAGCGGCACGTCGCAGCGAATCTCGGCCAGCTCCCGGGAGAGATGCAGCATATCCAGATCGGCCTCGATCTTGGTACGGACCCCTTTCGGCAGCAGGTCCAGATTCTCGATGACGCCTTCCACCGTGCCGTATTCAGTCAGCAGCTTGAGCGCCGTCTTCTCACCAATCCCCTTGACGCCGGGATAATTGTCACTCGTATCGCCCATGAAGCCCTTCAGATCGACAATCTGGGATGGCGTCAGACCTTTTTCCTCCAACAGCACCTGAGGGTCATAGACTTTGTAGTTGGAACGGCCTTTCTTCATAATGACAACGCGGACCTGGTCGGTGACAAGCTGCAGCATATCGTGATCGCCGGTCAGAATGAGCACCTCGGATTCCTGGCTGAAGCAGGATGCGAGCGTGCCGATACAGTCATCCGCCTCGAAGCCTGGAATGCCGATGTTCGGTACGCCAAGCTCAGCAATCACTTCCTTCGCAAGATCGAACTGCGGAAGCATTTCGAGAGGCGGCTCCGCGCGATTCGATTTGTAGCCGTCGAATTTCTCCGTCCGGAACGTGCTCTTGCCCAAATCCCAGCAGCACACCACATGAGAAGGCTCGAATTCGGCTACGGCATCGAAGAAGTACTGCAGCATGCCGTATACTGCATTCGTTGGCAGCCCCGCCTTCGTCTTACGGATATATCCGCCATAGGCGGTTGCGTAATAGGCCCGGAACAGCAGCGCCATTCCGTCCACAATCAGGATGCGCCCTTTGTCCACTTCAGTTACTTCAACCTCAGTCACTTCAACTTCTCCCCCTCTCTACTTGCGTCCCCAGTTTTCCTCATACAGGTCTTCCTTGAAGCCCACCGTCACCTTATCTCCCGAGATTACGACCGGCCGCTTGATCAGCATGCCGTTCGACGCCAGCAGATCGAGCTGCTCCTGCTCGCTCAGGGCAGGCAGCTTCTCCTTCAGATTCTCCCGCTTGTAGACGTCTCCGCTCGTATTAAAAAACTTTTTCAGCTCCAGCCCGCTTAATTTCACAAGCTGTCTCAGCTCGTCCGCACCGGGCGGCTGCTCGGCAATATGGCGAAGCTCCAGCTCATGCCCGTTCTCCCGCAGCCATTTCACCGCCTTGCGGCAGGTGCCGCAATTCGGGTAATGATACACAACTAATTGACTCATCGTTCGGTGTTCTCCTTATAAGTCCGGTTCGATCTTCCCGTAATTTCAATCTTTTATTCAATTGAGGCCCGCATCCGCTTCTCATCTTAGAGCCCGCGTATGCTTCATGCTTCGTTGCTCCGAATCATCTTCAAGCTCACGAATGCTTCAGGCTTCGGTTACCTGAAGCCGAGCTTCGAGCGCCAGCATATCCTGCGGCAGCGGAGCCTCGAACGTCATCCTCGCGCGAAGCACCGGATGCGTGAAGGACAGCCGCGCCGCGTGCAGCGCTTGCCGGCCGATATATTCGTCCAGCTCCGCCACCCGTGCAAGCTCGTTCGCCGCGCCGGGACCGCTTCCGGAACGATCCGCTTCATACAGCGGGTGCCGGTACATCCGGTCGCCGATCAGCGGATGGCCGATCGAGGTCATATGCACCCGGATCTGGTGGGTACGCCCGGTGAGCAGCTTGAGCTCCACCAGCGAAGCGGCCCCGAACCGCTCCTTCACCTCATAGCGGGTCAGCGACGGATAGCCGTCCGGCGTAACGATACGCCGATGCGGCTCGGCCGGGTCCCGGTCGATCGGCCCGTCAATCTCGCCCTGCTCCGGCGAGGGAACGCCATGCACGATCGCGGCATAGATTTTATCCACGCCGCCGGTCGGCATCTGCTCCGAGATATACTGGTGGCTGTACGCATTTTTGGCGATTGCTAGGACGCCCGAGGTCTCCTGGTCCAGCCGGTGAATGGGCCGGAAGCGGTAACGGTCCCCTCGCTGCGCCCAGTAATGAACCACTCCATTGGCCAACGTGCCGGTATAATGGCCATGGGTGGGATGCACGATCATGCCGGCCGGCTTGTTGACAACCAGCAGATGGTCATCCTCATACAGGATGTCGAACGGAATCGGCTCCGGCAGAATATCCTCCGAGACCTCCGTCTCCATCCGGATTTCTACCAGATCTCCGGCACGGACATGCACACTGATATAGACCCGTTCTCCGTTCAGGGTAATACCCCGTTCGGTAAGCTTGAGACGGGACAGCAGCTTGCGCGAGATGTCCATCCGCTTCTGCAGAACGGTCTTCAGCAGCATGCCGTCGTCCGCCTCCGGAACAATATAAGATAACGGCGGGTAATATGTCGTCATGTCAGCCCCGGAACACCTTCGCTCCCCGGATATATTCGATGTCCGGCTGCCCAAGCCGTGTGTTGACCGTCCGGGCCAATGCGAAGAAATAATCCGACAGCCTGTTCAGATAGACGACTGCCTCGCCATTGATCTCCGTAGATCGGCCTAGCGTAACGGTCCGGCGCTCTGCCCGACGGCACACCGTTCGGCATACATGCAACACGGCGGCTGGCTCGCTGCCTCCAGGCAGAATGAAGCGCTCGATAGGCGGATTCTCCTCCTGAAGACGATCAATCCAGCTCTCCAGCCGTTCCGTCATTTCGCCGGTTACCTTGTATTTGGACTGATCCAGGCTTACATAAGCCAGGTCCGAGCCGCAGTCGAACAGCTCATGCTGGATCTCCAGCAGCTGCTCGGCCAAATCAGCCATAGCCTCCCCCTGAAGCAGGCTTCTCGCCTGTCCGACAAAACCGTTCAGCTCGTCAATGGTGCCGTATGCCTCGACCCGAATATCATCCTTCCAGATCCGGCCTCCAATGACCGAGGTTTCGCCTTTATCGCCGCTGCGCGTGTAGATTGCCACTGTCATTCCTCCCGGCTGCTCAAAATGTCATGTATCTCTACTGTACCATATTCACAGCCGCTTGTAAGGCCGCCTGTTCTTACCAGACTCCGAAAGGCCCTCTTTCATCACGCAAAAAAGGGGTCCGCAAGGACCCCGCCACTCTCCCTCCCTACTTCCGGGGGGAACGCATCTTCATATACTCATTGATCTTCATATCCAGCTTGCTGCTGATCTCCACGACATTGTCCGAGGTGAATGACTTCTCCTGCAGAAACAGCTGCTCCATGCGGCTGCGGAGAATGAATATTTCCTCTTCAAGGGAGGGACCTTTCGAAGTGATGTCATCCCTGGCGGAGGCTTTCCCGCTCTCAGGATTGCGGTTTCCGCCTAAAGAACATAGGTAGTATTCGGTACGTAGCACCTTCATCCCCCCTATCATGTAGTGCGGAGCGCTTGGCACAGATCGAAACCAGTCAAATAATAATCTGTATTCAGAGTTAAATTATACCATATAACAAGACAGTTTGCTATCTTTAATATCAATAAATCCCAGAAAAAGTTGACATTTTTCGCATTTTACGAATTTTCCCGTTCTCGCCGCAGCTGCTTAACGAACGTGCCGATTCGTTCAAGCGCTTCGTTCAACTGGCTGACGGATGTGGCGTAGGAACAGCGTAGATACCCTTCGCCCCCCAGTCCGAACACGCTTCCGGGAACGGCGGCCACGCGGTATTCCAGCAGCAGACGCTGGGCGAATTCATCGGATGTGAGACCCGTTCCGGCAATGCTCGGGAAAGCATAGAACGCGCCCTGCGGCTCATGGCATTCAAGGCCCGCATCGCGCAATCCCTTCACAATAAGCCGGCGCCGCTGGTTGTACGAGTCCACCATACGGTCCTTCTCCTCCATGCCGTTCGTCAGCGCTTCAAGCGCGGCGACCTGCCCCATGGAAGGCGCGCACATAACCGTATACTGATGGATCTTGAGCATTGCCGCGATCAAATCGGGATGCCCGCACGCATAGCCCATACGCCAGCCCGTCATGGCGAATGCCTTGGAGAAGCCGCTGACCAGAATCGTACGGTCCATCATGCCGGGCAGAGAGGCAAAGCTGACGTGATTGGTTCCATAAGTCAGCTCGGCGTAAATCTCGTCGGAAATGACGATCAGGTCATGCTTCTCGACCACTTTGGCGATCGGCTCCCAATCTTCCCGGGTCATAATCGCGCCTGTCGGATTGCTGGGATAACAGAGAATCAGGATCTTTGAACGCGGCGTGATTTTGGCTTCGAGCCCCTCCGCCGTCAGCTTGAACCGGTCCTTGCCGAAGGTTTCGATGCCCACAGGAACTCCTCCCCCGATCGCGGTGATCGGAGAATAGGAAATATAGCAGGGCTCGGGGATCAGAATCTCGTCGCCCGGCGAAATGAGAGCCCGGAGCGCCAGATCGATCGCCTCGCTGCCGCCCACCGTCGCGATAATCTGGTTGCCCGGATCATAGGACAAGTCGAATCGGTCTTGGAGGTAGCCCGCAATGCTCTCCCGAAGCTCGGGCATCCCCGCGTTGGAGGTATAACCGGTGAAGCCGCGCTCCAGCGAATACACACAGGCTTCCCGGACATGCCACGGCGTCTTGAAGTCGGGCTCGCCGACACCCAGAGAAATGATATCCTTGCTGCCGGCGGCCAGATCAAAAAATCTGCGGATGCCGGACGGCTGAATCTGCTGGACAAGCGGAGAGAGGTAGGAAGACATCGGTCTGCTCCGGTCTTCGGCCTGCTGCGGTTTATTGGTTATCATATCGTCTCATCTCTTCCTTTACGGGGAGATCATCAGTCGGTTATCTTCTTCGTGATCTTCGAAAATGATCCCGTCTTGTTTGTATTTTTTGAGTGTAAAATTCGTCTTGGTCGACAGTACGGAATCAATCGGCGAGAGCTTCTCGGAGACGAAATTCGCCACTTCCCGCAGATTCCGGCCTTCCACTTCTACCAGAAGATCATAGGCGCCGGACATCAGATAGACCGATTTCACCTGGGGGTACATATAGATGCGTTCGGCAATTCCCTCGAATCCGCGGCCGCGCTCGGGCGTAATTTGCACTTCAATGAGGGCCGTTACCCGTTCATCGTCCACTTTATCCCAATTGACCACGGTCGCATACTTCACGATCACATGATCCCGCTCCATCTGCTCAATCGCGGATTTGACTTCATCCTCCTGGACTCCGAGAAGCGTCGCCATAAGCTCTGTCGTTCTTCTCGCGTCCTCTTTAAGGAGCTCCAGCACCTTCCGCTTCAACTCGTTCACCTGTTCCATCTCTTCCCTCCGGGATCTCGCGTTGGAACGTCCCCGGTGCTTCCCGGGCGTTCCGCGAATGAATTTGCTTCAAAAGAGTTTATAACTAATATGACACGAAAAAGTCAGATCTGCAAACAAAAACGTCCGACCACTTCCCTCCTTTTTACCATTAGGTGTGGTTCTCCCGTCCGCAGAAAATTGGCGTATATGCATCCTTCACGAGCTTCCTGGCATCTCTCTTCCTCCAAAAAAACGGCACCCGTACACTGTACGGATGCCGTTGGCGTGTTGCCGCTCAAAGGGCCCCTGCTTCTTAATAGAAGAGGGCGGGTTACATATAGTAAGGATGCTGAGCGTCGTTCTGGCGGCGGAATGCATCCTGGGAAGCGCCGTAAGCGCCCGCTCCGCCCGTTTTCTGCTGGATAAACTGCTGGGTCTGCTGATAAGTCTGATGCGCGTTCTGGATCTCCTTATCCACATCCTGGCGAAGAGCCTTGGAAGGGGTTTGGTACATATTCATCTGCTTCATCTGCGTGTACAGGTCGCCCTGAAGACGCAGGGTGTCCATCGTCAGATCGTTAAAGGTGCGGCGGACAGACGGGCAATTCGATTCGGTGGCGGCAGTCGTATACTCTCTTACCGTCCGTTTCAGGTCGGCCAGAATCACATTCAGCAGATCGTCGTCCTGCATAAAAGAGTTGCTGTTCTGTGCGTACAATTGGGTTACCTCCTCAAAATGTGGAAATGGCGAATGTTCTGTTCCCGAAGGTTATTGGGGCTGTGTAGGCGCGTATTCCTGATGCTGCTGCAGCAGTTGAATCAGCATGCCCATATGATGGGTATGGCTCTGGACTTGCTGCTGGCACAGCTGGCGGACCGTCTGGTTCTGAGTGACGCCGGCAGTGGCCGCATATTGCTTGATTAGCATCTCTTCATTGGAAATAGAATCCGAAATATACGCCAGTTCTTTGCCGGACAAAGGCTGCATTTGATTCGATTGCATCATGTTCATTCCTTTCAGGGTGAATGTCCAATCCTGCTTAGTATGTAACCGGAGCGCCCGCCTTATGTGCAGATTTTCGCAAGTCTGCCTGCGGCAATTTCATCCTTCATGCCCGCATAAACCTGATCATCCTCACTGATACTACGGATTCCAGAAGATTAAAGGAGCGATCACCATGAATTTGATCAGCGGAAGTACGCCCTGGCCATTCACGCTGCCGGAAGCGCCCGTATACCCGGTCCTTGAAAAAGAACTGAGCTGCGAATGCCTTATCATCGGAGGCGGCGTGGGCGGTGCAATCTCCGCCTACCGCCTGTCCCGGGCCGGCGTAGATACCGTGTTGATCGACAAGCGAAAGATCGCCGGGGGCAGCACCCATGCCAACACGGGACTGCTGCAGATGTTGAGCGACAAGTCGCTGACCGCCTGCATGAATACCTTCGGCCGGCAGCAGGGACTGCTGTTCTACCGGCTCTGCCGGCAGGGCGTTGACGATATTCTTGCCCTGCCGGACGATCTTAATATCGATCCTCATATATACAGGCGGTCCAGTCTGTATTATGCCTCCTCGGAAGAAGATGTCGGAAGGCTTAGGACCGAGTACGAGACACTGGTTCAGAACGGCTTCCGATACGAGTGGCGGGATGAGCAAGAGATTGCTTCGCAATTCTCCTTTACCAAACCGGCAGCCCTCTACAGCAAGGACGACGCGGAGTGCAATCCTTACCGGATGGTTCACAGCTTGATCGCCAGAGCGGCGGAGCACGGAGCCGGCGTGTATGAACACACCGAAGCGCTTCATTGCGATTACGGAAGCGAAGAAGTGATCTGCTATACCCGTTGCGGAACGATCCGGGCCAAACATGTGATTTTCGCGCTTGGCTATGAGACACAGGAATGGAAGAAGGACAGGGGCGCCGAGCTCATCAACACCTATGCCATTGCGACGCCTCCGCTGCAGATAGACCTCAAATGGCATGAAGACGCCCTGATCTGGGAAACGGCCAGACCGTATCTGTACTTCCGCCTGACGGCCGATAACCGGATCGTGGCAGGAGGCCGGGACGAGCCGATGAACGAACCTCAGCGGCGTGAAGCCCGGATGCTCTCCCAATGCAGCGAGCTGATGAATGAAGTCGTGAAGCTCTTTCCGGAGACAGCGGGCATACGGCCTGAATATCAATGGGGAGCCGTGTTCGGCACTACCCATGACGGACTGCCGCTGATTGGGCCTCATCCCCGCTTCCCCCGATGCTTCTTTGTGGAGGGCTACGGGGGGAACGGAACGGTCTACAGCATGATTGCCGCCCGGCTGCTGGAAGATGAACTGGCTGGCCGCTCCGGTTCCAGTCAAGGGCTTGAGCTGTTCTCGCTGACGCGGACGGCGAAGCCTTCGCCATAGGCAAGGCGAGGCGATCCAGTCCCGCCGCCCGGCTAGCGGCGCCAATGCAAATAAAGCTTGAGCTGTATAGCCCAAGCTTTTTGTGCTGCACTGTATTTATAGAGAACCAGTGAAGGAAATTATGGATTGGCTTTAACAAATTCGGCGGATTTGATACCAGCTTGACGGCCGAAAATAATAATCTCCGCGACGGAGTTGCCGCCGATCCGGTTCTGGCCATGCAGTCCGCCTGTTACTTCACCTGCCGCGAACAGCCCGGGAATCGGCTGGCCTGCTTTATTCAGAACTTCCGTGTTCGTGTTGATCTTCACGCCGCCCATCGTGTAATGAATGCCGGGGCCGATCTTGATCGCGTAATACGGAGCGGCGGACAAGTCATTGTCGATCCCTGTTGTTCTGCCGAACTCCGCGTCCTTCTTGCTCTTAACACTGGTGTTCCATGTGTCCAGAGTCGACTTAAGCTGGTCAGCCGGAACATTCATGGCCTGCGCCAGAGCTTCGATCGTATCTCCCTTGAGAACGAAGCCCATTTTTTCATACTGCTCAATCGCTTTGGCTCTGGATTTGACGCCGGAATCGAATACGAGATAAGCCGATTTCTCGGGAAGCGAATTTATTGCTGCTGTTACCTTGTCGCGCGTATCCAGTTCGTTAACGAAACGCTTGGCTTCACCGGACACGAGGATGGCTCCCTCTCCGCGCACTGCTTCGCCGATCAGGTACGATTTCTCCTGCTGTACCGTCGGGTGAACCTGGATCTGGTCCATATCGACGGTCGTTCCGCCGAGTGCCTCAATCATCTTGATGCCGTCGCCGGTGCTGCCAATCTGGTTCGTCGTCACATAGCCTTCCAGATCGGGTCTGACTTCGGCGATCATGTCCTTGTTGGCGCCGAATCCGCCGGTTGTAACTACAACCGCGCTGCCCGTTATCGTCTTTTCATCCGCCTGATTGAAGAGAACCTTCACGCCGGTCACTTTGCCATCCTGTTGTGTGATTTCTTTCACATCTGCATTCACAAAAACAGGAATGCCTTGCTCCTGCACATTCTTCGTCAATCCTTTAACGAGATACTGACCGACTGCGGAACCGTCTTCCGGACGATGTGTACGCTTCTCGTTCATGCCGCCCGTTATCGTGATATTGTTCAGCCGGATGCCGATGGAATCCAGCCAATCGATCGCAGCCGCAGAATTGTCCACGAAGAAACGGAGCATCGCCTTGTCGTTCGTGCCGTGTCCGCCTTTCAAGGTCTCTTCATAGAATAGATCATTGCTGTCTTCGATGCCCTGCTCTTTCTGGAACTTCGTCTCGGACGCGTTCATCCCGGACGAGGATTTGGTTGTATTCCCGCCGGCCACCGGCATTTTCTCGAAAATAACCGGGTTCGCACCGGCGGCTTTCGCTTCAAGCGCTGCTGTCATTCCGGCCCCGCCTGCGCCGACAATGATAATATCGTATTTGTCCTTCAATTGGTCAATCGGCGTATAGCTTGTTTCGGACGCGCCGGATACCGCTTCGGTCTTCTCCGCTCCGCTGCTGGCCGTGGCCGTACTCTCAGGACTCGCGCTTTCCTTGGCGCTGCTGTTCGTGCTGCTGTTGCCGCATCCCGCGATTACAAGCATAACCGAGAGAATGAGGATAAGCGCTGTCGCTGTTCTCTTTTTCATGATGAGACCTGCCCCCTTGTGCATTATTTCACAACAATCATAGGGGCAAAGGCATTGTTCGTGGAAGCTTAAGAAATTAAAGAAACTATTAAGTAACTAAAGTAACTGGATTATGCTGCTGTAGCGGTTGCACGTTCTTGCAGGATGGCATAGGCAAAGAGTCCGCTCCGTACGCGGACTCTCTATGATGGAGTTGTACCTATGGATGAGCATGCTGAAACTTCTGGAATTATCTAGGTTGTGTCTGAAAACTCATCAATGAGTCAATTTGAAAATGGCAGCTATGTATACAAACGACAAGAATGATTTTGCCAGTTTGTCATAACGAGTTGCCACGCGGCGAAAATGCTTGATTTTATTGAAAAAGCACTCAACCAAGTGACTTTCTTTGTACCGATACCAATCGACTTTTCATGGATGTTGATTATTCGCCTTAGATGGAATGGTCTAGGATGCTTGCTTAGCCGTAATCCAATTTCGAATCGCCTCTGAGCCATAGACTTTGTCGCCAAGAATATGACTTCCTGCAATATCAAATCCTTTAAGTAAATCGATCGCTGGTACGGAATCATAGACTTGACCACCTGTCAGAAGAAAAGCGAGGGGATTTCCTAATCCATCGACGACGGTATGAGGTTTGGTTGTATTTCCACCACGACTGATGCCAATATGCTGATTTACTTCGTGGCCTTCTGCGTTTTTTTAACATCGGCACTGTGTTGATGGGCTTTAAACGATGTAGAATCGATGCTCAAGTTATCAAAATCAGATTCTACGTGAAGCGCTTGGAAGATGGCGACAAGTAATCCTGTACCTCTCCATTTGCAGAAACGACTGTAAGTCGTTTTCCATGAACCGTAACGTTCTTCCGGTAGATCACGCCAGGCTGCACCACTTCGAGCGATCCACAGAATAGCATTAAACATGGTTCGATCACTTAATTTGACGGACGTCCTGTTTTGCAGGATGGAAACATGCCCTTAATTTGTTCCCACTGTTCATCGCTTATTTCGTACCGTCTTTGAATCATGCTTGATGCTCCATTCGTTTTCCTCAAATCTTACCACATTATTCTTTAGTTTTCAGACACGTTCTAAAGTCTACAGTCGGTCAACTCCAGAGTCAGGGAGAGGACTGGAAAAGAACTACAGAGTACAGTTGACGGCATTTGCAAAAAAGCTGAACTCTACATCGTAGGGAGTAAGGCTGCTTCACGAGTCTAGTATGACTTCACTTACGTTGCCGTTTCCTGAGAAAAAGTTGATGGAAGAAGACAACTTAATCCCCCCATACCAATGTAATCCTTGGTTTCTTACTTGTTCATATACCCGACTTGCTCATGCTGTCCGAGCGCGTAAAAGTGCCGCTTACCATTTATGTGGAAAGGAGAACAATTGTGCTCCGCGAATCATGCAGGAGAGAAAAACGTTAACACACCAAGGTCATTGGAACAATCTTTTTGAATAGTGGAAGCCACCTCTGTATTTTACTAAACCCGTGCTCTATCATATCCGGCACTTCGTGGATGACAAGCTTCTCTTGGATTTTCTGCACCTTAAACGACGTACAAGAGATGATTCTATTCAATGGCGCGAATTAATACACAGGCACATAGCAGAGGCCTAGCACTCTGAAAGTATATTCACCAACAAAATGCAGTAAAAAACCTTTAAAAAGCACAGTGTTTCTAACGAGTTATAAGAATAAGATAGAGCATTCACAATAGGTGCTCACACCTATCTTGCTCAAAAAAAGAGGTATCCCAAATTAAACTGGTCCCCATAGACTGGACACTTGAAAAAAAGTGTTTAGGCTGTGGGGGCCATTTTGTATACTGGTATTAGCATCAAGGGAGGGCACTATGAGTAAAAAACTTTTTTCCAAGGCAGAACAAGATCAACTCTCAAAGAACAAGTACATCACGAAAATAAGCGACAAAGCCGTTACTTACTCAGATGAGTTCAAACGGTTATTCATAGATCAATATATGGAGGGCAAGACGCCAAGAGAGATTTTCATAGACCAAGGGTTCGATGTAGAAATTCTAGGAATGAAGCGTGTCGAACAGAGTGCGGACCGTTGGAAAAAAGCTTATGAACGGGGCGGAATCATTGGTCTGGCGGATTCCCGTAAAGAATCCTCAGGACGTTCGCTTAGTCGAGAAAGGACACCAGAAGAGATCATCGCGAAGCAGGATGCACGAATTAAACTTCTGGAATCTCAACTTGAACTGTTAAAAAAAGCCGACACGAAAGAAAGGTGGCTGGTAGCCAAGGGAAGAAACCTAAGCAAGAATAAGCTGTTTGAACTTATTCATGACGCCGTAGAGCAAGGATTCAAGCGAATGACGCATTATCTATGCGAGCTGCTTAACGTCTCACGCTCGGGGTACTACAGCTATCTTAAGGCCGCAGATTCCCGCATAAAGCGAGCCCGATTGGACGCAGAGGTGGGCGAGTTAGTCAAGAAGGCGTTCTGTAGAAGAGGCTTTAAAAAGGGCGCTCGCTCAATCAAAATGGTCCTGGAACATGACTTCGACATCATCTACAACCGGAAACGGATTCGCCGCCACATGCGGAATCTAAACCTCGTTTGTCCTCACCGAAAACCCAATCCTTACCGGCAAATGGCCAATGCGACTCAAGAACATCGAGTCGTCCCCAATAAGCTCCAACGCGATTTCAAGAAGGGAATTCCGGGTCTTGTGCTGCTCACCGACATCACTTACCTTCCGTATGGCCGGTCGGAGATGGCGTACCTATCCACCATTCTGGATGGTTCCACCGGAGAGTTACTCGCGTACAACCTCTCCAAGAGCCTTTCCATGCCCTTAGCAACGGATACGATTGAGAATCTCATGAAGCAACGACGCTTGAAGTTACATAAGGATGCCTTTATCCATTCCGATCAAGGCGGTCACTACACGAGCCCCCAGTATCAGGAACTGCTGAAGAAGAAGAAACTGGGCCAGTCTATGTCCAGGCGTGGAAACTGTTGGGACAACGCCCCGCAAGAGTCTTTCTTCGGCCACATGAAAGATCACATCGTTAGTCGTAACTGCTCCACTTTGGAAGAACTTCAGTTTGAAATCGACCGCTACATACACGACTACAACCATCACAGATATCAATGGGGACGAAAAAAGATGACCCCTGTACAATACAGGAATCATCTTCTGTCGGTCGCTTAACTCTCTTTTTTCAAGTGTCCTTGACAAGGGGACCAGTTTAAATGGTTATCACTTTGGAGACATTCCTTTTTAAATAGCATTTAGTATTGGATACTTTTCCTCCACCCTGCCAGAACAACCATCCCCAGCCCTGAACGGTTAGTCGCCCGTTTGATTCCAACACTTTCAGTCCTTCGCCCAGCGGCTGCGAAATCAGTTCTAAATCGTTTCCAAAGGACTGTACTCCAAGGGCGTCTGCCTATCTTCTATCATCCATAGCCTAAATGAGTAATTTACTGTTACGGGGATAAGAAATGCTGTTCATTATTCTACCTTTAACTTTGAATCTATGATTTCTAACCTTTGATCACGAATCTGAAAAACCTGATCACACAAAATATCAATGTCTTCCTGATTATGACTTGTTAGAATAATGGTCTTTCCGGCTTGTTTGTAGTTCAAAAGCAATTCGCGAATTTTTTGAACACTCTCAATATCCAGTGCATTAAACGGCTCATCAAGAATCAATACTTCCTGATTCTCCATAATAGCTTGAGCAAGTGCTATTTTTTGTTTCATTCCGAGTGAATAGCTTCTCATCTTTTGCCGAGCAGCAGGCTCTAATCCAACAAGACGCATGGTATTCTGAATCTCCTGATCACCTATCTTGTGCTGTATCTCTGCCCACTTCTTCAAATTTTCATAGCCTGTCTGTCCACCTAAATAACCTGGGCGGTCGATAATAATCCCAAAGTCACTTGGAAAATCAGCATGCTTGTTACGATATTTGGGATGAATATGAATCTCCCCCCCGTCTGGCTTGATAAATCCGCAAATCAATTTGAACAAAACAGATTTACCCGAGCCGTTCGGACCTGTGATGCCATATATTTTCCCTTGTTCAAAAGAAGCGTTTATCTGATTCAGCAATGCCTTCCCTTTGAAAGACTTGCTAACATTGACTAATTCAATCAGTTTCATCTCATCGTCCCCTCCCCTTAATCATGAAGAAATGTTCTTCCTTCCAAAGATATATACAACTACGCTAAATTCGATAAGAAGATACACAGCAAGCAATCCGGTAATCCTCAGTTGGTCCTCCCACTGTCCACTGATATACCCCATACTGTTGAGGCCAGCCGGCAGCCAGCAGCCAACATTAATCATCGGTAGAATCGCAAGCACAAGGGCTCCTTGCGCTATGAGGCTATAGGAAACATCCTTGAACAACCAAGCAGTGATAAATACAATCATGGTCCCATTCATAATTTGAAGCCATCCATTGAGCAGAAACTGAAATAATATTTGTTTGAAATCAATACCAGGCTGTACCGTAACTTTCGGTTCAAGGGTTTGACCAGAAATCAGACTTATGGTTACGGTCAGGACAAATAGGATAAGAAGAAACGCGGCAGCCCTCAGTGCAATTCTGATTCCTAGAGAGGCAAACCAATGGAGCAATGAACGGTGCCTTATGGCAACATAATAGAAACGGCCAGATAAGTATTCTGAAACGTACACCTGAAACAGATACACAAAGCCCATAAATACAACAACATAATACAGAAAAGACAGTAAAGTAAACCCGCCTTCCAGTGACACTCCGTAAAAACGAAGATATAAAGTATCCCATACCGTAACCGATTTCCCCCAAGGATTAAGATAAGGACTGAAGATGCCCAGTAGACATAATAATCCATAGCCTGAATAAGCATAGCGGCCTTTTATCCACACTTTATTTTAAAACCTCCATTTCTTAAGCAGTGGTACTACATAAATGCTTATGATCAGGATCAATGCCAAGACTAAAAAGGGTGGGTAAATAGCGTTGTATGTTCCATAACTGGATGGAAATGTCAT
>NZ_JAHCMB010000021.1 GCF_019904155.1 Paenibacillus sinensis
TTATAGCTTTTGTGCACGACAGGTAAGGATATGGAACTAATCCAGGTTCGGCAGCCTCGAAGTCGAATTAATTATTTTTACTTTATAAATTCAACTATGGTATAGTAAGGACAGAAAATACGTACAATGCAAAGAGAGCCGTGCGGGAACACGACTCTCCGAGCAATATCCGCTTTTAAGGGCGGCGGCTTTAATCAGGTACTACCCACAAGAATAGGTCGCGATCTTGGACAGAGGGCGGCCTATTTCTTTTTGTGGAAGGAAAGAATCAGCACCACCAGAGTCGCAAATGAGATCATTAGCGTCAATGCTTGGTATACCTCCACAGGCATCACCTCCCTTCCGGGAGATTTAGCCAGCCACCCTTGCAAGCCTTCTATTGCTTCCGCAATTATATCACGACGACGAACAGGCTGGATAGCTGACACAAACTAGCCTTTTTCGAGTCCTATTCCACTTTCGCATTGAAGCGAAATGGGTGCGAACCCCCATCACCTAACCCTGCCCAAACCCATAATCCCGCTCAACCTTGCATACCCTCGTCTTATATCGGAGATACCAGTCGGACATGCCTTTTTGCTGAGCAATCATATGCCGTTCGTTCTGCTTCCAATTATGTATCGCTTCGAGCGATTCCCAGTAGGATACTGTAATCCCCACGCCTTCCCTGGCGCTTTCCACACCTAGAAACCCGGGATGGGCCGCTGCAAGCTTAACCATTTCATCTGCCATTTCGGCATATCCATCATCCCCGGCGCTACGCTCCGACGTAAAAATGACGGCGTAATAAGGCGGCTCCGGAGTATTTGCTATTTCGCTCATATGTCCCCTCCCATAATCATGTTGCTAATATTCAGTATAATCTATAATTGAATTTGATCAATCAATGGTCAATAAAGAGCGTTATGGAAGTCTCACCTTTTGCCTCCTACATCGACCAGCTGCAAAAGCATAACTTTTTGTTCCTTTACGCGCCAACCAGGCTGCCGCCCAGCCCATTCATTAGGCATCTGCATAGAATGCCCTATACTCGTTAGGGAGGTAGCTGTACGATGAATAGTTCAATGCAACCCATGTCTCATATGACCCACCCTATTGTCGTCTATCCTGTTGACCCTTGTGTTGTGGAAGCCTTAAAATGTTTGGTCGGCAAACCGGTTGTTCTGGAAACCACCCGCGGCAGGATTAGCGGTTGTATTGTCGAGGTCAAACCAGACCATGTTGTACTGGATACAAATGGCAGACGATTCTTCGTCCGCATCAGCGAGATCGTCTGGTTCATGCCTTGTTAGTTCCGGTCGATTCGCCTATTTTATGCAAAAGCTGACGCCCGATCGGACGCCGGCTTTGTAGCCGAAACTCTCCGCCTGCGTATCGCAAGCGTCTTTTCCGGCTCGCTATACCGGACGGATATACAAAGGCTGCCTTCCCGGCGGCCTTTGGCATGTTATGGGGTCATACTTTTTTCGGGAAGAAGGACTGCACGTTCTCTTCAATCTGCTTCAGGATATCTGCATACGCCTTTTCTTGCCGCCGAACAGCAAATGTCCTACGGACTCGATTCCCACGAAGTCGAAAATCCCGGTGTCGGACGTCATTTCTAATCCCGCGGTCATACCGATTTGATCATAAATCTCAATCGATCCAGTACTCTTTTCAACAAACGTTACGGTTGCTCTTGTTCGGCTTCGTTCAGACCGCCATAGAATTACATCGTTACAGCTATGCAATTTCAAGTACTTCTCTCCGTTCGGTTCTACCGGATATCTTCGTGTATAATGGGTAATACCAAATCTGTTTATTTCAAGTCCGGTTAAAGGAGCCAAGGCATGTCAAACCGTAAATGGCTGTTCGCCGTCATCCCCCTCTTTTTATTATTCGGCTGGCTGCTTGTCCGGTTCACGCTCTCCTTTCTCCATATTCATCAGCTGGTCAGGCCGCTTGAGGCGGTTGAGCCGATAGACGGTAGTCCCGGTAAAAAGATCGTACTCATCTCGCAGGAACGCGGCAACTATTTCTGGCAGGCTATCGAACAAGGCGCGCACGAAGCTGCTGCCAAATACGGCTTGCGTCTTGACTATATCGGACCGGACCGCATCAATCCATCCGAGCAGATCAAGCTGCTGGATAAGGCGATCTCGGCCAAGGCCGATGCCATCGTGGTTCAGGGCATTAACGACCCGGAGTATCGCGCGTTGATTGATAAGGCTGCGGGTCTCGGCATTCCCGTTGTCACGGTCGACACAGACGAGCCCGGCTCCAAACGCCTGGCCTATGTCGGTACGGACAACGAGGGCGCCGGCCGGCAAATGGGCGAGCTTGTGGCACATGCCGCCGGAGAACGGGGCGAAATCGGAGTGCTGATTAGCAGTGAGCAGGTCGAGAATCAGCGGCTTAGACTGGCCGGATTCCGATCCGTCATCGGGCAGTATCCCGGTCTGCATATCGTGGAAATCCGCTCCTCCAACATTTCGCGGCTTCAGGCCGTGCAGCAGGCTCGGCAAATGCTCATCCAAAGTCCGAATATCCGGTACATGGTCGGGTTCAGCGCCCTTGACGGTCCGGGTATCCTGGAGGCAGCTCAGCGGGTTGGCGTAAGCGGATTGCATATTTTCGCTTTTGACGATATGTCGGAGACGGTGACTGCGATTCGCCAATCGAAGATTGAATCGGCCATCGTGCAGCAGCCCGTGGAAATGGGAGCGCAGGCCATTGAGCGGCTTCATGATTTTTTCAGCGGAAGCACACCCACTAGCGTGACCTATACCCGCACTTATGTAATGGACAAGGGGTCAACGGGCCAGAATGACGGAGGCGAAACTCCATGACGATACGAGCCAAACTGCTGATCTTCATCCCCCTTCTCGTCGTGTTTGCCAATACCGTTGCTTTCTTCGTGTTCCAGAGTGGAAAGGTCGTGCAGCGGAGTTATGATGAAATGCTGGGACGGATTGTTCTGATTGAGCAGAATACGGAATCTGCAGATACGAATCTAAATCTTCTCTACGCCTTCCTGCTCGATCCGAGAACAGACCAGGCCGAGCTGAATTCGGCGGGCGGACAATTGGAGCGGCTGAGAAGCGAAATCCGTCAGGAAGGCAATCAGGCGAAGGCTTCCTTCACCCTGGAGGATTACGTTAATCTGACAACGACCTTTCTTGAACAGAAGCAAGCTGCCATTCAGGCCTCCGCCACCGAACAACCTCAGATCGCTTTTGATCATTATGCGGAAGCTGAGAAGACAGCCGGCTATATCCGTGAAGAAGGACAAAGGCTGATCGATGCAGAGCTGGCTTTTTACCGTCCGATCATCAATAATATCCGGGAGGAGAACGAACGGATGAGCCGGCTGGGCGCGGCGTTGTTCGGAATGAACGCGCTTATGGGCGTGCTGTTCGCAGTCTGGGCTTCCCGCAGTATTACGGGACCTGTCGGCAGACTGGTACGTCTGGCCAAGCAAATCGCGACCGGTAATCTGGACATCAGACCCCAGCCAAGAAGAGACGATGAGCTTGGCATCCTGTCGGGTGCGATTTACCAAATGTCGGCAGACCTCAGCGAACTCATTGAGCGTGACAAAAAGAGTCTGGAAATGCAGCGTCTTGTGAAAGAACTGGAGCTTCAGGCTCTTCAGAGCCAGATTAACCCTCATTTTTTATTCAATACGCTGAATGTGCTCTCAAGACTGGCCCTGCTGGAAGGGGCCGATAAGACGAGCGATTTGATTGTCTCGATGTCGAATCTGCTGAGATACAGCTTGCAGAGGTTGGATACTCCGGTCACACTGCAGGAAGAAATCACCCATATCAAGGAATATGCCGCCATTCAGCAGGCGCGTTTTCGGGACCGCATCCGGTTTGAACTTGATGCTGACCCAGCTGTGCTTCAGGTGGAAATTCCGGCGCTTACGCTTCAGCCTCTTGTCGAGAACGCTTACCTTCATGGATTCGCCAATATGGAGAGCGATGCCGTTATCAGCCTGAAGGTGTTGAGAGCAGAGCCTGGGGTGCTGATCGAGATTTCGGACAACGGGACCGGAATACCGGAGGAGACCCTGCAGGCCATCTTGCGGCTCGAAGCGGGCGGTGATAGCGGCAAATCCACCGGGCTTGGCACACGCAATGTGTTGAAGCGGCTTCAACTGTTCTACGGGGAGGAAAACCTGGTCCAAATCCGCAGTGGGCTTGGCCAAGGAACAACCATAACTATTCGAATTCCTGCCAAAGAAGGAGATGAACAAATACATGTACAGACTTCTGATCGCGGATGACGAGCCGCTGGAAAGAGAGGGCCTGGAATTGACCGTGGAGCGGTCCATGCCGGGCGTATTCCGCTTCATCCATGCCGGCAATGGACGCACGGCGATCGAATGTGCGGAAGAGCATCGTCCTCATATTGTGTTTCTGGACATCAATATGCCCGGAATTGGCGGGCTTGAAGCGCTTCGTGAGCTGAAGGAACGGCTGCCGGACACCCGGTTCGTGCTTGTGACCGCCTATGATTATTTCGCCTACGCCCAAGAGGCGCTGTCTCTGGGAGTGAAGGAATATATTCTGAAGCCTGCGAAGCGCGATCAAATTGTCGGAACGCTGAAAAGGTTGATCTCGGAGATCGAGCGAGAGAAGCAGCTGCGCACAGAGGAACTGGAGCTCCGACATAAAGTATCCCAGCTGCTGCCTCTTGTTGAAAATGAGCTGGCACTGATCCTGATGGTTGACCAGACGGCGGACTCTACTGCTTCCCAGTTATCGGAATGGCTGGATTTCCCTCTCGATCAGGGGAACGCGATCGTGGTCGCTTTTGACGGACACCTCTCCCCGGAGGAGAAGAAGCGGATTTATGATCATTACCGCAGCTTTGTCAAAATCCATAATCCCGCCACGATTGTAAGTTCCTTGATCGACCATCATCTCGCCATTTTTGCAAGAAAACCTCTCTCCACCCGCGAGAACGACTGGCGGGAAGAGATCATGGAGCTTGCCCGCCAGCTCTCAGAGCTTGCGCAGCAGCAGACGGGAATTGAGGCTTTCGTTGGCATTGGTTCTCTGAGGAAGGGAGAAGACGGATTTCGCGAATCGTACTTCGAAGCGGTATTTGCCTCCACCCTGCCGGAACCGGGCAGCGCATACTGCCTCTTTGACGAGTTGAAGCAAACACAGCATGACATCGAAAAGTCAAAGACGGGCCCGGAGCAGCCTTACGTCATTTCGGCTCTTAACCGGATTCGCGAGCAGCGCGAGGAACAGACGATGACTGTGCTGGGCAGGGCCAAAAAGTATATCGAGGAACGCTTCACGGAGGATCTTTCTCTGGAGGAGGTCGCCGATTATGTCCATCTGAATCCTCATTATTTCAGCAAAATATTCAAACAGGAATACGGGGAAACATTCATTGATTTCGTAACCCGCCTGAGAATCGGCAGAGCAATCACGCTGATAGGAGAAGGCCGGTTGACCCTGAAGGAGGTCAGCTTCGAAGCGGGCTACAAGGACCCCAATTATTTCAGCCGGGTCTTCAAAAAGATCACCGGTGTTTCGCCCACCGAGTTCAAGGTTCAAAACCAATAGCATGCACTAGTACCTTGACCGTTTTTGATTCTAGTTTTAAGCTCATCCTATAAGAAAAATATGGGAGGGCGCCCTGATGAACAAAAAATACGAGGTTCGACTCGAACCGAAGGAACGCGAATGGATTGAAAAACTTCTTCATGCTGATTCTACATCCCCTGGCATTCGCCGCCGCTGTCTAGTCCTCCTACTTTCGGACGAAAATCAAGGGGCCATCCCCAAGCAGGCTGAAATTGCCCAGCGCTCAGGGGTCAGCGATGTGACCGTTTATTACACAGTAAAAGACTATTGCACCCGTGGGCTGGACGAGACGCTGCATTATCGTCGGCGCGCCGAACCGGCACGTCCCTCGCCGATCACCGGCGAGGTGGAAGCCCGGATTATCGCGCTGGCCTGTTCCGAGCCTCCAAAGGGGTATGCTCGCTGGACAATTCGTCTGTTGACCCGTCGGGTGATCGAACTGAATATTTTGGAATCCGTAGGACGAGAAACCATTCGGACGACTTTAAAAAAACAAGGCTTAAGCCTCACTTAAAAAAACAGTGGTGTATCCCCGCTAAATCCAGCAGCGAATTTGTGGCTCGTATGGAGGATATTCTGGAAACCTATGCCCTTGCGTACGACACGGAAATTCCGCTGATTTGCATGGATGAGCAGCCCGTGCAATTGCTGGATCATTCGCGGCCTCCACAGACGATGAAACCCGGACAAGTTCAGCGAGAAGATTATGAGTATGTTCGTAAGGGAAGTTGCAGCCTCTTTCTATTCACGGAGCCGTTAGCCGGGTGGCGTCACGTGCAGGCTTCGGAAAGACGCACCAAAACCGACTGGGCTCTGCAGATCCAGGAATTACTGGAAGTCCATTATCCTGAGGCGAAACGGGTTCGACTGGTGATGGACAACTTGAATACTCACACGATATCGTCCTTGTATGAAACCTTTGCGCCTGAACACGCCTTAGCCTTGGCGAAACGATTGGAAATCCATTACACTCCGAAGCATGGCAGTTGGCTGAATATCGCTGAGATTGAACTCAGTGCACTGACGATTCAATGCCTGAACCGCCGAATCGCCTCCATTGATGAATTGCAGGGCGAGGTGTCGGCTTGGGAAAGCGAACGCAATTGGGCTCAGAAATCCGTGGTCTGGCAATTTACTACCGAGCAGGCTAGAGGTAAATTAAAGCATTTATATCCTCAAATTTGATACGGTCAAGGTACTAGTCNGATTGTGACACACTTATTATAGATCTAGTTGACAGAGGGCTTTCAGAGCAATTTCGCATGAATATGAGTAGAAGAACGGAATTAATCCGAGAACTATTATCTAGAACTGCAAAGCACAATAAAATTAAAGTAATTGTTGAGGATGAAATTTTTATACGAAATTATTTCAAGAGGTATGAAGACCATCCAAGAATTTCAGTGGAGTACAAATAAGTCTAACTAGTCACGCTTCGATTCGATCCAACAAGGGAAATTTACTTCGCTGAGGTATGGGCAAATTCACGCTCAATATAGCGAATCGCAGGTTCCAGGTATATTTCGCTTCAAATCTAACGTCCACAGTGCTTATGGATAAGAAGCTCCATGAGCTGCTGTGCTTGGTGTTTCAAAAGTTTGGGTAGTTTTCCCGGAGAGTGACCCATAGCCAATTGATTCAACCCACCACACCGGTATTCCTCCATTACCCGCCTACTGTTTTGGAAATTCGATGAAGGGTTTCAGATATTTAGGCCTTGATCATCGTAAGATAGCGCTCGTACATCCGTTTACCCGATGTCTGTTTCATTGCCTGCTCTACAGCTTCCATTTCATTATCAGACGTTGTTATTCGGGTCACGTCCTTCTCAGGTAATCTTACTCTAGAGTTACCTGATTCCGACGNCCATGTCAAGATCATCCGGCATGGACTTTTATGTGTCCTCATGACAAGAAAATGCTAGCCGTTCCCCCGTTCCTTTTGCTTCATTCCCTGAGGTTAAGATAGTGCTTACAATCCTCCATTTAGTGAAGACGATAGCCGGCTTCCGCGTGCAAAACCCGTGCTATACTTCATCTCAAGAACAACTTGCAAGGTTCGAGAGACAGGTACACGGAAGGGAGTCTGATCAATATGGCTATTGTTATCAATAAAGAAACGCCTCAGTCGAAAGCGCTTCAAAATGAAAAGCCCAATATGCTTTTTGTGACGCTGGTATCCATCGTTGCGGCGCTTGGAGGCATTCTCTTCGGCTTTGATATTGCGGTCGTCTCGGGGGCGGTCGGTTTGCTGCAGCAGCGTTTTGCCCTGAGCGAATTTCAGGTGGGATGGGCGGTATCCAGTTTAATTGTAGGAAGCGTCACGGGCGCTGCGCTCTCCGGTTATATGAGTGAAAGGTTTGGCAGAAAAAAGGTGCTGCTCGTTGCCGCCTTCCTCTTCATTGTCGGTTCAATCGGCTCTGCGCTACAGGACACCTTTACCGGGTACATTATCGCCCGCATGATTGGCGGTATTGGCATCGGCATTACCTCTACCATCTGCCCCGTCTATAATGCGGAGATCGCGCCGGCTAAATATCGGGGACGCCTGGTTGCCCTGAACCAGTTGGCTATTGTCACCGGCATTTTCCTGGTGTACTTCTTGAACTTATGGATCGTCAGCATGGGGGACGACGCTTGGGATGTATCCACCGCGTGGCGCTGGATGTTCGGAATCGGGGCCGTTCCGGGACTGCTGTTCATGATTCTTATGCTGTTTATTCCCGAAAGCCCGAGATGGCTCATCAAGCAGAACCGGCCGTATGAAGCGCTGCCAATTTTGATTAAGATTCATGGAGAAGAAGCTGCCAAGCAGGAAGTTCTCGATATCAAGGAGTCTTTCAAGAGCGAGAGCGATTCGTTCAAGCAATTGTTCAAACCCGGCATTCGAAAAGCTCTCTTCATCGGTGTCGCACTCGCCGTTATGCAGCATATTACCGGTATCAACGCCATTCTGTATTATGCCCCAGAAATATTCAAAGGAATGGGACTCGGTACGGACGCCTCTCTGACACAGACCATCTGGATCGGACTCATCAATGTGCTGTTCACCATTTTATCGGTATGGCTCATTGACAAGGTTGGCCGGAAAGCGCTGCTTCTGACCGGTACTTCCTTGATGACCCTCTGCCTGGCTGTAATCGGAATCGCTTTTCAAATGGACTTGACTTCGGGTCCGCTCGTGCTGATCGTGATTCTCGTTTATGTCGCTTCTTTCGCTATATCGCTCGGACCGGTCGTATGGGTTATGCTGTCGGAGATTTTTCCGAACCGCATCCGGGGCAAAGCAGTCGCAATCGCCTCAATGGCCCTCTGGGCGGGCGATTATCTGGTATCCCAGTTGTTCCCGCCATTGCTGGGTTCAGCCGGTCCAGCCCATACCTTCTGGATTTTCGGAATCGCCTCTCTGTTCTCGTTTCTGTTCATATGGCGGGCCGTTCCCGAGACGAAGGGAAGATCGCTTGAAGAAATGGAAAAGATGTGGACGGCGAAGTAAACTCACTTTGATCCAACTGTTATTGGTTTGAAATCGTTCTGTGGATTTTTATGCAAAATGTATGTGGAAAACCCCTTCTTCGCACATCTGCGAAGAAGGGGTTTTAACGTTACCGGCGATTAGAAGTATGTATGCTTGACTCTCCACTGCTCCAGCTTGATCGAGAGCCAGAACGAGTAAATGCCCAGGGTGACGATGCACAGCAACCACCATTTGATCCAGTTGCCAAACAGCTGCATGGCCGTTCCGTCAAAGCGGAGCCGCTGTCCATTAATTACGGTGTGCTCGACTTTCCAGCGGTACAGCACAACAACCGCCCAAGGATAACAGATTCCGAGCGTGCAGACCGTTACCAGCCATCCGACAAGAGCCCAGCCGATATACTCCAGCAGTCCTCCGTCGAAATAGGAAGCTCCATTCTGTCCTGGCATATTAACATTCACATTGATTCCAGTCCCCAACATCATCCCCCCTTTTCCAATATTCTTTGTTTATTATGCATTTTCTAGGATTTTTATCCTAAGAGAAATGTCACAATTCGCAGAAAACCAGGCCTTTGGTTTCATGGGGTAACTTAGTCCACGAAGTGAACAAATTCCTCCGGGTTTCTCCTGATATACGCCGCGATAGTCTCCATTTAATTGCAAGGCAGCGACCTGAAAGTCGCGATGCAACACTTCTACCGCGCTCTTCAATTCGCCGTCGCGCTCAAGTTCGGTCAGCTTATTGTCCTCCCATGAACGTCCAAGCCGTAAATTCCGTTCCCGAAGGTAGGCCTCGCCTCTCTCCAGCACCGGAATCAGAGCGGTATCCTGGAAGAACTCCAGTCCCCGCAGCACCTCCTGCCACATGCTGGGCTGGCTCAGCAGGTAGGATATCCATCCGTAATGTTCCTCCGGGGAGTTCACAGCATGACGGTACAGAATCTCGAACATACATACCGCCTGCTGTCCCTCATTCAGTTGTGCAAGAGCCTCCCCCTTCACCGCCATGCTCTTTCCGCGGATCTGACGGAAGACCGGCTCCACACAGACCTGTCCCAAATTATGATCCCGGACAGCATCGAAATCCGCCCTGCTCATTTCCGTTCGCATTCTTTCTCCACTCCTCTCATCGGCTTCTAATCGGCTTCCTCTGAATCTGTTCGCCTGAATGAACCTATAACTCCTGAACCTATACGCCCGGCATCCCGGCTAACCCTGCCTGTATTGGCAAGACTCCCTTCATAAGTATTAGTTCAAATTCAAGCTCATGGCGAATGGGGATACCGTCCAGACCGATTAGGGGAATGGACAGCTTCAGCTTCCGTGCTTCCGTTATGGCGTCCCGGTGAACCGCCTTCAGATCAAGGCCTCTCTTCTGATAGAACCGGATCGCCCTCGTATTGTCATTCGAGGTAATCAGCCAGACCCGGGTGCAGCCCTCATCCCTTGCCCGCCTTACTACGGCGCCGAGCAGCTCCGTACCTGCTCCCCTGTTCTCCCGCCGGCTCTCCAGCGATACGATTTCGCATTCCCTGTTCTCGATATGGTAAAAGACTTCTCCCACCATATTTCCATTCATGTCGGCCGCATAATAGCCCGGCAGACGCTCCAGTTCATGCGTTCGCCCCCGGGATACCATAACGGACCCGGCTGCAGAAGCCGCCTCAGCCCGCAGCGCGCCTTCCAGAACCCGAATGTCCATATGCGCTCCTCCTTCTCCTGTCTCCCGCTGCTATCTATTGTAAGCAATCGGAATGTTAAAGGAAATCGGAGAGCGCAACCAGCCGGTTAAACTGACAGGGGTTTATATTTGTACGACTTTCCAACTCGCATGGACTTCTGGCCTACGAGGCTTTCGCGCCATTCACCGGCCGCCAGGCCAAAATCCGGTCCAGACGAAAGGATCGCGGGCTGCCCGAAGCCAGGCATGAGGCCCGGACGAGGCCTCCCCGGATGTCATTGACCGTGATGACCCTTTGGGATAGTTTCCCTTGACTGTCCAGGTATACGATTTCCACGGTATGGCCTATATATTTTCTCGGCATGCAGTGCACCTCCGAACAAATGTTTGCTTTCTGACATCTCCATTATGGCAAACATTTGTTCGTAAATCAAGAGTAAAAAAGCACTCTCTATCCTGAAGAAGCCTGACATTTACCGGGATGTGGAAGACTATATTCAGGCGCTCAGTTTGCGCATTTTTCCACTTAACGCCAAATACGGTCCCGCGTCTCTTTTTATCCGCCAATTATTGGAATCCGCATGTAACCCCGCACCTCGTCTCACCGTATCACATCGTAGGAGGCGGTCATGATGAATTTGGTTTTTCGCGATAATTTTTTTAGCGCCGGAATTACGGAAATCCTGAATGAGCAGAATGAGAATATGGGATCTCTCGATTTGAAAAGCGCATTGGGTTCATCCATCGAAGTGTACGGCCCGCAGGGACGGCAGCTTTTTCAGGGAAGCTTCCGCTTCTTCTCGAACAAATGGGAGGTGTCATCTGCGGAAGGAGAACTGGCCGGGGTGCTTAGAAGCCGTTTCTCCTGGTCCGGCAAGAAATTCACCTACGAAACCGAAGGACGCGGGGTTTACGAGATTGATTCTCCAGCCTTCTCCAAAGAGTATGAAATCGCGGACGAAACCCGAATCGCCGCTTCCTTCACACAGCTGAACGGCTGGCTCTCGCCGGGCGCCTATCTGCTCGAGAATTCAAGCAAGCTGCTGGATTCGTATGAGCTTGTAGCGGTTATTATGGGCGTGCATGCCATTCAAAAAAGACATCGCTCGGCGGCAAGCACCTAAGCAATTCAGCCGAAGCGCCTATACGTGGTACCCCCTGAATAAACTTGAAAAGACCCCGTTGAAATATCTTCGCTCTTCCCTTACAATGAACTCATAAACGCGCGTTTATGAAAGGGGGATGTCATGCGCAGCGAAGATATTGCCAAGCTGGCGGGAGTCTCACGCAGCACGGTATCCCGCGTCATCAACAACTATCCGAATGTCCCGGAAGAGACACGGATCAAGGTTTTGAAGGTGATCGAGCAGCATCAGTACGAGCCGAACAGCTTCGCCCGCGCGCTCGCCGGCAAGAAGACCGACACCATCGGCCTGTTCGCCATCAGCATGAACGAGAAGGAGAACGCGACGCGGATTTATCAGAACAGCTATTTCGCGCCCTTTATCGACGCGGTAGTCGATATCTCCAACTCGCGGGGATGCTATGTGCTGATCCATACCGTGTATGCGCCCGGCGACTTTCTCAAGGTCAAGCAGGCGTTTCTCCAGAAGCGCATCGACGGCGGGATTATCGTCGGAACGCAGAAGGACATCGATATCGTCAGGGAAATGGTCTCGCTTGAGACGCCGCTTGTGCTGATCGATTACGATATCTCGGAGATTATGGCGGAGCATCTCGATAAGAATCATCTGGCCATCGTCAACTCCAAGGATTACGAGGGCACCACGGAAGCGATCGAGTATTTGATCGCTCTCGGCCACCGGGATATCGGCATTATTCAGGGCAGCATGAGCACCTACTCGGGACGGGAGCGGTTTACGGCTTACACCGACACGCTGAAGAGGCATGGACTGGCCGTGAACGAACGGTTTATCCTTCCGGGCGAATTCCTGAAGGAGACGGCGTACGCCGAGGTCGTCAAGCTGCTGGATTCGGGCGAACCGCTGCCGACGGCAATCTTCAGCAGCAACGATGATATGGCGATCTCAGCCATTGAAGCGCTTGCCGAGCGCGGCGTTTCCGTGCCCGAGCAAATGTCCGTCATCGGCTTCGACGACGTCCAGCTCGCCGCCCGCATTCACCCGAAGCTCACCTCCGTCCGTCTGCCGATCTTCGAAATGTCCAAGGCGGCGGTAGACAAGGTGATGGAGCTGTGCGATTCCCGGCAGCCAACCTTCAGTACCGTCAGCTTCCCGGCGCGTCTGATCGAACGGGATTCCTGCGCACGCCCCTTCGGAGGCCGCACGCAGGATCACGAACCGGCTTAAACGATACGCTTGATCCGTTGATGACCACATTACCGGAAGGAAATTCAGCCACCCTGAACATCAGGTGGCCGGATTTCCGGCGCAGGGGGTGTACCGCCACCACCCTGCACTTTCGGATTTTTTTTACCTCCAAATAAACGCGCGTTCACATATGAAAGGGGATTCTTCTGATGAAATTCGGAACCTTTGACGACAATCGCAAGGAATACGTAATCAACACGCCCAAAACGCCTTACCCCTGGATCAACTATCTGGGCAACGAGCAGTTTTTCGGCCTGATTTCCAATACCGCCGGCGGCTACACCTTCTATCGCGACGCCCGCCTGAGAAGACTGACCCGCTACCGCTACAACAACATCCCGCTCGATACGGGCGGACGCTACTATTACCTGTATGACAACGGCGATTTCTGGACCCCGGGCTGGATGCCGGTCAAGCGCGATCTCGACTTCTACGAATGCCGCCACGGCCTCGGCTACACCTCCATTACCGGTGAGCGGAACGGTATTTCCGTGACCCAGCTGGCTTTCGTCCCGATGGGCTACAATGCGGAAGTTCACCGTCTCGTCGTCAAGAATACAGGATCTGTGGAGAAATCGGTTAAGCTGTTCTCCTTCGCCGAATTCTGTCTCTGGAACGCCCAGGACGACATGACCAACTTCCAGCGCAACCTCAGCACCGGCGAAGTTGAAGTCAAGGATTCCGTCATCTATCACAAGACCGAGTACCGCGAGCGCCGCAACCACTACGCCTTCTACTCTGTCAACCGCCCGCTCGACGGGTTCGACACGGATCGCGAGTCCTTCCTCGGCATGTACAATGGTCTGGACGCGCCGCAGGTTGTCGCAAACGGCGAAGCCTCGAACTCCGTCGCCAGCGGCTGGTCGCCGATCGGCTCCCATGCCCTGAATCTGACGCTCGCTCCGGGAGAAGAGCAGAGCCTGATCTTCGTGCTTGGCTACATCGAGAACGAGGAAGAAGACAAGTGGGAATCGTTGAACGTCATCAACAAGAAACCGGCTCTCGCCATGATCGAGCAATTCGCCACCGACGAGCAGGTTGACGCGGCTCTGGCAACGCTTGCCGCCCATTGGGACGGCCTGCTGTCCAAGTACCAGATCCAGAGCGGCGACGATAAGCTGAACCGCATGGTCAACATCTGGAACCCGTACCAGTGCATGGTCACCTTCAACATGTCCCGCTCGGCCTCCTATTTCGAATCCGGCATCGGCCGCGGCATGGGCTTCCGCGACTCCAACCAGGATCTGCTCGGCTTCGTGCACCAGATTCCGGAACGCGCGCGCGAACGCATTCTCGACATCGCCGCCACCCAGTTCGAGGACGGCAGCGCTTATCACCAGTACCAGCCGCTCACGAAGAAGGGCAACAACGAGGTCGGCACCGGCTTTAACGACGACCCGCTCTGGCTGATTCTGGGCACCGCCGCGTACATCAAGGAAACCGGCGATGTCAGCATTCTCGATGAGCAGGTATCGTTCGACAGCGATCCGGACAACACGGCTACCCTGTTCCAGCATCTGAAGGTCTCCTTCGAGCATGTCACGAACAACCTGGGACCGCACGGCCTGCCGCTCATCGGACGCGCCGACTGGAACGACTGCCTCAACCTGAACTGCTTCTCGAAGGAACCGGGCGAATCGTTCCAGACGACTGCGAACATCGAGGGACGCGTGGCGGAATCCGTATTCATCGCCGGCCTCTTCGTCTTTGTCGGACCGGACTATGCCCGGATCTGCCGGATGCGCGGCCAAGAGGCTCTGGCGACGGATGCCGAAGCGAAGATCGAAGACATGCGGCAGACGACGCTGACCCACGGCTTCGACGGCGACTGGTTCCTGCGCGCCTATGACCACTATGGCGAGAAGATCGGCAGCAAAGAGAACGAAGAAGGCCAGATCTTCATCGAGCCGCAGGGCATCTGCGTTATGGCCGGAATCGGCGTGGAGGGCGGCCAGGCCGAGAAGTCGATGACCTCTGTGCAGGAACGTCTCGACACGAAATACGGCATCGTGCTTCAGCAGCCGCCATACTCCAAGTACTACCTGAATCTTGGCGAAATCTCCACCTATCCGCCGGGCTACAAGGAGAACGCGGGCATTTTCTGCCACAACAATCCGTGGATCATGATCGCCGAAACCGTGCTGGGTCACGGCGACCGGGCGTTCGAGATTTATTCCAAAATCGCTCCGGCTTACCTGGAGGACATCAGCGATCTTCACCGCACCGAGCCTTACGTCTACTCGCAGATGATCGCCGGCAAGGACGCCGTGCGCCACGGCGAAGCGAAGAACTCCTGGCTGACCGGAACGGCCGCCTGGAACTATGTCGCCATCACTCAGGCCATTCTCGGCATTCAAGCGGATTTTGACGGCCTGAAGGTCGATCCGTGCATTCCGGCCGAGTGGGACGGCTTCGAAATCACCCGCGTCTTCCGCGGCGATACGTACGTCATCAAGATCAAGAACCCGAACCATGTCTCCAAAGGCGTGGCCAGCCTGACGCTCGACGGCGCTGCCGTGGAAGGCAACATTATCGCTCCGGTGCTTGACGGCGGCGTTCATCAGGTCGTCGTGGAGCTCGGCTGATCGCAGCATTTCTGCACATATGATCCATAGCTTGTGCCATTGAGGCCGCCGGAATTCCGGCGGCTTTTTAAGCATTCGGAAAAGTGGTAATGAATATACATATACACGATCATATGTTCGCATTATAATAGGATCAGACCTACTCCAAGAGGAGCTGACCTCATCATGAAAGAACGCATCATTCTGCTGTCGGACTGCCAGAGCTTCTACGCCTCCGTGGAAAAAGCCGCCCAGCCCGCCTACATCGGCCTGCCGCTGGTCGTCGCCGGCGATCCTGCCCGCCGCAGCGGCATCGTGCTGGCCGCATGCCCGCTGGCCAAGGAGCGCGGCGTCACTACGGCGGAGGCGCTCGGCGAAGCGCTGGCCAAATGTCCGGACCTCGTCGTCGTCCGGCCGCGGATGCAGCACTACATCGATGTCTCCGCCCAGATCACCGCCATTCTGCGCACCTTCAGCGACATGGTGGAGCCCTACTCGATCGACGAGCAGTTCGTCGATATAACCGGCAGCCTCGCGCTCTTCGGAAGCGCAGAGGAGATCGCCGCCGCCATACAGGAGCAGATCCGCACCGAGACTGGCGTCTACGCCCGGGTCGGCATCGGCTACTCCAAGGTGACGGCCAAGATGGCCTGCGATTTGTGGGCCAAGAAGTCGGACAACGGGCTGTTCACCCTGTCCCGGGAGCTGCTGCCCTCCCGGCTGTGGCCCCGGCCCATCGGAGACCTGTTCATGGTCGGGCGCCGCATGGCGGCCCACTTCGACAGCATGGGCATCTTCACGATCGGCCAGCTGGCCGAAATGCCGCTGGCCGAGCTGAAATGGAAGATGCGCGAGAAATTCCGCAAGCGTTGCGATATCGACGCCGAGCTCTACTGGCGGATTGCGAACGGCATCGACGACAGCCCCGTACACACGGACACGTACGAGGCGCCGCCGAAGAGCGTCGGCCACCAGATGACGCTGCCCCGCGACTACCTCAGCTTCGCCGAGATCAAGGTGGTGCTGCTGGAGCTCTGCGAGCTCGTCTGCCGGCGCTGCCGCGGCCTCGGCATGAACGGCTCCGTCGTGTCCGTCGGGTGCCAGGGCGCAAGCTTCGAGGAGCCGACCGGCTTCTCCAGACAGACCACCCTGCCCGATCCCTGCAACGCCACGAACCTTGTCTATGAGGCCGCCATCCGGCTGTTCCGGCTGCACTGGGACGGCCAGCCGGTGCGCCGGGTCAACGTTACGCTGTCGGGACTGTCTAGCGAGAAGGAATACCAGCTTACCCTGTTCGAGTCCAGGCCGAAATACCGGGAGCTGGAGCGGGCAACCGATCTCCTGAAGAGCAAATACGGGGACGCCATTATCGGCAGAGCTTCCTCCTTCACCGATTCGGGGCAGCTCAGGGACCGGGCAGGCAAAATCGGCGGACACTATAAATGACGGAAAAAGCCGAATTTTCGAAGTTCGACTTGATCTTTTGGTCTCCTCCGGGCACAATCAATATATAACACCCAAGGGGAGGATTAAGAAGGCTTGGACAGTCCCGAGAACAACACCCAAAACAACAACATCTATGAAATTATAGATTTATGCCTGTTCGCCGGCAAAATCATGCTCCAGAACGGCGCGGAGACCTACCGCGTGGAGGATACGATGACGCGCATGGCGGCAGCTCTCGGCTTTCCCGGAGCGCATAGCTATGTGACGCCGACGGTCATTCTGTTCACCACGAGCCGGACGGAGCAGCCGAAGCTGTTCCGCATCGCTGAGCGCACAACCGACCTGCAGAAGGTCGCCCAGGTCAACGACATCTCGCGCCGGCTCAGCCAGCGGGAGCTGACCTCGGCGCAGGCGCGGGAAGAATTGGCGGCGGTCGATGACTCGGCGCATGCCTACCCGGCCTGGCTTCGGGTCGCTGCGGCCGCGCTTGCGGGCGGCTGCTTCACCATCATGTTCAATGGCCAGTACAGTGACGCTCTGCCCGCCATGTTCGTGTCGGGCATCGGCTACGCGGCAGCGGCCTATCTGCAGAGGCTGGCGCAGATCCGGTTCTTCGCGGAGCTGACCGCCTCGATCCTGATCGGCCTCCTGTCTTATCTCGCCGTTCAGGCCGGCATCGGCGCGGAGACGGATAAAATTATCATCGGCTCCGTTATGCCCCTCGTGCCGGGACTGCTCATTACGAACGCGGTCCGCGATCTCATGGCCGGCCATCTCATATCGGGGCTGTCCAAGGGAGCGGAAGCGTTCCTGACCGCTTTTGCCATCGGAACCGGGATTGGCCTCGTGCTGTCCTTTGTTGCTTAAGCTTCATGGAAAGAGGAATATGCTTATGATCATGATCGTTCAGCTTCTGACCAGCTTTATCGCTTCCGCCACCTTCTGCATTCTCTTCAACACGCCAAGACGCATGCTGCTGCCGTGCGGCCTTGCGGGCATGCTGGGCTGGATGGTCTACCTGCTGCTAAGTCCCGATTGGAAGCCCGTGGTGGCGACCTTCTTCGCTACGGTCATCGTGGGGGCCGTGAGCCAGATTTTCGCGCGGGTCTTCAAAATGCCCGTTATCATCTTCAGCGTCGGCGGCATTATCCCGCTCGTTCCCGGCGGTCTTGCCTACGACGCCATGCGCCGGTTCGTCGAAGACGATTACAGTACCGCCCTGCAGGTTGCCGTTCAGGCCCTGCTGCTCTCGGGAGCCATTGCCGCCGGCCTTGTGCTCAGCGAGGTGCTGGGGCAAATGTTCCGGCGCAGAAGAGTGTAAACCAAGAAGAAGCAGAACGGACCGCCGTCCGCCCTGCTTCTTTTTTCATCGTAGAGCAATAAATACAGTAGCTTATTTGACCGCCACCGCGCAAATGACCTTGCCACCCGGATCATAAGCTTCGCCCGCGGCATCGCCGTACAGATCAATACGGTTAAATCCTCCATGCTTCAGTTCACCAATCAGCGCCTCGCTCGTGAAGCAGTGCTCCCAAATATTGTAGCAGTCAACGTCATCATCACCATGGACCACGATCGTCTGCGACAGAACGGTATCATCCTCATCATAACGGTAAAAGGAATTCAGACAAAGATGAGGCTCCCCATTCCAGAAGCCGCCGCTGTCATGATAAGCCCACTCTTTCGACTCCGCCTTCCCCTCATGCTGCGCAGGAGTGAACACATCCAGAATAAACTTCCCGCCAGGCTTCAGCGCTTGATATACGTTATTAAGTAAACGGCGCCTCTCATCAGTGGACAGAACACCGAAATCGCAATAGATAAGCGTAATCAGATCAAATTGTTCAAAGTAATCCACATCCAGATAGTTTTGATAGCAATATGTAATGGAATGTCCGTTCACAGCGGCCTGCTCCTTGGCATAGGCAATGGACCGCCGCGAGAAGTCAACTCCCGTTACCGAATATCCGGCTTGATGGAACCACTCCGCATACAATCCGGGACCGCATCCCAGATCAAGCAGAACCGGATGCTCCCCAGGCGGCGCAACATCCGAAATAAAGCGAACCGATTTCTCGATAAACGCCGTCTTTCGGCTGGCCGCATCCCAATTTGCATTCAAATGAGCTTCCAGCATCCCTTTGGAAATATGGGGATCATCCCAGAACTTGCCGGTGCTTGGCGTATGTATGGGCGGTTTGCTTAAGTATCTGGATAACAATGGATGCAAAATAAATTCCTCCTGAATTTCATTTCCAAATTTTATAATTCCCTGCCTGAAGCCATTTTTCCTTTCCGAACAACCGAATCGATCATCCCTGTTCAAAAGATCAAATTTTAAATAAATAGCCCTTGATTTAATACTTTGTTTGTAGTACTTTGATTAGAGTATAAATATATAAAAGGTGGAGAAAACCATGAGAGCATTTTTTAAGAACAAGGCCGTCCAGGCCGGCGTGTTTATGCTGGTGTTTTACCAGCTGATCATGCTTCCAATCTTCATGGGCGGTTACAGCGCCCTGCCGAAGAACATGACCAACATCACACTGTCCCTCGTGAACGAAGACGCCAAGTACGGCAAGGAGTTCGCAGCCAAGCTGAAGGAGCAGCTGCCCTTTCGGCTCGTGACCGACCAGAGTTTGGCGGAAGCCAAGCAAGCCCTGAACGACCGGGACGTTCAGTTCGTGATGCATATTCCACAGGACTTCTCGGAGAGCCTTGCCAAGCAGGGTGAGACGGCGAAGCTCGAATTCCTGATCGACCAGTCCAATCCCTCCACAGTCACGCAGACCGCCCAGAGCGCGATCAATCAGATTTCCGCCGAAATCAGCAAGCAGATCGAAGTTCAGAGCATCCAGGGAGCGTTCCAGAGCATGAAGGTTCCGCAGGAGCAGGCGGCGCAGATGGCTCAGGCGCTGACCGGCAAAGTGGAGACGAATACCGTCGTTACCAACCCGCAGCCTGCGGGGATGCATAATCAGATGGCGCCCTTCTTCCTGTCGATGGCCATGTATGTCGGCGCCATGATTTATTCCATGATGAGCACTGGCGCGCTGAAGCAGCTTAGCGGACGGTCCGGCAAATGGAAAGCGTTCGGCTCCCTTCAGGGCGTCAACCTGATCATCTCTCTGATCGCTCCATTGGTCGGGGTCAGCATTTATTTTGCGGTTCACGGCTATGGAGCGGAAGCGTTCTTCAAGGTCTGGATGACTCATTCGCTGGAAATGTTCACAGCCATCGAGTTCACCAGCATCTTCTGCATGCTGGCCGGCCAGGGAGGCATGCTGCTTAACATGCCTCTTCTTCTGACCCAATCGATCAGTGCCGGTTCGGTCATGACGCGGGATATCATGCCGGGATATTACAAGTTCGTCAGCTATATTTCGCCTATGTATTATTCGGTTCAGCTGGATTACAATACGCTGTTCGGCGGAGGAAAATCGGCCGAGTTCGTAATTTCCCTCGCGCTTATCGCCGCTGCGGCGCTTGTGCTGAACAGCATCATTCATCTCGTCAAACCCGGCAAGGGCAAGGAGCTGAGCGTTCAGACACAGGCAGGTTCCCTGCCGGCGATGCAATAGACCTCCCTCATCTTGCGGTGGGCTTGCGAAGCCTTATGGCTTCGCGGGCCTATTTTGCTATAATGGGACTATCGGTTTAGAGGTGACACAGGGGGGATTACGGTGACGCTGCAGATTTTTATACTGGGAACATTAAGTGAAGGGGAACACCATCCTTACGATATCAAGAAAATGATAACAAGGGCGCTCGACAACACGTCGGTAAGCGACGGGGCGCTGTACTATCATTTCGAATCGCTTCGGAAGAAGGGGTTGATCGAGAAGGTTAAGGTCGAGCAGAAAGAGAACCGGCCGGAGAAGACCACTTACGGAATCACGGACAAAGGGCGCCAGGCGCTGGAAGAAGAAATTTACGAGACGTACAGAAGCTTCACCAATGTCACTTCGCTGTACTCCTCTCTGCTCTTTCTGGACAAGATAGACAAGGTCAAGCTGGCTTACCTGATTGAAGAGGCGATAAAAAGGCGGGAGAACAGCCGGAATATAATTAAAGAAGCGGATTACGATAAGAGCAGCATACCTGCCAGGCACAAAGGCGCGCTGCAGCTGATCGAAGATCATGCCCGTGAGATGGTCGATATGGACATCAACTGGCTGAACGCATTGCTCGATTACATCCGTTCGCTGGATTAGCGTTAGCGCGCCGGAACCGGCCCATGCGGCTGGCTCATGCGACTGGCCCGTCCAGCCGGCTCATTCGGTGTGCTCAACGGGAGACAGAGGCTCTGCGCGCGAACAAAGGGCAGTCCAAGGCTTGTTACAAGCCCAGGACTGCCCCTTTATTTTATAATTGCGGAGAAATTAGACCTTTGCCGATCACATTCGCCGACACCGGATTTTTGCCGATTTCTCTGGCCCAGACGGATAATTGCCCCATATGGTGAATCTGGTGAGCAATCATATGGCGCATAACCTCGCCCCAAGTGTCCACCGCAACCGTTCCATCCGGCTGAGGATCATGAAACGGACGGCTCTCCAGACTGCCATTCCATGCGTATACAAACGACTCGACCTCCGGACGAAACTCGCGGTCCAGCTGACGAACCTTCTCCAGCGTACTGTAGCCATCAAAGCTCTCCTGGAAATCCGGCTTGCCTTGCAAGACGCGAACCCAGCTCCACTCCACATCCACAACGTGAAAAAGAGTCTGAAGAATGCTTCCGACACCGCCTGTCCGTCGGCGAAGAAGCTCAGCTTCGGCAACCTCCTCGCACCACCGGTACCACTGCTCCCGGACCATCCAGTTATAACGGAACATCACTTCCATGTCTTTCCCTCCGTGTTGTTCAGGCTCAGGCTTTGGCGGTGGCGTGATGGCGAATCCAGGACAGCGCGAGCGTTCCCTCGCCGGCATGAATGCCCGCGACCGGAATGAACGGCATAATCTCTGTCGCCATGCCCGGCGCCATCTCCCGGATCTCTTCGTCAAGCTTATGCGCCTCATCGGCATTGCCTGCATGCATGATGCAGACCTCCCGGATCAATGCGGCGTCTTTCTTCAAAATATCAAGGAGCTTATGCTTGGCTTTCTTGAACGTGCGAATTTTCTCTTCGACAAACACCTTGCCGCCATCAAATTTCAATAGCAGATGAATGCGCAGCAGCTGCCCCAGCACAAGCTGGGGACCGGATAACCGTCCGCTGCGGTGGAGCCGGGTCAGGCTGGACGGCAGCATGTAGAACGACATATTGTGGATCAGTTGCTCGATTCGATCCTTAATCTCTCTGACGGTCAGGCCCATTTGATGCCAATGCACGCCGCTCATAATCATTTCGCGCAGCGGGTAAGCACCGACCTTCGAGTCGATCCCCGTGACCGGAACCTCCGCGATTTCAGCGGCCTGCATCGAGGTATTAAAAGTGCCGCTCAGCTCGGAGGAGCAGTGAATGGCGATAATTTGATCGTATTTGTCCTTCAGCGATTCGTACAGCTCGATAAATTCCCCGATGGGCGGCTGCGAGCTGCCGGCCTGCTCATGATGACGCATCCGGTCGTAGAACTGCTCCGCTGTAATATCGATATTCTCCTTGTAGCACTCGCCGCCGACGATCAGGCGCAGCGGGACTACATAGACATGATTATCTCTGACGAAATCAGGATGAAGCGTGCTGGTGCTGTCTGTTACCCAGGCGATGGATGTCATTCGTAACCTCACTTCTCTCTTCTTGGAGTCGGATCATGGCATGCACGAGAAGCCGGTGACAACAACAGGCACCAGGATACGCGCTTACCTTATCCGCAGAAACCGCTTTGGCAGAGCCAAAACGAAAGGTGCGGATGCGGCCGTTCGGGGGCGGTTCGATTAATGGCTGCCGGCCACCAGCTTCTGGTAGACGACGATGTCGAGCCACCGGCCGAACTTCTGGCCGATCTCCCGGTAATACGCACTTTGCTCATATCCGTTTCGTTCAAAAAACTGCCGGCTCGGCCCATTTTCCGAGCAGATCGTGGCCACCAGGGAGTGAAAGCCGTTCTCGGCGGCCTTCCGCTCGATAAACTGAAGGGCGGGACGGCCGATTCGCCGCCCCGTCGCCTCCGGCTTCAGATACACGCTGATCTCCCCTGTAACATCGTATGCCTGCTTGTTCTTGTGCCGGGTAATCAGGATATAGCCCTGCATCCTTTCACCCAGCATGACCGCATAGGAAGCGAAACGCGGGTCGCCATGCAAGGTGTTCCTGGTCATCTCCTCCACCGTCAAAGGCTCGATGTGAAAGGAAACGGTCGTATGCTTCACATAGTGATTGTATATCTCGGTCATCTCGGCCATGTGCTCGGGGCCGATCGTGACGTAAGACAGTTCTTCGGCTTCCATCCTCTAATCCTCCCAAATCGATGTTTCAAGCTGATCCATGAAGCGCCGCAAGCCGGCAGCGGCTTTGAAGCTTAACGCTCCATCCTCGAACATCCGCTGCACGCTGTCACGCTGCTCCTGGAAGGCTTCCAGCTTGCCGAGAAACTTGCGGCTTTCCTCCATTTCCGCCAGCCCTGCAGCCGGGACGCTCTCCAATCGGTCAATCATCTGCCCGTACTTGGCCGCCACGATCTCGGAGTCTCCGTGGATCTCCGGGTCGTCCTCCTTCTTGACGGCGTCGACCGCAGCCCGGCACATCTCAAGCCGGGCGCGGCGCACACATTCGGCAGACGAGGCGATAGCGCTGTTGCCTTCTCCTGCGCCATCGCCTCTGGCCTCCGGCGCCTTCGAGAACAGGCGTGCGAACAGCCGGCCGAGCTCTCCAAGCGACATCCGGAGCTGCGAATCGGCATCCCGGGCCAGGAACGCTTCCTTCCGGTCCAGGAATTCGAGCATCGCCCGGCCCGTATCGGCGGGAACGCTCCCCTCCTCCATCATCGCGAGGAGCTTTCGCCGCTCGGCGTGAAGCCCCGTCAGCTTGGCTTTGGCGCGCTGACGCGCATGTTTCTCCGCCTCCGGGGATAGAGCCGGAGGTCCGCCGGACCCAAGCAGCCCGGCGTAGATGCCGGCTGCGTCGCCTTGCACTGGCGAGACAGGCGCGCTGTACTCCCGCTCTCCAGCAGGTCCGCTGCTCATCGCAGGTGAAGGAGAATACGCACCGGTCTCCAACGCGCCGGTCTCGGCCCCGGCAGCCCCGCCGAGCGCCGGAAATCCAGGGCCGAGACTGCGGGCGGCGATACCCGCCATACCCGCTATCGCTGCCATTCCGGCTGCGGCAGCTGCGGCCGAGCCGCCCTCTTCCCCCTTGAGTATGGCGACGCATTTCTTCTTGATCTGCGAGCTGATTACCTGCTCGCTCTCCTCCTGCACTTCTTCCTCCTTGCCCGCCATCAGCGGAAGCGCAATGCTTGCGAGCAGCAGCGTCGTCAGGATGACGCCTGCGGCGAGGAAGATAATGAGGTCGCGCTCGGGAAAGCGCGAGCCGTCATCCAGATAGAGCGGGATCGAGAAGGCGCCCGCCAAGGTCACGGCTCCCCGGACACCGGAGACAGACAGAACCGCCAGCCCCTTAAGCGGAGGACGGCTCCTCTTGCCGGTCTTGGCGTTGTTCATAACGGCAAACACGTATACCCACAAAAAGCGCAGCGCGATCAGCAGCGCCGTTATCGCCAGCACATACAGGAGAACCGTCGTATTGTTGAAGGCTTCATCCCGGAGAATGACCGACGCCACATCCGGCAGGGAAACGCCCAGTATGAGAAACACCAGGCCGTTGAGAACAAACAGCAGCATGGACCAGATGCTGGCCGACACGAGCTGCAGTTTGTACTGCGGCGAGGTTGACCGGTCCTTCTCCACCGCATGCACGATTCCCCCGGCCACAACGGCCAAAATGCCCGAGACGCCGATTTCCTCGCTGACGAGATAGATCAGGAACGGGGTCAAAATCTGGAGAAGCACATGCATCGTGACATCCTCCATGCCGAGACGCTGAAGCAGTACGCTCAGGCGTATCAGCAGAAAAGACAGCACCGCTCCCGCCAGCAGACCACCCGCCGCGATGAGAATAAAGCTCCCTACGGCATGGGAGAAGGAGAACACGCCGGTTACCGCAGCCGCCACGGCGAACTTGAACGCCACCAGGCCGGAGGCGTCATTCATGAGGGACTCGCCCTCAAGAAGCCGGTGCGTCCCCTTGGGAAGATGCACCCTGCCGGCCAGAGCGCTTACCGCCACCGCATCGGTCGGAGACAGGATCGCCGCCAAGGCAAAAGCCGCCGCAAGCGGAATGGACGGAATCAGCCAGTGGATCGCATAGCCCGCAACCACGACGGTTGCGAAGACAAGACCCAGCGCCAGCAGCAGAATCTGGGCCCGCAGGTTCCACAACTCGTCCCGGGGCGTCCTTCTGCCGTCATTGTACAGCAGCGGAGCGATGAAGAGCACGAAGAACAGCTCCGGCTCCAGTGACAGATGTATCCCGAGCGGCGCAGCCGCTGCGAGGGCCCCGAGCCCGATCTGGATCAGCGGCACAGGCACAAAGGGGACGAAGCGGTTGATAATCTTCGACAGTCCGATCAGGACAAGAAGAAGCAGCACCGAGCTGAATAGTTCCACATCACCATCTCCATCTATAGATTGTTTATATTAATAATACACTAAGCTCACGTATCGGGAAAATCAGGCAAATTTAATCCTTGACAAAAATATTTATTTGTGGTATAATAAATAATTTATCTATTGATTTAACTTTCCGATTCCGTTAAGATAAACTCTGCTTTTACCTTAACGTTTACGGGAGGATGAAGAATGAGAATTGCCGAAGGGCTGGAGATGCTGGAGATTGAAGCACAGATTATGGGCGGAAGCGAGCGAATTTATCCCGTGTTGATGTGGGACGACGAGCATGTCATGCTCGTCGATACCGGATATCCGGGCATAACAGAGACCTTCCAAGCGGGATTTGCCATAGCAGGAGTGCCCTGGGACAGACTGGATACCGTCCTGATCACCCATCAGGATCTGGACCACATCGGCGGCCTGCCCGCTATATTGGAGGAGCGGCCGTCCATACGGGTGCTGGCCCATCCCCTGGAGCGCCCCTATATCGAAGGCGAACGGATGCTGCTGAAGCATACCCCCGAAGCGATAGCGGCGGCGGAGGCCATGCTCCCTCCGCATGTGCCGGCGGAGTGGCGGCGGGCCTTCCTGCATGTGCTCTCCCATCCGCCGCGGGCCAGGGTTGATGCGGAGCTGGCTGACGGCGAGGTTCTGCCGGTGGCCGGCGGCGTCACCGTGATCACGACTCCCGGGCATAGCCCCGGGCATGTCAGCCTGTACCACGGCGCGAGCGGAACGCTGATCGCCGGCGACAGCCTGACCGTGAAGGACGGCGAGCTGCATGGCCCCGATCCGCGGGCCACGCCGGACATGTCGGCGGCGCTGGCCAACCTGCGGAGATACGCCGGACTGACCATCCATACGGTCATATGCTATCACGGCGGCGTCTACCGGGGAGATGCCGGGAAGCGAATCGCCGAGCTGGCGGTCGGCATCGAGTAAGGATACAGCTGGCATCGGCGGCAGGATTCCCTCCATAATGAGTTGAGGTCGCCTAAGCGCTCCAGCCAATGCCAATGCCGATGCCAAAGCAAACCAATGCCGACGCCATATCAGCAGCAAACCAATGCCAAAACCAAACGGCCATTTCCCGGCAGTACCGGGAAATGGCCGCATTTTTTAAAATCCGCAGATGAGTTAAGGTTGAATCTCCTGTCTGGCTTGGCGCCATTTGTCATTCCATTGATCGAATTCGCCCTGCAGGTTCTTGGCGACCGCCAGCTTCTGCACGATATCCCCGCTCCATAAATCGAAGCCCGCCTTGGAAGCAATCGTATAAAAATCGCTGTCCAGCTCGATGTTCTCCATTAAAGCGGGTTTTGCGGCGAGGAACTCCTTCAGTTGAGGAAGGGATGGCTCTCTCGTCTTAACCGTCGGGATAAACCCGTTATCGTCGGCGTAGCCCGACTCCTCCAGCAAATACTTGAACCAGGCTTTGGCGGTCTTCATGTTCTTGCTGTTCTTGTTGATCACAAACCAGGCGTCGGAGCTCATCAATGCGCTCAGTTTCCCGCTGTCCGATGCCGGAAACGGCATGAACCCGATGTCCTCCGATTTCACATTCGTGCCGGATGTGCTCAGGATCTGCGGAATGACCCAGTTCCCCAAATACATCATCGCCGCTTTTCCTTCGGCAAGCTCCTTCTTGGATTCCTCCCAATGGTTCGTATAGAGATCCGATTCCGTATAGCCCTTCTGGATCAGGTGCCGGATTATGCCGTAAGATTGTCCGACCGGATTGTCCTCCTGGAACGGGGAATCGGATGTGGTCATGAAATTCAGCGCCTTGGCATCTCCCTCAATGACGGGCGCCATATTGACTCCCCACTGCGGCAATGTCCAGCCCGATGCGTAATTCACGTATACCGGAGTGATGCCGGCCTGCTTCAGCTTCTCACAGGCTTCATAGAAGGCGGTAAGCGTCGTCGGGAATTCCTTGATGCCCGCCTTCTCAAAAGCCGTCTTGTTATACACGAGTCCGAGCGCCGAGACACCGACCGTAGCCGCATAATGCTTGTTCTCGAACGTCTTTCTATTGTTGTAATAGAGCTTGTCCGTCAGTCCCAAATCATCAATGGGCGCAAAATATTCGGGCAAATTCTTGTCTTCCAGGTCTCCCGGAAGCAGCAGCACATCTCCATAGTCATTCGTCAGTATTTTAATCCGGATATCCGTATCGTAATTCTGCATCACCGTTACTTTCACATCCGTTACCGCCGGATATTTCTTCTTGAACCCCTCAATATAGCGGTCCATCATCCCGGAGTCCACCATTTCCTGACGGTTCGTGATAAAAGTAATGCTGCCGCCAACCTCGGCCGATGTCCCGGTTGTCTCCTGCTGCTGCTTAGTTACGGTTGCCGTATTGCCATCACAGCCGCCTATCGTCAATAATGCGGTCATCAGGATCACTCCCCATGCATGCATCCGTTTCTTCCTCATTGCATATCCCCCTGTCTGTGTTCAAGCTGGACCAAATACCAAATCAAAGAGTCGGCTATCAAGCGGTTACACCCGGAAGGACACCAGCGATTCCTTCAGATAGATGGACAAGTGATCCAGCTCTGCAGAGAGCTCTACAAGCCGGGTGTTCATGCCCGCCTGCTCCTCGCAGACCGTCGCCACCTGCTGGGAGGACGCGGCTGTCTGCTCCGATACGGAGCTTACATTCAGAATGGTCTCATTGAGTCTCCGCTGCACCGCATTAAGTTCCGACACCGTATCGGCCACATGATTGGACCGGTTAATAAGCTCCTTCATCCGCTCCGTAACCGTAGACAGTATGGATGAGGTCTGTTTGACGGTCTCCGACTGGGATTGATATAAAGGATAGAGGCCGGTTAAGGTGTTAACGGTTTCACCAACCTCTTCCTGGATTTTATGTGTAATCGTTCCGGCCACTTCAATGGACTGCTTCGTCTGGTCAGCCAGACGGCGAATCTCATCGGCAACAACCATGAACCCATTGCCGGCGGCACCGGCTCTTGCGGCCTCAATCGCAGCATTAAGCGACAGGATGTTCGTCTGCTTCATCAGATCGGACATCATTTGAAGGATATCGGTAATCGAGGCAACGCTTTCTGTTAAACGGTCAGCCCGCTCCATCACTTCCCGGGTCATGAACTCGGCCGTCTGCGTCTGTTCCGTAAGCTCCTGCATATTCTGATATCCCTGATCGCTGATCCGGCCTGCTTCATCTGCAGATTGGCTCATATCGCGGTTGGATTGAACAACCTTCTGCATGTGCCGGTCAATGATCCCTGTCATTTCACTTCCGTTCTCCGCTTCTGCGGCAAGCGCCGACGCTCCCTGGGCGATATGCTCGGTTGTGGTAGAGATTTCCCCTGCCGACTCGGACGACAATCTGGAAGCTTCATTCAACTTCGAGGCGCTCAGCATTACATTATGTGCGGAATCGCCGGTCTTCTTGACCAGGAAACCGATATTATCCATCATGAGATTGAAACTGTTTCCTAGTTGGCCGATTTCGTCACGGCTATGTATCGGTACACGGACAGTTAAATTTCCCATCGATGCTTCATTAAGCATATCCTTGACGCCAACCAGAGGTTTGGCGAACAGCCGGACCATAATATAACCGAGAATAATGGCAATTACCGCAGAGGCGGCAAGCGCGATATAGACGAACACCAGAATCCGGTTGGCGAGACTCAGCAGATCGCGAATCGGCATCTGCCCGGTCAAATACCAGCCCGTTACACTTGATTGGCTGTATATATTCAGATTATCCTGTCCCGCCGTGTCTTCCATTGTGAATGCTCCTTGCAAGGCGCTGTTTCCGCCTTCAGTCTCCGGCAGCACAAAAGAAGTAGGTTTGCCGACCTCATCGGCCAGGCTTGAGTAGACCACCTGCCGAGTCTCAGGATCGAATACCGTTAGATCGGGACTACTCTTGGATGACATCAGCTTCACTTCACCAAGCGGCTTGGACAGGGCATCCGAGTTGATTTCCACAAGCACGATCGCGATTGGCCCCGAATAATCCCTCAGCACCCGGGCATGCCCAAAACTGGACTGGCCGGTTACAAATGTGGAGGAAGCAGGCAGCCAGATGGCTTCGCCTTTGGTCTTGACCGCCTGCTGGAGCCAGCTCTGCTTCGGAATAGAGCTTAAGGTTTTGTCAACAGACGAAGCGACAGCCTTGCCATCCAGAGTGAACAGCGTCACTGAGCGAACCATCTCGTTGGAAGAAGCGGTATGCTGCAGATATGAGGTAATCGCCTTCTGCTGATCCAGATAGTCCAGAGAGTTGGAGCCCGATGATACAAAAGCCCTCAGTTGGCCCAGAAAATCTGCATCGGCAATAAATTGCACCGAAAAATCGCGGTATCCGCCCATAATCAGATCCACGTTCTTCCTTGTCTCATTCAATGTTTGCTCAGCGGAATCCGATACTTCTTGCACAATGGCATTTTTGGAAATCCGGTAAGCATTCCACCCCAAGACGCTGACGATGATAAATACCGATGTGAAAAAGAACAGGAACAGCTTGATCCCTATGCTCTTCCTGGGGTCAAAGCGTCTCACTATACTCGCCCATCCCTTTTTCGTTTCAATCATTCCCTCAAGTCTCTTCATATTTGCCCCCCTTATTTTCTGTAATTCTCTGTGTCATTTCTTTATCGGCTTCCAAGTCTTCTGATTCAATAGTCCTATATTGTAAATTTCTAGTCCTCTGTTGCGTTTCTTTGTTCCATTAGTATTTGGATTCGGCATATGCACAAAAACACCGATGCGATCCTTGGATTGCTCCAAGTATCGCCCGGTGTTTGCGCAAATGTAAATGGTCTGGCGAGCAGACCGAGCCCTTTCGGCAGCCGCTTCCTCCAATCTGGTTTCCGATACCTGTCAGCAAGCCTGCTCCTTTGCACGCCCGAAGCAGCGGCCGGTCACACGGGGGTTAGCCCGGACTGTGCAGGATAATCACAGTTCCCGCTGCCAAGCTGTAGCGGATTTTCACCGCCAAGTTATCGCCCATGCCGGGCTCACCAGAAAAGACCGCGTCTCGTCCGGCGCGGCCTTTCTTACCAATCCCTATTCCGATGTCTCGTTAACCGGCGTCCCGTTCATCCATGTTCAGCGTTCAGACCCGACAGTGAACCGTTCACGAATATGCGCCGGACGCTCGATTTCATCGACCACGGCAACCGCGTAATCCTCATAGCTTACATAACTATCTCCCTTGGAATTGAGCAGCAGCCGGTCCTTCCCCGTCTCGTAAGCGCCGGTCCGGCGTCCAAGAGCGAAATTAGCCGATGGACTGATAAACGTCCAATTCAGGCCCTCGGTTCCCCGCAGAATATCCAGATTCTTGGCCTGGTTCAGCGCTGTCGGCTTGACGAAATCCGGGAACCCGGGCGTATCAACTACGCGGATTGTCTGTGCTTCGTCGGCATATAGACTTCCGGCTCCGCCTACCACGATTAGCCGGATATTCGGCGCATCCTTAAGCGCCCCGATCAGAACGTCGCCAGCCTCTACGTGAAGATGCTCCTGCCCCATAGGCGCGCCAAAGGCGTTGACAACGACATCAAATGGAGTGAGGTCTTCCGCAGTCAGGTCAAAAACGTCCTTCACGATAACCGCCGCCCCGCTGTCAGCGGCGCTGCCGGCTTTCCGGACAATCGCCGTCACGTCATGCCCCCGTTCCAATGCCTCCTTCACAATCCGGCTTCCTGCTTTACCATTCGCTCCGATTACCGCTATCTTCATAATTATTGTCGTCTCCTTCCTCGTACTTACGCCTGCAAGCCTTCCGCTGCGACCAGTCTGATTCCGATATGCCACGGATCGTGAACCCCTGGTTCTCCTTCAAATTCCGTGAGCCCGAAGCCGGCAGCCTCAAGCCGCCGCAGCACCAGGCTGCGATCCTCTTCACTTGGAAGCTGAATCGTGAAATAGTCGATGCCCGGCGCATTCGGCGACGCCGGTTTCGCTCCTTCGCCGGCCCATACGTTGAGGCCAATATGATGATGATATCCTCCCGCCGACACGAACAGCGCCGAGCCGCCGTAGCGGGCGACAAGCTCGAACCCGAGAACTCCGCAGTAGAAGTCCTGGGCTTTCTTAAGATTGCCAATATGAAAATGCACATGCCCGATAACCGTACCAGCCGGGAGACCGTTCCACTCAAGCCCTTCCGAATCGCTGAGCAGCCCCTCTACGTCCACCGGATCGGTGCCCATCATCACATGCCCCTCCGGATCATACTGCCATGTATCGCGCGGGCGGTCCCGGTACAGCTCGATGCCGTTGTTGTCGGGGTCCTGGATATACAGCGCCTCGCTGACGAGATGATCGCCTTGGCCGATCTCGATTCCGGAAGCAATGAGATTGCGCAGCACGAGCCCAAGGGATGGACGGTCCGGCAGCAGAATGGCGAAATGATACAGTCCCGCAGCCGAACGGCGGCGCTGTCCCTCGCCTTCCCCCACTTCTCGCAAAATCAGCAGCGGCGAAACGCCGTCCACCGTTAGCTCGGCTCTCCCTTTCTCCCTCCGCAGCACCCGAAATCCGACCGTATCCTGATAAAAAGCCAATGAGCGCTCCAAATGGCTTACCCGTAGCTGCACCGCTCCCAGCTTCAGCCCCTTCGGCAGAACTTCCGTTGTATGCATACCGTTTCCTCCTTCATGAATCGTTGTCATCATAGCTTCTCCAATTTGAATGCCGCATCATCATGTAACAAACAAAGTTACAAACTAACTATAATTAGTATAGCAGGTATCTTTATGTTTGTATAGATTTAAAAAATTAAGGTATCCCGCGGTATCGGAAGATTGCCCTAGCCCCACCCTAATGCGCAGCAAAAGACCCCTCCTTCAGCTTGAAGTGAGGGGTCTGATCAACTTAATAAGGAACGTCGCTTATCCGACAATTGCTCTGTTGCAATCGGTGACGAAGGAGGCATTTGAAAATAAGCGCGTCCATGACGCTGCATTGCATCGCCGAGCGCTCGCCATCAACGCTTCGCGTTCGTACGGCATCTGCTTATAATCCCCGAACAGCCGTCAACTAAATATAGCTGTCAGACAGGCTGCGGAAGACAAGCTGCTCTCTAAATTCTTCGAGAGTTAACGGGACGGAGAGGTCAGCTTTTCTAACGACCACCGTCTTCTTCTCATTCGCGGACAAATGAAAATAGTTGTCGTCAAAGATCGCATCGCTCTCATTCAGATCCAGTTCAACGAACATCGCAAAGGCCGTGGAGCCGATGGTCAATTCAAATTGCTCCCCATTTTCCTTGACGCTGACCGACAGTTCGGCGGGTTGAAGCTTGAAATGCTTGGCCGGAACAAAAATGGTCTTGCCGGCGCTTAACGTATGCCCGTCCGATTGCAGCTCATACTCCAAATAGTGGGATCTCAGCCGATCGACCGAGCTCAGCACCTCATTGAAATCTAGCGTCAGGCAGGTGACGGCGGACAGTCCGGCCGCTGCTGCCTCAATTTCTCCCGATTGAATGACGGCGGAGGCTGAATCGCGCAGCTTCCAGACCACCTTGCCCGCCACATCGGCCAGCGTCTCATTGTTGATATGCAGAGAGACTTGGCTTCCTTCTTCCGCCGCAGAGATCAGCACAGGAGAGTAGAAGCGCTTGGCTGCATAATGCAGCGCCTTCCATCTTCCGTGGTAATCGATGCTCGCCCAAGAGGCGACCGGCCAGGAATCATTCAGCTGCCAGTAGATAGCCCCCATGCATCTGCCCCGGTTCCGTCTCCAGTGTTCAACGCCGTACCGAACACCCTCGGCCTGAATAAGCTGGGACACATACAGGAAGGATTGGAAATCCTTTGGCATTTTAAAATATTGGGATACATAATGAATCATTGGCGAAAGGCCGTCTTCATGCTTCTGATGATTCTCCATTACGGCGGAGAAGACGTTCCGGTCCTCCGGAAGCGAGAAAGCTTCAACCGTCTTGATGGACGGGAAGGATTGCAGCCCGAATTCGGACATGAAGCGCGGATACCGTTTGCGGAAATCGGTGAAGGGCTCGCGTCCGTGCCAAATGCTCCAGTCATGCATATCCCCGAAGTCCTGGCTGTTCGGACGGTCAAATCCGCCGAAGGAAGAAGGGGACGCAAGCCAGTAGAACGTCTCCGGGTCCACATTCTTCGCGATTTCCGGCATGACATATTCAAACTGTCTGATGTAATCCGCTTTAAGCTTGGGAGACTGGTTGATGTTCCATTCGACCCATGCCCATTCGTTCTCATTGTTGCCGCACCACAGGCCGAGGCTTGCATGATGACGAATCCGCTTCATATTTTGCGTAATTTCCTGAACGATGTTGTCCTTGAATTCATCCGTTAGATCATAGACGGCGCAGGCGAAGAGATGGTCCTGCCAGACCAGAAGCCCATACTCGTCGCACAGGTCGTAGAAATAATCCTCCGGGTAGTAGCCGCCGCCCCAGACGCGAATACTGTTGAAGTTGGCCTTGACGCAGTCCCGGATAATCCGTTCCGTCTTGTCTCTCGTTCCTCTTGAGATAATATTGTCTTCCGGCACGTAGTTGCCGCCCATCGCGAAGATTTCGAGCCCGTTGACGCAGTAAGCGAAGGATTTGCCCCATTCATCGTCCCGCTGGCTGACCGTAACGGTGCGGAGCCCGATTCTTAACTTGCGTTCATCCAGAACGGCGCCGTCCCTGCGTATTTGAACATGGATATGATAAAGCGGCTGCTTCCCGAACCCATTGGGCCACCACAGCTGCGGCTCCGCGACATGGAGATCCAGATATCCCGTCGCTTCCGACATCGGGAACTGACACGAAGACACACGCGTGCCATCCGGACCGGTCAGCTCAAAGAGGACCTCAACCGGGCTTTCCGGCTTGTACTCCAGCCCCACTTTTACATTCAGATCTACACCCAGGTCACCCTTATGCTGCTGTGTTACATAGACTTCATCAATCCGGGTATGAGACAGTGCAATCAGCTTCACCGGTCTCCAGATCCCCATATCGGGCAGACTGGGGCCCCAATCCCAGCCGAACATATAGTGGGCTTTCCGCAGATAAGGAAACCCCGGAGAGCCATTGACGGACCAGATCGGCTGGGCGTTCGACTTCTCACGAATATACTTCAGTGGAGAACGGAAGGTGACGCCAAGAATGTTCTCGCCCTCATGGATGATTGGCTTAACATCGAACTCATAGGTTCTGTGCATGTTGTCCGTCCGGGCGATCTCCAGGCCGTTGAGCCGGATTTCAGCCAGTGTATCAAGCCCCTCGAAGCGGAGAATAACCCGCTCTTCCTTCAGGTAATCAGGGCCAATAATGAAGCGCTTTTCATATTCGTAATCATGTTCCGAGAGCAGGGACGCTTCCCGGTCATTCTCCCGGTAGAAGGGATCTTCCATCTGTCCGGCATTCAACAAATCACTATAGACCGAGCCTGGAACGGACGCCTCCGTCCAATCGGTATGGTCAAGCCGTCTCATCGTCCAGGCTCCGTTCAAATCCAGAATATTCATCACTGACGTCACTCCTTGATCGCACTGTATCATTTTAACTTCTTCCAGCAAAAGTGTATCAGAGAATTACATGAATTACTTGTCTTGAATGCTCATATCTATTGTGTTATTTTAACATCAAGATTGGATACGAGAGGACAGGACATTATGGAAATCTACACCTACACCGCCGCGTCCCACATGGGGCCGCATACCGAATCTCATCTGTTCACCGTTCCTTCGCTCAGCTATGCCTCTCCCATCCACACCCATGATTTCTATGAGCTCTTCCTTGTAACCAAGGGGAAGGCCCGGCATATGGTGAATGACGCTTGCCAGCCGGTAGCCGAAGGCACCCTTGTCTTTATCCGGCCGCATGACATTCATTATTATGAACGGGAGGGAGATCATGATTGCGAATTCATCAATATATGTTATACCCGGGAAACGATGAATCATGTGTTCTCCTTTCTGAAGCAAGCCATTGATCCCGATCATCTGCTGTCCACTCTGCTGCCCCCTATTACCGTGCTGCCGGCAAACGAGACGGACCGCCTGAAAGACCGGCTTGAACGGATTCGCCTTATCCCGGACAAGCCGCAGGCAGCGGGGCTGCTGCGGGCTATGCTGGTCGAACTGCTCATGCTGTTCTTCTGGAAGCACCAGCGTACCAGGGAAGATGCGATTCCGCTGTGGCTGGAATCCCTGCTGCTTCAAATGCAGCGCAAGGAGAATTTCGTCGAGGGTGTTAGGCGGATGTATGAGCTGTCGGGACGCAGCCCCGGACACCTCAACCGGGTATTCAGGACTCTGCTTCACACTACGCCGGTTCAGTACATCAATCAGCTTCGGCTGGACTATGCGCAGTACATGCTGGCCACTACCAATCTCGGGATTATGGACATCGCACTCTCAGCCGGGTTCAATAACCTCAGCCATTACTATCACCTGTTCAAAAAGGAATACGGGCTGACCCCGCTGGCTTTCCGTTCTATTCATCGTTAGTTCTGAGCAGCAGAAAAAAGCATCCAATCCGTGTGACGGAAAGGATGCTCTTCTTTTGCACTCCTAGTATGGTGAGATTCCATTATGTTCTTCCGCTGCTTCGTCTGATTCTGCGGATTCGCGAGCAATCCGCTCCGCAGCGGGCAGAGCTCATACAGGAAGCTGCGTCGTGATTTGGTCGAGCGTGACCTGCTCCAGTACTTTCTCCATCGCCTGCTGGGCCATCAGGAACACCGGAATGATCGCCCCTGCAATATTTTTGCCGACCGGACATTCCGGGCTGGGATGCTCATGCACAGCGAACAGCGAACCCTCGCCGACCGCATCAACCGCCTCGTAAATATCCAGCAGCGTAATCTTATCCGCCGGCCGGGCCAGCTTCGCTCCCGCAATTCCCGGCTTCACTTCGATCAGTCCCGCTTTGCCTAGCATGCTGCTGATCCGGCGGATTACGACCGGATTGGTGCCGACGCTTCCGGCGATCCAGTCCGAGGTGTTCCGCCCTTCCCTGTTCGTGTCAATCAGGGCCAAGATGTGGATGGCGACCGCAAATCGGGTGCTGATATTCATAACAAACTACTCCTTTGCCAAGACAATCATTTGAAACCATCATAGTTACGTTAAGATTTATTGTCAATCCCGGCGAGGAGCGCAGCCGTCTGGGCTCCGTATTTGCGGGATAACCGCGATTTGCCGAGATTGGCCTTCACAATTCGTAAAATGACGGGGTCATCCAGCGACGCGAGCCTGGACAGCAGCTCAAAGCCCGCTCCCGGTTCGGCGGCCGCCATTACGCTCAGCGCATATTCCAGCCCTTTGCGCAATACGCGGAAGGGTTCCCCCCGTCGCTCAGGTCCAGGCACCTCCGCAATGTCTTCCGTGATCTTACCCGCCAGCTCCAGCGCATAGACTGCCGCCTCTTTGTCCTTCAGAATCGGCGGATGTGCCAGAGCCGCGACGAACGCACGCTGCTCCAGCAGGTTCGCATCACCCTTCCACTGCTCCAGCAGAGCGGCGAGCAGCCCGAAATCCGCCTCGCCGACACGCTGAAGGCCCATGGCCGCCGCCTCCCGCGTTCTCCAGCGGGAATCGTTCATCGCCGCCCGGAGAGTGGAGGCGATCTCCTGCCTCTGCCCTGGAAGCGCGAAGCTGTAATATGCGCCAAATGCCAAACAGGCGCAGAACGGAAGAAACTCGCGCGGATCGCCGGTGTCCGCCTCCCCGGAGGACAGGCGCGTCCAATCCGTCAGCATGTCCCACCATTCTTCGGACATGCCGCTTCGGGCGAAGCCCGACGCCAGGCGCCCGGCAAGCTCCAGATTGCCTCTGGGGCCGGGCAGGTGGCTTTCACCTGTCAGATAAACCTCCAGCTTGTTCCGATCATTAGGGCTTGGACGCATCTCGGCCGCCATGAGTCCTTCGACGGCCGGGCGCTCCAGCCGGCTCATTGCCCCTCCCCCGGGAGGACAACATCGGCTCCCCGCAGCTCGTAAGGGTAATCGATCTGCTGCTTCACGGCCAGAGCAGCCTCTTCGCCTGCAAGCAGGCCAAGAACGTACAGTCCAAGATCAATCGAAGTCGATACGCCCCCGCCCGTGATCACCCGGCCGTCATGCACGATCCGGGCCGGGCCGACTTCCCGGCAGTACGGCTCCAGCAGTTCGGAGGCGGAAGGGTGGGTTACCGCTTTCTTCCCCTCCAGCAGTCCCGCTGCTCCAAGAAGCAGCGAGCCGGTACAGACGGAGACAATCCACTCCGCTTGTCCGGCACCCTTCAGCCAGGAGACGAAGTCCGGATCATGGCGCAGGCTCCGGGTGCCCCATCCGCCGGGCACAAAAACAAGATCGTAACCGGACAGATCCGGAAGCACGCGGCCGGGCCTGATCTCCAGTCCCTGATCATCCCTGACCGAATCGGATGCCGCGCAGACATCCCACTGAAGCCCGGTATAGGGCTCGAAATGCCGGAGACGGATAATGACATCATAGAAGCCGGCAAAGTCCAGAAAGGTGACTCCATTAAATAAAACGAATGCAATGTTCATCCGGCGTAACTCCTTCGATATATTTTGCTCCATCAAGCGTTTATAATCGAGTTATGAAAATCTTGGAATTTGTACATGCAGTTTATACTGGGAGTAAACCCACAAGGAGGCTTATACATGGATAGTCTGGAGGCATTGCGTCACAAGCTGGAGGAGCAGGCGGTGGAATACGAAATCCTCACTCACAAATATACGGCCCGGACCGCGCAGGAAGGGGCGGCAATGCTGGGGATCGAGCTCGGTCAGACGGCGCCGGCGCTGATTGTGAAGTCACCCGACGTCTATCTGGCGTTGATCGTCTCCGGCGAGCGCGGCCGGGTGAATCTGGAGCAGGCGGCTTCGCTGATCGGGGCAGCCTCGCTGCGGATGGCGAGTCCCCGGGAAGCGATGGAGATTACAGGATTTGAGGTTGGCTCCATTCCGCTCGTGCTTCAGCTCCCTTGTATCCTGGACCGCAAGCTCCTCAGTCATGAGTATATCTACGGCGGTGCGGGCAAGCCGGGCACAACTCTTAAGCTGCGCCCGCACGCGCTGGAGACACTCAACGAAGTGATCGCTTACCTGGATTAAGGCTTCGTCAGGATGACCGGCCGGCCTTTCGTAACAATTATCGTGTGCTCAAACTGGGCTACACGGCTGTTGTCCGGGACGGTCAGCGTCCATCCGTCGCTCTGCTGATCCACAAATTCCGCGCCGGTCGACAGGAACGGCTCGATTGTAATGACCTGGTTCGGCTTCAGCATGGTCGTCTCTCGCGGATTGAAGTATGGCAGAATTTCATGGGGCTTATCGTGGAGGGATTTGCCGATGCCGTGGCTGCACAGATTGCGCACAACACGGTAGCCGCGCCGGCGGGCCTCCAGCTCCATCACCTTCCCGATTTCATTCACGCGCATGCCGGCGCGCAGATGGGAAATGACGGCGAGCATCGTCTCCTCGGTGCTGGCGCATAAATGCTGAAGCTTCTGATTGTACGGCGGAAGCTGAAACGACACGCCCGAATCTCCGAAGTAACCGTTCAGCTCGGCGGAGACATCGATATTGATCAGGTCGCCGGCCTGGATCACTCTCGGACCCGGAATGCCGTGCGCCACCTCTTCATTGATGCTGATACAGGTGAATCCCGGGAAATCATAGGTTTCCTTCGGCGCCGATTTGGCCCCGAAGCTGCTCAGAATTTCCGCGCCGATCAGGTCAAGCTCCAGCGTCGTCATGCCGGGCTTGACGCTTTTTTTCATTTCGGCGATGGTGTGGCCGACCACTTTCCCCACCGCTTTTAGTCCTTCCAGATCCTGTTCTGTCTCGCTTATCATCAAGTTCATCCCTTTCTGCTCTGCTGCCGGCCTCACCCGGCTTACCGGACTCTTCCGGTGGCAATGGCCACCGCATAATCCGGTCTGCCGTTCTTCTCCGCCATGCGGGCGGCCGACTGCCAATCGTATGCAATTAGTCTATGCTCCGTCTCCCAGCCCGCTCCCGGATTTCTCCGGACGATCACGTAGCTGGCACAGGTTGTTCCCGATTCCATGACATGGGGGAACGGAAGCTCCTCTTCGTATGCGGGGAGTCCAACGCTTCCCGCGTTGACAACCCATCTTCCGTCCGGCAAGTCAATCTTGCGGTAGACGTGGCTGTGTCCGCAGAAGATGCCCTGCTCCCCCAGGGGGCTGAGCTCATTCTGAAGGGTCAAGCCGGATTTGTACATGACACGGGCTTTGGTTACCTCCTCAAGAAGGTAGCGCTTGTTGTCGCCAGGGGTTCCATGGCAGAACAGCAGCCCGTCTTGTCTCCACAACGGCTGATGCCGCATGATCCAGCCCTCCATTTCAGCATCAAGCAGCGGCTTGACATGCCGATAGGTCAGTGACTCCGAATGATCTTCCAGCAGAACTTCATCGCAATTCCCCATAATATGGACGGCCTTGCCGAGACCGGCAAGCAGCCTGTATGTTCCAACCGGATCGACCGGACCAAAGAGGCTGTCGCCGAGATTGACGACAAGCTCCGCCCCGCAAGCCTCCGCATCCTGAAGCACCGCCCTCAGAGCTGGCTCGTTGCTATGTATGTCGGAAATGACCGCAAGAATACCGTTCAAAAACGATCCCCCCTCCCGTATACGTCATATTTCATTATAACAGTCTACTCCGGCAAAATCGAAACCGCCTTCCTGATTCTTACAAACGCTGTAAAGATTACTTAGAGCTCTCCTGCTAACCATTCAAAAACGCAAATCCCCGGCTGTCAACGACAACCGGGGACTTGCAGCACAGGATCACATCATTAGCGGACACCGGCTGCCTGAAGCCAGGCTTCGGTAATAAGGGCATGTCCCGCGCCCGACGGGTGCACGCCGTCGCCCGCCCAGTATGCCGGGGCAGCCTTCATGGAAGCCGCCGCGAACAACCCATCCAGGGGCACGAGCTGTGCGCCGTATTCCCGCGCAAGCTTCCGGACAACGGCAATCTTCGGATTGAGGTCCTCCCCCCAATCCCGGTTCAGGCCTTCAACCGGCAGCACGAATGGCTCAATCAGAATAAGCCTGGTGTCAAGCGCTTCGCGCGTCCGGTCAAGCAGCAGCCGGTAGTTTTGTTCATACTCTTCCGCCGTCGTCTCCTCGCCGTTGTCGTACCGGCGCCAGGTGTCATTGACACCGATATAGATCGACACCCAGGTCGGCTTCAGGGCGACGCAGTCCTTCTCCCATCGGCGGACAAGATCGATCGTGCGGTGGCCGTTGACTCCCCGGTTGTAGAAGGTCAGATTCTTGTCCGGATACAGCAGTCCCAGCCTCGCAGCCACCATCAGCGGATACCCATGTCCCAGCGAACTGGGATCACGGTAATCGCGTCCAACATCGGTTATGCTGTCGCCAATAAACAGAATCACATCATTGCTCTTGAACGGCATCTCAACACTCCTCCCTGTTATTTCAGGTAGCCATCCCGATAGACTAGCCCGCCTGAATAGTTATAGTAAACATCGTGTACATAAGATTTCTGAAGGGCATACGTCTTGAAATAGTGAATTGGGATGATAACCATTTGATCCATCAGCAATTGTTCCGCTTGGCGGTACAGCTTCATTCGGGCCGTGGGATCGGCGGTCTGCATGGCGGAGCGCATATAGGCGTCGTACTGCGGATTGCTCCAGCCGCTGTCGTTATCGGTGCTCCATGAGGTGAAGATCTCCAGGAACGAGGCGGGATCGTTATAATCCGCCGACCAGCCGGCTCTGGCAATGTCGTAATTCAGGTCCTTGCTATTGCTCAGCAGCTCTTCCCACGGCTGCTCCTCAGTGTTGACCTTAATGCCGAGAGTCTCTTCCCACATTTCTGTGACGGCGGAAGAAATATATTCATGACCTTCATTATAGATTAGCGTCGTCTCAGGGAACTTCGTAAGTCCCTCCTCCTGAAGACCTTTCTTCAGCAGCTCGCGCGCTTTGCCGGCGTCTTCCCTGAAGAATGCGGTTGTTGCCTCTTCGCGGAACGGCTTCTTGACGCCAAGGATGCCCGGTGGAACGAAAGCATACGCCGGTGTACTGCTGGTAACCTGCTCTCTGACAATACTCATGGCCAGAGCCTTCCGGATATTGACGTTGTCAAACGGTGGCTTGGTTACATTGAAGACAAAATAATACGTGCTGGCCGGATTGTAGGTATGCGCGTCATTCTTCATCGCTTTATCCAGGCTTGAGGAAGTGATATTCAAATCGGAGGCCTGTGACCAGTCGATCGAACCTGCTTTATAGCTGGCTATTTCCTGGTCCGGATCATTCTGTATTCCAATCCGAACCTGCTTGAAATGAACATCCCCGGCGGAGAAATACGCTACGTTCTTGGTCAGCACAATCTCATTGTCCTGCACCCATTTGGTCAGTGTAAAAGGACCGTTGCCGACGAACGTTTGGGCAGACTCCGCCCAATTCGGATTCTTCTTGACGACGGCCGGATTGACCGGGAGATACGATCTTGTGGCCGCCAGCTGCAGGAAGTAAGGCGTACGGCTGCGAAGCGTCACTTGAAGAGTAGTATCATCCACCGCCTTGACGCCGATCTGCCCGCTGTCCTTCAGCTTGCCATTATAGTAGTCCTCTGCACCTGCCAGATAAAAAAGCATGTAAGCCTGCGGCGAGCCTGTAGCGGGATTCAGCACTCTTTTCCACGCATACTCGAAATCGGATGCCTTCACCTTCTGTTTGTTGGTCCATACGGCCCCGCTGCGCAGCTTGAAGGTATAGGTCTTCCCGTCTTGGGAAACCGTCCATGATTTGGCAACCGCCGGCTGGATTTCGCCATTCTTGCCGGTTCGCACAAGCCCCTCCATAATCCCCCTTATCACAACATCGCTGATGCTCTCCGCAGTAAGCGCGGGGTCCAGTGAAATCGGATTCGCGTACAGGTTAAAGCGAAAAATCTGCTCCCTTCCCGCTGCCCAGCTGTCATGTGCAAGTCCTGTCATCAGAACAAGCAAACACAGCATCCAGGTTATGATTCTCTTAATCACCGAACTCCCCCTTATTTATCATGCAAATACAAATACTGTATGACATCAGGGAGATTTAGGCAATAGAAAAAACAAACTTGCAGGGTGTGCGGGAAATATCATTGACTACGCCAAATCACTGTGATATGTTTACCAAGTAACTAATAGTAAGTACGTTAACTTAATAAATCAAATTAGTTTTTGTGGAGGTCCTTATCAATGAACACGCAAGCCGCCAACCCTTTCCTGGATATCGTCCAAGCCCGCCGCTCCGCCATGAATTTCGTGGAAGGCATCGCCATTCCGCAGCAGGAGCTGGAAGAAATATTCTCGCTGACAAGACTCGCGCCATCCGCCTATAACCTGCAGCATGCCCGTTATGTCGTCGTATCCGATCCGGCTGCGAAGGAACGCGTCCGGGACAATGCTTACGGCCAATACAAAATCCATACCGCTTCCGCCGTCATCGCCGTGATCGGGGACATGCATGCTTACAAGCAGGCTCCGGAAATCTACGACGGGCTGAAGCTGTTGGGTGCGATGTCGCCTGAAGAATATGACGGAACGATGAAGGCGATCAACGACGCCTATGAAGGCAACGAGGCTTTTCAGCGGGATGAAGCGATCCGGAACGCATCGCTGTCCGCCATGCAGTTCATGCTGATTGCCAAAGCCAAGGGCTGGGACACATGCCCGATGATCGGCTTCGATCCTGAAGCGCTTAAAGAGACGCTTGGCCTGCCGGACAACCAGGTTCCGGTTATGCTGATCACGATCGGCAAGGATAACCAGCGCAAAATCAGACCCCGCGGCTACCGCAAGCCTGTGAACGAGTTCGTGGACTTTATCGGATAAGCAGCAGCTGGTGAACACGTGTTCACAATGAGGCGTCATCAGCCTCCTTGAACCATAGCCGATTCCTGCGGAATCCTCTTTGTCCTGGGTTTACTATTCTCCTTCGGACACATGGACCCAAGCAGTTATCCGCTCTGATTGTATATACTCTTAATAATACACCCCCTTTCACCGAGCTTGGTCAAAACTCCAGTGAAAGGGGGTGAACTTATTTCTGATCAGTATAGGATTTATCGATAGGGTTCTGGCGTTTGGCCCCCTGCAACAATTCCTTCTATACACAACCGGCACCGGCGGTCATTTGCAGCGCCGGCAGGCAGGCTCGTTAGGCGGTTGCGAATTGGCTGTTATAGAGCTGTGCATAGTAACCGCCCTGCCGCAGCAGCTGGTCGTGGGTGCCGCTCTCCACAATGTCGCCGTCCTTCATGAACAGAATCAGGTCGGACTCCCGTATGGTGGACAGCCGGTGGGCGATCACGAAGCTGGTGCGTCCGTCCATCATGCGGAGGAACGCCTTTTGGATAACGATCTCGGTCCGGGTATCGATGCTGCTGGTTGCCTCATCGAGAATCAGCATCGGGGGATCGGCCAGCATGACGCGTGCGATGGTCAGAAGCTGCTTCTGCCCTTGCGACAGGCTCTCGCCGGAACCGCCGATGACGGTGTTATATCTGTCTGGCAAACGCTTGATGAAGCCGTGCGCGTTCGCGGCCTTCGCCGCGGCAACTACCTCTTCGTCCGTCGCGTCCGTCTTGCCGTAGGCGATATTATCCCTCACGCTGCCTCCGAACAGCCATGTATCCTGAAGCACCATACCAAAGCCGCGTCTAAGACTGTCCCGGGTCATCTCCCGAATGTCCGTCCCGTCGATCAGGATGCTTCCCTTATCTATATCATAGAACCGCATCAGCAGATTGACGAGCGTCGTCTTGCCGGCGCCTGTCTGTCCAACAATCGCAACCCGGGTTCCCGGGTTCACCGTCAGGCTGAAATCCTTGATCAATGGACGCTGCGGATCGTAAGCGAAGCCGACCCGGTCGAAGACGATCGTCCCCTGCTTCGGCTCCCGGTGCAGCGCGTCCGCCGCATCCGGAGATTCCGGCTCCAGATCCAGTATGGCAAATATCCGCTGCGCGGAGGCGGTCGCCGACTGAAGCTGCGTCAATACGCCCGTAATTTCATTGAAGGGCTTGGCGAACAGATTGGAGTATATCAGAAAGCCCGTCAGATCGCCCACACTGAGCCGGCCCGCGATGATGACAAGGCTGCCGATAATGGCGATCACAGAGAAAGTAATATTATTTACCAGCCGGGTAGTCGGTCCGGACAGAGAGCCGTAGAACTGGGACTTGACACCGGCCTCGTACAGCTCGTCATTCAGCCGCTCGAAGCGTTCATAGGTCTGGCCTTCATAATGAAAAGCCTGCACGATCTTTTGCCCGCCGACGATCTCCTCCACATAACCGTTGAGACCGCCAAGCACTTTGGCCTGATCCCGGAAGAGCTGCTGGGACCGGGTTGTAATGAACTTCGCCATATAGTAAGAAGCCGGAGCAGACAGCAGCACGACCAGCGTCATCAGCGGACTGATATACAGCATCAGAATCACTGCGCCGGCGATGGTCACAATGCCGGTGATCAAGGTCTGGAAGCCCTGAAGCAGTCCGTCCGAGACGGCATCCATGTCGTTCACGAACCGGCTGATCAAGTCGCCTTGGGGATGATTGTCGTGAAATTTCAGCGGCAGGACGTTCAGCTTGTCGAACAGCTCGGTGCGCAGACCGTTCACCGTCTCGTAGGCAATCCGGTTCGTGAGATAGGTCAGCAGCCAGCCAAGCAGCGAGCCGGCCGCATAGATAGCAGCCAGCGCGCCGATTATCGCCAGGAGCGAATGAAAGTCCACCTTCCCTGGACCGACCATATGATCGACGGCCCGCGAAATAAGAAGCGGACCTACAAGACTGGCGACGACGCTGAGTACGGCGCATAGCGCAGCCAGGACGGCCTGCGCCCGAAACCGGGCCGTATATGAGATGATTCTCTTCCAAGTCTGTGTTCCGTTCATCTTGCCGCCTCCTCTCCGGTCAGCTGGGAATTGCAAATTTCACGGTATACCTCGCAGCTGCCGAGCAGTTCTTCATGCCGGCCCATACCGGCGATAGCCCCGTCGTCGAAGACGATAATTCGGTCAGCCTGCATAACGGTGCTGACCCGCTGGGAGACGACAAGCGTCGTCTTCCCCATCCGGCTCTCCTTCAGCGCCTGCCGCAGTGCCGCGTCCGTAGCGAAATCCAGAGCGCTTGAGGAATCGTCCAGAATCAGAATGTCCGGATTCCCGGCCACCGCCCTGGCGATTGTCAGCCGCTGCTTCTGTCCGCCGGACAGGTTCAGCCCGCCTCTAGCAACCGGGGTATCCATCCCTTCCGGAAGCTTGGAGATGAATTCCTCCGCCTGGGCGATGGAAGCAGCCTTCCGTATCTCCTCCTCAGTGGCGTCGGTCTTGCCCCAGCGGATGTTGTCGGCGATGCTTCCCGTGAAGAGCACGGCTCTTTGAGGCACGATGCCGACATGCTCCCGGAGACGCTGAAGCGGATAATCCTTCACATTGACTCCGTTCACCCGGACTTCACCCGAATATGCCTCATAGAAACGCGGGATCAGCTGAATGAATGTCGATTTGCCGGAGCCGGTGCCTCCGATCAGGCCAATCGTCTCTCCCTGCCGGATCGTGAGCGAAATGTCATTGAGCGCAAGCTCGCTTCCTCTGCTGTACCCGAACGATACGCGGTCAAATTCGATGGCCGGAACGGAAGATGCAGAAGATGCCGCGTCGTCCGGAAGGCCGGAGCCGGCGGGCTTCGCCTGACCGTTCTCCGGCGGGTCCGCGATGGAGCTGACCGTGGAGAGAACCTCGTTCACCCGGGCAAGCGAGGAATTCGCCTTCGTAAAAATAATGACCAGATTCGAAACGACGATTAGCGCGAGCAGGATCTGGGTGACATAATTAATGAATGCGATAATTTCGCCCTGGGACAGCCGTCCGGCGTCGATATGCAGGCCGCCCACCCACAGAATGGCGAGAATGGCGGCATTGACCACAAGCGAGGTCAACGGACTGAGCAGCGCCGAAATGCGCCCGACCCGCAGCGCCGTAGCCATCACCTCATCCGAGGATTCGGCGAACCGTGCCCGCTCCTTCGCCCGTTTGGCGAATGCCCGAATGACCCGGATGCCGGAGAAGTTCTCGCTGAGCACCTGCGCAATCCGGTCCAGCCTTTGCTGATAGAGCCGGTACAGCGGAGAAGAACGCGAAATGATCCAGTAAATGAGCACGCCGAATACCGGCGCCGCAGCCAGCAGGATCAGCGACAGCCGCAGATCGAGAAACATCGCCATAATGATGGCACCGATGACGATGAATGGCGCACGGATGACGAGCCGGATGAGCATCGCGACCGCAAGCTGCAGCTGGTTAACGTCGCTTGTAACGCGGTTGATCAGGGACGGTGTCCCGAATCGGTCCAGATCGGCGTAAGACAGCGAGGAAATATGCTTGAACATGGCGTTCCGCAGCCGGGTCCCGAAGCCCTGAGACGCCCGGGAGGCCGAGTATTGACACACCATGGAGCAGGCGAAGCCGAGTATGGACATCACCAGCATAAGGCCGCCCATCCGGTACACATAGGCCGAATCATGACCGCCGATTCCCTTGTTGACGATCAGCGCGACGATCGTCGGCAGCAGAAGCTCCAGGATCGCTTCGAACAGCTTGAAGATCGGCCCGATAATCAGCTGCTTGCGATAAGGTTTTAGATAAATCGAAATTTTATTCATTGCCAGCACTCCACCCATTGGATTCTCACATCAACACCGTTATGATTATGACATATCCGAATCCATATTAATAATATTGGATTCGTATTTGTTCCATACTTTTTTCATATCTAAAATTCCAAGGGATGCGAGATTACATGGATCTGAGACAGCTTAAGTATTTCCTGACGATCGCGGAGGAAGGACAGATCACCTCCGCAGCGCGCAAGCTGCAGATGGCACAGCCTCCCCTGAGCCAGCAGTTGAAGCAGCTCGAGGAGGAGCTAGGGGTGCAGCTTGTCCAGCGGGGTCCCCGCAGCATCCGGCTGACCGACGCCGGGGTTATGCTGAGGGACCGGGCAAGACAGATTCTCGAGCTGGCCGACCGGACGGCCAGGGAGCTAGGCGAGCATGTCAAGGGCATGACGGGAACACTCTCGATCGGCACGGTGTCATCGTCCGGCTCGGCGCTTTTTCAGGACCGGCTCAGCGAATTTCATCGCGCCTATGAGGGTGTGAAATTTGACATTCACGAGGGAAACACCTTCAAAATTCTCGACCTGCTGAATCGGGGCATCGTGGAAATCGGGATTATCCGCACCCCCTTCCACGCTTCCAGTCTGGAGTGCCGGTACGCCCAATCCGAGCCGATGATCGCTGTCATGACCCGCGAGCTTGCGTTCGCAGACGGTCGTGCTTCCATTGAGTTTGGCGAACTGAAGGACCGACCGCTGATCATTTACCGCCGCTTCGAGCAGCTGATTACGGACGCCTGCCTGGAGAACGGCTTCGAGCCCAACATCTTCTGTATGAACGACGATGCCCGGACAACACTGACCTGGGCCGGGTCGGGCCTTGGCATCGGAATTGTCCCGAGATCCGCTTTTGGGCTTGTAAGCCGGGACAATCTGCTCTATAAAGAAATTAACAGCGATTCGCTGCGAACCCGGATTGCCGCCGTGCGGATGAAAGGAAGATACAGCTCGGCGCTGGCCGACCATTTCTTCGAAGGGTTCGGCGAGCACAAAGATCCTGGATAAATCCGTTGATCAGGAGGGATTGCGCATGGTTCCATTCATCATGCTGATTGCATCTTTCTTGCTGCTCCGTCTCTTGGGACTGCTCGGTCTGGATTACATGAACGAATGGCAGCATCCGCTGCAGATCGCCTGTGCACTCATGCTGATCACGGGCGCCTCCGCTCACTTCGGACGGCGGCGGGCCGATCTCGTAGCGATGGTGCCGCCCTCTCTATACAAGCCCGGTTTCTTGGTTACGCTCACCGGCTGGCTCGAAATTCTGGGCGCCGCCGGCCTGCTGATTTCGCCGGTTGCCCAGACCGCCTCCTGGTGCCTGGCTATTCTGCTGATCGCCATGTTCCCGGCCAACGTGCACGCATCCCGGATGGGGCTGAGCATCGGCGGACGGCCGGTCCCGGCTTTTGAGATCCGCCTGCTCATTCAGTTCCTGTTCATTGCCGCTATCCTTATGGCGGGATGGCCGGAGCGGTGAGCGACTCGGGACGAGGCTTGAGCTCCGGGAACGGGCGTCCATGCCTGCTACAGGGAAGTGGCCAGCCTCGGATCAGGCTGGCCCCTCATACGTTTCTCTAACCACGCCCAATAGCCGGGATACAAGTACAAGATTTGTTTACAAGCTTACATATGGGGGGCCTTCCCGACGCCGCCCCGGCTTCGTCCATTGTTGCGGCGGATACGGTTGTGCTAAATTAAGGAAAGCGAAACGACACTCATTACTTTCAAGAGGACAGGTGAATACATTGCAGAAATACGGATTCTCCAGAGTGGCCGCCGCATCGCCCGAGCTGCGGGTGGCCGACTGTGTGTTTAATGCCGGGAAGATCAAGGAAGCGATCGATCTGGCCCGCCAGAGCCAGGTGGAATATCTGGTGCTGCCCGAACTGAGCATAACGGGCTATACATGCGCGGATTTGTTCATGCAGCGCCGACTGCTGGATTCCGCACTGGATGCGCTGCGGGACATCGCGGCCCATACGGCCGGACATAACATGATCGTCATTGCAGGTCTGCCGATCGATATCCGGGGCCGGCTCTTCAACTGCGCCGCCGTGCTCCAGAACGGAAGCATTCTCGGAATTGTGCCCAAGACCTGCATTCCGGGCTACAGCGAATTCTATGAGCCTCGCTGGTTCGCGGGCTCTGAAGAACTGGAGTCGAAGACGATCAAGCTTGACGGAGCGGAGATTCCGGTCGGCGCCGACCTGATGTTCGTATGCGAAGGCAGCAGCAATCTCGTCTTCGGCGTGGAGATTTGCGAGGACCTGTGGGTTCCCATACCGCCGAGCAGCCGGCTCGCCCAGGCGGGCGCGGTGCTGCTGTTCAATCCATCGGCCAGCAACGAACTGGTTGGCAAGGCTGATTATCGGCGCCAACTCGTTTCGAGCCAATCCGCTTCCTGCGTAGCCGGCTATGTATACGCCGGCTCCAATACGGGCGAATCCACGACGGATGTCGTATTCGGCGGACATTCGATCATCGCCGAGAACGGCGTAACGCTTGCGGAATCGGAGCGGTTCACACATGAGACCCGGCTGACCTGCGCCGATATCGACATTCCGAGAATCCAGTATTCCCGGATGGTGATGGGAACCTTCCGTGCCGGCAAAGGAGCGGGCGATTACCGCGAAATCGCCTACGCCAATCCGGTCCCTTCGGACGCAGAAGACCGGGAACTTGCCCGCAAGCTGGTCACCAATCCGTTCGTGCCGGGCAACCCGCTGCAGCGGGACGAGCGCTGTCAGGAGATTATGTCCATTCAGACCTCCGGCCTGATGAAACGCATCCGCCACATCGGCACGAAGCAGGCGGTCATCGGCATCTCCGGCGGTCTCGACTCCACGCTGGCGCTGCTCGTGGCCGTGCGGTCCATGCAGCTGCTCGGCCGACCGGCGAGCGATGTGCTGGCCGTGACGATGCCCGGCTTCGGCACGACGAACCGCACCTACGACAACGCCGTCGGCTTGATCAAAGCGCTTGGCGCAACCATGATGGTCGTGGATATCAAGGCGGCCTGTCTCCAGCATTTTGAGGACATCGGCCATGACAAGGACGTTCACGACCTGACTTATGAAAATGTCCAGGCCAGAGAGCGCACGCAAATTCTGATGGATCTCGCCAACAAGAACGGCGGCATCGTCATCGGTACGGGCGATCTGTCCGAGTTGGCGCTTGGCTGGTGCACCTATAACGGCGACCATATGTCGATGTACGGCGTCAACTCGGGGATTCCGAAGACGCTTATTAAATACGTCGTCCAGTGGTATGCCGATCACGAAGCGGATGAGACCGCGCAGAAATATCTGCATGACATCATCGCGACCGGAATCAGCCCTGAGCTTCTGCCGCCTTCGCCGACCGGCGAGATCGCGCAGCTGACGGAGAATATTCTCGGCCCATACGATGTGCATGATTTCTACCTGTATTACATGCTTCGTACAGGAGCGCCGCCGGCCAAAATTCTGTATCTGGCCGAGCACGCCTTCAAGGGCATTTTCACCAGAGAACAGCTGGTGCAGTGGATTCGCGTCTTCTACGGACGCTTCTTCTCCCAGCAGTTCAAGCGCTCCTGCCTCCCCGACGGCCCGAAGGTCGGTACGGTCAGCCTGTCGCCGCGCGGAGACTGGCGCATGCCAAGCGACGCCTCAGCCGCTCTGTGGCTGAAGGAGATTGAAGATCTGTAAACGAAGCAAGCCGGCCCCTTCATCAGCGGGTCGGCTTCGTTTTTTCCATTGTATGGATCATTTCATTTATCCGCGTATATGCGCATGTACGGGGTACTCCCGTTATGGCAGCACATTGCCCGCCGCACGGAAAATTTCATACCATTCCTCACGGGTCAACGAGATTTCGGCCGCTGCGCAGCAGTCCTTCAGCCGTTCCAGATTCATGGTGCCGATTACCGGCTGCATCTTCGCCGGATGACGGAGCAGCCAGGCGATGGCAATCGTCGTTGGCGTAACCTCATATTTGGCGGCTACGGTATCAATGGCCTTATTCAGCTCAGGGAATTTATCGCTGCCGAGGAACGCGCCTTCGAAGAAGCCATATTGGAATGGAGACCAGGGCTGGACCGTGATGTCATGCAGTCTGCAGTAATCGAGAATGCTGCCATCGCGGTCAATGGCGGCTTCATTTTCCATATTGACGTTAAAACCGTTCGAGATCATCTTAGCGTTGGTGATGCTGAGCTGAAGCTGGTTCGCCACCAGCGGCTGCTTCACGTATTTTTTCAGCAGCTCGATCTGCATGGGCTTCTGGTTGGATACGCCGAAATGACGGACCTTGCCCGACTGCTCCAGCTGATCGAATGCCTCAGCCACCTCTTCCGGCTCCACTAATGCGTCCGGACGATGCAGCAGCAGAATGTCCAGATAGTCGGTCTTCAGCCGTTTCAGAATGCCGTCCACCGATTCCAGGATATGCTCCTTGGAGAAATCGAACATGCCCTTGCGGATGCCGCATTTGGACTGAAGAATGACGCTCTCACGCACCGCGCTGTTCATACCAATCGCGTCCGCGAAGATTTCCTCGCATTCACCCGCTCCGTAAATGTCGGCATGATCAAAGAAGTTGGCTCCCTCTTCCATGGCGGTCTTCACAAAGGTTTCGGCACCAGCCTTGTCCAGGGAGTTAATGCGCATACACCCTACAGCAACGACTGGGACTTCGAGACTGCTGGTTCCAAGCTTGATTGTTCTCATGTACGCAAAATCCTCCTTAGCCTGTATTCATTAACTCGTCTATTGTTGCACACCGGGACGGGCTTTTTCAAGCATCCGCTTACATACTGCCCTCTCTTCCATACTCCAGGACAGATTCGGCCGTTTGCCGTGCAAACATTCAGCCAACGTTCAGTCCATTTTAAGTAAAATATAAGGTCTGTCCACTAATATAAACACAACAAACAGTTCCCCCATGCCATGATATCCCGCTCTCACGCAGGGCCGGACCCGGTCCGGATGTTCCTCTTCTCCCTCTGCGGGGGAGCTTTATTATGCAACTTTCGAATCATCCGCCTTCCCTTATGAACCCCATCCCTGCTCAGCATTTGATTTACGACAAATTCCAACTATTGACTTGCAATCTGTGGAGATGGTAATCTTTTAGCCATAAAAAGAGCTTCGAGGAGATTTCCATTTTGAAAAAAGCGACCATGAAAGATATTGCGCTCAAGGCCAACGTCTCCGTTGCAACGGTCAGTTATGTGCTGAACAATGTGAACAACCAGACGATTCCCCAGAAGACCCGGCTTCAAATTCTTCAAATTGCGAAAGAGCTGCACTACATCCCCAATTTGGCAGCCCGCTCGCTGGTCAATCAGAAGACGGGCCTGATCGGTATTCTGGTCAATGAGACGACCGATATGCCGATTTGGAAGCGTTACGCGCATTCTTCCTTCATCCAGTCGCTGGAGCGGCGCTTAACCCGCGCGGGATATCATGCGCTGCTGTACTCGCTGGATGCCGACCGGCCTTCGCTTGATATTATTCTGGAACGGAAGCTGGAAGCCGCTTTTCTGGTTGATGTTCGCGAAGAATATTTCTATGCGATTTCCGGACATTTTGTGGAGGGCGTTCCCCTGATCCTGATCGACAGCCTTATCGATGACAAGCTGTTCAAGCAGGTCGTCTATGATTACAGCACGGCCTTTCAGCAGCTTCTGCCGGTGAACGCTTCGAAGACTTGTCTGATTACGGAGTCCTTTAACAATGCCGGACTGAACCGCTATATCAAGGGCAGCGCTTCTCTCCCTGATGAAGCCGTCTTTGCGGTTCGCAATCCGGAAGAACTCGACTCGCTCTTGAGTGCTGCGAAATACCGCCAGGCTATCGTCGTTAACGAATTCATCGCGGCATATGTAGAGAAGTCGGGGGCATTCGAGGAAATGGCAGCTGTGTGCACATGCGGGTGCCGGGAACTGCTGGGAGACGGGATTCGCACATACGAATTCCGGGAAGACAAAGCGCAGGCGGCATTCGAGCTCATGAGCTCTCTGCTGAATGATCCGTCAAGCGGCGCAAAGGAAAAAAACCGAATTTTTATCGGCTAATTTTTTTTAAGCATTCACTTAAACGATTAAGTTATGGAGGAAGATGATGATGAACGAACCTGTACTCAGCCAATCACAGCCAGCGAAAGGCGGGCCCCATTCAGCCCTATGGCGCAACCGCCGGTTTTTGCTCCTGTTGGGGTCCTTTGCCGTATCGATTTTCGGCAGCACGTTTCACAGCATTGCTCTGAATTTATGGGTGCTGCAGACGACAGGGAGCGCCACGATGATGGCCGTTATCACAGTGTCCAATCTGCTGTTAAGCTCATTTCTGGGATCGATAGCCGGCACATTCGCCGACCGTTGGAACCGGAGGACCATTATGCTGGTCTCGGATCTGATGAGCGCCTGTATCGTACTTGGGCTGGCCTTCGCCATTTCCCAGCGCGGCATACCCTTTATCGTGGTGGTAATCATGTCGTGTCTCGCCACGGTGTGCTCCCTGTTCCAATCCCCCGCCTACCAGTCGTCCATTGTCAGTGTCGTCGGGAAGGAGCATGTCCAGAAAGCCGTTGGAATCTTAAATTTGTCGGAAAATATTTGCCGTACGATCGGCTTCTCGGCCGGCGGCGTCTTCGTAACAGCCTTCGGCGCGCCGGATGCGTTCCTCTTTAACGGGGCTACCTTTGTGATCTCATTTCTCCTCATTCTCGGCGTCGGGGCGATTCCCTTGTCTGCCAGGGTGAACACTCCGTCCCGGGAAGAGAGAAAGTTCTTTCAGGATCTGGCGGACGGGGTGCGCTACATTTGGAGATTCCCCTTTGCCCGTTCGGTCGTCATCATGCTGCCTGTTCTGACACTGCTGTTCATGCCGTCGATGATGCTGACACAGGTCATGGCGGTCAAGGTCTGGCATGCCAGTCCCTCACAATTCGGCCTGATGGAAGCCTCCATCCCGCTTGGCTACATGATCGGCTCAGGTATGATTCTCCTGCTGGGATCGAGAATGAGAAGACGGGGACTGCTGGTTATGACAGGACTTACAATTCTCGGTCCCCTGTATGTTCTGCTGTCCATGAGCAGCAGCGCGATCGCTGCAATCCCTGTCATTCTCCTGATCGGATTCGTGTTCTCGCTCTGCACGATGCTCATCAATATCATTCTGAGACTGGAAGTGTCGGAAGAGCTTCAGGGCCGGGTCTTCGGTGTGCTCAGTTCCGTCATGAGCGTTGCTCCATCAGTGGGACTGACTGCTATCTCCTATCTGTCCGACCAGTTCGCTCCCGGTCCCGTCATGGGTGTGATCGGATTGCTGCTGCTGTTGTTCGCCCTCGTCTCCTGGCAGGGATTCAAGGTCATTCGCGACTATCGCTAACAGGAGGCTGACGGGGCGCTGGCGGACGGAGCTGCGGATAATGAACGTTTCGAGGATGTCTGGAAACGCTCCGGACTCTGAGGATGTCTGGGACGCTCCATGGATGCCCAGGAGATTCTCAGGGGATGTCTGAGGATGTCCGGGACGTTCCATGGATGCCCAGGAGATTCTCAGGGGTTGCTCTGAGGATGCTCCGAACAGACTCCGGCGGTCCCGATTACTCGAAGATTCCCATGCTCAGGTAACGCTCGCCCGAATCCGGGGCGATGCAGAGCACACGCTTCCCTGCGCCCAGTCTTGCCGCTTCCTTCAAGGCTGTCCATACGGCCGCCCCGCCCGACGGACCGATCAGAATGCCTTCGTGGGCAGCCATAGCCCGGACCGTATTCAGCGCGTCTTCATCAGCCACCTGAACAATCTCGTCGTAAACCTTCGTATTGAGTATGGCCGGAATGAAGCCCGGGCTCGTGCCCACCAGCTTGTGCGGCCCCGGTTCTCCGCCGGAGAGCACCGGCGAGCCCTGCGGCTCGACGACCAGAACCCGCAGGTCCGGCAGATGCTCCCGGAGCGTCTCGCCCGTACCGGTAATCGTGCCGCCGGTTCCGGAAGTCGCAACAAAGGAATCGAGGCGGCCCTCCATCTGCTCCAGAATCTCCACCGCCGTTGTTGTGCGGTGGATGTCGGGATTGGCTTTATTCTCGAACTGCTGCGGAATGAAGCTGCCCTCGATCCGGCCTCCCAGCTCGACTGCCTTGGCAATCGCCCCAGGCATCCGCTCCGCGGCAGGAGTAAGCACAACCTCTGCTCCATAAGCCTTGAGCAGATTGATCCGCTCCTTCGTCATATTATCGGGCATAACCATGATCGCCCGGTATCCCTTGGCTGCCGCGTTCATGGCAAGGCCGATCCCCGTGTTGCCGCTCGTAGGCTCAATAATCGTACCGCCCGGCTTCAGCAGACCGTCCTTCTCCGCTTGAAGAATCAGATTGAATGCTGCCCGGTCCTTGACGCTGCCGCTCGGATTGAAGCGTTCGAGCTTCACGTACACCTCCGCGTCATTCGGCCCTGTCATGCGATTCAGCCGGACAACCGGCGTATCTCCAATGAGTTCCGTAATATGGTTGACAACCTTTGCTCTCATACCTGACTGCATAATAAACCTCCTTCAAGCTCTCTTCACGGAGATCATTGTACTTCGCCGGAGCGCCGCTGTCGAATTTCATGATGATAAGCCTCTGGCTGATCCGGAAAAGCCATGCCCGGCAGATTGTGATGTGTGCGTGAAAAAGGAGACCTTCACGGTCTCCCGAACTGCTACACCGCCATGCCATATGCCGTCATGCTGTCCGTCTGCCGACAGCCGTGCGGACCATCGTACTGTCCGTCATGCAAGCCGCTGCCCTTAAGCCGACAGCGCCGGCTGTTCCCCTGCTCCTTCTCCCGCCTGCACAGCCGAATCCTGCTCTTGGGAGGAATCCGAAGACGCCTCATCTCCCGCGTGGAACCGCTGCACCAGCACCTCCAGCCCTGTCGCCAGGTTGCTAAGGGCGCCCGCGGAAGACGCGATCTGCTGGATCGCAGCTCGCTGTTCGCGGGAGGCTTCGGACACGGTATTCGTGCTTGCGGCCGTCTCCTCGGAAATTTGTGTTACCATCGCAATCGATTTAACCGTCTCGTCGGTTGCGGCGGTGATCTCCTGCACAGCGGCAGACACTTCCTGAATCTGCCCGGCCAGGGAATCCACGGAGAGGCGGATATCGCCGAAGGACCGCCCGGCCTTGCCCAGAATGTCAACACCCTTGCGCACCTCCTCCGTGCTTCCGCCCATGACACGGACGGCTTCATCGGCTTCGGATTGAATCTCCTTCGCAAGGGCTGCGATCAGCCCGGCCGACTCGTCGGACTGCTCCGCCAGCTTCCGCACCTGGTCTGCAACGACGGCGAAGCCTCGGCCCTGCTCGCCGGCTCTTGCCGCCTCGATTGCCGCATTCAGCGCAAGCATCTGCGTCTGGGAGGCTATCCCCCGGATCGCCCCTACCATGCTGGCGATTTCCTTGGACCGGCTGACGAAGCCGGAGACGCGGCCGTCCAGGGAATGGATCGAATCATGGATCAGATTCATCTGGCGCATGGCGCTCTGTATGGACGCGTCGCCGGCGCTGGCGGACTCCGCCGATTGAATGGACGCCCCGGAAATATCCTGGACGCTCTCGGCAATCTGTCCGATGCCGTCCGAAATTTCCACCAGCGTTGTCATATTCGTCTTCAGGCGGCTCATCTGCTGCTCCGTGCCTTCGGCGACCCCGCTAATGATGCCCGAAATGCGCTCGGTCGCCCGAGCCGTCAAGCCGCTGTCGCCGTTAAGTTGAACGGACGAGGATGCAAGCTGTGCGGCGGACTCCTTCACCTCCCGGATCATGCCTCCCAGGTTCTCGGTCATCTTGTTAAAATGTCCGGCCAGCTCGCCGGCTTCATCCCGGCTCTTCACCGTAATCCGGCGGGTCAGATCGGCCCCGCCCTCGGCGATTTCCTTCAGCTGAGACGTCACGGCCCGAATCGGCTTCACAATGCGCGAAGCCAGCAGCAGCGCGATAACGGCAGCCAGCAGAATGGACAATCCGGTCAGTCCCAAGCTTATCATCATCGCGGTGCCGCGATGTGCGCCCGCCTCCTGCTGCTCGCTTGCGATTTCCTTGGACAGCATGCTCTGGAATTCCGTCTGGGAGCTTACAACCGAATCCAGCGACAAATTAATGAAAATCCGCTGTCCTTCCGGAAAATTCCCTTCACCCGCCAGCGCAAAAGCTTTTTTCAGTCCTGTCAGGTATGTATTCCAGTTCTCCTCCAGGCTTTGAATACCGGCCAGTTCCGCTGCAGACAAATTCATGGTCTTGAGCTCGGCGATGGTCTGTGTAATGGTTGGGAGCTCCGCTTCATATGCCGCGAGATACCCCTTGCGGTCTTCATCCGTATTGCTCATGACATAACGCGCTCCCGCCTCGTCCGCCTGACGGATTTGATCCGTCAGCTTCTGCACGGTGGACAGCTTGTTCCAGTTGCGGTTGGCCTGATCCGTCAGCATCGTCACCTTATTTTGAAAGAACATATTGCCGACGATTGCCAACAGGAAGACTACGATCACCGCAGCGAATCCGAAAAGGATTTTGAACCGGATACTTCTAAACATCATTCATCCCGCCTTTACATAATTGTGTAGGGTTGGTGTTGTACGGTTGCCCCTGACTCGTTAACAGCTCCAGAAAAATATCGACAATGACCGGATCAAACTGCGTTCCTCTTCCCTCAATCAGCTGATTCGCCGCATATTGCCGGTCATGTGGCTTCGTCCGGTACACCCTCTCCGAAACCATGGCGTCGAAGGAGTCGGCCACCGCTATGATGCGGGCAGACAAGGGAATTTCCTGCCCTTTTAATCCATAGGGATATCCGGCTCCGTCGTACCGTTCATGATGATGCAGAATAATGTCCAGTACACCCTCGCGCACAAATTCCGGAAACCTGCTTGCCAGCTCATAGCCCTTAGCCGGATGCTGCTTGATCAGCTCGAATTCCTCCGGTTCCAGACTGGAAGGTTTATTCAGTATGTATTCGGGCACCGACAGTTTCCCGATATCGTGCAGCAGGCCGCCTATGTATAGATCGCTCCTCTCGTCCAGCGGCAGCTCCAATTCCTTACCAATATCGACGGCGTATCGGCTTGTCCGCTCCGAATGCCCGGCATATTGGCCGTTCCACGAATCCAACAGTTTTAGCAGCATTTCCATCAGCTTCACACCTTTGATTAGCACTTTTTACCTAATGCTTATATCCTAAATGACTGTTCTTAAATTAGTCTGAAATCCTCCTGAAAGTTTGCTTAATCAAAGAAAAATGTCTTATGGTGTCTGTTGATGTCATAATTTCACCAATAAATGGTATAAAATGATAGACTCTCAGCTCAAACATTCTTTTTATTGCAAAAAAACGGCTGCGCCGTTCTCGCTTGGAGACGGAGAGCCGTATTACATCATAAGTCTGGTCCGTTCAGCCACGACAGCTGCCTTTAGAATCCTGAGTTACCTGCCGCTCCCGCTCTCCCGCCCTTCAAAATACGCATCGAGCTTCGTCTCCGCCCGGTGCCGGGACCAGTTCAGCGCAGTCCAGTCCTTCTTCTGCTGCTTGCCGCTCTGCCATAGGTTTCGCAGACCGCTGTCCAGCATGCCGTTATGCTTCGCGCTGAAGTCGACCAGCATCGGAACCGCCTCATCGGAGAGTGAGAGCAGGTAAGCAGTGTCCAATTGGCCGTTGGCTTCATAGCGGGCGATATTGTTCGAGGCGATAACGGCGTCCATCCGGGTATAGTTCATGATGAGATAGGCCGCCAGTCCGAGAACCAGATAGCATTTGACGAGCGGGAAGCGCGGGATCGCGATCCGCAGAGCGGCCGCTGCCAGCAGGGCTCCGAGAAAAATCATGAACCCGTGCACCAGAAACCGGATCGTGGTGTAGCCGTAGGCCTCTTCATACATCGCGAGCCGGATAAAAGCGGAGACCAGCATGGCGCCCGAGCAGACCGTCAGCACATACAACAGAACCCGGACCGCCCGGTTCAGCACTTCGCTCCCCTTCATGCCAAGCAGCAAAATTCCGAGCAGCAGCACAAAATTGATGCCCGATACAAGCACAAGCTCGAAGAACCCCCGGCGCGCGTATTCCGCATACGTATCCCCCGAGGGCAGCAGCCCCTGCCAGGCACCGAACAGATACGAGAACTGTACCGATACGAACAGAACATAGACCGTGTTAACCGCAGTCAGCACCGTGACGGCTACGACCGAATCGATACGGAAATCCGGCACCGTGTCCCGATACTCAGGCTCCGTCTTCTGCGGCGGCAGCTCCTCAGTCTCGCGGAAAGGATGCACGAAGCCGCGAAGGTAACCGAAGAAAAAAGCGCCGAGAAGGAGCGCCCACAACGTTCTTGCAATGCCTTCTCCCAGTGAGATTCGAGCCAGCACATCCGGGATATGCGTCAGCACGGCATGGAACACGCCGTCAGCCGACGACAGCAGCACCAGCACAATCGCAAGCAGCGGGACGGAAATCGTCAGTCCGAGCAGCACTCTGGCCAGCACTGGGGCGTTTGCCCCCTCCTGGCGCTCCTTACGCTCAAACCATTGTCGCAGACCTGCCAGCTGCCGTAGGTTCTGTGGAATCAGATGGTTAAAGGCGCCGGACAACAGCGCCGCCGGTCTGCCCCAATCGGGTCTTGAATCTCCGAGTATGTATGTCAGATGCAGCACAATCAGCGCTGGCGCAGCCACCTGATTAAGCATATAAAAGATTTCGTTCGCGAACAGTCCGAATGTAAGAACGAGCAGCAGGACGCATGCCGTCCAGACCGCACACACCGTGTTCATCGGCCTCAGCCTGTCTTTGGCAAATACCAGCATGTACGCATAGAACAATACGGTGAACAGCGGGATCGACAGCCCGTACCGGTTTCCGTAGAACAAATACTGGTGAATGACCGCGAGTCCCAGCGCCACCGCAAGAACCTTCAGCACCGTGCCTCGGCTTTCCGCCGTTTCCTGCATGGAAATCCCCTCCATTTCTTCTTCCTTCTTCTTTAGGATAGATGATAAAATAAGAATAAAAAGCGAAATTACGTTGCGTTTATTTCCTATTTTGGGTGGGGGATTCTATGGCAAAGCTTCACGGACACTATATCCGGCTCATATCCGGCCTCTCCGGAGATGATGTGCAGATCACGCTTGATGAGCTGGCGGCGATTCTGGAGTGCACTCACCGGAATGTTCTTCATCTTATCGGCAAAATGCAAAAGCGCGGCTGGATCGAATGGACGCCCAGCCGCGGGCGGGGACAGCGCTCCCGTCTGCGGCTGCTGGCCCCGCTTCAGGAAGTGGCCGCGGAGTCGCTGCGGGAATCGATGGATGGCCGGGGCTCCCTTGCCGATGCGGCGTCGCTGATCCGCTCCCTTGCCGGAACGGAGACGCTGCGGGAATCGCTGCAGAGCTGGCTGGCTCTGTATTCCGGCCATCATGTCGAGCGTCGGCATGACCGGGTGCTCGATACGCTGCGCCTTCCGGTGAACCAGCCCATCCAGACAATTGATCCGCTGCGGATGAATCTGCTGGCCGAATCCTTCGTGTCCAGCCATGTCTATGACGGGCTCGTCCGGAGAGGTCCCGGAAGCGAGGAAATTCTTCCCGGTCTTGCCCATGCCTGGGAGACCGATGCCGGGCGCACCGATTGGCTCTTCCATCTGCGGAAGGAAGTGCCGCTGCATAACGGAGCGATGCTGGACGCCGGGGACGTCGCCGCCTCCTTCCGCCGTCTGATCGAATCTCCTGACGGGCGGCTGTACAGCTTCGTTCTTCGGGATATTGAAGAAGTCCGAGCGGTTAATCCGCTCACGCTCCGCATCCGCCTCCGGAAGCCGAACGAGCTGTTCCTCTCCTATCTGTGCACGAGCCGGGCGGCGGTCGTGCCGCGTGATCCGGAACAGGCGGCGGGCTCTCCCCATGTCCACAGGCCGATAGGGACCGGTCCGTTCAAGGTCGCGGAGTTTACCCGGGATATATGTGTGCTGGAAGCCTTCTCGCCTTACTACCTCGGAAGGGCGCATCTGGACCGTGTAGAGATTCTGTATATTCCCTGGAGCGCCGAGCCGTCCGCTGCGGAGTCCGGCTTCCCTTTTCATGTCATTCCCAATCCGAAAGGCGGGCAATCCGGCGGCTGGAGCCACATCCGGCCCGAGACGCTGATCGCGAAATTTATTACGTTCAACACCAAGAAAGCGGGACCGCTGAGCGATCCCGCCGTAAGAGCGGCGTTGGTGTCAGGTCTCGGAGGTGGGACAAGTTCCGCTGCGGCCGCCGGATTGAGCCTGACGATCGCTACCATTCCCCAATACGCCGCAGATGCCGAATATATCGCGTCAGCGCTAGAAGCCTTTGGCGTCAGGACGGATATCATCGCCGTGCCGCCGGAAGAATTCAAAGGTCCGGTCCGCATGCAAGCCGATTTGATCCTGTTCTCGCTCATCCGCGACCGGGACGAACAGCTCCGGCGGTTCGACCTCTACCGAACGCTGGCCGAGCATACGACACCTGAGCTCCGCTCGGAAATCGAGGCTGCCCTGCATCTGATAGCCCGGGAGCCTTCGCCGGAAATGCGGTCGGGCAGCTTTCAGCGTATCGAAGACCGGCTTATATCGGATAACCATCTGCATATTTTGTACGAGAAACCTATGGAGACCGCTTATATGCCGTCGGTTCGGGGTGTGACCTTCAACAGCCAGGGATGGATTGATCTGCGGCATGTGTGGTTTCCGAGACTGCCCAGTGAGTGAATGGAAGGATCACGAAATGCCGTTCTACACCTGCGGCCCTGAGTATGCGGCTATCACCTGGAACTGTCCGTAAGTGCTCCCAGACTAACACAACAAATTGAAGTGATTATTAGGGACTATGAAAGCAGCCGCTCGATCGCCCTGTGGCAGCTCTCTTTGTAGACGCCATGCAGCTCGTCGTTCTCCGCCATCAGCCATTGGATCAGACAGCCGTCGATGACGGAGCGGATAAGCGGCGCCGTATCAGCCGGAGACAGACCGGGATCGTATACGCCCTCACGCTGGCCCAGCTCCACGATCTCCCTGCTGATCTTCGCGCAGTTCGCATAGAAGCGGCTGTTGATCTCCCGGTAGGCAGGCATCCGGCTTGCGCGGGCCAGAAAGTCGAGATACACCCGGTAGAAATCCCGGTTCTTCTCCGGGGATACGAAGACGGAATCGAGATAGGCCCCCATTTTGCCCCGAGCTGTAGACTGGAGACTTACCGCAGTCGCTTCCTTGTCATAGATTTTGGCGGTCAGCCAATCCAGCAGATCGACGAGCACCGCCTCTTTATTGTCAAAATAATAATGCACAACGCCCTTGCTCACCTTCGCATAATCCGCGATCGTCTGGAGCGTCACGGCATCATATCCCAGCTCCGACAGCGCCTGAAATGACGCGTGCAGAAGCAGCTTGCGTTTTTCCTCGGATTTCTTGTAGCGAACCATTTCTCTCCCACCCGTAAAAAGTTTCAAAACATGCCGCTGCTCATTGACAATATTATTTTGACCGGTCAGAATAAAAATTGTGACAACAAGAAATCGGCAGCATGATTTTGTGTTCCCATATCATTAAAAGGAGCGTACCATTATGTCCCGGACCTTTCAAGCTCTGTTCGTCGACAACGCGGACAGCTTCAGCGTGGGTGTCAAACCCGCAGCCCTGTCTGATCTGCCCGCTGGCGATGTACTTATTAAAGTCTCTTATTCCAGTGTAAATTACAAGGACGGTCTGGCCTCTATTCCGGACGGCAGCATCGTGAAATCCTATCCCTTCATCCCCGGCATTGATCTGGCGGGCGTGGTGGAGAGCTCGGAAGACAGCCGGTTTCAGCCGGGGCAATCCGTGCTCGTCACCGGGTACGGACTCGGCGTGTCCCACTTCGGCGGATACAGCGAGTATGCCCGCGTCCCCGCAGACTGGGTTGTTCCGCTGCCGGACGGGCTGACGCTCAAGCAAGCGATGATCTATGGAACGGCCGGATTTACGGCAGCCATGTCCATCCAGGCGCTTGAAGATAACAGCGTCTCGCCGGAGAAGGGCAAGGTGCTTGTCACCGGAGCATCCGGCGGTGTCGGCGGAGCCGCTGTCGCCATGCTGGCTAAGCGCGGCTACGCGGTAGCTGCGGGGACGGGCCGCACCTCGGAGACCGATTATCTGAAGTCGCTCGGCGCTTCCGAGGTTTTATCCCGGACCGACATCTACGATCCGGAAGCCAAGCAGCGCCCGCTGGACAAGCAGCTGTGGCAGGCCGCCGTCGATCCCGTCGGCGGGAACCAGCTGGCCGCGGTTCTGGGCAAGATTGCCTACCGCGGCTCGGTCGCCGTCAGCGGACTTACGGGCGGCACGAAGGTGCCGGCTACGGTGCTGCCGTTCATCCTGCGCGGCGTGAGTCTGCTCGGCATCGACTCCGTCTTCTGCCCTGCCGAGCTGCGCAGCCGGGTTTGGAGCCGGATGGCCGGCGATCTGAAGCCGGACAATCTGGACCAGCTCGTCGACCGGGAAGTCACGCTGAATGAGCTGCCCCAGGCGCTCGCGGATATTTTGCAGTCCAAGACGCGGGGACGTGTCCTTGTAAAAATTTCCTGACGATTGCCGGAAGAGAGCTTATAATCATGATAGCTAATCCACTATGGGAGTGATGTCATGAAACGGCTGGTCATTTGGGGGGTGTCCGCTCTTCTTGCGGCTGGACTTGCTGCGGGTGTACTTCTCTGGGCAAGTCCGCCGGCTTCGGCGGGAGCGGAAATGAAGAAATACCGCAATTGCAGTGAGCTTAACAAAGTGTATAAAGGCGGCGTCGCCCGTTCGGCCTCTACGAAGAATGTCGGCGGCAAGACGAAGTACAAGCCCTTCGTGTCCGCGAAGCTCTACGAGATGAACAGCGGCAAGGACCGTGACAAAGACGGTATCGCCTGCGAGAAATAACATTACTGTAAGTTGCGAGACTGCAAGCTGCGAGGTCTGACTGAACGGACCCGAACGAGCCGCCGCAAGCACAAAGCCCGCCCTGCTATCTCCATTTGAACGGGTCTCCTCACAGTAACAGGTTGTACGATTTCACCTGTTCACCATGCAGGAAGCCGTTCACTCCGGAGCAGCGGGGCGGGCTATTAGCTTTCCGGCGGGCTGGAATCAGACTTTGCCTTCAGGTCTCATACAGCCGTCAGTTGAGCAGCTTGTGGAACGGAATTTCCAGCACAACCTTGCCGATCAGCTTATCCTTGTCCACAAATGGAGTATCCCACAAATGGGCGTCATAGCTAACATTCCGGTTGTCGCCCAGGAAGAAATAATGATCCGCAGGTACGGTGACCGGGCCGAACACATAGTTCATTTTGGCGTTCAGATAAGGTTCTTCCACCTTGTTTCCATTCCGGTACAAATACCCGTCCTTGATTTCGATCGTATCGCCAGGCAGGCCCATCAGACGCTTGACGTACAGCTTCGTCTCTCCCGCAACTGGCGGATGGAAGACCACGATATCCCCATGCTTCAGTGTAGTGGCCCACAGCATTTTGTCCACAATAAGTCTGTCGTCCACCTGAATTGTCGGCACCATGGAATCGGTTGGAACGCTCATGGCCTCCGCGACATAGCTGCGGATCAGCAGCGACAACAGGACGGCAACCAACAGGGTCGGGACCCATTCCTTCACCAGTTTCTTGAATTTCACCATATCCACTAAATCCCCTCTCCATTGATTCCTTATACATATGTATGACTTACTTGTTCCTTCCTCTTCCCCTACTCTACCATAGTAGATTTGCCGCCCGATTTCAAATGTCTCCCAATTCCAGGCCTGTCAGAGAATAACCCGTACGGCCACGCCGATAAACCAGGCGGCAGGCACAAGCAGCAGCTGCGCGAGCAGCGTGCCGAGAAACCGCGAGCCCATAAGCATCATATACACCTTGCCGAGACGGTTGCGATGCTCCTCGCTGACCGTCGCTTTATCGGTGATGAGCCCCAGTTGAGGATCGATAAAGACGGTCAGCAAAATGGTGGCGATACCGTTAATTAGCCCCGATGCCTGCGATATCGCCGTGCCATGCTCCGGATGATGATAACCCGCGTAAAGTGTAGCCAGAACCCCTGTTGTATAAATCCCGGTGACCAGAATGTTGGTGACAATGAGCCGCTTCGGGATGTCGAGATAACGGAAGGCATGCAGCCGGAACCTTGGGCGCTTCACATATTTCCGGGTATTCTTCAGTTGGGCGATCGTGACGCTTCCGAGCAGGCGGGGGATCGAGCCCTGGATCTCCAGCTTCGAGATGACGCGCCCGAACAATGCGGTGAAGGTCGGAAACAGGCCGATGGCAATCAGCGTTCCAAGCGAGCCGCCGAGCAGAATGATTCGCAGATCGTTAAGAAGCGACACGGAGGGGTCTTTCTTGGCGATATCGACGATATGGCCAGTGAGCGGCCCCTGAATCATGTTGGCTGTCCGGGAGACGAGTACGATAATCCCGGTCAGGGACAGAGCGATCGCGATCTTGTTCATACGCACCCCGGCGTACCGGACCGAATACGACAGCGTTTCGGAAGTGTGGATGATGACGGTAAGCAGAACGGCGACAAGCAGGCTTTGAATCATGACTGACTCCTTCGGATTCCCCGGTCCCGCAGGCATCACAACCAAGCGTAGGTGGGTATTCCATGATTTGGATGAAAAACCATCCCACATTGTAGCATATTCCTCCGCCGAAATCTGTCGAAAAAAGAAGCCGCCGCTTCAATTGCTCCGCTTTATCATAGATAATATGTATAATGGAGTAAGTTTTTCTATAACATGCATCGTATTATCGCCCAACAAGGAGTGTTTATATGGAAATGTTTGAATACATTCTGCTGATGCTTGCCGCCGTATCATTATCTTACCTGATCAACCGGTTCGTCCCCTCCCTATCCATCCCCATTATTCAAATTGGGCTTGGCGTAGGACTCTCCCTGCTGCCTTTGGAGCATCAGATCGGTCTGGACCCGGAATTGTTCCTGCTGCTCTTCATCGCCCCCCTGCTGTTCAACGACGGGAGACATGCCAATAAAAAAGCGCTGTGGGAGCTGAAGAAGCCCGTCTTCCTGTTGGCATTGGGGCTCGTGTTTCTGACCGTTGGCGTGATGGGCTACTCCCTCCACGGCCTTATTCCGGCAATCCCGCTCGCAGCTGCATTCGCGCTGGCGGCAGCGCTTGCACCAACAGACGCCGTAGCCGTCGGAGCCCTGGAGGAGCGGGTGAAGATTCCCTCCCGGACCAAGCATTTGCTGGAAGGGGAATCGCTGATCAATGACGCTTCCGGCCTCGTGTCCTTCCAGTTCGCCGTGGCGGCGATGATGACCGGCAGTTTCTCACTGAAATCGGCCGGCGTGGGCTTTCTCGTCATTTCCTTGGGCGGCGTGCTGCTGGGGCTTGTGCTTACATTTGCGAAATCCGCCTTTGTGCAATGGATTCGCAGGCTCGGAATGGAAGACGTCACCTTGCATATGCTACTGGAGGTGCTGACACCGTTCCTCATCTTCCTTGCAGCCGAGGAGCTTGGCGTCAACGGTATCCTTGCCGTCGTCGCCTCCGGGATCGCTCATTCCTTTGGCTTCCGGAAACTGAATCCTGAGCTGGCCAAGCTTGCCGTCGTCTCCAGAAGCACCTGGTCCGTCATTATTTTTACACTTAACGGCCTTGTATTTCTGCTCCTGGGCACCCAACTGCCGGATATTGCCCGCCGAATCTGGAACAGCGGAGAGATCAGCCACGCCCATCTGATCCTTTACGTGCTTCTGATTACCGTAATCTTACTGGGCCTCCGCTTCCTCTGGGTGTTGTTGGCCGTCATTCCACTAGATAGAGAATCGGGCACTTCCCGCCGCAGCAGATGGAGAGAAGGATTGATTCTCAGCTTCGGCGGCGTACGGGGAACCATCACGCTGGCGAGTACCTTGTCGCTACCGCTGGCCCTCGATAACAATACACCGTTTCCGGCAAGGGACCTGATTATTTTTCTGGCAGCCGGCGTCATTCTGACCACGCTGCTTGCCGCCAACTTTCTGCTGCCGCTTCTGATCGGCGTGGACAAGTCCCCCGAACGGAATTCGGACGAGACAAAGGCCAAAATCGAAATTCTCCGCAATGTAATTGCCGGACTGAACGAACAGGCGACCGAGGAGAACAAGGTGGCGCTGGGGGCGGTCACGTATACGTATGCTACCAGAATCCAGGCGCTCGGGAGACATGAAGAAATAGAGCGGAACCCGCGTAAATGGGCAGTCGCCTGCCTCCAGTGGGAAAGAGAGCGCACGATGCTTGCGATCGAGAACAGGGAAGTTCATCCATTCGTGGGTTTCCGTTATTTGAACCGGTTGAATCGGAGGTTGTATCTGTATACGAAGGATGAAAGGTACCGCAATGACCTGCTGTCCGGCAAGCAGGTCCGGTTCATGTTCCGGATGCTGGGGAGAACGGGAAGCGCCTTGCGGAGAAGAACCCCGAAGCTGAATCAGTTTCAGGTCCGGAACTGGGAGTATGTTGTCCGCAAGCTGAACGAGTCGCTTACCGAGGCCCCGGCCGAGCTGGAGACTATCAGTTCCTTCATTTTGCGTTACGAACAGGGAATCGCGAGGGCTTCCGGCAAAGGACCGCTTACCGACCGCGAGACTTTTGCGACGGCGTTTCATGATCTGGCAAGAATCGGCATTCAGCTGGAGCGGGATTATACGCAGACCGCCTTCGAAACCGGTCGGATTTCAAGATCCGGCATGACGGAGCTGAGAAGGAATATTGCGCTGATGGAGCAGGATTTGAAAGGCGAGACGTTATAGAAGCCGGCTCTAGATTTCGGCAACCGCCGCCGCTCTTCTCCGGGAGCGGATGGTTGCCGCCAAATCGGCTGCAAACAGTACAAGCACGACCGGGAACAGCACTCCCCACGCGGGCAAGACCAGCCAATACAGAATCGAAACAAGTGGTTGAATGACGGCCAAGGTGAAGAGTGACAGCACCCACCAGTACAAGGAAAATTCCAGGCAAATATGCCCGCCGAGCTGCCAGCGCTTGCCCGAATAATCCCACCATTGCCGCCGGAACAGCGCCTTCAGCATAGCCCCGCTGGCGAATTCCACCACAGTCGGCACAATCAAGGTCGAGACCAGAAGCCAGGGCAGCGGCATCCGCAGCCCTCCAAGTGCCAGTAGCAGCACCGGAGCAAGACCGTACATCGGCTTATATGGCCCAAGCATTAGCCCGTCCTTCCGAAACGTACCGGTCGTCACCCGGTTATACGTTCCTTCCAGCAGCCACCCCAAGACCGAATAAATCATGAAGCAGAAGAACAGCTCGCCCGGATGTCCGTAAGCTGCTTCCCTTGCCCAGGACAGCAGGTTCAATATCAAGTGGTCTCTCTCCTTCCGGTTAGTGTCCGTACGCTATCCTTATTAACGCGTCATTAGTATGACTTGAGGATTGGTTCATTATGCGGACGTCACTATTCCCGAGAGCAGAAAAAACGGGCTGCCCTGATATAAGGGAACCCGTCTCCTTAACAATTTAAGATAAATAAAATGAAGGCTTGGCCTACTTTTTCGGATACTACTTTTTCGGATACTGCTCTTTCAGACCTGGCGACTGGACACTGCTCTCGCTCAGCTTCCTCAAGGTTTCGAGCTTCATTTCGCTGTGAACGCCAAAGCCGGAGCCGCCGTCTTTCTTCTCGACCAACGCGCCCGAATCGGCTTCTTGAAATTTCAGCCGGTGGCGGGCATTTCGATTTCGATCGCGCATGTTCGGGTTCCTCCTTTTATTCGTCAGGGTGGCACTCGCACTCTCCAAAGACCGCTGCAATCTGCATGCTGCTCTCACCGGTATGTACATCCAGTATACAGGATTTGAAATTTAAAAAAAGCACTAATCCAGCTTCTATGGCGAAGGACTCTGAAGTTTGTCCTGTCAGCACCCTATAAAAAAACAGGCTGCCCTCTCAGACAGCCTGCTCTAGACATAAACCAGCCAGCGATTCAGTTCTTCGGCGCTGGATCGGGATGGGAGGTTGCAGCTGGCTTCGCTTCCCATTCGTCCGCCTCGGGCTCAATATCGACCCCGTTCTCCATTTTCTTCTTCTCGGCCAGAGAATCTCCGTCCTTGTCTTCCTGGTTGCGGATGTCCGCTTCATTCTGGATGTAATCCGACATGCTATCCCCTCCTTCGGCGTGATTGCTGTTGGCAACTTATCATTTCCGGATTGCCCATAATTATAGTTACCCGTTGAGGTGCTTTATAAACGGCCGATTTCACTCCCTGCCTGTGTGCACCGGAAGAGCTGACAGCTGGCACCTGATGCGCCGGTTCTATGAATCCGATCCGGAATCCCTTATCATTAGTAAGATAGAAACACGGGTTAAGGAGAGTCAGACAATGAAGGTGCTGTACAAGACCGCCGAAGAAGGCTGTGAAATCGTAGTGGCGGACACCGATGAGCTGTATGGGGAGAAAGGAAGATTTCGGGTGCTTCAATTCTCGGAGGAATTGGTGCAGGGGGCCCTGGACCTCGACCAGCCGGAGCGAATCGTATTCGAATATCCAAGGGCGATCCTTCATCTGATGGAGTGGAATCGCCCGGGCTTTGAGGATGTCTTCCTTATCGGCCACGGGATCGGGACCCTGCTTGGAGCCTTGTCCGGCAAAAATGTCACAACAGCCGAGCTTAGCCAAGCGGTCGTCGACCTCAGCCGGCTCTATTTCGGCAGCAGCGCCGAAGACCGGATCGGAATCGGCGACGGCAGGCAGCTGCTGGAGCGGGAGGACGACGGGAGCTTAGACTATATCGTGCTGGACGCGTTCAGCGGAAGCGGAACACCCCGGCATCTCATCTCTCGGGGCATGTTCTCGCTCGCTGGCAAGAAGCTGAACAACCGGGGCATGCTGATCATGAATGCCACCGGCAGAGGGAAGAACGACCGGCTGATCCAGTCGGTACACTCCACCCTCGCCTCCGTGTTCCCGTACACTCTCGCCTTCATCCTTCCTTCAGCTGATCCGGCGGCTCCGAAGAACCTCATCCTGGCAGGAGCCCGCAGGCCCATCGTCTACAAGTCCCGGCAGATGGCGGGCTTCACCGAGATCGTTCTTCCTCCGGGCGATGTGATCAGGGACGCTGACGGAGGAAGGGCTACATTTTGACAGCAGCGATTCTCAGCCTTACATAGTCCAGAACCCACTGGCCGTCTTGGAATAAATCGTTCCGGGCTTTATCGGCAATTTGTCCGTAGACATGGGCTCGTTCGCTCTCCGGAACCGATTTGAAGAAATCATCCGCCAGCCCGTTCAGCCAGTGGGACAGACCGTTCTCTCCATCCTTCATCGGAGTTGGACGGTCAAAGTGTACGGCATACACGACCCGGAAGCCTTGATGCTCCAGCAGAGCGCTGTACTCGGCAATACTTGGAAAATACCAGGGATTCAGTTCACCGGCATCGATCCCGTATTTCCCGGACAGCACCTCGCCAATGGACCGGATCACCGTGTCCACATTTCCTTTGCCGCCAAATTCGGCGACGAACCTTCCGCCCGGCTTCAGATTGTTCCATACGGAGGAGATCACACTCCCGGCGTTCTTCATCCAATGCAGGGCGGCGTTGGAGAAGACGGCATCGAACGGTTCATCGAACGCAAAATTCTCGGCATTGCCGGCAACAAACGGGATTCCAGGATACTTCGCTGCCGCTTTTCCGATCATCTCTCCGGAGAGATCCATGCCCGTCACATCTGCTCCGGCCTTGGTCAGTTCATAAGCCAAATCTCCGGTACCGCAGCCCAGGTCCAGAATCCGCTCCCCTTTCGCAGGACTTAGCAAGTCAATGACGCCTCTTCCAAATTCGGATACGTACCCCAGCTTGCTGTCGTATAATTCGGATTTCCATACATGAACCGAAGCCATGAATCCCATCTCCTTCTGATTGGTGTTGGGATTATTTTGGCATAGATCACTCATTAAATAAAATATATAAATACTATTCCATTAATAGTATTAGCCTATAAGGAGAACATTTTCCTATGCGTGGTGTGATCAACTTTACCCTATTCCTGAATGATTCGCTTCTCGGAGAGTCAATTGTCCATTTCGCCGGGAAAAAGAAAAGGAAGACGCTCCTGGCGCCCTCCTTCTCATGAACCATCCCTATTCAGAAATTAGTTATGCCGCGTCGTCCAGCCGAAGAGCAAAAGCCTGGGTCCAGACGACATCTGTCTGAATACGCTTGCCTGATTATTCTTAAGCTATCCGCCCGCGCTTACCCGGATGCCTTCGGCTTCCAGTGCCCGCCGAAGCGCTGCCGCGAAGCCGGCTGCGCCCGGGCTGTCGCCGTGAATGCAGACGGTGTCCGCCAGCAGCGGAACGGCGCTGCCATCCAGCGCCGTCACTGCGCCTTCGCGGACCATCCGCAGAACGCGGCCGGCCGCCTCGGCCGCGTCATGAATCACCGCGCCGGGCACGCCGCGCGGTACGAGCGAGCCGTCCGCCATGTAGGCGCGGTCGGCGAACACCTCGCTGGCCGTGCGCAGCCCGGCCGCATTCCCCGCGGCCAGCAGCTCGCTGCCTGCCAGGCCGTACAGGACCAGCGCCGGGTCGAAGCGGCAGACCGCCCCGGCAATGGCGTCGGCGAGCGGCCGGGACGCCGCCGCCATGTTGTAGAGCGCGCCATGGGGCTTCACATGGCGCAGCCGGCCGCCTTCCTGCCGGACGAAGGCGGCCAAGGCCCCGATCTGGTAGGTGACCAGATCGAAGGCTTCTTCGGGAGAAATCTGCATATTTCTCCTCCCGAAGCCGGCGAGGTCCGGCAGCCCTGGATGGGCGCCGATGTTGACGCCGGCAGCCAGCGCCGAGGTGACCGACCGGCGCATAACAGCGGGATCGCCTGCATGGAATCCGCAGGCGATGTTCGCCGACGTGACCTCGCGCAGCAGCTCGTCGTCATTGCCGATGGTGTAGGCGCCGAAGCTCTCCCCCATATCGCAGTTCAAGTCGATCTCAATCATAGCCGCACTCCTTCCGCTTCAGCATAATCATCATTTCCAGCAGCTTCAGCTCACGCTCCTGCCGGATTAGCAGCGTCTCCGCCTCCCTGAGCGATACCTCTGCGAATCGGATTCGCGTCCCGGGCGCCGCCTGGGCGAGCAGCGGCAGATCGACGCTGATCACCTGCGCCACCTTCGGGTAGCCGCCGAGCGTCTGCCGGTCGGCCAGCAGCACGATCGGCTGACCATCCGCCGGAACCTGGACAGTGCCGTGGGCGACCGGCTCCGAGAGATACTCCTTAGGCGATTTTAGGCGGAGAGCCGGTCCCGACAACCGGCAGCCCATCCGATCAGAGTGGGGAGTAACAAGGTAGCTACCATTCAGGAAGTCCTCAAGGCTCTCCGGGCTGAAGTCTTCCCACTGCCGGCCCCGGATGATCCGGATAACGGGACTTTCCCGGTAATTCGGCAGGGCCGAGCGAGAGATTCCCCAGGAAGCGGCATGGAAACCGCCGGATAGTGAATGCTCCCTCAGCGAGGGGACCGCCGCCTGTTCAGCCGCCGATTCAACATCCAGTCCCTGCCCTGTGCCGGGAGTAGCTGAATCTGCGCCTGGTTCCTTCCATGGAAGCCGGGTCATGCTTCTGATAAGGGCCTCATCAGCTTTCGCCGTCACTTCCACACCTGATCGCGCTCCATGTTCCGCCTCTTTGCCACTGGTGCCACTGGAAACACCCGCTCCTGAATCAGAATCCGCCGCTGACTGACCGGCCCCCGGAGCGGCGGTTGACAGCCGCTCCCCTCCACGATTCGCAGCTTCTCGATTCGCAGCTTCTCCATATTTCGCTGGACCCGGCAGCCCCACCGGAATCACGTCGCCCGCCCGCAGCGGCCGGCCTGCGAAGCCGCCGATTCCGGCGCGAAGATACGTGCTGCGGCTGCCCATCACAGGAGGCACATTCAGCCCGCCCGACACCGCCACATACGTCCGGCAGCCGTAGACCGGACGGCGGAGCGTGAGCCGGCTGCCGGCCGCCACGGCGACCGGACGCCACATCGGCAAGGGCCGCCCCTCGATTTCGGGCGACATGTCCCCGCCGGTAACGGCGATGAGGCATTCCTCCAGGAACTCCGCCGCGAAGCCGGACATCGTGATCTCAAGCGCAGCGGCTCCGGCATTGTTGCCCGCAAGCCAGTTGGCGGTTCGGAGCGCGAAATCGTCCACCGAGCCGGAGAGGATGACTCCGTACCGGGAGAAGCCGGTCCGCCCGAGATCCTGCACGGTTGCGAGCAGTCCCGGTTTCAGAATGCGAATGCTCACTGTGACCGCTCCCTTCGTCTTGCATATTCGCCAGGACTGATGGGCCGAAAGACAATGGTATCACCGCTCTGTAATAGAGCCGGCGGCATGTCGTCCGGCTGGAACAGCGAGAGCGGCGTCCGCCCGATGATCTGCCATCCGCCCGGCGTCTCAATGGGATAGACACCGGTCTGATTTCCCGCGATGCCAACCGAGCCTGCCGGGATGGACAGCCGGGGCGTCTCCCGCCGGGGGGCTGCGATCCGGCCGGACATGCCGCCCATATACGGAAACCCGGGCGCGAAGCCAAGGGCATAGACCTGATAGCGGCCTTCGGCATGCACGGAGATAACCTCTTGCTCGGTCAGTCCGTTCCACTCTGCCACAAAAGACAGATCGGGTCCGAATTCGCCCCCGTAGCAGACGGGTATCTCAACAATCCGCTGCGATTCCTCCGGGTCGCCATCCGCCATCTTCATTCTGTCCCGCAGCAGAGCGCATACCTGCTCAAAATATGTAATGCCGGGGTCAGAAACCTTCAGCTCCGCAGGCCGGTAATAGACGGCAAGCGACGCATAGGCAGGCACACATTCCACAAAGCCCGAAAAAGGGCGGCGCCCGATTTCCCGGGCAGCCGCCCTGACGCGCCGGTTGATTGATTCATCGATGACCGTGCCGAACTCCACCAGCACCGCCGAATCGCCGAGCGGAAAGAAAGAGCAGTCCATCGTCTCCCCTCGTTTCTTTTGAGGCGATCCGAGGTCAACGCATTCCTGCGGGGTTCGCCTTTTTTCTATCTAGAATAATGCAAGGCAACCCCTAAGGTAAATGATTTTCACACGAACAGCCCGCTTAGCGTCTCTTTCGCCAATAGCTCCACACCAGCAGCACGAGAGCCAGCATCCCGGCACAGAGAAGAACTCTTGTCAGTCCGGCGCCGAGATGCATCATCGGCATGCTGCGGAAGGAGAACGCCGAGACGCTCATGCACATGATGCCCATGCCGATCAGGAGCGCGGCGATCAGCCAGTCGCTTTTTCTCATCACATATCCTCCTGCTGGCCCAACTCGGGAATCCGTTTGAATTCCAAGGTAAAAGAAGTTCCCGCCCCCTGCTTGCTGCTGACCGCGATCTTGCCCCCGAGCACCCGCACGAGATTATACACGATGGCGAGTCCAAGGCCGGTTCCGCCCAAGCTTCGGGAGCGCGATTTCTCGACCCGGTAGAACCGCTCGAAGATCAGCGGAAGCTCATCTTCCGGTATCCCGATTCCCGTGTCCGCTACCTCCAGCCTGACAGCATCCTCCTGAAAGTACAGCGACAGCGACACCGCTCCCTGCTCCGTGTAGCGGATACCATTTTCCAGCAGGTTCAGCACGATCTGCTCCATCCGCGCCCCGTCGGTATAGACCGGCTTCGCCTGCCCTTCACTCCGGAACACCAGCTTCAGCCCTTTAGTGGACGCTTTAAGCCCGACCTTCTGCACGGCCTGCTCCGCCAGCTCGCCCAGATCGATCCACTCGGGTGAAAGTTGAATCCGTCCTTCCTCCATTTTGGCGAGATCGAACAGATCGTCCACAAGATGCTGAATCCTCTGGGCTTCGCTGTGGATGATGTCCAGATAGCGGTCCCGCTCCTCATCGTCCGTGTACATCCGCTCTTTCACGACATTCGCATAGCCCTCAAGGTAAGTGATCGGCGTCCGCAGCTCATGCGAGATATTGGCAAAAAACTCCTGGCGCGTATCCCGGTAACGCTGCAAGTCGGACGCAAGATCATTAATCGCCCCGGCAAGCGCACCGATTTCATCCCTGCTCTTGATATGAACCCGGGTCGCCAGCTCACCGGCTGCAATCTTTCGGGTCGCCTGCTGCATCTGCAGCAGAGGACGCGACAGAAACTGCGCCGCAATCCAGGTGCTTCCGAGCGCCAGCAGAAAAGCGCCAATGCCGGACAGAACCAGCAGATGCCGCACTCCCTCCAGCGACTTCATGACTGATTCCGCCGACGATACCAGATAAAGCGCCGACACGACTTTGCCTTCCGCCTCTACTGGCTGGCCCGATACAAAATATCGGCCGCCGTCTTCATCATCGTACAGGAAGCCGACTTTCTGTCCGCTGAAGATCCGGTCCAATTGCTGACTATGGACAAAAGGCAGCGCGGGCGACATCATCATATCCATTCCCGAGTGCATGGTAAGCTGTCCTTCCCGGTTCACATTGAACAGGCTGACACCGGAGAAATCCGCGAACGTCTCCATCATCCCGCCCATTCCCGCTCCGGATGATTCAGCCATTGACGATTCCGCCATCATCGTAAAATGCGAGGCCAGCTCCTCCGTCTCCTTCTCCATATTAGTGTAATAGAACGAGGAGAACATGCGGTCTACAGCAGTTCCCAGCACGAGCAGCACAACCAGGAACAAGCCCGAAATGACGAGGCCCAGCTTGAGGCCGATCACATTGTTTTTCATTGGATGCCGTCCGGAATCTGGAATTTATAGCCGAAGCCCCACACCGTCTGCACCGGATTGTAATTGAGTCCCGCTGTGTGCAGCTTCTCGCGGATATTCTTGATATGCGTATCCACGACCCGGTTGTCGCCTTCAAAATCAAGGCCCCACACCCGCTCCACCAGCTCCTCCCGTCCGAATGCCCGCTGCGGGTGTCCTGCCAGAACTGCCAGCAGCTCGAATTCCTTCGGAGTCACATCAAGCGCCGTGTTCGCAGCGGTCACAGCCCGGGCATCCGGACGGATGGTCAGTCCCGGGAATTCCAGCACCGCCTCTTTGGGGGCGGCCTGGCGCATCAGCGTGGAGCGGCGGATCAGGGAATGGATGCGGGCAACCAGTTCACCCGGCTCGAAGGGCTTGGTCAAATAATCATCCGCCCCCAGCTCCAGCCCCCGAATTTTGTCCTTCGTATCGGAGCGGGCCGTCAGCATCAGAACAGGAACATTATCCTTCTCCCGGATCGTCTCACACACCTGCCAGCCGTCCATATCCGGCATCATAATATCCAGCAGCACAATATCGTAGTTATCGCGCGACGCCAGAGCCAGCGCTTCCTGCCCGGTCGAGGCTTCTGCGACCTGAAACCCCTCTTTCGTCAAATAAATGCGCAGCAGATTGCGCATATTCCATTCATCATCCACGACCAGCGCCTTGAGCTGTGTCATCTATAGTCACCTTCTTTATCCGGCTGCTGCCTGTATGTTTATGCTTCTTAACAAGCGGAAAGAGCCGGGAGGCCCCGGCATCTTGACATTGCTATTTATTTGCGGAGGGCGCCTAGCCGCTCCAATTCTTCCTTCATCTGCGCATTCTGCGCCTTCAGCTCATCCAGTTCCCGGCGGACGCCTGAATCCTCGCCTCCACCAGGAGCCGCATGATGATGCTGTCCCCGGCCGGAGCCGTGACCATGCATTCCTTTCATCCCGAACATCATGAACAACATCATCAGCGGGCAGATCAGCACCAGCAGCGAAGACCAATTCATCTTTCATCTCTCCCGTTTCATTATGATCGCTTGCATGGGTTCATTATAAGTCCGGGATGTGTGGAAAATATGTCGTCCGCCGCTCTCCGCTTCAGCGCCTGATCAAATCGATTGTCTCCGTCTTGTCGCCCCAGGTGATTTCGGCATGAAGCTTGGCATCCTCCTGGGTAACGGCGCAGCCTCTGCAGGCGGTTCCGCTATGGTTCAGGACGCCACCCTCCAGCGCTTGATTGCCCTTGAGCGTGCCGGGCCCGCCTTCGATAACATAGCTGATGCTCTCCGGTGCAGAGTCTCCGCCCAGATAACGGATAGCGAAACTTCTGGCTTCGCTGTTCCTGGCTTGGATGACTGACGTAACGGTTACTTCCCAGTTCGGGCCTGTTCCCGAAAATGTCAGCGTTTTGCCGATATCAGAACAGGCGGTCAGAATCAGCATGCAGAGCAGCAGTAATGCCGCTATTTTTCTCATCGTCAGCTCTCCCTCTTTCTTTGAGATCAAGAGGTTATAAACCTTGTCTGCGCCCGGTCAAATAGACGCCAGCGAATACCAGCAGCCCGCCCATGACCTGGACCAGCGTCACCGGATTGCCGAGCAGAAGACTTAGTATGGCGGTAAACACGGTAATCAGGTTGAGATAAATGCCCGCGCGGCTCGCTCCGATCTCCCGGATGGACGCATTCCAGAAGATGAATGAGCCCACCGAGGGAAACAGCCCAATGTACAGGATGCCCGCTGTTGCTTCCCTGCTGAGCGGCAGCTTCATTCCTGACGCCAGGAAGAACGGAGAAATGATGAGAAGCGCGAGCACAGCCGATACCGCTGTGGAGGCAATCGGCGGCAGATGCCGGATTTTTCGTCCAAGCAGCGAGTACAACGTCCATACTACAATGGCCGCCAGCATCAGCAGGTCACCGGCATTATAGTCGGTTTGCGCAATCATTTGCAGCCGGCCTTTGGTCAGCACCAGCAGCACGCCGAAAAGCGAGACCAGGAGTCCGATCACCCGGGTGCGCGTAAGCTTCTCTTTGAACAGCAGCGCGGCTCCCAGCACGATGAGCGCCGGATTCATCGCATTGACGAGAGCCGCGTTCATGGATGTGGTGAACCGCAGCGCTTCATAGAGCAGGAAGTTGTAGCCCGCCACCCCGAGCACCGCCATGACGATCAGAATCCGCCACTCGCTCCACACCTTTCTCCAGTCGGGCTTCTCCACAAGCTGCGCGATCGGAAACAGCACGCATACGGCGATCAGCCATCGTGAGAAGGTCATCTGTATAGGAGACAGCTCGGCTACGACCGACTTGCCGAACACGTAGTTTCCGGCCCAGAAGAGATTGGCTAAGATCAAGAATAGATAGATTTTGGACGATTTCATCAGTGATTCTTCCTCATTTCCGGACAGCGAAAGGCATAGTCACTTTTTTCCTCTAATTATAATACTCTTTGGCAAGTATGAGCATCACAACAGGAGAAATGGACCTAACTGATTTTTTTAAATGCAAAAATTCCATCATATCCATTTTTTTCATGTTATAATATCCGAGTCCAAGAAAGGAGTGATGTGGTGTTAAGCAAGCTTGCCAGCGATCTGAAGGTGAACCGGAAAGGCCCCATGATTGTGCTTGTTCTCATAACCTACCGGTTCGGCAACTACCTGCATTATGAATATCGGGTACCGGTCCTGCGCAGTGTTCTGAACATGCTGTACAAGCTGATGGATATTTTGTTTATCCGTATTATGAACCAAGGCGAGCTGCCGGCTGAGACGAGGATCGGTTCTGCCCTTCGCCTGCCGCATGGATTGAATGGCATCATTATTAGCTGTAAAGCCGTTATCGGTGACCATGTTTCCATTTACCAGCAGGTCACGATCGGAGCCCGGAACGACAAAGGCGAGCCAGTGATCGGCAGTCATGTCGAGATCGGGGCTGGTGCCAAAATACTCGGACCGGTCCTCGTCGGCGACCACGTCCAGATTGGGGCTAACGCGGTAGTCATCAAGGATGTGCCTGATTATTCGACGGCTGTTGGAATCCCGGCCCGGAACCTCCCTGGTTCACCGGTGCATATCGTGCCCGAACGTCAAGACAGCGTTCTGTAGCCGTTTGCTCTCCCCCACATACATAATCTCCCAAGACAGCGGAGTGCTTGAAGCATTCCATGGTGCTTATCCTGCTCGTCACGTTCTCTCATCATTGCTAAAGACTGCATGCAAGGCTGATGGGTAAGCTTATGCTGCCAGCACCTTGCTATTGTTCGGATAGCGCCAAAGAACATGCGTGCTGACCGGTGCGCATGTTCTTTGACGTATAAGAGAATAAGCATACATTGTCGTCTGCCTGCTGTTCTGCCAGAAACTTTTTTATACGATGTTACAATATTTACAGTTGCTGTAGGGAGATTGTGTTATTTTATAGAAAGTCAAACTGTCGTTCCGGCGATTAGGAGATGATGAGGGCAACGTCGTGCGAAATGTGCAATCGTTTGCACCCAAGCAGGATAATGGTGTCCCGGGAATCCGGATCATGTGCATGTCCCGAAATGTATCCGCCAGGGATATACCGGGCTTCTAGTTGCCTAGTATTTCAGAACAGATTAATTATAGGGGGGCGCCGCATGATCGAAGTATCGGAATTATCGAAGGAGTACAAAATCGTAAAGAAACAGCCCGGTCTGTCCGGGGCCTTGAAATCGTTGTTCCACAGAGAGTACATGACCAAGAAGGCTGTCAATCAGATCTCCTATTCAATCGATCAGGGTGAACTGGTCGGTTACATAGGTGCGAACGGAGCGGGCAAGTCGACCACGATCAAAATGCTGTGCGGCATCCTGACCCCGAGCGAAGGCAGCATAAGAGTCAATGGCATCGTTCCATACCATGAACGCCAGAAGAACGCCCGTAATATCGGCGCGGTATTCGGCCAGCGGACCCAGTTGTTCTGGGATATCGCGGTGCGCGAATCTTATGAACTGTTGAAGCACATCTACCAGATTCCGGAGGACCAGTATAAGAAGAACATCGAACTGTTCACCGAGGTTCTGCAGCTTGAGCCTTTGCTCGGCATACCGGTCAGACAGCTTTCACTCGGTCAGAAAATGCGCTGTGAGCTGGCCGCCGCATTCCTGCACAATCCCTCCGTCGTCTATCTGGACGAGCCCACGATCGGTCTGGATGTTGCGGTCAAGGCACGAATTCGCGCGTTCATCCGGGAAATGAACCGGCTCCACCATACCACCGTTATTCTGACAACCCACGACATGCAGGATATCGAGGAGATTTGTAAGCGCATCATCATTATCGATGAGGGCACCATCCTGTATGACGGAAGTCTTCAATCGATCAAGGACCGCTTCGGCGACAAGCGTGTCATCCACTTCGAACTGGATTTACAGAGACCATTCACAATTCCCGCGGAGCTGGAGGAATATGTGAGCCTTCAGGCCGGCGGCGAAGATGAGGAAGGAAGAATTAGCCTGTCCTTCAGCAATCAGACGATCTCAGGGGCCGATGTGATTTCGGCGATGCTCAAAGAGTACCATATCCGGGATCTTACGATTGCGGATTCGAAGATCGAGACGATTGTTCAGGAAATCTACGAGCGGGGAGTGTGACCATGCGGAAATATTGGGAAATAATGAAAGGCCAGATCAAGCTGGACACGGCCTATGCCGCCTGGTATTGGTCAAGTACCGCATCGACGATCCTCAAGCTTCTTGTCGTCTACGCTTTCTGGCATGCGGTGTACGAGAATCGAACAACGGTCGGTGCGGTCCAGCTGGATACAATGCTTACCTACGTCGTTCTGGCCATGATGCTGGGCCAATATGTATCCGGAGTCGGCAACCAACTGGCAAGCAGTGTCCGGGACGGCAGCGTGGCCGTCGAGCTTATGAAGCCGTATAACCTGCTCGATAAATTGGTAGCGCTTGATCTTGGTCAAAAAATAACGGCCATTATCCGGGAAACGATTCCAATGATGGTTCTAGCGTTTCTGTTCCTCCATATCAACGGGCCGGTAACGGCCGGTGCGGGACTGCTATTTATTCTAAGCTCGGTTCTGGGTATTCTGATCGGTAGCCAGCTGGACCTGATTCTAGGCATCGCCGCATTCTATCTGGATTATGTTTGGGGTCTGAGGACGATGCGCGATGCGATTATCTCGTTTTTTTCGGGAGCGCTCGTACCGCTCACGCTGTTTCCGGGCTGGCTTCAGACGGTGGGCTATTTTCTTCCGTTCCGGTCCATGGTGCATGTGCCGGTCGCGATCTACACGGGGCAGATTACGGGTACTGATGCGCTCTTGGCAATGGGTGTACAGGTATGCTGGCTTGCGGGCATTTTCGCGGGTATCCGGATGATTTGGCATATCGCGTTAAAACGGGTCACGATATTCGGCGGTTAGGGGGAAATCAGACATGCTGCAACGATATGCCAAGCTGTATTGGCAATTCTTCAAGCTTAGACTCAAAGTAATGATGGAGTATCGAACCGATTTCTTCATCGGCGTCTTCTCGACCGTGCTCACACAAGGTGCAGCCGTGCTCTTCATCGGTATTGTTTTCAGCCATATCGAGTCGATTCACGGGTGGACCTTCTACGAGATTATGTTCATTTATGGAATTTCGATGACGGGAAGGGCGCTGGAGTACATCTTCTTTGATAATCTGTGGGTGATCGGCATGAACTATATTCGTCCAGGGAACTTCGACCGGCTGCTGATTCGCCCGATTAATCCGCTATTCAACCTGATTGCGGATCGCGTCCAAGCCGACGGTTTGGGCCAATTGCTGACCGGGGTAACCGTCCTTCTAACGGCTTCTTCCCAAATCGGATTTGATTGGACAGCGGGCCATGTCATCTTCATGCTGATCGCCGTTCTCTCCAGCGGAGCGATCTTCCTGTCCGTCAATCTGTTCTTTGCAACGTTCTCATTCTGGATGACGGACAGTATTCCGATAATGATGGCGGTGCACGGTCTGAGTGATTTCGCCAGATATCCGCTAAGCATTTATCCTCGAGTCATTCAAGTGATCCTGACGTTCCTGATCCCTTACGGGTTCACCGCTTTCTATCCCGCAGCCTTCTTCATGAATGACTCTTCATTCAAGACGGTAGCGCTGTGGACACCCGCCGCCGCAGCCATTTCGCTATTCCTGGCCTATCAATTCTGGAGACGAGGGCTGCGGGCATTCACGAGCACCGGCAGTTAAATCAAGATTCCGAACAGGCGGCCAGAGGCCGCCTGTTCGGCGTCAGGCAAGGCAATTATATTAACATGCCGCAGGTTCTGCTTCTTCATATTCACACCGTTTCGAACATGTTCTTCAGTTCTGGGAGTTTGTGAATAAGCCGTCTTTTGCTCGAATCAGGAGACCAGCTTCAAGCCGATAGCAGACCCCAGCACCAAAGCGATACACAAGATCCGAAGCAGACTGCGGGACTCGTTGTAAAAGATCATGCCCAATATCGCTCCTCCGGAAGCACCGATGCCGGTCCAGATCGCGTAGGCCGTCCCCATCGGCAAGGTCTTCATGGCCAACGAAAGGAACAGGAAGCTAAGGCCGAACCCGGCGATCAGCCCCGTGAAAGTCCTCACATTCCGCGCCTGGTTAAATTTAGTGATCATGAATACACCCATCATCTCGAATACCCCAGCTAGAATCAAATATGCCCAGCTCATTGGGCTTTCCCCTCCTTCGTTCCTTCCTTGCTAAGCAGCTTCAGACCTATTACGCCAAGGAGCAGCAGCCCGATCATCGCGATTTTCAGAGCATGAATCTCCGCACCGTACAGCAGAATCTCGGCTATAACCGTTCCCGCAGTCCCCAGGCCGACGAACACCGCATACACCGTGCCAGCCGGCAAAGACCGCGACGCCATAATCATCAGATAAAAGCTGACCGCAAGAGCGATTATCGTTCCGCTCCACTCCCAAAAGCTGTCCGCATGCTTCAAACCAATCACCCAGCCGACCTCGAACAAAGCGGCCATCACAACCGCCATCCACGTTCTGTTCATATCGTCATCTCCTCCGAAGAAAGTAATATTAATGCGGCTATCAAAAAAAGCCTAGGGGATAACCGCATTAATCATGCAGTTTATCTCCCAGGCTTTTATCCTTCCGTGTCACAGCCGATTCGGCTGCGGTCTCCTCTCGGTCCAGACCAGCCTCATTGGCTGCGGAACCCTAGAAGACTTCATATGCAATTGGTTCTTACTATATGACATAGCGGGTGAGGTGTCAAGGGTGGGCATAATGTCATTTTTCAATTCGTTCAAATTTGAAGTTTTCGGAAATATACTTTTCATAATCATCTATAGCGATATTAAACATCTG
>NZ_JAHCMB010000061.1 GCF_019904155.1 Paenibacillus sinensis
CCTGCTGATGGTTCCAATTTCATAACCAAAGTTATTCGGTTTTACGATGTTTGTAATATTTCTCTTATCTTCGCGAAATAAATATCCTTTAGTAAAGGTTCTATTGAATGTTTTTTTCAGATTTTCTTTATCTTCTTCGGTTATTTTATGATCTAAGGCCAGGCGATAGTTGGATACAACATTAGCCACATACGTAGGATCTTTCATTCGACCTTCTATTTTTAAAGAATCGATTTCTTTTAAATCATCGATATAATCGATTGTGTTTAAGTCCTTCGTCGATAGAATATAGTTTTTCGCTAAAGATGTATCTGTTGTCTGATCCATTAGTTCATACTCCTTACGGCATGAACCCACACATCTTCCGCGATTTCCGCTTCGATAGCCGATTAATCCTGACATGAGACAGTTTCCCGAATAAGAGACACATAAAGCACCGTGAACGAAAATTTCCAAAGGGATTTCCGCTATTCGTTTGATCTCTTTTACTTTTTCAATCTCAACCTCGCGGGACAGAACAACTCTTTTAGCACCAAGTTCTTTAAATAATAAAGTTCCGTCTACATCGTCTATTCCCATTTGCGTTGAGCAATGTGCTTCCAGATCAAGAAAGTTTTCAACGATATAATCGAAAGCAGCCAGGTCCTGGACGATAATGCCATCCACACCGATTTCATTTAATTCGCGTATCTGCTCTTTCATCTCTTGAACTTCGTTTTCGAAAACGATGGTATTCATGGTAACATAGATTTTAACGTTCCTCAGGTGCGCATACGTAACAGCCTCTTGTAACGATTCGAAATCAAAATTAGATGAGTATGCACGTGCCCCAAATTTTTGCATGCCTAAGTATATGGCATCACAACCATTCGAAATTGCAGCTTTTAAAGCTTTCATATTTCCTGCCGGAGCTAATAATTCAGTCATTTTTTCCTCCTGATGACCCATAAATGATTAAAAACTTGCCCCTACTTATGATACGGCTCACCGTATCACAATTTAAGCATTTGGGCCTACTGATATGTAGCCTTACCGAAGCCTATGCTCCAACGAACCTTTCAGGGGGTTCTCATCTCTCGGACCCAAAAAAGCCTTCCCGAAGGAAGGCTTAAGACGTCCCAAGAGGGATTCGAACCCCCGACCGTGCGCTTAGAAGGCGCATGCTCTATCCAGCTGAGCTATTGGGACACAATAAATGAGTCAAACCAAAATCATGATAAGTAGACCAAAATCCATTGTCCCAATCGGGGTGCAGCCCTCCGGGCTGACTGCGATGTAGTCCTGCCGAAGCTTATGCTCCGACGAACCCCCGACCATGCAGAAGGCACACGTCCTAACCAGCTGAGCTACTGGGACATATCAGTTATGTATTCAACAACGTTAACTATTATATAACGGGTGGGCTTGGCAGATCAAGGTTGACGGTTACATTTCTTGAAAAAGATACCGGTGGCACAGATAAACAGCCAAAATCAAAGGAGCGCCGCCTGGGCCGGTAAGCCCTTGGATGCACGCTCCCCTGATCGATGCCATGTTAATCGTGATCGCGAAAGCGGATTGCGAGCTGCTTTTTCAAATCGCCGAAGATCAACAGCTCCCGCTGAAACTTGTTCTTCTCTTCCTCGGGGCTCATGATCGGGCTGCCCGTAAAAGCGGTGGCGGTCACGTCGACGAACGCGTCATGCAGACTATTGTCATACCAATCCGTTGCCGTATCGGCATCGTTGGTTATAATACGGATAATCTCAAAACCCTCTTCCCGCTTGTCTTCCACGATATAGACCAATAGTGCGGGGTCGTCCACGGCTCCCGGCAGCACCCCCACCTCGGCGCACGGCGCTCCGTCGTAGTCCAGCATCCGGCGTATTTTCGCGTCCTTGATGTAATACATCGGTCTTCCCTCCTTCTCTGGCCGTTTCCCTATCTATTGTTGGGATAAGGACATACATTTTATGCCTTACTTCGGCATATATCTGTACCAATTGGCAAAAAGACAGGGACACCCATCAGGCGCCCCGCAAGAGAGGATGAACCGTCATGTGCGGAATAACCGGATTTATAGAATGGCGCGGCGATTTGACACAGCATTCCCAGCTGCTGATACAAATGACCGAAACCCTGGCGAATCGGGGCCCAGACGCGTCGGGCACCTGGATTTCGGGACCGGTGGCGTTCGGACACCGCAGACTCAGCGTCATTGACCCCGAGAATGGCGCCCAACCGATGATCGCCCGCCATGAGGACCAGACTTATGCAATTGTGTACAATGGAGAATTATATAACGCCGACGAGCTGAAAAATGAACTCAAGCAGCGGGGGCATCATTTTCTCACCCACTGCGACACGGAGGTGCTCCTGCACGCCTACATCGAATGGGGCCCGGACTGCGCGGAGAAGCTGAACGGCATCTTCGCGTTTGCCGTCTGGGACGGCTTGCGGGAGCAGGTGTTTCTGGCCCGTGACCGTCTCGGCGTGAAGCCGCTGTTCTACAGCAAGGTGGACGATACGCTGGTGTTCGGTTCAGAGCCCAAAGCGCTGCTGCAGCATCCCAAAGTGCGCCCCACCGTCGGTCCGGAGGGTCTCGCTGAGGTATTCATCATCGGACCGGCGCGGACTCCGGGTCATGGCGTCTACAGGGATATGGCCGAACTCCGGCCGGGCCACGCGATGATCTACAGCCGCGAAGGACTGCGAAGCTATGCCTACTGGACGCTGGAAAGTGTTCCTCATCAGGACACCCCCGACGAGACGGCTGCCAAAGTGCGCGAGCTGCTGCAGGATACGCTGGAACGGCAGCTCGTGTCCGATGTGCCGGTCTGTTCGCTGCTCTCCGGCGGACTGGATTCAAGCGCGTTGTCCGCGCTGGCCGTCGACTATTACAAGCGTACCGGACAGGGGCAGATGGACACCTACTCCGTCGATTACGTAGACAACGACAAATACTTCAAGAGCCATTCCTTCCAGCCGGGAGCGGATGCTCCCTGGGTGAAACGGATGGCAGAGGAGCTGCAGACCCGGCATCACAACATTCAGTTCGATACCGATGAATTGGTCGAGGCGCTGGATAACGCCCTCTTCACCCGGGACCTGCCTGGAATGACAGATGTCGATTCCTCGCTGTACCTGTTCTGCCGGGAGATCAAAAAAGGCGCCACCGTCGCCATCTCCGGCGAAGCGGCGGATGAAATTTTCGGCGGCTACCCCTGGTTTCACCGGGAAGAAATGCTGTCTTCCGGCACCTTCCCGTGGGCGGTGGCTCCCAAAATGCGGGCCGGACTGCTGTCCCCCGAAATCCGCGAATGGATTCGCCCGCTTGAATATTTGAACGATCGCTACAGCGACGCCGTCGCCGAGACGCCGAAGCTGGACGGGGAGAGCGGCAAGCAGGCGCAGATGCGGGTCATGTCCTATCTGAACATTACGCGCTTCATGCCGACACTGCTGGACCGCAAAGACCGAATGAGCATGGGTGTGGGCCTGGAGGTTCGCGTGCCGTACTGCGACCACCGGCTGGTTCAATATGTCTATAATATTCCCTGGGAAATCAAAACGGTCGGAGGCCGGGAAAAGGGGATTCTGCGCAAAGCGCTTGAAGGCATCCTGCCGGATGATGTGCTGTATCGTAAAAAGAGTCCCTATCCCAAAACCCATAACCCGAGCTTCCTCCAGTCTGTCCGCCAGAAGGCGCTGGACGTTCTGGACGATCCAACCTCACCTGTCCTGCCGCTGATCGACGCCGCCAAAATCCGGGAAATCGCCGCTTCCCCCGAATCCTCCAGCAACTTGCCCTGGTTCGGACAGCTCATGTCCGGCCCGCAGCTGTTCGCCTACATCGCCCAGGTCAATCTGTGGCTGCGCACCTATAACATCTCGATCGGTTAGCCCGATGATGGGATCCATACCGGAATGAACCTGCTTCTGATAAATAATCCGGGCGTGATATTTGCATGGCTGTGGATCGCGGTGCTTCTGCCGCTGGCTTACGGCGCCATCTCGGTTCTGGTCCACCGGATAGTGACAGGCAGCTTCCCCGCATTGGATCGGTTCGGGCTGACCTCAGAACTGCCCGCTGGCTTCAATCTATGGCAGACATCGCTGGCCTGGGTACTGACCTTCGGCATCGGTGAAGAGAGCGGCTGGCGCGGCTTCCTCCTGCCGGAGCTAAGCAGGGGGCGATCTTTATTCGGTTCGGCCCTTATCGTCGCCGCAGTCTGGATGCTCTGGCATCTGCCTGCATTCGGGTTCAACGACAACTACCTGCATATGGGCTTCGGCGTTATCGGCTGGGCAATCAGCCTGACCTATGGCTCGGTGGTGCTCGCCTGGATCTGTGAAGGCAGCCGCTGGAGCATCATCCCCGTCATTTTGTGGCACGGCATCTTCGACACGCTGACGGCAAGCGATCAGGCGGCTGAAGTTATGGCCATGGTATGCAGCATGCTGGTCATCATCCAGGGCGTTCTCCTTATGCGAAGCATGGGCCGCCGCCCGAATGCGTGAATAGCAGGGACCGCCTGAAAGCTGGAAGAGGAAGAGGCTCCCATCCCCCACCCGGATATCGGGATATGGCCCGGAATACACAAAGAAGCCCATTCAACCGCGACCAGAACCGTCCCTGTTTATAAGACAGGGACCGGTTCCCGTAAGCGGTTGGGGGCTTCTTTTTCTCAGAAACTGAAGTTGTCCGGGTCGGGACCATAGCGCTGGTTCTTGTTCAGCCCTTCGATGGCCTCTACATCCTCGTCGCTTAGTGTGAAGTCGAAAATACCGGCATTCTCGACGATGCGTTTCTCGTGAATGGACTTTGGAATCGTGATCACGCCCTGCTGGATATCCCAGCGGAGAACGATCTGCGCGGGCGTCCGATTGTATTTCGTCGCAAGCTCCTGCAGCAGTGGGAGGTCCAGATTGCCCTGCATGAGCGGGCTCCAGGCTTCCAGCTGAATGCTCTGATCCCGGCAGTATTTCACCAGCTCGCGCTGCGTCAGCAGCGGGTGGAATTCCACCTGATTCACAGCGGGCTTGACTCCGGTTTCTTCGATGATGCTGTTCAGATGATGGGGCTGGAAATTGCTGACCCCAATCGATTGCACATAGCCCTCTTGCTGCAGATGAATGAGAGCTTTCCAGGTGTCGACGAATTTGCCTTTGACCGGCCAGTGAATCAGCAGCAGATCCAGGACATCAAGTCCGAGCTTCTTCAGGCTAGTGCCGCAGGCTTGGAGCGTCTGTTCATAGCCCTGATCGGCGTTCCAGACCTTGGTCGTGATGAACAGCTCCTCGCGGGAAACCCCGCCCTCCTTGATGCCTTGTCCGACGCCCTCTTCGTTCTTGTAAGCAGCGGCGGTATCGATACTGCGGTAGCCGGTTTCAATCGCCGTTCTGACCGCATGAATAACCTCATCCCCCGCTTTGGTCTGCCAGACGCCGAGTCCGAGCCAGGGCATCGTTCTGCCGTCACTCAGGGTGGGTCCCCCGGTAAACGGTGCGTTCAACTGAGTCATCGCTCTTTCCCTCCACATTCATATCGGAATTGACTGTACACACATGTATTACCGTCTGCGCCGCCATTTTAAGCACTAATTCCCCAAACCGTAAATCAAAATTCACGGATGCCGGTTCACTCAGCCTGGCAGACACCGGCTTGTCTCCGCTTATTTCTCCGATTTGTCGATCAGCCGGAAATCGTCGTAGTGAAAGCCGGGAGCGACCACGCAGGAGACGAGCACCGGCTCGTCGCCAAGCGGACGCGCCGCCTGCCAAACGCCGGCAGGGACAAGCGCCTGCGGCTGCTGCCCTGCCGCGATATCCAGGCCGAGCACAATCTCCTGCACATCCCCGGGCTGCTCGCCGCTTCCGCCCAGACTCAGGACAAGGGGGCTGCCGGCATGCCACAGCCAGTGCTCGTCCGACAGGACGGTATGCCACTCTGATATTTCTCCGGGGTGGAGAAGGAAATAGATAGTGGACGCCGCAGGGCGCGGGCCCGAATAATCTCCGCTCAGAAGTTCCTTCGGAATTTGTACGGAGGACTTCCAGATTTCCTTGAACCATCCGCCTTCGACATGGCGCTCCAGTCCAAGCAGTTCAACAAAGGGTGAAAGCTCTTTTGTCACGATTATTCCTCTCCTTAGTTCGTTTTAGCTTGATTAATTGCCAGCTCGTTTAATTGCCTCTTGACCGGGATGAGCCTTCCGTCGCCTCGGCCAGCCGCTCCGTCAGAAGACGGAGCGCTTGTCCACGGTGGCTGATCGCCTGCTTCTCGGACACGGCCAGCTCAGCCATTGTCTTGCCGTAATCGGGAAGATAGAACAGCGGATCATAACCGAATCCCCCGCCTCCCGCCGGCTCTGAAGTGATCCAGCCCTCCACGGCGCCCTCGGCTGTATATTCCGTATCGCTGGACGGATCATACAGTGACAGGGCGCAGACGAACCGGGCCGTACTGAGCAGCGGCTGGTCGGTATCCTCTCCCTGCCTCAGTTCTTCCAGCTCGGCCAGCAGCTTCAAATTATTGTCTTCATCGGTGGCGCCGGGACCGCCGTACCGGGCGGAATAGACACCCGGACGGCCGTCAAGCGCATCCACGCAGAGACCGGAATCGTCGGCAAGGACGGGCAGTCCGAGCGCTTTCGACACCTGCACTGATTTCTTCCGCGCGTTCTCAGCGAAGGTCACGCCATCCTCTACCACATCCGGAAGATCGGGATAATCGAACATGCTCTTCACCTGGAACCCCAGCGGAGCAAAAGCATGCTGAAACTCCTTGACCTTACCGGCATTCTTGGTAGCGACAATCAGAATTCCGTTCTCCGCCTGCATGTTATACCTCCTGCCCGGCCGGACCCAGCGGAATTTTGAGCGCGATCGGTCCAAGCGCCTCCTTCTGGGCGGCAATGAGCTCCAGAACGCCCTTCTCGCCGAGTCCCAGCAAATAATCGAGTTCCCTGCGCGAGAACGGGCGCTCTTCACCGGTCCCCTGCAGCTCGACGAACTCTCCGCTGCCCGTCATTACGACATTCATATCGACTGTGGCCTTGGAGTCCTCTTCATAATTCAGATCGAGCAGCGGCTTGTCATCCACAATGCCGACGCTGATGGCGGCCAGGTAATCGGTGATGGGAAAAACGCTCAGCTTGTGCTGTACCGCGATTTTGTTCACGGCAAAAGCGAGCGCCACGAAGGAGCCGGTAATCGAAGCCGTCCGCGTCCCCCCGTCGGCTTGAATCACATCGCAGTCCAGCGTGATGTTCCGTTCGCCCAGCGCATGCAAATTGACGACAGAGCGGAGCGCCCGCCCGATCAGCCGCTGGATTTCCATCGTCCGTCCCGTCAGCTTGCCGCGCGCGGCTTCACGCTGATTGCGCGATTGGGTGGCCCGCGGCAGCATGGAATACTCCGCTGTCACCCAGCCCTTTCCCTGCCCCTTCAGAAAAGGGGGAACCTTCTCTTCCACCGTCGCAGTGCAGATAACCTTCGTATCCCCCATCTCAATCAGGACGGAGCCTTCCGCATATTTATTAACCTGGGTCGTTATTTTGAGCGGCCGGAGCTGGTCGTCGTTTCGCCCGTTTGATCTCATTTAGTCTGCCTCCTACATGCGTATCGCGTTAGCTTCAAATTTGCATCCTTAATTTTACCAAAGTGAAGGCACAAAAGCACTCTCCCGGAGCAAAAGCGCCGGGCGGTCTTGCAATCCAAGACGCCATGCACCCACACGCCTCAGGATAATCACCTGCCGGCATCCTCACAGACGCCGGGCGTTTGCTGCGAAAAGAACCTATGGTTATGCGCGCAGCATAGGAACAAGAAGCCCCGGACGGGATACACCCGCCGGGGCCGCGCGCTTCGCGCTTCAAGGAGGACGCAGACCTGTGCGCAAGCTGCACATGACAGCCAGCCGCAGGTTAGCGGCCATTTCTTTACAGAGGAAGCTCATTGATAACCTGCGGCGCCGATACCGGCTTGCCGTAGTCGACATTGTCGGTGCCGGTGACCGTCTGTTTGCCGTTCATCCGCACCTGAACCATGGCATTATCCGAGTTGAGCGACGCGGTAAGCACGACGGATTCCAGCAGCTCGGCCGGAACCTGGCTGCCGTCGTCGAACATGTCGTCCTTCAGCGAGACGGTAACGACGCCGCTCTGATCTTCGGTTATCGAATCGAGCACCGTATCCGAAGTCATGACGGTCTCCAGCCCATCCTGGGATTCGGGACCCGCGATCAACTCATTCATTGCCGCCTTCAAGCGGTCCTGTCCGGGTGTCACGAACTTCGTTACCGGAACATAATACTGCACGCCGCTTGGGGAAGCGGCCGAGAAGAAGACCGTCACGGCGCTGGAGTTCATGACGGATGGCCCCTGGGCCGGAAGATTGATTCCGATGCTGCGGGTCAGCGGACGGTCGAGCGGCGTCCCTTTCAGCGGCATTTCACTGAGCTTTTTTCCGTCCATCGAGAGCTGTACGCTTTGAACTCCCTTTTGTCCGGTCAGCGTCCAGGTTACGGCCTCCAGCAGCTTGCGCTCATCCGCCGGTGCGTAGGAGCCGAAGCTGCCGCCGAAATCGACAGTAGCCACGCCGTTCTCCACCTTCACGCTGTTAATCTTCGTACCCTGTGGAAGCACTCCGCTGAAGCCTTCCGGCAGGCTCGAGGCGGAATCCCCGCCCTGCACGAGCGCTTCAAGCGACTGCTTCAGCGCGTCATCCTTATTCGCTTGAGCAAGATCCAGCGCCATCGGAGCCAGGAGACCGCTGTCGTTCTGCAGATAGACCGTTGTGCGCTCCGCCCCGGTCTTGGTGCTGGCCGCGCCTGCGCTTCCGGCTCCGGCGGCAGCCGAATTCGCCGCGTCTTCGCCGGCAGCCGCCTGATCGCTGCCGGAGCTACCGGTGTCGGCTGCAGCGATGTCGCTGTCCGACACCGGCGCCATGACGCCGGCATCCAGCGTCTTGTCGGTTGACTGCAGCATCTGGGCCTCCACGTCGCCGGGAGGCGGATCGATGGCCGCCGAGCTGTCCCCTCCGAACCAGCCGCAGCCGGACAGAGCCAGCGGCAGTGCCAGCAGACAAGCGGCCGAGACAGAAGCTAGTTTGTGCTTATTGTTCATTTGATTATGCCCCTTTCCAGGTTATCGATACGGTTTGTACTGCTATGTATACGAGCCCTCGGAGCAAAAAATAACAACAGCTTATCCAGCTTCTTTCCCTTTATGCTAAAGTCCTTTGACAGCAGAGCTCCGCATAAGACTGCCTTTCTGGACAAATACTTCCGGTACACGTACAATTTGACTACGGCGAAGACCGGCGGGCCTTGCGCCGTACCAGATAATCCAACCAACGATAACTGAACGGGGTGACCGAACATGGCCGACGCCAAAATTCCCTACAGCCTCAACAGCAAAGCCGTCGCTCAAGCGACGCAAGCCTGGCTGCATACGCGCGGGGTCAAAGTCGAGCAGATTGCCGAGCTTGTCTTACTGCTTCAGAAGAAATATTATCCAAATATTACCATGGAAGAATGCATTCACAATGTAGAAATGGTACTCAGCAAGCGGGAGGTGCAGAACGCCGTATTGACCGGTATTCAGCTCGATCTGCTGGCGGAGGAAGGGAAGCTGTTCTCCCCGCTTCAGGACATGATTGAAAATGACGAGGGCCTGTACGGGGTCGACGAGATTCTGGCCTTTTCCATCGTCAATGTATACGGAAGCATCGGCTTCACCAATTATGGCTATGTCGACAAGCTGAAGCCGGGCATTCTGGAGAGGCTGAACGACAGAAGCACCGGCGAGGTTCACACCTTCCTCGACGATATCGTCGGAGCCGTGGCCGCGGCTGCCAGCAGCCGGATCGCACACCGGAAACAGGCGGAGCGGGAGAATGACCTTGGGCTCCCTCACGCTCCCGAAGATACCGAGGATGCGGCCAAACATCTGGACGCTAACAGGGGACAGACGGACTAAAGTCATCATTTCCTACCAATACAACCCCAAAAAAACCGCTCCTGAACCAAATAATAAAAGAGAGTTAAGCGGCCTTGGTCCTGAATTCGAGGGGACTGAGGCCGTTTTGCTTTGCCTGTAACCGTTCGTATTGGCAATATAGGTTTTTTGCTTTCTTGAACAATCGTAAATTTCTCCAACGCCTTAAACTTTTTTTGCTTCATGAAAAATACTCCCCATACAGTGACAGGTTTTTATTATTTCGCCTGTCTACTATATGGGGAGCATATTACTAACCCTCGGCCAGCCTTCTTTGCTTAGCTGGAATATATCCTGCTCAGCCGCTTGAAGCGGCTTACAGGTTCAGCAGTTTATAAATGACAGCCGCAGCCTGCGCGCGGGTCGTCGCCGATTCAGGTCGGAAGGAGCCATCCTCGAAGCCGGTAATCAGACCGGCTTGCTGCACGCCTGCGACGCTTGATACGGCGTAGCCTGCGATGCCTGCCTGGTCGGTGAAGACTGCCGCCTGTGCTTCAGTTTTCACACCGAGCGTGATTCCGGCGGCTTGCACCGCCCGGGAGAGCATGACCGCCATATCTTCCCGCGTAATCGTTTCATTGGCTCCGAACGTGCCATCAGCTTTGCCCTTGACGATGCCGAGCGTCGTACCCGCTGCTACGGCGTCCTCGTACCAGGCGTCAGCCGGGATGTCGCGGAATGTCGTCGCCGTCTGCGCATCCTTTGCGCTCAGCCCGAGAGCGGTGACGAGCATCTGCAGGAATTCCGCGCGGGTCACGGAGCGGCCCGGCTCAAAGGAGCCGGCAGAGGTGCCCTGGATAATCTGTCTGGCCGCCAGTGACTGAATCATATCTTTGGCCCACAATGCGGTATCCAGGTCTCCGAGCTTGACATCCGCGTACGCCACGGCGTAGCGGCCGAAATGCTGCGGGCTGAACTGCATGCGGCCCGAAGCTGCGGCATAGACGCCGTTCTTGACCACTTCCTTCTGTCCGTTCTCGCCGATGTAGTAGATCACGAGCAGGCTGGCGAGTTCGCCGGCCTTCGGCGTGTAGTCGAACGCCACCTTCACCGAGCCCTTGCCTGGGAAGGCCGGAACCTTAGCGCCGTCTACCATGAGATCAAGATCGTACACCGGATGCTCGCCGATCAGCAGCTTGGCGTCTCCGGTCAAACCTTCGGACGTCACCGGAGTGACCGTGATGCTCAATGTCTGGGCATTTTGGCCGAAGATGGCGGCATCGTCCGTTGCGAGCGTGATGCCGACTCCGCCGCTACGGATAGTGATGGAACCAACTTGATCGGCTGCCTGAAGCAGCGGCTGCGCCGGCAGCGCCACCTCCAGCTTGCCTGCAGCCTGCTGGCCGACAATCTCAATCTGGAGTTGTCCATTCGCTGCGCCCTGCAGCGCAGCGCGAAGCTCGCTCTCCGTCAGGCTGACCGTTACATTGCCGTTGCTGTCCGGCTTGGCGGTGACAGTCGTCACCCCGCCGGTGGTGCTCACGACGCTGCCGGTGGAGCTTGCGGCGGAAGTCGTCGTACTTCCGGTGCTGCCGTTATTTCCATTATTTTCGTTGCTGCCGCTTCCGGCAGCAGTTACCGTCACGACCGTCTGGGCCGTGAAGCTGCCGTCTTCGGTCGTTGCGGTAATCGTCGCCGTGCCCGCCGATTTTGCGGTAACGACACCGACTGCGTCCACACTCGCAACCTCGCTGTTGCTGCTGCTCCAGACGACATTTTGATTCGTCGCATTCGCCGGTGCGACTGTTGCCGTAAGTGCGCCGCTGCCGCCCGTTGTCAGGCTCAGCTCAGTCGGGTTCACGCTTACGCCCGTTGTCGGCACAATCTCCGGTGCAGGGTCGGTCACCGTCACGATCGTCTCGGCTGTGAAGCCGCCGTCCTCTGTCGTCACGGTGATCGTCGCCGTGCCTGCAGCCTTCGCAGTAACGATGCCGCTGTTGTCCACGGCGGCAATCCCGCTGTCGCTGCTGCTCCAGACGACATTTTGATTCGTTGCATTCGCCGGAGCGATCGTTGCCGTCAGACGTCCGCTGCCGCCCGTCGCCAGGCTCAGCTCGATCCGGTTCACGCTTACACCAGTTACCGCCACTGTTTCCGGTTCGGTATCGGTTACCGTCACGATCGTCTCGGCTGTGAAGCCGCCGTCCTCCGTCGTCACGGTGATCGTCGCCGTGCCCGCCGCCTTCGCGGTGACGACGCCGTCTTCGTCCACAGTGACAATCTCATCGTCGCTGCTGCTCCAGGTTACCTTTTGGTTCGCTGCATCCAGCGGTTCGATGATCGCTGTCAGGCTGCTGCTGCCGCCTGTCGCCAGGCTCAGCTCCGTCCGGTCCAGGCTCACGCCCGTTACCGCCACGGCATCCGCCTTAACCGTTACCGGAACGGTGAATGTCTTGCCGTTTACCGTCGATGCGGTAATGTTGGCCTGTCCTGCGCCGACCGCCGTAACGACGCCCGACTCATCCACCTTGGCTATCGCTTCGTCGCTCGATGTCCAGGACACGCGAGGGTCCGCGACCACAGGCAGCACGAGCGGCTGCAGCTGCACGGTCGAGCCGATCGCCAGGGCAGCCGTGGCCGGATCGACGGAGATGCCGTCGGGGTCCGCAACGAAGGCTCCGTTTGCCTGGAATACGGTGACGCCTACCCAGTCCTTCGTGGTCGACACGCCGTAGATGTTCAATCGGATGTATCTGCCGTATGCCGACTCCGGCAGCTGCAGATCGAATATCGTCGAGGCGCTGCCTGCATAGCTGGCGCCGCTGTCATAAACCGTCTGCCAGTCGGACCCGTTGTCCGAGACGAGCAGGCTGTATTTCATCGTCTGCCAGAAGCTCATCTTGAAGCTGTCGATCCGCGCCGTCCGGCCGAGATCGATCTGCCAGTATTCCGGGGTTGCCGTCGTCTGGAGGTTGGCCCCCGTCGACCAGGCGGTGCCGGTCGCGTTCATCGTCGCCGCGTTGTCAATCGGACTCGACAGCGGATACTTGCTGATAAGTTTGCTGGCCGAGACGCTGCCGCCGTTGGCCACGTAGCCGCCGGACAAATCGGTGCTCACGGTGACTGCAGCCGATCCGACTGCGCCTCCGTTCACCGCCGTCGCCCGGATGTTGGCCGTACCCGCGGCAATTGCGGTCACGCGGCCGCTGTCATCCACCATGGCCACCGCCTCATTGTCCGAGGACCAGTTGATCACTTTGTCGTTCACATAGACCGGAAGCACTTCGGCCGTCAGGTTAGCCGATAAGCCCGCCGTCAGTTTCAGCGTGCTTGGGCTGACCTGGACACTCTCGGCTACTTGGCTGCTGTCATACGCCAGAGCCGTTACCGCTGCGCGGAGCGCCTGCTCCCGCTCATCGGCTTCGCTCTGCCGGGATGCGTTCCAATGCTCCGCCTGCGCCTGCGCCAGAACCGTCTGCGCCGCGCTCAGCGCCGTCTTGTAAACGCTCAGGCTGTCCGCCGTGTAAGCCGTGTCGGCTGCCGTCTTCGCTGCAATCGCATCATCGATGGCGGATTGCAGTCCGGACAGGTCGATAACGGCCTCGCCGGTTACATGAAGATTGAACGAGGTCGCTCCCGTGTAGCCGCCGTGGTCCGGGTAAGCATCCACGGTCAACGTGATGACCGCATCTCCCGCGGTCAGCGCCGTAAGGAGACCCGTGCCGGAATCGATCGAGGCGACGGCCGGATCGGAGGAGCTCCAGATCAGGCTCCGGACATCCGCCGTGGAAGGATTCAGAATCGCCTTCAGCTGCATGGACGATCCGGTATCCAGCTCCACAGCGGTCTGGTCGATCGCTTGGCCATGGTCATCGTTAATGCCGATGGCTTCGACCGGAATGATCGGATGGACGCTGACGCTGGCAGAAGCCGACAGCGACGGGTCGGAGACTGATGTTGCCGTAACGGTTACGATGCCGTCGCTCACCGCGGTCACGAGACCCGACGAGCTCACCGTTGCCACGGAAGCGTCGCTGGTCGTCCAGACGACCGACTGATCAACGGCGGTCACGTTCGGATTAACCGTTGCCTTCAGCTGCGCCGTATTTCCCGGCGTCCCCGGGATGTCGAGCAGGCTGACCGAGGAATGGTCCAGAGTCACGGACGACGCCACCGGCGCGGCGGCGTAGACGTTGAAGTTGTCGAACTGCGACGTCCAGCTCATGCTGCCGCCGGAGACGCGCGTCGCGTAGATCTCCAGATAGCCGAGCGATCCACTGAAGCTCGTGCCGGACGCGAACGGCAGGTCGCTGACCGTAACGGTCTGGGACGTCGCCTTGTTCGTCAGCGTGAAGGCTGACTTCTTCGCCGTCATATCCAGCGTAACTGTAACATGATACGTCGTATTCGCCGTGGCGAAGCCGCTGGAGGCAACAGCCGTGCCCGTAAGCGCCGTATTGGCCGTCAGCGTGGCGCTCGTGCTGTACAGCAGGGAGCTGGAGGCTCCCGTCGGAACGCCGAAGGTCAGATAATTGTTGTGGGCGCTGTCCTGAATGCGCAGCTGCCCTGTGCCGGACGACGGCGAGCCGACGTTCCAGTCAAAATCCAGCACAATCTTGTTGTTGGTCAGATTGAAGCTCTTATAAGCGGCTCTTGCGCCGCTGCCGCCCGCCGTCAGCTGCAGCAGCTGGCTGGACGCGCCGGCCGGAGAAGCCACGGCCGCTCCGATGGCGGACGCCGAGCCCGCCGTCACCGACCAGTTGTCGCCGATGTTCCGGTTATCAAAGCTCTCGCTCACTGCCGGCACATAGACGGTCGTGGAAGCGTTAAAGCCTCCGTCGCCGGTCGTTGCCGTAATGACCGCGGTTCCCGCCTTGCGCGCCGTCACGACGCCGAAGGCGTCGACGGAGGCGATGGACGGGTTGTTGCTGGACCATGCGATGTCCAGATTGGTCGCATCCTCCGGCAGCACGGTTGCCTTCAATTGAACGGTCGGAGCCGTCGAGGCCGGATTCGTCGAAGAGAAGAAATCGGATGCAAAGTAGTAAGCCTCCTGGTCCAGAGCGACGCCGGTCACTGCAACCGGCGTCGATTGCACGTTGACCGCCACGGTCCGTGTATAGCCGCCGTCCTGGGTCACTGCCGTCACGGTGGCGGTTCCTTCCTTATGGCCGGTGATCCGTCCCGCCGAATCGACCATGGCGACCGATTCGTCGGAGCTGCTCCAGAGAATGGTCTTGTTGTAGGCATCGTCCGGCGAAACAACGGCCGTAATCGGCCGTGTCGTGCCGATCATCAGATTCAGCGCCGATTTGTCCAGCATCAGCCCGGTTACCATGACCGGAACGACGTTGATGACGGCGGAAGCATGGATCGCCGGATCGTCAACGGAGGTCGCCGTGATCGTCGTAGTGCCCGTCGTCAGAGTTGTGACAAGTCCGTTTGCGTCAACCGAAGCCACGTCCGGAGCCGAGGACGACCAGGTGACGTCGGCGAAGCTGGCGTTCGCGGGAGCCACGGTCGCCGTCAGCTGCTCGGTCCGGCCCAGGCTGACCGTCGCGCTCGTCTTGTTCAGCGTTACGGAGGTGACCGGAATCTTCGTTGCGTTCAGCGTGAACGAGGCAAGCGCCGTACCGTCCACGGATTCCGCGGTGACCGTGGTCGTTCCGTCATGCTTGACGTTCAGCTTCACATTCTGCGTGACATTGGATTGCTGGTAGAACGTTCCGGGATTCGAGGACTGCCAGAATTCGCCCAGGAACGAAGCGACGGACGGATCGCTGGAGCGGAAAATAATTCGCTGATCCGTTGTCCCCGCCGGCAGCGTGCCCTTGAGCACGAGCTTATCCCATACGACGGCGTTCACGGTGCTTCCGGCCGCCGTGCCTCCCACCGTCAGGGTCAGGTTGCCGCTGCCGGCGGTTGACGCCGGTGCAACCGTCACTGTGGACGAAGCCGTCAGCCCGCCCGCCAGAGTCTTGGCCGTAATGACGGCGGTGCCCGTTTGATGTGCGATGACATAGCCGGAGGCATTGACCTCCGCAACCGCCGGATCGCTGGATGACCATACCAGCGTGCTGTCAAAGACCTTTTTGTCGGAGGATGCGTTGGAATCCGGCGCGATGGTCGGCAGCAGACGATCCGTCGTGCCGGCTGTCAGCGACAGAGAAGTCCGGTCCAGCGTAATTGATGTCGGCTCCGTCTTCGTGACCGAGTACGTGCCGAAGCCCTGCAGCGGCGACAGCATCGTCGCCGGCTTGTTCTTGGCGTGGCCTCTCCACAGATAGGCGTACATGCTGTCCATCATATCGCCCATTTTGCCGCCCGCCGTGCTGCCCATCTCCTTGATGGAGGTATCGCCGTTGTTGAACATCGTGCGGCGATCGACGGTGTTCGGCGCGCCTGTGCTGGCACCGGCGCCTTCGACGACGATCCAGTCGGTCTCCCAATAGAAGAAGCCGCGCATCCGGTCGTTCGGATTGGCCACGTCTCGCATCGCCTGCATGTAATCGAGCAGCCAGTTGTACTGCCCGTTCGGGTTCGAGGCTGCATAATAGCTGGTCTGCCCCATCGAGCCGCTCTCGTCGGCCCAGTCGGGGTTGTATTTGGTGAAGGAATACCCCGTCTCCACATCCAGATAATCCTTGTTCGGGAACTGTGCGATGTTGTTCGTAAGCATCGACAGGATCGCATCTGAAGTATGTCCGCTGTAGAGCGAGTAGGCCTGCCCGTCGAATTTGACGCCGTTCGTCTTGAATGTGCCGTACTGCGTGTTCGAGTTGGACGGCGTATAGCCGTTGTTCGAATGAATGAATGCGCTTACTCCCGGAGCCGCATCATGCACCGCGTCGTAGGCGGCGTTGATCAGCGCCTTGTAGCCGGCGGAGGAATAGCCTTTGCCGGTCGGCCAGGCGATGCCGCCGTCCTGCTCGTTCCCGATTTTGACGCCCATTGGAACGGTGCCCTGATCGGCCAGCCCTTTGATGAAATCGTAGACGTAGTTGTACATCGTCGTCGTCATTTCGTCCAGCGACTGGTCGACCAGCTTGCCGGACGAATCCTTGTACATCCAGTCGTAAGGCGTGAACGCCTTGCCCGCACTCATCCAGGTGTCGCTGAAATGAAAGCCGGGCATATAGCCGATATCCAGCGCCTGCGCCCGCTTGGCGAGAGTGTAAGCGTGGGTCTTGTCGAAGTATCCGGCCTGCATGGTCAGCGGGTAGGGATTGCCGTCCTCGTCCGTATAATAATCGACATACTGCATTTGCTTGACCGTGCTCTGATCGTAGACCGGGTTGCCCGCGTGCACGAACAGCATGCCCGTAATCGCGTTCACGCCGTGGTTGGCCAGAATGGTCAGGCAGTCCTGCTGGACGCCGTTCGCAAAATATTTGCCGCCATTGTCCTCAATGATCGGCAGAAAAGAGACGTCCGCCCCCTTCACGGTCGTGTTGTCGATCGCGAACAGGTCGAAGTTGTCCACGTATGCCTTGTCTGCGCCGTTGCCCTGCCACTCGTCGTGGCTGCCGTTCGCGCCGCTTGATGTATATGTAGCCACGCTCTTGTCGTACTCGGCGTCCTTGATCGTATTGGCGTAGACGGTCACCTGATGGTCATTCGGGCCCGTCTTGAAGCGAAGGGTCACCAGCGAGTAGCCTGCGGTGCCGGAAGGCGCCTGCCGCAGCACTTTGCCGTCCGCCGTCTTGACCCCGAGATTGACCCGGTCGCCGTATGAGGTGACATTGACGAGCTGCCCCGTATTGCCGAGGTAATTCTTCTGGTAGATCGTCTCCCAGGTGTCCTGCCGGTCAACCTTGGCCCGGACGGTGGCGATATAAGTCGTGTTCGGCTCGACGGCGACGGTCTGGCTGAGCTGGGAGTCTGCGCCCAGAACGGCAGAGACCGTTCCTGTGTCCGCGCCTGCGCCGGCCGTTGCGCTGCCTTGATCGATGGTCCAGCCGCCGAGATCGCCGGTCTCGAAGCTCCAGTTGACCAGCGGGTTGGCGTCGCTGCTGTCGAGCGTCAGCTCGATGTCGTCCACCGCCAGGTTGTTGCCCGTACCGGAGGCGATTGTAATTTTGACCTGTCCATTGTAGATCAGCACGTTGCGCATGGAGATCTGCTTCCACTCCGTGTTGCTGATATACGTGTCGATCATCGTCCGTGTATCCGGTCCCCCGGTCTCGGTGGCCGTGATATAGGCGCTGTTGCTGCTCGTGCCGCCCTTGACCCACGCAGAGAGCGTATAACTGCCCTGCTCGATGCCGGTGATCGTCCGGGTGAGCGTGCTGCTCGCCGCGGACAGCTTGGCAGAGTAGCTTCCGCCGTGGGCTTCCGCCGTCTGAACGGCGGCTGTGCCAGCGGCCGTCCAATCCGTCAGCGATCCGGCTTCAAAATCCAGATTCGCGCCCGGCGCATCCGCCGCGAAGACGGAGAGCGCCCCCAGCGGACCTGTGCTTCCCAGTGTTAACGTGAACAATAACGCAGCGACAAGCACACAAGCCCAGTTCCTAGTCCATTTCATTGTTGCTATCCCCCATTCGTTAATGTATGATAAGCGCCGCTCTCCTTCATCGATCCGATCGTGTATAGCGCTTTCATCGCTCAAGATAGCATGATCGGGCAAGCGGGAATACCTGACAAACCTATGATTTGCTCTAATTTTCTGAGCTGTCGGTTCACTCCTTTCCGCAAATCCGGTTCACTCCCGCGCCAAGGAAAGAAAGCGCTTTCGATATTCTTAATAATATTAATGCAACCGACGACGTTCCCGACACTGAGTTGTGCAACAAAAATGCATACATATTCCACGTTTCGTTGTTTTTCGACCCGTAAAAATTCACGTGTACGCAAAGAGACCGTCCAAGAGAGACTTCAAGGACGGTCTTTTTTATCATGTTCAACTCTATTCAGCTTCGCTCCGCCTTCTCCCGGTTCTCTCTAACCCGAAAAGCCGTGATTTTGCGGATCAGCTCATAAGGAATCGGCTGGTCAAGCGGGAACTGTACTGCGCCTTTTGAGCTCTTGTAAGCCGACAGCTCCTGTTCAAAGGCTTCGATACCGCTTGGCGCCGGATAAAACCCGATATGGCGGTTGAAGGCTGCGAAATGCACCAGATTACCGTGGAGAAAGAATGTGGGCATCCGATAGCTGATCTTCTCTTTGGCCTCGGGAGCCGCCTCCCGGATCGCCTGCCTCACCGATTGAAGCAAATTCTGAATTTCGGGCGGATAACCGGCGATATACTCATCAATCGACTTCGGGACACCATTAACGGGTTCCATAACATCTCCCTTTCTTCTTTAAGAGTCAATTCCTGCCGGCTTGTAAAACAACACCTGCCCGTCCTTCTCCAGCGACCGGATTCTTCCCCTCCGCTCCAGCTCGGCCAAATGGGCCAGCGCTTCGCCCAGCGCAAAGCGAAGCTGGTGAATGCCCGAAATGCGGCCGCGGAACAGGTCGCCGCACACGTCATAGCCGCTTCGCGGCGACTCCGCCAGCAGCGCCTCCGCATCATCCAGCCGCTCTTCATGATGCTGAAGAAGCGTATCGATCCGCGCCGTAAAGTACGTGAACGGCTCGCGATGGCCCGGATAGGCGATGCGGACCGGCAGCTCCCGCAGGGCGGTCAAGCCCTGCAGATAGGTGTGCAGCGGCTGCGGATCGCTGCCGGGCAGCAGCGCGACATTTGGCGAAATTTGCGGAAGCACGGCGTCTCCGCACAGAATCGCCTGTTCAGCCGCGTCGTAGAAAGACAGATGACCGGGCGCATGTCCGCCTGTCTCCACCAGCCGCCATATTCGGCCGCCCATGCTCCAGGATGCGCGGTCTTCCAGGGGGCTTACGGCAGGCTGCGGTGTAATCTGCATCCTGATGCCGGCCTGGTGTTCGCGCAGCTCGGCGGCCAGGGATTCCGGCAGCCCATGCCTTCTCATAAAATCCGGCAGCGCCGTCTCCATATCCGACTCCGGTCCCCACATGTGAAGCACTTCGGCGTAAGCCCGCCGCGACATCCATACCTTGCAGCCGCTTCGCTCCTGCATCCAGCCCGCCAGCCCGTAATGATCCGGGTGATGGTGGGTGAGAACAACCGCCCGGACCCGGCTCCAAGGCATGCCCAGCCATTCCAGCGTCCGGTTCCACGTCTCCTCCGCCTCCCGGCTCCTAGGCCCGGGGTCAACCACAGTCCATCCGCCATCAGGCTCGGCCAGCAGGTAACTGTTGACCACGCGCAGCGGCGGATACATGGGCACGGGCACCCGGATCAGCCCGTCCTCAAGAACAGCGGGAGGTCCTGCTTCCTCCAGCCTTCCCCGGTCCGCGCCCATCTACGGACGCTTCCCGACAAAGATCATGCGCGGCGAAGTCTCCGCCTCATACACGTCTTCCTCGTAGCTGCCGTGCACCGCTTCGAGAGCCAGTCCCGCTTCCGCGATCAATGCGCGGAACTTCTCCAGCGAATACAGCTTCACACGCTCATGATACTGACGCGGCGTTCCGTCCGACTTGGACGTCAGTATGATGTCTTTTTTCACATAGCCGTCCTCAATCCGCCGCTTCTCGTCAATCAAATTGTCTCCGTCCTCCCGGGTGGAGTGGGGAACAAGATGAGCCGTGACATAGGATGGATTCAGAAAATCGATGATGAACTTGCCGCCCGGCTTCAGCATCCGCCAAATTTCGCGCAGCACCTTCACATGCTCTTCATCCTCCTCGAAATACCCGAATGAAGTGAAGAGGTTGACCACGGCGTCAAAGCCGCCCTCAAGCGGCAGATTCCGCATATCGGACCGAATCCACGCAACCCGCCCGGCTCCCTCCTGGGCCCGTGCCTCCCGCAGCAGCGCCTCTGACAGATCGACGCCCGTCACCTCGTACCCCGCTTCCGCAAGTGCCAGCGAATGCCGCCCCATGCCGCAGCACAGGTCCAGCACCTCCGACTTCTCCGGCAGGTCCAGCCAGGCGATCATCTTCTCGACCTCCCGCCGGGCGCCGCCGAAATCCCGATGTCTGTATACAATTAAGTAATCCTCGCCGAAGCTCTCTTCATACCATTCACTCATATGCCGTCTCCTCCCGCAAATCCGCGCTCGTTCTATTATTTGATCTATGTATCTGCAAATTGTACCGCTTATTTTACCGTCTTTTAGCCGCAAACTCAAAGCAAACTGTCACTTTTCAAGTCCCTGGGCAAGAAACGTTCGGGAGAAGGGGAATACAAGATTCTTCATCTTTTTCCCAGAAAAAAGGTATGGGACTGTGACAGGGCGAATACGTTATCCCGTTCCCATTATGCGCCCTGGAGGCTTAACATGTTCGTGAATCGCAAAACGCTACTCTGCTCATGCATCGTCTTGGAACTAGGCCTGATGTCAACAGGCTGCGCCTCCACACCCGTCAGTTCGGTCCCATCTCCTTCAGCTTCCGCTATGCAGACCTCTTCACATTCTGCTATACCTTCAGCTTCTGCCGCGCTCCCACAGGAATCCCAGTCGCCGCCTGCCAGTATCGAATCGGGCTCCGTTCATATGGACTCATTTATCCTTGGCGGACTGACTTACCAAATTGGGTATTGGAACGACGGCGACTTTGATTATACCCGGTTCGCTATTCTGGGCCCTGATCATACAATCCAATTTGACAGCCGGAAAGCCGGAATTGTCATCGAAGGAGGAAACAAGGCAAGCGATGAACATTGGGCTGAAGCCGTGTATCAGCACGGAAGACCTGCATTCAAATTTTCGCTGGCGGATAACCGGCCCGGCCCGGCTTCGATTGTTGTGGAAGAGGTTTACGGCAAGATGCAGGTGACAGTTATGGACAATGCCGAAGTTCATTTTGAACGTCTGGACGGTGAAGAGGATTACAGCCTGGTCTCCTATCCCGAATACGGTGAGCTTCCGCTGGCCCCCTCGCTAGAAGCCGTCTATACGTGGGAGAACAATGAGTATACCGCAAATCGGGAGCTGACCCGGAGGTTCTGGGAGGATGAGCTGCAGCGCCAATCTGAAGCCTGGGCAGCCAAGAAAGATATTACCACATTAGACAGCCTGCTCTCCGCCAATCTGATGTTGGGACGAATAGACGACGCAAGGAAGCAGCTTTCCTCGGTTTCGCCGAGTATCTTTACCGGTTCCGATTTGGAAGTGTTTAAAGCGTATAAACCCCTCTTAAGCGGAGGAAGCACCATCCAAGGAACGGATTTCGCCCATTGGATGGACCATCTGCCCCCGATCCGGAAGTCGTTCAAACGCTAGTCCCTGCCAGCATTACTGCTGCCCCTGTTCCCGCTTCGCCGCCGCAACCGACGTCATGTACACTCTCGCCTCGTATGGGCGAAGGATGAGCTGGCGCAGATCCTCGCCCTTCCCCGGAGGATAGTTGGAGATCAGCAGCTCCATATCGTCCGGGGATATTTCCTGCGGCAGTTCAAAGACCGGATTTCGGTCAAAAAAGTTCAGGATGATCAGCAGCTGCTCATCCTCCAGTGTTCGTGTGAACGCATAAATTTCCGTATGCAGGGGAAGCAGCAGCTTGTATTCGCCGTAGACGATAACCTGATGCTTCTTGCGCAGTGCAATCAGCTTTTTGTAATAATGATAAATGGAATCCGTGTCCTTCACCGCGCTGGCTGCGTTCACTTCCGCGTAGTTTGAATTGACCCGTATCCAGGGGGTGCCGGTTGTGAAGCCCGCGTTCTCCCCGCCATCCCACTGCATCGGGGTACGCGCGTTGTCGCGGCTTTTTTTATGGATAGCTTTCATGATTTCCTCTTCGGGAACGCCGTTATTGCGCTGCTCTTCATAATAATTGAGCGTCTCGACATCGCGGTAATCCTCGATCGACTGAAAGGCGGCGTTCGTCATGCCGATCTCCTCGCCCTGATACATATACGGCGTGCCCTCCAGCATGTGCAGGAAGGTCGCCAGCATTTTGGCCGAAACGACCCGGTACCGGATATCGTCGCCAAAACGCGAAACCGCGCGGGGCTGATCATGATTGCATAAATAATTGGCATTCCAGCCCCGGTCATGCAGAACCGTCTGCCAGCCGCTCATAATTTCCTTCAGCTCCGGCAGGTTCCAGGACACGATATCCCACTTCCCGCTGCCTGCCGATGCCGCATCCAGATACATATGCTCGAACTGGAACGTCATGTTCAGCTCCCGGCGCCCGTCACCGACATACTCCAGCGCCTGCTCCGGCCCGAGTCCGGAAGTCTCGCCGACCGTCATGATGTCATAGAAATACAGGACCTGATCGTTGAGATTTTGCAGCAGGGTATGCACATGCTCCAGATTGGAGAACATGTCGTAGGCCCGCACCGTTTTGGTTCCGTTCGGATTTTGGGCGTCCGGCAGCCCTTCGGCTTTGACGATGTGAGCAATCGCGTCGAACCGGAAGCCGTCGACTCCTTTTTTCAGCCACCAGGCAACCATCTCGTGCAGCTTGTCGATAACGGCCGGGTTCTCCCAGTTCAGATCGGGCTGAAACCGGGAATACAGATGAAGGTAATACTCGTCCGTCCGCTCATCGTACTCCCAGACCGAGCCGCTGAAATACGATTCCCAGTTGTTCGGCGGGCCGCCGTTCCTGCCTTTTCTCCATATATAAAAATCACGCTTCGGATTGTCTTTCGACTGCCGTGACTCAATGAACCACGGATGCTGATGGGATGTATGGTTGAGCACCAGGTCCATCATCAGCTTCATTCCCCGGGAATGGATCTCGCGCAGCATGTGATCGAAGTCGTCCATCGTGCCGAACTCCTTGCTGATATCGCAGTAATCGCTAATATCGTAGCCGTTGTCGTGGCCGGGCGATTTATAGATCGGGCAGATCCAGATCACATCCACGCCAAGATCCTTTAAATAATCCAGCCTGGAGATAATGCCCCTTAAATCTCCCCGGCCGTCACCGTTCGAGTCCATGAAGCTGATGGGATAGATCTGGTAGACGACGCATTCCTTCCACCATTTCGGATTCATTACTCCGCCTCCTTCTGCGTTCCGTAACCCCTCTGGCAGTAACGTTCAATATATCTTAACCGTTCGGGCGAAGCGGCATAACAAACCGTAGTCCATTAATTGAAAAATCGATGCCATGCGGAAGAAGCCGGATCATGAACTGACAACCTGTTCGAAACCGGCGATAGTGGATAAGGTTGATTCCTACGGGATCATCAAGGCCGTCATGGACGATGAACGCAGCAGACGCGGCCCAAAGCTCTCTCACGAGTCTTTTGGCCGCGCCTGCTGCATGATATGGCATAAAATAGCGTTGTTCCTTCGGGCCTCAGCCCTTCTTCTCATTTCCTGACCGCATGCTCCGCATCCTTCTTAACCGGCATACGCTTCCGGTCGCCCTTCAAAGTGCATTCCTCCTCAGCCGCAGTCTTGTGGATCAATGCTTGATCGATAAAATCCACAATCTGTTGGAGCGAGGCCATTTGGTTCAGTATGTTCTCCCGATGTCTTTGCAGCGCATCGAATAATTCGGGGGTATCCGCCAGCTCCTCACGGGGCCGGTCCAAAAAAGGCCTCATTTCGTCCAGCGACATCCCCGTCTTCTTCAGGCATGTAATGAGATTCATGCGCTCGATATCGCCTTGATCGTATACGCGGTGCCGATTCTCTCTCCGCAGTGCATGGGGCAGCAGCCCAATCTTCTCATAATAGCGGATGGTATCCTCGCTAAGTCCTGTCATTTCGGCCGCCGTACGGATCGGATATGTCTCGTTCCCGCTCATCTCACCGCCTCCTTTGTTTGTTCGGAGCTATCTGCCAGTTGAAGTTATCATAACTCCTGGAGCCCGCTTCAAGTCAAGTCCGGAGGGTCATCTGAAGATTCCATATTCATGTTTGCATTCGGAACGAAAAATCAGTTGCTTGACTTGGAGTCGACTCCAGGTTATAGAATGGCCTCAATCCGAAAGACAGAACACACAAGGAGGTTCATTCAGATGAATACACAAGCTAAATACACCGCTCTGATCACAGGCGCGAACAGTGGAATCGGTCTGGTGCTAACCCGGATGCTGCTCGAACGGGGATGGGATGTGATCGCCCTGATCCGTTCCTCTTTTCAAAGAGATGATTCCAGAGTCAGGGAATTTCAGCAGCAGGGGAGGCTGCGCGTCTATCAGGGGGATTTGTCGGATTTCACCAGCCTGCGCCAAGCCCTTGATGTGATCAAAAGATCCGAGGTCCGGATCGACGTACTGTTCAACAATGCCGGAGGCAGCTTCCCGGAGCTGCTCTTCTCCAAGCAGGGACGCGAGCTTCATTTCGAGACTCAGGCTGTGGCGCCTTACGTGATTTATTCAGAACTCCGCGAGCTGCTGCTTGCCGGTGATCTGAAGACCGTAATCGGTACCTCCTCGGCGGCTATAAATTATGTGAAACGGTTGAACCCGGAGAAGCTGGAGCATCCCGACACGTTCAAAAAGCTGCTCGGTCCTTATGCGGATTCCAAGCTGGCTCACTCCCTCTGGATCAAGGAAGCCGCGCCGTCCGCCTTCGCGCAAGGGATCCGGCTGCAGAGCGTTGATCCCGGTCCCAACAATACCATGAGACCCGGCAATCGCTCCGGGCTGCCTATCTACGTGAAGCCGCTGATGAAGCTGTTCTTCCCAGGTCCCGAGCATGGAGCATCCCTGCTGTACGAAGCTGCCGTTTCGGGCAGCCAGTACCCGCCTGGCTCCTACCTCCATAAAGGCAAACCCGCCAAGCTGCCGTTCGAAAGCCTTAGCCCTGCTGTACTAAAGCTGGTCAAGTCGGTGTATGAACGGGAGTTCGCAGGTGTGGAAGCGAAGTGATTTCAAGACTAAAAGGCCGATCATCGGGGAGTTTGTTCTCTCCCTCTGATCGGCCTTCTTAATGGTTAGGCACCGTATATTCGATTTCAACAATTAGAGTAATGAGGATTAGGATGGAAAGCAATATCCTATGAGGCAGACTCCTTCGAATCAAACCACGTTATGCGTGTGAGTATGATCCTCACGCAGCCATTCCAGCAACAGGGGCTCCGGAACATTGTTCTTGCTTGATTCGGCATATTCCCGAACCCGTATCAGAAGACGGGACACGGTCTCCGGGTCCGCTTCCAGTCCCAGCTTGCTCAGCACATGCGCAATGCCGCCTGTTCCCGAGTGCTTGCCGAGCACAAATTGATGCTCACGCCCGACTTCTCCCGGGTTAAACGTCTGGTACGTCTCCCGATCCTTCATCAGACCGTCAACATGAATCCCCGATTCATGTGTGAACGCGAGTCTGCCGACAATCGGCTTCGCGTCCCCGACGCTGCGTCCGGACGCCGAAATGACGATATCGGCAGCCAGCTTGAGCAGTTCAGCCTTGATGGCGCTGTGCCCGCCATACAAATAACGCCACGCCAGAGCCACTTCTTCCATCGGAGCATTGCCGGTACGTTCACCGATGCCGGCGATCGTTGTGCTTGCCCATACAGCCCCTGCAGCGATACCGCTCAGTGTATTCGCCACAGCGAGGCCAAAATCATTATGGCAGTGCACCTCAAGCTCCACATCATTCGGCACCGCTCCAAGGAGACTGCTGATCCGCTGCGACATCTGGCCCGGATGATGGGCCGATACCGTATCCGCATACCGGAACCATCTTATGCCACAGGATTCGTACAGGGCATTGACCAGTTCCACAAGAAAGCTCATATCTGCGCGTGAAGCATCTTCCATCCCGACCGATACCGTCATTCCAAACTCCCGGGCATAGTCCGCAGCCTTCAGAAGCTTCGTCAGCCCTTCGTCAGGCGCCAATCCCAGCTTGCCACGCAGCTGTATATCGGAGACCGGGAGGGATATATGGCACCAGTTCACTCCTGTCGCCCGCGCGTTGTCGACATCGCTCTTCAGCGCACGGTTCCAGGTCATCAGCTTCATGGGAAGACCAAGCGCGGCAATAGCCGCGATATCCTCCTGTTCCCTTATTCCCATGGCAGGAATACCAATCTCCGCCTGTTCTACACCGCATTCCGACAGCACCTTAGCGATCTCCAGCTTTTCTGTCCTCGTGAATGAAACTCCAGCCGCCTGTTCACCGTCCCTCAGCGTTGTATCACATAGCTTGAGACTTTTCACGGTTTACCTCCTTCTCCGCAGCAAGCGCAATTCGGATTACGGGTAAGTCGGACACTGTATGTGGTAAAGTCGAGTGAGTTAAAACGATGCATAATGCCGGTATAGGTCGTCCCTACCCTTGTAATCCATTTTACGGCTTCCAGCGCAGCCAGGCAACCTGCAATACCGGATGTTGCACCCAGTACTGGAAATCCAAAAGGTTCCCACTGCGGCTGATTGCCCGGATACAGGCATTCCAGACAAGGCGTTTCGCCGGGAACCATAGTCGTCAATGAAATTTCATAACCATACATGGCAGCTTCAACCATCGGCTTGCCGGCCTCCACGCATACGCGGTTCAGCTCATACCGTTCTGGGAAATCATAGCGGGCATCGATCACAATATCCGCTTTCTCGACCCAGGGCTTCGCGTTGCCTCCCTCGATCTTGGCATTGTAGCCTTCGATTTCAACTTCAGGATTAAGACGCTGCAGATGCTGGATGGCTGTGCTCATCCGCTCTTCCCCCAAATGCTCGGAGTCCATGAGGATCTGCCGGTTCAGGTCCGGAAGGAGAATCTTGCCTTCATGGGCGAGAATGAGTCTGCCGATGCCGGCGGCCGCCAAATAAATGGCAGCCGTACCTCCAAGTCCGCCGATACCCGCGATCATGACCGTCGCTTCCTTCAGCGCCCTCTGGCCGTCTTCACCGAGCAGCTTAAGCTGCCGTGCGTAACGTTCCATCTCCACTGTCTGCGTATATCCATGCTCCATGTCTCTACCCCTCCGTTATTGCTCATGGCTTCATTGTTTCCGTCCAGTATAGAATCGGAGGCGTTCCATGACAGTGAAGTTTATCCCTCCAGATTGAGAAGACTCTGCACCTCTGCCAAATCTTTATATTTATCCAGGAAGGTGAGGCCTTCCTCAACACAAGCCACTCCGTAAGCAACCGTCTTCGCAAGTGAGGTGAACGGGAACGGAAAGCCCGCTCGAAGACTCTTGATCACGAGGATGATCCGGCCGCTGTACAGCAGCCCTCGGCCAAATCCTTCCACATTGATCTCCGCGGAGCTCTGGATCATCAGCCCGCTCTTCTCCTCCAGCACCCCGGCGATCGCTTGAAACAGAACCGGCACCTGGGAACGCACATCGTCGGATACGGTGCAGTTGATATCGGACTTGGCCTTATCTTCCGCAGAAGCTAGGAACAGCTTCGAAATCTTCTCCTCCGGCGTCAGGGAGGCGTAGCGCCCGAAGTAATCGCTCGCGCTGAGCAGATCGTTCAGCCGGCGGACTAACCGTTCCGCCTTCTCCGGATCGGGCAGCGGCTTCTGCCGACGCTTCGGCGGAACGGGAGATTGCTGCGCGTTCTGCGCATTCATACCAGCGAAATCATCAGCTATTCGTTCCATTGACTTCCGCTCCTTCCTCTTCGGCCCGAAGCACCTTCGCAAGCCACATCGGAGGCTTGCCCTGCAGCATTTCTCCGAGCCGCTTGACCTGCTCATCAATCGGGCTGCCAAAAGGCACCTTGACCGGCATGATCTTGCGGCGTGTAACCTTGGCAGCGGCCGATGCACCGATCTGCATGATGAATATCAGCGTGCAATCTTCGATGGCCTGAATCCGGGAATCAATCTTGCCCATCTCATCCTGGGCTGCGATATCGGGGATTCTGCGAAGCTCGAGGAGCTCGCTTCCGGCTCTCGTTACATTGTAAACGGCGAACATGGAGCTTTGTCCGAAGTGGGCGTTAACCCGAATCCCATCATCTGTGGCGAATGCTACTTTCACGGTGCTCCGCCTCCCTTCTCATTAATTGATTTCCCGCTTTATTCGTCCATTCCATGGCTCCGCGATAGCCAACGGATACATTCATATAAGAGCCCAGTTCGTTCCAAACCGGGAACCCTGCGGGCACATGCGCCGCACCGATGCGATCCGCGCCCGCCAAGCTATGCGAGCTGCCGATCCACAGGTCGGCTCCGCTGCCCAGCACCTCCGCGTCGTCCAGATCGCCGACCCAGACATCGCGCTCCAGTTCGGCAATCGCAGACGTCTCATAAGAGGTAACCAGCGCCTTCTGTTCCACACCCAGTTCTTCCAGCCAGGAAGACACCGAACAGATATGATCGGGCTCCAGCGCAACCACAGCGGACATCCCGGCGAATTGGAAATGGGCGTCCAGCATGCAGTCAAGCAGATTTTCCCGCTGCCAGCAATACCGGATCGGAACCGGAACACCGCTGATCTGATGCAGGAAATGAAAGAGCTCGTCGGAAGCCTTAAGTCCCATCGTGCTCTGGAATACCTTATACGGCGTGCCAAGAGCGTTATGCAATCTTCTTGCAGGACGCTCCATGCTTGAGCCGAAGGCGATGGTCAGTCCGGATTGCAAGCTCTGCAGCATGGAATCAAGCGGCACACCGCCTCTGGTCAGCGGCGAAAAACCGGTCAGCAGATGCCCGGACAGCGAAGTCGAAATATCCGGCAGTGCGATTACTTCAAACCCGAATGAGGACACGATTTCCTTAAGCTCCATCACGTCTCCCGGCGTCAAATACGAACCGGGAAGCAGCGTAATCTGGCGGGAATTCACATTGCGCTGTCCCCGCAGACCCGCCTGCTGGATAAGCTCGTCGATCATCGCCTCGACCGTAACGCTAAAACCCGATTCCAGAGAGCCGCGAAAATCGGGCAGTGTTACGGAGAAGGCAAGCCCGCCCCGCATGTTCCGCTCCCGTTTATACGACTTCAGCATGATCTGATAATCCACACCCGCCACATCTGTCAATTCCGTACCGATGATGCCGATAATGTCGGGACGATGCTTGGACAGGACGGCGTTCATCGCTTCCTCCAGATTGCGGTTGGCGTCAAAGATCACATCCATTTCTTGAATAGCAGAAGTCTGAACCGCGATCGGTTCGCGAAAATGGCGGGTCAGCAGAGCCTTGGGAAAGGCAGAGCAGCCCTGAGCGCCATGTACGATCGGCATCGCCCGGTAGCAGCCCTGCATGGCAAGGATACCTCCAAGCGACTGCCCGATTTTGAGAGGATTCACCGATACCGGCTTGCTGCGTCTCTTAACGGTCATAGGAATCCTCCTTATCCCAAGGTGCTGGAGAAGATGCGAGTTTCCAGATCGGATTGTCGAGCGATTCAACCAATTCCTTGGCGAGCCGCAGCAATCCTTCGTAGCCTGCATAAGCTTTATGGCGTTCCTGGTTAATATCCACAAACGGAATCTGCTCTTTCATTGCGACGTACATATTCCGTCCGCCGGCGATCATGATATCCGCTTTGCGTTCCCGAACCGTCTTGATAATCCGGGAGGCTCCGCCTTCCGGGATATACTCCGTATCATCGCCGACCCGGTCGGCAATGCGCTGAACATCCTCGTCGGAGCTCTTGTTCGTCCCTACTCCGACCACCTGAATGCCAAGCTCTTTCAGAGCGGAGATGACCGACCAGCTCTTGACACCACCGGTGTAGAGCACAGCCTTCTTGCCTTTCAGAATTTTGCGGTATGGCCGAAGATCATGCGACAGCCGGTTCTCTTCGCGCTCGGTCAGACGATCGACCCGGCGTTCCATTTCCCTGTCGTTCAGCAGAAATGCCATCTGGCGCAGCGAATAGGTCGTCTCCTTCGCTCCGTAGAACGATCCTTCGAAATAAGGAATACCGTATTTCGATTCCATCTGCTTCGCCAGTCCCAACAGCGCGCGGCTGCATACCACCATGTTGGCCTTGGCCCGATGAGCCCAGGTAATCTCTTTATAACGTGCATCCCCCGTAATTCGCGATAACAAGGTAATTCCCGCCTGATTCATCAGCTTCTCGATGTCCCACATCTCGCCGGCGATGTTATACTCGCCAATCAGGTTGACGCCGAGCGGCGTCTCCTGTTCGGGTTCGCCCGTGCCGATGACGTATTGGAGCAGCGCATCGCCCGCGAGCCGATTGCCGAGGTTCTTGCTTCCGACAAAACCGGGACTGTTCACGGGGATAACGGGAATTCCGAGGCGGCCGGACGCTTCCTTGCAGACGGCGTCCATATCTTCGCCGATCAGGGCGGTGACACAGGTCGCATATACAAATATAGCCGGAGGCGCAAAACGCCCGGCAATATAATCGATGCTGTCTTTCAGCTTTTTTTCCCCGCCAAAAATGATGTCGTTGTTGCCAAGATCCGTTGCAAATCCATATTGGGAGAGGTTGGGCCCGCTCGAAAGGCTGCCCCGGCTTTCCCAGCTGTTGCCGGCGCAAGCGACCGGTCCATGTACGAGATGCGCAGCGTCCATAATGGGAAGCAGTGTAATTTGCGCTCCGTCGAAGGAGCATCCTCCGGCTGCCTCGCCCGGCTTCGGCCGTGGACAAGGCTTGGATTTGGGAGCCTGGCTCCCGCAGGCCTGATCATCGAATTCCTCTTTTCGAATAGGCTCCATCGGATCATCATCTCCTTCGCTAAGGATCAGTGCTTTCATTGTGACATACCAAACCGGCAGAAAATATGACAAATACCATGAAAACGGGATGAAAGGAATCTTTCTACCGAAAATTTTACATCATTATGGACACTTTTCATACTACCTATGGAATCATTTATAACATGAATTGAACAGAAAATAGGATGAGGGAGCAGATTTATCCAAGATAAATCTGCTCCCTGTATTCTTTGATTAGCGGACCAAGTCGTAATTGAAGCCTGAATTGTTGATGTCCAACTGCTCCAAAACTGTGTTAACGATCAAAGTCAGCAGATTCAGCGCGCCTTGGTATCCGATAGTCGGACTGCGGTGCATATGATGACGGTCAAAGATCGGGAAGCCTACGCGGATGAGCGGCGTGTTCGAATCCTTGGCAGCAAACTTCACATGCGAGCTGCCGACAACCAGATCAACCGGATCGTTGATCAGCAGTGAACGCAGATGCCACAGATCTTTGCCGACATAGACGGTAGCTTCGGAACCGAACGGGCTTGAGGCCAGCAGGGCTTCGGCTTCCACTTTGAATTTCACGTCATTGTATTCCACATCACCGTTCGAGCAGAGAATGTGAACCGGCTCCATGCCGACTTCCAGACAGAATCCGATCAGGCCGATCAGGAGGTCAGGGTCGCCTACGAGCGCTACCCGCTTACCATGCAGATAAGGATGGCTGTCGGTGTAAGCGTCAATGACGCGGCCGCGTTCTTCGATCAGGGATGCCGGAACCGGAAGTCCCGTCAGCTCGCTGATTGCTTCAAGCAGCTTGTCGGTTGCTTTGACGCCCAGAGGAGTCGACATTGCGGAAATTTGCTGCTTCCAGGTGCCGCTGATATAATCCTGAGTCTTCTTGAGCGTGTATTTCTGAAGCACGAGCGAACCCAGAGCGTTGGCAGCCTTTGGAACATCGTCCAGCTTGGTGCCGCCATAGTAGTACTCGTATTCACCGGTAGCCGGGGAATCGAAGTTGCCGCTGTGGTCGCCGAGAAGCGTGTATTTCGTATCGAATGCGTTCAGGATTTTGCGGATTTCGGCAAAGTTGCCGGTGTATCCTTCGAATCCGAGCATAACATTCAGCTTCTCGCCGCTTTCTTCGCCGGTTCCCGGAGCGGCTTGAAGGCCGGAACGGTCATACAGCTGGCTCAGAATGTTCTTGAGCATTGCGTCGTAACCCGTAGTATGCGAGCCGATGAAGCTCGGCGTATTCGCAAATGTTACTGGCATATCCTGAGCGATGGCTCCTTTTTGACGAGCCGTTCCAATAAAGGCCGACAGGTCGTCACCGATAACTTCCGCCATGCAAGTCGTACAGACAGCAACCATATCCGGTTTGTACAGAGCGACTGCATTCTCCAGACCGTCAACCATGTTGCTCAGACCGCCGAATACGGCTGCGTCTTCGGTCATCGAGGAGGAAACAGCCGGCGTCGGCTCTTTAAAGTGGCGGCTCAGATGACTGCGGAAATAGGAGTTACAGCCCTGGGAACCGTGAACGAACGGCAGGGTCTTCTCAAAACCGAGAGCGGCCATCATGGCGCCGAGCGGCTGGCAAGCCTTGTGCGGGTTGATAACAACCGCTTTGCGGTCAAAGTTCTTCTCCATGTACTCCGCGGATTTGGAGTAAGCGAGAGCTTCAGCCGTTTCCTGAGCGCTGCAAGGAGCTTCGAATTGCTTCTTGTTCTCGCGCTGCTGAACAAAGCGTTCTTCCGTGAACAGTGTGTTATAATCCGGAATGTTCAATTTTTCCTTGCTCATATGCTCGCCCCCTCTGGTTGAATCTTTTCTTTCTTATTCATCAGACCCCAAATCGGGCTGTTTACGGTCATATCCATGTCCTTGGCAAAAATCTTGAAGCCGTCGAAGCCATGGTACGGACCGCTATAATCCCAAGAGTGCATTTGACGGAACGGAATGCCCATCTTGTGATATACGTATTTCTCCTTAACGCCGGAGCCTACGAGGTCAACACCCATCTTCTGAGCCAGTTCTTCCAATTCGTATGCAGTCGGATCATCCATGATGATCGATCCTTCTTGCATCATCGGGAACGTTCTTTCATAGTCGTCCTTGTGAGCGAATTCGTAACCGGAAGCTACGATATCCATGCCCAGATCTTCGTATGCGCCTACCGTATGGCGGGAACGCAGACCGCCGATCATCAGCAGCACTTTCTTGCCTTCCAGACGAGGTCTGTACTTGGCGATGATTTTGTCCATTTCCACCTTGTGCTTGGCGATCATCTTCTCGCAGTTCTCTTGAATCTTCTCGTCGAACATAGCGGCGATGGCGCGCAGGCTTTCATAGGTCTTGGACGGACCGAAGAAGTTATATTCAAACCACGGAATACCGTAAGCTTTCTCCATATGGTCAACCATGTAGTTCATGGAACGGTGACAGTGGATCAGGTTCAGCTTCGCTTTGTGGGCAATTTCCAGCTCGTTCAGTGTGCCGTCTCCGGACCATTGGGCAATTACGCGAAGACCCATTTCTTCGAGCAGGATACGGGAAGCCCAAGCATCGCCGCCGATGTTGTAGTCACCGATGATATTGACATCGTAAGGACCGGTTTCCTTCAGATCGGCTTTGCCGAGAACGAAGTCGCGGATGGCGTCGTTCGCAATATGGTGACCGAGCGATTGGCTGACGCCGCGGAAGCCTTCGCAGCGAACCGGAACGATCGGCATGTCAAGCTCCTTGCTCATCTTCTTGGATACTGCTTCGATGTCGTCGCCGATCAGACCAACCGGACACTCGGATTGAACGGAAATCCCTTTTGCCAGCGGGAACATTTCCTTAATTTCACGGCAGATGATTTCCAGCTTCTTGTCGCCGCCGAAGACGATGTCTGTCTCGGAGTAGTCACTGGTAACCTGCATAGCGGTGAAGTTGTCAATGCCCAGCGTGCCATTCGCATAGTTGCGGCGTGTGCCCCAGCTGTACTGTCCGCAGCCGATCGGGCCGTGGGAGATGTGAACCATGTCCTTGATCGGTCCCCATACTACGCCTTTCGAACCGGCATAAGAGCAGCCGCGCGGCGTCATAACGCCCGGACGGGATTTAATGTTCGATTTCAGGGAGCAACTGCAGCTTTCCTTTGATTCCTCAGTGTTAACCTGAAAGTGCTTTTTGCGGTCCTTCCTTGCTTTATCGGGATAGGCTTCCAGAATCTCTTCAACTAGTTTTTTATTAGCCTCAATATCCAGTCCCATTCGTTGAACCTCCTTTTTTCATTTAGCAGATGACTGCATCCTTGGCGGCATTTTCTACGTTCGCCTAGCCTTCGGCGGATGATCGTCTCTCCACTCCATCCGCCGGTTAACTTTTCTTGTTATGAGAAGTAGTCCCGCAATATATCTGATCTCAAGTTCTATTCTTTATATTAGTGACCAGCAGCTTCAAGCTTCTTGATGGCTGTTTCTTCGTCTTCTACCACACCGAATTCGATCAGCAGCTGCTCGAGTTCGTCCATTTCGATAGGAGTCGGGATCGTCAGCATTTCGTTGTGCAGGATCTTGTCAGCCAGTTGCTTGTACTCGTTGGCTTGATTGTGTTCCGGGTTGTACTGGGTAACCGTCATTCTTCTCAGCTCGGCATGCTGTACGACATTGTCGCGAGGCACGAAGTGAATCATCTGCGTGTTCAGACGACGGGCCAGTTCCATGATCAGCTCATCTTCACGGTCGGTGTTACGGGAGTTACAAATCAGGCCGCCCAGACGAACGCCGCCGCTGTGCGCGTATTTCAAGATACCACGGGCGATGTTGTTGGCTGCGTACATAGCCATCATTTCACCGGAGCATACAATGTAGATTTCTTGCGCTTTGTTCTCGCGGATCGGCATTGCGAAACCGCCGCACACAACGTCACCCAGTACGTCGTAGGAGATGAAGTCCATGCCGTCGTAAGCGCCTTGCTCTTCCAGGAAGTTGATCGAAGTGATGATACCGCGTCCTGCGCAGCCTACGCCAGGTTCCGGACCGCCGGATTCTACGCAGAGGATGCCGCCGAAGCCGGTAGCAACTACGTCTTCGAGCTCGAGATCTTCAACCGAACCCATTTCAGCGGCCAGGTGAAGCACCGTTTGCTGAGCTTTCGTGTTCAGAATCAGACGAGTGGAGTCAGCTTTCGGGTCACAGCCAACGATCATGATCTTCTGGCCGAAAGTGGTGGCCAGCTGAGCCAGTGTATTTTGGGAAGTGGTGGATTTACCGATACCGCCTTTGCCGTAGAATGCGATTTGTCTCAGTTTCTTAGTCATGTTACATCATCCCTTCGAAATATTTATGTGTTCAAAATAAGAACCGTATTTTACACTTTCAAGAATTGCTTCTTGAATTCCGCCTTTGCGGACCAGCGGCAGGATGCCAGCCTTGTTCAACGCCATGCGAGGCGCATCGCCGATTCCGGAGCTTAAGAGAATCCGGCAGTCGCTCAGAATCGATGTAATCTCCTGAAGCGTTTCGCCTTTCTCCCCGTTGCAATCCGCCGTGCCGTGGCAGTAAGCCTGTATCTTACGCATACCGATGAACTTCACTTCGGTTCCGTCTGTATCGTAGATCATGAATTCCGTCGCGTGGCCAAAATGCTGATTAACCTTGTCTCCGCCGCGGGAAGCAACGGCGACCCGGGTTCTCTTGTTCTCGTCCAGTATGGAGCGCTGGTTCGACTTCGCAATCATGCGCTGCCGGATCTTGGCGTCCAGTTCCTGCTGGAACTGCTCTCTGGCATCGAGGTCGATCACCAGATCATCATCCATCTTATCGAGCTGGAAATCCTGATTGCGGTCCTGACCGAGCAACCCTACCGCGTCCGCGCGGCACTGCCGGCAGTGGCGCATCAGCTTGGTTCCGCCCTCGCTCAGCTTCTCTTGCAGCTGAATCAATTCTTTGGGGCGCGGCGCCTTGCGTCCATCTTTCTCGTACTGGCTGCCCGGAGCGATAATCAGCGGCGTCACATTATGAATCGTCGCGCCAAGCTCCTTGACTTTCTTCGATACTTCGAGCAGATGCTCGTCGTTGACTCCCGGAATCATGATCGAGTTAACTTTGACGAGAATGCCTCTCTTGGCCAGTTCCTCCACGCCCTGAAGCTGGCGGCTGATCAGGAGAGCGGCGGCTTCTCTTCCTTCGTAACGAACCCCTTCGTCAAATACCCAGGGATAAATCTCCTTGCCTACGTCCGGGTCGATGGCATTGATCGTAATCGTTACATGTCCGATCCCCAATTCCACGATTCGATCAATGTGCCGATACAGCGTCAGGCCGTTCGTACTGAGGCAGGTCATGACATCGGGCACATGCTTCTTGACTCTGGCGAACGTGTCGAACGTCTTGTCCGCGTTGGCCAGCGGATCGCCAGGCCCTGCAATGCCGACTACCGACAGTTGCATAAGCTGCGCTGCCACACCCTTAACCTTCCGCTCCGCTTGCTCCGGAGAGAGCACCTCACTGACAACCCCCGGTCTGCTTTCGTTCACGCAGTCGAATTTGCGGTTGCAGTAATTGCACTGAATGTTGCAGGCGGGAGCGACCGGAATATGCATCCGGGCAAAGAACCGATGGGCTTCTTCGTTGTAGCAAGGGTGGCGACTGATATCATCCACTGCTGCGTTTGATGAACACGATGTCGGCTCCGGCTTCATTGTTCCCACCTCCTTAATATAATGAGGAGACTCTAGCTCCCTACGCACGCTTCGCTTCGTTCCCGTGTCGGAAGCGTGCGCCCAAGTTCCTTTCGAAACACCGTCACAAACATTGATGTTTCAGAAGCGTATCCTTGGGGTTAATTCCCGATTAGCGACATGTGAGTTAACCTTCAATCTCTTGTTAGGTTTCCTCACTCTAACCTTGCTTGACTGCCTTTGCTGTACCCCAATCATATTTTCAAACCCGTATATCGTCAATTAGCCTCTCCACGAAAAAACCTGTCATATCCGTGTGTTTACATTTTCGTCAAATCATATGTCATAAAAGGTGACATTCAAATACCATGTTTCCGTTTTCATAACTTGTTTTCATTGAAAATCAATGTCAATGCCGCTTCTGAATTTGATACAGATTTAACGCTGTCTTTAACGCCCGTTAACGTTCTTTCGACATGGCCCGGGAAATTTTGCGGAACTCTCAGCCGGACATTCGTTCATTAATAGAAAGGGATTTCTTTCTTTGGTTGACAATCTGTCTCTCCTCCTTTATGATCGTAATAGATTAAAGCCAACCGAATATCCCGTAAAGGGGAGTAGCTGTTAAGCAAAGTCGTCAATACGAGAAAGAGCGTCATGTTCTCCGGCTTTGTTGGCAATTATCCAATTGTTAGCGAGACCTTTACCATTCAGATTGAATCTCTTTTTTGGAGAATCACGCTGTTTGGTAAAGGTCTTTTTTATATAATTTTAGGCCATTTTAAATTCAGGAGGTTGTAAGAAATGGATGTAGGTTTGTTATTGGAATACGGCTGGGTGCTCCTCGTGCTGGTTGCGCTGGAAGGACTGCTTGCAGCCGACAACGCGCTGGTGCTCGCCATTATGGTGAAGCATCTGCCCGAGGAGACGAGGAAAAAAGCTCTCTTCTATGGACTGTTCGGCGCCTTTATTTTCCGCTTCGGATCGCTGTTCGTGATTTCCTACCTTGTCGATATTTGGCAGGTCCAGGCGATTGGAGCCCTCTATCTGCTGTTCATAGCGGGAAATCATATCATCCGCAAAATCATTGCAGCCCGCAGGCCTGAGGCACAATCGATTACGGATGAAGCGGCCAACAAAGACGGCAAGGAAGCTTCCGGCGGTAAGAAGTCCAGCTTCTGGCTGACCGTGCTTAAAGTCGAAATCGCAGATATCGCATTTGCCGTCGATTCGATCCTGGCTGCAGTCGCATTAGCCGTGGCGCTTCCGCCCAGCGGTCTTCCGCAGATCGGCGGTCTGGACGGCGGCGTATTCCTTGTTATTTTTGCCGGCGGGTTTATCGGGCTTGTCATTATGCGGTTCGCCGCTTCCGTCTTCGTCAAATTGCTTCACTCGCGCCCGGGTCTTGAAGTCGCCGCGTTTGTTATCGTAGGCTGGGTTGGCGTCAAGCTGGCCGTCATTACGCTCGCGCATCCGTCTCTCGGCGTTCTGTCGGAGCATTTCGCGCACAGCACCGCTTGGAAAGCGACATTCTATATCGTGCTGGTACTCATTGCCGCCATCGGCTGGTTCATGAGCAAGCAGGTGACAGTAGAACATAAAGACGAGAATCCGGTGCAAGAGGCAGACACACAGTTAGGCAAGTAACCTCCGCAAACCTCCAAAGAGAGAGAACCGTATCGCTGTCTGATCACCCCTCTCGATGTGGATCATAGCAAAAAGGCCGTTCCGACTTCCGGAATGGAAGAAGGTTCGGCCTGCGGTGATCCGCTCAACTTTGATACTGTTTTATTAAATTATTCCAACTTTCTTGATAGGATTATAATGTATTATTTTCATACACGTCAATGTTCTTCTTGCCAAAAAAGAGGAGTTTATCATCAAATGTTACAATCGTGTGAGGAATCGACCTACGTAGTTGCAAAAACCCGCTTACGCCGGATGGCACAAGCGGGTTTTTGCTGTAAGCAATGGAGTTGCTCCTAGGTTCAATGAATTATCCAAGAGCCGATTGTTTAATCTGCTTGATCTCTTTGATCTGCTTGCTCCGCAGCTGGCCGCAGGCGGCGTCGATGTCCGATCCCTGCTCCAGACGCGTGCTGACGCTGATGCCCTGCTTCTTCAGGATATCAAAGAATGTCCGGACCGTCTCCCGGTCGCTCCGCTGATACTGGCTGTGTTCATCAACCGGGTTGTATGGGATGAGGTTGACATTCACAAGCGGGCCGTAGCCGCGGATCAGTTCCGCCAGCTCAAGCGCATGCTCCTGCTGGTCGTTGACGTCCCGGAGAAGGATATATTCAAGCGTCGTTCTGCGCTTCGTCTTCTGAAGATAATACTCAAGCGCCGACATCAGCTTCTCGATCGGAACGGCGCGGTTGATCTTCATTATACGAGTGCGCAGCTCATTGTTCGGCGCATGCAGGGAGATCGCCAGATTTACCTGCAAATTGCGGTCCGTAAATTCAATGATTTTGTCTGCAAGTCCGCTGGTGGAGACCGTAATACGGCGTCCGGCGATGTCGAGACCCTTCTGATTCTTGATAATCTGGATGAAAGCTGTCAAATTCTCAAAGTTGTCGAAGGGCTCTCCGATCCCCATGACCACGATATGACTGACCGATTCGCCATTGCCCTGCGCGTCCAGATACATCTGAACCTGCATGATCTGCTCCACAATCTCGCCTGCGGACAGATCCCGGTCCTTCTTCAGCAGTCCGCTCGCGCAGAAGCTGCAGCCGATGTTGCAGCCCACCTGGGTCGTTACGCAGACGGCAAGGCCGTATTTCTGGCGCATCAGCACCGTCTCGATCAGGTTGCCGTCCAACAGTCTGAACAGAAATTTGACGGTTCCGTCCACGGATTCCTGCTTCACATGCTCGGTCAACGTGCTTATGGTAAAATGCCCGGCCAACAGCTCGAGCGCCTCCGGATTCACTTCCTCCATTTGCCCGAAATCCGTAACCCGCTTCATATAGAGATAATCCCATACCTGAAGCGCCCGGAATTTGCGGTGTCCGCGTTCCAACAGCCAGGCGGCGAGCCCGTCAAAGGTCAAACCGTAAATGGATGTTTTGCTCATGATTTATCCTCTCTCCAAGACTTGCAGCGCAAGCCTGTCAATTCTAGCCCTTGGCTTCCCGTAAGGAAGACAATCATATCTTATTGTCCCAAATTTTTTATATTAAAACAAGAGGAAAAGACAGCCGCTACGCCATTTGGAACGAAAAAAACCGGCTGAAGCATAATCAATGCCTCAGCCGGGTACACCTCTTGTTATGCTATTAAGACGTGCATCAACCGTGAATTACTAGTAACGGGTCTGCCCGATGGTTTGATCCGTCTTGCCCTGAAGCTCTACGAGCTTCATTATCACCTTCGCGGCATCGGCGCGGGTTACGGCGCCGGCGGGATTGAATTTCCCGATCTGGCCTTCCAGCAGGCCCAGTCTTACCGCTACGGCTACCTCTCCTTTGCGGGAGATCTGCGCGGCATCGGAAAATCCGGTGACCGAAGGATCATTCTCCAGGTAAGCCGAGAATTTATCGTATCCCACTAGGGAGGTCAACAGAACGGCAAATTGCTCCCGGGTCAGCGGAGTATCCGGGTTGAACGCGCTGCCCGAAGCGATCCACTTGTTCTGAGCGGCATAAGCGACCGCCGGGTAGTAGGAACTGTCCGGGGCAATACCCGCGATAGCTTTGCGGTCCTGAATGCCCACATAAGCGCTCAGATTGCCTGCTGTGAGGGCATTGCCCATCCAGGTCAGCCATTCACCAGTTGTGAGCTGGGCGTCAGGCTTCACCTTGCCGCTCTCATCGGGAACTAGGATGTTGTATTTCACCAGCGTGGACAGCGCCTCTTCGGCCGGATTGCCCTTGATATCGGTGACGGAAGCATCGTTCTGCAACTGGTTCTGTAACTGGAACTGAGGCGTCAATACGCCGGTTACAGCGTCGAGTATCCGCTGAGGGCTGACGGCGGCTTCGGCATCGACCGGAGCATACACCAGCTTGACGACAGGGTCCGTATAACCTGTAGCCCCATAGCCTCCAAAGGACTGGTACTGCAGCTTCGTTGTATACAGGCCGATAAGTTGAGCCAGTGCGTCATCCTTGGAAATCTTGACATCAGACCGCTTCAGCTTCGAGCCATCGAGCTCGGTGAGCTGAGAAGTATAATAATTCACCAGATTTCCGTCGCCATCCAGTGTAACTACAATACCGCCGTCATCGACCCGGATGCCATTGACAAACCGGATGAACTGGAAGCCGTAGCCTCCGTCTGCATTCGGCACGTTCTTCTCGGGAACCGCCAGCTTCAAGCTGCTGGATGCGTTCGGATACAGCTTGTTGATCATGGCAATGGCCTTGTCCTTGGATTGCTTGTAGGTGAGCTTGCCGGTCTTAGGTTTGGCGGAGTCAGCGGCCGAGCCGCCCGTCAAATCCTGGCTTTTGTTGTAGCTGATAATCTGTCCCGTCAGGGCGTCGACAGACGCACTAGTCTGGGACATCATGCCCCCGAGTGCGCCGGATTGAATCCAGAACAGGTTCCAGACCTTGCGTTCGTTGCCCGTATAGCCACCGAAGAGTGTGCTGGAATTCAGCCGCAGGCTCGTTGGGATCGTGACGATCTTCTTCACGGCTTGGACCGCCTCATCGTTCGTTATCTCTTCGCTCGAGCTTCTCGGGGTGAAGCGGGCTTGCAGCTGCGGCACATCGGCATACACGGTCTGTGAGACCGTGCTGACAGTTCCGTCAATGATGCTCAGACGGCTTCCGGAAGAGGCATCAATCGGGTACAGCGCTGTATCGACAGGCTTCCAGCCCAGTACCCAGCGGTTAAGCCCGCTTGTGCCGTAGACCGGGATATATACAAGCTCCACATCAAACTTGCTCTTGAAAGTCTGCTCCGCCTGCTGTGCGGATACGGCAGCCTTTGTCGTAGGATAATTCCATCGCTCGGCCGATTTGTTGAACATCTTCACGAGGCCGTTCCCGTCAATTCCGATGGTTACGTTCTCAAACGCGGAAGAAATGCCCCCATGCTTGACGGTAAAATAGAAACCATACTGGGCGGGGCCGAACAGGGAAGGATTCGATGCATAATAATAATTGCTGTTAGAAACCTCCAGATCATCGGCGGAAATAGACGTCGCGGCCTTTGTGATAAAGGCTTTCGCCTTCTCCAATGCCTGATCACGGGTAAGAGCAGGCGGATAATAGCTCTCATTGTCCTGATCGCCCAAATTTATATATGTACTGATCAGGTCGCCGTTAATGGCATCCACCTGGCTGCTGAAGCCGAAGGAGCCGGTACCGGTACGGAAACTCCATTGAATATCCCAGACCATCTGGTTGGAAGGGGCCGGAGATACGTTCGTAATCCCGAGTTGAACATTGGAGACTTCCGCGTCCTTTAGTTCGGGGAACAGCTCCCTGACCTTGGCGATCGCCTGCTCTTTCGTAAATTTCGCCTTCGCCGGATCTGCCGTACTGCTCTGCTCTAAGCCTGATGGAGAGCTTGCATTCACCACGACAGTATTTGAGACTGACGCGCTGGCAGCCGCCGTTGACGAGTCTGCGGACACCCATCCGCCCGGAATCGCCAAGGCGAGAACCATAAGCCCGCTTGCAGCCGACTTGGCCGCTATGCCGGTGATTCCTTTTGCCACTCTGTCTGTTTTACTCAAATCCTCATCCTCCTTTTAGTTTTTCTTCTAAAATTATATAGTCTATTGTATTTATTTTCCATGAAAAAATAACCTCCCTCCGGCATCGGCCGGCGGAAGGTCCAAATATTGCTGCCTATTCCCATTTCTTTTTTTCAGCTTACAGTGTCATTCCGTCTTGAATAAATCCATATGAACCTTCATAACCGCCTTCTTGATTTTCCGTCCTGACTGGGGTCCCAGGCAAGGTCTGTGAATGTCTTCCGGAAAAAAAATGGCGAACATGCCGGGGCGCATGGACAGCAGCACTTCATCTTCCTCGGGAGAATACAGCGCGTAATCCTCATCCTCATGGTAGGGATCAAGAGGCTGAAGGCCCTCTCGCAGCGGCGACCAGCCGATGACCTCCTCCCCTTCGAACAGGTAATGGATGTCGGCATAGGCTTCGTGCTTCTCTGCAGGTTGAATGTCTGCCGGCTTGATCTCCGGCTCCATGATGTTCACATACATCCTGTCTTCCTGCACCTCAATCCGCCCTGCTGAGACGGGAGCGCTCACAATGGCTTGCAGGGCCTTCAATGCCTCCGAAACCATGCTGTTTCCATAGATGCCTGAATCTTTCAAAGCTGACAGCGAACCCAGAATCATCGTACATTCTCCTTGATTTATGGACTTGTCACAGCAGCTTTTCGCTGACCGCCGCGGCTGTGCTTTCCTTGTTGGCGACGGATTCTTGATGCGTTCTCTTGAAATATTCCACGTAGAGCACGTCCAGCAGATAGAGCTGAGAAATTTTTGCGGACAGAGAGCCCCCTTGCAGCGGTCCTTCATTAGCGCCGCAGAGCAGCGTTAGATCGGAATGGGAAGTCAACGGAGACTTGACGAACCTTGTAATGGAAATCACCTTAGCCCCGCGGCTTTTAGCTTTCTTGGCAACCTCGATCGTATCCTTCGTTGACCCCGAATAGGAGATAATGACGGCAACATCGCGATCGCTCATCAGCGCGGCCGACATCATCTGAAGATGAGAGTCCATCGAGCATTCCGTCTTGTTCGTGATGCGCATAAATTTGTTCTTGGCCTCCATTGCTGTAATCAGAGAAGAGCCTACGCCAAAGAACAATATGCGGTCCGCTGTCGTCAACAAGTCTATGGCCTGATCAATCTTTCCGGTATCAATCAGGGTGAACGTTTCGTTAAGCGCGCTGATGTTGGTGGATAGCACTTTGGACGCCACCTGCTCGATAGTATCATTCATCATGATCTGATCGGTCAGCTGCGGAATTTCGTTCTCGACTGTAATCGTATGCGCCAGCGCGATCTTGAACTCCTGGTAGCCCGTATAGCTCAAAGACTTGCAGAATCTGAAAATACTTGATTCTCCGACGCCGCATTCATCCGCAAGATCGGTTATCGACATGTAGACAACCTGCCTGGAATGCTCCAGGACGTAGTCCGCCACTTTTTTCTCCGATTTCGTCAGGCTGTTATACAAGGAGTGAATGGATGAGAAGATGCTGATTGTCCGCAAAAAAATCGCCTCCTTTTCAAACTGGAATCATTTAAGAAATAATGAGGCTGCTCCGAGCAGACCGGCTTTATTCCCCAGCGATGCTTTGATCAGCTTAACTCCGGAGAAGCTATCCATAATTAAGGACCGGGTTCGTTCCTCCACCAGTTGGACCAAGTCTGCCCGCTCCATAATACCTCCCCCCAGCACGATAGCCGCAGGATTGAAGATGTGGATCAGCGAGGCCAATCCGGCAGCTGCCTCATCGGCCCAGGACAGCAGAGCCCGGCGAAGCCGCTCGTCTCCTCCGTCTATTTTGCTGAACAGGATCTTGCCGTCGATACATTCTGGGTCGATCATTGCAGCGAGTCTTACCAGCGCCGTGGCGGAGGCGTAGTGTTCATAATAGGGAAGTCCATTCTCTCGCCGCTTCCCGGTCACCGGACGGGTCAGCATATGACCGAACTCCGCCGCTACCCCGCCAGCGCCTTTATAGATACGGCGGTCTGCGACAATCGCACCCCCGATGCCCGTACCGAATGTCAGGCACAGATAATGATCAAGTGACTCAGCCGCACCATAACGCCCTTCCCCGAGGGCTGCCGCGTTGACGTCGTTCTCCACCTTGACCGGTATGTGAAAACGCCGCTCCGCGATCTCCTTGATCCGAAGTCCGGTATATCCTGGTATATTTTCGTTGGCATACACGATGAATCCTTCTTCGGCGTTCACTTGGCCCGCTGTACTTATGGCAATAGCGTCAAAATCTCGGTATTCGGCGAGCTTGTCAAGCACGTTTGCGAATATTACGGGGCCTCCCCTGCGGCTCTCCGTGGGAAATTCCCGGAACTCGCTTACCGTTCCATTCTCGTCGCAGATGGCCGTCTTGATGTTAGTTCCGCCGATATCCGCCGCCGCAATTCTCATGTTTCCTCCGCCTTCCTTACTGAATAGCTTGCACAAATCTCTTGGTGATCTCCAGCGGTCTCGTTATCGCAGACCCGACAACCGCTGAGAACACGCCCAGCTCGAACATGGTCTTCAGCTCTTCAGGCGTTGAGATCCCGCCCTCGGCAATCACCGGTACGGAAATCGAAGCTGTGATTTGTTTGATGAGGTCAAAATCCGGCAGATGGCGTCCCTTCGTCTCGTCGGTATATCCGCTTAACGTCGTTCCGATGAGATCGAACCCGAGCTTCTCAGCCTGAACGGCTTCCTCGTAGGTGGAGCAGTCCGCCATAAACAGCTGATCCTTATATGTCTCTCTAATTGCGGGGAACAGCTCGGCAATCGTTCCGCCCCCGGGTCTGATCCGGCTCGTCGCATCCATCGCAATGATATCCACACCCTCACGGCAGAGTGCTTCCACTTCCTTGAGCGTCGGGGTAATGAACACACCGGACCCGTCGTATACCTGTTTGATAATCCCGATGATGGGAAGATCGACTTGCTGTTTAATTTCTCTGATGTCCTCCACGCTGTTCGCACGGATTCCGGACGCGCCGCCAAGATAGGCGGCATATGCCATCCGCCCCATAATAAACGGACTGTGAAGCGGTTCTTCCGGCAGCGCCTGGCTGGAGACAATCAGTTTATGCTCTATCTTTTTAAGAACGGGATTTTCGATATTCATTGTAGTGGACAACTCCATGTTAGTATTCACTCCTTCACCGCTCCTGCCGTTATGCCGTTGGTGAAAAAGCGCTGGAACAGCAGGAACACGAGCAGCATCGGAATCGCAGCAATCGTAGCTCCAGCCATCTTGTAGGCGAAATTGGGGTTCAGGTCCTGCATCAAGGTGGCGGTTCCCACCATCAGCGTCTTCATGTTCTTCTCCTGCCCGATGACAAGCTGCCACAGATAATCATTCCAAACCTGAACAAAATTCAGAATGAACAATGCTCCGATGCCGGGCTTGACGATCGGCAGCATGATCTGCGTGAAGATTCTCCACTCGCTGGCGCCGTCGATCCTCCCCGCTTCTCTCAGCGCATTGGGAGCCGTATCGAAAAAGCCTTTCAGCATGAACACGCCAAAAGCGGCGGCCACATTCGGCCAGATCATTCCGCCATAGCTGTTGACCAGACCGAACTGCTGCGTTATGCGGAACAGCGGGACAATCATAATTTCTTTGGGGATCATCAGACTGGAAATAAAAATTAGATAAATGATGTTTCTGCCTTTGAAATTAATCTTGGAGAACGCGTAGGCCGCCATGGACCCGATCACAATAACCACGATCGTAGACAGTCCCGACACATACACGCTGTTAAACGTCCATCTCAGCGCAGGCTGATTCTTGAATACATCCGCATAGTTGGAAAATGTAATGGAAGAAGGCCACCAGTCGGGAGGCATCTTCACGACATCCGAGCTGTTTTTAAGCGAGCTGGTGAACAGCCAATATAAAGGAAACAGGTTGAGAACAGCGAAGACAATGATCACTATATTCGAAATGAGATCGAACTTCTCCATTCTCTTCTTCTTGTCAGGTTTCGTCATGCGGTTCTCCCCTTACTTCGCTTTGATCATGGTCTTGAGCTGGGGTACCGACAACAGCAGCGTGATGACGAACATGATGACCCCCACCGCCGAAGCGACGCCGAGCTGGTTGTACTTGAACGCGTTGTTGTACAGATAGTACATCAGCGTAACGGAGGAATTGTTCGGTCCGCCGCCGGTCAGCAGCTGGATGACCACAAATATTTTCAGTACGGCAATGATATTGATGATGGTGATATAGGTCGTGGTCGGCTGGACGGAAGGAATCAGAATCTTCGTGATGACATGCCATCTGCTCGCTCCATCTACCTCCGCGGCTTCAAACAGCTCCTTGGAGACACCGATCATGGATGCAATATACAGAATAATCGCCTGGCCCACATTCGTCGCAAAAGTAACGAAGATAATCACCGGCATAACCGTTGTTTTGTTGCCCAGGAGGTTGATATTTCCGAAGCCCGCTTCCCGGTAAAAGTATGAAATCAACCCATTCGCCGGATTGAGCAAAAAGCTCCAGACCATGCTCATCACGACCATGGACACCATTACCGGAACATAATAGCTTCCCCTGATAAAAGAGACATAGCGGGCGTTTTTGTCGAATACCGCCGAAGCGACGAACATCGCGAAGACCACGGTAAGCAGAACGATAAAGACCACGAACACCACCGTATTGAAGACGGCTTTAAAAAATACCGGATCGTCAAACAGCGTCACATAATTGCTCAGCCCAACAAACTTCTCGTTCTGGTAATTGATCTGGTACAGACTGAGCCTCATGCCTTCCAGGATCGGATAGACCAGGAAGATCAGAAAGACAATCATCTGCGGCAAAATGAACAGATAGCCGGTTACCGATTCTTTAAAAAAATTGCTGCGCAGCTTCATAGTGATTACCTTTCCGGTTAACGGCTCCAGCCGGTCCATAGAACTGAAGCCGCCAACCTTGGTGATGTCTACCGTTTTATTTTTGATAGATTACAGAACTGGCCTTGTTCGTCTCGATAATCTTGTTGCCTTCAGTTTGATAGTCCTGAACGAATTGTTCCGGCGTCTTGGCTCCCATATAGAGCGCCTGAAGTCCAGGGTACAAAATTTCTCTCAGCTGGCTGTAACCCGGAACGTTGCCTGTAAAGTTGAACAAATACTTGGAGTTGGCATCATAGGCGGCAAAGAGCGGGTTCTCGCTCTTGAGCGCTTCCGCAACGGAAGTTCTGACCGGAATGCCATTCTTGGAGGACTTAACCAGCTCCTCATCGGTGGAGAAGAATTTAACGAAGTCCTTGGCAACTTCCACTTTCTTCGCGTCGCCCGACTGGAACACGCTCGCGCCGACTACATAAGTGAAGGACAGCGGATCGCCGCTCTCGGACGGAACATTGGCCAGACGCACGTCGAATTTCGGCGCTGTGCCGTCCGCCATATTGGCCTTCATGTTATTGAACAACACTGGGTTGGTGAAGCTGATCGCCAGCTGCTGATTCTGGAACATGCCGTTGGCATCATTGGAGGATACGGATTCCGCACCAGGGTTCGTATATCCGCCGTCGTACAGTTTCTTCAGCCACTGCGCGGCCTTAACCCCATTCGCATCGTTCAGAACAATATTGCCATTGTCATCGAAGAACTTGTTGCCGAACATTCTCAGGTAAGCCAGATTCCAGGTGTCGCCCTGGTTGTTAACGGCATACAGAGCCATCGGGTACGCATTGGAATAAGTCGTCTTGGGCAGATTATTCTTCAGACCGTCCAGAATTTTCTGGTAATCATCCATCGTCCACGTCTTGATCTCCGATTCGCCGCCGATATACGATTCCAGGCCAGCCGCCTTGAACATATCCGCGTTATAGACGAGCGTCCCCGGATTATGCTGGAACGGGTAGAAATAGATGTCTTTGCCGAATGTCACGGCATCCCAATAGCTTTGGGCGATGTCGCTCTTCGCTTTGTCATCCACGATATCGGTGAGCGGCACCAGCGCTCCGCGGTGAACATAATCGCCCATCGGGAACACACTTTCGAAGAAAACGTCCGGCGGCGTGTTGCTGCTCAGATTCACGTTCAGCAGCTGGTCGCGCTGATCTGCGGCGATGACTTCAACTTTGATGTCCGCATCATACTTGTCGTACTGGGCTTTAAATTTCTCGGCCGCGTATTTAAAGAAGCTGTCGTAATCCGCTCCTTCCTCCGAAGCATCCAGTACGCCCTTCCACTGGGGAGTCAGCCATACCTTGATCGACACTTTTTCCTTGCCCGAACCGGCGTTATTTCCGCTGTTCGCCGTCTTGCTTCCTTCCGTTCCTCCGGAGCATCCGGAAATCAAGGCAACGATCACCATCAGCACAAGCATTACCGACACCAAACGTTTTTTGTTCAATTTACAATCCTCCTTATAATCAAAAAACCAAAGTATAGTTTCATGGTTGTTACATGAATTTATCTCAATGACAGTACCGTGCTATCGCCTTATCAATCAACTGCATAATGTCACGGATCGGAGCCGCATCCTCTGCGGTCACTTGCTGGAAAGGAGCCCGGACGCCGCCGATATTTACGCCTCTCAGTTTCAGAATATCCTTGATTCCCGCATACATCGCTCCGTTCAGGGAGCAGAGGGCAATAATAATGTCGTTGATATCGCTCTGGAGCTGTCCCGCTTCCTCCAGTCTACCCGCTTCCACGAAGAAGCCTGCTTGAAGGAACAGTTCAGGCATAACCGCATAGGTTCCGCCGATTCCGGCGTCGGCTCCCATCAATCTTCCCGCCACATATTGCTCATCCGGGCCATTGAAGACGACAACATTCCGTCCGCCGATTCTCTTGAATCTTTCAATATCCATTGTCGGCATGGAAGAATTCTTGACACCGATCACTTTCGGATTGGCAAGCAGCTTCTCGAACATGGAAGGAGTCAACGTATAACCCGTAGTCTGCGGAATGTTATAGATAATGAAGCTTAAGTCTGTGGCCTCCATAATGTCCGTCCAGTATTGATAGACGGCGCTGTCGGGAAGCTTGTAGTAAATGGGCGGAATCGCAGATAACGCGTCATATCCTAGCTCTGCCGCGTGTTTCGCGAGCTCGATGCTGTCCCGGGTAGAGGGCGCGCCCACATGCGCGATCAGCGTCATTTTCCCTTTAAGATACCGGGCAGCGTAAGTCAGCACCTCTTTGCGTTCATCCAGACTGTGATAGATACACTCTCCCGAGCTGCCTCCTACATAGACCCCTTGAACCCGCTTCTCAACCAAATAATCGCATAAAGCCTTGGTCCGGGTTTCGGAAATGCTTCCTTCGTCATCATAGCAGGCATAAAAAGCCGGGATGATTCCGCGAAATTTGTCGAGCGTCATCATGTTGAATCCCCCTTTGTTAATTATTCTTACATAACCAAAATATCATCTGCAGGATCTTTTGTAAATTATTTTTTTTATTTTTTTTAAAATAAAATATTTTTCCACCATTCTTTCTTTTATTTTGGAAATCCCCTTTCAAAAAGGTTGTGCGGATTCAGCGCAAATATACGATCCGATGCCTATTTCATAAAAATAAAAAAAGCCTTCCTCCCGCAGGAAAAAGGCTTGGCCGAAATATAAGTTCTGTCGGAGCCAGTCCACAAATCAGCCGGTCCGCCATTTCATAAAGACACGGTCCAGCACATCGACGATGAGAAACAGAATAAAACCAACCAGGCTGAAGAGCAGAATGCCCGCATACATCTGCGGATAATCGAGCCGCTGCCAGGCATCCATGATGAAATAGCCCATCCCGTGCTCCGTCCCGTAAATTTCGGTGAAGAACAGCACCGAGATTGCGGTGCCGAGCGAAACCCGGATCGTGCTCAGTATTACGGAGAGGGCGCCCGGAAGCGTTACGTTCCGGAATTTATGCAGGGGCGAAGCCCCGATGCTGGTCAGCACCTCGTAGGTTCCGGACGGTATCGCCTTGACCCCGTCGCGTACGGATATGATGATCTGGAAGATCAGAATCAGCATGATCATCAGGATTTTGGACCACTCGCCCAGACCGAAGAGGAGCATGACAACCGGCAGCAGCGCGATCTTCGGGATCGGATAGGTCAAGTACACCACCGGGTCCAGAACCCGGTTCCAGAAGAGGGAGCGGCCCATGAGCAGGCCAATCAACAGGCCGAGGACTAGCGCAAGCACCAGGCCCGCGAATACCCGGTACAGGCTGTAGCCGATGTTCAGCCAGACAGCTCCCGGACTGAGCGAGAACATGGCGGCATAGACGGGGGCGGGACCGGGAAGAATCGGCATATCGACCAGTACGGATAGCACGTACCAGACCAGATGAAGGCCGATCAGCACAGACAGGAGTCTGAGCGCAGATGCCATTCGGTTCTTCTTCACCATTTCGTCCGCATCACCTTCCGGATATACCTTGTCTGCTCGAAGAAAGCGTCGCTGTCCCGCTTGTCCTCATCGTTCAGCATAAACACGGGATTGTCCACAATCTCCGGCTCCCCGCTCGCGCCCGGAATCATGACGACAATCTTCTGTCCCAGGAGAACCGCCTCCTCCACGTCATGCGTGACGAAGAGCGCAGTGATCCTGCGGGTCCGCCAGTTCTCGAGGAACACCTGCTGCAGCGCTTCGCGCGTCATGGCGTCCAGCGCCGAGAACGGCTCGTCCAGCAGCATGATCTCCGGCTGCAGGGCGAAGGCCCGGGCGACGGCGGCCCGCTGCTGCTGGCCGCCGCTCAGCGAGAGCGGATAGCGCCCCGACAGCCCGGCGATGCCCATCGTCTGGAGCTCGCGGGCAATCCGCTCCTCCCGCTCCTGCTTCCGGCCCCGCCCCGGAAGCGTCACAGCAAGCGCCGCGCGAAGATTCGCGGCGACGGTCTTCCAGGGCAGCAGGCCGTAATTCTGGGGAACCAGCCCGATGAGCGGTTCCCTTCCGGCAGCGCGCTGCCCATTGTAGGTGATCTCCCCCTCATAGCGGGGGAGAAGCCCGGCGACGGCGCGGAGCAGCGTCGTCTTGCCGCATCCCGACGGCCCGACCAGGGTGTACAGGCCGTGCTCCGGGATGCGGAGATCGACGGGCCCGAGCGCAGCAGGGCCGTCATGGTAGCGGACGGTCAGCCCCGCAAGGCGCAGACCGTCCTCAGTTCTTGAACTGGACATCGGAGATCACATCCTCCGGGGTCAGATCCTTCGTCAGCAGGCCTTTCTCCTTGGCCCAGGCGAAGGCTTCCTCGACCTGCTTCGGATCGACCTGCGCGGCGGAGGTATACGCCGGAACCTTGATTTTGTCCTTCAGGTCTTCAGGGTAGCCGACCGTCTTGATGATCGTGTCGATGTAGTCGCTCTGATCATGCGATTTCATATAATCAACGGCTTCGTCATAGGCTGCATACATCGCCCGGATCGCCTCCGGCTTCGCGTCGATCGCCTTCTGCGGGATCGCCAGTACGAACGGATTGATGCCCGCGGTCACCGTAGAGCCGAGGTTGCGGAGTCCAGCGGTCTCGCCCATCGTGACATAAGGCTCCGGCAGAATGGCCGCATCCGACTTCTTGTTCTTCAGCAGCTCCAGCCGGGTCGGAATCTGCGGCACCTCGGTGACCTTGATATCGTCTTCGGTGAGCCCAGCCTGGTTCAGCATGGTAGCCACCGTGTATTCGGTGGACGTATTTTTGGACAGGATCAGGCTCTTGCCCTTCAGGTCCTTGACCTCCTTGACATCATCGCTGCCCGTCAGCAGATCGAACTCGCCGAAGGTGCTGCTGGCGATTTTGACATCAAGTCCCGCATTATTGTAGATAGCCACCGCAATCAGATCGGCGCTTAGCGCATCGAGCTTCCCTGCTTGAAAGGCCGCGTCGCGGTCCTTGGCGCTCTTGAAGGTCTGGATATCCAGATTGACGCCGTGCTCGGTGTCAAAGCCCTGCTCATGCGCGATGATAAAAGGAATCTCATCAATGGACGGCAGCATTCCCATCGACAAAACCGTGGCTTCGGCAGGCTTCGCAGAGCTCCCAGGAGCAGCCGTAGCGCTGCCTGCATTCTCGCCGCCGCCGTTTCCCGAGCCACAGGCGGAGAGCAGCGATCCCGTCAGCGCAAGCGCAGCCAGGGTCAGTATGTATTTTCGGCCAGCAGATGATGCGTTGTTTCTTGTCTTGAAGTTGTTCATATGTTCAGCAATCCTCCGTCATCCAAGTATGGTTCAAATGCCCGTTCAGGCTCAAATAATGCCATTTTACACCCGGTCTCTCATTTTGTATATTTTTAAATTTGATTGACATAGAGACAGCCCGGCATTTTCGGCCTCCATTTCACTGTTTGATGAGCTTCCTAAGAAGCTAATTCACACTGTCCTCTCAAAAAAGACATAATTCTCTCCAATACGCACAAACCTTGATGAATTCACATTTTCTCCTCAATTTTTGTCTCTTCCCCGCGGACACACCCCTTTAAAAGCTCACGTAATATGTTATAATGAAAACGTAGCCAAAGGGAATAAAATTCGATCCATCGTCCAAGGAGGATGAAGGAAATGCTGACAGGACTCAAAGAACTGAAGAACCGACTCACCGGAACACGGCAGCCGTGGATACCCACGGAAGGGGAAGATTACTGGAAGATCGAATACGGCGCAGAGCGTCTGCTGCACAATCCGCAGCCCCGGAGCCCGCTGACTTATGAGCAGGAGGCCCGGATCAAGACGGTCAAATACCATTGACAGACTGCGGTCCTTGAACCACCTATTCATGAACCGCTTTCCATAAACCGACTGCACAACAACAAACCACAGCACAAGCCGCAGAGCACCGAACCTGTTTCGGTGTCCTGCGGTTTTTTACTATATAGCATCATCCCACTGGGCAAACAAAAAACCTCCTCTCGGCCATCGGCCAAAAGAAGGCTTTACGCGCAACGCGGGCTCGCTAAATCTTGAGTTCGCCGAGCTTGATCAGCTCTACAACTGCTTGAGAACGGCCTTTTACATTGAGCTTCTGCATAACATTGGAAATGTGGTTTGAAGTACACCCAAATGCAGGGAGGGAGGAACTAATAAATATCGCTAGTGCCTTGATGTTGGGGCTACTTTACAGGACGAGTTGAGTATAATTCCATTTCCTTCATATCCACGATGAATCCGTATGTTTTCAAAATATCCAGACCGAGCAAGCCTTTATGAGTCTTGGGGAGAATGCCGACATCAACTTCCACATGTTCAATTTTTAATGTATCAATGACAATTTGATCCATGACTTTGGTGTAAAAAGGCACCGTACCGCCTATGCCATACGCTTCGTATACAGGGTCGCCGTTTTCATACGTGACCCCGATTTCTTCCAACATGTCAGGACTGAAAATCGTATGAGACGAACCCGTATCTATAATGATATCTGTCATCGTCAAGCTTCTCCCGCGATAGCAGAGCGTTATTGAAGCAGTCAGGAGTTGCCCATCATAAGTTAACTTCACGAGTTCCGTCTCACTCTCATTAGAGGATCTCTGCGTAGATGAACGATGCATTCCTCATTGGAGGTATGATAGACAAGACATCCAGCTTCCGCATTGAAAAACTCCCTATTGGCATCCTTCTCAGCAACTGCTCGAATCGGCGCCACATCCGTAATGACTTTCTTATCGTCTTCCTCGTGGAAGTCAATTATGGAAAGCAAAACAAATTGGTCGGGAAACAACTCTCTGACTTGCTGCCACTGCATCGTTTATCCCTCCAGTTTAAATCAAGATTTTATTATCATAAGTTTATTTTATCACTCTTCAGCCGTTGCTGCATTTGACTTGAAAATTTGATTCAGCCCCTCATTTGCTTTTTTTAATAAATCTCCACACAACAAAAAACCTCCTCTCGGCCACTGGCCAAAAGAAGGCTTTACGCGCAACGCGGGCTCGCTAAATCTTGAGTTCGCCGAGCTTGATCAGCTCTACAACTGCTTGAGAACGGCCTTTTACATTGAGCTTCTGCATAACATTGGAAATGTGGTTGCGCACTGTTTTTTCGCTGATGAACAGCATGCCTGCGATGTCCCGCGTCGTTTTGTCTTGAACAAGAAGCTCGAACACTTCACGTTCTCGATGAGTCAGCAAAAATTTGCTGGGATGTTCGTTCCCCTTCATGGTGGTGTCACCCCTCCTTGCCCGGGATTGTTTGGTCTAACAAGGTAAAGGGATACAGTCAAACCATACTATGAACGGGAGGATTCAATGGTGCGGTAGCGCCCGCAAAATGGGCGCGGAGATGACCGCGTTTCCGAAATCCGGTTATGTGGGCTGCCGGGGATTCCAACTTCCTTCATCTTTATTAGATGAGGGCTTTGCCATTTGGATCGATCAATGGACTCCAATACACTATTTGGGGAAATTCATCCGAAAAAGGCTGCTGGAAGATGGCATAAGCGCGGTTCCCGTTTTCCCAAAAAATGAAAAACAGCGTACGAGCGAGATAATGGGCCGATAAACGTCAACATATATGCGTTTAGCCACTCTATCTCATTTACTCCACCCAAATTAACCGAAACTTGCCATTGCACCTCCCTTTTCCTTTTTTACAAAAACAGCCCCGAAAGAGTATGATTCGTTTTGAAAGTTATTCATGAAAAATTACATGAACGCTGAATTCCCGGCGCACGGGAAACGGGGGAACCACCAGGCGAAAGCCTACTTGGGGTGAATCCTTGGGAGACTATAGAAGTGCGGTCTCACAGGGTAGGGCGACTCTCACCGTCCGAATCCGACAGCTAACCTCGCAAGCGTATAGAGAGAGCCCGATCCGCCACGCTTTTGCGCCAGGTTTGTTCAAGCCTGTACCGGAGCCGCAGCAGAGGTCTTCCTCTGCTGCGGCTTTTTGTTGTACCCGCACAAGCTCATTTCGGGGGAGTAAATGATTCGAGACTGATGGAATTGGAATTCTGAGGAGGAAAAGCTGAAATGGATCAGCGCAGTCTGTCACGTATTGAGGTGTTTGTATTCAAAGCTCCTTGGCCCGCCTTTTGCGGCCCGGAATCGTCCGGTAACTCCTGCTGCGGCATTCTCAAGCTGACCTGCAAGGCAGGATACAGCTGGGCCCAGGGTGTATTGTGCGCAGATCATAAGGAAATTGACTTGATGAAATGGAGCGGCTTCCTGCACACCATCCGTCATTGCCGACTGGATGAAGCCATCGAGATCGTCCGGCGCCTGAGCCCGGAATGGGAACAGACACAGCGGGAGATGGTACAGATGGCTCTGCTGGATTTAAAAGCGAAGCTGCAGGGAAAAGTGCTGTCCACGCATATCCAGACAGACTTGCGTCTTCGTGCAGCTGCCGCAGGCAACGGCTTATTAAGTCCGGGGCAGATGTATTATAAGCCCTCGCGAAGCCTGAAGCACCAGCAGAGCTGGACGGAGCTGGACATGGCAGAGCTCATCGACAAATCCATCGCTTATTACTCGATATTATAGATTTCATATTCAGAGAGGACCGTGAGATCATGCCTGACCCCTTACCCCATCGGCCGCCTTCTTCAGCCGGGTACGCGAAGTATGTTCAGAAATACAGCGGAAGCGTCTATGCACTCAGCAAACTGCTGCTCGGGCAGGGAACCGAGGCGGAGGAAGCAACGGTGAAGACCTTCGCAGCGCTCCATGAGTCTTACCTGCAGCATCGCCTAGACCCGCTTGCCTTCCCCCTTGATGCTTACCGTGAGTGCATCCAGCAATGCGTCCGGCTAATACAAGCCCACAAGCCCGGTTGTGCAAATATGCCGACCTGGGAAAACCGGCTTGTTCTAGCACTTCGCTACGGGTTGCAGCTTCCCCTGCCCGAAATCAGCGCCATTCTCCAGCAAAGTGTACCCACCCTTAAGGCGCAGCTCAGACAGATACGCGAACAAATGGCTGCACAGGAGAGCTTCTTGCTGCCGAAATCCGGCTTAACCGCCGGGTGAAGACCGTGGTCTAACAAGAGAGCCTATGACTGCGGCCTCTATAAAATCATTATTTTGCAGACAACCGTGCTGTGGCATCCTGCCGCAGCTCTTTTTAGTTTGGCATTCTTATTACAGGCGTCAATCACACTTGCGCTGAGCCTTACGATATTTCCGGCTTGGAAAGACAGCCGTAAGTTCAATACGCAGTTGGCAGCTCCGAGCTTCTACAATCGCGTAATGGGTAGTTATGCCACCTCTGGAACGTTCGATAGTCTGAAATTGCTGCCCCTTTTGCCACGCGCCATATTGGTGAACACAGATGATGGCGGTATCAATCATTCACCATATTTCCGGATGCTTCTATAGTTTGAAGACACGTCCTAGTATTTTTTTTAGATTTTAAAATAGAGTTAATTCAAATTTGATATTGACATCGATTTACTAGCCCGCTATGATAAGTGCAGTTTAGGTGATAATGATTATCATTTACATTATACATTATACATTATACATAAGGGGTGTTTGACGTGAAATACCGTTATACCGTTCCCGCAGGTCTTCTTGCGGCCACGATTCTGCTATCGGGATGCTCGGAAGGGGGCGGAGATGCCGTTAAGACGGCAGAGGCTTCAACAGTTCCTTCAGCAGTTCCTTCTTCTTCCCCATCGACTTCGCCAGCCGCCTCCCAGGCGGATTTCACTTCCGCAATCACACAATACCGCGAGTACGTGATCGCCGAATGCGATGAATTCGTCAAGCAGACGGAAGCCTTCGTTCAGGCTGTTAAAGCCGGCAAGCTGGATGAAGCGAAGAAGCTGTACGCGCCCGCGCGGATGCACTATGAACGAATCGAACCGATCGCCGAAGCGCTCGGTGATCTCGATCCGAATATCGACGCCCGGGAAGGGGATGTGGAGGACAACGAATGGCGGGGATTCCACCGGATTGAGAAGTTGCTGTGGCAGGACGGCAAAACCGCCGGAGCGGAGGAATACGCCGACCGTCTACTGAGCGATGCCCAGCTTCTCCGGGCCAAGGTCGAAATGGCAAGCATCGACGCCTCGCTCCTCGTTACGGGCGCAGTCGAGCTGCTTAATGAGGTATCCACCTCCAAGGTGACCGGCGAAGAGGAGCGGTATTCCCATACCGACCTGTACGATTTCGCAGCGAACGTGGAGGGTGCGGAGAAAATCTACGAGCTGCTGAAGCCCCAGCTGGAGCAGCAGGACCCGGAACTGAGCAAGACGATCGGCGAACGCTTCAAGGCGCTGTACAACGAGCTTGCTCCCTTCAAGCAGGGCGATGGCTACGCCTCTTACACGCTGCTGAAGCAGGACGAGGTCCGCAAGCTGAGCCAGAACCTCGATGCGCTGGCTGAGCCGCTGTCCAATATGGGCACGATTCTTGGAGTGTGAGACCGATGAAATCGAATCGTCACGAACCGGCACATCAAGACTCCGGCAGACAAGAACAAGATATCGAACAGCCTTCTTCGGGCTCAAAAATCAGCCGCCGCGACATGCTGCGGCTGACCGGCGCTTCCGGACTCGGCCTGCTGCTGGGCGGCGGAGCCGTGGGCGGACTGCTCGCAGGTCATTCGGCAAAAGGAACATCATCCGCCGATACCGCTGCCGGCGGCAATGAATTTCCGTTCTACGGCGAGCACCAGGCGGGTATCGTAACTCCGGCCCAGAACTTTATCTGCTTCGCTTCCTTCGATGTGACTTCGGATAAAATCGCCAGCCTCAGGAGCCTGCTGAAGTCATGGACGGAAGCGGCGGATGCCCTGATCTCGGGAACGCTGATCGGCAGTGCTAATGATCGTCCGAATCTTCCCCCGTCCGATACCGGGGAAGCCGACGGACTGGCACCCTCACGGCTGACGCTGACCTTCGGCGCCGGCCCTTCCCTGTTTGACGGCCGCTTCGGCCTGTCAGGCAGCAAGCCCGCCGGATTTCAGGATCTGCCGGTCTTCCGGGGCGATCAGCTCGACCCGAAGTGGTGCGGCGGGGACTTATGCGTGCAGGCATGCGCCGACGATCTGCAGGTCGCCTTCCATGCGATCCGCAACCTGGCCCGGATTGCCCGGGGCACAGCTGTCCTCCGCTGGACCCAGGAAGGCTTCCAGCGCACAGGAGCGGCCGACCCGAAAGGCGGAACCCCGCGCAATCTGCTCGGCTTCAAGGACGGCACGGGCAACCCGGATACACAGGACGCTTCTATCATGAACGAGGTGGTCTGGGCTGGCAGTGAAGCGCCCGCCTGGCTGAACGGCGGAACCTATATGGCGGTCCGCCGCGCTCGGATGCGGATCGAGGTCTGGGACCGCTCCTCGCTCAGCGACCAGGAGGCGACCTTCGGCCGTCACCGGGCCAGCGGCGCTCCGATTGGATCGAAGAACGAGTTCGATACGCTTGATCCGTCCGCAACAGACAGCGGAGGCCGGCCGTTGATTCCGGCCGATTCGCATGCCGCGATCGCCCACGGCGACGGCTCCGTGAAGATGCTGCGCCGCTCCTATTCCTACTCGAGCGGCCTTGACAACATAACCGGCCAGCTTGATGCCGGGCTGCTCTTCATCAGCTTCCAGCGGGATCTTCAGAAGCAGTTCGTCGAGACCCAGAAGAAGCTGGCCGCCAATGACCGCCTGAACGAATACATCACCAATATGGGAAGCGCCGTATTCGCCTGCTTCCCCGGAACCCGGCAGGGAGGCTACATCGGCCAGAACCTGCTGGGCTGACCTTGACCGGGATGACTAATTATAGAAGTAATTCATTGAAGGGGGCTTACCGGATGACAACCGAACAGCTAAGCGGGATGAGTCCCAAGCGCAAGCGCTGGCTCCCGCTTCTCGCTGCGGGAGCGCTGCTGCTCGCGCTCTGCGTGCAGCAGCCTTCCTCCGCTGCGGCAGCGGCAGCGGACAAGACCGACGCGCTGCTGCCGCCTGTCGGCAGCGCGCTCGTAGAGGCGGGAAGCGGCCGCTGGAGCGAAGCCGCAGCCGATACCGAAGCCTTCGCCGCGCTATGGCGCGAGGCGAAGGCAGCGGAGGCGGACCCGGACCTTGCGGGTCCGGCCGCCCAGGTCGACGCCGCGCTCGCGGAGGCGTCAAAGGCGCTGCAGGCGGGCGGCGGAGCGCCCGCCAAGGCTGCACTGTCCACGCTCGCAGGAGCCGTGGACGCGTATGTGACCGCCGCCTCCGCAGACGGCGGTCAGGGCATCGCTGCCGGACCGGAGGCGGCGGCGAAGCTGCTCCCCGCGGCGGAGCGCGCGCGGGAAGCGGTGGGCCGGGCCGATTGGGAGGCGGCCCGGGCGGCGTACGGCGACATCGCCAAGAGCTGGACGGCCGCAGAGCAGGCCGTCAGGCAGGGCAATGCCGCCCTGTATGGACAGCTTGAGACGAAGATGAGTCTCTTGCGGATTGCGCTGCAAGCGGAGCCCGTCCGGGCTGACGCGGCGAAGACCCAGGCCGAGGCGCTGTACGCTCTGCTGAATGATTACAGCGCCGGACGGACAACTGCGGCAAATGCTGACAGCGGCAGCACGAAGGCTCCGACCATCGACAGCCTGATCGCCAGTCTCGAGAAGGCGAAGAAAGCTGTTCAAGGTAACGACGCAGCAGCGGCAGCAGCTGTTATGGAGTCCTTTATCACAGACTGGCCTTCGGCCGAGGGCAAAGTCCAGGTCGCGTCTCCATCCGCTTATACCTATATCGAGAATGAGAGCGCGGCAGCAGCTGGCTATCTGGAATCCTCTCCGCCGAAGCTGGAGAAGGCCGCCCAGTCCATCGACGGCATGCTGTCGAAGCTGACGCCGCTGGCGGGTGAAAGCTCCTATACCGCCTGGGATGCGGCGCTTGTGCTGCTGCGCGAGGGCATGGAGGCCGTGCTCGTACTGGCAGCGCTGCTCGCTTATCTGAAGCGGAGCGAGAGCCCGCAAGCCCGCAAATGGGTATGGAGCGGCGCAGTCAGCGGACTGATCCTCAGCCTTGCGCTTGCTGCGGGGCTGACCTATGCCGTGTCGCTGGCATCGGCCGGCGGAACGCGGGAAACCATCGAGGGCATCACAGGGCTCGCCGCCGTCGTCATGATGCTGTTCGTCAGCCGCTGGCTGCACGCGAAATCAAACACGCAGGCGTGGAACCGGTATGTCGGCCGTCAGGTTGAAGGCGCGCTGGCCAAGGGCAATCTCTGGTCGCTCTTTCTGATCTCTGCTCTGGCCATTCTGCGCGAAGGTGCGGAGACAACGATCTTCTATGCCGGCATGGCGCCTTCCATGCAGCCCTCACAGCTGCTGACCGGCATCGCGGGCGCACTCGCGGTTCTGGTGCTGGCCGCTTACGCCGTTATCACGCTAAGCGCGAAGCTGCCGCTCGGCCTGTTCTTCAGAACCGCCTCGCTGCTGATCTATTTCCTGATCTTCCGCTTCCTCGGTGAGAGCATTCATGCCCTTCAGGTCGCCGGGAGCCTGCCGGCGCACTCATCGGAATCGCTGCCGTCCATAAGCGGCCTTGGTCTGTATCCCACCTGGGAGAGTCAGCTGCCGCAAGCAGTCCTGCTGCTTGCGCTGCTCTTCGGCTTCCTGCGCAGCCGGCTGTCCTCCGCTCCGCGCGCGGCGGAGTAGCCGGTCGTGCTTTGACGCGATCAGGAATTGAATTGGTCAGACATTGCATCAACCAGATTTGTGCCGGATGCCGGGAGCATCATTGGCCTGGCATTCCCGCATTTCCTTTTCTCAAGCAAAACAGCTGCAGACCAAGGTTCTTTTGGAACCTGGCTGCAGCTGTATTTTTAACTGTAGAATATTGTTGGGTAGGTCTTCAGCAGGCTTGAACAAACGCCCGGAACAGCTCCAGACTGCAGTCATCCGAGCGGTAGCTGAATTCGGGATGCCACTGGACGGCAAGCACGAATTTCCGGTCCGGAAGCACAACGGCTTCGACGAGCCCATCCTCCGCCAGCCCGACGGCAAGCAGCTCGGTGGACAGCTTCTTGATTCCCTGATGATGATAGCTGTTGACGTCCAGCGTTTCTTTGCGAACAATTTCATGCAGCGGATTTCCCTGTTCAACGTAGATTTTATGCACAGGCTGGTCATACGGAGGCTTCTGCACATGCCGGATCTCCGTCTCCGTTCTCCGCTGGGAGGGAAGGTCCTGATATAGCGTCCCGCCGAGCAGAACATTGAACAGCTGAAGCCCGCGGCAAATGCCGAAAGCAGGCTTGTCCAGCTCCAGAATGTCCGCGAACAGCTGCCGCTCCATCTCATCCCTCTCATTTGATACTTCGCCGCATACCTCCAGCTTATCCTCGCCGTACAGAGATGGCTGCACATCCTGTCCGCCGGTAAACAGAAAGCCATCGAACGTCTCGGCCAATCTCCGAATAGAGTCCCTGTCCGCTGTCAGCGGCAGCATAACCGGGAGCCCGCCCGCTTCTTCTATGCCCTTCATATAATCCGGAAGCATCCAGTAGCTGTTTCTCCCCGCGTCCATCAAAGGCAGGACGCCGATCATCGGTTGTTGTGCCATGGTGTTCTCCTCTCTGTCTCCTCTTGCCTGACATTAAAATCACTGCCGCCCGCACAACTCCGACGAACCAGTCTTCCCGGTTAGGCCCGGGTATGAGGTTCCAGCCAATGCGCGGGCATGTCCAGCCGGGACGGCAGCTTCGTGCTGCGGCTGCCCTGCGCCGCATTAAGCTGCGCCTGCGTCAAATAAATGCCGCCGGTCAGGTCGGCGCCGCTTAAATCCGCGTCCCGCAAATCGGCGCCGATCCATTCGGCGTACCGGAGATCGGCATTCCGAAGGTCCGCCGCAATCAGCAGCCTTCCGCGCAAATTGACCCCCGGCAGGTCGGCTCCCCTTAAATGCGCGCCGATCCAATCCATCCCTTTGGGCGTCCGGTGTCCGGCATTTCTTCCGCCTCTCTTGGCAGGGGCCTGGGCGCGCACAAGAGCGCCCGCCTTCAGCAGCCACTCATTCACTTCCGAACGATGGCTCTGAACATCCAGACCCTGCACCTCCTCCGCACTCTTCCCGGTAAGCCTCACGGTCTTCTCCAGCATCTCCCGGAGACCCTGATGAACCGGGCCTGCGGCGTCCGCTTGCAGAGCATCATCGAGATAATAGAGCATTTCATGAAGCTGCTGCATCACGGGAAATACCCGGAACATCCTCTCTCTCAGCTCCGGCTGCGCTCTCCAGTCCTCTCCGGCGAAGGTATGCTGCGATACCTGCTGCCCGGCTCCGAAGCAGTCGTATACCGTGCAGCCCTTCATCCCCTTGGCTCGCAGTCCGGCATGAACGCCGCACCGGAAATCGTTATTGAGATTCAGACAGGGATCGCCACCCGCCTTGTCAAAGGCAAAATCGGCCGAACGGGCAAAGGGCAGCGCGACGCAGCACAGGCCGAAGCAGCTGGCGCAGTCGGCAGTCCATTCACTTTTGACTGCCGCATTAAGTTCAGTCATTGTTGCACTTCCTTCTATAACTATGGACTCTGTCGATCTTTCAATAGAATACCATAGACGATCGTGCAGGGGACGATGGTTTATCTGAACTTGACCTTTGACTTCTCTACTTTCATTTCCGGGTCCACGTATTTCAAATAAGGAACGATTTTGCCGGGCTGTTCCACTTTCGGCCCCAGGATGATTTTTGAAGCGCGAAACGGCTTGTCGTCGTCTTTCTCCAGATACAATTCGGGAACGGGCGAAGCTTCCATGTTCAATTTAATGTCGGGAGAATCCGCAGGAGCATACCGGATCAGCCGAAGCTCTTGTTCATAGGCATAATCTTCGGTCTTGAACAGGAATCTGATCTGGTCGATCGCCTCCGTCAAATGAAGGAGAATGATATCTTTCAGCGCTCCGCATGCAGCGTCATGCTCGCATTCCCTGGAGAAAAAGCTGAATTCATTGACGATTTCCTTAAGCTCCCTGGCTACAATCTGTTCATTCTTCTCCAATTCTTCCAATTCTTCTTCCGACTGCTTGTCTTCATCTTTGCCGAATTTCAGTCTGATTTCGTCCCTGCAATCATTATGGATATAAGCTACCCGATAGGGGATATATTTCTTCGATGAACGATCCGCCGACTCCCACTCGCTCTTGAAATCATGCTCCAGCATATCGTAGTCGCTGTCGAAGAAATCGCTTCGCATCACAAGACAGTAACCCTTCCCCTGATCACCGTATTGCGCCCACATGGGCAGCTGGTCAATCTGCATCGTGAGACTGTGCAAATATACATTGCTGGACTGCATATCCGCATCGGCTGAATTGTGGAAATTATCCCGCACCTCATTCAGCAGGGGACTCTCGTGTTCATGGCATTGAATCAACGCATCGATCAGCATGAGTCCTTCGGATGGATCATTCATATATGCGGCGTTGTTAAGCCGCAGTTTCACGGCTTTGGCGTTATCCTCCCCCGGCTTCTTCATCACCTTTGACAATACGCTCATCCGGGAATAGTGGGCCAGATGCTGTCCCTTGGTGACATCGTAGGCACATGCGTTCATCATGTTCCTCAGCCGGATTTGCATCGTAATCAGCCTTAACTGGATATCGTCCTGGTCTTTAAAATCCCTTATGATTTTGCTTATAAAATAAAACTGGGTATCCTCCAACAATTCGGCATGCACAGCCGCGAAATGATGGATAATCCGATAGTCTTCAGGATTGCTGCTCCGCTTTCTTCTGATGATCATTTTTAAAAAGGAGGTGACATTATTATCCTCCCGCCCAGCGAATTCTCTACCTTCCATGAATAATGACTTCGCCTGCTCGATATCACCAGTCTTCAAATAGGTCAGCCAGCCCAAAAAATAATAATGGCTCGGGTTTACACTTCCTCCCCGATTGCCCCGGTCTATCTTGACCACCTGTTCCGAGTATTTTAACGCTTGATTCAATTGGCCATCATAATAATAGGCGACTGAAAGATTATAATAGAGATAGGATTTATCCGGCAATAATTGGATAGCTGCATGAAAAGCCTCATATGCCTTAGAGAATTTCTTCTGTCTGATATATGCCAGGCCCAGCCGATTATGGTGGCCAACTTCTTTGGGGTTTAATTCGATCGCCTTCAATCTGGCCTTGATCTCTTCGTTGGTGTCTCCCATATTGCGATAGGAATTTCCGATACTATTCCAGTAGTCGTCATTGTCCTCATTCAGTTTTATTGCCGTCTTCTTCGCCGCGATCGCCGCTTTATAATCTCCTCTGACATCATGGCTAACTCCCAAACTTCTCCAGAATTCCGGATTGTCGGGCATCAGTTCGGTTGCTTTGGTCTTGGCTTCTACAGCCGCTTCATAATCCCCTTTTTCATGCTGACTGATTCCAAGACTATTCCAGAAGCCCGCATTCCGCGGCTCCAGTTCCGTTGCTTTCTTGCCCGCTGAAACAGCCGCTGCATACTCTCCGTTCTTATAATAGCTTGTACCTAGGCTGTCCCAATACATTGCGTTTTGCGGCTCCAGCTCCGTCGCTTTCCTTTTCGCTGCTATCGCTTCTTCATAACCTCCGCTGTTGTGCTGGCTGCTCCCCAGGTTATACCAGTAAACTGCATTATCAGGCGCTAATTCTGTCGCTTCTATTCCAGAGGCAATCGCCTGCTCAAAATCGCGCTTTCCCCGGTAACACAGCCCCATCAGGTTCCTGTACCTTCCGTTTCCAGGCTCCATTCCCATGGATTTTTGCAGCGCTGCCATAGCATCATCGATATTCTTCGCCCCTAAGTAGGCTGCCCCCAAATTCCCCCAAATTACTGCATCCTCCGGTTTTAAACCCGTGGCTTCCGAATATTCTTTGATCGATTCATCATACAAGAAATGCTTGTAATAAAAGTTACCCAAGTTATTGATAGCTCTCGCTATCGACTCGTTGTTCCCGCCTGTCCGCTTATTCTCCACATCCGTCATTAACGCAGCCAGTTCGGTAATCCAGTCATATGTATCCGATTCTTTGCACACAATCGTTATGTTCCGTATCTCACCATCCGCTTTGAGAAAACGCAATATTTCCTTCAGCAGAATGGCTTCAGCCTTTCCGGCCGGATAATCGATCGCCTTGATGCTCTCGCAGGAAACCGCGACCGTCTCCGCCTGATGCGATACCGCAAGCTCGAGTGAACGACGGAAGCATGCCTCCAGCCGCTCTGCCGCATCCGCTTCCCCTGCCTCCGCCCATCCGGGCGCAGACGCATGAATAATCCATTTGATCCTGCCGGACAGCTCATAGGCTCCTGTTATAAAAGCATCGCCGGAAGCGCAATTGCCTTGCCGTCTGCATTCTTCCAGCAATTCCTCTCCCGCTTCCCTAAAGATGGCGTCTCCGGCTCTCTCGCCGAAAGGGGTTCCCTCAACGTAAAGGTTGATTAACGCATCAACCTGCCGATCCAATAGTTCTCCTTCTTGTATGTCTACTTTATCCATCAATATCTTCTCTCCTGATTTCAAGATTCAATTCTCACCCGTCAATCCCCACCCCTTCCATATTTCAACATTCTTCGAGACAATTCCTGTCCGGAGTTAGTATTGTCCTGGATTTCTGCTGTCTTTGTCTCTATTTGTCGGGCTTGCATTTTAACGAAAGGCAGTTTATTCTATACTCAGAAAATAATTTTTAATATTATTGCTGATTATCAGAAAATAATTTTCAATACAGTGGATTGAACTGAATGTAAAGGAGATTGTCCATGTCCCCCATCCTGCATACCCTGGAGTCCGAGCTTCCGCGTCTCTCCCAGACCGAGCGCAAGCTGGCCGAGCGGATTCTCCAAGCTCCCGGGGATATCGTTCACCTCGGCATTACCGGGCTTGCGGAGCAGTGCGGCATCAGTCCTGCGGCGGTGACGCGCTTCTGCAAGGAATTTCATTTCAAGGGCTTTCCCGATTTCAAGGTCAAGCTGGCTGCCGAGCTCGCGCACACCGAAGTCGGCCAGCAGGGCGGCCCGGCATCCTATCAGGATATTGTAGCGGGCAATCCGCTGGCGACGATCGTCGAAGCGATGCAGGCCAATCACCTCGCCTCCATCCGCGATACGACTTCACTTCTGGACCTGGACAATCTGGAACAGGCGGTGAAGCTGCTCTGCGGCGCGCGCCGGATCGATCTCTACGGTATGGCTACCTCCTCGGTCGTCGCCCAGGATTTCTACCAGAAGCTGATCCGGATCGGCGTGAACTGTACCGCCTTCGCCGATCCGCATATGCAAATCACCTCGGCGTCCACGCTGTCGGAGGGTGACGTCGCTTTTGCCATCTCGTATTCGGGGGAAACGCCCGAGACGATCGAATCGCTGTCCTGCGCGAAGGAGAACGGTGCAGCCACCATCTCGCTCACTTCCTATGGCACCAGCAAATTGGCTTCGCTGAGCGAAATCGCGCTCTTCGCCTCTTCGCTGGAGAAAGGCATGCGCCGGGGCGATATGGCTTCAAGGATCGCCCAGCTTCATATTATCGATATTTTATTTACCGGAATGGTCAGCGCGGGGTTTGCCGATTACATCCCCAGACTGGAGCAATCCTACCGCAACGTCCGCCGGTTCAGACATAAAAGAGGAGGCAGCGATACATGAATCTGTACAAAATCAGCAAGAACGAAGACTTCGCGCAGACGGGAGCCAATCTGGTTGCCGGACTGCTCCAGACCAATCCCAGAGCCGTGCTCGGCCTTGCCACCGGCAGCTCGCCCATCAGCGTCTACGAAGAGCTTGCAGCCATGCACCGCAGAGGACTTGTCAGCTTCTCCAAGGCTTCCTCCTTCAATCTGGATGAGTATGTCGGACTCCCGGCAGATCATCCGGAGAGCTACCGGAGCTTCATGAACCGGAACCTGTTCGATCATATTGATATCGACCTCACCCGCACGCATATTCCGGACGGCAACGCTCCGGATCTCGCAGCCGAGTGCCGGGCCTACGATGCAATGCTGGAGGAGCAAGGCCCTGTCGATCTTCAGATTCTCGGCATCGGCGGCAACGGCCATATCGGCTTCAACGAGCCGGGCACCGGCCTCGAAGGCGGAACTCATGTCGTTGACTTGCTGCCGGAGACGCGCCAGGCCAACTCCCGGTTCTTCCCTTCCATCGACGAGGTTCCGCGTCAGGCAATCACGATGGGCATCGGTACGATTCTCAAAGCGCGGCAGATTCTCCTGCTGGCGCGAGGGGCCGAGAAGGCGGAGGCGATCCGCAAGGCAGTTCGGGGGCCGATCACAACGGAATGCCCTGCTTCCCTGCTTCAGACTCATCCGAATGTTGTTGTACTACTCGATGAGGGGGCAGGACAATGGGTGAACTAACCCATACCCGGCTGCTGTTGTTTGGTCGGGTGCTGACACCTGAGGGAGTGCTGGATGACGGCGTTGTCGCCGTCGAAGATGGGGTCATCTTCTACGCAGGCGAAGCTAAGGAGCTGCCTGCCGCCTGCACGGGGTGGCCGGAGAACGGACGGGGCGGGGATGCGCTCCTGATCCCCGGCTTCGTCGACGTGCATGTCCACGGAGGAGCGGGACATGACTTTATGTATGCGGATCTTCCGGATATATCGGAGACAGCCGCCTTTCACGCTGCGAACGGGACAACAACGATGCTGGCCACAACAATGACCGCGTCGAAGAAGGATCTCGATCTGGCGCTGTCCCGGATTCATGCTTACCGAAGCGGGGATATGCCTTACGCCCAAATCGCGGGCGTGCATCTGGAGGGCCCTTTCATCAGCCCGGATTGGCCGGGAGCCCAGAACCCGGAGCACATCGTCCTGCCGTCCACGGAATGGCTGGAGGAATGGGAGGCGGCCTATCCGGGAATGATCCGGCAGGTCACCTTCGCCCCCGAACGCGACGGCGCGGAGAAGCTCATTCCCTGGCTCAGGGAAAGAGGCATTACCGCAGCGCTCGGGCATACCGGCGCCACCTACGAGCAGGTGATCGCCGCCGCCGGACTCGGCTTGAATCAGGCGGTCCATGCCTTCAATCAGATGACCCCGCTTCATCACCGGAAGCCGGGGGCAGCCGGAGCCGTACTCGCGGATGACCGGATACGGGCCGAGGTAATTGCGGACGGGATTCACGTTCACCCCGCCGCCATCTCGATTCTGGCCCGCCTCAAAGGGCCGTCGGGCCTCATTCTGATCACCGACGCTATGGCGGCCGCGGGTCTGCCTGACGGCAGCTATGCCATCGGCGATCTACCCGTCACTGTGAAAGACGGCGTTGCCCGGCTGCGTGACAACCCGGACGCTCTGGCTGGAAGCACGCTGACGATGATTCGGGGCTTCCGCTTCCTTGTGCAGGAAGTCGGTCTTTCCCTGGAGGACGCCTCCAGAGCCGCCAGCCTAATACCGGCGCTCTCGCTCGGTCTGGATCATGTAATAGGCTCGCTGGAGGCCGGCAAGCAAGCCGACATCCTGAAGCTGGATGCAGAGCTTGAGCTTGACGGTGTCTGGATCAAGGGACGGGCATTGTCCTCGTAATAGTTATTCATTATGTACAATACAAGCAGCCGTTCTTCCTCCGTTCCGGGACGAATGGCTGCTTGCTCGTTTTGGCACTATAAACTTAATCCCTAGCGGGTTGTTGTCGTGCCGCTGTGTGTCGGGAAGATACGTTCCACAAGCTTACTGAACTCGTTGGCAAAGCCCGCGATCGGATGGCCGGCGCGAACCTGATCGGCGAAGCCGCCGGCACGGTCTACAAAATCCGGGTTGGCCGACACATAGACATTGTCGATATGAGGCACGCTTCGTTTGACCTCAACTGCAATTTTGTCCTTCATCGCCGGAGTCACGGCATCGGTAGTGGTGGAAGTGCCGGTGGAATACATACCGTAGGTATGGCCTCCGCGAGCAGCCGGATGCGTAGCGGTACCCGTCATCGTTCTGCCGTCTTCCGTAAGAGTGCCGATCCGGTTCGTGCCTGTCATCCCTGTACCACGGTTATGATACAAAGTTCCTCCCCCGGTTCCGTACCCGGTTCCGTTGCCTGTACCGTATCCGGTGCTGCCTGGAGCCATGTTCATTCCTTTGGATGTGATTCCATCGGGAGCAACAGCCTTCGGCGTGATATGTCCGGGAGTAGCAGCCTTCGGTGTGATGTGTCCCGGTGCAACAGCTTTCGGCGTGATGTGTCCGGGAGTAGCAGCCTTCGGTGTGATGTGTCCCGGTGCAACAGCTTTCGGTGTTACGACTCCCGGTGCAACAGCTTTAGGTGTTACGGTTCTCGGTGCAACCGTTTTGGGCGTAACGCCTTTGGTCGTGGTGCCTTTGACGGCTGCGGGGGCCTGATTATCCAGAGAGACCGCCACATATGCGCTTCTGCCAACAACGAAGACGTTGGCGTTCTTTACACCCTTCATGGCGGCAATCCGGTGAGACAACGCATCGTTCATGCTGAGGCTCGACATATCCTCTCCCCGGACGGACCGGATACCGAGACGTCCGTCACGAACACTCTGAGTCTTAACGGTATTAGTGCCAACTGCCCCCTGATTGTTGGTGGTACCGCAGCCCGTCAAGCCGATCATGCTGACCAGCAAAGCGGCCGAAACGGTCATGCCAATTTTTGCACGTAACATGCAGTCATCCTCCTCTGGTTTATAAGGTCAACCAATGGTTAGGATGACTCCGCAGGCCCGGAACTATGCTGAAAGGATTTGACATCAGCCGCCTTTCCATTTACCCCCCGAGCGAAGCGACGAGCCCGCGAAGCGGCTCGTAATAGCGGGCTTTTGTAGCTTCCGCTTCCGCCATGATCGCCTCGCGATGCCGGACGGTTCCCATGCCATCATGCATCCGGTAGCCGGTCAGGGTCTGGTTCAGCATGACCGGGATATATCCGTTCAATATGGACCGGTACCATAAGTCGAAATCATGCGTGTACGGAAGCGATTCGTTGAACAGCCCAATCGCGCCGAACAGCTCTTTTTTGATCATAACCGTACAGCCGTTGATGGGGTTGCCCTGCAGGAAGCAGCGAAGCAGCTCGATCGGGCTGCCGAAGACGAGTCCGGCGTTTAGCTGGGTAGCCTGGGAAGCCGCATTGATATAATTGAAGTTAGTGAACGAAATCAGCAGCCGGTTCTGTTCCATGAACAGTGCCTGATTGTTGATTTTGTCGTGGTAAAAAATGTCATCCGAGCTCAGCCAGGCCACATAATCACCTGATGCACTGCGGATACCGTGATTCAGGGCGGAGGCGGTGCCGCCGTTGGCTTTACCTAAATAATGGACGTTCGGGTGCACGAGAAACGGCGTGATCTGGGCGGCATGGTACACGGAGCCGTCATCGACCACGATAATCTCATGAGGAGGCAGGGATTGAGCTAAGGCACTTCCGATCGCATGCTCGATATATGGACAGTTATAGAATGGAATCACGACGGATACTTTCGGCCTCATAGGCTATCTCCTTTCCCGCTGCTGCGGCAGTATTCCAGAATATCTCTCAGTGAACGGTCAAGGTTGATGTCCGGACACCATCCCAGCCCAGAGGCATGTGCATGATCGGCATCCCCCTGGCCCGCTGGCGGAGCTGGGGCAGCTGTAGCTCCCCAATCTATGGGAACCTGTGCGGAGGTCATGGCGAGCAGCCGCGACGCCACCTCCCCGAGCGTCCGAAAGCGTCCGGTATCCACCCGGTAGACCCGCCCCGGCTCCCCCTGACGGAGAATAGAGTCATAGGCTCGCACCGCGTCCCGGACATCCAGAAAATCGCGACGGTCCTGCGACGAGGACAGCCGGAACGGCGAAGGCGTATCTCCCCGCTCGCAGGCGGCGATATGTCCGGCAAGCAGCGAGCAGAAGCCGGTCGATGGGCCGGGCCCGATCAGATTGCATGGTTCCGCGACGAGAACCCGCTGCCGGAACAGCCGGCTCCAGGCCAAGGCTACCCATTCCTCCAGCGTCTTGCTGAGACTGTACGGATGCTGAGGCTGTTCTCCGTTCTCCGGCCGGAATTTTAGCAGAGAACCGGCGACCAGGACGGGCACGGACGGGCGCTTGCAGAGCGCCTCAAGCACATTCGCCGTCGCCATGACATTGGCCTCCAGAACCTGCGTCGGCCGTTCCCAGGATTCCGGCACCGAGTTCCGGCCGGCCAGATGCAGCACCTCATCGGGTGCCGCGTCTGACATAAGCTTAAGGACAGCCTCGCGGTTCCGAAGGTCGCAGAACATGACGCGGACCCCCGGAGGGAACGGCGAAACCCTCCCGCCCTGCGGTTCGGGTCCCCGCAGCACGGCCGTCACCTCCGCGCCTTCCGCCGCGAAGAAAGACGCGGCATGCCGGCCCGTAAAGCCGGCGGCGCCGGTGATCAGAAGCTTTCGGGCGCTCACGAATATCTCCCGCTTCCTGCCATCCAATCGGCCAGCTCTGCGAGCATATCCGGATAGGATGGCAGCTCGAAGGCCGTGTCGGTCCGCGTCACGGCAAGCGTCCGGTCTTGCACGGGAACGTCGACCGGCACAATCTCGGCATCCGGCTTGCCGAATGCCGAAGCCATCAGGCCGAGGAGCTCAAGCTTGCTGACCGGCGAGGGATGGGCCAAATGAATAAGGCCGGACACCGGCGAGTCCAGCAGGCGATCGACCGCCTTGGCCAGCTCCAGTGTGGTAACGCCGTTCCACATGACCCGGCTGTAACCCGGCACTAGGCCCGATTGCGCCAGGAACCAGCCCATCAGTCCGATGCCGCCGGGCCGGATTTCCGGACCGATTATCGAGGTGCGGATCGTGACATGCCCGGACTCCCGGACCTCGCCGAGCGCCTTCGTCACGGCATAGATGGAGGTCCCGTCCGGAGGGTCCGCCTCCGTATAGCTCCCGCGCGTGCCTTCGAACACACAGTCGGTGCTGATATGGATCAGGCGCGCGGACACCTGATCGGCCGCCCGCCGGAGCCGGTGAGGGAGGAAGCCGTTGATATGGTAAGCGGCGATTGTATCGGCTTCCGCGAAGCGGTTAAGCACGCCGACCGCGTTGATGATGATGTCCGGCGAGACGATGCTTACTGTCTGCTCCACCGCCGCGATATTATCCACATCGACAATAAGCCCGTGAGGGTCGCTGCGGTCCCGGGTGGTGTAGAAGACCTGGTGCCGGCCCTCCAGGCGGAAATAATCCGCCAGCATATGCCCAGCCATCCCGTTCCCCCCGAAGATGAGCAGCTTCATTGCAGGAAGCCTCCCCGTAACAGAATGTCGCGGATCTGGCTCTTGGACATCAAGTTATTCCCGGAGCTGAAGCTGCTGAAGGTGACCGGCTCACAGCCGGCATACCGGTCCTTCAATTCCGGAATGTTGAGCGTCGGCAGAATGACGAGATACTGGCTGTCGTATACTACGGTTGAGAGGCTCTCGAAATCGCTCATCAGGATTTCGTCGATCTTCTCTCCGGGCCGCGTTCCGGTCTCCACTATTTTTACACCGGTCTTGCCCGATGCCTCGATCAGCACCTCGGCCAGATCGACGATCCGGCAGGTAGGCATGGTCATGACGAAGATTTCGCCGCCTATGGCGGCTTCGGATGCCTTGAACAGAAGCGTGATGGCGTCCCGCAGCGTGAGGAAGAAACGAGTCATTTTGAGATCGGTGATCCTGACTTCTCCTTTATCCCGGATTTGCTTCATGAACAAGTGGACAACACTGCCGTTCGTTCCCAGCACATTTCCGCCTCTCACGGTCACGAACTGCGTGCTTGCGCCAAGGAGATTTGCATAGACCATCAGCTTCTCGCCGATGGCTTTGGTCATGCCGTAGAAGTTGGACGGGTTGGCCGCTTTGTCGGTGGAAATGTAGATCACTTTCTTCACATGGCTTGCGGCTGCGGATTCAATGACGTTCTGCGTCCCGATCACATTGGTCTTGAGCGCTTCGTACGGCTGATCCTCGCAGACGGGCACATGCTTCAGAGCGGCGAGATGAAACACATAATCCACTCCCCGGCAGGCCGCGGACAGCGCCTCCCTGTCCCGGATATCCCCGATCACAAAGGTCAAGCGGGCGTTCTCAAATTCACGGCTCATGGCGACCTGGGCCGACTCGCCGCGCGAGAAGACGATGATTTCCTTCGGGTTCTGCTGCAGCAGCTGCCGGATTAGTTCATGCCCCCAGGAACCGGTGCCGCCTGTTACCAGAATCCGTTGATTATTGAACATACAGGTTCCCTCCAAGCAAAAATTTAACGACCTTGCGCGATACGTCCGGCGCCAGATAGCCCTCCGGAATTTCCCACTTGCGCTCCAGTCCCGTCATCAGCTTCGCGCTGCGCACGATGGCTTCGGCGTCTACGCCCGATACGATGTTGCTGCCGCAGTCTACGGTCTCCGGCCGTTCGGTCGTCCGCCGAACGGTGACCGTCGGCACACCCATCAGGCAGCATTCCTCCTGGACCGTGCCGCTGTCGGTGACGGCGCAGAAGGCATTCTTCTCAAGCGAGATAAAATCAAAAAAACCGAACGGCTCATAAAATTCCACAAGACTGTGCATCTGCAGCGGGAAGTCATTGCCGAGTCTCGATCTAGTACGGGGATGGATGCTGCAGATGAGCCGTATGCCGAAATGCTCCGCAATCCGGTTCAGTCCGGTCATGATCTCAAGCAGCGGCCCTGGACTGTCGACATTCTCGGCCCGGTGGGCCGTCACGAGAAAATACTCTCCCTCTTCAAGTCCAAGCCGCGCCAGAATATCGCTTGATTCGATACGGCTGCGGTAATGATTCATGACCTCATGGATCGGATTGCCGGTCAGCACAATCCGGCCGGAAGGTATGCCCTCCGCCAGCAGGTTTCGCTTGCTCTGAGGGGTGTAGGGCATATTCACGGTCGACACGGCGTCGATGACCCGCCGGTTCTTCTCTTCAGGCACCGCGAGGTCGTAGCAGCGGTTGCCCGCCTCCATATGCACAACCGGTATGCCCATCCGCTCGGCCAGAATGGCGCAGAGAGCGCTGTTGGTATCCCCGAGCAGCAGAACCCGGTCGGGCCGCTCCTTCATGAGAATCGGCTCCAGCCCGCCGAACATAGCCGCCAGCTGGCCCCCGATTCCCGCCTGTTTCTCCTGCAGATAATAGTCCGGCGCCCGAAGACCCAGCTCCTTGAAGAAGATACCGCTGAGGCTTTCGGTGAAATTCTGGCCGGTATGGACCAGCACATGCCGGTCCGCGCACCGGTCGAGCAGAGGCACAATCACGCTCAGTCGAATGATCTCCGGCCGTGTGCCGAGAATGGTCATGATCTTCATGTTTTCACTCCCTGTAAGCTCTTGTTAGGCTATAGCCGCCTCAGCGCCGTTTCCGTGCGCGTGAGCGGGTTCTGCCGCCACGCCGCCGCGACCGGCGCCGGACCGCCGTCTTCGCAGACTTCGGCTTCCGCAGCTTCCGGCGCAGGCGCGGAGCCTTGTGCCGGGAGAGCCGCCGGCGCTTCCCGCCCCGCGGCTTCCCGGAGCGGCGGGCCTTAAGCCCCTTGGCCCGCTTTTCAGAGCTCCCGCCTTCGGCAGCGGCGGGAGGCTCCGGTGCCGGCGGAAGTACAGCCGCCGGAGGCACAGGCCAGCGGAGAAGCCAATTCTCCGCCAGAATTCTCAGGCGCTCGCGGTAAGCGGCAGGTCCGTACAGGGCGGTCGCCCGAAGCCGGACGTTGTAGCCGATGTCCCCCGCGAGCGCCGGGTTCAGGAAGCTGAGGACGCGATGCGCCAGTATTTCATGATTCTGCGGCGGCGCCAGGCCGTCCTCGAAGCCGACAGCGCGGAGAATCTCTCCAAGGCCGCCGGAATCATAGGCGACGACCGGCTTGCCGAAGACGAGACCCTCCAGCGCGGTCATGCCGAATCCTTCGCGGACGAGGCTTGGAACAACGACTACGTCCATGGCGCAATAAGCCTGGGGCGGACATGCTTCATAGCCGGTGAAGCGGAATCGGGACAGCAGACCCTCGAGCTTCACCTTCTTGAGACAGCGGGCATAGTACGCCTTGTCGCCCGGCTCGCCGATTACGAGAAAGCGGCAGTCCGGCCGCTCCGCCGCTACCGCAACGGCCATATGAATGAAATGCTCAAGCCCCTTCGGCTCATTGATATATGAGGAGATATACCCGACCAGCGGATGCCCGGGCTTGATGTTCAGCTCCCGTCTCCGTTCGGAGCGAAGCTTGCTCCAGGCCGGCTCCATCAGCTCTCCGTCATTCCATGTAGGCGGCAGCAGCGCGATATGCTCCCGCGCTTCCGGTCCGAACGGCTCTGCCGCCGTCTCGGATATGCAGAGAATCTGGTCGCTGAGTCTGTGGATAATTCCGGTAGTGATCGCCGTATACTCATTGATCGCGATCGTTTCGCTGATTTTCCACACAACCGGGATTCCCAGGCTTTTGGCCGCCGCAGCAGGCAGCACGTTCACGCAGGTGCTTGTCACGATGAACGCAGGCCGCCGCACATCGAGCCATGCTGTCAGCTCCCGGAAATCCCGGCTGCCCTGAAGCTCGGCCAGATCCTGCTCCAGTCCCGCGTAAGGGGTATACAATCCATACAGCAGCGGTATGGACAGCAGTTCAACCGGTATTCCGGACTGCCGGGCCTGACGGGTCAGCTTGCCTTCCTTCGGTGCCGCCAGGAGGCAGTCGAAATAGGGAGCCAGTTCCCTGGCAAAGGTAAGCAGCAGTTTCTCGGCGCCCGTAATGCTGCTGCCGTTGGATACATGGGAAAACAGAACAACCGCAGGTTTGTCGGCCATTGGCATATGGCCGCTCCCGGCTCCGGCCCTCTCGGCGGCGGGAGCGGCTCTTCACCTCCCTGTTCGATATTCGGGAGCCGTCTATCCGAAGATAATGGTAAGCAGCTCGTTGACCCGCTTCGGATACGTATGATCCCGCAGCGTCCGCTCCAGCCCCTTCAATGCGATCCGCTGCCGCTCTTCTTCGTTCGCCAGATAGAAGCGGATTTTATCCATCAGTTCCTGCTGCGTGCTGAACGTATCGATCTCTTCGCCCGGCGTATAGAAGGTCGCCAGGTCATCCCGGGCGTCGCAGAGCTGGAGGGTGCCGCTTGCCATAATTTCAAAGGTCCGGGGATTCGGCGATGCCGCGGGAACCGCCAACGTGTTATTGTTGACGACATCGTCGACATGGGAACGGTGAAGATTGATGACGATTTTGGAACTGCTGTACGCCGCCGCCGTCTCTTGCGGAGACATCCACTTGCCCACCTCGATCCGTTCTCCGTAGAGCGCAGCCTCGGGCAGGCGATCCCACCAGATGCCGTTGAACACCGTGTTGTACTCCATCAGCTGCGGCATGATCTCCCGGAAGAAGTTAACCCGGTTCCAGTAGGCCGAGCCAATAAAGCTGATATCTCTTGGCGATCCCGGACGGGTAATCATCGGACGGTAATGCGGCCGGTATGCCGCGAACGGCAAATAATGCACCTGCGCGCAGCCCAGTTGGCGATAATATTCGATGCAGTTGCGCTCCAGCGTGAATACATAATCATAGTGCGGCGCGAGAACAAGCGTAAAATCGGTGTAATAAGGATCGTCGGTCAGCCAGACCGCCGTCCGGATGCCCATGCCCCGCAGCTCGTCGATCTGCTCCGTCGGCAAATCCATGCCGTCGAGCACGAGCACAAGGTCGGGCCGGTTCGCACGGGCCAATTCGACGAGATTCTGGCGGACGTCGGTTACGGTCACCGCCGCCGTCAGGGACTGAACCGAAGCCAGCAGCGCTTCGTCCAGCGGCGAATAGGGGTAGCCTTTGCCGGAAGCGACATACATGACGTGAACGTCGCGAACGGGCAGCGGCTCCTCGGGACGTCCATCCAGCACGGCGAATCGTCCCCGCAGATACCCTTGTTCAAATCCGCCCCGGAATCCTTGGAGCCTCCCCTGCAGCTTCGCTTCCTGCGCCGGGGTCAGGGGAATCGGCGGAACCGGAAGAATAAAGTCTTTAATCATACGCGTCCTCTCCTTTATGTGAGTGTTTCTTCGCTCGCCCGGGCCTCATGAATCGTGTCCAGCAGTTCGGGCATTCTTGCCATAAACGTATGACGGGTCAATGTGGTCTGCAGGCTCCTCACTGCGAACTTCTGCCGCTCCATCGGATGCTTCAGGTAATACTCGATTTTGGACTCCAGCTCGGCCGCGGATTCGAAGGTCTCCAGATCATAACCGGGCCGGTAATGGTCTGTCAGATCGTCCCGGATATCCGTCAGCTGCATCGTGCCGCATGCGCTGATTTCATAGGTCCGGGGATTGATCGATCTGGCGGGGATGCCGAATGCGTTACGGTTATCGGATCCCGGGTCCCAGGGCCGGTGAATGTTGATAACAAGCTTGGCTCCGCAGTAATAATTGGCCGTCTCCTCCGGCGGAATGTAGCCGCTGTGAATGAGCGGGGACAGTCTGTCGTAGGTTTGCAGCCGCTCCCAGAAGCCGCCCGCAATAAAGGTCCGGTGACGGCACAGCACGGGCGCGAGCTCGTCGAACAACTCGGTCCGGTTAAAGAACGCGTTGCCGATGAACACGATATCGTACCGGTACTCCGGTCCGATCTTGCGGGGATGGAACATAGCCGGATTGACGCTCAGGGGCAAATAATGCACCGACTGCGCGCCCAGTGAGCGGTAGAATTCCACACACCCCATTTCATGCGTAAACACATGGTCGTAGTGGTGGCACAACTCGGCGGTATCCGCCGTGAAATAAGGATCGTCCACGAACCAGACGGCAACCGGAATGCCTAAGCTGCGTATGCCCGCAATCTGCTCCAGATGATTATCCGGAAAAATATGCAGCCCGTTCATCACCAGCACCGCCTGCGGGGATTCGCGCACGGCGGTCTCCAGCATATCGTGCGCCGGGGTTACAATCAGTTCCGTTACAAGTCCGGCCAGCGCTTCGGAGACGCCGGCGTCGATAGCGTCAAAGCCCTGGGGAACGTACATCAGCTTCAAGGGCCGCCGGGTTCCCTGAGCCGGCGGATTAAGCGCCCTTACCGCTTCACACAGGCCATAGCGGTAACCCTGCCGGTAACCGTCGCGGTAGCCCATCTTGCGCTTCTTCCTCATAATCGCTTCCACAGCCTCACCCTGCCCTGTCTTAATCTGCCTAACAGTATAGCTATATGCGAGGGAGATAATTGACTCATGGACACCTGTCCGTCACTTTCATAAATTGGCAGATGCCCTGTGATAGAAGTACAAGCTGAAGCCATGAATCTGGACTCCCGGGACATTCCCGCAACGAATACGGGACGGCATGGGGGAAGGATTTTAGCCCTCTGCCTAACATGAAGCAGGGAGACATGCGCCGTGCCGGTCTATGCTTTCATCCTATATACTTTAGTATTCGAACTTTAAGGAGGAGGTTGTGTCACTGTGATTATCGGCACCGCCGTTAACGCTAGCGGCTTGGCTCAGGCCCTGCTCATGGCGCGCTCGGTAAAGCGACAAATGCCTTGGGCCAGAGTTGCGTTATGTCTGGTTGAAGAGTTCCCGGCTCAGCCGTTACCCGACATTGACTGGATATTCACGGCCAGAGAAATTTCCGATCGGCTGGGACTTCCGGACTTTGAGAGCCATATGTTCAAATTCAACTCTCTCCAGTGCGGGGTAGCGATGAAGGGGCGGATGCTCGCGTACCTGCTCGACACGTTCCCATCCGAGCAGCACGTGGTTTATTTGGACCCGGAGATGTACGTGTTACAGCCATTTCACGAAATCGGGCACATGCTGGAGAATTACGACGTTGTGCTGACCCCCCATCACCTCGAACCCTCCTCTGCTAGGGAAAGCTCCCGTGAGATCGGGACTTTGACAGATGGCACCTTCCACAGCGGTCTTGTGGCTGTTAAGAACAGCCCGGAAGGACATCATTTTGCGAAGTGGTGGATGAAGATCGCCGCCGGCGAATATGAGGGTCAGCCATCCGGTCTATTCAAGGATCAGCCCTATCTGAATTTCGCGCCTGCTTATTTCAATGCCGGTGTGCTGCGCCATCCGGGTTACAATCTGGCTTTCTGGAATTTGCATGAGAACGGCAGGAAGGTCTTCAGAGAAGAGAGAGGGTTTGTACTGACCGATCAAGCGCCTCTATGTTGTGTGAACTTCAGCAACTTTCTGGGGCTGCTCGAGAGCGGTATGAACCAGCATGTCCACCGGGACGGAGCATTACGGCAATTGTGGAGCGAATATCAGGGTGAACTCTCACGGAATCGCTCGGAGTACCCTTCCCTTCAATGGTCATACAACTTCTTCTACAGCGGCGAGACGATTTCCGATGAAACCCGGCTCCGCTTCAAGGCCGCATCCTCCATCGGGAAGCCAAGCGGCAATCCCTTCTCCCTTTCCAATCATAGCGGGTTCTAAACCTCTCCAGATGAAGGAGGTCAAACATGATCATTTGTTCAGTAACCTGTGCGGACAATCTGCATGAGGCGAAATTAATGGCAAGGGCCGTGAAGTATCATATGCCGTATGCCCGGGTTGCCATCTGCCTGATGGAGCGGGAGATTCACCCGGCGGCACTGGACGTTCCCTGGTTTGACGAGGTCATTCTCGCCAAGGATCTCGGAATCCCCCGTTTTGAAGCAAGCATCTTCAAGTACAGTCTGCTTGAAGGGGTCACTTCCATTAAACCGGCGTTTCTCCGCTGCTTGTTTGACCGGCATCCGGAAGAAATGAATGTGGTGTTCATGGATACCGATATTGTCTGCTACGCCCCTTTCGACGACTTGCTGTACGCACTGGAACACCACGATATTCTGCTGGTGCCGCACCGGATTCAGCCAAGCGACTATCCGCTGGGTTACCTGCATCACGGTATTTTTAACACCGGCTTTCTGGCTCTCCGCCGGTCGGAGGAAACCTTCCGGTTCCTGAACTGGTGGGGAGAGCGGCTGTACAGCTATTGTTTTTATGACGCGCCCTTTTTTGTCGATCAGAAATGGGCTGATCTGGCGCCGGCTTTATTCAACGTAACGGTGTGGAAGCATCCCGGATATAACGTAGCCGCGTGGAATTTGCACGAAAGCTGCCGGATCATTGTCAGCGATGAGAACGGCCGGTACTGGCTGGCAGACCACAAACCGTTCGTATGCTTTCACTACTCGGGAACGCACGGCATGCTGCAGTACTGCATGAGCGAATGGATTCCCGACTTGAACAACCCGCTGTACCGGCTGTTTCAGCTGTACCAGGAGGAACTTGAGGTTATGGGTCAATCCGAACTATCGCAAATTCCGTGGAGCTATGATTATTATCTGGATGGCAGCCCGGTGACGGTGGAGGACAAGAAAGCCTACGACGCCGATCTAGAGGCTTGGAATTCCGGCCGCGATCCTTTTCAATCCAAGGCCGGGGCGAGCGGGGATGGAGGGGTATGAAGGGACTGATTGTGTGCGCGGGGAAGGGACAACGGCTGAGACCGTTCACGCTGACCCAGCCGAAGACGCTGCTGCCTGTTGCCAATACCCCCATTCTGTTCTATGCCATTGAGAAGCTTGCGGGCGAAGGGATACAGGATATCGGAATCGTGATTCATCCTTCACAGGAAATGATGATTCGTAAGGCTGCGGGCGACGGGGAAAAGTTTGGCGTATCCCTGACCTATCTGTATCAGCAGGAACCGCGGGGGATTGCCGATGCCGTGGCCGCCGCCGAAGCTTTTATCGGACTGGACGACTTCATTCTGCTTCTCGGAGACAACCTCGTCAAAGAACCCCTTCGTACCCTGATAGACCGGTTTGAGCAATCGGATGCCTCCATTCTGCTGACCAGCGTCGACAATCCCGAACAGTTCGGCGTAGCGGAAATTAAGGATAACCGTATCGTCTCCCTGGAAGAGAAGCCGCCCGTTCCCAGAAGCAACCTGGCTGTCGTCGGCATCTATGCATTCAGCGCCGGCATCTTTGACCACATCCGGAACCTTAAGCCTTCCGGGCGGGGAGAATATGAAATAACGGACGCCATTCAGAGCTTGATTCTAAGCGGGCGACAAGTAGCTTTCGCCCTTACCCATCAGCCGTGCTCCGACGTCGGGACCTCACAGCGGTGGCTTGCGGCCAGCCGCTGGATGATGGATGAATTGTGCGGAGACGCAAATAGCATTTCTTCCGGGGCTTCTCTGGTGGGCTGTACGGTCCGCGCTCCGGTGGTCATCGGTTCCGGAAGCACGCTGCGAAACTGCATCATTGGCCCCTATGTAGCGGTCATGCCCGGAGCCCGTCTGGAGGATTGCCATATAGAACACAGCATTCTGCTAAGCGATGTCGTAATCAGCGGAACAGGCGCAGAGCCAATGACCGGAATTTTTGGCGAAAACGCAAGTATCATCCGTTCCTCCGTCCAGGGCAGCTATCTCCCGGCACCGAAGCCTGCTCTGGATTTGCGGATCAATTCACATGGGAGGGATCTAGGATGAAGATCATTCCACGAAGACTTCAGGGCGTGTTCGAGATCAGGCTGTCTCCGCTGTATGATCACCGGGGTCATTTCATGAGAATCTACGATGAGAACATATTCTCCGAGAGCGGTCTCCACCGCCGCTGGCTTCAGGAGAATCAGTCCGTAACTCTTCGCAAAGACACGATCCGGGGCCTTCATTTCCAATATGCGCCCTCTACGGAGACCAAGCTTGTCAGAGCTGCCAAAGGTGCCGTGTATGATGTGTTTGTCGATCTGAGAACGGATTCTCCCACTTTCGGTGAGTGGGACAGCATCGAGTTATCCGAAGACACTCAGGCCATGATCTATCTTCCCCGCGGCTTCGCACACGGGTTCTGCACACGAACCGATTACTGTGTCGTTCAATACAAAGTGGACCAGGAATTCTCCCCCATTGCGGATGGCGGCATCCGCTGGAACGATCCTTCCATCGGTGTCCAGTGGCCGACCGAAGCCCCCATTCTCTCGGAGAAAGACAAGAATCTGCCTACGCTGGAAGCGTTCCTTGCGCAGCATAAAGGGCTTGATGTGAAATGAGAGTTATCGTTACCGGTGCCGGAGGATTTATCGGCAGCTTTCTGTGCGAGCAGCTCTGCCGGGATGGTCATGAAGTGATACGAATCTTCCGCCGTCTGCCGGACGCAGCGGAGAGAACAGATAAGTCCGGGGAGAACGTTGAAGCCGATGTACGGTCGGGCAGCTTCCCCTCTCTCCGGCTCCCCGGCGACGCTGTAATTCACCTGGCTGCGGCCAATGATATTATTTCCAAAAATGGCCATGAGGGATTGAGTCTCTCAATACTGGGAACCAAAAATGTACTCGATTTCGCTGTCAACAATCGCATTCCCCGAATGATCTTCTTCTCCACCATTCAGGTTCTCGGATCGGAGCTTGCGGGCGAATACAGTGATGAATCGGCCATGCGGCCCGAGAACGATTATGCGGCCAATCACGCGATGGCAGAAATCTATACAGAGATGTACGCCAGAAAAGGGCTGCTCCAGGCTGTCAGCATCAGGCCGACCAATGTATACGGACATTTTGCCTATCCGACCATCAACCGCTGGAGCCTGGTTCCCGCATGCCTGTGCAAGGAGGCCTTCTTCGAGAAGGCTATCACCATACGGTCCTCGGGAAGACAGAGACGAAATTTCATCAGCGTGCACAGCGTCGCCAGAGCGACAAGCGCCATTCTGAACAGGTTCCCCGCCACCTACGATACGGTTAATCTCGGCTCTCCCTTGTATATGACCATCCAGGAAGCCGCCCGCTGCGTGAAGCAGGTGCATGACGAACTGTACGGTGAACCGGCGCGGCTCATCCTTCAGGGAGATGAACCGCAGCAGGAGAACCGGTTTTACCTGTCGCTGGGCAGATTGGAGGACCGGTACGGTTTCAGGGAACACCTCGGCGCAGAGGATTTCCGCAGCCAGATCTCCCTGCTGTTCCATCAGCTCGAGCGATCACACCGATAAGGCGGAGGATTATGGATTGACGGTAGCACTCCGGCTCCAAGCAGAGGCATCATATATAAAAATAAAGGCCCGTTAAGCAGACGCTCTGAAGGAGCTCTTGCTTAACGGGCCTTGACTTGCCGGCCGTCTGTTAGGCGCTTCGATTAATCGCGGGACTGTTCGAACAGCCCGATCTGCGAGCGGCAAATCTGAAGCATGTCTTTTCCATCCAGAAATGCTTTATACCAGCCGGCTGTCTGTACTAAAGCCGTATCCAGATCCCAAGTGGGCTTCCAGCCGAGCCGGGCCTTCGCCTTGGAGATGTCGAGCTTCAACGCAGCGGCCTCATGCAGCTTGCTGCCGGGAACGACCTCATATGCGGCTCCTTCCCCCCATATCTCGCTAAAACGGCTGACCACTTGCTCCACAGTCTGCGAATCCCGTTCATCAGGCCCGAAGTTCCAGGCTTCCGCATACGGGATTCCTTCCTCATAGAGCCGCTGTGCCAGAAGCAGATAGCCTCCAAGAGGCTCCAGCACATGCTGCCAGGGGCGAACCGAATACGGACTGCGCAGGATGGAAGGAGCCGGCTGGCTGAACGCTCTGACGCAGTCCGGGATCAGCCTTTCGGAGGCCCAGTCGCCGCCCCCGATCACATTGCCCGCTCTTGCCGACGCAATGGCAACCCCATGCTGATCATATTGGGCAGGATTAAAGAAGGAGTCGCGGTAGGACGCTGTAACGAGCTCGGAGCAGGCTTTGCTGTTCGAATACGGATCAAATCCGCCAAGCGAATCCTCCTCCCGGTATCCCCAGTACCACTCCTTGTTGCTGTAGCATTTATCCGTGGTTACGTTGACGAACGCCTTCACCTTGCCTCCCCGAAGGTTATGCAGGCGGATCGCTTCAAGCACATGAACGGTTCCCAGCACATTGACCGCATAGGTGTCCACCGGCCGCTGATAGGAAGCCCTGACAAGCGGCTGTGCGGCAAGATGGAGCACAATATCCGGGTCTGCCGCTTTCACCGCGGATTGCAGCCTCGCTTCATCGCGAATATCTCCGGTAACCGAAGTCACGAGCCGGTCAACCCCGCAGCTGTAATACAGGTTCGGATCGGTTGGGGGAGCGTCGGAATATCCGGTAACCAGTGCGCCGAGCCGGTCCAGCCAAATCGACAGCCAGGAGCCTTTGAACCCCATATGACCGGTCATGAATACCTTTTTATTCTGCCAAAAATTTATTTTCTCCACGGCGCATTCCCCGATTTCCACAGCTGGTCGAGATGATTTTTATCCCGGAGAGTGTCCATTGGATGCCAGAAGCCCTCGAAGCGGTAACCCATCAGCTGCCCCTCACGCGCCAGAGTTTCAAGCGGTTCCTGTTCAAATACGGTATGATCGCCTTCAATGTACTCGAATACTTTCGGTTCCAGCACGAAGAAACCGGCATTGATCCAGGAGTTATCGCCTTTGGGCTTCTCTTGAAATACCTTAACCTTGTGCCGGGAATCCAACTGCATGGCGCCAAATCGGCCCGGAGGCTGTGTAACGGTTACGGTGGCAAGCTTCCCGTGACTTTGGTGGAACTTGAGCAGCGCGCCAAGATCAATTGAAGACAGGCCGTCACCGTAAGTCATCATGCAAGCCTCGTCCCCGATAAAATCGGCAATCCTCTTCAATCTCCCGCCCGTCAGCGTCTCCAGTCCCGTATCCACCAGAGTTACCCTCCAAGGCTCCGCCTTGCGCTGATGAATAACGACCTCATTGCCGCCGGCATAATCGAAAGTTACGTCCGAATTATAGAGATAATAGTTGGAAAAATACTCCTTGATCACATTGCCTTTATAGCCGAGGCAGATTACAAAGTCGTTAAACCCGTAGTGCGAATACAACTTCATGATATGCCAGAGAATCGGCTTCTCCCCAATCTCAATCATAGGCTTTGGCCGCAAATGCGATTCTTCGCTGATACGAGTGCCGTAGCCTCCTGCCAAAATCACGGCTTTCATTAACAGACATCCCCTTCCTTGATTCACCCGGCTATCTCTCCAGCACCCGGTTCAGCACATCCATCAAGGCCGCTTGATCATATCTTCTGACCGTAAGGTTCCGGGCAAGAATCTTCATGATCCAATCCCGCTCGGGCTGGCAGCGGGTCGTACCGAAGCATAAATGGCGATGAAGCTCCCATTCCGTTGGAGAAGGGGTGAGCCCCATGTTTTTTAACAAGTCCATCCGTACCCGGTCCGCCTGCTTCTGCTGTTCCATGCTCTGGGTCCGGCTAAGCTGCTGATCGTGGAGCCGATAATACAAGCCGTACTGCCGCAGATTGGCTATGCGCGTAATGGAGGACAGCCGCGCCCAAAGATTATAGTCTTCCGCATACTGGTAGGCAGGGTCGTAAGGAGGGCCCGTAAGCTGGTCCAGAACCCGTCTGCGCATCATAACGGCAGGGTGTACCAGACAGCAGTGAAAGAGCAGCGAGCATTCCAGAATATCCGGTTCGCAAGGAAGAGCGGTAAATGCTTCGTTGGAAAGGGCGTTCATGATCCGGTATTGCGTGCCGAGTACCCCGATATCGGGATTCAGATCCATGTAGGCAATCTGCATCTTGAACCGGTCCGGCAGACTGCAGTCATCCGCATCCATTCTGGCAATGTATCTTCCCGAAGCAAGATTCAAGCCCTGGTTCAGGCTGTACACAATTCCTCTATTCGTCCCGTTATCCATCAGCCTGATCCGGGAATCCGGATATTGCTCCAGAATCTTCAAGCTGTCATCCGTTGATCCGTCATTGATGATAATCAATTCAAAGTCGGAATAACTCTGCTGAAGTACACTTTCCACCGCGAGTCCCAGAAACCGGGAGGCATTGTAGACGGGCATCAGTACGGAAAGGTTCGGCATCCAAATCTCCTCCTTACACAGTAAATTCCCGCCGCCGGTTCGCAGATTGGACAATTCCACCGGGTAATCCGCACATTTCTGGTCGTACATCTCCGTTATTTGGAGGAGCTGGGCGTACTGCACATGCATTGGCGGCAGCGGAATCATAGGATACAACATCTCGTATGCAACAGCTGATCAGGAGGGTTCTCCATGAGAATTTTGCAAGTCGCACCAAATCATGAAGCGGTCCCCCCCAGCAGGGATGGCGGAACTGAACGAATCATCTATCAACTGTCCGAAGGATTGGCGCGCAGAAATCATGATGTGATTCTGTTCGCTCCACAGGGAAGCCATTTCTCGGGAACCGTGATCCCTTACCCGTTCTATGGGGACGCCTCTATCGGTCCCTATGTCATGGAGCATCTGCCTCCGGGCATCGACATTATCCATGACCACAGCTTCGATTCGGCTCTGAGCCGTACCGAAGTTTCCTTTCCGCTGGTTCATACCATTCATCTGCCTGTCAACAATACGGTGAAATTCCCCATCTATGTAAGCCAATCCGCCAAGGAATCGATAGGAGGCGGATACGGATATTATGTGCATAACGGAGTGGATACCGAGAGCTACGAATTCAGCGCCGAGAAAGAGGATTACCTGCTCTTCATGGGGAGAATCGTCCGTGAGAAGGGAGTCCTTGAAGCTATGGCGCTCGCGGAAATGACGGGCCAACGGCTCGTAATCGCTGGACCTCTGCATGATGAGGGGCTGTTTCTGAATGAAATCGTCCCCCGGCTGAACCGTAATCCGCTCCTGCAATACGTCGGTCCGGTGGGCGGCAGAGTACGCCAGGATTTATTAAAGCATGCCCGGTGTCTGTTGTTCCCCATTCAGTGGGAGGAGCCCTTTGGACTCGTACTGCTGGAGGCAATGGCCTGTGGAACTTCCGTTCTCGCCCTATCAAGAGGTGCGGTGCCGGAAATCCTGGGCTCCTCCTCCGAAATGTGCTGTGAATCCTTAGATCAAATGGCAGCTAAGCTCCTATACTACACCCCTCCTTATCGTCCCGAGCTGTTGAGGCTCCATGTCCAGGAACATTTCTCTGAATCCAAGATGATAGACAGCTACCTGTCCCTGTACCAGCTGGCCATCTTAGGGATAAAGAAGTAAAGGAGGGATTAAAGATGTATGAAAGGAACGCCCTGCGTTTTAACGGAGAAGAATGGATCAAGTTCGAGAGAAGCTGCAAGATCAGCAATACCTTCACCTATGAATTCTGGGTCAAAGCGGATGAAGATCAGATTATGGATGAAGAGCGGAACACCGGAGCGGACGGGATAGGCGGGAGAAGCTATTTGATAGGCCCGGACTTCTACCCGGAGGGCGCCGCCGGCTGCGGAGTTTCGGTTGGCACCAACGGAATTTCGGTCTATGAGCACTCCGTCAATCATCTTCCCGCCAGAATGGTCTTCGCTTACGACTTCTCGGATTGGCAGCATGTTGCCATTGTATGCGAGGAGAAGAAACTGCGGCTCTACATTAACGGACTGGGGGTAAAAGGAGAAAGCCTGGCGACCAATGCCGAACGCCTCGTTCCCTCCCTCTGCCTCGGCGGTCATGAGCACTACGGCACATTCAAAGGCCAGGTCCGGGAATTCCGCCTGTGGTCCACCGCCCGCAGCGAGCTGGATATCTGCGGCAGCATGTTCATAGGCCTCAGCGGAGACGAAGCCGGTCTCTACTTCTACCGCGACCCGGAAAGAGGGGTATCGGTTACCGGGGGGGTCAAACGGTACTTGGATGTGAGCGTAATCCTGCCTTCATTCAATAAATGCCCTCTGAATTATTTTTCCTTGCTGAGTCTGGAACGGCAGCACTTCCCGATGGAGCGGATGGAGGTTGTTTTTCTGGATGACGCCTCCACGGACCATACGCCTACTGTGTACTTCTCACTGCTCCCGGAATATTCTTTCATCTATGTTCGGCAGCTCCGGAACAGAGGCAGATCCGTGATCCGGAACATAGGCGCAAGCATAGCCGCAGGCTACACCTTGCTGTTCGCGGACGCCGAGATGATCGGCGGGCCGGACTGGGTCATGAATCATGTTCGTCATCATCAGCAGGGAGAACGAAAAATCGTCTCGGGGGCCATGCTTGCCAGACATGTGTACACGATGACCGATCCGAATTATTCCCCCGAGCAGATAGCGGATATGGCCGAGATCTATGCGGGGCATCCCACGGCTGCGCCAATTATTGATGAATTTTTGCAGGGGAACCAAACCCCGGTTCAACTGCTTCCCTTAGAGTGGATGTTCGACCCGGGTCATCTGAATCAATGGAGCAGCCAGAACGATTACTTTCAACCGATACTCGACACCTATGGCTACCGCTTCAAGCTTTTTCACTATGCCTGGCTGAATTTGATCACGAGCAATGTGTCTATCAGGAAAACCTTCTTTGACGAGCTCGGTGGCTTTGAGGAAGACTTCATGGGTTTTGGCTGGGAAGACTGGGAGCTCGGATATCGCGCCGCCAAAAGTGGAGCTCTGTTCATTCACGACGACTCGTTAACCAACTATCATCAGGATCACCCCATTTCGAACTTGAATATGCTGGACTCAAGGTCCAACTATTTATTATTTTGTCAAAAGTATCCCCGGGATATGGAAATCCGGCTCCTTGCTCTAACCATGATGCCCGACTGGATCACCTTGTCCGAGCTTAACGAATATTTAACGGAATACAACAATATCCGGGCGATCTACAAGAACAGATTCCCCACTCTCGACCAGTATCTGAACGGTGCTTTCAATCTTCTTCTGGACCGTCTGGGGCAGCAGGAAACCGTCAAGCTGCCGATTGCTCCATCGGTATTGGGAGAAGGCGCGGAGGCGGCTCTTCATGAGGAAATCGCCGTAATCGAAAGGCTTGAAGCTTTTCCGAATCTGTTGAAGCTGGTTGAACGAATACACCGATATTTCCATTGAGGCAGCAGCCGAGTGAGAGCCGGGAGGGCATGAAAGCAGATCCCGGCTTCCCGTTCGGACTTGGAAGGAAAGATTACTAATGATAAAGTGAAAGGAAAATGGTATGGGGAGGAAGATGTGCATTGAAGAACGACCGGCTGTATTTGAGGCATGCGGAGCTGCTGCGGGACAAGGTTCCGGCCTTTGGGGAATATCCGTTTCACCTGCCAGCTGTGAAGACGATGAGCCGGCTTGAATTCAGCCATCCCGTGACCTTCCTGGTGGGAGAGAACGGCAGCGGCAAGTCCACGCTGCTGGAGGGAATCGCGGCAGCATGGGGCTTTAACCCGGAAGGAGGGACGTTGAATTTCTCGTTCTCCACCCGGTCCTCCCATTCGGCGCTGCATGAGTATCTGCGGATCGCCAGAGGCGTGAGACGGCCGAAGGACGGCTTCTTTCTGCGCGCGGAGAGCTATTACAATGTGGCTTCCTATATCGATGAATTGGACGAGCAGCCACTCGGCGGCCCTCCGCTCCGGGATTCCTACGGAGGCAAATCGCTGCATGAGCAGTCGCACGGCGAGTCTTTCCTTGCCGCTTTTATTCACCGGTTCGGCGGACGCGGACTTTACATACTGGACGAACCGGAAGCCGCGCTCTCGCCCCTGCGCCAAATGACGCTGCTGGTCCGGATTCATGAGCTGGTGCAGGAGAACTCCCAATTTATCATCGCCACCCATTCGCCCATTCTGATGTCTTACCCGGGAGCGTCCATCCGTCTGCTGGAGGAAGAAGGCATACGGGAAGTCCAGCTTGAGGATACCGAGCATTACGCGGTGACCAAGGCGTTCATGAATGACCGGGAAGGCATGCTGCGCGATTTGCTGGGAGACGAATAAGTCCGTAGCGCCTCTTCAGTAGAGCACACGATATCTGCCGACCAGCTAATGCGCGGTTATGCTATTTTGCTGCGCAGCTGCCTTGTGTTTATCCGCCTCGCCTTTGCACGGCCTTGCGTTCCTTAGGCAGCCTTCGCTGCAAGAAAGGTTTGACAAATTCCGCATGTTTCCATTAGTATCCTTGATATAACCGCTATTTGAGAATCAATCTCAATTGAAATCCTACATAAGAAAGAGTGAGCCGGATGCTTCGCCGTTTTTTCTCCTATTACAGGCCCTACCGCAAGCTGTTTCTGCTGGATTTTCTGTGCGCCATCGGCGCCGGACTGCTCGAGCTGGCATTTCCGGTTGCCGTAAACCGCTTTATCGACGATCTTCTGCCGGGACAGAACTGGTCCTTGATCGTGGCCGCCTGTCTTCTGCTGCTGGCCGTCTATGTGCTGAACACCGCCATGCAGTACATCGTCACCTATTGGGGGCATATGCTGGGCATCAACATCGAGACGGATATGCGCAAAAAAATGTTCGACCATATCCAGAAGCTCAGCTTCCGCTACTTCGACAACAACAAGACCGGACATCTGATCGGCAGGATGACCAATGACCTGAACGATATCGGCGAAGTCGCCCACCACGGTCCGGAGGACGTATTCATCGCCGTCATGACGCTGATCGGCGCTTTCTTCCTGATGGCGGACATCAATCTCCGTCTTGCCGTGATCACCTTCATCATTGTCCCTGTCATTGCCTGGATGCTCATCCATTTCGGCAAAAATATGACCTCCACCTACCACCGCCTCTTCGGCAATGTCGGCAGCTTCAACGCGCGGATTGAGGACAATGTCGGCGGCATCCGCGTTGTCCAGTCTTTTGCCAACGAAGAGTACGAGAAGAAGCTGTTTGAAGTCGACAACCGGAATTACCGGGAGACGAAGCTTAATGCCTACAAGCTGATGGCGCGCAGCATGTCCGTCAACTATATGATGACCCGGCTGATCACGATCTTCGTCATGATCTGCGGCTCCTGGTTCTTCATCCGCGGAAGCCTCGAGATCGGCGAATTCGTAGCGTTCCTGCTGCTCGCCAACATCTTCTTCCGGCCGATCGAGAAGATTAACGCCATCATCGAGAGCTATCCGAAGGGAATCGCCGGCTTCAAGCGCTATCTGGAGGTTATCGATACAGAGCCGGATATCGCGGACAGCCCGGATGCGGTGGAGGCCGGTCCTCTTCGCGGCGACATTGTGTTTGATGAGGTGTCCTTCGGCTATGAAGAACACCGGCCGGTTCTGCAGAACTTCTCCCTGAACATCCGCGCCGGGGAAACCGTCGCTTTCGTCGGTCCTTCCGGGGCGGGCAAGACGACGGTCTGCAGCCTGCTCCCCCGTTTCTATGAAGTAACCGGGGGCGGGGTTGCAGTCGACGGCACGGATATCCGGCACTTCAAGCTCGAATCGCTGCGTCGGCAGATCGGGATTGTGCAGCAGGATGTCTTTCTGTTCTCCGGAACGATCCGGGAGAATATCGCCTATGGCAAGCTGGACGCCGGAATCGACGAAATCTGGGAGGCGGCCCGCAGAGCCCATCTGGAGGAGCTGATCCAGAGCCTGCCGGAAGGTATGGATACGGTGATCGGCGAGCGGGGAGTCAAGCTGTCGGGAGGACAGAAGCAGCGGATGGCGATCGCCCGCATGTTCCTGAAGAATCCGCCGATTCTGATCCTCGACGAAGCGACCTCCGCGCTAGACACCGAGACGGAAGCGGCGATCCAGCAGTCTCTGGCGGAGCTGTCCGTCGGCCGTACGACGCTGGTCATCGCGCACCGGCTCAGCACGATCCGCAGCGCCGACCGGATCGTCGTTGTCGCCGAGGACGGCGTCGCCGAAGAAGGCCGGCACGAGGAGCTGGTCGAAGCCGGCGGCATTTACAGCCGTCTGCACCAGGCGCAGCTCAGCTTCTAGTTCGTCCCCGACAGCCGGCCCGGCAGGACGGACGGGACTGCGGAGCAACTACAGGAATGCATAAAGCCGCCGCACAAGAGGCTGCTAAGGTCGCCCATGCGTACAGCAAACAGCCGTGATGCCCAGAGCATCACGGCTGTTTGAATTGAAGCAAGCCAGGATCTAATAGGAATCCCGCCGCGAGGAAGTCAGCTTCCGCACGACCCAGGCGAACATCGCCACGGCCATCATATCGAAGCTGACATTGAACAGGAACAGATGCTTGCCAATGTCGGCGCGTCCATCGCCCAGAATCGGAACGAGGAACGAGAAGATGCCGATCAATCCCAGCAGCATCAGAAGCTCGCATGCGAGGCGGCCCCTCCGTTCACGGCTGCGCACATATTCGAAAACCGTTATGGCGTAATACACAAGATAGAAGACGGCGATGAACCACAGCTTATGCGGGAGCAGCTTGTTCTTGAACTCGCTCCAGGCGCTGTACGTATAAGCCAATGCACCCGCCTGTTTCCCTTCGCTCTTCTCATAGCTTCCGAGATAGTAGGGTCGGATCGACATGCCGTTTGAAGCCGCATACTCCATATTGTCCAGCAGCCGGCCGGGATTCTTCAGATAGAAGACCAGCACATCCTTATGGGAAACCCGGTTGTAGAAATCCGGGACAAGAGAAGGATCGTCCTGCTTGATCGCCGTGTCCTGTTGAAAATAATTCGTTCCCGCCAGCACCTCCAGCCGCTCCGGCAAGCCCAGCTGGCGAAGATCGCCCCGAACATCATCCGAGCCGTTCAGCACGCCGTAGAAGACCGTCTGATACAGGTTAATATGCTTCAGCTCCTTGGGCGCTGCGACATAGAGGACGACGGATACGACGAAAATGGCCGCCGCGAACGAGATCGCCGCCTTCCGGAACCGCGGTCCCGCATCAAGCGACGACAGACGCAGGAAGATCAGCGCGAAGGCGATGCCGATCGGCGCGTTCTGAATCTTCGAGCAGGCCAGGAACAGAACGGCGATGAAGAAGAACGTTAAATCCTTGACCGTCGGCGCCTCCTTCGCCAGCAGCCGAAGCCCGAGCGCGAACGCAAGCAGCATCGACACGAGGGAGACCGGCTCTCCAAACAGCGAGTTGAAGTACGCGGTATACCCGATATCATAGAACACGAACAGCAGAACGCCACCCAGCAGCAGCCCCGCTATGTAAGAACGTCCGGCATTATATTTTACAAGCAGCCAGGTAGCGGCCAGCAGCAGAATCGCATGCACAGCCGCCAGAATGCGGATATCGAACCAGCTGCCGTGAAACAGGCCGCCGAGCAGCCTGGCCGGCAGAACGAGAAAAATCTGCGAAGACGGATAGAACCCGCGGAACAGCGATTCGTAGGCGAATCTGGAATGGCTGTAGCTGAAGAAGCGGTCAGCGTACGTCTCTGCGGCGTCATAATAATTCAAGCCTATCGTGTTCATCATGCGCAGAAAATCTCCGTTGTCGGCAACGCCGACGAACGGCCCGAGAAAGAGAATGCCAAGCAGCAGGCCGAAGCCCGCAGTAACAGCCAGAATATGCGGTTTAACCCATGATTTCATTTCCTGTTCGATCCTTCCTCTTAACGCTTCGGCAGCAGCTTGACATACTCGTCGGACACAGCCAGAAGCTTCAGCATATACTCGTAATCCCTTTCGTATTTGGCGAAATCGGAGACGGGCTTAAGCGTCTTGAGCGAGACGGCCTCGCCGCCTTGAAAGCTTTTGCCGGGAACGAACATAATGTCGTCATTGAAAAAGGAGCCCGAAGGCAGGTAATACCTCATCCCCACCACGTTATGCTTGATGTTCAGCAGATCATGCCCGAACGGGACAACCCCTTCTTCCTTCAGCGAAATGCCCAGCAGATTGGCGAGGGTCGGCATAATATCCATCTGTCCGCCCGTCCGTTCAATCTCCTTGCCCTGCGTGGAGCCGGGAATGCGAATAATGAGCGGGATATTGAACCGGCTGACACGGGAATCGTAGGGAATGCCCAAGGCCTGCTCCACCTGCTCCGGCGGTACATCCTGAGGCTGAAGGCCGAAGTGATCCCCGTAAAATACCAGCACGGTATTGTCCCATAGCCCGCTGCTCTTCAGGCCGTCAATCAGGGTGCCGATGGCATAGTCCGTATAATTGACCGCGGTCAGGTAATCCCCGAGCATCGTATCCTTAAGGTTGTCAGGCACCGTTATTTTGCGGAAGGCTTCCGGCACTTTGAACGGATGATGGCTGGAGGCGGTAACGAATTGGGCATAGAACGGCGTACCCTTTTGGCTCAGCTTGGATAGCTTCTCGATCCCGGTCTTATACAGCTGCTCGTCCGAGGCGCCGAATGAATTGAAATGGTCGTTCTCGAAGTAAGGCTTGTCGTAATAGCCGGTGAAGCCGATGGCGGCGTACAAATCCTTGCGGTTCCAGAAGCCTACATTGTTGATGTGAAACGTATAGCTCTCGTATCCCTTGCTCTCAAGCACCCGGGGCAGGCTCGGCAGCTTCCGGTCCCCAAACCCTGTTGACATCGCGAGCGTGCCGATCGGATAGATCGACGTATTGCTCATGAATTCGGCATCTGAGGTATTGCCCGGCCCGATCTGCTGATAAACCTGCGGGAAATACAGCCCCTCGTCCGCCAGCCTGTTCAGGTTCGGCGTCAGCTCCTGCCCGTTCAGCGATTTGTGCAGCGGGAAGTTCTGAAAGGCCTCCATCTGCACGACAATGACATTCTTGCCCTTCATCGCTCCGTAATAATCGGCCGCCGGCGTGCCGGTGGGCTGTCCGCCGTAATTATAGGAAGCTTCCAGCGTTTCAAGATTGCCGATCGTGTCCTGAATATTCCCGGTTCCGACCAGACTGCTGTTCTGATGCTGGCGGATTGCCGCCACCACTTCATAATTCAGGAAGCCTGCGCTTTCCGCCTGAACCAGCTCATTCGTAATTCCGGCCGAGGCGCGGATCGTATATGCCGACCAGGAAGCGCCTGCCAGAATGCAGAGAAGCGGAATGACGAACCCCGCTCTAACCCGGAACCGCCCGGATTCGGCGGAATAGGAATAGGCAGAATAGGAGCCGACAGCAGAACCGCCGCGCGGACCGTAATAGGACCAGGACGAATAGTCGCTGCGGCCGCCGCGGCGAAGCTTGCGCACGATCATCCATAGCCCGTACAGGAGAAAATCCGCGAAGAACAGGTAATCGACCATCTGCACGGTCGATCCCACACTGTCCCTGACCTGGAACACTTGATCAAGCTCATGCAGGGCCAGATAGGTAGGGACCGATCCGAAATGGTTGAAGTAGACGCTTGAGGCGAACAGAATCAGCGACAGAATCAGGTTGAAGCACCAGAATGCCGCCGTCTTTGCCCTGGAAGGCATCACTACCGCCAGAATTCCCATAATCAGCAGTACCGGCGCGACATCCGCCGCTATCCACTCCCAAGCGATCCGGTCGAAGAACAAGAGCCGCAGAAACAGCAGCTTCAATAGAAGCAGAGCCGATACGGCGATGAATGGTTTGATAACTCTGGTTGTTTTTCCGTACATACATATCCCTCTTAATTGTCTTAATATGAATTCACTGCGGCGGCGTTGAATTACGTCCGCATAACAGCAAGGCTCGATTCCCGTACGATGAGCCGGGGCTCAAGCTGCACCTTCTCGTATTCGCGCTCCGGACTCTCCAGAATCCGCCTTAGCAGCATTTGAGTAGCCAGACCCGCAGCCTCGCTCCCCATAATGGAGACCGAAGTGATCTGCGGCTCCGTGAGGACCGTCAGGGGATTATTGTCTATCCCGACTACGGCGATATCCCCGGGCACGCGGATTCCCAATCTCTTGAAGCGGTTGACGATGCCGATCGCAACCATGTCATTGACTGCATATACGGCGTCCGGCCTATGTTCCAGATGATAGAAATAGTCGGCGGCTCGCTCCCCCATCTGAGTGGACAGCTCATCCCCCAGATAGACCAGACTTTCATCGTAATCGGTAACGGATTCCTCATAAGCGATATAGCGGTCTTCGATCAGTTTCTTGGAAGTGCCGGCATAAGCGATTCTCGTTCTCCCGATTCCCTGCAGATGCTCCATAACAAGCTTGCCCTCCAGCCGCGACAGGCTGACGATATCCGCTCTAATCTCACTCTCCAGCCTTTTTCCGTAATTCAATATGGAGATGGGCACCGCACATTTATTGATCAGCGCGCTTAGCGTCTTGGGATAGGCCAGCGGCATAATGATCATCCCGTCCACATGCAGTTGCTTGATATCCCGGACCGTGTCGAGTTCAGTCCTTGGATTTCCGGATGTATTGATCTGAATGACCCGGTAGTCATATTGTTTGGCTGTCTGCTCGACAGACCAGGCAATGTCCGGAATGATGGCGTTGCGGATGTCGGGAACAACCAGCGCAATCTGTTTGGTCTGCCGGACTTTCAGACTTTGAGCCGCCCTGTTGGGGGAGAATCCCATTTCCTCAATAATCCGCAGAATTCTGGCCCGCGTCCCGGCGCTGATTTCCCCGGAGTTGTTGATGGCCCGGGATACAGTGGCGATGCTCACCGAAGCTCTTTTGGCTACATCCTCTATCGTGATCTTGCTTCTGTTGGTCATCGAATAATTCCCTTCCAACCTTAAGTCTAGCGAATTTCGATTCTTCGTATTCTAAGATATCATACCTTATTCCCCAGGAATAACAACTTTAGTAACTTCCGAAGCCGTTCCAGAACAGCTTTTGGGTTTGACATCTGCTTGTGGATATGTAATTATTAATTCCGGAAACGTTTACGGTTCTTGTTGAAAATTTTCGGGATATAGGAGATGAAATTTGATGCAAGCGTTGAGATGGCATAATGTGAAGGACTTGAGGGTGGAGACAATCGATGAGCCGGAGGTCCTTCCCGGCAAGGTCAAAATCCGTGTGGAATGGTGCGGAATTTGCGGCAGCGATCTTCACGAATATGTGGCGGGTCCGATCTTTATCCCGAAGGATAAAGCCCATCCGTTGACCGGGGAAGCCGCTCCAATCGTTATGGGCCATGAATTCTCGGGGGAAATCGTCGAAGTCGGCGAAGACGTGAACCAGTTCAAGGTCGGCGACCGGGTTGTTGTTGAGCCGATCTTTGCATGCGGTACTTGCGAGGCGTGCAGACAGGGCAAATATAATCTCTGTGACAAAATGGGCTTCCTCGGACTGGCCGGAGGCGGCGGCGGTTTTTCCGAATACGTTTCCGTAAATGCTAATATGGTTTTCAAAATTCCGGATTCCTTGTCCTTCGAGCAGGGCGCTCTGGTCGAGCCGTCCGCTGTCGCGCTTCATGCCGTCCGTCAAAGCCAGTTGAAGGTCGGTGACAAAGCCGCCGTGTTCGGTGCAGGACCGATCGGGCTGCTGGTCATCGAGGCATTGAGAGCCTCCGGCGCCGCCGAGGTCTATGTTATCGAGCTGTCCGAGGAACGCAAGCAGAAGGCGATAGAACTTGGCGCCGTCGTCTTGGACCCGAGAGAATGCGATGTTGTGAAGGAGCTGCATGACCGTACTTACGGCGGTGTCGATGTCGCGTACGAGGTAACGGGCGTTCCGTCCGTGCTGTCGCAATCGATCAATTCTACCAAACTGGGCGGCCAGGTGATGATCGTCAGTATTTTTGAAAAAGACGCTCCGATCACCCCGAACAATATCGTGCTGAAGGAGCGCAATATGACAGGCATTATCGGCTACCGCCACGTATTCCCCGCTGTCCTTAGTCTGATGGAACAGGGCTATTTCCCGGCGGACAAGCTTGTGACGAAGAAGATCAAGCTGAACGAAGTGATCGAGCAGGGCTTCGAGGCTCTGCTGAAAGAGAGAAACCAGGTCAAAATTCTCGTCTCGCCAAGACCTTAACGGGCTGGCTGTATTGAACTGTTGAACTAATCCCCTAGCATACACTTGCATTTGGCATCCGGGCCGTCCCCAATGGCTTGACTGGGGACGGCCCTTCGTTCGTCCGGTGCTGAACCGGCCGCTCTGTAGTTGCTCTCTCATAGTCACTCTCTCATAGTTACACTTTCATCCATCACTCTTACCTACGCCACTATTCCCAATGCCTAATTTTCCGCCACCGCAGGGCTTATCTCAAATCTCCATAACTTTCCCGAGAGATTGTAGGAGACCTCGATATCCGGCCAACCGGAATGTGTGAATGTGGCGACTCCGGGAGCCTTTGGATTTTTCTTAAGCTGATAATCCTTTAGCTTCGAGCTGTAGGTAGAAGGCAGAATCCCTTCCGTCGCCGAGCGTATCTGCTGTTCACTGACCGCCAGCAGCTTCTTGTCCCGTTCGGCCTGCACCTTGGCGGAATCGGATTTCCCGTCGAACAGAGACGTATCGGTAATCCCGCATACAACCCGGGTAAAAGCATCCATCGTAACATAAGCCTCGCCTCCGAAGCGCAGTGTCAGCAAATCTATTGTCCCATTAACGGAGCGGTAGGCTCCCGTCACAGTCAGATTTGTCCGGTTCTTGTTCATGAACTTCAGTGCCTTGATCCCCTCTTCCGTTATTGGAGAATCCAGGGTTCCGACATCCGGCTCGAAGCTCATCAATTTAGTGTCCCCGTTAATGATTTCAACCCGTGCATCGGCTGCTCTGAATACAGTCCTCACCTCAATCTTCTCATCCCTGGCAGCATCGTAATCGACATTGCGCGAAGCGGAGTAAGCAAAGTCTCCTTTATAGCCTAAACTCGCCATCACCGCTCTTGCTCCATCGCTTAATTTGCGGATACTCTGATCAGGTTTAAGCGAGCTTGTCACTTTCGCCTTCATCATCGCCCCCGTCTCCGTGCTGATCCAGAAATACGCGATGTTGTCACCCTCGCGGTATGTATACCGCATCAGCTTCTCATTCTTCACGCGCTCGGCGCCTTCAAACGGAAGAGAAATTCCCAGCAGATTTTGCAGCGCCTTATCCGCCGCCCTCTTCATATCCGCTTCCTTAACCGCCCCAGTGGCTGTAGAGAGAACATTGCCAGTTCCTCGGTAGCTTAAGAGCGAGCCATCCGCCGCCGCCCAGCCCAGTCCGGCAACCGTCAGTGCAATGCATGCGGCGACGGCCGTTTTCATATATGGATTTCCAACGGACTCCCGTGCTCTTCGGGGCTCGCCTTCGCGGATCGTCCGCAGCACATTCTCCGCATGCTCCGCCGTAAATCCGCCCTTTTCAAAGGGGCCTTTCGCGGCCCGTTCGTACCATTCCGGTCTGCTGTCCATTATCTCATCTCCTTCAGCATGTGTTGGACTTTGCGGCGGGCGCGGTGAAGCCTGGACTTGACCGTCCCGGGCGACCAGCCCGTAAGCTCGGCGATTTCCCGGGTAGACATGCCATATTTCAAATCGAGAACAAGCACTTCCCGGAACCCGGCGGGCAGACCCATGATCATATCCCAGATTTCATTGATATGCATGCTGCTGAAATACTGCATTTCCGCCGAGGCCGCAACGACCGCCCCGCCGCCGGCACTTATTGTGATCTTCCCGTCCGGCAGCGCAGCAGTGTCTCCCCACAGGCTTTTTTTGAAGAAACGGGATTTCCGGTGGGAAGATACGGCATTCCGCGCGATGGAGAACAGCCAAGTCTGAAAAGAGGACCTTCCCCGGTACGTCTCAATGCGGTAATAGCACTTCACAAATACCTCCTGTGCCAGCTCATCCGCCAGCTCGCGGCTTGAAGTCAAATAGTAAATGTAATTCCAGACATCGCCGCCGTAGCGGTCCATCACGGCCCGAAGCATATCCTCGTCCATCTGAACGGCATCCTTCAAATATTCGAAATTCAATACATTCACCTCACCAGATTAGACGACATACAGACCGGAACGGTTCCCGCTTCCGTAATTTACATAAGATTATTATTGACTTTGGCCATAAAAAAAGCATCCCTTGAGTTAGGGATGCTTTATACTCCAGGCCCAACGCCTGCTGCTTGTTGATCGCTGCTAGCTGCCCGCTGCTGAGTATTCGCGGCTTGCAACTTGCTGCCCGCTGCTTCAGCGTTCGCCGCTTGCCGCTCGTCACCCTGCAGTTCGCTATTCGCCGTCCGCAGTTCAGCATTTGCCGTTTGGCGTTCACCGCCTCGTAGTTCAGCGTCACCGCTCACTGTTCGCTGCGGCTTAACGCTACTGCTTACAGCGCAGCCTTTTTCGAACAGAACACGCCTATTCCGCCCGCTTCACCGGCCGCAGCACAGCATAACCGTAACCTTCCGGAAAGTGCCGCTGGTAGTCCTGCTTGTCCCCGGCTTCATCCCAGACATAGTCCAGCTCACCGGGATCGAAGCTCCAGGCTTTGTCCTCGACACCGCTCATGACCGAAGCATTATCCTTCATATAATCAAACGGGGGATAATAGAACACCAGGTACTCGGATTCCGGAATAAGCCGGCATTCCATCCCGTCCGGAATATCACCGGCATAATTCGTGGATACCGGAATTCCGTACAGATAGCCTTTTCTACCCTCCCGGTAAAACCAGCCGGCGGTCTGTCCCAGCTGTCCGGGCAGCGTGTGATGGGACATGCTCTCCAGCAGCCCGCTCACCTCGTCGCAGTCATGACCGTTCGCCCAAAAATCCCCGTAGTTGTCCGACTCCGCATCCCAGATCCCGATAAATTGATGGGCCGGTATTCGCTCAACTTTAACCTCTACCTCCTGAAGCTTAACCTCCGACATGAAGACACGCTCCTTCACCGCATAGTGATAAGGAGAGAAGACTTCGGCCCGGATCGACAACGGAATCGGCTGCCTGGATTCCCGGTACGCAGCGGGCGTCATGCTGAAGGCTTTGACAAAAGACCGGGTAAACGCTTCCTGCGAGGAATAGCCGTACTTCACGGCGATGTCGAGAAGGCGCAGCTCCGTATCCCTGACCTCCAGCGCGGCATGTGTAATGCGCCGGAGCCGCACATAATCGCGCAGAGTCATCCCCGTGAGCAGGTGAAACTGCCTTGTGCAGTAGTAAGGCGAATACCCCAGCCGTTCGGACATTTCCTGCAGCGTTGCCTTCGAATCCAGATGCTTCTCCACCCAATCTACCATCATTTGGACCATTTCGTTCCATTCGTACAAACCGAAGTCCCTCCTTTCCCCTACATTTTAAAGGCTTGAGTCTTCCTAACGCTTGATACGAGTTGCGGTCCGTAACGCTCAGGAGATACGCCGTCCCGGTATTTGCGAAAAATGACGACGGCGTTATGTCCGCCGAAGCCGAAGGAATTGGACATGCCGATGTTCAGCTCCGCCGCCCGCGCGACATTCGGCACATAATCCAGATCGCATTCCGGATCAGGATGCTCAAGATTGATCGTCGGCGGAATAAGGCCCGCTTCCAGGCTCTTGACGAGAGCGATGGCTTCAGCCCCGCCGGCGGCCCCGAGCATATGCCCGGTCATCGACTTGTTGGCCGTCACCGGGATGCGGTAGGCATCCTCGCCGAACAGCGCCTTGATCGCCTTCGTCTCGGAGCGGTCGCCCAGCTCCGTACTCGTGGCGTGAGCGCTGATGACGTCAATCTCTCCAGGTTCGAGCCCGGCGGTACGCAGCGCCTGCTTCATAGCCCGGTACGCGCCCTCCCCTTCCGGGTGGGTAGCGACCATATGGTAAGCGTCGGAGCCTGCCCCGTAGCCGATCACCTCGGCGTAGATTCTCGCATCCCGCCGCTTCGCGTGCGACAGCGACTCCAGCACCAAAATGCCCGCGCCTTCACCGAGGACGAATCCGTCCCGCTTCGCGTCGAACGGCCTGCTGGCTCCCTGAATGTCATCATTCCGCACGGACAAGGCATGTGCGTTGCCGAAGCCAGCGAGAGAAATCTCGTTGACCGCCGCCTCCGCCCCGCCGGCCAGAATGACATCCGCTTCGCCGGAGCGGATAACCCGGAAGGCCTCGCCAATGGCCGTATTCCCGATGGAACAGGCGGTAACGGGCGACAGCGTCGGGCCCAGTGTTCCGAGGCGGATGCTGATCGTCGCAGCGGCCATGTTGGAGATCATCATCGGAACCAGCGTCGGACTGACCCGTTCCGGCCCGCGCTCCAGCAGCACCCGGTGCTGATCGAGCAGCGTGCCGATGCCCCCGATGCCCGAGCCGACATAGACGCCGACCTGTTCCATGTCCAGCGCCTCCTGCCTCAGTCCGGAGTCGGCCCATGCCTGATCGGCCGCAGCGGCCGCAAATTGGGTGAAGCGGTCCATGCGCCGCGCTTCCTTTCTCCCGAACAGGGCCTCGGCGTCGAAGCCCCGGACCTTCCCGGCGAACCTGGTCTTGTAAGCCTTCGTATCGAAGGCGTCGATTTCGCTGATGCCTGACCGCCCTTCCTTCAGTCCATCCCAGAATTCCTCAACGCCGCTGCCGAGCGGCGACACGATTCCCATGCCAGTTATTACGACTCTTTCCACGATTCAGCCCTCCAGCTCAAGTTATACCGCTATCATGCCATGCGTGTTATCCTATTACAAGTTGCTGTTTAAACTAGTATAATGAGTGCTAGGATAACAGGTGAACGGAATCGCACTAACGATATCGCACTAAGGGAATCAAAAGAATGGAATCGAGCATAGGGAGGAAGAATCATGAACGATCAAGCCAGACTGGAGGCGCTGTCCGCCTTCCTGAAGGCCCAGCGCGCCAAAATCACACCCGCTTCGGCCGGTCTGCCCGCCGGGGGCAGACGCAGAACGCCGGGCCTTCGGCGGGAAGAGGTCGCCCAGCTCGCGGGCGTCAGCACAACCTGGTACACCTGGCTGGAGCAGGGACGCGACATCAAGGCGTCATCTTCGGTGCTGGAGAATATCGCCAAGGCGCTCCGGCTGACCGCCGATGAGAGGCGGTATCTCCAGTCGCTCGCGCTGGAATCCCATGTCAGCCCCCCGGCTCCGCCCGAGGAGCAGCCCGAAATCCGGCCGGCGCTGCTCAAGATTATCCGGGAACTTAAATACTCCCCGGCCATCGTGATCGACCGCCGCTCCCGGATTGTCGGCTGGAACGACGCGGCCAGGCATGTCTTTCTCGATTTCGTGCAGGTCCCGGCGGAAGGCCGGAATCTGATCGAGCTTCTGTTCGCCCGCAAGGAGCTTCAGCGGCTGGCGGTGAACTGGGAGGATTTCGTAACCGGCTTCCTCGCGATCTTCCGGACGTATTACGGACAGTATGTGGAGGATGAATGGTATCGCGACTTCCTGCGGCATATGAGCGGACAGTATCCGGATTTCGACCGGCTGTGGCAGAGAAGCACTGTGAACAGCGCCCCTGACGTGCTGATCGAATTCCGGCACGCGAAGGCGGGCAAAATGCTGTTCGAGCTGACCTCCATGCAGGTGCACGGCAGCGCCGATCTGCGCTGCCTCATCTACACGCCGTCATCCGAGCGGACGGAGCTGAAGCTGATGAAGATCATCCGGGAGGCTTAGGCTTGCTCCAGCGGCGAGCGGACCAGCAGCCGCTTGATCGAAGCGTCCGCCTCGCGCAGCACTGTGTCCTTGTCGATCGTCTTCATCACGCCGCGCTCCATGACAAGCTTGCCGTTAATGATCGTGCTCTCCACGTCGGAGCGGGTTGCGGAATACACAATCCGCGAGACCGGATCGACGTCATAGGAAGGGAACGTATGAAAGTTGTTCAGATTGAGGATCGCCAGATCCGCTTTTTTCCCAACCTCCAGACTGCCGATTTCGTCCTCCAGGCCGACCGCCTTCGCTCCGCCGATTGTCGCCATCCGGAATACGGTCCGGGCATCCATCGCCGTCGGTCCGTGCTTCGGCTTCTGAATCAGAGCGGCCATCCGCATTTCTCCGAACATATCGAGGTTATTATTGCACGGGGCGCCATCTGCGCCAAGGCTCACCGACACATGCTCGTGAATCAGCCCCGGCGTGTCGGCGAAGCCGGACGCGAGCTTCATATTGGAGCCTGGACAATGGCTGACATGAACGCCCCGGTCACGCAGAATCCGCAGCTCCTCTTCGTCGAGCCAGACGCAGTGAGCCAGAATAAGCCGCTCGTTCGCCAGCCCGATATGATCAAGGTACACGATATTTCGCATGCCGGTCATCGCCTGCACAATCTCAATCTCGCCTAGATTCTCGGATGCGTGGGTATGCACATTGACCCCATAGCGTGCCGACAAATCACGGACCTCCTTCAGCAGCGGCTCGGTGCAGGAGACGACGAATCTCGGGGAAAAAGCGTACCGGATGCGGCCCCCGTCATAGCCGTTCCATTTCTCCAGCAAATCCACGCTCTCCTGCAGCGAAGCTGCCGTGTCCTCCTGAAGCGCGGCGGGAATGTCATCTCCCTTCTGGTCCATCATCACCTTGCCGGAGAGGGCGCGGATGCCGCTCTTCGCGATAGCCTGAAACGCGTAATCGGTGTAGCGCACCGTCTCCATATCGACGATCGTCGTCGTCCCGCTGGATATCAATTCGCCGAGTCCGAGCATGGCCGAGTAATAGAGCGATTCGCCGTCATGCGCCGCTTCCAGCGGCCAGATACGCTTGCGCAGCCAGTCCATCAGCTCCAGATCGTCCGCCTTCCCCCGGAAGAGCGTCTGGCACAGATGGATATGCGTCTGAACGAAGCCGGGAATCACCGTGCGGCCCGCGGCGTCCAGCACCTGCTCGCCTTGCAGCGGCGTCAGCCCGGCTCCGATTTCGGTGATCCGGTCATCCTTGATCCGAATATCCCCGTGTAAGATTTCCTCCCGTTCATTCATTGTGACAATCTGTGCATTCTTGATCAGAATACCGCTCATGACGATCTCCCCTCTCTGATTTATGCCCATATCCAAGCAAAAAGGCTACGAAAACATGCCTAGGCATATTCTCGTAGCCAGAAATTTACGGTTCCCGGTAGAAACCCTTAATCCAATCATTAAGGATATACGAAAAATTTAAAATATGATTAGCCCCATCTTAATTCAGGGACAGGTTATTTGTCAATAAGAGTTATGTTAAATAACATCTACTTTGAGAGAAGAGCCGGGCCAGGTTGTCCCTGTCCGGTTTAGGGTTTAGAATGGACAGAGAAAGCTTGAAGAAGGAGTGAATTCCATTGAAAAAGATCGCATGGATCGGAACAGGACATATGGGCGTGCCGATGGCCCGAAATTTGATTCAAGCCGGATATGGCCTGCATGTGTATAACCGGACGGCGGAAAGAGCGCAGCCGCTTGGAAGAGAAGGCGCGGTTCTCCGCAAGACTCCCGCCGAGGCAGCGGACGAGGCCGATGTTATCTTTCTGATGCTGACGAAGGGAGAAGCGGTCCGGGAGGTGCTGGAAGGCGAGAACGGCGTTCTCTCCCATCTGCGGGAAGGCGCGTATATCGTCAATATGAGTACGATTCTGACTGAGGAAGCGAAGGCTTTCGCGCGGCTTACGGAACAAGCGGGCGGCATATATGTGGATGCCCCTGTATCCGGCTCCGTGGGGCCGGCGACCAAAGGCCAGCTTGTCATTCTTGCCGGCTGCTCACCCGAGGCGCTTGAATACTGCACCCCGTTCTTTGACCGGCTGGGCAAATCGACGATTCACTTCGGCGATGTCGGCGCGGGCACCTCGGCGAAGCTTGCGATCAATCTGCTTCTCGGCGTCGTCGCCCAGGGTATCGGGGAAGCGCTGCTCTTCGGCGAAAGCTCTGGCCTGAAGCGGGAGCAGGTACTGCAGATGATCGACGAATCGGCCGTCTCGACGAAGCTGTTCGAGGCCAAGAAGATGATGTATGTAAAAGAGGAATTCCCGGCCGCATTCATGATCAGCCTTGTGGCCAAGGATCTGGGGCTTGTCCAGGATGAAGCGAAGCTGGCCGGTCTTACGCTGCCGCTTGCGGAAGCTGCCGGCAAGACGTATGCAGCAGCTGACCGGGAAGGCAGAGGAGAGCTGGATATGGCCGCCATCTTGCAGCAGCTCAAGGATATGCGCCAGAGCTGATTTAAGGGCGATCCGCCCATACAGCTCCTTACAGCTCCTAAAACACTTAAAACCCCGACTGCCTCACTATGGCAACGGGGTTTTAAGTCTCCTTATTGCTATTCAATTTTATTCATTTCCTCCTGCAACAATCCATACCCTTGACATGGTACACACTCCGATGATTCCATGTTGCTCAGATTGTTCCCAAATTTTCACTTGCCTGATACCCCGATTTCGGAGTATGTTCACCGAAATCTCCATGCCCTACAGGGTTGCTTGTTCTCCCCGCGTACACGATATTCGCGAAAAACGTTGTCACATCCGTCTTCCTTATATGCGATTATCGTACATTGTACGCTTCGCTAACCTTTTCCAATGGAATCCTGCTCCTTTCTCACAGGGACTTTTGTCCTACTTTGAAATAGCCTTCTTCCTTGCTCAGGTTACCTTTGGGTCCGATCCATACCTACCGGTCTTCTTAAAGGCCGTTGATCCTCAGCGCTTTAATCCCTTGGATCAGGTATGCACCGCATGTCTAGCCCATCGGAACTCTCTCCCTTCCTTTTTGTTAAGGAGTTTGGAGTATCACCTTCCGCGCTTGACTGAAAGACGATTGGCCGCTGAATTTGATTGAAACCTTCGCTTCAGAGCGTTATCCATCCGGCTTCTTCTTTTCGGGCCAGCTCATCTGGTGATGTCTTTATTATAGTCCGTGCATTTGAATATGGAAAACGCGCGGAAATGGGCTAAATCGCGCTATTTTCCTGTTTACGAATAATAGCAGAAACTAGCCCATTCGTTCTTACGTTTTTACGCAAATTTAACAATTTGCTCACGATTTCATTGCAACTGCTTACATTGGGAGAACATTAGTCCTCCACAGGCTTCAGCAGCTTCTCCATTACCGGAAAATTTGCAACCCGGCCCGGGAACCGGACCTCGCCCCGAGTCTCGTACCCCAGGCGGAGATACAGTCCGAGCGCTCTGTCGTTCTTGGCGTATGTATCCATGCGGATGCTGGAATAACCTTCGCGGACCGCCTGATCCTCGGCAAATGCGAGCAGGCGGCGGGCAATGCCTTTGCCCTGAATTCGCGGGTGAACCGCCAGCCGGTGCATAACCAGGTACCGGCCTTCCTTATGTACCCAGTCGATCGATTTGTATTCCTCAGCTTCGTTCTCGTCCAGAACGATAATGCCGGCAGGCGCGCCGTCGTCCTCGAGCACATAGATCGTTCCCTGCTCGATATCTTCGGCTATGACCTCCCGGTTCGGATAGCTTTCATTCCACTGGTCGCTGCCGCCCTCCCGCATCACGCGCACGCATTCGGCGATCAAAGCCATGATCTGCTCCAAATCGTCCATTCTTCCTTGTCTGATGACGTTCTCCATATTGGTCTTTAACCGCCCTTCTGCCAGTTGCCTAGTCTATGACTCTGCTTCTGATAGTCTATCATATAAGGCGGTGCAAGATGAAGCATCCGGCGGGGGAACGCGGCGGCAAAGAAGAGTTCTTTGCCGCCTGTCGATTTTATCCGAACTCCAGCTTATGACCATCCTCGAAGCCTTTTGCAAAGCCGGTGTCAAAGCCGATATCATAGGCTTCATTGAAGCCCTGCTGGTAGGCGTCTGCCGGCGCCGTCTCCGGAGGGACACCGGGATCGGCGGGAAGCGGCACCAATACCGTTTCAGGCTGAGCCGGCTCGGGCGGGGCCGGCGGATTGGGCGGCGTCGCGACAGCCGCGATCCGGCGGCGATGCTTGCCGCGGCGCAGCTTCAGCCCCTTCTTCCGCAGCCGGATGGCCGAACGCTTCCTGCCCACTCCTTTGCGCACCTTATGCGCAGCCCCTTTGCGGGCCTTGCGCAGTCTGGCCTTGCGCGTCAGCAGAACCCGGCGTGAGCCGGTTCTCTTCCCCTTCAGCGACTTCTTCCGGCCTGTTCTCTTCGTCTTCATCCCTGTCACCCCTTCTGTACGTCAAGCTGCCGCGCAGGACCTATGCGGGTGGCCTGAGCCAGCCACGGGGAAGAAGGCTCTCCTTCCCTGGGTCTCGGCAGCGAAATACCGGACATCATCCGGCACATGGCACTCTGGTATTCACTGAGCACCCTGACATTCTCGCACAACCTGCGGGCCGCAAGCTCCGAATGGCCGGTCACCTCCGCCACGGATTCCAGAATGGCGGCGAGCGCTGCCTGGCTCCTGGCGATCGAGCGGATCATTTCCAGCTTCACAGCCTGTTCCGAGAGCTGCGGCGCGCTCATTTGTCGTTGTCTCCTAAGCTGAAGCCGTCAGACAATCCACCAAAGCCTTCACCGTCGTCGCCGCTTCCGCCGTCTTCCTCGCCCGTGTCAAGCACGGCCTTCAAATTGCTGCAGAGGCCGTTCTCCAGCTTGGTCAGTCCTTCAACCAGCTCCACAATGACATCATGCATCGCGAGAGATTCCTTCAGCTGATCCTCATGCGTTTCGAAGGCCCGGGGATGCATGTGATGATGCGCCCATTGCTTGACCTTCTCCGCCTCCACGGCCTTGGCTTCCAGGATGATTGCGATGTTCCACTGGATCGCGGCGGTCGACTCCAGCATCTTCAGATACGATTCTTCTCTGCTCATCATCCGCCTCCCGCTATTCTTCTTCCTGACCCTGCATTTCCTTGATTACTCTCCCTATCTGTTCGGCCATCGCCTCCTGCAAATCCGCGAAAGCATTAAGATAGGAGATAATGTTCTTGTTCACACGGCCCGCGCTTTCAATGACGCCTTCAGTCCCTCCGAAGTCGGGCTCCGCATCCGGAAGGTCATGAACGATTTGAGCCATGCGGACGGCCACATGGCGCTCGGCGTCAAGAATGCGCGCCATCTGTTCGTGGGAATGGGCCATGTGCTCCAGTATTTTGGTGATATGGTTCTGCATGGTCATGTCTCCTTTGCTTTAGGCGCCCTGCATCAGCATATGCGCCGAAAGCCCGGCCGGTTACAGATAAGCTCCGAATCTTAAGGCCGTGATGAAACGGGCGTTCACCTGTTGGCGGGGTTGGCCGGGATGCAAGTAGCGCCAAAAAACCGCAGCACAGAATTCCCGGACCATGCAAAAAGGCCGCCCGTGAGCGATTCCCATCGCTCGCGCAGGCAGCCGGTTGGTTCTTCATTTGAGGGGGTTATTCCGACATAATGCGCTTCTGGCCTTCCAGGGCCCGGATTGGCGCGATATTTTGCGTAAACTCCAGCGTTCCCGTGTAGCGCCCTTCTTCATCCCGGACGGCAAAATACCGGATGTAGACGAATTTATCCTTGATCTGAATCCAGAAATCCTCGGCATCCTTGCGTCCGGATTTGAAGTCTTCCAGCAGCTTCTCCACCACATGCACACTTTGCGGCGGATGGCAGTTCTGCACGGTGCGGCCGATAACCGCCTTCGTACGGGCGAAGATCCGTTCCTTGCCATGCGAGAAATACCGGACCACATCGTTCTCGTCGATGAAGGTAATATCGACCGGGAGATGGTTCAGAATCAGCTCAAGCTGCTGTACGGACACGATTCCTGTCTCAAAACGGATAAAGCCCTGAGGCGCTTCGGCCCCGGCTCCGGTGCCAGCTGACGAATCCGTGGAGACTGCGGGCTCCGGCGCCCGCTCCGGAATCCATTCCTTCTCCGGCGCAGTCAGGCAGAAGCCGATGCTCTCGCTCTCCCCGGCGATTTTGACCCATTCGTCCTCGGTCAGCTTCTCCAGCGCCATCGGCAGCAAAATATTTTCTTCCTTAAAAATCATTTCGTTAACTTCCTTGATGATCAGCTCCAGCGCGGCTATAACTTCCTCACGTCCGCCTTCATAAGTGGTCAGCATCGCCTTGGCATCCTTGATCGCGCTGCGGATATTGTCATCGACGCCCCACATGACCTTCGTCGGGCCGTACACGCCGTATTTTTCAAGATAAGGAAAGAGGAGGTTCTCCTTGCGGCTGTAATGCTTGTCGATATCCATCAGAAGATTCAAGTCCTCCAGCAGCTTGTAAATGACAGCCGGACTGTCGTCATGTCCGAACTTATCCTTATGCAGTTCCAGACGAAATCCCGTCAGCTTCTCCAGCTCCCGGTTCTCCAGCTTGAAGGTATGCACGGGATGTCCGGGCTGTTCTTCGGGGTTTGACGAACGGTGAATCTCCTCGATCGAGCCCTTGAACACGGCCGTATGGACCGAGCACAGACGCTGAACTTCGGATACCGGAATGCCTTCCTCGGTCATCAGCGCATGCTCCAGCTCCGAAATTTCCGACACCGATACATTAAGGGTCGCTTCCTGGAAGCGCGCTTTGACCTCCTCTACATCCTTGCCAGCGTGCAGCTCCTTGATGATGTCCATCAGCATCTGCTGGCGTTCGCTGCGCTCCGGCGCCTGCGCCTCGCGGTTGTTAATGAGTTCGCTCATGATTACACACTCCTTCTCTAGTTCTCTATGCTAAAATGCTGAACCCGCGGCGCCGGAACGCCTCCTTGACGGTGTCCGCATCCATCCGCTTCAGCTTGATTCCCTTCTCCAACGTCATGAACCGTCCGGCTGTCTGCAGCATGCCCGGCTTGGCGATATCCTTGAAGCCCAGCTCAACCATGATATCCACCGTTTCCGGCCAGCGGGTGGCCAGGTCATACACCGTTTCATCCATGCGCATCGTTTTGTCCATGATTCCTACGCTCCCTTGCCGTCTCTGATTCTTGATCCTAATCAACTGATAACTATTCTCAACAACAGAGTAACACGGGCATTCAGCCCGGATTGTGATTGCAATCACAAAGTTTAAATTTTAATTAATCATCACGCAAAAAAAGCCTCCAAGAGCGCCGCCCAGTCATCTAGGCAAGGCCATTCTCTCTTGGAGGCTTCTGAATTTAAGCTCGCGTTGCAATCCTCTTACAGCTCACTGCCCCGGGATCAGCCCGCCTTCCGGTTCAAGGCGTCGGCTCCGGCGTCCTTGATCCCCCGGCTGAATACGCCAAGCACGGGGAGCAGCAGCACACCCGCCGCCAGCAGTGAAGCCCGAATGGAGAACCGGCTGCCGATCCAGCCGACCGCCGGGCCGCCTGCGCTCTGCCCGAAGGCATCGGCCTGGCTGACCATCGACAGGACGGTCGCCCGGGTGCGGCTCTCCAGATTCCGGTTCAGCCAGGTGGCGTACAGCGGCTCGGCCACCGCTGAAGCGATGCTGACCGTCAGCACCGCCGCAGCCGCACCGCCGAACGATGGCGACAGCGCCAGTCCCGTTATGCCCAGCGCGCGGATCGCTGTCAGCAGCAATAAGGAGATGGACAGCGTACGCCCGCTGTTCGTGTCGATTCTGCGCTCGGCAGCATGTACGGCTGCCATGCCGAACAGCGTGGCTGCTGCGCTGAAGATGCCGAACCAGAGCGCCGGCGTTATCGGCCCCGCCGGAAAGCCGATGCCGTTCATCATATAGGCTTCCCACAGCCGGTCATACCCTTCCGAGGCGGCGCCCGTGAAGACGGTTATTACCACCATGGCGATCAGCAGCGGGCTGCGGCGCACCACGGCAGCGCCGTCCAGCCAGGCCTTTCGCATCTCGCGCAGAGGCGATTCTCCCCGGCCTTCGGTTCGCGGAACAAACCCCGTTTCTTTCATTCTGGCGATAAGATAGACGCCAAGAATCAAATACAGCATACCGCCAGCCAGATAAGGCAGATTGGGCATCAGTGTCGACAGACCGACGCTGATGCCGATGCCGGCGAGGGAGGCGGCCAGATTTATTTTTTGAGCGCGCATAAAAAGCCCGCCAGCCTCCTGCTCGCCGACTTCGTCCACGATCCAGGCCGTATCCGCTCCGCTGATGAACGTCCAGCCTATCCCGAACAGCAGCTGGGCTGCCAGAATGATGCCAAATGCCGGAAGCATGGCAGACCCTCCGGACAGCCAGACGGCGCTTCCTTCAAGGGTGAAGCCTCCGCCAAGAATGAACATGCCGATAATCACCGAGCGTCTGCGTCCATAGGTATCGGCAACAACTCCAGTAATACCTTCAAAAATCAGCACCGTAAGCTCCAGCGCCGTCCCGATCAGCATCAGCTGAAGGGGAGTAAACCCGAGCTCTTTGACATAATAAATCGTATAGGTTGTAAACATCGTGCTTCCCGCCAGGGAAGTCAAAAACTTCATTCGGGTGTAAACCCGGGCCGCTTCATGCGAATGCCGCATTCCTATTCCGCCTCTCCATCTTGGCAGGCGGACCTCTGACAATTGTGTTGATTGATTATTCGAATCTCACTAATCAGTCAAGCTGTCCGGACCGCACTGCCGCTTTTTCATACCCTTCTTCGTTACCAAGCTGTGAATACGATAAAATACAAGCCATGCTGCGCTGTTGGATTTTTAACATAATCAAGCACCTCCGTTGTCAATTATTTCTATTGTATACGGGCTGTTCCGAAATGAATAGACTCGATTAACTTCTGTACCTTAGCCGCGATCCTGATTAAGACTCTCCGATTGTCCATTCTGATCCTTGCAATGCAGTGGACCGGCGGACAACCAGCTTCGGCTCCACCCAGCGGTGCCCCTCCGCCTGAACGGCATTCGGCTCGTTAATCCGTGCCATCAGCATGTCTCCTGCTGCGACTCCAAGCGCGAACGTATCCATGTCGAGACAGGTCAGTGGAGGCGTCGTATACGGAGCAAGCGGCCTGTTGTCAAAGGTGGCGATCCCGATGTCGCCGGGAACCGAGATCCCCCGCTCGCCAAGCTCCTGAAGTGCGCCAAATGCCACGAGGTTGCTCACGCAGACAATCGAGTCCGGAGCTTGGCTAAGGGAGAGCAGCTTACGCGTGAGCTTGCGCCCGTTGGCCTCATTGGCGTAGCCGGGGAACACAACCGGGGTTGTTATATGCGGCAGCGCATCCCGAAAGCCCGCTACTCTCGCGCCGAACAGCGGGTCGCACTCTTCACCGCCGATAAATGCGGGGCTCCGGTAACCTCGGGCGAGCAAATGCTTCGTCAGAGTCGCGGCTCCACTGCGATTGTCGATATCGACCCATCTCAAGGGACGGACTCCCGGCAGTTCTCCAATAACGATATAAGGAAAGTTCCGTTCGTTAAGCGCTTGCGCCAGCTTTGGGGTCAGGATTGAGTTGTCCAAAATTATTCCGTCCACTTTGCGGCCAAGCACGAAGCGGCTTAAGAACCGGTCCCGTCCGATATGTTCAATATTGCAGATCGTCAGCTCATAATCGAGCGGTCCGATGACGCTCTCAACACCGCCGATAATATCGTAGAAGGAGTAATTCAAGAAATCGCTTTTGCGTGAAAGGTCGATGATGAGTCCGATGTTATAGCATTTCTGCTTGGCCAGCCGGGTAGCGAAGCTGCTCGGCTCGTAATTCATTTCCAGCATGATGGCCCGGACTTTGTCCTTGGTAGCCTCCGATATAGTCGGTGAATCGTTCAGAACTTTGGATACAGTTGATTTGGCTACGTTCGCCGCTCTGGCGATATCGTTAATCGTTACTTTCATCGGCTTGGGTCCTCCAGCATTCCAGGTTTGTCCAATTATACTTGATCGGAAGGGAGAGCGAAAAGCCGGAATTCCGCTCCAAACGCCAAAAGCACGGAATCTCGGCTCTCCCCCGGGGGACGGGCAGCGCCAGATTCCGTGCTCTGAATCAATACCTACGAGTTAACGTTGTTAATTTTGCCAGTCAACCGATATCGTTCCAACGCCGCTGGTCGGCGAGGTATACGTATGATTGCTGCCGCCTTCCCATGTTACCGTAGTGCCGTTGGATTTGATGAATTTGAACTGCAGTGCCGTACCCGCCGGAACGCTGACATCGAAATACCAGGTCGGGTAAGATGCTTCAACCACATTGTACATCGGACCGATCGCTTTGGCTGTGCTCCAGGCGCCAAGCTCGGCGGCACTGCCGACCAGATAAACACTGGTTCCAAGGGAGGTGGTGGCATTGTTGACTTTAAAGCGAACGGTAACCTGATCCGCGGTCAGCACGTTGAAGTTGTTGAACGCGGCGCTGGTCGTGCCGGAAGAATTGGCTACTTTAACAGTCGTAATGCCTGCGGCCACGCTTGGTATCTTCACTTTGATTTCGCTATCTTCCCAGCTTACGATGTTCGAGCCGGTAACAGCCGTTGTGCCAAAGTAGACAGTGCCGGCTGTGCTGCCGAATCCGCGTCCGTCAATGGTGATGGTGTTGCCTGGCTTGCCCATAGTCGGACCGACATTGGCGATAGTCGGCGTCGTCTCGGATGTGGAGTACTGCCATACCGCTGTTCCGCCGGCCGCAAGTGTGAAGTTGCTGACGGCGCCGCCGCTGACGCTAATGGAGTTGCCGTTCAGCAGTCCGCCGAGGACATCCGTGTAGGTGCCCGCAGGGAGCGAGCTGAGCAGACCCGAGACCGGATAAGACGTCGTCGTGTTGCGGTTAATGGCAACCAGAGCGACGCTGTTGCCGAACTTCCGCTCATAAATGTATACGTCATTGTTCATCCAGCGCTGGGTGGTTGTTCCGTAAGCGATAGCCGGATTGGTCTTCCGCAGCGGCGCAAGCGCCTTGATTACCTTGTAAGCCGTTGTTGTGTTGTCAAACGACGTCATCATCGCCCGGTTGTTCGGATCGCCGACACCGGTCATATACTGCTCCGTGCCGTAGTAAATCGCCGGAACTCCGCGCGAGGTCAAGGTCAGCGCAAGCGCCTGCTCGGTTGGCCGGGTGCTGGCGCCCGCAACCTGGAAGCGGTCCATATCATGATTGTCGATAAAGGTGACCATGTTATTGATGTAGTTATAGCTGGATGCGGTACTGTTAATAACGTTGTTCAGGTCAGTCATCGTTTCCGATTTATCCTTGAATACTTCCCGTACCTCCTGGGCGTAAGCGAAGTCAAGCAGATTCATACCGCTGTTGTTGGCAAAATTGATATTGTCCGAGCTTGTCTCGTTAGAGCCCAGGAACCATTCGCCAAAGGTAAAGACCGGATGGCTGCTGCTGTAGATCGAGGAGACGAAGCTCTTTTGCCAGCCGAACGGCATATGCTTCACTGCGTCGAACCGGATACCGTCTACCCCCATACCAAGCCACAGCTGGATGGCATCCTTAAAGTAAGCGTCAATTGTGTTGTTGTTCTGATTGATGTCCGCAAGGTCATACAGATTTTTGTAGATACCACTTTCAATTGTGGAGAAATCGGTGCCGCCGTTGTGATGGAACAGGCCGTTCGGGTCGCTGCCATATTTGGCAAGCAGTGTACCGTTATCGTAGAGAGCGCCGTTCTCCGCGAAGCTGGCGTCCGTCGATGAAGCCGGGCTGGTGTGATTCGGGGCGAAGTCGATGATCACCTTCAAATTATGCGAATGCGCTGTATCGATCAGGGTTTGAAAATCGCTGAAGCTGCCGAAGGCCGTATTGGTCTTCTTGAAATCGCGGGCCCAATAACCGTGGTATGCGGTGTTGTTAACGCCGGAATAGTTGATGACGGAGGTGATGTTCTCGACCGGCTGGGAAATCCAGATGGCCGTAACCCCCATGTCGGTCAGATAACCGTCATTGATCTTGTTGGTGATTCCTTTCCAGTCCCCTCCGAAGTAGAGCTTCAAATTGGAATGATCGCTGCTAAATGCCGATCCTGTCGGGTTGTTAGAAGAATCTCCATCTGAGAAACGGTCGGTTACGATTTGATAAATAACATCCGTGCTGTAGTCCAGCTTGTTGCTTACGCTGGTATCCGGAGACGCCCATGCAGGCAGTGCGGCAACCAGAGCCATACTAATGGATAATGTTACAGCTGACAAGACTTTTGAATACGATTTCATTCATGACTCTCCTCTCAAAATGAACTTCTCGAGCGAAGCAAACGATTGCATGAATCTGCGAACTTCGCCGTCCTGTGAATACCGGCACATCATTGCCAATTACCGATCATCCGGGATCCTCCAAGCCGCCATGTTGTTGCTGCATTCCATGAAAAAGTTAACTTACAGCTTTCTTACACCATTCGAAAGAAACCGGTTTCCTTCTACAAAATACCATCTATTCTTTATACAAGTCAATACCTAATTTTGGGAGAATAAAGAAAAACACGCCGCCTTTACGGCAGCGCGTCCTTCAGCTTTTCTCCGGCTTCGCGCAGAGAATCGAATGTCCCCGCATCACTCCACCATTCCTTGAGCACATCATAGCTTAGCTTGCGGTCTGCGGCATACAGGTTGTTGACATCGGTAATCTCCAGCTCGCCCCGTTTGGAGGGTGTGATTCGCCGGATGATATCGAATACAGCTTCGTCATACATGTAAATGCCGGTCACGCAGTATTCGCTCTTCGGCTGCTTCGGTTTCTCTTCGATTCGGGAAATCCAGCCGGCATCCGTAGTGTCAAAGACCGGAACGCCATACCTGCGGGCGTCATCCACCGGCTTGAGCAGCACTTTGGCGGTGCCCTCGGGCTGGCGCAAATAGCCCTCCACATATGGTGCGAGATCTTCGGTGAACAGATTATCACCGAGCAGAACGATGAACCGTTCCCCGGATGAGATAAAGCCTTTCGCCAGCTCAAGAGCCTCGGCGATTCCGCCGGCCGCTTCCTGAATTTTATATGTTAGGGACACGCCGAAAGCGGTGCCGCTCCCCAGAAAATCCGTGTACATCCCGGCGGACTGCTTGCTGATGACCAGCAGAATGTCGGTGATCCCCGCCTTGCGCAGCCGGTCAATCCCGTAGCATATCATCGGATATCTGCCGACCGGAAGCAAATGCTTGTTCATGAGCCGGGTCAGCGGATAAAGCCGCGTTCCGGTTCCGCCTGCCAAGATGACTCCTTTCATAAGCCATTCCTCCCTATCTATGATGTGATGCCGGGAACGACCGGCGCGCCGTTAGATGAACAGCGCAGGGTCCACTCCCCACTTGTCGATATACCGTCTGCGGCCCTGCTCGATCAGTTCCTGCCAGCCGCCGCTGTAGACCTCCCGGAAGCTTGCGCTTCCTTCGTGATGCACGAGACAATCCCCGGCAATCAGGAGCCGGTAGCTCTGAAGCCGTACGCGCAGGCAGAAATCATCATCTTCAAAATGTCCCGGGGAAAACCTCTCATCCAGAAGTCCCACCCGGTCCAGCACTTCTCTCTTGAACAGCAGGCACAATCCGACCAGCCGGCGTGTCTCCCGCCATTTGGACGGGTCGGGCCGATTCGCCTCCTCCGCCGCGGCAAAGAATCCGGCTCTGTCGCTATAGCAGACATCCACCCGCTGCCTTCCGCTTGCGTAATTCGTTACCGGTCCGACCATGCCGACGTCTGCTGCGCTGTACAGTGCAGTTTTTAAATTGGACAGCCAGCCCTTCGCGACCATGACATCATTATTCAGCAGCAGCAGCTCGTCGCCGGAAGCGATAAGCAGCCCCCGGTTGCACGCCGCCGGAAATCCGGCGTTGAACGGCAGGGACAAAAAGGGAATCCGCTCCTCCCGGCAGTATTCCGCCGTCCCGTCTACCGAGGCGTTATCCACAACAATCAGTTCATAAGGCTCCGCCGTATAGAAGCGGATTGATTCCACACAGGCTTTCAAGAGGCCCAGTCCGTTATAGGTCGGGATAATTATGCTGGTGGTCATGGCTGATTCCTCCATGCGGCCAGCCGGCTTCGGAAGCCAGGGCCTCCCGCCTCGCGGAATTTTCGTACCCCGCCCCGGGCGAGAACTTCGGCCAGCGCCTCGGCGTGATCGCCGAGAATCATCTGCTCCACGGCATTTCCCGCTCCCGTATTGCTTCTTCGCACCCGGTTGCGTCCGATTACGTTGACAGAGGCGGCATTCTTCACGATCAATTCGTTCAGCACGGCCGCTGCCTGCGCCTTGGGCGGAACTGTCAATGTCTTTGGTCCGATGACGGTCAGCGCCCGGCGGGATAGCGCATGCGGAACGGCCGTCATGGAGGAAGCCCCCAAATCCTGCCGCCCGATCGCAAGATTGAGGAACAGCTTGCAGCGGGTGACCGGATCAGTATGTCCGAATGAGGGAAGCAGCGGATTCAAATCGTTGAGCGCCACGTCGGCTCCTTCATCGACGGCGGTAACGAAAGGAGCCAACGCCGGAGCAGGAATCGCCATATCCCCATCCAGGAATAACAGAATGTCACCCCGGCTGAGTCTGGCGCCAATCGCGCGCCCTACATCATGCCCAGCCGAATCGGGATAATGGACCACTATCGCACCGGTCGATTGGCGGGCCCGCCGATAACTCTCGTCGGTGCACCCGTTCAGTACGACGATCAATTCCTCCGGCAGCAGTCTTTCGGCTTCACGAAGCACAGCCGGGAGAGTCGCTTCCTCATTCTGTGCCGAGACGATGACCGACAGCGTTCCCCGGCGAGCGGGGGGACGCCAGCGTGCGCCGGGGGCGGGGCGCGCTGCTGTCATGGTCCCGGACTTCAACCTGGTTCTCTCATGCGCTGCGCGAGAGAGAACCGGCGCATGTATAACCGCCGCTTTTGGAGCCTTACGTTTTCTTCCGGTCCTGGGCGTTCCAGCGCTGCCGCTCCTGTGATCTCTTAGGCGGCGTTCCGCCGCATGCGATCTTCGCATCGTATTCATCTTCTGTCACCTCACCATCTCCCGCCGACGTCTGCCATCCGGATAGCCGGCTCGCTCTCCAAGCCGCTCGAGCAAAATCGCAGCCGCCTGTAAATGATCCGAGACAATGATGTCTGCCAGCGGATCGCGGCCGCCTTTTCTGCGGCGTATGGCATTCATCCGCCCAACCGGGACCAGGTGCACCGCCTCTACCCGAAGTCCTTCCAGCACCGCCCGGGCCTGAGCTGCCGGCGGACAGGACAGCATGCCCGTGCCAAGCGTCTCAAGCGCTCTTCGGCTCAACGCATGCGGTACAGTCGTCATGGAGCAGCCGTGGAGATCGGGACGTCCGAGCAGAAGATTGAGCGCATGCTTGGAAAGAACAACAGGATGAGGACGCCGCTTCTTTAGCGCTCCTGAATAGCGGTTCAACGCAATATCAATGCCGTGGCCGACCGCTTTGACGAACGGAGACAGCCGTTTGGCGGATATGACGATATCTCCGTCCGTGAAGAGCAGAATGTCGCCTTTCGCTGCTTCCGCTCCTACACTGCGTCCGACATCATGTCCCAGCGGCTCCAGGTATACAAGCACTCGCGCGCCGGAAGCTGCTGCGATATCCGCCGTATGGTCAGAGGAGCCGTTGACGACGACAATCACCTCGCAGCGCGGGGCGACTCTTTGCGCCTCAGTGACGACCTTGGCGATTGTGCTCTCCTCGTTCATAGCCGGGATAATGACCGATACCAGGGACTCCTTGCCGTCCGGCGCATCCGGCAGGTGTCCGGCAGGAACGGGAATATGCGGGGACTTGCTCTTGACTGCGCGTCTAGCTCCGGATTGTCCGGGTCTGCGGCTCAAGGTGCGGAGAGCGGGCGATTTTGCCGGCGTACGACGGATCGGTGCAGCTTTGTGTCTCGGACTTCGCGTTCGCTTGGCTGATTTCATGCTCATCACTTCCTCCCCTGCAGAGCATTCCCCGGGCGGGGTTCATCACAGTGTATGCCACCGGACGGACGGGGCAACGGCTGATGTCTACCTGTACACCTAACTCCGCCGAATGCTTCGGCGTGCGCCCGCTTCCACATCGTGAGCCGTAACCGGGCCGCAAGCACAGCAAAGCGCAGCCTCGCGGCTGCGCTTGAGTTGAATTGCATTATCGTGAATCGGGTGAACATCTTCCGATCCGCAAGTTTAATCATACAGCCGATCGATCGGGGCCGGCTTCGCTGCGGGAGAACCGATGGCGATCCAGGAGAGGACGCCGAAGAAATGCGACGTATCCTTGAGCCGGGTGACATGGATAATGGCGTCGGCGTCCCCCCTGCTTTTTAATGAAGCATGGAAGAACGGCTGATTGGTCATAGCAACCAGGACATATCCCGAATGGCCGAACGGCTCATCGAAGGTTACCGACACATCCACTTCGTCGGAACCGGCTGCGAACATAAAGGCCGACATACCGAACTGCTGAAGGGTAGTGCGGTCTCCGGCGCCCCGTACCGGATTAAAGGACAAGTGCTGGGGAGTTACCGCTCCCCGCATGAGATGCTCCTGGCCGACCGAAGCGGTCGCCAGATGGCAGCTCTGCACGATCTCTTCATCCAGATGGCGGGACTGGATCGCGGAGGGCGCGATCTTCGTGCCGTCTACCGCTTCTTCCCGCAGCTCCGATGAGCCAACCGAGCCGTCCGCCAGCCGGTCGCCGCCGATGCTCTTCGGCACCAGCTTGCTGCCGGAAATCGATTCATCCGGCAGCAGCTCCGGCGACCGGACCTCGGCGGACAGATGCTCCAGCCGGATGCCTCCTGCCGCCAGATGACGGCTGTCGACAGCGCCATCTGCCAGATGACTTCCCAAGACCGAATCCGGAGCCAGATGCTCGCTGCCGACCGCCCCCTCTGCCAAATGATAATTCTGGACGCTGCCTTCTTCCAGATGGCGGGACTGGATGGCGCGGGTAGCGATTTTCGTGCCGTCTACCGCTTCTTCCTGGAGCTGATCTCCGCCTACCGAATCCGGGGCCAGATGCGAATGCTCCACGCTGCCCTCTTCCAGATGGCGGGACTGGATCGCGAAGGACGCGATTTTCGTGCCGTCTACCGCTTCTTCCTGAAGCTGTGTTCCGCCTACCGAATCCGCCGCCAGATGCGCATGCTCTACGCTGCCTTCTTCCAGATGGCGGGACTGGATCGCATGGACGGTGATCTTCGTACCGTCCACTGCTTCCACCTGAAGCTGGTCACTGCCTACCGAATTCGCAGCCAGATGCGCATGCTCTACGCTGCCTTCTTCCAGATGGCGGGACTGGATCGCGAAGGACGCGATTTTCGTGCCATCTACCGCTTCTTCCTGAAGCTGTTCGCTCCCTACCGAATCTGCCGCCAAATGCACTTGCTGCACAGTGCTTTCTTCCAGATGGCGGGACTGGATCGCGAAGGACGCGATTTTCGTGCCGTCTACCGCTTCCTCCTGAAGCTGTGTTCCGCCTACCGAGCTGTCAGCCAACTGCTCCCAACCAATGCTCTTGGGAGCGAGCTTGCTGCCCGGAATGGAGTAATCGGGAAGGAGATCGGACGAACGGACCTCGGCGGACAGATGCTGAAGCTTCACGCCGCCTGCCGTGAGGTGTCGGCTCTCCACCGAGCTGTCAGTCAAATGTTCCGCGTACACGGAGCCTGCGGCCAATTGTTCGCTGCCTACTGAGCTTTGAGCCAGATGCGCATGCTCCACGCTGCCTTCTTCCAGGTGACGGGACTGGATCGCTTGGGCGGTAATCTTCGTACCGTCCACCGCATTCTCTTGCAGCTGGTCGCTGCCTACTGAGCCGTGAGCCAGGTGTGCATTCTGCACACTGCCTTCGTCCAGATGGTGGGACTGGATCGCTTGGGCGGTGATCTTCGCACCGTCCACCGCATTCTCTTGCAGTTGGTCGCTGCCTACTGAGCCGTGAGCCAGATGCGCATGCTCCACGCTGCCTTCTTCCAGGTGGCGAGACTGGATCGCAAAGGAAGCAATCTTCGTGCCGTCTACTGCTTCCTCCTGAAGCTGGTCGCTGCCTACTGAGCCGTGAGCCAGGTGCGCATGCTCTACACTGCCTTCTTCCAGATGGTGGGACTGGATGGCACTGGAAGCGATTTTCGTACCGTCCACCGCTTCCTCCTGAAGCTGTTCGCTGCCTACTGAGCCGTGAGCCAGGTGCGCATGCTGCACACTGCCCTCATCCAGGTGGCGAGACTGGATCGCAAAGGAGGCAATCTTCGTGCCATCCACCGCATCTTCCTGGAGCTGTTCAGTGCCCACAGAGTCCGCTGCCAGATGCGCATGCTGCACACTGCCTTCGTCCAGATGGTGGGACTGGATCGCTTGGGTGGTAATCTTCGTACCGTCCACCGCATTCTCTTGCAGTTGGTCGCTGCCTACTGAGCTTTGAGCCAGATGCGCATGCTCTACGCTGCCCTCATCCAGGTGGCGGGACTGGATCGCTTGGGTGGTGATCTTCGTACCGTCCACCGCATTCTCTTGCAGTTGGTCGCTGCCTACTGAGCTTTGAGCCAGATGCGCATGCAGCACACTGCCTTCTTCCAGGTGGCGAGACTGGATTGCAAAGGAGGCAATCTTCGTGCCATCCACCGCATCTTCCTGGAGCTGTTCAGTGCCCACAGAGTCCGCTGCCAGATGCGCATGCTGCACACTGCCTTCGTCCAGATGGTGGGACTGGATCGCTTGGGTGGTAATCTTCGTACCGTCCACCGCATTCTCTTGCAGTTGGTCGCTGCCTACTGAGCTTTGAGCCAGGTGCGCATGCTCTACACTGCCTTCTCCCAGATGGTGGGACTGGATGGCACTGGAAGCGATCTTCGTGCCGTCCACCGCTTCCTCCTGAAGCTGTTCGCTGCCCACCGAATCCGCTGACAGATGCGCATGTTCCACGCTGCCTTCTTCCAGGTGGCGGGACTGGATGGAACTGGAAGCGATCTTCGTGCCGTCCACCGCTTCCTCCTGGATCTGCTCGCATCCTACCGAACCCGCCGACAAATGCACTTGCTGCACGATGCCTTCTTCCAGGTGGCGGGACTCGATTGCGAAGGAGGCGATCTTCATGCCGTCTACCGCATTTTCTTGAAGCTGTTCGCCCCCTACCGACCCTGCTGACAGGTGCACAGTCTCCACGCTGCCCTCATCCAGATGGCGGGATTGGATGGCGAAGGACGCAATTTTTGCTCCATCCACCGACTCTTCCTGCAGCTGTTCACTGCCCACCGATTCCGCGGCCAGATGCGCATGCTGCACACTTCCTTCTTCCAGATGGCGGGATTGGATGGCGAAGGACGCAATTTTTGCTCCATCCACCGATTCTTCCTGCAGCTGTTCACTGCCCACCGAGTCCGCGGCCAGATGCGCATGCTGCACACTGCCTTCTTCCAGATGGCGGGACTGAATCGCGAAGGATGCGATTTTTGCTCCATCCACCGCCTCCTCCTGAAGCTGCTCGCTGCCCACCGAATCCGCAGTCAGATGCGCATGCTGCACACTGCCTTCTTCCAGATGGCGGGACTGGATGGCACGGGAAGTTATCTTCGTGCCGTCTACCGCCCCCTCTTGAAGCTGTGCACCGCCGACCGACTTCGGTGCCAAATGCGGGTATTCTACGCTGCCCGCTGCCAGATGGCGGGATTGGACGGCATATGGGGAGATTTTCGTGCCGTCCACCGCTTCTTTCCGCAGCTGGTCGCCCCCCACCGAATTCGATGCCAGCTGCGCATTTCCTACGCTGTCCGCGACCAGATGGCGGGATTCGATCGCGTTGGGGGAAATCTTCGTCCCGTCCACCGCTTCCTCCTGAAGCTGAACGCCCCCCACCGAGTCAGGCGCCAAATGTGCATTTCTAACGCTATCCGCCGCCAGATGGCGGGATTGGACCGCATGGGCAGCGATCTTCGCTCCGCCAACCGCTTCTTCCTGAAGCTGGGCGCCGCCCACTGAATTCGGCGCCAAATGCGTGTTCACCACGCTGCCGGCTGCCAGATGACGGGACTGAATCGCATTGACGGCGATCTTCGTGCCGTCTGCCGCTCCTTGCTGAAGCTGCTGCCGACCGACTGCGCCTTCCGCCAGCCGGTCACCCTCGATGCTTCCGGGAGCCAGCTTGCTGCCAGGGAGCGAGTCATCCGGCAGCAGCTCGGAAGAACGGACTTCCTCCGCCAGATGCTCCAGCCGGATACCCTCAGCCGCAAGCTGGCGGCTGCCGACCGATCCGTCGGCCAAGTGTTCGGCCGAAACGGCGCCCTCCGCCAGATGCGGCGAGCCGACTGCGGAAGGACGGATATGCTCACCGCCGACAGCGCAAGCGCTGAGATGACCGCCCTGCACAGCCTCGGGAGCAAGTGCCTCAGCTCCGACAGCCCCTTCGCTCAGATGCTCTGGCAGGATGGAGCCGACCGCCAGCTTGCCGGATTCAATGCTGCCGGATTGCAGATGAACAGCAGCGACGGAGCCCGGCTGGAGATGGGCGCTGCCCACAGCCAGTGGACGAATATGCTCGCTTCCAATAGCGCCCGGACCGAAATGTTCGGGCCGCAGCGCCCCCGCGGCTATGGCGTTGCCTCCGACCGCGCCCGCCGCCAGATGTCCGCCCTGCACCGAGCCTGCCGCCAGCTTGCCGGAATCCACGCTGCCATCGGCCAGCTTGGTGGTAGTAACGGCGAAGTCTCCCAGTTTGTCGCTCGTCACGCTTTCAGGAGACAGCTTCAGTGAGGTGACGACATGGTCGGCCAAATGATGGGGCTGAATCGCTCCGGGAGCCACATGAACGTCCTTGACTGCTCCCGCCGCCAGCTTCTCCTCCGTAACGGAACCGGGCTGCAGCGCAAGCGGGGCGACGCTGTTCTTCCGCAGATGCCTTGTATCAACCGCACCGTCGGCCAGACGTGCGGCATCGACCGCCGATTCCCTGATTGTCCGCGCGCTTACGCTGGAGTCGGCCAGATGCTTCTCCTCCACAGCGCAGAACGCGATATGCTCACCTCTCACCGCTCCCGGAGCAATAGCGGAGCTGTCAACTGCCTTCTCGCCCAGCTTGGCGGCCGTAACGCTGCCGTCGGCCAACTTGCCGGCCGTAATGCTCCTCGGCCGCAAATGGGCGGTCTCCAGCGTTTCGGCAGCGATTTCCGCGCCGGTAATCGTGCCGGAAGCCAGGTGGCGGGACTGCACTGATCCTTCCTTCAACTGCTCCGATCCTACCGATCCATGACGAAGCTGTTCCTCGCCTACTGCATCCGCCTGAAGATGGATGGCCCCTACCGACTGCGGCGACAGGTGCGAAGCCCGCACAGCCGATTTGGCGAGATGGCGGGTGGCGACGGCTTCATCCGCCAATTTGTGGCCAAGCACGCTTTGATCGGCGATTTTGGACGAGGTTACCGACTGCTCAACCAGTTGAGCTGTTCCGACAGCGCCTTCGGCCAGCTTGGCGTAGGTGATGCTGTGATCGGCAAGATGACGGCCGATAACCGTACCGCCGGCGATATGAGAGCCGCTCACCGCATCCTGCGCCAAATGGCGGCCCTCCACCGCCTCGTCGGCAAGCTCGCGTGAGCCGACCGCTCCTGCCTCCAAATGCCGGCTGCTCACGCTTCCGAACTGAAGGTGACTGGCTTCGATCAGCCGTCCGGCCAGCTGTTCCGGCCCAATGGCTCCGATTGCCAGATGCTTCGCCTCAACGACGCCTGATCCCAGATGGGTGCTGTTCACGGCGCCTTCCGCCAGCTTCTCGCCCGTAACGGAGCCATTCTCCAGGATGTCGCCGCCGACCGCCGCATCGGACAGCTTGGAGCGGTCGATCAGGCCGTTCTCCAGATGGCGGGCCGATATGGCGCCGCTGCCGATTTTGTCGCCGGTGACCGCTCCGTCTTCCAGCAGTTCGGATGTAATTACGCAATCGGCAAGATGGCGGCCTTCGATCGACCGGTCCGCGAGATGGGCAGCTCCGATTATCCGGTCCGCCAGCTTCTCAGGTCCGATGCTGCCTTCCTTCAGCTTCTCGCCTCCGATCGAGTGATCCAGCAGTTTGGAGCCGGATACGCTGCCGTCGGCCAAATGTTCGCCCGTTACCGAGCCTGCGGAAAGTTTGGCCGAAGTAATCGCCTTGTCCGCGAGATGAATGCCTTGTACGGCATAATCCTGGAGCCAGAGCGAGCCGATGCTGCCGTGCTTCAGCTTCGAACCGTCGATGCTCCGGGGAGCGATCTTCGGTGCGGTTACCGCACCATCCGACAGGTCGTCGGTATAGACTCTCCGTTTGATCCGTTCCGTTGGACTGAAGTAAGAGCTATCCGCCTGCAGATCGTGCATGACAGCCTCGGCAGGTTCTCTATCCGGCATAGCGTCTGCCGGTATTCCGGGGAGGACGCCGTCCGGAGCATTTCTGTCCGCCGGGTCGGCCTCCGTCTCCGCCGCTGCCGCAGCATGAAGCAGGAGTTCTTCTATCCCCTCTTCCTCTTCCAGAACCGGCTTGGCTTCCACCGCCGATTCGGCGGCGGTTAATGCGCTTTTGAGCATCGGCTTCGGTTCCAGAATACTAAGTTCCGTAATGTCCGGGTTATCCACAAAATAATGAATTTTTCTCGCCTTGACCGGCGGTTTTTTCCTGGATCTGCTCACAAGCAGTCCCTCCCTCCGCTGTGTTATCGCCTATGCATCATATGCGGACGCCCGTGCAGGTGACACCGGACATTCCCGGAAGATGGGAACCGATATAGACTTATTCAGTGCAGACGCATCCAACATCCAAATATTCCGGCAGCAACCCCTAACGCTCTCAGGGTCCGCATGCTTTGATGAATGCTTGTTATCGCCAAAAATAAAATCCTTGAGTCTTCAGGATCACAGGCCGACGGCATTAATGAACGAAATAATGAACGAACACAATTATTCGCAAAACAGGCAGCCGCCCCCCTCATTCGTCCATGCCTGCGGGCGGATTCGGCATATGCTGGGAAGTATAACGGTGACAGACCTCCGGGAGGGTTAGACGTATGGAGCATAGACTCGTCGGTATTCTGCTGAATGCGGCTGCACACGATGGAATTCCCCGGGGCCGAACCGGCTGGGAGTCCCTGGATCTCTATGAGAAAGGCGCAGCGGCTTATGGGCTGAAGGCATGCTTTTTGAAGCTGTCCGAGCTGGACCCCGCTTCCGGGCGCTGCCTTGCTTATATCCGTACTGCCCGCAGGTTCGTCAAGACCGCCGTCCCGATCCCCGGGGTCATTCATAATCGGGCCATTTACCCGCCGGGAAGCACGGCGACCGAAAGATTGTCCGCACGGGGCGTACGGGTCTTTAACCTTCACACACGCTATCCCAAGGACGAAATCCACCGCCTGCTGATAAACGACCCCGGTCTGGTTCCCCATCTCCCCGATACGGAATCCGGAATCGAAGGACTGCGGAGCATGCTGGAGCGGCATTCGGATTTGATTCTCAAGCCGCGGAGGGGAAGCGTCGGCAGAGGAATCATGCGGCTGAGAAGGGATGACGGCGGCTGGATCTGGGAATTCCTTTCGAAAGGCCGCGTGGAATATGTGCGGCTTCCCTCACTGGAAGTGCCGCAAGCCCTGCTGCTTCGTATCCATGAAGGCTCCTATCTCGTTCAGGAGCGGCTGCCTCTGGCCGAAGCGGAGAAACGACCGTTCGATCTGCGCGTAACCGTCCAGCGCGGCTTTGGCGGAGAATGGGCGGTTACGGGCCTCTTCGCCAAGCTGGCTCCGCCCGGCAGCTTCGTCTCCAACATCGCCCGGGGCGGGGAAGCGGAGGAAGCGGTGTCCGTGCTGGAGCGGGTCTTCTCGCCCCGCGAAGCCGCCCATTACCGCATGGGAGCCGCCAATCTGGCGCTGAGGGTGGTGCGCACCCTGGAGCGGAGCCTGCCGGGTCTTGCCGATGTCGGCCTCGATATCGGGATTACCCGGGACGGCAGACTGTACTTCATCGAATGCAACGGGCGCGACCAGCGGTACGGCTTCTACAAGGCCGGATTAAGCGGCGCCTGGAAGGACAGTTACCGTCGGCCAATGGCGTATGCGCGTTATTTGCTGGATCAGGGAAGCAAGGAATAACGTTATTGATTTGTCTCCTATTCTATGTCAATATAATGCAGAGCGGCCCGGCTTCGCTTATGAGAAGCACGGGCCGCTGCATGATGGAAGGGAGACAAGGCATGCTTAAACGACTCCTGCGCCTGATGACCGAGCTGTCCTCGCACCGGTGGCTGTCCCGCATGATGGGCGCTTTTTCCCACAGCAGATTCAGCCGCCTTCTGATCCCGGTCTTTATTCGCACTTATCAGATCCCTGCTGCCCAGGCGGAGAAGAACCCCTCTGAATATGCCTCGCTTAACGAATTCTTCAGCCGGAGGCTGAAGCCGGGCATGCGGCCTGTAACCGAAGAGCCGGATGCCGTAGCCAGTCCCGTCGACGCGCTGATCACGGCCATGGGGCCAATTGAATTGGGAACCCTGCTTAACGTTAAGGGACAGGACTACAAGCTGGAGGAGCTGCTGAATCACTCGCCGCATCAGGAACTGTACAAGAAGGGCTATTTTTTCGTGCTGTATCTTAGTCCGACAGACTATCACCGCATTCATTCCCCTGTAACCGGAAAGCTGACGGAGAGCGATTATATCCGCGGCAGATGCTACCCTGTCAATGAATTCGGCATGAGGAACATGAAGAGCGTATTGTGCCGCAACGAGCGGCTGATCAGCTATATGGCCCACAACGCCGGAGAAATCGCCGTCGCCAAGGTGGGCGCAATGAATGTCAGCAGCATCAAATATACGGACGAGAACCGGCGTTCCTTTGAGATCGGCGACGATCTCGCTTACTTCGAATTCGGATCAACTGTCGTGCTGCTGACAGAGAGCGGGATTTTCACCCCCCGTCCCGGGCTCGAAAATGGCGCCAAGGTCAAGATGGGAGAACTGCTGGGTTTCCTGCGGCGTCCCGAATAATCTTATTGTGAGGGCATACGACGAAGCCCCTTCGCTTTCCTGCGGGAGAGCGGAGGGGCTTTTTTAGCATGGGGATCGTCAGTAATCCTGTATTCCTTGGTTAGCATTTGACATCATTCGAATGTATACGCTTGAAAGTGCAATCTCGCCTCATTATGAAAAATGCCGTGCAGCCTCACGCTCCAGCAGCTCTCTGCCGAGTCCGGGGTATGCCAGCTCTTGCGAGGTCACGCACAGGCCGGCGGAGACGGCAGCGATCCTCATGCACTCCAGCGGAGAGCGCCCCTGCAGAAACCCATACAGAAATCCGGCGAAAAAGCTGTCACCCGCTCCGTTCGCATCCACCAGCTTATATTCATCGATGATCGGCATCTCGATCCATTCTTCCTCGGAGGTCAGGCAGGTCGCTCCCCGTTTGCCGTGCGTGCAGACAACTAACCGCTTGCCCGCCGCAACAAGCGAGGACATCACCGTCCGGTAGTCGCTCAGGTTATCCGAGCTCATAAAGACATAATCCGCCGCCTCGATATAATCCTTGTGGTACGGATTCTCGCCATCATAATCGTGAAGATCCGTCCAGATCGGCTTGCCCGATTGCAGGCACATTTCAATGAGAGTCTTCGTATAGGCGATAATGTTCAGCACGATCAGATCGCTGCCCTCAATCAGCTTCTCCAGGCGGGGCAGATCAAGCGGAGGCCGGGAAGAGGACTGTGTAATGAAGATCGAAATTCTGCCGCCGTTCTTGTCCATCAGATTGATATGCCTTTCAGTTCCCGCCGGATCAGGGTCCCACACAAAATCGACGTCCGCCGCGCCCAGCGTCTCGACAATGCGTCTGCCGCATTCGTCCTCGCCGATGATGGAATGGAGCGTAACGGGAACCTCAAGCCGGGTCAGCGGAAGCGCCTTTCCCGCGCCGGTCGAGCCGATCGTCTCATGAAACGGGGCATAATGAATCGTCTGGGGCTTGGGCTCCGGCAGCGCATCCAGCTTCACGATGGAATCATAAGTGGTTCCGCCCAGAATTAAAACCTTAGGCATCTTTATTCCTCCAGTCTATCTGATAATATGTTCGTTGAAATCATTATAGTTCATTATTCGTCTAATTCAATATGTATTTTATATTTATCTAATGTAATGATTGTTTGACTGATGCTCTCCTTTTGTCTTACTATAGGTTAGAGGAATATCAAATCTATACATATGCCTGATCAAAACAGGAGTTACGGGAGGGTTATGAAAGTGGAGTCAACCTTGCAGCTTACCGTTAACCGGCCGATGGAGTTTCTGTACGCGCTGTTCGCCGCGGGTACGGGCAAGCATTTTACAGATATGATCCGTTCCTATGATCTGGAGCCAGGCGATGACATCAAGAACGCGCTCCGGAATATGGATGCGGCGCTTTCCCGCTATCTAAGGCAGGAGCTGGAATATTTCTACGATTTGAGCGGAGTCGGCTATATTCTGTACAAGACGATCGCGGCGCGTCCGGAGCTGGAAGACATCCCCGAACTGTTGGAAACCTTCCGCGCGAAGTCCGCACGGGAATTTCTCTTTGAAATCCTGCAGAGCGTCTGCAAAAATACACTTCCGCCCAAGGAAGATCCAGCTTACCGGGAGCTGCCGGAGAACCGAGAAGGGCAGCTGGCTCTGCTGAAGCGGACGCCCTTTCAGGATGCGGAACGGAAGCGGCGGGTAACGGAAGCGGCGGAGAACCCGGAGGAGATCAAGATGCGGTTCGAACTCCTGCTCTCCCGGTTCTATGCAGCGGCATACGCACCTCTGGAAGACGGCATCATCCGGCTGATCGAGCACGGGCGGGAGAATTATGAGCGTTCCCTTAGCGAGAATCCCGCCGTTTTCAAGCAAAAATATATCTCACTGGAGAATGTGAAAAATACCGATAATATAGAGAACGTGGAAACGGCGGGAGACGTACAGAAACAGACAGAACGCTGTTATGTGCACCTCAGCTTCTTCAAATACGCCGGCTGTCACGCCTATTCCTCATATGGCAGCGGGGAGGACGACTGGTTCGTGCTTGGCTTGTATTCCGACCGGCTGTTCCAGGAATCCCGGCTGCTGGAGAAGCAGGCCGCCTTCTTCAAGGTGCTGGCCGATCCGAAGCGGATCGCCATTCTCCGGCTGCTGAAGGAGCGTCCCTGGTTCGGACAGGAGCTTGCGGAGAAGCTGGATATTTCGCCGCCGACCGTCTCCTACCATATGGGCTTTCTTCAGCAGATTGGCGCAGTCAGCTTCGTCCGGACTGACAACCGGTTCTACTACTCGCTGAACACTTCCCGTCTGATTGCGCCGGTTCGGCAGTTCATTGACGGGTTTGAGGAAGAGTAAGGCGGGGGCGGTCGCCATGCAAGGCGCGGATTCTTTTTCACGAAAAAGAGCCTCTTCCATCGTTCCAGCAGCCGCCGTTTACTCGCTGATCTTGCCCTGGTTGGCGACTTCGGCGGCCTTCGCCTGAATCTTCTCCTGTTCGCCGAGATAGAAGCGCCGGATCGGATTCACTTCCTCATCAAGCTCATACACGAGGGGAACGCCGGTAGGAATATTCAGCGACAGCAGCGCCGTTTCATCGATATCCTCCATGTATTTGATCAGCGCGCGCAGCGTGTTGCCGTGCGCGGAGATCAGCACCCGTTCCTTCTTCATCACGAGCGGGACGATCCGCTGATTCCAGAACTCCCCGACCCGGTGCACCGTATCCTCCAGGCTTTCGCCGCGGGGGATGTCGCCCGGACGGACGTCCTTGTAGCGGATGTCGTTTCTGGCGTATCTCGGATCATCCGGCTCCAGCAGCGGCGGACGGACCGACAGGCTGCGGCGCCAGAGCTGCAGCTGTTCCTCGCCGAACTTCTCGGCGGTCTCACTCTTGCTCAGTCCTTGAAGCGCCCCGTAATGGCGCTCATTCAGCTTCCAGGATTTCTGCACCGGAATCCAGAGGAGGTCCAGCTCCTCCAGAATGTAATTCAGCGTCTTGATCGACCGCTTCAGCACCGAAGCGAACGCAAGGTCGAAGGTATACCCCGCTTGCTTAAGCGTTCTCCCCGCTTCCTCCGCCTCGTGGACCCCCTTCTCCGTCAGATCCGGGTCGCTCCAGCCGGTGAACAGATTCTGCTTGTTGTACTCACTCTCTCCGTGACGGACCAATACGATTTCGTACATATCTCCCACTCCTCTCCATTATTCTTCTTTACCTGTTGCACTCTCCTCTTTCTACTTAAAGCAATCCATAGGAGTCATAAACAGGCGAGGCCCATTTCGAGCCGCATTCCTTCCGCCCATTCTCTCTTCCCCTCATAATCGATCCCCCTACCCTAGCAAAAAAGAAAACCCGGCGGCCGCCTACTGTCCGGCAATTCAGCTCCTCCGTAATCTGCGCTCAGGTTCCGCAGTAGGTGCGGTAGGCACAGGAGGAAGGAGCCGGAGGCTCGGCATAGCGGTCCTGTTCGGACGTGTATGCATACGGATTCGCCAGCGCCTGAAGCAATCCTTCCATCACGCTGAGATCATCCCGTTGCACCGCGGCTTCCAGCGCTTCCTCCACGTTGTGGTTACGGGGGATGACGGCGGGATTGCTGCGGCGCATCAAATCCCGGGAAGCCTCTTTGCTCTCCTGCTGCCCGCTCAGCCGTTCCTCCCAGCGGGCCCGCCACTTGGCGAAATCATCGAAATCGAACAGAGTTGTCCCTTCCACTTGGTTCAGGGTCAAGGTGCGGAACGTGTTGGTATAGTCCGCCCGATGTGTATGCATCAGCTCAAGCAGATCCTCCGCAAGGGCTTCATCTCCTTCTCCCTCTCCAAACAATCCGAGCTTGCTCCGCATCCCGGCCAGCCAATTCCGGTTGTACCGCTCCATGTACTCCGCGATCGCCTCCTCCGCCATGGAGATAGCGGCATCCTCATTCTCGTGCAGCAGCGGGAGCAGTGCCTCCGCAAGTCTTGCCAGATTCCAGGCGGCGATCTCCGGCTGATTGCCATAGGCATAGCGTCCGTGCTGATCAATAGAACTGAACACAGTCCGGGGATCATAGGCATCCATAAAAGCACAGGGGCCGTAATCGATCGTCTCCCCGCTGATCGTCATATTATCGGTGTTCATCACGCCGTGGATGAAACCGGCAAGCTGCCATTTGGCGATCAGCGAAGCCTGCCGCCCGCATACTTCGCGAAGCAGTGTGAGATAGCGGTTCCCCTGCGTATCCGCCGCCGGATAGTGGCGCTCAAGCGCATAATCCGCCAAGGCGCGAAGAGCCTCTACGCCGCCCTTCCAGGCGGCGTATTGAAAGGTCCCGACCCGCAGGTGGCTGGCCGCCGTCCGGGTCAGGACCGCGCCCGGCAGCGCGGTCTCGCGGAAGACCGGCTCCCCGGTCGCCGCAACCGCCAGGCTGCGAGTGGTCGGGATGCCGAGGCCGTGCATCGCCTCGCTGATAATGTACTCGCGCAGCATCGGACCGAGCGCAGCCCGCCCGTCACCGCCGCGGGAATAAGGCGTGCGTCCGGAGCCTTTAAGCTGGATATCGATCCGCTCTCCGCCCGGAGTGAGCTGTTCACCGAGCAGCACAGCCCGGCCGTCGCCCAGCATGGTGAAGTGCCCGAATTGATGTCCCGCATACGCCTGGGCGATCGGACGTGCCCCCTCGGGAAGACGGTTCCCCGCAAAAATCTCCGCTCCTTCGCCGCCGCTCAAGGCTTCTGCATTCAGTCCCAGCGCTGTTGCCAGGGGAGCGTTCAGCACGATCAGCTTCGGCGCGGCGACAGGATCAGGACCTGTCTTGGAATACAAAGCATCAGGCAGACGCGCATAGCTGTTGTCCAAATTCCATCCCTTTTCGGTTCCCGGTTGATTTCCTGTCATCGGTGTCTCCTTTGAAATTAATCATTTCCATTCCGTCTAAAGATTGTCGTTAGTAGCGTTTATCTTCCTTCCGGTTTCTATACCCGGCCGTTGAAGGAACCGGACAGGCAGAAGGGCGCTTACGGGGACGGAAGGGTGTCCGGAAATGTTAAAAACCGGAGAAACAAGCAGCTTCTCCGGCAGGTCAAAAGGTTATTCTGGTTCAGTGTCATTGAAGAGTACCCGTTCAAACCGGCAGACTCCACCGATAACCGGAGGCCTCCGCCGCACGCCACTGCATCCGGTCTGCGGCAAATTCGCCGCTCCGCAAAGTCACTGAGCTAAAGGCGGAAATCAGCGGATTTCGGACGGGCTTTTTCCCGTATGCTGCTTGAACTGGCGGCTGAAGAAGAAAATATCACGGTATCCCAGCGCGTCGGCGACCTCCGTCACGTTCATGCCGGCGTATAGCAGCAGATGCTGGGCGCGCTCGATGCGGGCTCTTATAATGTAGGACTGGACCGAGGAGCCGATCAGCTCCTTGAATTTGATCGAGAAATACCTCGGCGACAAGCCCGCCCGTGCAGCCAGTTCCTCCACCCTGTGCGGTGTGCCCGGATTCTGGCTGATATAGTTCGCGACCTCGTGAATCACTTCGGCAAGCTGGTTGCTGACATTTCGCTCCACCGGCATAGCCATGTCGTCCCGAAGCAGGTTGATCATCAGCTGCTGCAGAATCAGCCTGCCCTCCTCTTCGGCAGCGAAGGTCTTGACCAGGAACAGCCGCACATAGCGAGCGAGCAGATGCTCGAACTCAACCGAATCGCTCAGCACCCGGTAAGGCTCCGGAATATCGGCAACCGGCTCATTAACATCAAAATGAATGTATGTAATGACAAGCGGCTTCTGCGGATTATGCGTAGCGCTTGTGTGATCACCCGGACGGAACAGGAAGCAGCTTCCTTTCCCCACTTTATATGCCGCCCCGTTGCGAGTTACCGTGCCTTCCCCGCTCCATACATAGAATAAGTCATAGTTGGGCAGCGGTTTCTCCCTTTTCTGCCATCTCCATCCCGGCTCGCAGACGATTTTGGCCAAAGCGGGGAGGATCACAAAAGCGGACGGCAGCACATGAAGCATCGTTTCTCCTCTCCCTTCAGACATTTCTTTTTATCATACATCTTCACGTTTCATTTTGCACATCTGCCCATGCCTCGGAGAGCCGCCGTACCCCTTCTGTCAGTCTTGACCCGTCCAGATGGGAAAAAGCAAAGCACGCCGCCGGCTCTGCCCTCTCCATCTGGTATCGCGCCGCGTCCCGGAAATCCGCCCCCCGCAGGAGAACCGCCTCCTTAAACCGGGCGAAGGCTTCTTCGTCGCGCAACCAGCGGGCGTATATATGCAGCCCCGCATCGCCGGGCAGCGGCTCGAACAGGCCGGCAGGCAGATCGGCCAGCAGCTCGCGCAGCAGGCGGCCGCGCTCGCCGAAGAGGCGGGACATCCGCCGGATATGCCGGGCGTAATGTCCGAGAGCCATGAAGCGGGCCAGGGCCCGCTGCTCCAGCAGCCCGGCGGGATGCGGCTCGTACAGGGCTTTCGCCCGGATGGCCGGGCCTGTCAGGGCAGGCGGGAGCACCGCGTATCCGATGCGCAGGCCGGCGAACATCGTGTTGGAGAACGAGCCGACATACACGACTCGCTCTCCCCGGTCGAGCGCCTTCAGCGGCTCGACCGGCCGGCCGGACCAGCGGAACTCGCTGTCATAATCGTCCTCGATGATGACAGCGCGCCGGGCGGCGGCCCATTCCAACAGCCTGCGGCGGCGGTCCAGCGGCAGCACGGCGCCCGTCGGGTACTGCCGGCTTGGCGTGACGAAGAGCAGCCGGGCATCCCAGTCCTCCGGCACGAGGCCGCTTAGGTCCACCCGGCCGGGAAGCGGTATGCCGCCCGCCGCCGTCACGGCGCGGCGGATGCCGTGAAAGCCGGGGTCCTCGACCACGGCCCGGCCTCCCTCGTCCAGCAGCAGCTGCGTCAGCAGGACGAGGGCCTGCATGGACCCGCTGAAAATGATGATGTGCTCCGCATCAGTCCGGATTCCGCGGGTCAACCGCAGATGGGCGGCGATTGCCCGCCGCAGCCCCTCGTCTCCCTGCGGAGGCGCGGAGAGGCCAAGGGCGCCGCCGGCCCGCCCCGACGCATGCGACAGCGCGCTGCGCCACTCCGCATACGGGAACACCTCCATCGGCATTCCGGCGCTGCGGAAGCTGATGAAGGGGGCCGGCGCCGGCTCATCCCCCGCCGGGGGGCTGTCCGGCAACCGCCGGGCCCAGGCGGACAGCGGCAACTCCGGCACCGGAGCCTCAGCCCGGGCTCCGCGCAGCGGACCGGGCTCTTGCGGCGCACCGTTGTCGCTGGCAAGGGCAGCATTCTCGCCCGGTGACCGAGGCGCTGCGGAGCGTCGCCCTTTGGCCGCAGCGCCCGGGGCGTGCGCCGGGTTCTCGCCGCGCTCTTCCTCCCGCGCCGCCCATTCTCTGCCCGCCGCGCTGCCGGCCGCACCGCCCGGGGCGTGCGCCGGGTTCTCGCAGCGCTCTTCCTCCCACGCCGCCCATTCTCTGCCTGCCGCGCTGCCGGCCGCATCGCCCGGGGCGTGCGCCGGGTTCTCGCAGCGCTCTTCCTCCCGCGCCGCCCATTCTCTGCCCGCCGCGCTGGCGGCCGCAGCTCCCGGGGCATGCGCCGGGTTCTCGCCGCGCTCTTCCTCCCGCGCCGCCCAGTCTTCGCCCGCCGCGCTGCCAGCCGCAGCGCCCGGTACGCCGCGCTCCTCCCATAGCCCTTCGGCCTTGCACCCGAGTCCGCCGCCCGTATCCGCCTCCGGCTCTGCGCCGAAGCCTTCCTCCGACACAAAGGTGCCTCTTCCCGTCTCGCCCCGCACATACCCGTCCGCAGCAAGCATATCGTAGACCTGCGCCACCGATCCCCGGGACAGCCCGTACCGCTCCGCAAGCCTGCGGGTAGCGGGAAGCCGTGTACCGCCCGGAAGCCCGCCGTTCAGGATAGCGACCCGAAGCGCGTGATACAGCGCCAGATACTTGTACCGGTGCTCGGCCAAATACCGCTCCAAATCCAATACCGGATTCGCTTCCATTTTTCCCACCCCTAGTACCCGCGATTTCCAATTAAAATTGGACTAATAAAAATACTATAAATAGGACCTTTTTAAATGTCAATTTTCCGGTATGATCTTGAGTATTCCATTTCGTCCTATACGCCTATCGTAAATTCACAGTCAAAGGAGCATTACTAATGAGAAGAAAAGAATTTAAGGTCGAATCGGAGGAAGAGCTGGAGACGTTCCTGGACAGCATGAGCTTCGGCTTTCTCGGTGTGATCGACGGGGAGGGGCGGCCGCGTGTGACACCGCTGAATTTTGTATATACGGGAGGAAATCTGTACTTTCACGGCAGCCGGGCCGGGGGCAAAATGGAGGCGATCGCCAACCAGCCCCAGGTCTGCTTCACCGTGGCGGACGAGTTTGCGCTCATTCCCTCGTATTTTACCGACCCTGAAATGGCTTGTCCGGCGTCCGCTTTCTTCAAAAGCGTAACGGTCTTCGGCCGGGCCGAAATCGTGGAGGATTTGAACGAGAAAGCTCTTGCGCTCGGCTGTTTCATGAAGAAGCTGCAGCCGGAGGGCGGATACGAGCCTATTGGAGCGGATCATCCGAAATACCGGCCTCAGCTCAAGGCCGTCGCCGTCGTGCGGATTGTGCCGGATGAAATCACCGCCAAATTCAAATTCGGCCAGAATATGAAGGAGGATGACAGGAGCGCCGTCATCAGCGGTCTTGAAGCGAGAGACGGCGAACGGGACGCCGAGACGATCGAGATGATGAAGCGCTACTGCCCATATCATGCCGGGCTAGATACTGAAGAAGTCTGACGAAGAATTGAACAGAGATCACCCGGAAGGATGGGGGTCTCTTTTTTGTCTGTATTCCCTCCGTCGAAAAGCGCAAAAATTGTCTCCATTTTTTTTGGAAATCCTCCTTTTCACAAGTGACTCTTCCGTAAGGCAGATGATATAATGTTAGGCAATGTTAGAGCGTTCACTCACATCAGGCTGCTAAGATTTCAAGATAACCGGAAGGATGAAACCGATGAATCCACAGGCTGGACAATTGAATGAGAGCATCAAGGCCGGGAACAGGCATGTGTACGATATGCTGTCCTCTCTCGGCAGAGAAATCTATTTTCCCAAGGTTGGCATTCTGAGCCAATCTGCTGAAGCAACTGCAAATGCCAAAAAATACAACGCCACGATCGGCATCGCCACCGAGAACGGAGGCCCGATGCATCTGGGCGTTATTCAGGATAAACTTTCCGCTTATTCGCCGAAGGATCTGTACGGCTACGCTCCTCCTGCAGGCAAGCCCGAGCTGCGCACTGTATGGCGGGAGAAGATGCTTCGCGAGAATCCGTCGCTCGAAGGCAAAGCATACGGAAATCCGATTGCCACCAACGCACTGACCCACGGCCTTAGCATCGTCGCCGATCTGTTCGCCGGACCGGATGACGCCATCGTCTATCCCGACAAGAACTGGGAGAACTACGAGCTGACCTTCGGTGTCCGCCGGGGTGCGGAGCTAGTGAATTATCCGCTGTTCACTGAAGATATGACCTTCAACAGCGACGGGCTGCTGGAAGCGCTCCTTGCTCAGAAGGGGAAGGGCAAAGCCGTTGTGCTGCTGAACTTCCCGAACAATCCGACGGGCTATACGCCGGGTCTCAATGAAGGTAACGCGATTGTGGACGCGATCGTCCGTGCGGCTGAGGAAGGCGTCAACATCGTGGCGGTATGCGACGACGCCTATTTCGGCCTCTTCTTCGAGGATTCGCTTAAGGAATCGCTCTTTGGCAAGCTCGCGAACGTTCATCCGCGCGTGCTGGCCGTCAAGATTGACGGTGCGACCAAGGAGGAATTCGTCTGGGGCTTCCGCGTCGGCTTCATTACCTACGCTTCGGACAGCCCGGAAGTCCTGGCCGCCCTGGAGCAGAAGACGCTTGGCATCATCCGCGCGACTATTTCCAGCGGCTCACATCCGTCCCAGACCTTTGTGCTGGACGCTCTGAAGGCTCCGGAATTCGAAGCCCAGAAGGAAGAGAAGTTCCGGATTATGAAGGGACGCGCGAACAAGGTCAAGGCGCTGCTCGACAGCGGCAAATACGGTGATGAAGCCTGGACGTATTACCCGTTCAACTCCGGTTATTTCATGTGCCTGAAGCTGAAGACCGTGAATGCGGAAGAGCTTCGGCAGCATCTTATCCACCAATACGGCCTCGGCACGATTGCGTTAGGCGACACCGATCTGCGCATCGCCTTCTCCTGCATTGCCGAAGAGGACCTGGAGGATCTGTTCGACCTCGTGTACGCCGGTGTACGCGATTTGGAGAAAGCCTGATCCGCACAATTGCAAACCAAGCCGCCGCTATTGCGGCGGCTCTTTTTAACTTCAGATCAGATTGATCCGATATATAAAATGTTGTCCCGTTCCCATAACCCATTCTTCAACGAAGGAGTCGATTTCACTTATGTCAACTATAGCCTTTATTCTTGTACTGATCGTTGCCGCCGAGCATCTTTACATCATGGTACTGGAGATGTTTATGTTCGGAACTCCCGCCTTCAAGCGCACTTTTCGCACGCCCGACTCCCTGATCCGGGACCGCAACGTGAAAGTGATGATGGCCAACCAGGGATTGTATAACGGCTTTCTCGTGGCAGGGCTGCTGTGGGGGCTGTTCTTCGCAGGCGATTCCGGCAGAGCGATCCAGCTGTTCTTTGTCTGCTGCGTTATCGTCGCCGCCTGGTTCGGCGGATTCACCGCCCAGCGCAGTATTATCGTGAAACAGGGACTGCCGGCCATGCTCGCGCTATTATTCTTGCTGCTGTCCTAGGGCGGATTCTCCCGGGCACATATGTTTTTTCCCGCTTCCTCCGGCATTGGCCCATACCCCTCCGCACAGAGGCACATACAATACGATGTACTCCAGTACAACAACCTCTCACCGAAAGGGGAATGAACATGAGCGAAGAAGCAAGAGGCGGATATGGTTACAGTCCTTTCACCAGCACTGGCGCTATCCTGGTTCTCTTCATCCTGTTGGTTATCATCAGCCGTTCTCTGTTCGTCTAATCGACCACAGACTCTATCACCGGAAGGGCGCCTTCAAGCTCCCTTCCTCACCATGTTCACGGCTGACAATCCTCAGACCTGATGAGTAGCGGCCGTCAAAGAACTTTCGAGAGTCCAATGCAAAGAGGCCCTGGCAAGCCGTTAGGCTAGCGGGCCTCTTTTTTTATAATCTCATTGAACCCTAACCGGCAACTCTTCTGCCCTAGAAAATCCATAACAGCAGCGCGGCAACTGCCCCAATAATCGCAAGTCCGATCAGCAAATCCGATACCTGTCTGAAAAGGCCGGGAACGCCTTCCCGGTGAAGCTTGTGTGCATTGACATCATGATTGGCTTTATAACCTCCGGGATCAGTCGAATTTGCAGGAGGACCCGGATTAAAAAAGTCGGTCATGGCAATCAGCTCCTTTTCCTCTTTTCTTCATTATACACCGGATGAATCCAAATGACCTCGGATTTTATAACGATTCCCATACGGTGAAAAAGAGTCCTGGCCGGTGCGCGGCACTCGGGCTGCCAAGCTTCGGCCTCATGAATGAATCCTCCGCTGTGCTCAGCCCAGCTTCACTGCGAAGGCCTCGTATGCCCGCAGCGCGAGTTCGGCGAAGTCCGCCGATTGGCGGTCGTAGTTCGCGATGATGATCTCATCGCTCGCACCCAGCTCCGGCAGCGCCACCGTCACGGCCTCGCCGCCGAAGTTGGCGGCGACGAGCCAGGTTTCTCCCTCGTAACGACGCAGGTACATGAACATCTGCTCCGGCACATCCTTCACCAGCTCGAACTCGCCCCAGACGACAATCGGGTGGCTCTGGCGCAGCGCGATCAGCTTGCGGTAGCAATGGAAGACGGAATCCGGGTCTGCCAGATTGTCCTTGACGTTGATCTCCGCATAGTTCGGATTCACATGCAGCCACGGCTCGCCGGTCGTGAAACCTCCGCCCGGCGTATCGTCCCACTGCATCGGCGTTCGGGCATTGTCGCGGCCCTTGGCGTTGATCGAAGCCAGGATGTCCTCCTTGCTATAGCCGGCTTCCAGCCGCTCGCGGTACATATTGATGCTCTCGATATCCTGCACCTCGGTAATGTCCGTGACCGGATAATTCGTCATGCCGATCTCCTCACCCTGATAAATGTAGGGCGTGCCCTTCATCAGGTGCAGAAGAATGGCGAACATTTTGGCGCTTTCCTTGCGGAAGGTCTGGTCGTCGCCCCAGCGGGAGACAATTCGCGGCAGGTCGTGGTTGTTCCAGAACAGGCTGTTCCAGCCCTCACTGCCCAGCTCGGTCTGCCACTTCGTCAGCACCGACTTCAGCTCGCCTACGGAGAGCGGCTTCAGGTCCCACTTGTCCTTGCCCTCCTGCTGGTCCAGGCCCACATGCTCGAACTGGAACACCATCGACAGCTCCTTGCGCGCGGGATCGGAATACAGCTTGGCGATTTCCGGCGTCGCGCCCCAGGTCTCGCCGACGGTCAACACATCATGCTTGCCGAACGTCTCGCGGTGCATTTCCTGCAAATATTCGTGCAGCTTCGGACCGTTGCCGGTGATTTCCCGGTCGGGAATTTTGCCGACCAGATCGATGACGTCCATGCGGAAGCCTCCGACGCCCTTGTCCAGCCAGAAATTCATCAGATCCCAGACCTCTTGCCGAACCTTCCCGTTCTCCCAGTTCAGATCAGGCTGGCGGCGGCTGAACAGATGCAGGAAATACTGGCCGCTCGCCTCGTCCAGCTCCCAGGCTGGGCCGCTGAATGTCGATCTCAGTCCGTTCGGCACATCGCCGTCCACCGGGTCCCGCCAGACATAGTAATCCCGGTACGGATTATCCTTGCCTTTGAGGGCTTCGATGAACCACGGATGCTCGTCGGAGGTATGGTTGACCACCAGATCCATGATGATGCGGATGCTCCGCCGCTTGGCCTGCTCGATCAGCTCGTCCATATCCGCCATCGTGCCGAACTCGTCCATGATATCCCGGTAATCGCTGATGTCATACCCGTTGTCGTCGTTGGGCGACTTGTAGACGGGACTAAGCCAAATTGCCGTAATGCCAAGCTGCTCCAGATAATCCAGGCGGTTGATGATTCCACGCAGATCGCCGATCCCGTCCCCGTCGCTATCCTGAAAGGACCTCGGATAGACCTGATAAATCACCGCTGTCTGCCACCATTTTGAATTCACATTCTCACTCCTGTTCCCCATATTTGACGACCAGCATCGTCCAGATGTCCAGTCTCGGCAGGACAATCCGCGCCGCTATGCCCTGTTCGTGCTTGGTAAGCGTATAGTCGGGATACACAATCTCCCCATTCGCATCATCCGGGCTAGCCGTATAAATCGCCTCGGCCGGATGCTCCAAAAGCACAGTGCAAACGATACCATTTTGCGGTTCGGGCCTGCTCCGCTTGCCGTCTTCCCAGTAATCATCCTCCAGACCAACCAGATTGAGCAGATGGACGATCAAATAACCCGGCTTCCGCTTCACCACCGTCCAGACGGACCCTGTATCGCCGTTTGGAGCGAACGCATGGCTGCCTTCGAACACAATCTCCGTGTTGACTCCCGCTGTATAAGTGTACGAGACATCCTCCAGAGCGGGATGATGCAGCAGCGCGCCGAACCTTACAATGAAATCATAATATCTTCTGACTTCCAATGCAAACGTTTGTCGCATCGGGGCGTAGTCCGGATAGTACGGTTTGGTTAACATCGCGTTGTCCTCGCCCAGCAGCAGATGGTAGCCGCCGCTTGAGAAGATGGTTGCCATTGTCAGTACAGCTCCGTTCTCGGCCCATTCGGGATCGTTGCCGGCCTCCGGATAGAACGACGGCAAGTACGCGGACAGAATGACCGGTTTCTCCGGGTTCAGCAGCCGGGCGTTGTCGATCAGCCCTTTCAGCTCCCGCAGATGAATGACTGGCGGCCAGACTTCGATGTAGATCGCTTCCTGGTCCGAGGAAGCAGTCTTGCTCACTGGATAATTTCCGACATTGTTAAAAATCAGCCCGGCCGACGGATCGATCTCCGTCACCGCCGCCTTGGTCCGGTCAATCAGCGCCGGATAACACTCGCCCAGATCAACGGTTTCTTCCCGGCCGTCTATGCGGCGGACCGCTTTTTTGGGAAAGCCGTACTGGTCCATGTGGATGCCGTCGAAGCCGGCTTCTACCACCCGCGCGAACTGCTCGACGATGTGGTCGGTCCAGGGCGAGCCGGGCGTAATGTCCATAATATAGAACAGGTCGATCAGTTGAAACGGATCGCCGCTGCGCTGGTACAATCCCCATTCCGGACGCTGCTGCAGAAAATCCTTCAATCCGGCGTATACCGCGCCGTATGCCATTGCCGCCATGCCTTTGCCCTGAACGGCGGCCAGCTTCTCCTTCACCACCCGGTAGGACATCTCCCGACCCATCGGATCGGTAAATTCGTCCGTCGGCGGAATGAGATCGTCGTGCCTGTACATCCAATCGTAGAACTGAATGACGTTCAGATGGAACTTGTTCATGCTCTCCACATCGCGCAAATCTCCCGCTTCACCGCTGCGGAAATCGCTCAGGAAGCCATAGCGCGGCGCCCGCCGCCAATGATCGGCGATGTCGTAAGCGGTGGAAGCGGCGCCCAGGGCTACCCCTTCATGCAGCACTGTCACACGGACGCCGTACCCCGCCCACTCCGTCTCCTCCAGATACAGGGGGGCCGGCAGCTTCAGCCGTTGTCCACCCGCAGTTAGAACGCTCAGTGTATTGCTGGCTGCCGTCCGCTCCAGCTTGCTGAACTCGATCCGCAATTCCAGAACCGCGTTCTGCGCGGTCTCCAGCTCGATCAGCAGGCTTCCCGGCTGCCCGGGTCTATACTGGGCGCGGTCCGGGTACACCTCCAGATGAGTCAGCGCCGCACCAGCCGGCGGGATTGCTCCATTCTCCGGGTTCAGGCCGTCGCCCGGCTTCATTCCGTTCTCCGGATTTATGTCCTTCTCCCGGTATGCCGGGTTCTCTGAATCCTTCGTATTCTTCGTATTCTCAGTATTCGCCATCTTCTCCACCCCGTTTTCTTCATCATGTCCATTCAGCAGACCGGGGTATGACCGAAAGAATCATACCCCGGTTCTGCCTATAGGATTCCGCAGCCTGCCCGGCCTGCGGATAAATCCATTATTTCTTGCTGCTTGTCGCCAGCCAGGCGTCAAGCTGCTTCTGGGCCTCGGCGATAACCTTGTCGGCGCCGGCCGCTTTTTGCTTATCCAGCAGTTTCTGCAAATTCTCTTCCGGATCAAGCTGCCCGGATTTCAACCCGTCCACGAACGCCTTGTTGGCATTGTCGATGGAGATCAGCTCGTTCTTGACCGGTTCAGGGTCAAAGACAAAACCGAAGATACGCGAAGGATTGGAGATCACCTTTTTGTTGAACGCCTCGTAGTTCAAATACTTCTTCGGATCTTCCCCGACCCGGGTATAGTTCAGCATCTGGTTGCCGATCTGCCACATAATATCATGGTAATAACCGATATTGTCCGTCGTCTTGCCTTCCGGCAGGGCCACCTGGCCGTCCTTCAGTACATAATGGGTGCCTTCAATGCCGAAGTTAAACAGCGTGAGCAGGTTCTTGTCCTTGAAGAACAGGTTCAACAGCATCATCGCGCGCTCCGGGTCCTCCGAGGTTTTGGAGATCGCTTGCATGGTCGCCGTCATTTTGCCGGTCTGAAGCCGGTCGATGCTCAGCGGGATTTGCAGCATTTCGCGGTTCGCCTTGATGGTACCGTTCGGTGACAGCGCCGCCTTGCCGATTTCCATATCAGCTACGATGTCCATGTCGCCAACAAAGGCGAAGGCTTTGCCCGTCTGGAGCTTCTTCCACGCATCCAGACCCGGGGTCAGCGCGTCCTTGTTGATATATCCGGCCTTGTACCATTTGTTCGTCATTTTGGCCAGTTCCATGTAGCGCGGCGTGGTGAATGAATTGATGACCGTATAGTCGTCGGCCGGCGTGCCTACCGTGTTGATGGCGGCAATGCTAACGATGGAATCCAGACTGCTGGAGGAGTAATACGCCTCCAGCGGGAAGCTCGGCGCCACAAGCGGCGTGATGCCCGGCTCCTTCTCCTTGATCGTCTGGAGCATCGGCTCCAGCGCCTCCACCTTGCCGGACTTGAATCCGCTGAGGTCAAAGTTATACTTGTCCACTAGCTCCTTGTTCAGATACACGCCCTGGGCGCCGCCCAGCTCCTGATGGGTGTGAATGCCGTACAGCTTGCCGCCGCGCTTGGCCGGATCATGGTAATTCTTCTCGACGGCCTCGATATCGGGACCGTATTTGGCGAGCAGGTCATCCAGCGGAAGCAGCGCTCCCTTGGTCACCTGCTGCTGGAAGCCGAGCCAGTCCGCCGTGAACAGCAGATCGAATTTGTCGCCGGAGGCCATCATCAGATTGGTCTTGTCGCTCCAGGCGCCCCAGTCAATCGGCTCCAGCTTGACGGTCATATTCATTTCCGGGTACGTCTTCTTCAAATAATCGTTGATGGCCGACTGCACCAGCCCATTGTCTTTCTGGGGAGCGTCGGGGAACACCATCACGACTTCGTAAGGCTTCAGGCCGGTTGCGCCGGAGGCCGCCGAGCCTTCCGGCTGCGACGAGGCCGAGGCGCCGCCGTTGTTATTGTTATTGCCGCCGCATCCGGCGGTCAGAGCCGCGGTCAACATCAACGATGCCAGCACGGCCGAACTTTTTCCAATCCATTTCATGTCATGAACCTCCCCGGTATACTCTTGCCTGTCTGTTGCGTTGCAATGCTATACTAATCCGGCCATGGCCGGGATCAGCCTTTCACGGCCCCCACCGTAAGTCCCTTTACAAAATACTTTTGCAGGAAAGGGAAGACCAGCACGAGCGGTCCGATCGCAATCATGGCCATCGCCATCCGGATCGATTCCAGCGGCGTCGTCACCTGCGCCGTGTTGCTGTACGCCTTGTTCGCGATTGTCTGGAGGAACGAAGCATTCATCAGCGTTTTGTTCAGCAAATATTGCAGCGAGAAGAGCTTCTCATTCTGGATGAAGACCAGGCTGGTGAACCAGTCGTTCCAGTATGAGACTGTGATGAACAGCCCAATGGTGGCCATAACCGGCAGCGACAGCGGCAGAATAATGCTGAAGTAAGTCCGGAATTCGCCGGCGCCGTCGATCTGGGACGAGTCAATCAGGGACGGCGGGATGCTGTTGGTGAAGAAAGTCCGCATGATGATGACGTTAAAGCCGCCGATGAGGCCGGGAATAATCAGCGCGAGCAGTGTATCCTGCACATGCAGAAACCGCGTGTAGACGAGATACCAGGGCAGCAGCCCGCCGGAGAACAGCATCGTAACCAGAATGTAGAAGCTGAGCGCGCCCCGCAAGGGGAATTCGCGCCGTGACAGTGAGTAGGCCATCGCCGAGGTCACGAACAGGCTGACGATGACGCCGACGACCGTGACGAAGATGGATACGCCGTAGGCACGGACGATTTTCTCGGCATCCTGAATGAGATACTGGTAAGCCACCAGGCTGATTTTGCCGGGCCAGAAGCTGTAGCCGTGCACCGTCACCCAATCCTCGTCGGACAGCGAGATCATCAGCACCAGCCAGAACGGAATAAGGCAGGCCAGGCTGAACAGGGTGAGGACAATGAGAATAAGCGGATGGGTCCTTTTCTTGATCATGATAAATCTCCTCCCGGGAATAAAGCGCTTTCTATACTAGAACAACGCATTTTCTTTGCTGAACCTGCGGACGATCAGATTGACGGATATGACAAGGAGGAATCCGACCACCGATTGCAGCAGACCCGCGGAGGAGGCAAGCCCGGTATCGCCGGTCACCATCAGCGCGTTGTATACGTAAGTGTCAATGACATCTGTCGTCTCTTTCAGCATGCCGGAAGCCATGGTCGCCTGATAGAACAGACCGAAATCCGCGTTGAAAATGCGGCCGATGGCCAGCAGGGTCATGATGATAATAACCGGAGAAATCAGCGGGATCGTGATCTTGGTCATCTGCTTCCACCGGCCGGCGCCATCGATGACAGCCGCTTCATAGTATTCGGAGTCGATGCCGACAATGGCCGCGAGGTAGACAACCGCGGAGTAGCCGACGTTTTTCCAGGCGTTGACAATAGTCAGGATGAACGGCCACTGCTGCGCTTCGGCGTACCAGTTGACCGCGTCCTTGCCGAGCGGCTCCAGAATGAATTTGTTCACGAAGCCCAGCTCCGGGTTCAGGAAGCCGTATACGATGTAGCCGACGATAACCATGGAGATGAAGTTTGGCAGGATAACCGTGCTCTGAAAAAACTTGGACGCGATCTTGTTCTTCACCTCGTTGAGCAGAATCGCCAGCAGCACCGCCAGCGTCGTGTTGATCAGCAGAAAGCTGATGTTGTACAGCAGCGTGTGCTTGATGATCATCCAGGCATCGTTCGAGGCGAACAGAAACTTGAAATTGTCCAGTCCCACCCAAGCGCTGCCCCAGATGCCATCCGTATAGTTGAGATCCTTGAACGCCAGGAAAATGCCGAACATCGGCAGATAGTTGTTGATGAACATCAACAGGATACCCGGCAGCGCCAGAACGATCAGCGCCCTGTACTTCCAGAACCTTCCCCCTTTTCTCTTGCTGCGCACCGCGGACGGCGACGTCTTCAGCGCTTCTACTGAAGCCATATACCCACCTTCTTCGTTTCGTTATGGCTTCATTATAAAGAGCGGGAGACGCCGGTCCCGCCGTTTTTGTAACCTCAGTCCATTCGTTTTGTGACTTTCCGGTATTCCTGGGGATTGACGTCGAACTGCTTGCGGAACATTTTGGTAAAATGGGAAAAATTGCTGTATCCGACCTGCTGCGCGACGGCGCTGACCGTCATGACCGTCGTGTCCAGCAGGTCGCGGGCCCGGTTCATTTTGGCGGTGATGAGGAAGTCGATCAGGTTCTGGCCAGTCTCCTTCTTGAACAGGCGAGACAGATAAGCCGGGTTGAGGCCGACATGATCGGCGATGCTCTCCCGCGAAATCTCTTCCTCCACGTTCTGCTGGATATAGCGGATGGAGCGCTGGATCACGCCGTCCGTCTCCTCCGGCTCGAACGCCGTCTCCATCACCGCCGCAGCCAACCCCTCCGCCCAGTGCATGTACTGGCGCAGGCCGCGCACCCGGGCCGAAGCCCAGGCGGAGAAGCCCGGAACATCGCTGGCGCTGATCCCCTTGACCTGAAGAAAATGATAAATGATCTGAAGCGTATCCTGATGCAGCGACTCCAGATGCTGACCGTGCAGACTGGCGCGCTCCTCCATCCGCTCAACCAGATCGTGGATATAGCGGGTCACCGTCTCCCGCTCTCCGTTCATCATGGGGGCAACCAGGCCCGACAGATGAATCTCCTCCGGCAGCCCGGCCGCGGCCGTCTCCTGCGGCCGGGGAACATGCAGCAGCACAGGCGGCGTGCGGGTAATCGTGTCACGTTCCATGGCCCTCAGACTCTCGCACAGCCCCGGAAGCGCTTGCAGCGTCCGGAAGCCGCCGATGTAGCAGGTGACAGAGCAGTAGAAGTAATCCCGGCACGCTTCATAAAAACGGTTCCCGGCCTCCGTCAGCTCCCGGACGCTGCAGGATGCCGGAGGCGCCGCTTCTCCGCCCTTCGCCGGACTTTCGCCGTAGAGCAGGACGAACAGGACGCCGCTCTTGTCGGTCACGACCTCGCCCTGGCGGCCCTCCAGCCAGACCTCCTCCGCAGCTTTCTTGACAGCGTAGTCCATAATTTCCTGGTCCCGCGATTCCAGCGGCTTGCCCCATTCCTGGGCGCTGATCAGAATCGGCAGCACCCGGCTGCCTTGCCCAAGGCCGACTCCCGCCTCCGCCAGCTCCCGTTCGAGGAAATCGCCGAAGCCCAGAATACGGCGCGACAGCAGGTCCTGCCAGAAGCGCTCGATCCGGCGCGGCTGCTCTTTTTGCCATAGGGAGCGGTACTTGCGGTACATCTCGTTGTAGGATTGCTGCTCCTCCTTCTCCCTGATCGCCTGGAGCATGCCCGTCACGGCCGCCGACAGCTCCTCCCCGTCGACGGGCTTCAGCAAATAGTCGAAGCTCCCGAGGCTGACGGCTTTCTTGGCGTAGGCGAACTCGGTGTGGCAGGTGAGAAACAGCGATTCCGTGTGCGGCGAATGCTCCCTGACCCAGCCGACCAGCGACAGGCCGTCCTCGTCCGGCATTTCAATGTCGCAGATCAGAATGTCGATCCGCTCCCGGGTCAAAATCGTCCGGGCCTCATCGGCTCCGTTGGCCGAATACACCTTCCCGATGCCAAGTAAGCTCCAATCACGGCCATGCACGATGCCCTCCACCGCGAACTGCTCGTCATCCACAACCAGCATTTGATTCATGGTTATTCTCCTTCCGTATATTCCAGCGGTAGCGTCAATCTCACGCGGAAGCCCGTGGGCTCCACCCGGCTGAACCCGATGGACGCTCTCTCGCGGTATCGCATCGCAATCCGTTTCTTCACATTCCAGATACCGATATGCCGGTCCTCCGAAGCCGGCTGATAATCCGGCGCATTCAGCACCCGCAATTGCTCGTCGTCGGCGCCCTTGCCATTGTCCGCCACTTCGATGACCATCCATCCGGGTCGGTCTTCGTCAGAATAGGCGGCAATGGACAGCCGGAACACTTCTCCCTTGAGACTGATGCCGTGAATCATCGCGTTCTCCACAAAGGGCTGGACCGTCAGCGACGGGATGCTGGCATGCCGGATGTCTTCGGACAGATCGATTTGAAATTCAAAAGACTGCTGGTAGCGCATCTTCTGAATCTCCAGATAGTTGCGGATATGCTCAAGCTCCTGCTCCAGCGTAATGCTGCTGTCCTTGGCCTGAAGCATGAACCGGAAATACTGCACCAGATGGCGGACCGTCTTCTTCACCAGCTCGTAGCGCTGCAAATCGGCAAGCTGGAAGATGATGTTCAGCGTATTGAGGAAAAAATGCGGGTTAATCTGCGTCTGCAAATGCTTCATCTCCGCCTTCTGTGCGTTCAGCCGCTCCTCGTACACATCGATCTTCAGGTCTTGGATCTCGACCGCCATGCTGTTGAATGCCTGGTTCAGCGCCTGGAACTCCACCAGATTGGAGTCGGGCAGCTTGGTCTCCATCGCTCCGTCCCGGATGCGGTGAATGCCGCCGAGCAAATTCAGGATCGGGCGGATGACCATCCGCCGGAAATAATACAGATAGATCAGCAGAATGAGCAGAATGAGAAAGGGCAGCACATAGATGACGACCTGAAACACGTTCAATCCCCGCAGCAGCTCCGAGTAAGGGATGACCACCGCCAGATTGATGCCAAGCGCGGCCGACTGGCTGGAGACAACAACCAGCTTCCGGCCCCCTTCTGAGAAGGAAAAAGAGGAATTCTGGTTCAGCTTCTCGCGGGGCAGCCGGAAATCCGCACCCATCGTGGACGATGCGCCAGTCAGCACCTTGCCGTCGTTGTCGACGATCAGCACGTCGCCGCCGGACTGCAGGTTGAGATTGCCAAGCGGCGAGCGCAGCGAGTCCATCCGGATCAACGCGCCGATATAGGCGGGATTGCTCAGTTCGTTGCCGACTGTCCGGTTCAGATAGTAATCGCCGCCGATCTTCACAATCGACCACTTATATTGCAGCCGTTTCAGCCGGTCGGTATTGCCGACCGCCCCGGTAATCCAGGCGCGCACCTGATCCATGTATGCCTCGTTCGTGCCCAGCACATTGGAGAGGGTCAAGGTATCATTGGGACCGGAGTACAGGTAGAACATGTCGACGGTGTGATAATAAGCCTGGTAGGACTGATTTCTCTGCATAATGCCCATACGGGCAAAATAATACTCGGAGTCCGTCAGGCCCGGCCTGCCGAATTTCTGAAAATTCTCGTCATGGTCAACGATGTCGACCAGATTGATCGTGATGTCCTGCAAGCTGCTCTCCATCATCTTCAGATTGGAGTTGACCAGATTCTGATAGGACCTTGACACCTGCGTCAGCACGACATCCTTGGCGTAGTACCCCGCCGCGAACAGCACCGCCAGCAGAGGAATCGTTATGGCGGCGAAGAGCTGAATCAGCCGCAGCCCCAGCGTATTTTTTTTGGATCTCATGTAGCCGTCCTTTCCGCCGCCTGAACTGAATGCCGCGAGCCGCAGGCAGAATGGTATATGATTCGACAATCCGTATTATATACATAAATCCGCGCGGTCGAACAGACGGATAAAGTTCTGCCGATGAAAGAGCGTCTGAGGCCAAGCTCAAAAAAAGGCCTCTTTCCACCCGGATTCGGGAGAAAGAAGCCTTTATGAAAGTTCTGCTAAAACGGCCTTCTGAAATAAAACACCGCTTAATTGCCTGAAAAGAGCCATAAACCTTGGAGACCTTGCCAGTAAAAGCGGGGACTAATTTCAGAAAGCGCCTATAAAAGTCCATGCCTATAGCTGCTGAGCTGGTCAGAGCTTAGGAGATAGTCAGAGCTCGGGAGCTGGTCAGAGCTCGGAGTTGGTCCAAGCAAGGGACAGCTTGCGGGATCGTGCCAGAAGGCCAGACCCGTCCCATCTTTATGGCCGCTCTGGGGGGCGGAGTATACACCGCCCCATTTCTGCCGCTCTACGCCACCGACCCGGGACTGGGCGCCTACAGCTCGTCTTCCTCCGGATTCCGCAGCTTCCGGTCTAGTCGCGAGCGGCTGAACAGAACCATCGCAAGCCCTGCAGCCAGCGTTATCAGGGAACGCAGCAGCAGCTCCGTTCCTGCGGCTGCGAGCGGCAGCCAGAGCACCAGCGCTATGACGAGCTGCAGCCGGAAGACGAAGGCAACCGTGCTGCGGCTCCGGCTGCTCCCCGGCAGCGGATATACCGACAGCCAGAACGACTCCCCATGAAGCTTCGACAAGGCTGATAGCTGTATGCCGATCACGAACAGGAAGAACAGATACAGGCCGTTCCCCAGCATACCGCTCCGGGTCCAGCCGATCAGGACCAGACCGAGAATGCCAATTCGCAGCACGATGCTTAAAATATCGCCGCGGGCGAAGCTCTTGGTCAGCAGATAGCGGTATGCGCTCTCTCTGCTCCACGGCAAGCTGCTTCCCCACCGGGACAACCAGCTCCGTGCATAGACCCGCTGCTGACGACCCGGCACCTCAACGAACCAGCCCAGCACCATAATCGCTCTCCCGCTCTGCGTCTTCTCCAGCGCGATCAGCCGCTCCCAAGGAACGGCATGCCGCGCAGGAACTGCGAGCGAAGCCAGATAGGCTGCGGACAGCAGGAAGGAGAAGCCGAGTCCCTTATGAAGCGGCTGCCACAGCCAGGCTGCGGCAATCAGCCCGCAGACGCCCCAGCGCAGCAGCCGGTATCCCGCCGATGCCGCTCTGGACGTCATTCTCAGCTCCCGCCAGCAGCCGTATGAAGCCAGCAGCTTGACGCCAAGCAGCACCAGCAAGGTGGCGAGCAGCGATTTGGGTGTGTCTTCGGTGCGTATGTACAGCGGCCATAGCAACAGCAGGATCAACACGAGCCGTATGATCTTCCACACCGTTCCCCTGATCCATGCGGGCCGGAAATACTCCGCCATCCGGTGCTCCTGAGGCAGCAGAAAGATGGAGTCCGCCGGCTGAAGATAGGTGCGGAAGCTGCTGTGAACCGCAGCGGGTACAAGGATGACCAGCATAATCCAGCGGATGGGAATGCCGTCCGGCAGATCCCGCAGCAGCGCGGTGTACCAGGCGGAGAAGGCGATGATGATGAACATGAGCACGAACGCCACGCCGCTCTGGATGATGTAGCCGACATAGGGAAGAATGGCCCCGGCGGCCCGGCGCCGGCGTTCTCCCTGAAGCTGGCGGAGATCCATGCTATTTCCCTCCCTGCACCAGATCATAGAACAGCTGCTCCAGCGGCAGACCCGGTCTGCCGGCGGCTGCTCCGATATCTGCGAGGGTGCCCTCGGCGATCACCCTGCCCTGGTGCAGCACGATAAACCGGTCGCAATAATTCTCGATGGTGGACAAAATATGAGAGCTGAGCAGAATGGATGCCCCTGAATTCCGGATTTCCAGCATGAAATCGAGCAGCGAGCGGATGCCCAGCGGATCAAGCCCCAGAAAAGGCTCGTCGATGACATAAAGCGCAGGGCTCGCCACGAACGCGCACATGATCATCACCTTCTGCTTCATGCCCTTGGACAAATGCCCGGACAGCGTATCCATCTTGTCTTCCATGCGGAACAGCTCCGAGAGCCGCTTGCTGCGCGTTTCATAGTCGGCGCGGTTCACGCCGTATGACCTCGCGGTGAACTCCACATGTTCCCGGACGGTCATTTCCTCATACAGAAGCGGGGATTCCGGGACAAAGGACAAGGCGCCGTGATACGCCTCCGGGTCCTGCTCACGCTTCTTCCCCTGAACGGCGATTTCGCCCTTATGCGGCGTCATCAGACCGAGTATATGCTTCATCGTCGTGCTCTTGCCTGCACCGTTCAGGCCGATCAGCCCGACCATTTCCCCCGGCTTAACCCGGAGGGAAATATCATGCAGCACCGGCTTGTTCAGGCTGTAGCCGCCGGTCAGCCCGGAAATCTGAAGGACGGGAGCTTCGCTCATTGGCCGTCACCTCCCGACCGTTTGTCCTTCAGCCATTTCGGCGCTCCCTTATTCTTGCGGTTGCGCTCGCGCTCCGCGCTCCGGGCCGCCTTGCCCGGCGCCGGAGCAGCCTTGGCCCCGCGCCCGCCCGGGGCCGTTCTCGCTCCGGACGCCGCGTCTCTGGCGCCCGGCTCCCGCCGCTGGCCGCCGGCTTCGCGTCCGGCCGGCCGTGCCGATGCGCCGCCCGTTCCGGCGGCGGCGCGGGAAGAGATGCCGGCGGTCCGTACCGCCGGCCCCGCGCTGCGCGGCTTGCCGGGGCGTGGCCCGGCGCCGCCGCGCAGCTCCTCCGGCGGCAGAATCTTGCCGCCGTACAGCGCGCGTTCGGCGACCTCGATGCCGAGCTCGCGGGCGAACTTGCGCATGATGAACGTCTGCTGCGCCGTGACGATCGACACCGACAGGCCGCTGCGGCCCATGCGGCCTGTGCGGCCCGCGCGATGCACATAATGCTCCGCGTCGAAGGCCGGATCGAAGCTCACGACGAGGGTGAGGTTCTCGATGTCAAGGCCCCGCGCCGCCACGTCGCTCGCCACGAGCACGCGGAACTTGCCCTCGCGGAAACGGCCCAGCACGGTGCTGCGCGTCACCTTGTCGGCGTCGCCGTACAGCGCACCGGCGGTAATCCCGAGGTAGTTCAGCTTCGCTTCGACCTCGGCGATCACCTCCGCCGTATTGGCGAATACAATAGCCCGAGGCGCATTGTAATGCCGCAGCACCCGCCGCAGCACATCGACCTTGTCCCGCTCCTCGGAGACAATATAGAGATGCTCCAGCGTCCGCGCGGTCTTCGCTTCCGGGTCGATGCCGATCTCGGCCGGGTCCCTCATGACCTTGGACGCCAGCGCCCGCGTCTCCGGTCCGACAGTGGCCGACAGCATCGCCAGCTGCCGGCTGCGCAGGGCGCTCGCGATAATCTTCTCGGCTTCGCCCGCTCCGCCGACCTTGAAGAGCTGGTCGGCCTCGTCGATCACGATGGTGCTTACCTCATGCATCTTCAGCTTGCGCAGTCCGATCAGCTCCAGAACGCGCCCCGGCGTTCCGGCAACCAGCTGCGGATGCTCCCGCAGCCGTTCGACCTGCCGGCCGATTGCGGCGCCGCCGATCAGCCCCATCGCGCGGATGCCGCGACCCTCGCCATAGCGCTCCGCCTCACGTATAATCTGCATCGCCAGCTCCTGCGTGGGAGCGAGCACCAGCTTCTGCACCGCCCGGCGCTCCGGGTCGATTCCCTGAAGCAGGGGCAGGAGATAAGCCAGCGTCTTACCGGTGCCGGTCTGGGAGACCGCGAGCACATCACGTCCTTCGAGCAGGAGCGGAATGGTCTCGGCCTGCACCTCGGATGGCTCGGTGATGCCGAATTCCGACAGACGGGCCGCCAGATCCTCCTGGATGCCGATTGCCGCAAAAGAAGCTTTATTCATAGGGATATTCATCCTTTTCACTGTAGTTATTCCTTCATTATATGCCAAAAAGGCCTATCCACCAAATGGAAGGCCTGATGCCTGATAAGAAGGCTGATGTCTATTTCCGGTTCAGCATATTGTAGGTCAGTCTATCGGCCAGACGCGGAGCCAGACCATATAGACGGATGCCGATCGCCGCCAGGCGGGGCAGGTCCAATTCTTCCTTGCCCTTCTCCATCAGCTTGATGATCCGTTCAGACACATACTGGGCCGGCATCATGAAGCTGCCTACATTCTTCACATAGCTGCCCGAGGGGTCGGCAACCTTGAAGAAATTCGTCTCAATCGGTCCCGGATTGACTGAAGAGATGACAATTCCACTGTGGCGCAGCTCCTGCCTCAGCGCATTGGTGAATCCGATCACCGCATGCTTCGACGCGCTGTAGGCTGCGGAACGCGAAGTGCCGATCTTGCCGGCCATCGAAGCGACGTTGACGATATGGCCGCTGCGGCGCTCCAGCATATGCGGCACGACCGCCTTCGTACAGCGGACAACGCCCATATAATTGACGTTCATCATGTCGTCAAATTCCTGAACCGGCATCCCGGTGAAATCCTCGAACTTGCCGTAACCGGCATTGTTGAGCAGGATATCGATTGTGCCGTACTTCTCATAAATCTTCGCGAATGTGTCCTCCACATCGCGGGATTGGCTGACATCGCATACATGGAGGCCGTAGGGCCCCGTTATTCCGGCCGCCGCTTCTTTCAGCTTCTCCTCCGAACGCGCCAGAAGAACCGGAACAGCTCCCCGCCGGCCGAGCAGCTGCGCGGTCAGTGCACCGATGCCGCTCGAAGCGCCGGTAATGACTGCGATCTTACCTTTAAGCTCCATTGCGAGCTTTCAGCTCCTGTCTCTTATAGGATGATATTCCTATCAACCATATTAAGAGATCATCACCTGAATATCCAGTTCGCCGATGCCGTCCATCAGCAGGGGAATGCTTAGCGCCTTGCGCGGGAGGAAAGCCACCAGATTCTCCGACTTCATCACCTGCGGCGGCGTAATATCCACAGCCACTCCCTGGCTAGAGAGAATGGTGCTTGCGTTGCCGCTGATCATGTTCCCAAGCTCGGATATGGCGCTCTGCCCCATTTCATCCATTTCGGCAATCGGATAGCCGCCCATCATTGCAGACACCATGCGCAGCGCCACTTGTTCCGCAATGCCGAAGACGATATCGCCGCTAAGCTGCCCTGTCATCCCGACTTTAATCCATATATGATTATCGATCAGTTCAATCTCTTTGATTCCCAGATTCCCGGTAGACGGCGACACTTGAATCACCTGTTCAATAACGACACGCGCAGACTCCAAAAATGGATTTATGACTTCCGCCTTCATACTAGTGCTGTGTCCCCCTTTTCCGGTTTGATTTCATGTTACCAAAGTCCCATGTCCAATAAACCATATTATATCTCATTTATCGGCAAAATTCACCAAAAATTAAGGCCTCTGGTCATAATTAATTTGCGGGGTGAGCGGCGTCATTGCCCTGTTCTCCTTAATCTCCTATAATTTAATCAAATGCCGACATATGGCGTAAGATATATACATAAATACAGGTCAACACAGGTTGGCAAAAGGGGGCATCCGCATGAACATCAGCCAACTGGAGACGCTAATCATGATTTCCAAGACGATGAGCTTCCGCAAGGCGGGAGAACTACTGAATCTAACCCAGCCAGCGGTCTCAGCGCAAATCAAGAGCCTTGAAGAGGAGTTCAAGACCCAGCTGGTGGACCGTAACCAGCCGGTCACGCTGACGGATAAAGGCAAGGTATTCCTTGCCCATGCGGAGCAAATCGTCAACATTGTCGACGATCTCAAGCACAGGCTTGCCGATCTGGACGAAACGCCGCAGGGGCATATTATACTCGGTACGACAACATCCATCGCCATACAGATTCTGCCGCGCATTCTTTCCTATTTCCAGGACCAATTTCCCCTTATCAAGACATCGATCCAGTCCATGTCCTCCACACAGATCTACCAGCATGTCGAGAACGGCCTTGTCGACGTAGGCATCGGGTATCTGATTGGCAACAGCCCGGGAATGACAACCTCGGTTCTCTACTACGATACCTTCGAGCTTGTCGTCTCTCCGAGACATCCGCTGGCGGCGCAGACCGGTATGTCCAGAGTCGAGGTTCTCGGCCAGACGCCGCTTATTCTGCTCTCTCCCGATACTGTAGGCCGCATGTTCGCCGAGGAAATCTTTGCGAAGCACGGCATCCAGAGCCATGTGATCATGGAGCTGACGAGCAGCGAGGAGGTCAAACGGATGGTGGAGCTTGATCTGGGGGCAGGTATCATCTCCAAACAGTCCGTGGCGGCAGAAGTCCGCACCGGAGCGCTCAAGATTATCCCGATCATGGAGCTTGAAGTTACGCATCCCGTCGGAGTCATAACCAAATCGGGCAAATATGTAGGATCGGCGATGAGGCAGTTCCTGAGCGACTTGAAGGGGATGCCGGAGACTCATTTTCTCGGTTCGGAATAACACTCTGACAGTCAACCCATTCTGGCCAAAAGGAGATGCATAAATATGAAATTCGACCTGCACACCCATCATTTCCGCTGCGGCCACGCTGACGGAAACATCCGGGATTATATTGAAGCCGGCATCCAAAGAGGCCTTAAAGTCATAGGCATTTCGGATCACACGCCGTACTTCGGACATCCGGAAGACCGTGCTTTTCCCCATATTGCCATGGCGAAATCGGAATTCGCGAATTATGTGGAAGAGGTCTTGTCGCTGAAGAAGGAATATGACGGGGTTATCGACGTTCTGCTTGGCATTGAATCCGACTTTTTCCCCGAGCATGTGGAAGCCTACCGCCAAGTGCTGAGCTCCTATCCGTTCGATTATATTATCGGGTCGGTGCACAGCACGGGCGGGGTCAGCATTTTTAACAAGAACCGATGGAAGCATCTCGGGACCAAGGAACAAATCGCCGTCAAGACCGAATACTATCGTCTGATCGGGGAATCCGCCCGCAGCGGCATGTTCCAGATTCTGGGCCATATCGACGCCATGAAGGGCAACTATCCCGGCTTCTCCGATATCCCCGCCCCAGCTCCGCTGGACGAATGCCTGAAGATCGTCGGAGACTCCGGCGTTGCCATCGAAATCAATACATCCGGCAAAACCAAGCTGAGCGGTGGATGGTACCCGGCCGACGATATTCTGGAGCGGGCGCTGCGGTACGGCGTGCCGGTTACCTTCGGCTCGGATGCGCACAAGCCTTCACGCGTCGGGGATGAGCTTGAGCAGGTTGCCGCCCGGCTTAAGGAGATCGGCTTCACGTCCTGGGTGTATTTCAAAGAGCGGAGACAGATCGAAGTCCCCCTGTAGGCATGTCGTTCCTGGCAAAAATCAAACAGCGGCAACCAAGACGGGGTGTCTTCGGCTGCCGCTGTTTTTTTGTGCTGATTAGTGGTACCGTTCACCGCGCTGTCTGTAACGGCAAGTGTTCTCCACTATAAAAAAGGCCACCAAGATGGCAGCCCGTAATTCGAATTGTGCCTTTCTTCTAGCTGGGATCCAAATTCCAAAAATCGACTCCGTTTGGCTTTACCCGGATCAGTAGCTCATCAACGCTAATGCCTCTTCGTGTTCTGGCTCAAGTTCCAACAACCTTTGTAAGTACATCTTTGCATCTTCAACTAAGTCTAACTCGAAACAGCAAATGGCTAGACAATAAAATACAGTTGATACGATCTCATCCTGCTCTTCGTGTACCGTAATCTCTAAATAATATTTGGAGCGTTCGTACATGTCCATCTCGAATAGTATCAATCCGATATCGAGCGTCAGATCGTATCGCTGCTCCATGACGTAGTACGATGACCACATCAGTTCAACACCTCTAAGCAAATCCTGCTTTTCTTCTTCATTGGATTCTAGCAGCAGGCTGGAAATCCGCGTCGTGCTCTGAATGAAAAATTCCGCATCATAGCCGCTCAAACGCCAAAAACTTAAGATTTGTTCCAACCCCATGCTGTCTAGGTTGCGATCCACCCAGCATTTCATACTAAAAAAATCATCAGGACCAAAGCGTTCAATACAACGACGGTAAGCCAATCGCAGGTTGTGATAATCAATTGGCTTATCCAGATGGAGAATACAGCCTACATTAATATTTTTATAATGATGCGGAGAGAATAACGACGCAGCTCCTTTTTGTTCATAGACATACTTAATCGCATGGTAGTTTGCCGTTAAGGAAAAGCTTCCATGTAAGATCAACTCGGGTGGTTCTGCAAACTTCCAGCTATCCAGCAAGTGATCTCCTTTGTCTGCTGTTATCAATAGAAATCCCGACTGGGATAACCGATTCAAATGCTCTAAACAAGCGATACCAGCAGTAGGAAATAAAATATGCGAGTCTTCTAGCTGTTCCTGATAAATGGAAATTACATTGCGGTAAGGATAGGTTTCTTGTTCGTACTCGGATGCTCGTCGATGCTCATAGCGTAAAGTGATTTGATCTAACCATTCTGCGGGTTTAAGTGAATCATGATCTTCGGACTGTTCAACATAAACATCCGTTTCATAAACTTTCCCATCGCCAATGTAAATCAAATCTTGCGGTATGCTATCGAAGAAGTAGTTGGCAACAAGGATTAACGGTTGTTTTAAATCTCCTTCACTAATCGTTGTGCCTGATACAATGAGGTTCAGCACGGAATCATGTACAGCATCAAATTGCGCAAAGTCCAATAATCCTTCGGCAATAAACTTTTGAAACGCGGGATGCCCCTTCCATGCCATCACATTGTTCATTGCTAAATCCGTCATGATATAGCGGAACGAAGGCAGCGAGATCCCGGTGTATTCTATTAACTGACACAGTTCGTTTAACAAATGGAAAGCAAGACGTCCCGCTCCTGCTCCAAGCTCCACAATATACACTGGCTCAGAGTCATTACCCCTATTCACTCGATCTTTAAGAAACCCAAAAATCATGTCTGCATATGCAGCAGCGATCATGGGATTACTCGTTATATATTGGGGAACTTGGTCATTATTCCAAGCCTTCGTTCCCTTCTCTTCATAATATTGTCGTTGGACTTTCCAGATCGGTGCTTCACTAAAACGGAAACGTTGATTATGATTGCTTGTCATTTAGGCCTGTCTGAAAAATACTTTGTCTTCGTTATATTTGGCCTTGCCCTCATTAATGATATACGTTTCATAAATTTCTCTGTGGACAGGATCTTCAACGATACAAACTTCGATTTTCGTTACTTCGTCCCTATGCATTCTGATCGGAGATACGGAATCCTCAAAATGTTTTCTTATTCTCGGTCTTAGCTTTCTAGCTTTTCCGACGAACAACAATTCGTCTTTATCGTTGTAGAACATGAAAATCCCACCTAACTCTCTAGTGATCAGGTGAAATTCGGTGAAGCTATAAATGTTACTTTCCTGAGGATTAACCTGTTTGGTAATGGTGACATTTGGGGTGGGAATGATGATATTGATCATAATAGTTTACTTCCTTTGCCTGGATTAGTTGTATACTGTGCTCGTACTCTGAGCTTACTACATCATAACATTATACCCAACTTTATATCTCCGTAATTAAAATCCATGCCCGTAAAAATTTCGCAAAAAAAACTTGCCCCTACTTATGATACGGTTCACCGTGTTGTTGTATTGCTGAATATCAGTGATTATTGTTCACCCTAAACTGCTTGTAGAAGGCACGAATATCCTGAGCCAGAAGCTCGGGTTCTTCCATAGCGGTAAAATGTCCTCCACGGGGTAGCGAAGTCCAGCGAGTTACATTTAGGTTGCTCACAGCCCATTCCTTAGGTGGCAATAAGATGTCTGCCGGGAATAGAGCGATGCCTGTCGGTACTTCGATATAGCCCAATGGAGGTAAAGAATGAGAATTTTCATAATACATCCGTGTTGATGAACCTATCGTGCCCGTAACCCAGTACAACATAATGTGGGTGATTAGTTCATCCTCGCTGAATCTATCCTGGAGGTTACCCTGACAATCGCTCCATGAACGATATTTTTCAATGATCCAGCCAGCCAAACCTGCCGGTGAATCGGTAAGTCCATAGGCTAAGGTTTGCGGGCGTGTCGATTGAAGGGACATATAGCCTCCTTCCTGCGCAATCCATTCCGAAGCGTTGTTCTTGTATCGCAATTCTTCTCCCGAAAGCTCTGCCTGATCAGATGAAGTCATGAGATTTCTTATAATGCCGACGTCGGTCAGGTGGATTCCACATAACAGTTCGGGATGGTTTGATGCCAGATATCTTGTAACACCAGACCCAATATCCCCGCCTGCAGCAGCAAATTTATTGTAGCCTAATTCTTCTGTCATTAGCTTAGCCCACATTTCCGAGACGTGAAAATTGTTGACGCCAGAATGTTTGGGATGGCCAGAAAACCCAAAGCCAGGCAATGAAGGAACAATTACATCAAAAGAGTCCTCAGGGTTACCACCGTGGCTGGCTGGATCCGTAAGCAGGGGGATGATCTTTTCATAACGAAGATAACTGTCGGGCCATCCATGGGTAAGAATGATGGGAAGAGGATTGGGTCCTTTACCACGCTCATGTACGAAGTGTACGTCTATGCCGTCGATATTGCAGCAAAATTGGGACAAGCGGTTCAACCTGGCTTCTTGGACGCGCCAATCATAATGGTCCTTCCAATACGCAACGAGCGACTTTAAATAACTTAATTCGGTGCCTCTTTCCCACCCCGCGTCTTCTATTTGATCCGGCCAACGAGTGTGATGCAGTCTATATTTCAGATCGTCAAGGATCTCATCAGAAACATGAATATGAAAGCGTTCAACAGGCATTGTGTTCTCCCTCCTTGTTATATCGCTATTATATCCCTCGCATTTGTCCGGTACACTGGCGTAAATGAAGTATTTAACTATAAGATTTGATAGGTGATTGCTATGGCGCAGGATTATGATAGCGCTTTATTATTTTATCGTATTATTCTTCACATGCACCAAGATTTTACAATGATAAGCTTAATCATGTATGCCTTATGACACTTTAGGAGGTAATATAGTGAGCAAGTACGACGAAGCCATGAAGCTGCTGGAAGAACAAGTGGGTAACAAGGACGGCCTGATCTCTCTGTCCACCATCGCGCTGGAACCAGGAGCCAATGGCAAAAGCCGTCCCGCCGCCCGCATTGTGGACGCCTACTATGAGGACGGCGCGTTCTACACCGTCACTTACGCGACCACAGGCAAGATGCAGCAGATCGCCCAAAACCCCGAAGTCGCCGTTTGTATCATCGTCGAAAACTTTACGGCCGATGGTATCGGTGAAAACCTGGGCTGGGTATGTGACGAGAAAAACGCGGAGATGATGACAAAGCTGCGTACCATATTCGCCGAGTGGTATTACGAAGCCAATAACGACGAAGACCCTAACACATGCCTGCTGCGCATTCGCCTGACAAAGGGCCTGTGGAATGACGCCCATAAAGGGATCAGAAATGAGATTGATTTTGTCAATAAGACGGCAAATTAAGTGGTCTATGTGGTTTCGCCGAGTTGTTCCGCTAAACCGATTAGCAGTCCTTCGGTTCCACGAATGTAGCAGAGCCGGTACGAGTCCTCGTACTGAACCACTTCGCCAACGAGCTGAGCACCGTGCTTAATGAGTCTGGATACCATTTCGTCAATGTCTTCAACAGCGAACATCACACGCAGATAACCGAGGGCGTTCACAGGAGCAGTCCGGTGATCTGATATCGTAGGTGGGTCGACAAATCGCGAAAGTTCAAGCCGGCTGTGGCCATCCGGGGTAACCATCATAGCAATCTCTACGTTCTGAGAACCCAGTCCGGTTACGCGACCAGCCCATTCACCTTCGACAACTGCCCGCCCTTCGAGCTTCAATCCAATCTCCTCAAAGAAAGAGATTGCGTCATTAAGGGATTCTACAACGATGCCGACATTGTCCATTCTTAGTAATTTGTTCTCGGCCATAGGTTCATCTCCTTATGTGCACTTTATACGTTAACAATTCGGAGTTACGATGTGATCTCCTGCTGATTCCTACGCATGAAAAATGAGCTTCCTTGAAAATATGATTAGTATGAAATAACATACTATTGTGCAGATTGTACATCATAAGGAGAGATTAAGGATGCAGCAAGGATGAGCGAATTCTTTCAATTGATGAAGGATGTCAGATTCAGAAGAACCATGCGAATGATTTTTAAGTTTGCTTGGGATTTCTGGTGGCTGGGCAGGCAAAAGCATTTTATTCCGAGACGGCGCTTGGAAGCCAGAACAAAAGCATTATATCGAAAACAGGCAGCTTATTTTACGCAGACTGCAATGGATATGGGCGGATTAATTATTAAGCTGGGTCAGCATGTGAGTGCGCAAGTGGATATTTTGCCGAAGGAAGTCATTGATGAATTGTCCAAGCTGCAGGATTCCGTAGCGTCAGTGGATTTTACCGAGATCAAACATAGGCTGGAGAGTGAACTCAGCGCATCCATTAACGAGATTTTTGCCGAGTTTAGTGCAACTCCTATCGCTGCGGCTTCCTTGGGACAGGTACATCGGGCGACCTTGCGAACAGGTGAAGAAGTCGCAGTGAAAGTGATGCGTCCCGGGGTCGAGGACATTATCGCCATTGATTGGAAATCCATACAAGTTGCTATTCGATTATTGAAGCGCCAGACGAAGATTGCAGACTTCATGGACCTCGATGCCGTGTATGATGAGTTCTACGAAACCGTTATGGCAGAGCTCGATTATCAAAAAGAGGGACGAAATGCTGAAGAATTTCAGATGCAGATGATCCATCGGGATGATATCGTTGTTCCAGGCATTCATTGGTCCTATACAACTTCAAAAGTTTTAACCATGGAGTTTTTGGAGGGCGTAAAAATCAACGATTTTGCCAAGCTTGATGCTTGGGGCGTTGATCGGACTAAATTAGCGAAGGCATTGCTGGAAATTTTCATAGAGCAGATTCTGGTGGAAGGTTTCTTTCACGCAGACCCGCACCCGGGAAATGTCCTCGTGCAGCCTGACGGCACAATAGCATTAATCGATTTTGGGATGGTCGGACGAATTGGTGATGATATGAAGGCGCAGATGATAGCACTTGTAATGGCTGTGTATTTAAAGGATGCTCACGGCGCAATTGATGCCCTTAATCGTTTGAGTTTTTTAAGACGGAATGTAGACTTAGAGGTGTTTTCAAGGAATCTTACGTTATTATTCGAACAAATTAACGGTGATACGTTTGACCTGAGTTTTGTGACGTCAGGTGACAATTCGGAAGAGTTACGTCATTTCCTCTATTCTCAGCCCTTTCAGTTACCTGCAAACACCACATTTTTGGGAAAAGCAATGGTCACGGTTTATGGACTTTGTCTAGGACTGGACCCTGAGCTTGATTTGATTGGGACCGCTAAGCCTTACGTCGAAGAGGTTATGCGTGGCGATCTGCGAGGAAGTGCCGTCTCCACTGTTGTCAATGAAGGCAAGAATCTTCTAAAAGGAATCATTCCTACGACAAAGAAATTTATTTCTGTAGTCGATAAAATGGATGGCGGAAATTTACGGGTAAAGTTATCGAGCTCCTTTGAGAAAAAATTAATAGATACGCAAAATAAGAATACAGGACGGATTGTTGCCACAATCATTGGGGCGGTATTGTTTCTGACTGCTGCAAACCTGTGGAATGAAGTGAATCATATTGTTTCTTATGTGCTCGGCATCCTGGGGCTGCTCATTATGCTCGGCCAACTCAAAGCGAGAGAAAGCCGCCGTGAAGCAAGACATGCCAGACAGATGCAGGCTATGCGTGAACAGAGCAGATTAGAAAAGTCGAAGTTTAAATCCCGTTGATGTGTCATTCGATTCGAGAGTCGGAGGCATGTACTCCCATATCAATGTCATTTTGACTTAAAAATTTTAACAAATCATTATTTAGCTGTACAATTTCGTTGTTTGCATTTATCGCATAATCCGGTAACATCATGTCCTTCACCATCTTAGTCCGCAGCCATAGCATAAAGAACAAATCCAAAATCAAGTTTGGTAATTTAATCACCATTTTAAGGTTAGGTGGATCAATAGCAACGCCGGCTTTTTGTATTGCCCTTAAATACGCTTTTAAAATAACTGTTATTTTATGTGCCGTTTTTCTGGTTCTGGCTGTTTGTGCATCAATGATCTTATCGTCAGCATGCAAAACGCCAAGCAAGGCAATGTCCGCTACTGAATGTGTGATCAGATACGCTTTCATATCCTTATTCATTTTGTAGGGGAGCTTTGCTGTTTTAAATAATTGGGCGAGGTTTTCTACACGTTCGGTCACTACACCGCTAATTTCTCCAAACGTAGTAGCCACCAGAATCTTTGGCGGAAATCTAGCCTCCAATATTCCATCTTTAATCTGTCCGCCAACGCCGGGGAAGGCTGGTAACAGTCTATCCCCTACAATATCCAGCCATGAAGAAAATCCAATTGAATTATTNTTGTAACAATATTTTGACTTTGATTGTCTTTTAGCGCCAACAACGCTGATTCGGATCGATCATAACGGACGGTAACGAAAATATAATCATAAACATCATCATTTTCAAGCTTATCAATGACATTTACTTTTATAGATTTGACCTTATCCTTTTTCTTATATTTAAGTCCATTTTCTTTCAATGAATGAAATCGATTAGAACGTGCTAACATAGTAACGTCAAGCCCTGCTTCAATGAATTTAATTGCGTATATGCTCCCTATAACACCTGCACCAAAAATTAAAA
>NZ_JAHCMB010000190.1 GCF_019904155.1 Paenibacillus sinensis
GAGGTTGATAGGCTGGGGGTGGAAGTGCAGCAATGCATGGAGCTGACCAGTACTAATCGGTCGAGGGCTTATCCAAAAATCTCCCTACAAAGTGAAGAAGACGCTGACGAAGCTGATTCCGAGTACTTTGCGGGGGACCCATAAGCATACCTCAAAAAGTGAAGCGGAGGCTTCGAAGAGTACACCGAGTACTTTTCGGGGACCCCGAGACACCGAGTAAGGGCTAAGACGCAAATTTTCGTTTCGATCCANGAGCAAGACTCAAGCTTCACCAGTCCACGCGGCTGATTGAGGCGACGAATTGCTTTCAGCATTTGGCGATGCTGAAACCTGAACCTAAGCTGCATGTCTTTTCTGTAGTCGGTTATTTTCCTGAAGTGATTCTGGGAAGTAAGGAGACCGGAAAAAACCCGTTTGGTGGCGATGGCGGAGGGGTTCCACGCGTACCCATCCCGAACACGACCGTTAAGCCCTCCAGCGCCGATGGTACTTGGACCGAAGGGTCCTGGGAGAGTAGGAAGCTGCCAAGCACATGAACCACTGCTGAATATCAGCAGTGGTTTTTTGTGCTTTATTAATAGTAAAAATCATCACTGCCCGAAATTCCATAACCCCATATACTGAACAGTGATCAAAATATTAACAACGTTTAAAACAGGCAAGCAGATCATGGAAAGGAAGCGGTCAAATGAACGCTATTATTTTATACACATCCAAGCATGGATGCGCCGAAGAAGTGGCCAAAGCTCTACAGAAAGAGCTGGGGCCTGGAACGGAAATGGTCAATCTGATGGTGGCAACACCTTCCGATTTACGTCGATTTGATCTGGTGGTTTTGGGAGGCTCCATCTATTACGGGCAAGTTCAAAAGCAGCTGACGGCCTATATGAACCGCGAGAAACAGCAGGTGCTTTCGGCAAAAACAATCGGACTGTACATCTGTGCCGCAGCAGGCGGGGATAAAGCGCAGACAGAGCTTGAACAAGCCTTTCCCAAGGAACTTGTGAATCGTGCATCGGCATGTGCGGTACTCGGCGACAGGATTACTCCAAGAGAACTGTCGTGGGCAGAAAAGCTGGTCCTGCGAGTTGTCAGCGGCAAGAGTGGAGAAAGCGGCGGACTGTTCGAAGAACGTATCAAGCAGTTTGCATCGGAGCTTCATAATGGGTAGAACATCGATTACAGATTGTGGAACACCGAATAATGTGCTAAGATTTGCACATTAAATACGAAGCAGGGAGCTGGGAATTCGGATGGCTCAAGTCAAACGATTCGGGTATGGTCTCCAGGCCCTGATCCTGCTGGCTACGTACAGAAAGTGGGTGTCGAGCATCGAGATGGCCGATAGGATTTCCTGCGAACCGACGGCGCTTCGAAAGATTATGGCACGCTTGACCGAGGCCGGGATTATTGAAGTGAAGCAAGGCAGAGGCGGTGGTTATCGTCTGGCGAAACAGCCTTCCTCCATTACCTTGGCCGAGGTATACCATTCCGTCCATGAAGAAGAACCGTTGTGGGACGGGATGCTGGAGACGACAGGCAACAGCTTGTTCGGAAGCCGGGTACGCGGCTCATTCGATAAAATCATGTCGGATATCCAGGTTCAGGTCACGCGGGTTCTGGAGTCATATACGTTGGCGGATATGGTGGAGATGGAGGTCCCTTATTGACAGAAGCCGATTTTTTTCAGGATAAATGGTGCTATTCTTTGCACATTAATGTGACAAGCAGATGAAACAAGTGACTCGGCAAAGAAAGGGAGAATAGAATGATTGTCAAATGGTATGGCCACTCGTCGTTTCTGTTAACATCGGAGTCCGGAGGCAAGGTGCTGATTGATCCGTATGGTAAATTTCTGGGCTACCGCATGCCGTCGCTTCAAGCGGATATTGTTGCCGTAACGCATGATCACCGCGATCATAATCATGTCCAGGTTGTTGAAGGAGGCTATGTGCTTGTCAATGAGCCTAGACAATATGAGCTGGAGCATGCTGTCATATACGGCATTTCAACCTTTCACGACAATGTTGGAGGGAAGAAGCGGGGAGAGAACACTGTGTTTGTCTTTGAAATAGACGGGTTGCGGCTGTGCCATCTCGGCGATCTTGGTCATCTTCCAACGGCCGAACAACTTGAGCAAATTGGTAAAATCGATGTTTTGTTTGTGCCGGTTGGAGGCACGCGGACGTTGGACGGGGCACATGGGGCGGAAACCGTTCGACTAATCAAGCCACAGATAGCCATACCTATGCATTACAGGACTGAAGCGCTTGGGTTTGCTGGCAAAGTGCTTTTTCACAGAGTAGAGCCTTTTATCCAAGATTCCGGACTGCCGGTGCATCGCGTGCAAGAGTTGAATTTCACGAAAGAGAATGTGACTGACTATCAGGGAATTGTTCTAATGGAGTACTAAACAGAGATAGAAAGCTGGAATGGAAATGGAGAAGGAAAGTGCGGGGAGACTGCTGAACCCCAAGGCAAGGTACGGAATTACGCTGGTTACCGCTGTGCTGGGCGGCCTGATTTTTCAAGTCTTCAAGCTTCCGCTGCCGTGGCTTCTGGGGCCTATGCTTGCGTCATTGATCGGTTCAAATGTTGCAAAAGGATGCTATGCATGGCCATCTCTGCCCAGAAACGCGGGGATGATCGTCGTCGGTTACACAATTGGACTGGCCATGACCGCCCCGGCGCTAAAAGAGATGTCACGAGGACTTCCAAGTATGCTGTTCATGACTCCCATGCTGATCTTGTGGTGCGCGCTCATTGCGGCAGCTGTTGCCAAAATCTCCGGAATCGATTATAGGACGATGCTGCTTGGAAGCATTCCCGGCGGTCTTACGCAGATGATTGTTTTGGCGGAGGAGACGAAAGGCATCGATATTACAATTGTGACCGTAACCCAGGTTATCCGTCTGATGATGATTATCATAACGGTGCCCATCCTGGTCTTCGGGCCACTTGGCGGAGTCAGCGGCGGCTCTTCGGCAGCGGATGTGACGAGGGCAGCGGCTCAGGCCGCCTGGTCGGGGCTGTATCCTAATATTTTGCTGTTCATCCCGGTAAGCATTGCAGCAGCGATTCTGGGAGCGAAGATCAAGTTTCCGACTCCATACCTGCTTGGACCCGCTATCGCAACTGCGATTTTGCAGCTATGCGGATTATCCGGTCCGGCACTTCCGCAGGTACTTCTGGCTGCGGCGCAGCTGACGATCGGAACTTATGTCGGACTTCTGCTCAAACCTGCCAGCCTGGAGCATAAAGTGCGGACCCTTGCGTTGGCGCTTGGAAGCAGTGTATTGCTGATCGCCGGGGCTTGGGGATTAAGCACGCTGCTAACATCAAGAGCCGGAGCGTCTCATGCAACCGCATTGCTCAGCCTTGCCCCGGGCGGCATGGATCAAATGAGTCTGATCGCGCATGAAGTGAACGCTGATTTGTCCATGGTTGCGGGCTATCAGGTGTTTCGGACGTTCTTTATCTTCCTGGCTGTTCCTCCGATTCTGCGGATTTTCTTTAAGCGGGTGGACAGAATAAGCGCGCAGCGGGAGCGGAAGATCCGGCGCGAAGCAAAATGAAGCGAACGACAAGTGGTCATAATATATATTATGTAAACTAATGGAGGGTGACATGCTTTCTGTGCGTCATTGATTCTATGTGGTCATCGATTCTCCATGCCTTGATTCTTGTTCACTTTGCGGTTACACGAAAAAGACGAATGATCAATTTCACCATATGAAAAATTCAGAATAGACTCCTTGCAAAGAACTATAAGCAAATGAGCAAGACGCCCTTAGTCACCAAAAGGTCACTAAGACGCGTCTTGTCTGTTATGTTAAGCTCTCTGCAGACTCTACAACAATCAAAAATCAAAGTTATCCGGGTCGGGACCGACACGAAGGTCCTGGTTAAGCGCGTCGATTCGTGCCATATCCTCGAGGCTCAGTTCAAAATCGAACACGGAGGCATTCTCGGCAATGCGATGCTCCTTCGTCGATTTAGGAATAGTAATGACGCCATGCTGAAGGTCCCAGCGCAGAATAATTTGGGGCACGGTTTTGCCGTACGCACTGGCGATTTCTTTCAGAACCGGCTGTTCCAGCAATCCGCCTTGCATGAGAGGCGCCCAGGCCTCCAACTGAATGCACTGCTCCCTTGTGTAGCGCAGGAGCTCCGTTTGCGTCAAGTAAGGATGGAATTCGACCTGGTTAACCATAGGTTTCACTTCAGCATCCGCCAGCAGATCCTCCAGATGGTAAACCTGGAAATTGCTCACCCCGATCGCCCGGACGCGACCCTCACGGTACAGCTTCTCCAGCGCGCGCCAGGCATCCTTATACTTCCCGGCCACAGGCCAGTGAATCAAGTACAAATCGAGGTACTCTAAGCCGAGCCGTTCCAGACTTGCGTCATAAGCCGATAGCGTCTCCTCATATCCCAGATCGGCATTCCATACTTTGGAGGTGACGAACAGATCCTCACGGGACAGCCCGCCTGCCTCAAGCGCTTCGCGAATGCCCTGACCCACGCCGGATTCATTCGCATATACAGCAGCGGTATCAATGCTCCGGTATCCGTTTTTGATTGCCGACTTCACGGCTTCGATCAGTTCGCGGCCTTCCTCCACTTGAAAAACGCCCAGTCCCATCCGAGGCATCTCAATTCCGTTATGCAGCGTCGTTGTGCTGTGAATATTAGTGATCATTGTTTCATCCTCCTGTGTTAGTAAAGTTAAATTAGGATTGCGCGGAATCGGCACATGTTAGATCAGGCGTCTCATAACCGGCAGCCGCATGACTTGTGGTCCGGTCCTTCTTCTCCAGAGCAAGCGCCCACACGTTAAGCAGGACAGCGCCAACTACCATCAGAGCTCCGATCCATGCCGTATGGATCAGTCCGAGCGAATCGGCGACAATGCCGCCGAGAAAAGCGCCCAGTGCAATACCCGCGTTGAACGCGGAAATGTTAACCGCAGAGGCCACATCAACAGCCTTGGGCACGTAGCGTTCGGCCAGTGTAACGACATGGATCTGCAGACCGGATACACTCATAAAGCCTAACAGTCCCATTCCGAAAATAGTGATTAGGGCCGGAACCTTAAATGGTGCGGTAAAGGTAAGAATCAGCAGCACGACGGCCTGCAGAATGAACATCCGAAGCAGGGCCGTAAGCGGGTTCCGGTTGGCGGCGCGACCGCCGATCACATTGCCGATGGCAATCGCAACGCCATACAGCAGCAGAATCAGGGCAACCGACGAGGTAGCGAAGCCGGTAATCTCGTGGAGCAGGGGCGACAGGTAGGTGAACACGACGAAGGTTCCTCCATAGCCAAGCGCCGTAATCAGAAAAGCGAGCAGCAAAGGACCGTTCGTAACCAATTTAACTTGTTCACGCACAGGAGTCTTTACGCCGCCTCTCAGCTTGGCGGGCACAAGAATCAGATTGGCGATGAACGCGATGATGCCGATCAGCACAATAGCGGCAAAAGCAGCCCGCCAACCGAACTGTTGGCCAATAAAGGTGCCGAGCGGAACGCCAGTAATCGTGGCGACGGTTAAGCCTGAGAACATGAGGGCAATCGCGCTGGCCCGCCGGTCTTCAGGCACGAGATCAGCGGCAATCGTAGAGCCGATAGACATGAAGACGCCGTGCGAGAGGGCGCTAATAACCCGCGCGATCAGCAGCATCGCGATTCCGCCGGACAGAGCGGCGACCGAATTGCCGAGCACAAAGACGATCATGATTCCGAGGAGCAAGATTTTACGGGGAATTCCCGACGTAAGGGAGGTAAGCACAGGCGCCCCAAAGGTTACTCCGAGTGCGTATAAGGTAACGGTTAATCCGGTTAAGGTAATGGATATATGAAAATCTTCAGCGATCAGGGGCAGCAGCCCCACACTGATAAATTCGGTAGTGCCGATGGCAAACGCGCTGATGGCCAGCGCTAGCAGTGCCAGTCTATTGCGGTTCGCTGTCTCTTTCATGGATTCTCACTCCTATCTGGTATTCTCCGGCCGGTATGTGTTATTATGTACGCAACCGTGAATTTTGAATAGTACGTACTTCAAAGTACCATAGGCACTAAAAAGTACCTATAAATCCCGAAGAGATGGAGGCGTGCCGTATGGCCGTGAAAAAATATAATATTCCCGTGGAAGCAACCCTTGAGATTATCGGGGGTAAGTGGAAGTGCGTGATCCTATGTCACCTTACACATGGAAAGATGCGCACAAGCGATTTGAAACGCCAAATGCCGTCAATTACACAGAAGATGCTGACCCAGCAGCTTCGAGAGCTGGAGGACGACGGCATTGTGAACCGGATCGTCTACAACCAGGTTCCGCCGAAAGTGGAGTATGAGCTCAGCGAATACGGCTGGAGCCTTCAGCCGATTCTGGACTCGCTTTGTGCCTGGGGAGAGAGACATATCATCAACGAGTATGGCGATAAGTTCGCTGTGCTTGAAGACAATATCCTGAACCATACGGAGAAGAAGTTCAGCGGTGAGCCGGTGATGTGAAGATATCTGAACGGTTGAAAGGAATAACAGAACGAAGAGAGGTCGCCCTGAGGGTGGCCTCTCTTGCGTGGATAGAGCAGGTGAGTGGGACAAACCCAATAACCAAACATAATAAATGTTATGTAAACCACTGTTAAGAATATCCTTAAAGTTAGCCGTTCAATCATCCTCGAAACAAACCTCAAATGAATCATCGGCTGATCATAAAATGAGTCGGTTCATACCAACACTTCATTAATGATCGTATTTCAACATATGAAAAATTCACAATAGAATCTAAAAATCATCTCTCTTCTCGCATCATTCTCTCCAATCCATCCCTTTCAGCAACAAGCAGCCAATGCTTACATGTAAAAAGGACGCCGAGGCGTCCCGAAACAAACTGCTACACTGCGTTCTCCTTCTCTATAACTACAGGAGCGGCCGCAGCGCTCTCCCTTGCTGTAAGGCGGCGATGCGCGGTGAAGAGAAACGGGAGACCGGCAGCCGTTGTCAAAGCAAGCGGAAAGAAAATAGCAAGCCCGTGATCCGCGCCCCAGAAATCGATCAGGATTCCTCCAAGGATCGGGGCGATGACGCTGCCGATGCCGTTGAAGCCGATCGTGCCGAAGTAGGTTCCCTTCCATTCCGGCTTCGCAACCCGGTCGATGAGCATATCCATCATGGTAAAGAGCAAAACTTCCCCGATCGTAAAAAGTACGACGCCGAACATCAGCAGCGGCAGTCCGTTTGCGGAACCAAATACGAGCATTGATGCCGACACGCACAAGTTGCCGAATATTAGCGGGATAACAGGCGGGAAATTCCGAAACGTCCGAACGATCGGAAACTGGACGACGAGCACGGTGACGGCATTTAGTGAGAGCATATAGGAGAAGGCTTGTCCGCCGTTCGCAAAATGCGTATTCAGTGCCAGATACTGTGCGAGCGTAGAGCTGAAGTGACCGTATCCCAGTACACAGAAAGTCGTACCAATAAGTATCGGCAAGAAGACACGGTCGCGCCCGGTTACCGACAGCGCTTCACGGAGCCGTGGGCTTTGAGCTGCCGAGCGGGAAGGAAGCTGTCCGCCGTGAACCGAGAACTGCATGATGAGCACGAGTCCATATAGGATATACACGGCCGCTGCGATCAGAAACGGAAAGGTCGACTGGGCGGAGCCAAGCCGCAGACCGATGATTGGCCCAAAGACGACGCCGAGATTGACGGCTGCGTACCTGAGATTGAAGACGAGCAGCTTCTGGCTGCTTGGTGTAATGTCCGACAGCAGAGCCCGCGAGGTCGGCTCAAACACGGAGCGGCATAGGCCGTTCAGCGTATTGACCAGCAGAAATACCCATAAATGTCCGGCCATTGCGAAGCCGACGAACACGGCGGCCCAGCAGAAGATCGAGATCAGCATCACTTTCTGGCGTCCGATGATGTCCGAGATATAGCCGCCATAGAAGGAAATGGAGACGCCCGCCAGAGAACTCGCGGCAATTGTTATCCCGGTCTGGGTCGGAGTCGCGCCAAGCACTCGGGTCAGATAGATGGACAGAAACGGGATACTCATCGAGGTAACCAGTCTGCCGAACATGGTTCCGATAATGATGGTCCATGCCAGCGGATGAACTTGCCTTAGTTTCAGTTTCATTATGTTCTCCTTACAAGTGCGGTATTGTCAACAGACATGTTGTATAGTATATAATTTTAATATTAAAAAGGGGAAGGAAAAGTGAAATCTTACACGAAATGTTTTCACCTTTTATAAGGAGGAGAGAGAGATGGAACAGTCTCATTACTTCAGGCTGGCGAAGGCGCTTAATAATCCGGAAAGCCCTGGAATCCCGGTTCAGGTTACAATTGAACAGCTGTCTGAGCTGCTGTGCTGTACACCGCGCAACGTGAAATTTATTCTGCGGAAGCTGGAGGATCAGGAGCTAATCGCATGGAAGCCCGGAAGAGGAAGAGGGCACTTGTCTTCCCTGACCTTTTATCGGAGTACGGATGATATGGTGGAAGAGAGCTTCCGGGACCTACTCAGCAAGGGGAAGATCAAGGAGGCTATTGAGCTGATCCGGACGTCTGCGGCTGGCAATCTGCTTCGGGACCGGCTGATGACCGAGCTGACCAGGCATATGGGCTTCCGCAGCGCTCCAGCCTCATCGTCCGGCAAGGATGTGCTGCGCATGATGAGAGGAAGGGTGCTTGAGCGGTTGGACCCGGCCTTTGTATATACGGCTTTTGAAGCTTATATCATTGGTCAGGTATGCAGCACTCTGGTGGTCTACAATGCAGCGGAGGACCGTTTCTCACCGGGACTGTCGCATACCTGGGAGCATAATGCGGATTATACGGTCTGGAACTTCTATTTGCGGAAAGGGGTAAGGTTTCATCATGACGGACAGCTGACAGCTAAGGATGTGAAGTATACACTGGAGCGTTTATTACAGCTAGACAGCCCTTCGCTATGGCAGTTCCGGGAGTTGAAGGAGGTAAGAACCGCAGGCGATTATACGGTTAGTTTTTGCCTGGAAAAACCGAACCGTTTCTTTCTGCACACCGCAGCCTGTTTGTATATGTCCATCCTTCCCCATGATGTCGGACTGTCGGAAATCCCTGTCGGCACCGGACCCTTTCGGGTGAGCGAGATGAACGAGGACGTACTTGTCTTGACCGCTTTTGATAGCTATTATGGCATCCGACCGCTTCTGGATCGCGTGGAAATCTGGTTTTTCCTGGAGCATGCAGGCAGTGACCGCCGCTACGAAGTTGCAGGGGAGGAGAGTCCTGTCCAAGAGCTGATGTCCTGGAAACAGTATAACAGCAGCATCGATTATCCAGCCTCCGGTTGTCGGTATATCATGATTAATTTTGGGAGAGAGGGCGTTCATCACCGGATCGAGGTCCGGCAGGCGCTGCGGCACTTGTACGACAGGGAGGCCGTTATCCGCGAGCTTGGAGGCAGCAGGTATAAGCCGGCGGACAGCCTTCTGCCCGAGATCAGCCGGGAGCGGGACATCCCGGAGGGGAGCCTGCAGACAGCGAAAGAGCTGCTGATGCAGGCGGAGTATGCTGGAGAGCCAGTGACATTCGCTTATACAATGAAAAAGGAAGAGATGGAGGAGGCCGAATGGCTGCGCGCCCGTGCCCGGTCGATCGGACTCAATCTGGTCTTGGTGCCGCTCAGCAGCAGGGATTCACGGATGGATATGGTGGACGCCGATCTGATGCTGGCCGAAGAGGTGCTGGAGGACGACTGGGAATGGGGAATGCTGAACTTTTACAAAAATGACCAAAAATCTCTGCGGCAAATGCTTGATCCGGCGGCGAAGAAAGCACTAAATCAAGCTCTGGAGAACGTTTTTCAGTTGAACACACAGGAGCGATTCAATCGGATTCGGGAAGCCGAATCCCTTGTCCGGGAGAATCTCTGGCTGCTGTATACTTGTCATCTCAACAAAAAAGCGAAGCTCAGCGACAGCCTGCTCGGCAGGCATACCGGTTCGTTCGGGTTTCTCGATATCTCCAGGCTTTGGGTTAAAAATACGGGGGTCAAGGAGACTTAATCGGTTGAGGCAGGGTAGCCCAGCGATCTCCAGATCTCGCGTACCCGTTCCTCGCCATCGTAATAATCGGACTTTTCGCCGAGATGATAAATGTCCTGATCGGGCAGGATATTGATTTTGCCTGAATCGGGATATTCGGCGATGTCGAGACCGTTCAGGGTGGACAGATCGAGATAGGTGCAGGGCTGGTCCGTATGGTTGTACAGCTGATGTGCTCCGCCAGGTCCCGCTTCAAAGAACAGGATATCGCCTTCCTTCACCTCCGTAATGCCTTCCGGCGCGCGAAGCAAGGCCCGTCCGGAGAGGATAACGAACATTTCCTCGGCATTGCGGTGGAAATGGTACGGGTACGAAAATATGCCCGGCTCCAGCCGGCGGACATCAAAATCGAGCCGGGAGGCCTTGACGGACTTCCACAAATCGTCGGTGCTTGAAAAAGCGAACTCCGGCAGAGGCGCAGATCTCTTGTTGAACGACAGCTCATTTGTATGAAAAATAGATGCCACTGTACTCACTCCTTACAGATTGGATGAATGCTGGTCTTATGTATTATTGTACCATTTTGGCCCAATATCCGGCGTGAAAAAGGCTCTCCCGATCCATCCTGATCTATCGGAAGAGCCTTGAAATTATCGGTTAAGCTGGGGCTGAACATGTTGACTGAAGGAGAGCATTAGGGCTTATTTGCCAATATTTGCTGATATGTCCGCCTTTAAAGGATTCAGCTGTAAATGCTGTGGTCGGCTTTGGCGAACTCGGCGGATTTCTCCTTCATGCCTTGTTCGATCGCTTCGGCATTTTCCAGATTATTCGCCTTGGCGTAGGCCCGGATATCCTGCGTAATCCGCATGCTGCAAAATTTCGGCCCGCACATGGAACAGAAGTGTGCTGCCTTAGCCCCTTCGGCGGGGAGCGTCTCGTCATGGTACTCAGCGGCCCGTTCCGGATCGAGCGAGAGCGCGAACTGGTCTCTCCAGCGGAATTCAAACCTCGCCTTGGAGAGGGCGTCATCCCGCTGCTGCGCGCCGGGATGGCCTTTGGCCAAATCGGCGGCGTGCGCCGCGATTTTGTAGGCGATGACGCCTTCACGGACATCGTTCTTGTCCGGAAGACCCAGATGCTCCTTAGGCGTCACGTAGCAGAGCATGGCTGTGCCGAACCAGCCGATCATGGCCGCTCCGATGGCCGATGTTATATGATCATAACCCGGCGCAATATCCGTCGTGAGCGGTCCCAGGGTATAGAAGGGGGCTTCCCTGCACACCTCCATCTGGCGGTCGACGTTCTCTTTGATCTTGTGCATCGGCACATGGCCGGGGCCTTCGATCATCACCTGGACATCATGTCTCCAGGCGATTTCGGTAAGCTCGCCGAGCGTATCCAGCTCGGCGAATTGCGCTTCGTCGTTGGCGTCGGCGATCGAACCGGGACGGAGGCCGTCGCCGAGCGAGAAGGCGATATCGTACGCCTTCATGATCTCGCAGATTTCCTCAAAATGCGTGTAGAGGAAATTCTCTTCGTGATGCGCCAGGCACCAGGCGGCCATAATGGAGCCGCCGCGCGAGACGATGCCGGTGACGCGCCCGGCGGTCAGGGGGACATAGCGCAGCAGTACGCCCGCGTGGATCGTGAAGTAGTCCACACCCTGTTCCGCCTGCTCGATCAAGGTATCGCGGTACAGCTCCCAGGTCAGATCCTGCGCCTGGCCGCCTACCTTTTCAAGCGCCTGGTAGAGCGGCACGGTGCCAACAGGAACCGGGGAATTGCGGATGACCCATTCCCGGGTCGTATGAATATGCCGGCCGGTGGACAGGTCCATCACGGTATCGGCTCCCCAGCGGGTCGCCCACGTCATCTTCTCGACCTCCTCTTCGATGGAGGAGCTGACAGCCGAGTTGCCGATGTTGGCATTGATCTTCACGAGGAAATTCCGGCCGATAATCATCGGCTCGCATTCCGGATGATTGATATTGCCGGGGATGATCGCCCGCCCGGCCGCCACTTCGTCGCGGACAAAGAGGGGATCGAGGTTCTCGCGGATGGCGATGAACTCCATTTCCGGCGTGACGATTCCCTGCCGGGCGTAGTGCATCTGCGTCACATTGCCGCCGATCTTCGCTCGCAGCGGTTCTCGCTTAAGGCCCGGATAGATTATTCCGGTATCCAGCGCTGCTTCTTTTGCACGCAGTCCGTTGTCCTCCGGTTTAACCGGCCTGGCCGCGTATTCCTCCACATCGTTCCGCTCCAGTATCCAGTTTCTCCGAAGCGGCGGAAGTCCCTGACGGATGTCGGCTGGCGAGGGTTCGCCTCCTGACGGTCCGCTTGTGTCATAGACCCGGACCGGCGGATTATCCACCGTTCCTTCCACGCTCTCCGTACGGCTGAGCGCAATTTCTCTCATCGGCACCCGGATGTCCTCACGGGAACCTTCCACATACACCTTGTGACTGGCCATTCTACGATTCCTCCTCATGGTTAGTGAAGCGCAGAGGAGCCCGTACGCCAAAAAGACCGCATCCCGAAAGAAGCGGTCTTTGTACATACAAAGCCTGTAACGATTCCTCCGCTGGCATTACCCAGATCAGGTATTACGGTCGACGACATGCGGTCATCCTCTCAGCCTGGCCGGTTCCAAGCTCCCGTGTACTATGATGTTGTCCGTTTACAGATTAACCCAAATCTCACGGATGCGCAAGATGCTAACGATTAATTTGTCCGGTTATCCCATGCGCGAGCCTCAGGGACTCGGCAGCACCCCTTAAGGATAGCGGAGAATCACTAATAGTTGACGCAGCGCCGCTCACCTCGCCCAGCACCTGAATCGCATGCTTCAGGCTCTCGGCGTACGGGTCGACAGCGCGCAGCTCAATCTTCTGCTCGCCTTCCGGCTTAAAAGCCAGAAGCGAGGATTCGCCGTTGTCGCAGTTCTCGCGGTAGACGAGCTTGGCGGATTCGAAATAAGCCTCGAAGCCTACTGTGAAGGGGTAATGGGACGGCATACCGGAGGAAGCCATAACCGTAATGCGCGGAGAAGCGCTGCCGAATCCGATGACTGCATTCACCAGAGACTCGCCGGGATTCGGGTACTCTGTGCCCCATGCGTATTCGAGAGCGGGTTCCGATGCCAGGGAAGCGGCTAGATCCAGCTCGTGGATCATCAGTTGAAGCGGCAGCCTGGATAGACTGAGGTCCCCCCACAGGGGAGCTGTCTCTCTATATAACGATAAGGACAGCAATCGTCCATACGTGCTTCGGAGTGCGCACTCCCGCAAATACGCATAGGCAGGATCAAACAGGATGAAGCGGTTGACCAGCACCTTCCGGCCATATTTGACTTCCGCTTCCAGCATTTGTTCCGCTTCTTCCGGTGTAAGGCTGACGGGGGTTTCACAGAATACCTGTTTGCCATGCGACATTGCTCTCACTGCAATTTCGGAATGCAGTGCGGTGGGAAGGCATATATCGATAATGTCTATAGATGGATCGCGCAGCACCCGGTCCAGATCAGTGGTGACATCGACCTCAAGCTCCGCTTCCATTTTTTTCAACTTCTCATTGTTTCGGCCAAAGACAGTTACACCATCCACTCCGTCCATTTGCTTGAGCAGCTTGGCATGATATGCGCCGAATCCTGTTCCCAGAACTCCAATTTTCATCCGCTGAACACTCCCTCATTGTTAATGATTCCATGATATACTTCGATTGTTGACAACAGCCTGGCAGCAATGGAAGCATCTGTAGTGCCAATTTTTAGCCGTGCTGCGGAATGAAGGAGGAGATCTGATTGAGACTGCATCGGCTTATAGCGATCCTGCTTCTGCTAGAATCGAGGGGCCGAATCAAGGCGAGAGAGCTTGCCGAGGCTCTGGAAACGTCGGTACGCTCCATTTACCGGGACGTGGATACCCTTAGCGAAGCGGGCGTTCCCATCATAAGCACTTCAGGGCCGGGGGGCGGACTGGCACTGATGCCGGGGTATACCCTCGATCTCAAAACGATACATAACGACGATATCATCCAGCTGTACCTGACCGGCCTCGGCATCCGCTCCGGGGGAGGAAGTGAATCGGGGCAGAGACTTCAGGCTGCGCTGCTCAAGCTGGAAAAAACACTTCCCGAATCCTACCAGCCCGATCTGCACAAGGCGAAATCCAGGTTCTGGTTCGATGATACGCCCTGGTGGAGCGAGAAGAAGCCCTTGCCCTGTCTGGAGACAATCCGTGCCGGCATATGGAAATCGTTGAAGCTGAAGCTGCATTACCGCAAACACAGCAGTGACAGCTCGGTTCGGATAGTCCGTCCCTATGGACTCGTTGTCAAGCAGGGGGACTGGTATTTGGCGGCTTACTGCGAGACCGCGCAGGATCTGAGAATCTTCAGGTGTGAGCGCGTAGAGCAAGCGGAGCTAGTGGAGGAAGAGTTTGAAATCCCGCCGGATTTCAGGCTGGAAGCCTTCTGGAAGGAAAAGGAGGAGGGCTTCAAACAGCTTCGCCGGGATGAGGAACATTATCCGGTTGTTCTCAGGCTGGATGATCCCGTCCCGCTTCTGACAGGCAATCTAGATATACTGAAGCTCGATCGGCGTGACGGAGAAATATGGGCTACAGTGAATTTGTACGGCTATGAGGCCGCCTGCCGCGAACTGCTGCCCTTGATCGGAGTAGCGGAAGTAATGGAGCCCGGAGAGATACGGACATATGTCAGGAAGAAGCTGGAGGCCATACATAGCCTATATGTATAATTTAACTGGTGTAGGCAACATGACGTACAACGCAATATCCCCCCTCTATGAAAAAATAGAACGTCCGGGAGAGAATGCTCTGCCGGGCGTTCTTTTGCTGCATGTGTGCTAATCGTTCACCGGAATACGGGCTTGTCTCATGGGCGATCCGGGACGTAGAGTGGGCTGTCGCGCGAAGATGGCCGGGTGGCCGAGGCCGGGAATTACCCGGCCTTTTTGCCTTGGCATTTTTTACACACATTAAGCGTTTCTCCCTGACTGCCCTTGACGGTGTACAAAAGCTTGATCCGGGTGCTTCCGCACAAGGGGCATGTTCCCCTGCCCCGGGAAGGCATACGCCACAGCGCTTTTCCCCGTTTGTTCTTCGACATGCGCGAATCCCTGCCTTTATTAACAAGATAAGGTATCATATGCGGAAGTTTTATAAATTGCAACTGTCGAATTAACAGAAAAACTATAGAATTTTGTGATATAATGCCAGCAAAACTGACTGGAAAGCGTGTCCATAATGACGATCAAGCCTATTAACTGCAAAAACCTGAATCCAAGTCCCACTCCCGAGATATGCATGGAGCACTACGGTTGCATTTATGAGAACAATCATCTCATAACTTTGCTGATCGATCCCAAGGACGGGAGCATTGCGGATGCCAACAAAGCGGCCTGTTCATTTTATGGCTACAGCCTCAAGCAGTTGAAGAAATTGAATATCTCTGATCTGCACACCTCGAATGCCGACCCCGTGAATCCAGGCTTTTTGACACAGGCGCTTGGTGTGGAGAGAAAGGGAGCAGGGGCGAATCGCATATTTCAATTGCGTCACCGGCTGGCGGATGGTAGGGATGTTGATGTCGAGGTCCATACCGGCTCCATCATCATGCTCGGCAGAGATTTACTGTATACCGTAATTCATGACATCAGCGACCGAGTCCGCTCCGAACGTCTGCTGAAAGAGAGCGAAGAGAGATACCGGGAAGTGGTTGAGCTCTGTCCCGACGCCATCCTGGTTCATCGAAACGGGACGATTGTATTCGCCAACAAGCGAAGCGAGGCTCTCTTCGGCGCCCGTAAGGACAAGCTTGTCGGGAATCGTCTGGAGGACTACTTGACCGACTCCGGAATGAGCTCACAAGAATACCGCAAGATGCTCAGGCTGAAGACGCTCCGTAAGAACGCGAATCTTCAGGTGAGCGTAGTCCGGCATGATGGCCGCTCCTTTGATCTCGAAATCGCCGGCGCACCGATTACCTTCCGCAGCGAGCCGGCGGTGCAGCTTGTACTGCGGGATGTGACAGGGAGCAGACAGGAGATCAGACGTGCCGTTCAGCTGCAGGAGCGTCATTTCGCCGGGGATTTTCCGCTTCCGGGCAGAGCCGAATTCACGAAGCTGTACGTACCGGCAGAGACGCTGAGCGGGGATTTTTATTTTTTTCACCGGATTAGTGACGACGAGGTTATCGGCTTGATCGGTGACGTGATGGGCAAAGGAATATCGGCGGCGCTCGGCATTTCGGCGGTCCGTATGCTCTTCTCGGATCTGGCTCTCCGTATTCATGACCCGGTTCGTCTTCTGTCCGAGCTTAACCGGCGGGTGCTGAAGCATATGGAGGAGGACTACTTCTCCACACTTTGCTTTCACATGAACTTCACCCAAGGTCTCCTGAACGCCTCCGGTGCCGGTATTAATGAATTTATTCACCGGACCCGGGATGGCGCTGTGAAGAAACTGACCGTACCGGGTGCTCCGGTAGGCATGTTCCCGCACAGTATTTTTGAATCAACAGTTGTTCCGTTCGTTCCCGGAGACCACTTATGTTTCTACAGCGATGGATTGGAGTTGCTGGACGGCGGTGCCGAAGGGGAGAGAAGGTACTGGGATTACGATTCACTGAAGCTCGCGATACATGAATCTGTATTGAAGGATGACTGCACATGGTTAAATCTGCTAATCAAATAAATAGCGGTGACCGTCTTCCCGCAAAGGGTAAAGAGGTAATTGTGTACGGCCTGGAGCGGCATTCGGGCGTGATCGACGGAATCATCCGGGAGCTTCAACTGGAAGAGGCCGCTTTCGCCGTCAAGCTCATGCTGACCGAAGCAGTGACCAACGCATATAACCATGGCAACGGCTGCTGTGATACCAAGCCGATAACCATTCGCTATTCCCTTACGGACGGTCTGCTGTCCGTGCAGGTTGAGGACGAGGGCGGCGGGATCGATCCCCACTTTCTCTCAGACCCCATGGTTGGGGAAGATCTGCTTGCAGAGAGCGGCAGGGGTCTGTACCTGATCCGCTGTTTTGCGGATGAAGTATTGGCGGACAGCCGGGGTATCACCATGGTTAAGCGTATTTAGCAACGGCGGCAGCCGGATAAATATTCTGTAGCTTGACACGGAGGAATGATTACACTGAGTCTAAAAGTTAAAATAAGCATATGTCTCGTGCTGATTATCAGCATACCGCTCGTTATATCCGGATATTTCTCGTACAGCCTGTCCTCGGATGCCCTTCAGTCCGCCATACAAGATGAACTCCGCAAGACGACCGCTTCGGCTTCAGAAGCCGTGGAGAGCAAGCTTGATACCGTCCGCCACGATTTGGAGATTGCGGCCCTTAACGGCGATCTTGCCCGACTGGCCGGGAATCCGGGTAGTCAAGAGCTTCGAACCGCAGTTTATCGCTATTCCGCCGATGTCCAGCAGCAGAACAAGGATCTGATCGAGCTGCTTATCATCGCGGATTCCCAGGGACAAGCCCTGGTAACAAGCGCATCGGATGCACCCGATCTGAACGTAAGCGACCGCGAATATTTCAAGCAGGCGCTGCAGGGCAGCCCGGCCGTCAGCGATGTGCTTGTATCCAAGGACAGCGGGAACCCGATTGTCGCCATTGCGCTGCCGCTTCAGAGCGGCGGAAGCACGGCGGGCGTCCTGATCGGAACCATTCCGTTCACCGCCATCTCGTCTCCGGTTGATGCCGTGAAGATTGGCAACAATGGCTATGCCTACATGCTCAACAAGAGCGGGCTCGTGCTGGCTCATCCGGTGAAAGACAAGATTATGAATGAGAACTTTACGGATAACGGACATAAAGAAATGAATGATCTGGTCAAGCAGGTGGTTGCGGGAAGCAGCAATGAAGGATTCTATACCTTTGAGGGCATACATAAGTTTGTAACCTTCCAGAAGTCGGGGAACTGGCTGGTGGCGACTACCGCGGATTATAATGAATATATGGCTCCCGCGTTCAAAATCCGGACAGGTACTATCTGGATCACCGCAGCGTGCATTGTGGCTGCTATCGTGGTTGCCCTGATCCTTACCCTGCTTGGCATTCTGCGTCCGATCAAGCGGCTGCAGTCGGCTATGGTGGTTGCCGGTGAAGGAGATCTGAGAGTACGGACGGATATCCGGACAGGAGACGAGTTCCAGACGCTTGGCGGAGCCTTTAATCAGATGGTACAGAAGCAGGAGGAGATGATCGGAAGCATCCAGGCGGGTTCCATGGCGCTGATGAATATGTCGGAGGCGCTGGCCAGCTCGTCTGAGGAATTCAGCGCGTCGATCGAAGAGATCAACTCCAGCTCTCAGGAAATTGCTGCGGGGGCGGAGAACAGCAACCAGTCCGTGCTGGAGGCTTCCCAGGTGCTGGTCCAGATGTCCAGTCTGGTTCAGCTGGCCCAGAGCAAAGCAAGTACGGCGAATGCCAACGCGATTGCGGCCAATGAAGCCGCTCAGGACGGCCGGGTCAAAATCGCGGATACCGTGAAGGCCATGGAAGTGATCCATGCCAATACGGGAGAGACTGAGACCATTCTGGAGGCGGTTCATGCCCAATCGGCGCATGTCTCTGAAATTGTCGGGGTCTTGAACGGCATTGCAAGGCAGACGAATCTGCTCGCGCTGAATGCGGCGATTGAAGCTTCGCGAGCCGGGGAGCATGGAAGAGGATTTGCCGTGGTGGCGGGCGAGGTCAGAAAGCTGTCCGACGAATCCAACCTCAGGGCTACCGAGATATCCGAGATGATCGGCGAGATGGTGAATCGGATCTCGACTGCCGTAACCGCGATGCGCGGCGCCTCCCAGGCGGTGAAGGAAGGCCGGGGAGTCGTACACGAAACCGACCAGGCCTTTATGCGAATCATGGAAAAGGTGCAGAATATCGAGGGCAATGTTGATGAAATCGTGGATATCACCCGGGATGAAGTTGCTACATCGGATCAGATCATCAAGCTGATCGATTCCATGGGGTCGGTCTCGGAACAAGCGGTATATGCGAGCGAAAGCGTGGCCAGCGCAATTGAACAGCAGGCATCGACAGTTAACCAGATCGCCGCTTCGGCGCAAGAGGTAAGTGCCACTTCAGTCGAACTGGAGCATCTGGCGGAGAACTTTATAATACGAGGTGAACAGCATGAGTGAAACGGTGATCCGGATTCCGCAGGAATTCTCCGTCGAGAAAGCCTGGCTATTCAGGGATGAGGTCCGCAGTCTTATTGAAGAAGGAACACTTGTCTTTATGCTGGATTTCAGCGACTGCGCCTTTATCGACAGTACGGGGCTCGGCGTGATCGTGAGTTCCTACAAGAAGTGCGTGGAAGCGGGCGGCAATATCCGGTTAAAGTCGCTCTCGCCAAATGTGATGAATGTCTTCCAGCTGACGAGACTGAATCATGTGTTTGAGATTCTTCCCTAGAAGGCATATCAAGATTGAAATCATCCATGAAGCTACTCTTCGGCGGTTATCCGCTGTAGAGCAGCTTCTTTTTTTGCGCAAAAAGGGGCGTTTTGTACTTTACAAATGAACAGGTTGGTTATATAGTTAGTTACATGAGTAATTAACCAATTAGGTTGTCTGGAGGTGCGAAAATGGATGACAGCCGACCAATTTTTCAGCAGATTTCGGAGAAGATCGAGAATGATATATTGGAAATGAGGCTGCCGGAGGAGAGCCAGGTCCCATCCACCAATCAGTTCGCGGTTCTGTACCAGATCAACCCGGCTACGGCAGCCAAGGGTGTGAATGTGCTGGTGGATGATGGGATTCTGTACAAGAAGCGCGGCATCGGCATGTTCGTTGCGGAAGGAGCGAGAGAGAAGCTGATGGAGAAGAGACGGGAGCATTTCTATGAACAGTATGTAGTGGCGCTGCTCCAGGAAGCGAAGAAGCTTGGCATATCGGTGGAGCAGGTTACCGCGATGATCTCGAAAGGAGCCGGGGACAGATGAATATGATGACCGTAAAAGGTTTGAGCAAGCGATACAAGGATTTGATTGCCGTCGAAGACATTTCCTTCAATCTGGAGCAGGATCGGATCTACGGATTGATCGGGAGAAACGGCGCGGGTAAGACGACATTGATGCGTATGCTGACGTCCCAACTGGAGGCCAGCTCCGGGGAGATCCGCATATTCGGTGAGCATCCCAGGGAGAACAGCCGGGTGCTTAGCCAAATCTGCTTCATCAAGGAGAGCCAGCAGTACCCGGATCATTATAAAGTTCGCGATGCGCTGGATGTCGGGGCATTGCTGTTCCCGCAGTGGGATCGCGGCTATGCGCTGGAGCTATTGCGTGACTTCGATCTTCCCGAGAAGCGCCAGGTGAAGAAGCTGTCGCGAGGAATGCTCTCCAGTCTAGGTATCATCATCGGTCTGGCTAGCAGAGCCCCCTTAACGATGTTTGACGAGCCTTATTTGGGGTTGGATGCGGTTGCCAGAGAAATTTTTTACGACAGGCTGCTTGAAGATTATCAGCTCAATCCCCGTACTTTCATTATCTCGACTCATCTGATCGACGAAATCAGCCGCATACTCGAACATATCCTGCTCATCGACAAAGGCCGGCTTGTACTCGATACAGAGACAGATGAGCTTCGAGGAACCGCTTATACCGTGACCGGCCCTGCATCCGCAGTTGAGACCTTTCTTCAGGGACGCAGCGTCATGAGCCGCGAGCACATTGGAGGGTACATCAAGGCATCGGTCCGGGAGACCCTGAATTCTCAAGCGCAGAGGCAGTCGGTGGAATTGGGTCTCGATCTATCCTCGGTATCCCTGCAGCAGCTCATTGTATATATGACCGGGAAGAGACAGAACGACAGAGAGAGGGAGGAAAAGATGTTATGAACCGGGTCCGGGGGGTATGGGGAATTCAAATGAAGGGGATCAGAGGGGCACTTTTCAGTCCCTGGCTGATTGTTGCGGCTATTTTCATCTTGAACTTCATCGGACTTCAGGTTGCCGGCACATCGACGGGGGTGGATGAAGGCTATAACGGGGCTATCGTAACGCTCTATATTTACGCTTTTGTATACAGTATCGTTATGGTCAATCAGACCTACCCCTATGCAATCGGCATGAGCGTCCGCAGGGCGGATTATTTCAATGGAAGCTTGCTGTTTCTGGTCTTCACCGGCGCCGTAAGCGCAGTAATCACGGTGATGCTGAGTACGGTGGAGCAGTGGACCTCCAGATGGGGTGGAACGATCCAATTCTTCACCTTGCCGTATATTAATGAAGGAGGAGTACTGCGGCAATTCATTGTCATCTTTATCCTCATGATGGTGTTTAATCTTAGTGGCTTCTTCTTCGGTTCGCTTCACCGGTGCTTTAAAGGTAAAGGGGTGTGGATGTTCTTTGGAGGATGTGCCGTTGTTATTGGACTTCTGATTTATATACCGGGAGGCCGGGAATCATTGTTGAACATTGCGAATTGGATAGGTAATCATGACGCGTTCACAATGGGGTTGATCTCTATTCCATTGGCAGGGGTTCTGGCGCTGGTCTCATGGGCATTGCTGCAAAAAGCGGAGGTATAAGTGTAGATGGGGTTTCGAATAACATAATAAATATTATGTAAACTTAATTGCATGAATAACTCTGGATGGCGCTCTTCGACGAGCGCTTTTTTTCTTTGGACCATACAATCGTTCACCATGTAAAATGAAGAGAGGCTCGAATGGGCCAATTCTTCATCGGAGAGAGAGGCATAAGAGAGATGGAATCCATCACGATCAGGCAAGTGAGCTGGGGAACGCCGGAATACCATGAGGCACTGTCGCTGCGGGATAGAGTGCTTCGCCGTCCGCTTGGGATGAGCATCATGGATGATCCCTGGCAGCAGGAAACCCAGGACATACATATTTGTGCCGGCAGCAGCGGTGAATGGGTTGGCGTCTTGCTGCTGCGGAAGCTGGATGACATAACGGTCCAAATGAAACAGGTTGCCGTTGACGAGGTGGCAAGAGGCCGGCAGGTAGGCAGTCGAATGGTCGAATTTGCCGAAGCTCTTGCCAGAGAAGAGGGATATCACCGGATCGTGCTGCATGCGCGTGAAACGGCGGTTCCTTTTTATGAAAAAATGAATTATAAGTGCGAAGGGGAAGGATTTACGGAAATCGGCATTCCCCACAGGCATATGTACAAGGTTATCCGATAGTGTCTGAGGCGCTCTCATGTGCTTCGTGATAGACTCCCTTCCATCTGGTTTTTGATACCTCGTTAAATTCCTGCTGGGCATCGATAATTGCATGCTTTAGTTCTGTCTAAGGCGACTTTCAGCTTTCGTGGTTGGAATACGGTTGTATGAGTGCATAATCGATGCCTTGCTTAGTAAGAATTCTTCCTCGTAAGTATAATCTGCTGGTTAGTTACCACTCAAAGAATTTCATCTCAAAATCCTTATGTACCGGTGAGAATTACATGAGTTTCTTTAGCAAGGTATTATATTTAAAGCACTACCTTGACAGTCATAGTAGTGTGTCGTATCATGCAAGTGTGGAGGTGATTGTATGAGCGAGAACAAAATCACATCCGACCTGCTGCGCGGTCATACGGATACGATGATTCTACGGCTCTTGTCCGAAGCTGACCGCTACGGCTATGAGATTGTCAAGTTGATTGCCGAGCGCTCGGGTGGTGAGTATGAATTAAAGGAAGCCACGATGTATTCCAGTGTCCGTCGGCTTGAGGCAGACGGTGATATCGAGTGGTATTGGGGCGATGAATCTCAGGGCGGACGGCGTAAATACTTTAGGATTACCGAGAAAGGCAAGGAAACTTACGCCCGCAACAAAAGCAACTGGGAGTATGCAAAACGCGTGCTTGAGAGCTTATTATAGGGAGGCTTGATGTTATGAATGAGAAATTGAACAACTATTTGAACGGCGTGTTCGCACCATACGATGGGGTAAAGAGCGTTGCCGATTTAAAGACCGACCTGCTCTCCGATTTGCAGGAGCGGTTCCAAGAGCTTAAAGCCGAAGGCAAGGACGATGAAACAGCCTTTGAGATGACCGTTGACAGCATCGGCGACATTGAGCAAACGGTGCAAGAGGTGGCTAATCTCTCCCGCTCGCTGGAACGGCAGGTGGTGACTAACTTAAGTGCAAGCAACCTGCCGGAGAGCGACTTTGCCGGCGTTATCGCGCATAAAGCAAAATTTGCAGCGAGTGCGTTACGGGGCTCCGACTTTACGGGTGCTGACTTGACGGGCAGCACATTTGCGAGCAGTGACGTGCGTGAAGCCATTTTTGACCATGCCAATCTGACTGACTGCAACCTATCTACCAATGATCTTACGGATTCGAACTTCCATAAATCCATCCTTGAACGTACCAGCATCAGCAAGTCGGGTCTGGATGGAGCAAAATTCATCGATGTAGAGCTAACAGATGTCAAGTTAACCATGACCGATCTTAGAAAAACAGTCTTTGTTAGATGTACCTTTAGCGGAGTGGATTTCAAATATACGGATCTGCGAGGGCTGCGATTTGACGGGCAGACCTTCATAGGCGTCAAATTTGACAAGTCGGCGCTGAACGAGGTTTCCTTTAAAGATGCGGTACTCAAAAATGTTTCGTTCCTTGCCGGCTTTGCTTTGTCCAAGAAGTATTACCGGGCCATTAAAACCATCTGCTTTGACGGCGCAGTCATGGATAAGCTGACCTATGCTGCGCTTAAAGGCATGGATGCCGATTTGTCCAAGGTTATTGTTCGATAAGGAGTGGGAACTGATGCAGAATAATTCGATTCAAGTCATTGGCCTGCAAAAGTCATACAAGTAGCAGCAAGTCCTAAAGGGCGTTGACTTCGAGGTGGCAAAGGGCGGTATTTTCGCTCTGCTCGGCTATAACGGAGCGGGCAAGACAGCGATTGTCAAAATCCTCGCCACACTGCTCAAACCAGACAGCGGCAGAGCCGCCATAAACGGGTTCGATGTGGTGTCCAAATCCGGTGCCAACTGAGTCGATGCCGCCGGTCGTTCGCGTCTTTGCCGATAACCAGCCGGTGACTGCGATCGTGGAAGCCATTCGTGCGCTATTGTCCGGACAGCCGGTAGGCAAGGATATATGGCTCGCTCTGCCGTGGTGTGTTGGGATTTTGCTCGCAGCGTACTTTATTGCGATGAGAGTATATAAAAAGCGGGTGTGAAATAGTAAAAGACGGGGAAAAACGGCCTCAAAAAACAGCGTATAACATAAATTATACGCTGTTTTGATTCAGAAGGATTGAATCCGCGGCTTATGTCCAGTTATCCATAGAAAATGAAGAATTCTGGAGCGCAAATAAGCGCTGTGAACGGACGAGGTGAATCAGACTTCAATCCAATTGAGGAGACAATCATGGAATGATCCAATACATAGCGCTTGCTGGAGAATTATGCCATGATGAGTTCGGAGTTATTCGGAGATAAAGTTATTGGAAAGGCGGGAGAAAAAGTGGTAACCACACCTCATGGGATTGGCGGATTGTTTTTCGGAGGATTTACTGTATTCGGCATTTTAATTTCGCTGGTTTGGATGGTCATTGGGGTATATGTCGTGATACTCGTGATTAAAGCACTGCGCAGAGCGATCGAGGCGCTTGACCTCTATATTTATTCCAAAAATCGGGAAATTCGCAAAACCCATGAATCAAGCAATATTGATCTCAATAAATGAAAATAACATAACATAACTCATATTATGTTAACCAATTCGTGACAACTTCCCCTTACACGTAAACAAGAAGGATCAGACATAGAATGATTGATTCAGAAAGCGGTGGAGTTCTGTAAGTACAAGGCAGGGTGGAAGTAAATAAACCGGCTTCTTTCTGAAACAAGCTCGATTCCGGTATTAGGCCATTAAGTCGATTTGTACGTTAGTCAAACGTACATTTCGGCTTTTTTCATGACTTATCGAACAGTTCACTCCTTCTGGGCGTATATAAAGAAAAATCATCGGGAAGGTGCATATCGTTGAAAGGTTTATCGATCGGGCAAGAGCAAGCCAGGGAGTGGTTTGAAGAACATTCCGGCTTTGTGTACCGAATAGCGCTCATGCTGACACACTCACCTGCGCTGGCTGATGATATTACTCAAGAAACGTTCTTAAGCGCCTTTCGTCATTATCATCGTTTTGATGAGTCACGACCGGTACGGCCTTGGTTATACCGTATTACGGTAAATACGGCTAGAAGTATGCAGAGGAAGCTTCGTTGGCATTCGCTGTTCGGACATATCCCTGAAAACTCAGGCAGTGATCTCACTTTACAGAGCATTCTTGAAGATGAGAGGGAACGGGACTTGTGGGAAAGCATCCAGAAGCTGTCGCCTAAACTGAGGCAAACCGTAACCCTCCATTACTTGGTTGGACTGCCTCTAAGCGAGACGGCGGAGATTTTGGGAATAACCCTTGGGACATGCAAATCCAGAATTAATGCGGCACTTGTTAAGCTGAGAAATAACGGTCAGTTAGCTGAAGATTACGGGCAAGCGCTTAAGGAGGACGGACTGTGAGACAGCATATGAACAATGACATGGGGACCCATTCGGTTGAAGAAAAAATGAATCAGGACGAACAACTCAAGGCTATGAGCAATTTGTCTGCTGATTTCATGGATCGAGCCCCGTCATTTACGTTTGATGAACTATGGGAACGATATACAGCACAGTCCAGTTCATGGCCGCAATTTACAATCACGAACCGGAAGCTTCGCACAGCGCTTATTGTGATTTTATTAGTAATAGCTATGGGCTCAGGATTGGCGTTCCCGGCGGTCGGTGAAGCGATTCGGAGCATCCCGTTCATTGATTTCTTACTGGATAAGGGGGGCTTCCCAAGCGGATTGAAGCGAATTGACGAGAAGGGGCTGGATTCCGCCAGTGGTGTAGAATCAAGCGACAACGGCGTTGTTATCCGAATGGAGAGCGTCTATTATGACGGAACCCAGTTTATGCTGAACTATAACGTTACTCTACCGGAGCGTCTGCCTGCCCTTACCGAAGATAAGGCGAGCGTTTATTACAAGCTTGTATTTGATGATAAGCAGGCGGATTTGAACAGTATATACACGCATGCCTTTACAATCACTGGAGACCATTCTTTTGCAGGGACTACACTGTTCAACTTCGGCAGCGCCGATATGCCGGAAACTTTGAAGCTTCATATGCTCGTTGACCGGGTTGGCGATGTATCCGGAAATTGGGATTTGCCGATCATCTTGGATAAGTCAAAAAGCGATAACCTCTCCGAAACGTTCAGGCCTCGAATAAAAGGAAGCTATCAAGGCGTATCCTTCACGGTTGAGAAGCTGCTTGTAGCGCCCGCGGTGGTCAGAATGGTTCTTGAGACAGACGATTCCTTTGAAACACGCAATTGGAATATTCAGCTGCGCGATGACAAGGGCACCTTTTTGGAACCGGGCGGTGGAAGCGGAGATCAGAACGGACAGGTGATTGCGGATTTCTCCGGACTTTCAGCTATCAATCCCCATCCGGAGTATTTGACGCTTACGTTGAGTAATAGAAACGGCTCATCCAGCCCTAATCAACAATTGGAGAAGACACGTATGAATTTGCCGATACAGGTTCCATTAACTGTTAACCGAGAGGGTGCAGGGGACTTTACTATTACGTCGATCGAGTATGGGGAGCAGGAGACGAAGGTATATTATACGCTTAGCAAGCCGGTGCCGGGCAATGCGCCCTTTTACTTCGCAGATCGACATAAGGAGTTTATCTCTACAAAGCGATTTCCTGAACGAATAGCGAAAGATACTCTCTCTTATATGGCTGTATTTCCTGCGCTAAATCTTAAGGACAATCCCGTACTGGTTGTAGATCCGGAGTCGGCTATCGAAGCCTCTCAGGCATATGAACTGAACATACCGCTCACGAAAATGGACGAAGGGAAGTAGCGTTGTCGAACAGCAGCTTATCGAATTGATTACCGAGAGCAAACCGATTAAAATCGCAGAAGCAGCTCGACACGGACCCGATGGATGTAATAGTTGAAATACATAATAAATATTATGTCAACCTATTGAGATAAAAGAATAGGCGAACGGGATAGATTCAGCATATCCGTTCGCCCTGTAACATCATCTTCTTGACGGGTGTGTCGCCTGCAGAGCTTTAGCTCTGCGGGCTTTTTCTATTAAGCGCGTCTGCGGGGATCATCGGCAGTATGGTTGCCGGATGAATCGGGCACAGATGCTCCACCGGAAGTCGAAATACGATCAGACCGTTTCCGCAGGAGAATGAACAAGCCGTACACCAGGCTTATCACGAGAGGGTAACCGATCGCCATTCCCGTGAACGGAAAGACGGCCACGGTTGCGATCAGGGAGATCCAGCTGACGGCTGATCCGAAGCGGCTTCCCTTCAGCAGACGGACCCCGGCGGCGCAGCCGCCGATATACGTCAGGATGAAGGTGGCGTTCGGGAAGGTGATCAGCGTTGTCAGCGAGAGCAGGCCGCTGCCGTAGAGCGACATGACGGCTGTGAAGCACAGCAGCAGGAACAGCAGCGCGCCGATCGGCGTATGGAAGCGCCGGGACATGCGGCCCATCCAGGCCGGAGCGCTGCCCTGCCGGGCCATCGCGTAAGCGACGCGCGAGGCGGCGCCTGCGTAGGCGATGATGGTCGCCGTGCAGATGAACATGCCGGTCAGCCCGGCAGTTAGGCCGCCCCAGCGGCCGAGCGGGCCGCTGATCATCCGGACGAGCGCTGACGAAGCGGCTCCGTCCAAATAGCTGCCGGTGCCGACGGTCGCCAGCGCCGACAGGAAGTACAGCGTGCCGACGATGGCTGCTGCGATCGTGATGCCTTTAATCGCCGCCCGCTGCGGGTCCTTGAATTCCTCGGATAGATGGGAGACAGCCTCCCAGCCGATGAAGCACCAGAACAGGATGGCGGCAGATCGGCCGACGTTCATCCAGCCATGCGGGACGAACGGGGTGAAGGCGGCACGCTCCATATGCGGCAGCGCCGTTCCGAAGGCGCAGATCAGCACCGCGATGATGGCGATCACCACCGCGATCTGCACTTTGCCGGCTAGCGACATGCCGACGACATTCATGCCAAGGCCGACGGCCAGCATCAAGACGGCGAGGCCGATCCGCGCCGTCTCGCCCCAGCCCATGGCCGCGGTCATGTACCCGGCGCCGGTGAGCGCGGCAACCGGCGCGCCGATCGGCACGGACATGAGGAAGAACCAGCCGACCAAGGAGCCGGCCCGTTCGCCGAATGCGAGCGTGACGAAATGCGAGACGCCGCCTGCATTCGGGTATTTGGCGGATAGAAAACCCATGGACAGTGCCATTGGCAGAATGAGCAGCGTCATCAGGCCCCAGGCGAGCAGGGAGGCAGGTCCGGCCATTTCGGCCGCCAGTCCGGGGACGATCAGGATGCCGGAACCCAGCACCGCTCCGATATAGAGCGCGATGGCTTGCGGCATGCCGATCTGATTGCGCAGCGTTACAGATTGCTTCATTCGTAAATCAGCCTCTCTTGTCATTTGTTATAGCGTATCAGATAATGGTCTTATTAGAAAAACAGATTCTTTGAATGGTATCCATTCAAATTTCCGATAGCAGGAGGCATTGAGGATGGAGTCCAGACATTTGTTCACTTTTCTTGAAGTTGTGGAGGCCGGAAGCTTCACCCGCGCCGCCCAGAAGCTGGATTATGCGCAGTCCAGCATCACGGCCCAGATCCAGGCGCTTGAGCAGGAATTGGGGCAGCCGTTGTTCGACCGGATCGGGAAGAAGATCATCCTGACAGACGCAGGCCGGCGGCTTCTGCCTTATGCGAGGCAAATTCAACGGATGCACAGCATGGCCGAGGAAGAATTGCGCGCCCACAGCGGCGTTTCGGGCCTGCTGCGGATCGGAGCGCCGGAGTCGCTGGCGGCGTTCCGCCTGCCCGGCATCATCGGCGAGTACCGGTCAAAGTTCCCGCAGGTCGAGATCATCCTGAAGCCAGGCTCCTGCTGGGAGCTTAGGGAGATGAGCAGGACCGGGGAGATGGATTTGTCCTTCCTGCTTCAGGAAGAATTCAATGACAAGGACCTGCATGTAGAGACGCTGGTTCACGAAGAAATGGCGCTTGTTGCACCCCTCCGCCACAGGCTATCGCATGGCGGTCCCGTAAGTCCGGATGATCTGCGGAACGAGACGATTCTTCATACCGAGACGGGCTGCTCTTATCGTCTGCTGTTCGAACGGTATTTGAACGCATCCGGTGTATATCCGGACCCCAAGCTGGAATTCTGGAGTATCGAAGCGATCAAGCAGTGTGTTATTGCCGGGCTTGGGTTGTCGCTGCTCCCGCTCGTTACGGTGCGGAAGGAGCTTGAAGAAGGCAGGCTTGCAAGGCTCCTCTGGGATGACTCGACCCATCGGGTAACGACGCAGATGGCTTACCACCACAAGAAATGGCACTCCCCCGCGCTGGAGGCGTTTCTGGAGACAGTGCGCAGGCACGCAGGTCTGTGGCGTCAGGATAAGATATCCGTATGAGCCTGTCCGTCCGTATTTTATGCTATAATAGAACGTCGGTTGAACAGGAGGTTGAGGACGCCTTGCAGGAAGATGTGACTGAATATGAAGAAGAGCTGGAAGCCTTCGTCATCTGGATGAAGGATGCCGGCTATACGTCGTACACGCAAAAATCCTATATAAATGATGTCCATCAGTTTCTGGCAGGCCTTCAAGGCAAGCCCCTCGGTTCGGTCAAGAAGCTGCATGTAATCTCATATTTGAGCCGCATACGTGAGAGCGGGGTCAGCGATTCGACCCGGAACCGCAAGCACGCGTCGGTGAACTGCTTCTTCAAGGCGTTGAATGAGCTGGAACTGCTGCAGACCAACCCTGCTTCAGGCATCAAGAAATCGAGAACCGAGAAGAACCGGGAGCCGGTCTATCTGGAGGAAGATGATCTTCGGCATTTCCTTGCGCATGTCGACGGGAAATACAAGACGCGGAATCTGGCAGTGTTTCTGCTGATGGCATACATGGGCCTTCGCGTTGGCGAGGTGCATACGCTCAATATCGGCGACTACCATCCGGAGCGACGGACGCTGAATGTGTTCGGCAAGGGCCGTAAATGGCGGTCCGTTCCCGTTCCGGAGGCAGTCGCTGCTTATCTGGAGGAAGCCATTCAGGAACGGCTTGAGCCTTGGCGGGGGAACCGGGAGGAGGCCATGTTCATTTCCCAGAAGGGGCGCAGACTCTCGATCCGTACTATTCAGGGGATCGCTTCCGATACCTTTGACCGATTCCAGAACAGACTTCCGGCTGCCCGTCGCCGCTCTTATTCCAGCCATAAGCTTCGGCATTCCTTCGCGACCATGCTTCTGCGAAGAGGGGCCGATTTGAGAACGGTTCAGGAGCTGCTAGGCCATTCCTCCATCCAGACGACGACCGTATATACGCATATCACGAACAGAGAGAAGGAAGAGGCCATGTCCAGGCTTCAGCTAGAGCTCCTGAAATAGGTGACATCATGTGGGAGCGGGAGGAGGTTATCGAGGCGGCAGCGCGAATCATCGAGAGTAAGCCGGAGATCGAGATTAGGCTGGAGATCGAGTTGAAATTCAAGATTGGGGATACATATGTAACAGGCTTTCTGCCGGACTCCGGCGACAAAATCCACACGCATCCTTCGGAGACCGGTATGCACTGGACATTGAAGGCTCTTCCTTCTTCGATAAAGGCTTCTCGCCGATAGAGCTGATCCAGGCCCCGAGCCGTTCGATCAACTGGCTGACAGGCTGCTTCAGAAGAGATCCCCGATTCCCTTGCATGTCCATAAAAAAAGCCGCAGGCTTTTGAAAAACACAGAAGTCATCATTTGGCTGTTGCCGTGGCAGTCTTCTATGTTTTCCTGGAAACGGATGCCTTCCTCCAAAGGAAGATTGAGCCGTTTCAAATCAGCAGGCGGCTTTTCTTCATAGTTCTGTAAGCTTCGCTACAAGTAGCCGGCAGTAGGTTTCTTCTACAGCTCCAGCTTGGAGATTTCGCCTTTAAGCTTCTCGGCGGACTGCTGGAACAGCTTGGTCTCATCGTCGCTCATCGGCAGAGGCAGCACTTCGCGTACCCCCGAACGGTCTACAACGCAAGGTGCGCCAAGGAAGATTTCGGACACGCCGTTATAGTTGTTCAGCAGCGTGGAGACGTTCAGCACGGCGCCTTCGTTGCCGAGAATAGCCGCCACAATCCGGTCCAGCGCCAGCGCGATGGCATAGGAAGTGGAGCCTTTGGCATTAATGATCTCATAGGCGGCATTCTTGGTGTCCTCGTAGATTTCCTTACGGGTCTCTTCGTCGAAGCCAAGGTCGGTGCCGCTGACGTTGGCCAGACTCCATACCGGCACTTCGGAATCGCCGTGCTCCCCGATGATGGAGCCATGGATGCTGCGGGGATCAATTTCCTTGTACTTGCCGATCAAATAGCGGAAACGCGCGCTGTCGAGCACGGTACCGGAACCGATAACCCGGCGGCGGTCGAAGCCGCTGATCTTGAGTGTGGCATAGGCCAGAATGTCAACCGGATTCGTGGCGATCAGCAGGATCGCATGAGAATTATATTTGGTAATCTTCTGGATGATATCCCGGAAGATCGAAATATTTTTGCGGAGCAAATCGATGCGGGTCTCTCCCGGCTTCTGCGAAGCGCCTGCCGTAACGATAATGATGTCCGCTTCGCGGCAGTCCTCATAGGTGCCGGCCCACAGCTTAACGCCTCCGACGAACGGAAGGCCGTGGTTCATGTCCAGTGCTTCACCATGCGCTTTCTGGTGATTCACATCGATCAAGACCAATTCGGGCATACGGTTGCGCAGCAGCAGAGTGTAGGCTGTTGTTGTGCCAACGGCTCCTGTGCCAATGACAACGACTCGATTAGGTTTGAAGGGGGGGGCCATAGTTCCATCTCCTTAAAAGTTATGAATTTTTCTTGACCAATCTTATCCATCATAGCTTCATTCGGTAGTCTTTTCAAGAACCCGTTATTTAATCCATTACCCAATATTAAATACTACCTATACCCGTATTCAGGAAAGGGGCGAATAAAATATGTTCACTGCATCCGGGCTTGCACTTTTTGCATTTGCGGCAGTCATTCTGATCCTCATTCCCGGTCCCGATCTGATCTTCGCACTCACCCAGGGAATGACCAACGGCAAAAGAGCGGGGGTCGTGACGGCGCTCGGTCTGGCGATGGGCAACACGATTCACACCTTGGCTGCGGCTCTCGGTTTATCCGTTCTGGTCAAGACTTCGCCTGTACTGTTCACCATCTTTAAAATAGCAGGGGCCTTGTATCTGTTTAATCTGGCAAGAAAGTCGATTAAATACCGGAAGATGCCAATAACGGCAGCGGAGGGGGATCGCGCCGCGAATGACCGGTCACTGTTCTTGCGGGGACTGACCATGAACGTATTGAACCCGAAGGTGGCAATCTTCTTTCTGACCTTTCTGCCGCAATTTGTTCATTATGATTACGGATACGTACCTGTGCAAATGATAATTCTGGGCCTTATCTTCATTGTGCTGACGGCTTTGATCTTTGGCGCATTGGCCTATTTCGCCGGGGCTGCCGCCGGCAGAATTCTGAAGAATCCAAGGGTGAACGAGGCGGCGAATATCGTTGCCGGTTCTATTTTCACATTGCTGGGACTCAAACTGTTGACGACTTCACCATAATACGACTAGCATAGACTGGAGCGATCATTGAGCATGAACGTTTTTCGTAAAAAACCGCTCGACGTATCTCACGATACCGGTAGCGGCAAGCTGAGCAAAACACTTGGCGCCTTCGATTTGACGGCTCTTGGAGTCGGTGCGATTATCGGTACCGGCATTTTCGTCATGACGGGAGTGGCGGCGGCCAAACACGCCGGACCTGCGCTGGTGCTCTCCTTCATTATTGCCGGACTGGCCTGTGCCCTGTCCGCACTCTGTTACTCGGAGTTCGCTTCCAGCATTCCGGTATCGGGGAGCGCTTACGCTTACAGCTACGTGGCATTCGGAGAGCTTCTCGCCTGGGTGCTCGGATGGGATCTTGTCCTCGAATACGGTGTGGCTGCGGCTGCGGTTGCGAGCGGCTGGTCCGGATATCTTCTGGGACTGCTCGATGGCTTCGGCATCCATTTGCCTGTTATTTTGTCGGGGGCGTATAATTCGAATGAGGGAACGCTCGTCAATCTCCCGGCTGTTATCATCATTCTGCTGATCACTCTACTGCTGTCGCGCGGTATCAAAGAAACCGCCCGTTTTAATGAAGTGATGGTTCTGATCAAGCTTGCGGTCGTGCTGTTGTTCATAGTAACCGGCATCTTCTATGTCAAGCCTGCGAACTGGACGCCATTCATGCCTTTCGGGTTCCATGGCATTATGAATGGCGCGGCGACCGTCTTCTTCGCCTATATCGGCTTCGACGCCTTGTCGACTGCGGCTGAGGAAGTCAAGCGGCCGCAGCGAGATCTTCCTATTGGAATTTTCGCTTCGCTGGCGATATGCACGATTCTGTACATAGCCGTATCCCTTGTGCTGACAGGGATCGTTCCCTATCAGAACCTGAATGTCAGTGATCCCGTGTCTTATGCACTGCGATTTGCGGGACAAGATATGATCGCCGGCCTCATCTCGATCGGCGCGATCGCGGGCATGACGACGGTGCTGCTTGTCATGCTCTTCGGCCAGACCCGGCTGCTGTTCGCGATTTCGCGCGATGGATTGCTGCCGAAGAGTCTGTCGGTCGTCAACCCGAAGACGCAAACACCTGTCCGCAGCACTTGGATGGTAGGAGGCGTTATCGCCCTGCTGACCGGCTTCGTTCCGCTCGATCGGTTGGCGAATCTGACCAGCATCGGAACGCTGTTCGCTTTTCTGGTCGTATCTCTTGGTGTTATCGTGCTGCGCAAGACCCAGCCCAGGCTGAAGAGAGGCTTCACAGTGCCCTGGGTTCCCGTGATTCCGCTGCTCAGCGCAGCGTCATGCGCCTACTTGATGATCAGCCTCGGCTACGAGACATGGGCCGGCTTCTTCGTATGGCTGATCGCCGGCCTGTTCATTTACAGCCTCTACGGCTACCGGAACAGCCGTTTGAACCAGGAAGGCAGCCGCCGGAGCTAGGCTCCCGGCTGCCATTCAAACCGAAAGGAGAGAGGACATTGCCATCTGCAGTTGCCCGCCATAAGCTATTGAGAACTTTATTTGTCCTGATCCCGGCTGCGCTGATCCTGGCATCGTGTTCGTCTCCCAAGCCGGAGCCGTCTCCGAGTCCGGTATTGCCAAGCGCTTCGCCGGAGGAAGGTCAGACGATCACATTGATTACGCCAGACGCTTCCAACATAGATTCCTCCAAAACCTCCAAATACCAGATCCAGACCCGGCTAACCGACTTCGAGCTGATGAGCGGCACGGAAGGTCTTGCTTGGGGAGTAACCAAGAATTCCCTCCGGCTCTATATGACTCGTGACAACGGCAAGACCTGGAGCAATATTTCGCCGTCCTCGACAGTTCAGTTCTCAACGATCCCTGTGTACGGCAAAGATATTTTTTTCACCGATCCAAGTAACGGCTGGATTATCCGGCAATCCTTCGGCATGATGGAGACCGTGGTGCTTCGGACCCGTGATGGGGGAGCGACCTGGAAGATTTCCTCGTTGAACCAGGGGAGCGATATCCGGTCGATTTATTTCGTGTCGGCTCTGAAAGGCTGGTTATTGGCGACCTGGGATTCCGAGGACGAGCATGAGAGCAAGGCGCTTTACAAGACGGAAGACGGCGGGGCTACCTGGAAGACTGTGATGCAGAACGACCAGTACATGCCCAATTCGCCGCATCCCGCTCTTCCGGTAGCCGGAGAGACCGGGGGGCTAGTGTTCCGGGATTTTAATCATGGCTTGAATATCCTGAACAAGTCCAATGGTCCGGAGTTGTATCATTCGTTCGACGGGGGAGCCGGCTGGCGCAAAGATACGTCGTTCTCTTCTGATGTCAAGACCTTCACGAATTATGATAAAGTCAATGCCGACACTCCTCAATTTTTCAACTTCAACAACGGCTGGATTCCGGTATCGGCAAGCAAGAAGGGTAGTGATGGAACGTATTGGGGTGGATTTTTCACCGCGGACGGGGGAAGCAGCTGGAAATATGTTCCGTTCAATCTCGGGATTCAAACAGGTACTAACGCTGATATCCCGCCCACCTTTCTGAACAATTCCATCGGCTGGCGGCTGATTGGCAATCTGCTGTACCGGACGGATGATCAGGGCAAGACCTGGAAGGCACTATCCACCAGCAGTGTTCTCAAATCGAAGCTTGCCGAATATCCTGAGGTCGTGAAGCTTCAATTCATTGACGAGGAATCAGGCTGGCTGCTGATTGAGAAGAACGAGAGCAAGCGCTCGAATCTGCTTCAGACGACGGACGGAGGCCTCAGTTGGCATGTGTTGTAATTAATGATATATGGCGATTTGTTCCGGCGGCTGGCGGGTCGGGTCGCCTTTCTTTATTTTGAACATATAGGAGATGATACGAATTTGATTCGAGAAGCCGAAAAATCGGATAAAGACCAGCTGTACGAGCTCTATCGTATGTTAGTGCCAAATAGCAAGAAAATGAATGTGCTCGAAGTACAAATTGATGCCATTCGAAGAGACCCTAATAATTTTCTGCTCGTGTTCGATGAAGTGGGGAAGGTGTTAGGGACAGTCACACTCAATATATGTATCCAGGCGCTGCATGGGACAAGACCGTATGGGGTAGTTGAGAACATTATTGTTCATGAGGATCATCGAAGCAAGAATATTGGGCAGCAGCTTCTACAATATGTTGAGGAGTACTGCAAGTCTATTAACTGTCACCGGATTATGCTTCTAAGCAATTCAAGCCGGACAAGAGCACATCAGTTCTTCGAAAAAGAAGGCTATGACGGTTTGGTCAGTAAAGGTTTTAAAAAATACCTCTAACCCGGCTTCAGATTGCTCGATAACTCGTTTCATACGTCTGGAAGTTCCTTTTTTAGCAATAAAAAAATTAATTAAAATTTTCTATTGAATGTGAAAAAAATCACACATATAGCTGTGAGATTGTGATATATTTAACNGATAGGAGAGATTATCATGAGAACTTTTGAAACGGACTTTGTTACGAAAAACCTGCTTCAGCTGTGCTACAATTGCGAAGATGCTTACCTGTGTGAGACTGAAGAACAATGCATGGCTTGCTGGACAGAGAACGGTATGATCCCTCAGGAAGAAGACGAGACGAAACGTTTGCTGGATCTGGTACATGCATAAGATAGAAAATGACTCATTGATCTGAAGACCGACGATTTCCCACTGGGAGACGCCGGTCTTTTTTGTTGTCACTCGCCAAGTCTCTCCCGCTATAGCCTGGCATATAATGTAGGGAAGCCCGGCCTGGGCGATCACTTCGGGGCGAGGAGGAATCAGCTGTGAATTTGGGTCCGGATTCATCGTGGATGTTTGATTTTGCCGGAACGGTGTTGCCGATCTTTTTCGCCGTAATGGTGGCTATAGGAGTTCTGGCGGCTGGAAGGGAGCTGCTGGCCTGGAGTCGCAACAACCGGAAGCCCGTTCTTACCGTCCCTGCCCGGATTGTCGCCAAACGGAGCGAGATCAGACAGAAGCCGCAGGATGAAGGAAGCCCCGCTCGCACCACAACGCTCTATTACATCACATTCGAGCTGGAGAATGGAGAACGGATGGAGCTTAGGGTAAAAGGGGGAGAATATGGTGTAAGTGCGGAACGGGACCGGGGGATATTGACCTATCAGGGAACTCGTTATCTCGGGTTTACCCGGGAAACCCATTATTCAAGATTGGAAGGGCGCTGACAAATCCTATCCTCTGTTTCCGTAATGCGGATTCAGGGGATATATTAGTTTTGCAGACTATTATTCGGGACAGGAGTGATGAGCCATGACTTTTAAAGATAAAACCGTAATCGTGACCGGAGCCGGACGGGGGATCGGACGGGGAGTCGCCAAGGCATTCGCGGAGAAAGGAGCCCAGGTCATCATAGCCGAGGTGAATCGGGAGGAAGGCGAGAAGACCGCTGGCGAGATTGTTGAGCAAGGAGGAATTGCGATGTTCGTCGCATGCGATGTCAGCCGGGAGGAAGATATTACCGCGATGGTGCAAAAGACGGTCTCTGTTTACGGAAATATCGATGTCCTGATCAACAATGCCGGAATCGCCAATCCGCATGCAGCCAGTTTCTATGAGCTTGGGGTCGATGATTGGGACAGGGTGATGAACACAAATGCCCGCGGCTGTTTCCTGACATCCCGGGAAGTCGCCAAGGTGATGCGGGACAACCCGGACGGCGGGACGATCATCAACATCTCTTCCACTCGCGCCTTGATGTCGGAACCGGATACAGAGGCTTATGCGGCATCCAAAGGCGCCATTTCGTCGCTAACCCATGCGATGGCGGTAACGCTGGGCAGGGATGGTATAACGGTGAACTGCATCCTGCCGGGCTGGATTGAGACGGGCGACTACGGCTCACTGCGTGATGAAGATCATGACCAGCATCCGGCGGGGCGGGTAGGTGTTCCCGAGGATATCGCCAAGGCTTGTCTGTATCTGGCCGATCCGGATAACCGGTTCGTGACCGGAGCGCAGCTGGTCGTTGACGGCGGGATGACTCGCAAGATGATTTACGTGCCGGATTAAGACCGATCAGTCGACTGAACTCATTAAATAAAACAGGTCAAACAGACATCTCTTAGGCATGAGCTGAAAAATCAAGGGTATTGTCATGCACCACTTGGGCTCCCGCACATACAATACATCGTGCAGAAACGGCGGTGCCCTTACGAATTGAAGCGGATCAGGCGCAGCTGCCGAACTCCCGGGGAAGCCGTTTCTCAGAAAAACCGCTCACGGAGGTACTTGAAGGAGGAACGCGCGTGGCCGTCATTAAAACAAATTCGGAGGACGAGAAAGTTCTGGCCCGGCTGATGCGGGCGGAGGCGGAGGAGGATGGGGACCCCGGCATGCTGATGGTCGGCAATGTTGGAGTTAACCGGATTCTCTCCAACTGCCTGGATTTCCGTAATATCCGCTCCATCGATGACATGGTGTTCCAGAGTCCGGGAGGCTTTGAGGCGCCGACTAAAGGCTATTTCTATCAGAGAGCGAGAGAAAGGGATATCCGGCTGGCCCGGCGCGCGATCGGCGGAGAACGGACCCGGCCTGCCACCAATGCCCTTTGGTTCTTTCGTCCTGCGGGCGATTGCCCGGCTACCTGGTTTAACCAGGAGAACACGGGCCGCTACAAGGCCCACTGCTTCTTTAGACCGACAGCAGAAGATTGTCCCAACGTATATTGACAACCCAGCTTAAGGAGGAATTGAATTTCATGTTGACACAGCCTTATCGTCCCGTGACTTACACGATCGGAAGCATGAGCAGCGGAACAGGAATGACCGCACCCAGCAACCCGTCCCAGGTTGCCAGCGGAGGTATGATTACCCCTGGAGGAACGGTGGTCAGCACCGCGCAGCCCGCCTTCGAGCAATCGTACATTGAGAACATTCTCCGGTTGAACCTGGGCAAGGTCGGAACGTTCTACATGACCTACGAGAACAACAGCGAATGGAACGCCAAGATCTTCAAGGGCGTGCTGGAAGCTGCCGGACGCGACCATATTATCATCAGCGATCCGACAACCGGACAGCGCACCATTCTGTTAATGGTTAATCTGGACTATGCTACCTTCGATCAGCCGCTGGTGTATCAATATCCCGGTGTAGTTGGCAATCCGCCGCCTACATCCCGCGGTTACCGTTAATTAGGAGCGTGAAGCACAACATATCGCAACGGCGCTTTCCTTATTAAGGAGGGTGCCGTTATTTTTTACACATAGGATGAAGCATTGCCGCACTTCGGATTATTCGGTACAATTAACCAAATCACGTAGGTTATTCCATAATAAAAGGGAGGTTTCACTATGATTCGTTACCCGCATATGAAAGAAGGAATTACTATTGGAGTGACGGCTCCTTCCTATGGTGTGAAAGAAGAAAATCACGATTTGCTTAAGCAAGCGGACAATCGGTTGATCCAACAAGGATATCAGATACAGTATGGAGAGACCGTCTGGACCCAGGATAAGGCCAAATCGTCTCCTGCACGCCTTCGCGCTTCTGAATTGAACAAGATGATGACGGACGAGCATGTGGATATGATATTTCCGCCTTGGGGTGGTGAACTGCTGATTGAGATATTGGAATTTCTGGATTTTAACCGATTCAAGGAAAAATGGATACTTGGTTATTCGGATATCAGTCTCCTGCTGTTAGCGGTAACTTTACGAACTGGCATTGCCACAGCACATGGTACAAATTTGATTGATCTTAGAGGTGAATTCTCGGACCCGACTACAGCCAGGTGGAAGGACGTGTTGTCCACGCGTATGGGAGAATCCGTCCTGCAGCATTCCTCGGAGAAGTACCAGCGGGAGTGGAAGCGTGATGAGCCGTCGCCCTGCATTTTTGACTTAACGGAACCTGCCTCATGGAAAATTGTTTCGGAAGACAAGGCGAATATTCAAGGCCGCTTGCTAGGAGGATGCATCGATGTGATCAGACATCTGATCGGTACACCTTACGGAAATGTCGGTGAATTCCAGAAGAATTACATACACGGTGAGCCAATTGTCTGGTTTTTGGAGAACTGCGAGCTAAATACCGCCGATTTGCGCCGGTCGCTCGTTCACATGAAGCTGGCGGGCTGGTTCGATCATTGCTCGGGTATTCTGTTCGGGCGCAGCTCCGCCAATCAATCTGTCGATGATTACACAGCCGAAGATGTCTATGCGGAATTGGCTCAGGAATTGAACCTGCCTGTTATATATGATATAGACTGTGGCCATGTTCCCCCACAAATGACTTTAATTAACGGAGCGCGGGCGGTAATTGAAGCATCGGAAGGCCAAGGGACCGTATTGCAGGTTTTTTCACCGTAATCCGCAGTTTGTACTCATTTACGCTCCTGAAGGCTGCAATGACAAGCCGTATCCAATTTTCGGAGGGGACGCGCATGCTTGCGGTCTACAGGTATAAATTTATATAATAATGAATAATTCATTACACTCGGAACTGGCAAGGAGCTGAATGCATTGGGAAATATGTAGCGAAAGGAACGATTGCACTGTCGGTAGTCACAATTTTGAACAAACGAAGGAGGTGGGCCTACCCGCCTGCCTGAATATGTGGACGGGTAGGAAGAGAATTTGAGCGACCCTTTACCCGGTTTATTGAGAGTAAGTCTGATTTTTCTGTTGGTGCTGTTAAACGGATTCTTTGTTTCTGTCGAATACGCAATGGTGAAGGCGCGGGGAGGACGCATAGAGACCCTGGCTGAAGAAGGCAGCAAAAGAGCGTTGTCCGCCCGGTATATCATCCGGAACCTGGACGCTTATCTGTCAGCCTGCCAGGTCGGCATTACGCTGTCCTCGCTGGCGCTTGGATGGCTGGGAGAGCCTGTAATCGCTACCCTGCTGACTCCAGCCCTTACAGGGCTCGGCTTTGGGGAGACGGCGGTGCATGTATGCTCTGTTATCCTGGCGTTCCTGCTGATTGCCATTCTGCATATCGTACTCGGCGAGATCGCGCCCAAGACCATTGCCGTGAACAAGGCGGAGAACGTTCTGCTGTTGACGGCAGGACTTATGACAGCCTTTTGCCGGCTGATGTATCCGCTGATCTGGATCGTGAACGGCTTGGCCCACGGGCTGCTTAAGCTGTTTCGACTGACGCCCGTCTCCGAGACGGGAACTGCGCATACGGAAGAGGAAATCCGGATTATCATGCAAGAGAGCAACAAGAGCGGACTGATCGATAACACCGAAATGGCTCTGGTGGACAATATCTTCGGATTTGCAGACACCACGGCCAGGGAGATTATGATTCCGCGGACAGAAATGATCTGCCTGAGCAGTCATCTGTCCGTTCAGGAGAATCTCACTGTCGCCTTTGAAGGTATGCGGACGAGGTATCCGGTATTCGACGGCGACAAGGACCATATTGTCGGATTTATTCATATGAAGGATTTGATCCGCGAGAATACGATGAATCTGCAGGAGCTGATCCGGCCGGTGCTGACCGTGCCCGATTCCATTCAGATCAGCGCCCTGCTGAAGACGATGCAGAAGGCCAAGACCCAGATCGCCATTCTGATTGATGAATACGGCGGTACTTCGGGACTCGTTACGCTGGAAGACATCATGGAGGAAATCGTCGGCGAGATTCAGGACGAATTCGACCAGGAGCGTCCGGAAGTGGAGAAGCTGGGAGAAGAAGAGTATTCCCTTGACGGCCTGCTGTTGATCGAAGAGGTGAACAACCGGTTCGATTTGCAGCTGGAGACGGAGGATTACGATACAATCGGAGGCTGGCTGTATGCCAGACTTGAAGTGAATCCGCCGCAGAAGGGGCAGTCCTTCCAGTACGACGACCACTTGTTCGTGGTCGAGGAGACGGACAACAAGCGGGTTGCCCGTATCAGGCTGCTGAAGGCGGAGCCTCTGGTCGAAGAGGCGGGAGCCTGAAAAGGGTCTGGAAGCCGGAGCAGGCGTAAGCAAGGAGAGCGTGACGACCTTTAAATAAGGCGTGCGCTCTTTTTTTGCCGAGAAGAATTACCTGCTGCTTCCATTTGCCAAAGATATAAGCTAAACTATATACTTTTTACTATTACCAATAGACATCATCTATTGAACTTTAGGTCCGGATGGACAGAAAGGAAAGGCTTACATTGAGCAAATCCAATAGAAGAAGCAGCGGCTCTGCCGCTTCCGTGAGTAATCAGGAGAGGCGGCGCCAGGAGCAGGAGCGGCAAAAAAAGAAGACGCGAATATTACTGATCGCCTCCGTGGTTCTGGTCATCGCGATATTTGCCGGTCTTTTTGCTCTGGCCTCCCAAAATTCAGGCAGCAAGAGTACCGCATCCCTTTCGGCTGAGTTCGACTATTCGACGCTTCCAAGACTTGGACAAGCCGACGCACCGGTCAAGCTTGTGGAATTCGGCGATTTTCAATGTCCCTCCTGCGCCCAGTTCTCAAATAGCATCAAGCCTGAACTTATGGATAAGTACATCAATACGGGGCAGGCGGCGCTGTACTTTGTGAATATGTCTTTTATCGGCCCGGACTCCGAGACGGCATCGCTCGCCGCCCTTTCGGTCTATCATCAGAACAGCGATGTCTTCTGGAAATTCTATGACGCAATGTATAGCAATCAGGGAGCGGAGAATTCAGGATGGGCGACCGAGGACAAGCTGGTGGAGCTGGCCAAGAAGGAGCAGCTTGATATCGATTACGACCTTCTCCGCACCGATATCCAGAATCGCACCTATGCAGACGAGCTGTCACGGGATAACAAGACTGCTTCAGACAATGGTGTAACTAGCACGCCAACGCTGTTCGTCAACGGGACTGCGGCCCAAAATGCATTTGATATGAACGAGGTGGGAGCCGCAATCGAGTCGGCAGCGAAGGCGGCGGAGTCGAAATGAAGGACTTCGTAAGACGCCACTGTCTCTACCTTGCCTGGTTTGTATCACTGGTCGCGGTAGCAGGCAGTCTCTACTTGAGCGAGGTACTTAAATACGAACCCTGCAAGCTGTGCTGGTTCCAGCGGATTTTCATGTATCCCCAGTTCGTGCTGCTCGGCATTGCGACCTATCGGAACGACAGGAAGATCATTCCCTACATTTTGCCTTTGTGCGTAATCGGAGGGAGCATTTCGACCTATCATTACGCAGAGCAGAAAATACCTGCCCTTGGACGTATCGCTTCTTGCAGCATCGGCGTTCCATGCACCAAGGATTATCTCAATTGGTTCGGTTTTGTGACGGTTCCGCTTCTGGCGCTCACGGCATTTGTGCTGATCGGACTGCTGCTGTGGAACGGCAGAGAACGGGCAGCGGAGAAAGACAGCATTGATTGATGAAAAAACAAGAGCTAAAGGGATAAAACAAGAGAATGAAAGAGTAGAAGTTTTCTTACTGGAAATTTGCGCTTTTTAGTCGTTTTTTCAATTTATTTTCATCATATTCACTGTTTACTGCTCCGGGTTTATCGACTAATATTAGACCTTGTGAGTAGTTGAATATGCGCTGAATTTTCCCAGAAGGAAAAACGGGGGAACCAACATGACCGCCTGCCGGTCAAGGGGTGAATCGGTACCGAAGTCTTCGGTCCGTAGGGCTGCCACAGTCCGAATCCGCCAGCTAACCTCGTAAGCCACAGTGGATAATGATCATGTCTTAAGCATGCGGTCATTACCGTATGCTTATTTTTTTGCCTTCATTTATGAAAATAAACCACTGAAAACGGCGCACGGTATTACCGTTTCAACTCACCAAAGAGAGGAACTGGATCCAACATGGTAAGCAGAGTCAAACGGCTGTTGATCGGCCGTCCAAGGAAGTCCACAGAGCTTGAACAGGAGAAATTAAGCAAGCTGAAAGCACTTGCCGTTCTGTCCTCCGATGCGCTCTCATCCGTCGCATATGGTACGGAACAAATCTTGCTCGTTCTTGTAACGGTCGGCTTCACGGCGGTCTGGTATTCGCTGCCAATCGCGCTTGCTGTTCTTGCGCTGCTGGCGATTCTGATTTTATCGTACCGGCAGACCATCTTCTCTTATCCGCAGGGCGGGGGAGCGTATATAGTCGCCAAGGATAATCTTGGCGTCTCGACGGGCCTGCTGGCTGGCGGATCTTTGCTGGTGGATTACATTCTAACGGTTGCCGTAAGCGCCTCGGCGGGCACGGACGCGATTACGTCGGCTTTTCCAAGCCTGCATGATCACGCCGTAGCCATCGCCGTAACAGTTATTATCATTCTGACGATCATCAATCTTCGCGGTGTAACCGAGTCAGCCTCCTTCATCGCGATTCCGGTGTATCTGTTCGTTCTGTCGATCGTCGTTCTGATTGTAACCGGCGTGATCAAATATGCAGTAGGCGGTGCCCATGCCGACGTTCCCGAAATCGGGACGGCCGTATCGAATGTCAGCCTGTTCCTGCTGCTGAAGGCCTTCAGCTCCGGCTGTTCGGCATTGACCGGTGTCGAAGCGGTATCGAACGCCATTCCGAACTTCAAGGCTCCCGCCGAGAAGAATGCGGCCAAGACGCTGATGATGATGGGACTGATTCTGGGCTTCATGTTCACCGGCATTACGCTGCTTGCTTACTGGTTCGGCATTACGCCTAACGCAAAAGAGACCGTCGTGTCGCAGATAGCGGAATCGACCTTTGGACGCGGATTTCTCTATTACGGCATTCAGACGGTAACGGCGATTATCCTGTTCCTGGCGGCCAACACGGCGTACTCGGCTTTCCCGCTGCTGTCGTTCATGCTGGCCAAGGACAAATATATGCCGCATGCCTTCATGGTCCGTGGTGACCGGCTCGGATTTTCGAATGGCATCATCTTCTTGGGCGTAGCTTCTGCGGTTCTTGTCGCGGCGTTCCATGGAGAGACGACCAATCTCATTCCGCTGTACGCGGTAGGCGTATTTATCCCGTTCACCCTGTCCCAGCTTGGCATGATGATCCGTTGGGCTAAGCTGAAGCCTTCAGGTTGGAAGACGAAATTTGTAGTCAATACCATCGGGATGCTGACAACGCTGACCATTACGCTGATCTTCATCATCACCAAGTTCTCGAATGTGTGGGTGGCCTTCATCTTCCTGCCGATTGTGATGCTGATCTTCTTCCGGATTCATCAGCATTACATGAATACGGCCGACCAGCTCCGGATTCAGCTCGACACCGAGAAACCGGTAATCAAGGGAAGTACGATAGTCGTTCCGGTATCCGGCGTGACACGTGCAGTGCTTCACTCCCTGAGCTACGCGAAATCGCTCACCGATAACGTAGTGGCGCTGTATGTCGGTTTTGACGAAGAAGAAATTCGCAAGATGGAGCAGAAGTGGGAGGAATGGAACCCGGGCGTTCGTCTGATCGTGCTCCGTTCCCGTTATCGCAGCATTATGCGGCCACTGGTCAAATTTATCGACACGGTCGAGTGGAAGACGGCCTCAACGGACCATATTACGATTCTGATTCCGCAGTTTATTACCAAGCATTGGTGGCAGGCGGTTCTGCATAATCAAACCAGTGTTTTTATCCGGACTTATCTGATGAATCATAAAGATATTGTCGTCGCGACAGTGCCTTATCACTTAAATAAATAGCTTTCTAAGATCAGTTTGTTCTCAAAGGCCGTTCCGGGTTTCCCGGGGCGGTTTTTTTTGCTGAAAAAACAACGGATTTCGGAAAATTTTTGATAATTCAGTATCTTTCAAGTTGACATAGATAATGAGAATCAATATCATTTATATAGAAGAGAGCCATACCGGCTGAGGTTTATAGCAAGAGCAGGGATGATATCATTACGGCGGTCATACCGCTTTAATAAGGATAAGGAGTGAAGTGAAATGGCGGAACGCCTGAACGCAAATCAATTAAGCATCGGATATGCGGAGTCGATTATTGTCAAAGACCTTAATCTGACCATTCCAACCGGAAAGATCACAGCGCTCGTCGGAGCGAACGGGTCCGGGAAGTCGACCATTCTCAAGACAATGTCCCGGCTGATGAAGCCGGCCGGAGGCAGCGTGCTGCTGGACGGTAAATCCATCCACAGCCAATCGACCAAGGAAGTAGCCCGCCAATTGGCTATACTCCCGCAGAATCCCACTGCACCGGACGGCCTGACGGTGTCCGAATTGGTCGCTTATGGACGCTATCCGCATCAAAAAGGCTTCGGCTCGCTAACCTCCGAGGATCGCCGGATTGTGGCGAATGCGATTGAAGTTACCGGGATGAGCGCCTTTGGAGATCGGCCGATCGAACGTCTCTCAGGCGGACAGCGGCAGCGTGCCTGGATTGCCATGGCTCTGGCGCAAGAGACGGAAATTCTGTTCCTCGACGAACCGACCACCTTTCTGGATATGGCCCATCAGCTTGAAGTGCTGCAGCTGCTTCAGATGTTGAACGAACGGGAAAAAAGAACCATTATTATGGTCGTTCATGACCTGAATCACGCTTCGCGCTATGCCCAGCATATGGTTGCGATCAAGTCAGGTACGGTGATCAGCGAAGGGACCCCGGTTGAAGTCATGACGCCGGAGGTTCTGCGTGCCGTCTTCGGTATTGAAGCGGACATCGTGGAAGATCCGCGAACCGGCCTTCCGCTATGCCTCCCGCACAGTCTTGCCGGACGCGAGGCTGTCTAGAGGCTCTTCTTATACGGTGTTACCGTAGCCAGATAGCGTGAAGAGGGGGAAGCCGGAAAGGGCTGAGAGAGGGGGAACCCGGGTGACCATTCTGCTGAAGGAAGAATTCGCCCAATTATTCGATATTCATACAGCGGTGCCGGAAGGCGCCGCGTATTCTTTTTCCGCCCGAGAAATTGCGGAGCCGGAAGGCATGGATCGCTTCATGGATATTTATGTCCCTATGATGAAGGCGCTGGAGCGCAAGGCAGCCGGGGCTTATTTGGCTAACTGGATCGCCAGCCCCGCTCTTGCCTTGCTGTATGGCCTCTCGGCCGGGGGAGCCGCAGTGGGAATGGAGCTGTCCAGTCTGACGCTCCATCTTATCCCATCCAAAGGCTACTGCCGGGTAGCCTGGTCGGTTGGCGAATGGATCGAAACGCCTCTAGGAGAAGATCGGGAAGCACAGAAGGGGGATATCGTCTCCGTGTTGAAGCAGTTCTATCAGGAGACGGCCGGTCCACTGATTCGGGAAGCTTCAAGAGCAAGCGGTCTTTCGATAACGGATGCATGGGGACAGCTGCCGACCCGGTTCAATTATTATGAAAGCATGCTTGAGCGAGAAGAATCCGATCCAACCACAGTGCGTTTCCGCGAGTCCTACCAACTGCTTAAAGACCTGCCTGCCGACATATTCGGCCTTCACCGCAATCCGTTCAAGGTGGAAGTGCGGTATACGGAGGATATCGCCGATCCCGGCAAGAGGGTGCAAATCCGCAACCGCTGTTGTCTGTATTATTGCACCGAAGGCGGAAGCCTCTGCTACATTTGTCCGCGGGTAAGCGAGCGGGAGCGAAACAGGCGCCGGGAGGAAAACCGTCTGCGGGCAGGATCGGCAGCAGCGGAATAGGCCTCCGGCATCAAACCGGAATATCAACTTCATAGGCTTGCAGAGGCTCCCGTCATTGACAAGGGAGCCTGTTCGTTGTTAAAGTGAGGATTGCTTAAGCCAAGTAAGGATTAAAGGAGCAAATCCATGGATATTAACCACATACAGACAGAACTGGTGAAGCTGGTACATACGGGTACGGTCAAGAACGCTGAACCGCTGAGGGATCATGTGTTTACTAAAATGGGCGGCCGAGCCGACATTCTGGCTGCACCCGGAACTTATGAAGAAATGCAGGCGGTAGTTGCCTATGCCGCTGCTAACAGGATTGCCCTGACCATCCTGGGCAACGGCTCGAATGTCATTATTCGGGACGGCGGTGTACGCGGCATCGTTTTGCAGACTTCGGGTCTTGGTGAAATAAGTGTAGAGAATGATTATGTCGTGGCGCAGGCCGGCTCTCAGATTATTGAAGCTTCGCGCGTCGCACTGAGCCATGGTCTTACCGGTCTGGAGTTTGCCTGCGGCATTCCGGGCACAGTCGGAGGGGCTCTGTATATGAATGCAGGAGCCTATGGCGGCGAAGTCGCCCATGTGCTGGAGAGCGCACTGGCGATCGACAGCAAGGGAGAGCTCGTCAAGTTCACTGGCGAAGAGCTTCAGTTCGGGTACCGGAAGAGCGTCTTTACGAGAGGGCAGTACGTCATTCTCGAAGCGCGCTTTGCGCTGAAGCCCGGCGATCCCGCTGCCATCAAGGCGGAGATGGACCGATTAACCGAGCTTCGTGAGTCGAAGCAGCCCTTGGAATATCCATCCTGCGGGAGTGTGTTCAAGCGTCCGCCCGGACGATTCGCCGGCCAGCTGATTCAGGAGAGTGGCCTTCAGGGCACACGAATCGGCGGCGCGGAAGTGTCGCAGAAGCACGCGGGCTTCATTATCAATGCCGATAATGCGACAGCCAGCGATTACATCGGACTGATCGCGCATATCAGAGAGAAGGTCAACGAGAAATTCGGCGTTGAGCTTGAGACGGAAGTCGAGATTATCGGCGAGGAACCGAAGACCGGGAACGTATAACACGAACGCCGGAACCAATGGATCAATCAAGACTTTAACAATGGCAAAATCGCTGCGGGAAATATCACCGCAGCGATTTGTCGTCATAAGAGATACTCATCTATAACTAATAGACATTCTGCCGCCGATCACTCAATGGTCAGTGTATACTTGGCGCGTTCAGTCTTCGCTGCAACGTTGCCGGCACCGGCTGGCTCGAAGCTCAGGCCGCTTACGGCGATCTCGTAGCTCTGACCCGGCAGCGCGACGAGTTCTCCGTCTCCGTTCATGGTGCTTCCCGTTCCGTGGAGAATCAGTGCGCTGTCCAGGTAATCATCGATCACGGAATCCGCATCCCGATAATCGACGCGATCAAGCTTGAAATACACTTTATCGCTGTCTTCCATCTCCTGTTTTTCAATTACAACGGTTTCTCCGATATGTTCCTCCAGCCATTCCGCCAGCAGTTTCACATGCTCTTCCATAAGATAATCCCATCCTTTGCCGCAAGTGTCGTTCATCAGGTCTATAATGTGTAATTTACCCCGCTTTTTCGGATTGAATCCGTGCCGGTGCTGCGGCGCCGCTTCGATGAAACAGCCATATGGACAGAAGCAGGCAGCAAGCCGTTACAAGCGCAACGCTGAGGAAATGACCAGTCGATTGGTATACGGCTCCCGCCGCTGCCGCACCGATTGTCGTTCCCAGATACATGAGGGTGTTGGTCAGAGCCGACACCGTCCCCCTGGCATTAACCGTCAGACCCTGCAGAATGCTGACCATGAGCGGAAACAGTGTGCCGCCAATTCCGTAAATGAGTACCAGCTCCGCCTGTATGCCTGTCAAATTACCGGTTATGGCGAGTATAGGGAACAGCAGCACATTCAATAGCATGCCCCCGGCCAAGACGGTGTAGCGTCCATAGCGTCCGCTTAATCGACTGCCGAACAGGCTGCCAAGCAGATTGCCAAGTCCGAGAAACAGCATCACCTGGCCGATCCGGGAGACGCCAAGGCCGAATGATTGGGAGAGCCAGGAGCCAAGAAACGAGAAGACGGCAAAGTTTCCAATTTGAAATATAAAGTATGCGAAGAATGCCAAAATGGCGGTTCTAGAGGAGAGAAGAGAGGCGTAAGGCTTCAGCAGACTGGGCGCTGTTCCTGCTGCGAGCCTGGAGGGGATGGAGGGCAGAAGGGTTAATAGAAGCAGTGTCAGGAGGAGAGAGAAGCCCGCGATCACCAGAAAGGGTGTCTTCCAGGAATGAACAGCGAAGAATCCGCCCAGCGGGAGACCAAGCAGTTGCGCGCAGGAGAGACCAGCGGTTGCGATACCCATACCCTGCAGAATCCGTTCCTTGGGCAGAAGAATCGGAATCGAGGCCCACACCTGAGGCGTTACGAATGCCGCGCTTACGCCGGCGAGGAACCGGAACAGCAGCATGCTCCAGAATCCGGTTGCGGCTGCACAGAGCGCTGTAGACAGCGCGAAGGCGAGCATTCCTGCAATCATAACCGGCTTCCGATTTAACCGATCTGACAAGGGGCCGGCTATTAAGGCGAAAATCGCGTAGCCGAGCGCATAGGCACTGACCATCCACCCTGACAGAGCCGTAGACACCCCGAAGTCCTCCCGCAGGACAGGGAGCAGCGGACTGATCAGGAACGTATCTGTACCGACAACGAACATGATGAGAAAGAAGAGCGTAAGGCTTGTTTTTTGCATAATGACCTCCTATTTCATTAGTTAAATAACCATTGAACTAAACGGCGATAAAAAACCGGATCACAGGGTATCCAGGAATCCGGGCAAATAATGATCGAACGTTTCTTGTCGAATCTGTATGTACTTCGTCTGCGCTTCCTTTCTTACCATAATCAGTCCCGCTTCTCGCAAGGTGCGGAAATGATATGAGGCGTTCGATTTGGATGCTTCACATCGTTCGCCGACCTCTCCGCAGTTCAGCTCCGTTCTGCTGTCTCTCAGCGTCCGGATAATCTGAAGACGGGTGGGATCGGCCAATGCCTTGAAAATCTGCACACGCTGCTCATCGTTAAGTAGTGTTTGTTGTTCAATAGTCATACAACTATGATATCTTTTTACTTCATACTGTCAAGAGAAATTTGGAAATCCGACCGCATCTTTTCAGCCCATTCTGGCTAACCCAGCCAATTCTGCTCATAGACGTACCTCGCAAGCTGGACGCGATTCTCCATATGAAGCTTCTGCATAATATTTTTCAAATGATTCTTAACCGTATGCTCGGAGATGATCAGCTGCAGCGAAATGTCCCGGTTGGACAAGCCTTTCGCGACCAATGTCAGGATTTCCCGTTCCCGTCCGGTCAGCGGGTCTCCGCATGCCTCCGGTTGTTTCGTCCGTGAGAACTCGTTAAGAAGAAGGTGGGCAAGCTCACGGGTCATCGGGGCCTCATCCAGGGCGATTGCCCTTAAATATTCACCCCAGGATTCTGGCTTTAAATTCTTCAGCATATAGCCCTGTGCGCCCTTTTTGAGAGCTTCGAACAAATGGGTAATGTCGTCGGATACGGTGAGAATAACAATTTTTACATAGGGGAATCTTTCCTTGATCCGTTTCGTTGCTTCCAGACCGTCCATCACGGGCATTTGAATGTCCATCAGAATGAGGTCCGGCATCCATCGCTCCGTCAGCTCAATTGCTTCAATGCCGTCTCTGCCTTCAGCAACGAATTCAAATGCCGGATCGCCGCCAAGGATGGTGTGAATGCCCTCCCGGGCCTGTTCACTATCGTCGATCACGATCACACGGACAGGTGTATTCATGCGGCTTCCCCCTTTCGAATACTGAAGATCGTTTCACCCTCGTTCCTTCCAAAATGAAAATGCCAGTTCATTGTTCTCGCGCGGTCTTCCATCATTTTGAGGCCGTATCGATTCTCATGCGAAGGAGCTTCGGCAAATCCCTTGCCGTTATCGCATACCAGGCACTCCCAACCGTTAGCCGTAGGCGCGGCTTCAATCCGGACACTGTTCGCTTCCGCATGCTTGCGGATATTGACGAGCGCTTCGCGAACCGAGGCGAACAGCTCGATTTTCTCCTTCGTTGTAAGCAGATGCTCCGGCAGGGCCCAATGTAGCTTGAACGCCATATCGGTTTCCTGCTTATAGGTGTCCACCAGATGCTCGATCCCCTGAACCCAGGGCATATGGAGGCAGTCGTTCGGATACCGCAGATTGGCAATGGCTTCTCTCACATATACATTTGTGCGGTGAATGCTTTCTTTGAAGGACTGGAACAGGCTGCCATCGTTATCCGATATCTGTTCCATCCGGCTCACCTGGGCGTTCAGAAGGAACAAAGACTGCATGATGCCGTCATGGAGTTCTCTGGATAGCTGCTCCCGTTCCTGAAGTGCGGCTTGCAGGCTGCGGGCCTCATTCAGTTCCGCCTGATTTCTCTCGATTAACGAGAACAGCGGGATCAGGAACAGAAGGGTGGCTAGAAATACGACAACCGGCGCCAGCCAATTTCCTAAATCCATCGTGATGTAAGGGAGCAGAAATTTGTGCCGTACGTACTCCCACAAGCCCATGGTGAAAGTCGGGATCGTTAGAATCAACCACTTCATTTGTCTGTACGTCATTCGGAATCCCTCGCTTTTTATCGGATTTTCCATTTTGTCACAATCCGTCGGCATAAATAGCTAGAAAAGGCTATAGTAACGCAAATACGAACAATGTATAGTGAAAATAATCACATAAATCACATAAAATAAATCGGAATTAAGATGTGACTCATTTGAAGGAGGAGTGGATGATGAAGATGGTTTACAAAAAGTACAGATCAGCGGTAAAAAAGGCGCCGCTCGCCATATTGGCGATCACGGCAGCCCTTGAGGCGGGGGGAGCCCCGGTCTACGCGAATGAAGGTCAAGCAGGCGCCAAAGATTACAGCGGTCATTGGTCCGAGACGATTATTGAGCGTTCAATCGGGCAAAAGCTTCTGACCGGCTATCAGGACGGGAGCTTTCATCCCGACTCCCCGATCACTCGGGCGGAACTGGCGGTGCTGCTCACCAAAGCATTTCCGGATGAAGAGACGAAAAAAGCGGCATCCTTCTCCGACGTGCGCTCCGGCTCATGGTATGCATCGGCTATAAGCCAGGCAGCGGGAGATGGCTATTTAAGCGCTGATGCGGACGGCGCTTTCCGGCCGAACCAGCCGGCGACACGGGCCGAGGCTGCCGCTGCCTTTGCAACTGCCTTAAACTGGAAGGAAGCATCGGCTGACAATCTTCATGCCTACAAAGATATCGCCTATCTTCCTGCCGGTGAGGTGGGGCAGTGGCTGCGCCAGGCGGCGGCTCAAGGATACATAGAAGCATCATCCGATGGATATCTGCTGCCGCAAAAGCTGCTAACCCGGTCAGAGGCCGTGTTCTTTCTAGCCAAGGCAAACGGCGCACAGCCGCTTGACGTGCAGCCGCCGGCTTTTACAGCGGAACAGGAGCATACCGGCACAATTGTCCAGACCTCAGGAGGCTTCGGTCTGAAGGAGAAGACTGCAAACGGCAGCGAAACCGTTTATTCACTGACCGCGGCGGGCGATGCTTCACTTGCCGGAGCTGCCGCTGTAGCCGGAATCGAATCCGGAACAGCTGTCGTGGATGCGGTGGACGGATTGGTGTCAGGCAAGCTTCAGGTCGTAAAGATCGCTCCCGGCGGTAGCGATAGCGGCAACGGCAACGACAGCGCAGCGGCCAATTTGCAGGAACTGGACGGTATTCTTATCGAAGGCCATCACAGCGGAACAAGCGACCCCACGAAGCATTCGAAGAAATGCCTGCTGATGCCGGGCTGCGCTTCGTCCGGATTCGGAATCGACGTCCTTCAGACAGACGGCAAGTACAAATACTACAAGTTTGATACGAGAGGCCATGAGCTGGCTGCCGTGTTGATCGACAGCATCAAGAAAGAGACTAATATCGTGATCCATGTATCCGGTACGATCGAGGGGGATATTATTCATGTCGCTTCCCTTTCACAGGATGTAACCGCCGTCGATGCGCCGGCTGACGGCGATCAAGATTCGAGCAGCGGGAGGGAGCATATGGAGTAACTGCTGTTCTTCAATAATTTCATCGCGGAGGCTGGGAGAGGCTGAATGATTTCCGGATGAGCAAGGTTTGAGAGGTTAGGAAATGCGTATAGATAATTCAGTTAACAAGGAATGAGGAACAATGTCTGATCACTTGACGGATACCAGTCACGCCGATGAGCGAAATCTGCGGACCCGTGACATCGGGAAAGGAATAAGATGGTTTCTGGCAGCGGCGGTGATTCTGTCGGCCGCCATGCTGCTCTGGCTTCATCCGGAATGGAGAACCTTTCTTCTGGATTTGGTCCTGATGAAGAATGTCCCGCAGCTATCCATGGATGCAGGCTACGGCATGATCTTTACGGTCGGCATTCTTACCTCTTTTCATTGTGCGGGGATGTGCGGAGGGATTGCGATCTCCCAGTCCATGCGGAGCCGGAATAAGCTGAACAAACTCGAACGGTTGCAGCGTTATATCCCCTCCATCCGCTATAATGGCGGCCGGATTATCTCTTATACGTTATTTGGGGGACTTGCGGGCGGAATCGGCCAGGTCTTTCAATTGCCGGGAATCTGGCGCGGAATCATTCCTCTCATTGGCGGTCTGTTCATGATCATTATGGGATTCAATTTGCTGGGCTTGTTCAAAGTCTTGCGAAGATTCAACCTGAGCATGCCCTCATTTGCGTTCAATGTGATCCGGAACGGGGCCTCCGGTCTGGGTCCTTTGGCAGTCGGCTTGCTCAGTGCGTTAATGCCCTGCGGACCGCTACAAATTATGCAGTTATATGCTCTTGGAACAGGCAGTGTGGTCCATGGGGCTCTGTCGATGCTGGCCTTCTCTCTGGGCACGGTTCCGATGCTCTTTCTGTTCGGGGCCATCCACCCGATGCTGAGCAAGAAGTTCGCCGGACAAGTATTGAAGGCAAGCGCCGTGATTGTCATTATTCTGGGTCTGGTCATGCTGAATAGGGGATTTGCCCTTGCAGGCATATCCCTTCCTTACGAACAAGGGCGTATCAGCCCCAATGCGGTGATCGCCGAGCTGAACGAGAACGGTCAAACTCAGCTTGCGACAGCGCAAGCAGGGAAGAACAGCTATCCGCAGATCGTCGTGCAAAAGGGAATACCCGTCACCTGGAATTTGCATATTGAACAAGAGAATCTGAACACCTGCAACGATGCGCTCAGCATTCCCAGGTTAAAGATCGAGCAGAAGCTTCAGGCTGGCGACAATCTCATCAGTTTCACCCCGAAGGAAGAAGGCGTCTATGAGTATTCCTGCTGGATGGGAATGATCCGGAGCAGCATTGTCGTTGTGGATGATGTTGGTCGCTATGATCGGAATCGATTGTTAACTGTGAGCGGGACGACAATAAATTCGACTGTACCAAGTCCCCAGATCACATCCGGCGCATCCCCGATCCCGACCTTTCTTAATCCGGATGAAGGAAACAACCCTCACAGTTACAATGGACATGCTGCTGCAACAGCCGTGCCGCCGGCCAAGGTCGGCATTCCCAGTGCGGAGCCTGCCGATTCAGCCCTGCATCAGATTCCGTCTCCCAAAGCCTCTGCCGTCCCGGCAAGCAAGCCGACGCCCACTCCGGGCCATGCTTCAGCGAATGGCAGGGATCACAAGGAGGAACGGAGACTGGAGCCTACGGTCAAGCCTGCGACAGAGAACAAAGCGAAATCAGCCGACGCCGCCACTCAACAGCCGAAACCTTCCACCATCAAGAAAGAATCGGCTGCTGCGACAGTGGAACCGACCCCTGCAGCTTCTGCCAAGCCGACTGCCACAGCTAAAGTTGATGCTTCTCATAAGCCTAAACCGGCTGCCACGGCTCAAGCCGTTGCGTCTCCCAAGGCGTCACCGAAACATGATCAGGAAATTCAGACCGTTGTCACCATCGTAAAAAAAGACAGCTATTCTCCAATTACGGTCAAGAGAGGAATCCCGGTAAAATGGATCATTCGTGTAAGCCGGGAGCAGTTGAATGACTGCAACAACGAGATTATTGTCCCTGCCTTTCATTTGCGAAAGAAGCTTGTACCCGGGGATAATGTTGTGGAATTCACACCGACAGAGGCGGGAGATTTTTCTTTTACATGCTGGATGGAAATGATTGAAAGCCATATTACGGTTACAGAGTGACAGTTCGGAACTGAGCGCCGAAGGATGGCATCGGGGAGGAGGAATCAATGTGGCGGAAGCGACTCTGCATGTACATGGAATGACCTGCAAGATGTGTTCCAAAACGATAGAAGCGGAATTGCGCAAACTGAATGGGGTCCAGAGGATATCCGTCAGTTATGCGAGAGAGAAGGCCATTATCGAATATGAGGATGAAGCCCTGGAATTATCGGAGGTCGTCCGAGCCATCGAAACCCTGGGATTCTCTGTATCCCCAAAATGAACAGGAAATGAGCAAACGGGACAAAGTGGAAGCCGATCCATTATTGTTCCGTTTGTGTCTTCGTGTTCAACCTTGTCTATTGCGGTTACCTATGTTATAGTTCTTACGCATGAACTAACTGAAGAAGAAAATCCGCGGCTGAGCCCGCGGGAGAGGTTCGCAAACTCCCTCTATAAAAAACTAAGAACGATGTGCCGGGACCGGCATGTCTGCTTGTGTTTTTCTTAGTGTTATGGATTGGTTTGATGAAGTCTCGTTCTTCTTTCCAATATAACGGCGCCGGTGCGCCGATGGAAAAGAGAGGGATTTTTTATTATGTCCGAAGGTAGAAAAAAAGAAGAAATGCCCGAAGTTACACTCCTCGGAAACCAGGGTACAATGTACAATTTCGGTTATGATCCGGGTGTGCTGGAGACGTTCGACAACAAGCATCCGGGACGCGATTATTTTGTCAAATTTAATTGTCCGGAATTTACAAGTCTCTGTCCGGTAACCGGCCAGCCCGACTTCGCCACGATCTATATTTCCTATATTCCGGAAGTGAAAATGGTAGAGTCCAAGTCGCTCAAGCTGTATCTCTTCAGCTTCCGTAATCATGGCGATTTCCACGAAGACTGCGTGAACATCATCATGAATGATCTGATTGCCCTGATGGACCCGCGCTATATCGAGGTATGGGGTAAATTTACGCCGCGCGGCGGCATCTCCATCGATCCTTACTGCAACTATGGACGCCCGGGAACCAAATTCGAGGCCATTGCCGAGCATCGGCTGCTGAACCACGATTTGTATCCGGAGAAGGTAGATAACCGGTAATCAACGGGTTGTCGGAATCGTCTTTGTCTAATGCTTAAGCAGATTAAGGAGAGGAATTAATCCCATGAATAAAAAAGCGCTAGTCGTCTTCAGCGGCGGTCAGGACAGCACAACCTGCCTGGCTTGGGCTCTGAAGCAGTTCGAAGAAGTTCAGGTCGTGACCTTTAATTATAACCAGCGGCACGCAGCGGAAATCGAGGTTGCCAAGGAAATTGCCGGCCATTTCGGAGTGAAGCAGCATATTCTGGATCTCGGCCTGCTGAACCAGCTGGCTCCCAATGCGCTCACCCGCAGCGATATTGAAATATCGGCGGGCGAGGAAGGTGAATTGCCCAGCACCTTCGTTGACGGACGCAACCTGCTCTTCCTGTCGTTCGCGGCCATACTGGCTAAGCAGCTCGGCTATCATCACATCGTAACCGGTGTGTGCCAGACGGATTTCAGCGGATATCCCGACTGCCGGGATGTGTTTGTGAAGTCGCTGAACGTGACGCTTAATCTCTCGATGGACTATGAATTTGTCATCCATACTCCGCTTATGTGGCTGGATAAGAAAGAAACGTGGCAGCTGGCCGACGAGCTTGGACAATTCGAATATGTAAGAGAGCATACGCTGACCTGCTACAACGGGATCAAGGGAAGCGGCTGCGGCGAATGTCCGGCCTGCCAGCTCCGGAACCGCGGACTTCAGCAGTATGAGGCCGTCCGAAAGACGGTGAACGGGTAAGATGCTGCACGAAGTATCCGTATGTAAAATCTTCTCATTCGATGCGGCGCATCAGCTGATCGGGCACAAAGGCAAATGCGCCAACGTTCACGGCCATACTTACAGGCTGGAAGTTGTGCTTAAGGGCCAGCCTGTAACCGAAGAAGGGCGGTCTGACGAGGGTTTTGTCGCCGATTTCGGCGATATCAAGGCGTTGGTGAAGGAGAGAATCGTCGACAAGCTGGACCACGCCTTTATGGCAAAAGGAGATGAGCCTGTTCTCGAGACGCTTCAGGCATCAGGTTCCAAGGTAGCGCTCCTATCCTTCCGCACGACAGCCGAGAACCTGGCCGGTTATATCGCTTATACGCTGAAAGAGAGCGGACTGCCTGTCTACTCCGTGAAGCTCTGGGAGACTCCGACCGCCTGGGCCGAGGTGCTGGCCGCCGATATTCCCGAGCAGGGTCCGGCCTACTGTATGAATGGAGGCTGCGATCTATGAGCGCCCTGATTCCGGTTATCGAAATGTTCGGCCCGACGATTCAGGGAGAAGGAGCAGTCATTGGAGTCAAGACGATGTTCGTCCGGACTTACGGCTGCGATTACCGGTGTTCCTGGTGCGATTCCGCCTTCACTTGGGACGGGAGCGGCAAGGATTTGCGGGTGATGATGCAGCCGGAGGAGGTGCTGTCCGGGCTGCTGGAGATCGGCGGAGAACGGTTCGACACTGTGACCATTTCCGGAGGCAACCCGGCGCTGATCGGCGAAGGGATCTCAGAGCTGATCGGGCTACTACATGATCGCGGCATCAAGGTTGCGATCGAGACACAGGGCAGCCGGTGGCAGGACTGGTTCCTTCAGGTGGATGCCCTCACAATAAGTCCGAAGCCGCCAAGCTCCGGCATGTTAACGGACTGGGCGATGCTGGACTCCATCTTGGCTGAGGTTCGGGCGAATGCACAGGGCACATTTAGCTTGAAGGTTGTTGTATTTGATGACAAGGACTATGAATATGCAGTTCAAGTTCATAAACGTTATCCGGATGTTCCGTTCTATCTGCAGCCGGGCAACGACAATGTAACCGAGGAAGGGGATATTTCGGCCCGGCTTCTCGGACGTCTGGAATGGCTGTTCAATAAGGCGATATCCGATCCGGAGATGAACGCGGCCCGTGTTCTGCCGCAGCTTCATGCCCTGATTTGGCACAATAAACGAGGCAAATAAGCTCTCATCAGTTGCTCCTAATTTGGGGAAGCCGCTTCCATGAGGAGGTGGTCTTCCTTTTTTTACTTCAGTATTGCAAAATCCATTATTCTCAGTATAATACTTGGTATAAATGAACCGAAAAGGGGAGTGAAGGCTATGTCAATCGACGATTATCTGGACCTGTACAACCTTGCGAAACAAATCGGGGATGCGGAGTGGCAGGCCGAGCTGATGGAATCCCTTCGTATGGTAGCCGGTACTACCGAGAGCGAGCGCCGGCAGAAGGAGCTTCAGTGCCGGTTTGAGGATATCAATGTCGTGCTTAAGGAACTGTTCAGCAAGCTGGAGAACGGCGAAGGCGACGAGAACCAACTGCTTGCGTGGAAAGAGCGAATGATCGAGCTTAAGCTGGAACGGATTTTTTTAGCCCGAAAGCTGAAATAGTGAAGCAGCATAGATCCCGGATGACTCCTGACCTCAGGAAACCGTTGAAAAAGCGCCGTATTGTCTCTCAATAGAGGGCACACAATACAGGCGCTTTTTCGGCTAAAACCTTAATTCACGGCTTCCAGCTGGACCCACTCCGAGGACCAGCCGCTGATTTCCTTGAGAATCGGAGCAAGCGCTTCGCCTTTGCATGTCAACGAATATTCAATGCGCACCGGAATTTCCGGATAAACCTTGCGCTCGATAATTCCTTCGGCCTCCATTTCCTTCAGCCGGTCGGATAGCACCTTGCCGCTGAGGTTGGACAGGCAGCTTTCGATTTCTCCGAAACGCCGCGGGCCCTGCATGAGAACGAAGACAATGAGCGCGACCCAGCGCTTGCTCAGCAAATCGACCGCTTTCTCAAAGCGTGGACACATTTCAAAGTCCTTCATGGAATCACCTCTGCCTTTAGTATAACACAGACTTACAAAAAGTAATTATAAATATTTATATATACATTATAACTTGACGAATTTATATTACAATGGTAAACTTACTTACAAATAGTTACTTCATAAAATTGTTTGAAAAGTAAGAGAGCTGCCGTTTGCGGCAGTCTAACCGACATTTATAATCAAGGAAGGTGCGCTCTCATGATAAAACCAGAGATTGCTTCCATACTTAAGAACAAAATTCAAACCATTGATCGCGGTGATTCCGCTAATATTCTGGTCGGACCCATTACACTTCCGGTAAATCTGGACGGAGAGACGGTCACCTTCAAATGGTACAGCTGGCTGCATGTTACGGAAGAAGAACGGCAGGAATTATCCGGCGAAGATATGACAGAGAAGCTGATCGCCCGTCTGCCTTCCATGAAGCTGGCCGACAGCCAGCAATCCAGCGTCCTCGTCTACGGTGATTTCGAGCATGATGAACAGGCGCTGATCCGGATGCACAGCATTTGCCATACCGGCGATATTTTCGGCAGCAAACGCTGTGATTGCGGCTATCAGCTCCGTCAGTCCATGCGGATGATCGTGGAGAACGGCTCCGGCGCGCTCTTTTATCTGGCGAACCACGAGGGAAGAGGCATCGGCCTGTTCAGCAAAGCATTCGCCTACCTGCTTCAGGAGGAAGGCTTGGATACAGTTGAAGCGAATCTGGAGCTTGGATTCGAAGATGACAGCCGGGATTACTCAGACGCAATCAGTGTGCTGAAGGCACTCCGGTCGAAGCCGGTAACGCTGATCACCAACAACCCGAAGAAGCTGAGAGCTCTCAAGGCTGCGGGCATGAACGTGGCGAGACGCGTTCCGCTGTGGGGCGACGTGTCCGTATTCAACGAGAAGTATCTCCGCACAAAGGTAGTTCGTTCCGGACATCTGGAGGCGGAAGAGAGCCAGCCGTTCACGGGTATGGCGGCAGGCAATCTGTAAGAGGCAAATAGGTGGTGCTTTCGCGCCCGTTCCTTTATAATGGGATGTTGAATGAACCATAACGGGCAAGAGAGGTAGAATATGGCAGCTATAGATGTACAGGATTTGCGAAAAACCTTTAAAGTGCAAAAAAACCGCGGAGGCCTCAAAGGGGCCTTCGTTGATTTGTTTAAGCGGGAATACAATGAAGTGATGGCCGTCAAGGATATCTCGTTTCAGATTCCTGAGGGTGAGATCTGCGGCTACATCGGCGAGAATGGTGCCGGTAAATCCACCACGATCAAGATGCTGACCGGCATTCTCGTGCCGACCTCCGGCCGCTTGACCGTCGGCGGCTTCGTTCCCTACGAGGAGCGGGAGAAGTTCGTCCGCAATATCGGCGTCGTCTTCGGGCAGCGCAGCCAGCTCTGGTGGGATATCGGTGTCGTGGAATCCTTCGAGCTGCTGCGGAAGGTGTACCGGGTCGGCGAGGCCGATTACCGGAAGCGGCTGGACGAGCTGGTCGAACGGCTGGAGCTTCAGGAGCTGCTGAACCGTCCGGTCCGCAAGCTGAGTCTGGGCCAGCGGATGCGCTGCGAGCTGGTTGCAGCGCTGCTGCACAACCCGTCGATCGTCTTCCTGGACGAGCCGACGATCGGTCTGGATATCGTGGTCAAATCGGAGATTCGCTCCTTCCTGAAGGACATGAACCGCGAGCACGGAACGACGATCCTGCTGACAACGCATGACCTGCAGGATATCGAAGCACTCTGTTCCCGCGTTATCATGCTCGATGACGGGCGGATCATCTATGATGGCGGCCTGGATGAGCTGAAGCAGCGCTGGGGAACCGGCCGCGAGGTCGAGTTCCAGTTCGGCGCGCCGACAAGGCTGGCCAAGCTGGAGGAGCTGACATTCGGCATGCCGGTTAAATGGTCGGCCGAGAACCAGCTGGGCGCGACGGCCTGGATTCCGCTGGAGCTGAATGTCTCCGATGTGCTCGCCCGTGTCGTGGGACAGGCCGACATTACCGACATCAAGATTATCGAGACCAATACGGATGACATTGTACGCAGCATTTACCAGTCGGGCTCGGCAAGCAAGAGCGAAGAGGCGGTTCTGGCGGTCTCCGGGGAAGGAGCCGGCCATGTTTAAGCGAACAGCGGGAGCCGCCGCCCCGGCCGGAGGCGGATTTGGGGGAGAGATGAAGCCCGCCCGAAGCGAGAGGCGTCTGCTGCTTGACGCCTACTTCGATTTCATCCGCATCCGTTTCCTGACGATGCTGGCTTACCGGTTGAATTATTATACAGGCATTCTCATCTACTCCCTGAATATTGGCGTCAATTATTTCACCTGGAAGGCCATTTACGGACAAGGGGAGTCTCTCGGCGGCTTCACCGCCTCACAGATGACGACCTATGTGGCCGTCTCGTGGATGGCAAGAGCATTTTATTTCAACAATCTGGACCGGGAGATTTCAACCGATATCCGCGACGGCAGCATTGCGATCCAGTTCATCCGTCCTTACAATTATGTCCTGGCCAAAATGATGCAGGGCCTCGGCGAGGGCATGTTCCGGTTCATGCTGTTCATGATTCCGGGCATGGCGATTGCCATGCTGCTGTTCCCCGTGAAGCTGCCGAGTGATCCTGCGGCGTGGGCGGGATTCCTGGTTATGCTGTTCTTCAGCTTCCTGATCAACTCGCAGATCAATGTCATTACCGGACTGCTGGCGTTCTTTGTAGAGAATAACGAGGGATTGATGCGGATGAAACGCGTCATCGTCGATCTGTTCTCCGGCCTTATTATTCCGATCAGCCTCTTCCCGGGCTGGCTGTCGGGAATCCTGAAGCTGCTGCCGTTCCAGGCGATCACCTATTTGCCTGGCTCCGTTTTTACGGGCCGGGTGAAGGGCGTCGGGATATGGAATGTGCTCGGCATCCAGATCTTCTGGTTCGCTGTGCTGCTCATTCCGCTATTCTTCTTGTACCGCTCTGCAAGGCAGCGGCTGTTCGTGCAGGGGGGCTGATCATCATGAGATATCATTTGGGACTCTTGTCGGAATATTTGAAAAATTACATGAAGACCCGCCTCACCTATCGGGCCGACTTCTGGGTTGAAGTCATCTCCGATCTGCTGTTCCAGGCCACAAACCTGATCTTCATCTTTGTAATCTTCATGCATACGAACAGCCTGGCAGGCTGGAGCCAGAACGAGGTTGTCTTCGTGTACGGATTCTTCATGGTGCCTTACGGCGTCTTCAGCTGCTTCGTCAATATGTGGAATTTCAGCGACCGTTATATTGTCAAAGGCGAGATGGACCGAATCTTGACCCGACCGGCGCATAATCTGTTTCAAATCTTTCTGGAAAATGTCGATCCGCCTTCGCTGGTCGGCTCGCTAATCGGCCTAGTGATCATGGGGGTCAGCGGGTATAACCTCGGCCTTCCATTCGAATGGTGGACCATTCCAGCGATAATTGTGCTGACGCTCAGCGCAACGGCGATTTATACCGGCATCTATACGACGCTGACCTCGCTGTCGTTCTACTCGGACGCGCCGACCGGCATTATTCCGCTAATGTACAACATCCAGACGTACGGACGCTATCCGGTAACGATTTACAACCGGGCGATTCAGGTGCTGCTCACCTGGATACTGCCCTTCGCTTTTGTAGGCGTATATCCCGCCGCTCTCTTCCTGGGGCGCGATGAGATGACGCGGATGGCGCTGCTCACGCCTGTCATGGGCGCGATATTCCTCGGCATCGGGCTGTTCACCTGGAGCCGGGGAGTGCGCCGCTACAAGGGCGCAGGATCATAAAGAATGAGTTCGTTCGCAAGCCTCCCGCAAGGGAGGCTTTTTACTTTTTAAAGAGGGATTAGCCGCAATTTCGAAGAAGTATCCCTGACTCGTTAATACATAGAATTGCAATGCATAGTAAATCTAGGTATAATCGCAAATAGTAGAATGTGGAAGAGGGTGGGGATATGAAACCGAATAAAGAGCTGTTGAAGGGAAGCACCGGCACAATGCTGCTGACGCTGTTAAGCCGCGGTCCGCTGTACGGCTATGACATGATCCGTGAGCTGGACAGGCAGTCAAATGGCGTATTCGCCCTGAAGGAAGGCACGCTGTACCCGATTCTCCATCAAATGGAGGCTGAGCGATGGGTGGAAGCGTATTGGGAGACCGTCGGCGGACGGAACCGTAAATATTACCGGATAACTGAGCGGGGACGCAAGACATTGGCCGCCAAGAGAGAAGAATGGTCGCTTTTCCGAAACGCCGTTGACGGGATTTTGGGAGAAGGGGGAGGCGCATGAAGGACTACGGGGAGACGTTACCTTTTTTAAGATCGGTATGCAGGGAGATCAAGGCGCGCGAGATGCATCCTGAGCTGAAAAAGGAGCTGGGGAGCCATCTGGAAGAGCTGGCTGACGGAAAAGAGAGGGAAGGTTACAGCCGTGAAGAAGCGGTTCAGTGGGCCATCAGGCAGATGGGCGATCCCGTGGAAATCGGCAGAAGCCTTAACCGGATTCATAAGCCGAGAGTTCATTGGGGCTTGCTGATTACAACCTTGCTGTTCTCAGGGATTGGTATTTTAGGTATGTTCTCAGTAAGCCGGGCAGCAATCAGACCCGAGTTCAATAGTCCGCTTCATGCTATGATGGGGAATGCGCATATACGTTTCATCATACCCGGACTATTGATTATGCTCATCATGATGCTGCTGGATTACCGCAAGCTGCGAAGCTTGTCATGGCCGATCTACATCTGCACAATAGCGGGGATGATCCTAGTTAATTTATACCCGCGCAGTGTTAACGGATCGCACAGGTGGCTGACTCTGCCCATAGGCTCTGCCATTGATGTTGTGGGCTGGAGCCTGTACTTGCTGCCTGCATCGATCCTGGGAATCTGGCTATCAAACCTGAGTTTGTATCGTGGCAGAATCATCGTCAGGTGTCGGGATCTTCTGCTGATTGGTATCCCGATGTTTCTCTATGTCCGCAGTTATGCTATCCCGGAGCTCCTTATATTTCTCGCAGTCATCTTGATTCTGTACATATGGCTGACGGGCAAATGGGGCCTTCCAATAGCTCTTGGTCTGGTAGGTGTTGTGATCGGAGGTGCAGCTATTTGGCGATCAGAGTACTTGAGCATGCGCGTGATATCAACGCTGAATCCGGAGCGGTTCGCAGACGGCGCTGGTTATATGATGATACAAATGAGAGAGGCATTGGCCACTGCTGGCTGGCGTGGTCATGGGTTCGGAGTGCCGATGCCTGATCTGCCTTTATTGTATAGTGACATGCTGCTGCCTTATTTGATTTACTGCTTCGGCTGGTCGGTGGGACTTCTTCTTGCCGCTGTCATGCTCGGCTTTCTGCTTCAGGCAATAAGGGCCTGGAAGTCGGTACGCGATCCTTACGGAAGAGCGCTTCTAGCAGGCCTCTCTCTGACAATTATCTTGCAGCTGCTGTACGGACTGGCCAAATTATCCGGCTACCTTATACTGGTCAATCTTCCTGTTCCATTTATAAGCTACGGGGGAAGCCACTTGCTGATCGAATATGCCGCTTTGGGCCTAATCCTTAGTGTATTCCGGAGGAAAGACATGATCCCGGGTATGAAAGGGCATAGGGAAGCGGAAATGTAAGGAGTGGTGCATGGCTGACTGATGTTGCTTTTTGCTTCCTCGTTCCATTCAAGGTATGATTATTGGAGTCCAAAAGACCAAGGCAAACACTGACACCGAATCCGGGAGGAACGACCAATGGGACGCAATATCCAGCATATGCCTTATGGCTATGAACCGCCTGCGCCCGAGCGCAAGGGGACGCTGATCGTGTACGATTCCTTTGAACACATAACCGATGAAGAACTGAACGCGGCCGCCGAGGCTGCGCGGGACAAGAAATTCAGCAAGCTGGTGCTGTATCCGCTGCATGAAGAGACGGTCCGCCGCATGTCGAAGGAGCCGGCCAGCTCGTATTATAAACGGGAAGACCGGTTGCATGAGTGGAAAAGAGATTTCGGCGCCTCGTTCATTACCGTCGAAAATCTGGAGGGCAAGCGCAAAAAATACACGCCCATCGATTCCGCCCTGCGGCACTTGACCGAGCGTTATCCGGCGCCTCATTTTCTGTATTTATCTCCGGAGATGGCGAATCAGTTCGCTTCATTCTCAAGCTTCGAGGAGTGGATCAGGAAGATCCGGCTGCTGCTCTCCGAAGCGCCCCGAGAGATTCATCCCCGGCTGCAGAAATACAGCCACCGCTGGTCGGTCGCCGGAGAGGAAGAAGAGAACGGTTGAGACCCAGCGCGCGGCCCTATCTGCGGCAAAAGGCAAAAGCCCCTGACACTAGTCATAACGACAGGTGCAGGGGCTTTTTCATGGGAGTAGGACGGCTGTCAACGGGTGCTGCTCTGCTTGCGGCGGTAGGTGTACATTTTCCATTGATAGTGAATGAAGCAGCCGATGCAGAAGCCCAGAATGGCCACGAATGCGGCCAAAGCCACTATAGTGGTGAAAATATAAGCAGCGGTCAGCCAGCCGGCGATATAGCTGATCAGCCCGGCAGCCAGGCACGCTACGGCGATTGTCTGGTTGAACTGTTGCTGTTCCTCGTCCTCCAGAATATATGCGGATCTGTCTTTTTTCAGGAATCGCGCAGACCATTTAATCACCGGGTTATAACGGAATATTAGCCCGAGCAGACCAGCTGTCAGAGGCACTGCAAGAATCCAGTACAAGCCTGTGAACCAGGTTAGAAGAACCGACAATACGATAACGGATTGGTTAACCCTAACGAGCGGCCGGGGAATACCTTTGCTTTCTTTAGCCACCTTAACCCACCTCTTTAGTTGGAATAATACTATTATATATCCAGAACGTAATTGTGGAAAGACTGGAGGTTGATTTTTATTTTAAATTATGTTTAAAATATATAGACCGATTGTTATAATGAGAGGGGCCGGAAGGTAAATGACCAACAAACCGAATACGCGCGATGCCATTCTGGATACCGCATCCAGGCTTTTTTATTGTCAGGGTTATCACGCGACCGGTCTGAACCAGATTATCAAGGACAGCGAGTCACCCAAGGGGTCATTATACTATTACTTTCCGGACGGAAAGGAGGAGCTGGCGCTTGCCTGTATCAATCGAACAAGCGAGAACATGTCCCGGGATTTGCGGTGCTACATGGATAAAGGTGGATCGGCTGGCGAGGCCGTAAGTGACCTGCTGCATGGTATCGCCTGGGAGGCGGATAAATGTGCTTATGAGGGAATGGTACCGCTCAGCTTCTGGATGGCGGTAGAGACCTCAGGGATAAGTGACCAACTGCGGCAGGCTTGTCGCTCCGTGTTCCTGGAATGGCAGAATGTGATCGGGGAGCGCCTTGTCCGTGACGGCTTCCAGGAAGAGGAAGCGGTCCGCAAAGCCTCGGCAACCGTCTCTCTGATTGAAGGTGCGCTGCTTCAGGCGCTGACCTGCAAGGAGGGAAGGCCGCTGCTCGCGGCTGCCCATGCTGCTGCTGTACTGCTGGATGCTGGATCACCCGGCATAGGGCCAGACAGAGAATAAAGAGATAGAGAAGAGAACAAACTTATTCCAGGAGGAAGATCAAAAGTGGGAGAAACCATGCAATCTCAAGCTGTTAATTTGAAGAAAGTCAGGAAGATGCCGATCCTGATCTCGCTGCTCCTCAGCGGCTTCATCGGCATGTTCAGTGAAACAGCCCTTAATGTCGCGCTCAGCGATCTGATGAAAGTGCTCAATATTACGCCAAGCACCGCACAATGGCTGACTACCGTATATCTGCTAACCCTAGGCATTCTGGTGCCGATTTCGGGACTGCTGATTCAGCGGTTCACAACGAGACAGTTGTTCATCGCTTCACTGTCCTTCTCGATTATCGGAACGTTCATCGCTGCCATGGCGCCGAGCTTCGGCTTCCTGCTTGTGGCGCGCGTTGTTCAGGCCATGGGGACGGCACTGCTGCTCCCGCTGATGTTTAATACGATTCTGGTTCTGTTCCCGCCGGAAAAAAGAGGCGCGGCCATGGGCATGATCGGCCTCGTCATTATGGTTGCTCCGGCAACCGGGCCGACGATTGCGGGCCTGCTGATCGAGAACCTGAGCTGGCACTGGATCTTCTGGCTGTCGCTCCCGTTCCTCGTAATCGCGCTGATCTTCGGCATTCTGTTCATGCAAAATATTACGAATGTAACGAAGCCGGCCATTGACTGGTTATCCATCGTGCTGTCTTCAGTCGGATTCGGAGGCGTTGTGTACGGCTTCAGCAGCGCGGGCGAAGCTGACGGATGGAACAGCGTTAAGGTCTGGATCGCCCTGGCTCTCGGTGTAGCGGGTCTGGCATTGTTTGTGTGGCGGCAGCTGACGATGAAACAGCCGCTCATGGATTTGCGGGCTTTCAAATACCCGATGTTCGTAGTCGGGCTCCTGATGATTTTTATCTGCATGATGGTTATTCTGTCTTCCATGCTGATCCTGCCGCTGTATTTGCAGAACGGACAGGGCTACAGTGCGTTTAAAGCGGGCTTGGTACTGCTCCCGGGCGGTTTGGTGAACGGTCTTATGTCGCCTCTGATGGGCCGTCTGTTCGATAAATTCGGACCGAAATGGCTCGTTATTCCGGGCCTCGCCCTGACTGCCGCCGCGCTGTGGATGTTCTCGGACATCAACGCGGCTTCCACAGTAGCCTTCATCATCGTCCTGCACAGCCTGCTTATGATCGGCGTCTCCATGGTCTTCATGCCGGCGCAGACCAACGGCATCAACCAGCTGCCGCAAGAACTGTACCCGCATGGCACAGCCATCATGAATACACTCCAGCAGGTAGCGGGCGCTATCGGAACGGCGCTTGCAGTCAGCATCCTGACAGCAGGCACGAAGAGCTATCTCAGCGGCGTCGAGAACCCGCAGGACCCGACGCAGGCGCTTGCGGCCTTTACCCATGGTGTTCAGAACGCCTTCATCTTCGCCATGGCGCTGGCTATTGCCGGATTTGTGCTCGGCTTCTTCCTGAAGAGGGTCTCCATTCGCCATCCGCAGGGCAGCCCGACGCATTAATCGAAATCCAGGTTTCACTAACTAACAAGAACACCCCTTATCTTACGGCTGATCGAACAGCCGCAGATAAGGGGTGTCTTCGTTTAATGATAAGAAATAGTCAGTCTGAAACGTTTCTATTCAGCCCAGCCGCCGCCGACAAAGATCGGCTCCACGCTGCCATCCTCGGTGATGCCGTCAATGTTCATTTCTGGCGAGCCCATCATGAAGTCCACATGAATGAGGCTCTGATTCATGCCGCGTTCGACCAGTTCTTCCTTCGTCATTGCCGTACCGCCTTCCAGCGTGAACGGATAGGAGGCGCCGAGCGCGAGATGACAGGATGCGTTCTCGTCGAACAAAGTGGTGTAGAACAGAATGCCGCTCTCCGAAATCGGGGAGCGATGGGGAACGAGGGCTACCTCGCCAAGCGAAAGTGCGCCTTCATCCATCGCGAACAGTTTCCCCAGCTGATCCTGGCCGACTTCGGCGGTGTAATCCGTAACCTTGCCATCCTTGAAGGTCAGGGTGAAACGGTCGATCACGTTTCCGGCATAGCTGAGCGGCTTCGTGCTGCTGACCGTCCCGTTCGTTCCGTCGCGGTGAGCAACCGTAAAGACTTCCTCCGTCGGAATGTTCGCGAGGAACGGAACGCCGCGGCCGTTGACCGCTCCGGCCTGGCACCAGATATGGCCTTCGGGAAGCTCAAGCGTGAGATCCGTTCCCGGTGCGGTATAGTGCAGCTTGCGGTATTTACGTGCGTTAAGCCGGTCACAGCGGCGTTTCAGGCCGTCCAGGTGAAGCTGCCAGGCTTCAAGCGGGTCTTCCTGATCCGCCCGGACGGCGCGGAAGATTGCATCCCACAGGAGGCTAACCTGTTCATTCTCCGGAGCGTCCGGGAACACCTTGGCTGCCCATGAAGCCGAAGGGAAGGCGATGCCGCTCCAGCTGGCATGGTTGCCCATGAGCTGCTTGCGGTAACCGGCCATGGCTTCGGCTGTTACACGCTGATTGTTGGCGATCCGGACGGGATCAACACCTTTGAGCAGATCCGGATCGGCTGAAATGATCGTCAGGAAGCAGGCGTTGTTCAGCGCCAGCTCTTCCATTTCCTCCGCGTGGCGTGTCGGAGGTTCGAGGAAGGACTCTTCCGGAGCCAGGTCGTAACGCGTTCTCGTCACGACTTCATCGTTCCAGTTGACCTTGACCAGCGTCGCTCCCGACTCATATGCCTTGCGTACGACCAGGCGTACCAGCTCCGCTGCGGCTATATCGGCATTGACTACCAGCTTCTGGCCGGGTTGAATGTTAACGCCGATCTTGACGGCGAGCAAGGCATAGTTCTCCAGCTTTTGTATGAATTCCATGTCTTATGACCTCCTTCCTTAGAACGCCCAGTTTCCGTTTTTAAAGACCGGTTCTTCGGTTCCGTCGGCCGTAATGCCGTAGATGTTCATTTCAGCCGAACCGATCATGAAGTCGACATGCGTAAGGCTGTCGTTAAGGCCGCGTTCAGCCAGTTCTTCTTTGGACATGCTCTTGCCGCCTTCCAGACAGAAGGCATAGGCGCTGCCGATTGCCAGATGGTTGGAAGCATTCTCGTCGAACAGCGTGTTGTAGTACAAAATATTGGACTCCGAGATCGGGGATTGATGAGGAACCAATGCGACTTCGCCCAAATATTTGGCACCTTCGTCGAGAGAAATCAGATGCTCAAGCGTTTCCTGTCCTTCCCGGGCTGTCACCGAAACAATGCGTCCATTCTCGAACGTCAAAGTGAAGCCATCAATGACATTGCCGCCGTGACTGAGCGGCTTCGTGCTGCTGACCTTGCCGTTGACGCCGGTCTTCAGCGGAGCGGTGAACACTTCTTCAGTCGGCATATTAGCAACAAAGGTGTGGCCTTTGGCGTTGATGCTGTCGCCCTGCGCCCACACATGTCCTTCAGGCAGCTCGATCGTAAGGTCTGTGCCCGGAGCTATGTAATGCAGCTTCTTGTACTTCTTCGCATTCAGGACAGCTGCTTTGGCTTCCAGCGTTTCCAGATGCTCCTGCCAGGCTGCGACCGGGTCCTCACGGTCCAATCGCACCGTATGAAAGATGGCTTCCCACAGCTTGTTCACGCGCTCTTCTGCCGGAGCGTCCGGGAATACCTTGTCGGCCCATGCCTGTGAGGGAATGGCCACGATGCTCCAGCTGTTTCGGTCAGACATAATGAACTCGCGGTATTTGGTCAGCGCTTTGCTACGGGATTTCTGATAGGCGGTTATACGCGATTGCTCGATGCCTTTTAACGCGTCCGGGTCTTCAGCGATAACGGCAAGGACGGCGGCGCCGTTCTCCATGAACTCGGTCAGTTCACCGGCATACCAGGTCGGTTCCTTCGTGAACACCTCTGGGTCAGCATGTTCGAACAGCAGACGGGTAATCCCTTCATCGCTCCAGTTGACCTTGACCTGGCTTGCACCTGCTTCATAAGCCTTGGATGCGATCATACGGACGAATTCCGCAGAGCCTGTAGGCGCATTGATGACCAAAGCCTGGCCCGGTTGGATATTTACGCCGATTTTGATGGCCAGTTCGGCGTATTTGGAGAGTTTTGCGTTAAAATCGATCATACGAAATTTCCTCCGTTTGCTGGACTCTAAGTATTGTACTAAATTATTAACCGCCGGATGAAAAAAGTCAATTGGAATACAGGCGCGGGATTCCGAGCGGTTTCGGTGATATACTAAGTGCAGGTGGCTCTTGTCCAGTCGAGACAAAGAGCCGTAACCATGGAAAGGATGGAAGCAGACAATGAGTGTCAGCATCAAAGAAGCGGTGATGCGCCGTGATGAGGAAGGCAGCTATGTAGGGAAGACGGTATTTGAGCTTGAGGGGCATAAAGCCGGCTATGAAATTAACTTTTTCAGCAAAAAGGGCAAGGACTGGGACTACTCGCTGAGCTTCGCGGACGAGCCCGGCAGCGAAGAGCAGTTCCTGGAGCTTGACGCCCGGCTTGAAGAAGATGACGAGCTGTTCGATCTGCTGCTTGACGCAGCCCTTGATGCGGAGGAGGCATAAAGCCGAGCCTCCGTCTTAGCCGATCATGATTTGCCCTTCAGGATGCCGATAGAGCTGCTTGTCCTTCTTCGGCCGGATCGCGTAAGCGAGCGTTAAGGGGCCAGTCCGTCCCATGAACATGAGAATGACGATGAGGATTTTGCCTGCCTCGGTCAGTTCGGGTGTAAGACCCATCGTCAATCCCGATGTGCCGAAGGCCGATACGGCTTCAAACAGAACGGCAAGAAAATCGGCCTGTTCAGTTATGGACAGTATCATGGTAGCTGCAACGACCAGAAGCAGGGACAGCAGCGTCATCGTAATGGCGCGGTACACATTGTCTTTGGAAAGCCGGTTGCGGAACAGGACGACATCTTCTCTGCCCCGAATCCGGGAATAGACGGCGGCGAGCAGCAGGGCGAATGTCGTCACTTTGATGCCGCCGCCCGTCGAGCCCGGCGCCGCCCCGATGAACATCAGCACAATGATCAGGAACTGGCTGGATTCCCGAAGCGCCTGGATATCGAGCGTAGTCACGCCGCCCGAACGGGGTGTGAGGGCTTGTAGAAACGAAGCCATTATTTTGCCGCCCATATGCAGCGGTTTAAGCGAGTGGTAGACCTCCAGCCAGAAGAAGAACAGGGCGCCTGCTCCGATCAGAATCGCCGAGGTTGCCAGCACCACCTTGGAATGCAGCGTCAGACGTTTGCGTTTCGGAAAATCGACGAGATCGGACAGCACGATGAAGCCGATGCCTCCAAGGAAGATCAGCAGCATGGCTGTTAGGTTGATCACAGGATCTTCGGCATAGCGGGTAAGGCCGCTGAAGGGTCCATGCACATCGCCGAACAGATCGAAGCCCGCGTTATTGAAGATGGAGATGCTGTGGAAAATGCCGTAATACACCGCCTTCCCGGCTGGCATGTCCTCCATGAAGCGCAGCGCCATCACCAAAGCGCCCATGAGCTGGATAACGAGGGAGTAGATGAGTACCCGGCGGATCAGGCGGACGATGCCCTGTATGGAGTTCTGGTTCATCGACTCCTGGAGCAGAAGTCGTTCCTTAAGCGAAATTTTCCGGTTCAGGACAAGCGTAATCAGTGTCGCCATCGTCACAAAGCCGAGTCCGCCCAATTGGAACAGCACCAGAAGAATCAGCTGCCCGAAGGTGGTTAGGCCGGTTCCGGTGTCGATCACGGCAAGTCCGGTCACGCAGGTCGCCGAGGTCGCCATGAACAGCGCATCGATCCATGACATATGCCCCTGCTCGGATGAAATGGGCAAGGCGAGCAGCACGGTGCCGGAGATGATCAGGACGATGAACCCGAGCGATAAAATTTTGGGAGGCGTCAGCCGAAGCCTCTTAAGCAGCAGATTGAACATGAAATGCGGCCTCCTTGGACGGTTACTACAGGAAGGTAGGTTTAGGACTAATGAGTCAGGATGACATGTTGAAAGATTTTGAATTCATCGCCGACACCTAGAATACATGTACATAACCCATATTGGCAAGAATCTGGAGAATTTCCTGCCATAATCAAAAGGCCACCTGCTTAAGGATGGCCTTTGATTATTAAGGAGCGCGAGTCCGTGTGTCCGGCCCAGCCTTAATGCTGCGGGACTTCCGAACCTTCAGGTTCCTTGGCTATATTCAGTTCAACTTCGACTCTCCGGACGCGGTGCCGGTTCATTTCCCGGACGGTCAGCAGGGAATCGCCGTATGTGATTTGTTTGCCGACGGCAGGCTCTTCCAGATGGCTGTACACCCATCCGCCGATTGTGGTAACCTCTTCATCTTCCAGATCGAGTCCGATAAGCTCCCGCACATCAGGGAGTGATACAGTGCCGTCCAGCAGGTAGCGGGTTTCTCCCAGCTTCTCGATGTTGCGGCGTTCGTCTTCGTCGAATTCATCGCGGATTTCGCCGACGATTTCTTCAAGAATATCTTCGATCGTGATCAAGCCGGAGGTGCCGCCATACTCGTCGAGCAGCAGGGCGATGTGCACCCGTTCACGCTGCATGCGGGTCAGCAGTGTCTTCACCGGCGTAACCTCGGAGACGGTAAGCACGGGATGAATCAGCTTCGCGAAGTCAAAATCCGTGTTGCTGTCATACTCCAGATACAGCTGCTTCGTATTGACCATACCGATAATATTGTCTTTGTTCTCCTGGGCAACCGGGAAGCGGGTATACTGCTCTCTGCGGATGATATCCAGATTCTCGCGGAGAGACAGGTTCGTGTAGAGACAGATCATATCGGTACGCGGCACCATGATATCGCGGGCCAGCATTTCGTCGAAGGCAAAAATCCGGTTCACATAGCCGTACTCGGCCTTGTTGATTTTGCCGCTCTCATAGCTCTCGGACAGAATAAGACGAATCTCCTCTTCGGAGTGCGCTTCCTCATGCTCGCTAGCAGGCTTCATGCCGAAGAGGCGGACCAGTATATTGGCGGAACCGTTAAGCAGCCAGATCAAAGGATACAGGATGCGGTAGAACCAGATAATCGGCTTGGCGGTGAGCAGACTGATTTCTTCAGCTTTATTGATGGCGGCGGTCTTCGGAGCAAGTTCCCCGATAACGACATGCAGGAATGTTGCGATGAAGAACGCCATTATGAACGAAATGACATGGCTTGCCTCGGAGCCGATGCCGGCCCAGTGGAAGAACGGATAGAGCAGCTCTTCAAAAGCGGGTTCCGCCAGAGCACCGATACCCAGCGCTGTAATCGTAATGCCCAATTGGCAGGCGGATAAATATCCGTCCAGATTAGCGGAAACCTGCTGCACGGCTAATGCGTTCTTGCGTCCTTCCAGGACAAGCTGGCTGATCCGGCTTCCCCGAAGCCGTACCATGGCAAATTCCGTCGCCACAAAAAAAGCGGTTAACACAATCAAAATCGCCACCAACGTCAAACTGACTCCTATACCCATATAAATCGAACCATCCCTTTCCTTTGCAAAATAGGTTATACTGAATTATAAGTTCATATGAACTTATTTTACGAACTTTTTGGCCGGATTTCAAATGTCTGCTGTAAAAAGGCCGAAATCCGCCACCGGATAGGAGGTAAGACGGCTTGGAATCTTTAACCTTAACCCGTGTGGAGATGTCTTCCCTGCTGCTTGCGCTCAGAGGAATGTCGGCTGACACGCCGCTTCATATTTTTCAGGAAGCCTGGTGCCGGCATCACCGCCGTCATGCGGTGGAAGAGAGTCCCTTGCAGGAACTACGATCGACGGAACTGCCGCCAATCGTGCTGAAAATGATGAAAAAAGGAGAAGCCAAAGGGCTGTCGCTTCAGGAAATCGCTGCTCTCGGCGCTCTTATCGAGTATTCCACAATATCCATTACCGCCATGCAGAATTGGGTTAAACGGGATTTCAAAGAATACCTGGGTGCACCCCGTGAAGGGAAGAAGTATTCGATCAACCAGGCAGCGATGCTCTTTATGGTCGAGGATTTGAAATCGTCACTGGATTTCCGCAGCATCTCCCGCTTGTTCCGGAAGCTGTTCCTGAAGCCGGAGCGCGACGATGACGATCTGCTGGAGCCGGTGAGGCTGTACGCCGCTTACGCCCAGCTGTTTGAAGAACACAGGGAGATAACGGCCGCTCCTGCCGGAGAACCCGCATCTGAGGCAAATGCAGCCTCTGACCGGCTGACAGGTGACGCGATGTCCGCAGCCGCCGAGAAGGCGGTCACGCGGCTCGTCCATTTGAACCGAAGACAGCGGGAGACGGTGCGCAATACGCTGATCATCGCGGCGATTTCGGTGCAGGCATGCTGCTTTCAGGCGCTGGCAAGACAGTACTTTCATGCCTCGCTTTTTCTTGATTTTTGACAATATTCGAGAACGGAATGAAAGATTAAGGTCAAAAGGGGTAAGATTATAACAATTAGAAGGGGGGATCAGGATGGGAACGCAAGCCAATACGTTATTAAAAAGTCCGAAGCAGCGCAAGCTGCTGCTCAGCGCAGGCTTCAGCTGGATGTTCGATGCGATGGATGTCGGAATGATCTCCTTCGTCGTGGCGGCGCTGGCCAAGGAATGGAGCCTGTCTTCGGGACAGATCGGTCTTCTGACCAGCATCAATTCGCTCGGCATGGCGGCAGGAGCCGCCGCAGCGGGCATTCTGGCCGACAAATACGGCCGCAAGAATATTCTGCTCTGGACGCTGCTGATCTTCTCTGTGGCAACTGGACTCTCGGCGCTGGCGGCAGGCTTCGCGATTCTCTGTCTGCTGCGTTTTATCGCCGGGTTCGGGCTTGGGGGAGAGCTTCCCGTAGCTTCAACACTTGTCTCCGAGAGCGTGGAGCCGAGGGAACGGGGAAGGGCGGTCGTGCTTCTGGAGAGCTTTTGGGCGGTGGGGTGGATTGTGTCCGCTCTAATCGCCTATTTCATCATACCAGACTACGGGTGGCGCATCGCGCTGGTGATTGGGGCAGTACCGGTCTTATACGCCCTGTATTTGCGGCGGGCCATTGACGATTCGCCGAGATTTGAGGGCATCCGCAACAAGAAGACCGTGCCGCTTGGCGAACGCTTCGCAGCCGTCTGGTCTTCCGAACACCGACGTTCCACAATAATGCTGTGGATTCTCTGGTTCACCGTAATTTTTTCGTACTATGGCATCTTTCTGTGGCTCCCGTCCGTCATGGTGATCAAGGGCTTCAGCCTGGTGCGCAGCTTCGAATACACGTTGATTATGACGCTGGCGCAGCTTCCGGGATATTTCACAGCCGCGTATTTCATTGAGAAATTCGGACGCAAATTCGTGCTTGTCGTGTATCTCGTCTGTACCGCCTTCAGCGCCGTATGGTTCGGGTATGCCTCAACGGAGGGAACGCTTATCGCCGCGGGCATCTGCCTCTCATTCTTCAATTTGGGCGCATGGGGCGGCATGTATGCCTATACGCCGGAATTGTACCCGACGAGCGTCCGTTCAACGGGAGTGGGCCTGGCCGCCTCCTTCGGCCGGATCGGCGGCATTATCGCGCCGCTGCTTGTCGGCCTTCTGGTAGAGCGTTCGGTAGGTCTCCCGTCCATCTTCGTGATGTTCTTCGTTACAATCCTGATCGGGGCGGTTGCGGTGTTGTTCCTGGGCCGGGAGACTAAGGGGATAGATTTGGACTAGATGAGTCTTGCAATGGATTTAGTGCTTTTCTTAAAAATTGAACCTCAAAAGGCAGCGAGGCAAAGTTTTGGACATGCGTGCACTGGTAGCCAAGACGCTCATAAAAAGTTCTTAGTCCGGTAAATGCTGCGACAATGGAGAGAACAACCAATGTACAGCCAAGGGCAGACAGGCTTTTCTCTGCTTCGGTTATCAGATACTCGCCATACTTGTTGCCCCGGTATTCCGGCAGAACGGCGAGGCGTTCGATCGAACCTTGATTGCCGGTTGCATGGAGGCCAACCGTCCCGATAGCTTTTTCGCCGAGATATAACAGATTTACATGAGTTCCAATTATTCTGGAGCGTGCGGCCGACTCATGCTCAAAAGCAACGTAATGGGGAAATCGTTCTTCGCTAATACCCAACATGACTGCCTGATCTTTAAAAGAGCGCTGGATTATTGAGGAGAGAAGAAAGCTGTCCTCCGGGACGGCTTTTGCTATTTTCAGAAAACTTTCCAAATGCGCTCCTCCTGATTCTTAGATTGAATACAAGCCGGACGCCTGCTTCCCGATTTTGTCCAGTACTGAGGCGTCTGAGCCGAACCGGGCCATCGCCTCGGCGTTTTGCCGCAAATCGTGAAATAGAATATAGGAAATGCTCTGGAATGGCTCCTGGCGAAAAACGGGTCTGGAGAGCTGAGCGATGATTTCCTTCTCTCTTTTGCCAGGAGCGATCAAGAACAAAGAAGTACCGAAAGAGGGCAGTGAAAGCGCCAAGTCCTGAAGTTTCAAAATGCCCGAATAGATCGAAGTGCTCTTCTCCACCTCGAAGGCGCATACAATATCACCCTCTGCATTGCGCCACAGAACGTTAATCAAAGCAATCGTGTCTCTCACGAATTTCTCCACATCAGTCAGCAAGAACTCCGATTCACTCAGCTCACCGAGACAGCAGTTCTCCCAAACCCTCCTGTGATCATTCTGCGCAACCCATACCCGGTATCCAAGGGAGCGACCGAGCCGGGCCAGATGAACCTGCATCTCGCTATGCTCCTCACTCTCATTGCAATCCGAAATCAGTTCCTGATGTCGTTTCAGTTCCTGATGTCGTTTGTTTATTGATTTGGCAGAGGCTGTCTGTAATTGATCTGTCGATGGCTCAGGAGAACTGGTACTTTCCTCCACGGGGATTCTCAAGCCGCCGATTTCAAACAGCAGGCCGACCAGGGCGCCCAGATCTTTGGATAACTCATCTCTGTGAAGTTCATTCCACTCCAGCATACGTCCTCTCATCTCCAGATAAGCAGGCCAGGAGCCTAGCTTCAGATTGCCGCCGGTCAGTCGGTTATATTGATAAACCATGTGTTATATACGGATTCGGGATCGGATTTATAAGCGATAATGATAGATTGAAAATGAACCTGCACGTATGATTCCTCCTTATGTGGGTCAGGCTTTCATTATAATCCGAATAAATGTTCGCCGAATAGGAAGCATGTTACACATTTCGATGCTATAATGAGAGGAACAAAAAGGGCGGATATCAGCGTCCAGGTTGGAGCGGGATGGAGATATGAGCGATAACGGCAAGACGCGTTTCACTGAGCTCATCTGGGAAGGTGAAGAACAGAATATAGCGATTCCGTCTCGCGAAGAGGCACAGCTTGAGGAAGCCAGAAGATCGCGCGAAGAGGCCGGGCGTAACGAACATGCCGCACAGGAACGGACCGCGGCATCCGGCCCGCCGGAGCAGCTGGTCCTCTGGGAAGCGGAGCTGCCGCGGGACCGCAGAGAACAAGGCGGCGCGGGCAGGGCTGCCGGACGCGAAGTATCTGTGCCGCCGGCAGCTTCAACTAAAGCGGGAAGCGCCGGGCGCAGAGGCTCTGCTTTCGGGGGTGGCGACGGGACTTCAATCCGCCGGACAGATTTCGAGGACCAGCGGTCTTCATTCCGTCCGGACGAAGGTCCTAATCGGCAGCCTGATGCTTCAGCGACAGCCGCCCGTCCGGCAACCACCGAGAGTCTCTTTGTGGAGAGAGCCAAGGAGATGGTAGGTTATACGGAACAGACTGCCGAGTTCATTCCTTTCAAGAGCTACTGGCCGACCTATGGACATATGACTGCGTCTCAGAGCAAATGGTATTTTTACTGGCGGAATGAAGTCAGACATGGACAATATCCAGAGACGGATTTGTCTTATGTTTTTCTGCATGTGTATGAATTGATTAATGGCGTCGGCTGGGAGACGCCCCGGGACGGTTATGAGCAGCTGACCGCCCTTTGGGAGGCTTACCGGGGCTCGTTCAAAAGGCTGGATCATTATTTGGGCGGTTGGATCGCCGATTTCGCATTTGTCCATAAGCTGGATATCCCGCTGCGGGATATTGTGATGCGGGCTAAGGGATTGGGCGGCGATCTGGCCGAGCTGGAGCTTGTCCGCTGCCTGGGCTCTGCGCCGGAGCAGCTGACGCTGCCCGCCCTGGCGCTGATGTCGGACTATGAGGTTGCGAAGTCCAAATTCTATACCGGTCCCGGGCAGGAAGCGTTGGAGCGTTATGCTCCCCTGGTCGTCGCGCTGGTAGACAGCTATGCCCTTCGAAAGCACGGCCAGAAGCTGCTGGACATGTATCCGCCCGGTCCGCCTGTCGTGCGCGAGCGCTATTTGTTCCGCAGCGCGGTGTATGACATTTCGCTGTACGGATATTCGGTGCTTGTGCCGGTTGCGCGGATCAGCAAATCCCCGCCGCTGCGCAGCCTGATCACGCGTCTTCTCCGCCTGACGGAGAACAAGCTACGGGCGCTGATGGATTACCGGGGACGGCTGAAAGGGATCAGCATCGACAAGGAGATTGAGGAACTGGTCGAGAAGTTTCTGGAGAGGGAGTTCCGGAAGGCGGAGAAGGAAGCCAGATCCGTGGAAATTGTGATCGACAGCGAGAGACTCCACCAGCTCCGTTCCGACTCGGATGTTGTCCGGCAGCTGCTGACCGTCGAAGAGCAAGGGGAAGCGGGAGTAGAGACGTTTGATTCTATGGAGATCGCGGAGACGATTGAAGCGGCAATCGAAACGACGAATGAAATGAGACAGGTCGATACGATGCGGTTGGAAGCTCAGCCGGGACTGGCTCTGGAAGAGTCTCCTGAGAAATCGGGAAGCGCCGGACAAGCCGTTCTGGAAACGCCGGACCTTTCCATTACCGCTGCTCCAACTAACATGTGGGAGGTGCTGGCCGATGCCCTGACTCCGCTTCAGCGGGAGGCGCTGCTTGTTCTGGCCGGACCGGACGGAATCGACGGCCTGTACAAGCTGGCTGAGGCACGCGGCGGGCTGCCTGATTTGCTTATTGACGAAATTAACGAGACGGGGATGGATGTGCTGGGCGATCTGCTGATCGACGGCGATCAATTCTCGCCCGAATATACGCTTGTGCTGCCATATTTGAAGAGGTGACATGATAGCATGAATGAATGGAAGATACCGAAGAGAATGACCACCGCCCTTATCAATTCGCTGACGGCCGGTGTGGTGCCGCGAATCGGACTGGAGCATGTCGCGGTCGGACGGCGCGCGGAAATCGAAGCGATCTTAAGGGAACTGAACAATATCGCCGAGGGCGGAGCCGGATTCAAGCTGATTACAGGCCGATACGGCAGCGGCAAGAGCTTCCTGCTTCAGACGATCCGCAACTATGCGATGGACCGGGGATTTGCCGTCGCCGACGCCGATTTGTCGCCTGAGCGCAGGCTGGTCGGGACCAAGGGCCAGGGGCTGGGCACCTATCGGGAGCTGTTAAGCCACCTGTCAACGCGAACCCGGCCGGACGGCGGGGCGCTGGAGACGATTCTGCAGAAATGGATTTCGGGGCTTCAGCAGAAGGTGATGCGCGAGAAGGGAATGGACCCGGGACAGCCGGAAATGGCCTCAGAAGTGGAGAAGGAAATCTTCGCCGTGGCCTCGGAAATGAGAAGCCTGGTTCATGGCTTTGATTTCGCGAAGGTACTCGCCTCATACTGGAACGGCCATAAACTGGGGGACGAGGACCTCAAGCAGGATGCCCTCCGGTGGCTGCGCGGTGAATTCGCGACCCGTACGGAATCCCGGAATGCGCTGGGTGTGGGTGTCATTATCGATGACGACAACTGGTATGATTATATGAAGCTGTGGGCGGAATTCACTGCCGCTATCGGCTACAAGGGCCTGCTGCTGTTCATCGACGAAGGCGTCAATCTGTACAAAATCACCAACAGCGTGTCCCGCCAGAGCAATTATGAGAAGCTGCTCACCATGTTCAACGATACGATGCAGGGCAAGGCGGAGCATCTGGGCATCTTCATTGGCGGAACGCCGCAGTTCGTCGAGGACCACCGCAGAGGTCTCTTCAGCTATGAAGCACTGCGGTCGCGGCTGGCAGCTGGACGTTACGGGACCGCCGCTTCGAACAATTTCTCGGGACCGATCATTCCGCTGGAGATGCTGTCATCCGAGGAAATTCTGGTTCTTCTTCAGAAGCTGCGGGATATCCATGCCATGCACTATGACTATGCACCGCAGCTGACAGATGATCAGCTTCTTCATTTCATGAAGGAGGCATCCTCCCGGCTGGGAGCGGACGAACTGCTGACCCCACGGGAGCTGGTTCGCGATTTTATGGATCTGCTGCATACACTGCAAGGCAGTCCCGATACCACCTTTGAGAGCCTCGTAGGTGAGCTGAAGCCTCACGAAGGCGGGGAAGAGAACGGACCTTTGGTTGATGATCTGCTTGCGGAGTTCGAGCTATGAGCGATAACCCTTTCTACAAGCTGGCCCCGTTCATCAAAGAATTCATCTACCGCAATAAGTGGGAGACGCTCCGGGAAGCTCAGGTAGATGCCTGCCGGGTACTGCTGGAGTCCCCCGACCACCTGTTGATCGCCTCGGGAACCGCGTCGGGGAAGACGGAGGCGGCCTTTTTTCCTGCTCTGACCAATCTCTATGAGCACCCCTCGACTTCGGTCGGAATTCTGTACATTGCGCCGCTGAAGGCTTTGATCAACGACCAGTTTACCAGGCTGAACGATCTGCTTATAGAGGGCGGAATTCCGGTATGGCATTGGCATGGTGATGTACCGCAGGCCGAGAAGACGAAGCTGGTGCAGAAGCCGTCGGGGGTGCTGCAAATTACACCTGAATCGTTGGAGGGCCTATTGATGAACCGGCCCAATGCGATTCCGGCGCTGTTCGGTGACCTGCGATTCGTCGTGATCGACGAGGTGCATGCGTTCATGGGTGCTGACCGGGGCATTCAAGTGCTGAGCCTCCTTAGCCGGATCAACCGGATGGCAGGCTGCTCGCCCAGACGGATCGGGCTGTCGGCAACGCTCAGCGATTACGAGACGGCCACGAACTGGCTTGCCGCCGGAACCCGGGAGCGGGTTCAGGTCTCGGCTCCCCAAGGGGGAAGGAAGCTGCGTCTCAGCATCGAGCATTTCTCCTTCCCGGATGCAAGGGACGAGAAGCAGTCTGAGCAGCTGGACCTTGCCCGCAAGGCTTATTATAACTACATCTACGACCATACCCGGTTGAAAAAAGCGCTCGTCTTCACCAACAGCCGGACCGATGCGGAGACCGCCATTCTGGAGATGCGCCGTATTGCGGCGAAACGGCAGGAGAAGGACGTCTTCCACGTCCATCATGGCAGCATCTCCGCCATGCTGCGGGAAGAGGCTGAGGCGGCTCTCCGGGAGGGGCCGGGTCCGGCCGTCACCGCCGCGACGCTGACGCTGGAGCTCGGCATCGATCTCGGCGAGCTGGAGCGCGTTGTCCAGCTTGGAGCGCCCTACAGCTGTGCGAGCTTCGTGCAGCGGCTCGGGCGTTCCGGCCGCCGGGAAGGAGCTGCGGCCGAGATGATGTTCGTCACGCCGGAGGAAGAGGACGAAGAAGCGCAGCTTCCGGCGCGCATGCCCTGGACCCTGCTCCGCGCGATTGCCGTTATCGAGCTGTATGCCCGCGAGAAATGGGTGGAGCCGCTTACCGTCCGGCAGATGCCGGTCGGCCTGCTGTACCATCAGACCATGAGCATCCTCAAGAGTATGGGAGAAGTCGAACCGGAGGACCTGAAGCACGCGGTTCTGACGCTTCCGTCGTTCTGTTCCATTCCCGAGGCTCATTACGATGTCTTCATGGAATATATGCTGTCGATGGGTCAGATCGAGCAAATGGACGAGGGCGGCCTGATCGTCGGTCTGGCTGGCGAGAAGATCGTGAACAACTTCCGGTTTCTGGCCGTCTTCAAGGACGACGAGGAGCATGTCGTCTATAACGGCACTGAGGAAATCGGCTCGATCACGACCGTTCCGCCTCCCGGATACTGCTTCACCCTGGCAGGCAAGCTGTGGAAGGTGGAAGAGATCGACAACCGTCACAAGGCGATCTACGTGAAGTCTTCGCGGGGCAAGGTGGACACGCTCTGGGTCGGCGGAGGCGGGGACATTCATACCCGCATCATGACGAAGATCCGGGAGATCCTGAATGCTCAGACGATCTATCCGTATCTGGCGCCCAATGCGGCCGCCCGCCTCGAGAGAGCCCGCCGGCTGGCGCGGGAGAGCGGTCTCCTGCTGCGTTCCGTATTGCCGGCGGGGGGAGACTCCATGTTCATTATGCCTTGGGCTGGAAGCCGGACGTTCCGTACGCTGGAGAGGCTGCTGAAGCATAAATTGACGGTGCCACTCGGTCTCCGCTCCGTTGTGCCCATGGAGCCGTATTACATGGTCGTCGCCGGCAAGGCGGATGCCGACTGGCTTGAATCCGCCATTCTGGACGAAGGCCATGGAGACCTGGACCCGTTCGGCTTGTTGGAGCCGGGCGAGGCGCCTTATCTCGGCAAATATGACGAGTGGATACCGCCGGACCTTCTGCGCAGCGCCTTCACGGTAGACGGGCTCGATATTCCCGGGTTCAAGGAAATGACGAAGCGCTGGATGGCGGATTAGCCGCTTTATACAACGGTTAAGTCAGCCATTAATTGCAACACTCCCGAGCGTCCTTATTGGACGGGCTCGGGAGTTTTGATATACGCAATCGTTTCAAGCAATCGAGACAGCCGCAAGCGGCATGGCCTTGCAGTCTCACAGTTTGGGATCAGGCGAAGCTTCGCTATTTTTGCGAAAATCCGTTCTGTTGATGTAATATACTAGATATTGCCATCTCGACTGATAGCATCTATTAATTAATCAAAGGAGCTGAGTCTTGAATGTCTCAAGCCGAAACAATAAAACTGACGGCGCTGTCCAGCAAAGGCGGCTGTGGCTGTAAAATCGGCCCCGCCGATTTGATGCAGGTGATCCGGACACTCCCCAAGCCGGTGCCGAATCCGAACCTGCTTGTCGGTCTCGACACCAGCGATGACGCGGGTGTGTACAAGCTGACGGATGACCTTGCCCTTGTGCAGACGGTCGATTTCTTCACACCGATTGTGGATGATCCGTATTCCTTTGGACAGATCGCCGCAGCCAACGCGCTGAGCGATATTTACGCCATGGGAGGGAAGCCGCTGACCGTTCTTAATATTGTGGCCTTTCCGATCTCCACCCTGGATAAGAGCATTCTGGCCGACATCCTCCGCGGCGCTGCGGAGAAAGTAAGCGAAGCGGGCGCGACGCTGGTCGGCGGCCATTCCATCGACGATAAGGAGCCGAAATTCGGACTTGCCGTCACTGGGCTTGTGCATCCCGACAAGGTGCGGACCAATGCGTCCGCCCGCCCGGGAGACAAGCTTATTCTGACCAAACCGATCGGTGTCGGCATTTTGACAACCTCCATCAAGAAGGACCAGCTGTCTCCGGAGGAGACGGCCCGTTTGACCGCCGTCATGTCCACGCTGAACAAAACGGCGGCCGAAGTGATGGGTGCTTATGATGTGCATAGCTGCACGGATGTAACGGGCTTCGGTCTGCTTGGACATGCCTCCGAAATGGCAAAAGGAAGCGGACACGGGCTGATTATCCGCAAGGATGACGTACCGGTGCTGCCGAGAGTCCGCGAGCTTGCGGAGCAGGGCTTTGTGCCGGGCGGCACACGCAACAACTTTGCCCATATAGAGGGTTCGGTCGTGTTCCCGGATTCGCTTGATCAAATTGGCCGCTACATTCTCTGTGATGCGGTTACCTCCGGCGGGCTCCTGATCTCCATCAGTGCCGAAGAGAGCGGACAGCTTCTCGCCGACCTGCTGGCGGCAGGTGTGGAGGCTGCGGAGATCGGTGAAGTGACGGACAAGCATCCGGGCATCATTACGGTCATCTAGGGAAGGCATAGAAGGAGAGAGAATCGTGTTTCAGGACATTTCACTAGAAGAGCTTCGGGCGCTTCAGGAGAAAAAGCAAATCACCGTCATCGATGTACGCTCCCCATCCGAATTCAAGAATTCGACGCTGCCCTCTAGCTTGAATATTCCTTTATTCGATGATGCGGAACGCGCGGAGGTTGGGACACTCTATACGCAGACCAGCGTTCAGGCAGCGAAGGAAAGAGGGCTTCAGATCGTCTCGGCCAAGCTTCCTGCCTTCATTCACCGGTTCGGAGAAATTCCGGGCAGCAAAGCCGTGTTCTGCTGGAGAGGCGGCATGCGCAGCCGTACGACGGCCACTCTGCTGTCCCTGATGGATATTCACGTATACCGCCTGCAGGGCGGCTACAAAGCTTACCGGAAATGGGTAACCGACTCGCTGGAGTCTTACGAGTTCAGGCCGCATTCCTGCATTATTCACGGCAATACCGGGACCGGCAAAACCGCCCTGCTGAACCGCCTTGAGCAGAAAGGCTATCCGGCGCTTGACCTTGAAGGCATGGCCGGACATCGGGGCTCCATCTTCGGACAGGTCGGACTGTCGGCCAACAATCAGAAGACGTTTGACAGCCTGCTGCTTGAGAAGCTGCTGACGCTGGAATCGTCGCCGTATGTGCTGTATGAAGCGGAGAGTATGCGAATCGGCAAGGTTGTAATGCCTGCTTTTATGGGCCAGCAGAAAGAGACTGGAACGCAGCTGTGGATCGAAATGCCAATCGAAGCCCGGGTCAAGCAAATCATGGAGGACTATCAGCCACAGGAGCATCAGGAAGAGCTGCAGGCCGCATTCCAGCGGATCAAATCACGGATACATGTTCCAGTTGCGGCGGAGATCGACCGGAGCCTGAGTTCGGGCGAATTCCATCAGGCTGTGCTGCTGCTGCTGGAGTACTATTACGATCCGAAGTATTCCTATACGTCGAATCAGTACGGCGCTTCCGAGAAAGTCGCCTTCACGGTCCGGAATCTGGATGAAGCGGAAGCGGCGGTAACCTCCTGGCTGCGGGAACGGTTTCCGCAAGCGGGAGAGAATTAATTAGCACAAGCTGCCGGTCCCTATGGGCCGGCTTTTTTATATTTCATATTCCACCAGTACCTTACCGCTCGGATTTCGACTTATGCCCTCAAGGTCTCAAGGTCAAGTCGTTGACAGGCTTGGTATAATGAGTACAAACATAAAGCTGCTATAATATTCGCAGCGAATAAGTGACGGAGGGAACTATCCGCTATGACATCAACTGCCGCTGAATCCGCAGCCGGACCGCGCAGTGGAGAATTAACCCGCGGATTGATTCTTCTGCTCGCTGTCGCATCGGGCCTCGGTGTGGCCAACCTGTATTACAATCAGCCGCTGCTTGCCGATATCGGCCGGACCTTCCACGCAACCTCTACTCAGGTTGGCTATGTCTCCATGCTCACGCAGATCGGCTATGCCCTCGGCATGCTCTTGTTCGTGCCCCTTGGCGATATCCGGGAGCGCAGAGGTCTGATTTCCCTGCTGCTGGCCTGTGTGGCCTTATCCCTGGTCGGGTTCGCGGAATCCCGCAGCCTGACCTGGATGTATGCCGCCAGCTTTCTGATCGGCATTACGACCGTGGTGCCGCAGGTTATCGTCCCTCTGGCGGCGCAGCTTGCGAGTCCCGCCGAGCAGGGCAAGGTGATCGGAACCGTGATGAGCGGTCTCTTGTTCGGCATCCTGCTGGCCCGGACTGCAGCCGGGATCGTTGGCGATTTCCTGGGCTGGAGAGCGATGTACTGGATCGCCGCCGCCATGATGCTGACACTCTCGCTTCTGCTCCGCAGGGTGCTGCCGGTCGCGAAGCCGGAGACAACAGCGACATACGGCCAGCTTCTCGGCTCCCTCGGAAGCCTGGTGCGGAAATACGCCACGCTGCGGGAAGCATCGTTGATCGGCGCCTGTATGTTCGGCTCATTCAGCGTATTCTGGACCTCGCTCGCCTTCTTCCTGGAAGGGGCGCCCTATCATTACAGCAGCTCCATAGCCGGCTTATTCGGATTGGTCGGCGTTACAGGCGCGGCAGGAGCACCGCTTGTCGGACGTCTGGCGGACCGGACCGCTCCCAAACGGATTATCGGCTTTATGCTGATCGCAACTCTCATTTCCTTTGCTCTGCTCGGAATCGGAGCCCTATCAATCGTCAGCCTGCTTGCAGGAGTTATTCTGCTGGACCTCGGCGTCCAGGGAACGCAGATCAGCAATCAAGCCCGGATTTATGCACTTGAGCCCGCGGCTCGAAGCCGGATCAACACGGTATTTATGGTCAGCACATTTGCCGGAGGCTCGATCGGTTCGACCGCAGGCAGCTATGCGTGGCATGCCTGGGGCTGGATCGGGGTATGCGGGACGGGCGGAGGCCTGGTGCTGATTGCTTTTTTGATCTGGTCGCTGCACCGGCTGTCTGAACGCTCATAACCCGGCAGAATTCATTTTTTTACCCGAAAATGGCAGTTCAGGCTCTGGAAAAGGCGTCTGGACAGCCGTTTTTTAATTTTATCATATTAAATGTAAAGTGGATTAATGATAAATGATTAATTGGATTAATTGATAAACTTCTATAAACGAATCTTGTTTTGGAAAGACCGATGAAACAAAGTATAATGACCATGAAAATGATGCGGCTTTTTTACACACAGAATGAAGATAGGAGAATGCCTGATGAAAATGATGACGTTAAACACCCATGCCTGGATGGAGGAAGATCAGCTCGCGAAGATTGCGGCATTGGCTGAGTTCATTAATGAATCGCAGTTTGATGTAATCGCCCTGCAGGAGGTTAACCAGTCCATGAATGGAGCGATCCTTCCGAAAGAGCGGCTTATCGGATTTGTTCCCGCCGAGGAAGGGGCCGTTATACGGGAAGACAATTACGCTTATGTCCTGCTGCAGCAGCTGAAGCTGCCGTATTACTGGACCTGGATACCGGTTCATCAAGGATTTCATAAATTCGATGAAGGCCTGGCCATCCTGACTCGTGCTCCTATTCGGGATGTCTTTGCTATGTATGTCTCCGGGATTACCGATTATGAGAGTTACCGGACCCGGAAGATTCTCGGTGTCAAGACGGAAGCAGGCGGGGAGGATCATTGGTGGGTATGCGGCCATTTCGGCTGGTGGCAGGACGAGGAGCCTTTCAAGGGCCAATGGGACTGCGTGCAGGCCAAGCTGGATACGTTGAAGGAAGCGCCGGTATACATAATGGGGGATTTCAACAATGTGGCGGAGATTCGGGGAGAGGGCTATGACTATGTAGTGGAGCGGGGCTGGACCGACCTCTATACATCTGCGGCTGAACGGGATGACGGCGCTACGGTGACCAAAGCGATCAAGGGCTGGGATGATAATGAGAGCAGGCTGCGCATTGACTATATTTTTGCCAACCGCCCGTTTCAGGCTAAATCCTGTCTGGTCGTTATGAACGGCAAAAGAGGTGAGGTCGTGTCCGATCACTACGGGGTCGCTGCCGAGCTGTAGCATAATACCTTCATTTTGTCACAAATAACCTGACATTCTCCATTTACAGGAACCCCCCTGGGGGGATAGAATTTTGAGAACGGTTCTCAGTATTCGAGAAAATCCTGGAGGAGGATGACGATGGGACAGCTTATGTTGGGAAATGAGAAAGAGGAAGGGAAACCGCTCAGGTCGCTGTGGGAACAGCATGGCGGCTTGTTGATCGCGGGCGTCTGTCTCTTATGTATCGGGATCGCCTGGTTCTTGGGCAGAAGCGGGCAGAGTGCCGGGGAGCTTGTATTCTTCATTCTGGCGTATGTGATCGGCGGCCACCGCAAGGCATGGGAAGGACTTGAGACGCTGATCAAGGAGAAGGATCTGGATGTCGATCTGCTCATGGTGGTTGCGGCGCTCGGCGCAGCAGGAATCGGCTACTGGATGGACGGGGCGATTCTGATCTTCATCTTCTGCCTTAGCGGAGCGTTGGAAGATTACACAATGGAGAAGACCAATCAGGATATTGCATCAATATTGAAATACCGTCCGGATGAAGCGGTGCTGCTGAAAGACGGCGGCGAACAGCGGGTGAAGGCATCAACTCTGCAAAAGGGAGATGTCGTGCTCGTCCGTCCGGGCGAACGCATCCCCTGTGACGGACATATTCTGGAGGGGCATTCAGCCGTCGATCAATCCTCTATTACAGGCGAATCGATACCAGCAGATCTAGGAGCAGGAGATCCCGTCTATGCCGGAACCATCAACGGACAGGGAGCGCTTCGCATTGAAACAGACCGCGGATCGGAGGACACGCTGCTGGCCCGCATTATTCATCTCGTCCAGGAGGCCAAGAATGAAATGCCCCCAAGCCAGCTGTTCGTGGAACGGTTTGAGGGAATTTATGCAAAAATCGTGGTTGCCGCTGCCTTGCTGCTGATGGTCCTGCCGCCCCTTTTGCTAGGATGGTCATGGGAGACTACCGTATACCGTGCGATGATCTTTCTGGTTGTGGCTTCTCCCTGTGCGCTCGTATCTTCCATCATGCCGGCTATCCTGTCAGGTATTTCGAACGCCGCCCGCAAAGGGGTGCTGTTCAAGGGAGGCGTTCATCTGGAGCAGATGGCTGAGGTGAAGGTTGTGGCATTCGACAAGACGGGTACGCTGACGGAAGGCAAACCCAGCGTGACCGATATCATTCCTGCCGATGGAGTGAGCCGGGAGGAGCTGCTGGTTCTGGCTGCTTCCCTGGAGCATTTATCGGAGCATCCCATTGCACGATCGATCGTGAGATATGCCCAGGATTTCGGCTTATCGCTGTTGCAGGCTGAAGACATGCAGGCGGTGCCTGGACTTGGCATAAGCGGCAGAGTCGGAGGCCGAAGCTGCCGGATCGGAAGAAAGGAGCTCCTGGAGAGCGCCGGGGAGCGCTTCAGCTCAGGCATCGACGACATGGCCGGGCGGCTTGAGGCAGAGGGGAAGACCGTTATTTTTATCGAAGCGGATGAGTTACCAGCCGGGCTTCTCGCGGTTCAGGACGTGCTTCGGCCTGGCGTCCGCGAAGCTGTATCGAAGCTTAAGGACATGAACAAGCATGTTGTCATGCTTACCGGCGATGCGCTGGCGACCGCCGAAGCGATCGGCCGTGAAGCCGGAGTGGACGAGGTGCATGCCGGCCTCATGCCGGACCAGAAGCTGGAGCTGATCCGGGAGCTGGATAAGACCCATGGCAAAGTTGCCATGGTGGGTGACGGAGTCAACGATGCTCCCGCAATGGCGGCGTCGTCCGTCGGCATTGCGATGGGAGCGGCGGGAACGGACGTTGCGCTGGAAACGGCGAATGTCGTCCTGATGACCGACGATATCTCCAAAATCCCTTTCGCGCTGTCGCTTGGCAAGAGGGCGCGCCGGGTCATTCGCCAGAACATCACATTTGCGCTTGCGGTGATCGCGATTCTGGTGATCTCGAACTTCGGAGGAGGGATTAATCTTCCTTACGGCGTCGTCGGTCATGAAGGCAGCACGCTTGCCGTTATTATTAGCGGACTCCGGCTGCTGCGTTAACAGCACTGGGCGGGAGCGGGACCGGGCCCAGGATCAATTCAGGATCGTTCAAGAACTAAGCGTTTGCTCTATTTTCCCTTTAAGCGTCCGCTTGCTATAATGAGGACATACAATCAGGCTTGCAGATTGCGGGCTGGAGGGGTGTCCGAAATGGAGCATGAACCGGAAATACATGAAGACCAGTATGAACATAAGTACCGAAAACAGATCGTCAACCGCCTGGCGAAGATCGAAGGCCATATTCGGGCTGTTAAGGAAATGACCGCAGGCGACAGGGACTGCTCGGAGGTGCTGCTGCAAATCGCCGCTGTTCAGAAAGCGCTGGATAAGGCGGCCAAGCTGCTTCTCAAGGATCATTTGGAGAACTGCGTGGTCAAGGCTGTCCATCATGGCAATGAATCCAGGGTTCTGGAGGATCTCAACAAGGCTTTGGACAATTATATCCGCTGAAAAAAAACCTGCCGCAACAACTTTCGCGGCAGGTTTTTCATGTTTTGGACGTGAGGCGCATTATACTTTTAGCAGTTGGGATTACTAAAGGGTATTTAATGATTAGTGGAGTGTAAGGCTTCCCATACCCTCAAAAAGGAGACTTCCCATGAATCCGGATCCAGTGGTGCTAATTGTATCGGCGGCGTATGGCGGTGGCCATGCCAAAGTCGCTCAGGCGATCGAGCAGTCTTTCCGTTCCCGGAATATAGCCAAGGTGCATGTCTTGGATTTATTTGGCGAAGTCCATCCGGTGCTGAATGGACTGTCCCGCGCGTTCTATTTGAAGAGCTCCGAGTACGCCCCGCATGTATACGGCGCTCTCTATAACATGACCAGCGGCATGAAGCCGGAATATCCGTTCGGCCGGATGCTGCACTCCCTCGGAAGACATAAAGTGCGGCGGATACTCAATGAGCTTCGGCCGGATGCCATTATTCACACATTCCCTTATCTGGCCGCCTCCCAGCTGTCGGCCGGCCCAGGGGAAGGGGTTCCGGTCTTTACGGTGGTAACGGACTATTGTCTGCATGGCAGATGGATTCATCCGACAACGTCCAAATATTTTATCGCTGCCGACTATATCAAGGACGATATGCTGAAGGCCGGCGTCTCCGGGGAGCGGATCGAAGTCAGCGGAATCCCGGTCCGCGAAGCGTTCACCCTTCCGCAGGAACGCACGGAGCTGATCCGGAAACACGGTCTGCAGCCGGACCGGAAGTATGTGATGCTGTCGGCGGGAGCCTATGGCGTCACAAGCCGTATTCGCGCTCTTATCAGACGGGTGCTCCGGGAGACCGAACTGGATCTCTTGGTTCTCTGCGGAAGCAACCACAAGCTGCGCCGGTCGCTGATGGAGCAGTACGGCGCCAGTGATCGCGTTCGAGTGCTCGGCTATACGGAGGACATCCATGAGCTGATGTCGCTCTCTTCATGTCTGCTAACCAAGGCGGGAGGCGTGACGTTGACCGAGGCTTTTGCCATGTCGCTGCCTGTCATCGTATATAAGCCGCTGCCGGGCCAGGAGGCCGGCAATGCCAAAGCGCTGGAGAGCCGGGAGGCGATCTTTGTGGCAGGCGACGAAGAGGAACTGATGGACCGCCTTCGCCGCATGGACTCCGATACAGCCCTTGAGTCATTGAAGCTGAAGATGCAAGAGTTCTCCCGGAGCGACGCTGCCGGCGCCATTGTGAATGAAGTGCTTCGCGTGCTGAATGAAAGGCCGGTCTACGGGTACAGTTCAACTGCCTCGACTGCGCCAAAGAACCAGCCCGAAACCGCGCATAGCTAAGCCGAATTGAAATTCATTTCCCGTACTTCCGTTTACCGGATGAGTATTCCATGCTATGGTAGATTCATTCGAAAAGATAAAAATGGAAGAGGGAGGAAATCAGATGATACGCAAGCTTTCGGAAGAAGACCGGAAAGGACTGCTGGCATTCCTGGGAAAGGAGCCGGCGCGCAATCTGTTTTTTATTTCGGATGTGGAGAACTTCGGATTCAACCGGGATTTTCAAGAGCTGTGGGGAGAGTTTGATGCAGAAGGACAGCTGATTGCGGTGCTGCTGCGCTATGAAAAAGGCTATCTGTCGTATGCGCAGGGCCGCTTTGACACGGAGGGATTTGCCGAGATTCTGCGGAATGATCCCCATATGGAGATGCTGTCCGGAGGCTCGGAATTTGTGGAACCATACTTAAGCCTCCTTGACTTCCGCAAACGGAAGCAGATGTATTTCGCAGAACTCAAGGAGGTTAATGAGGACGCTGTATCCGATCCGGGAGATGCGGTCGTCCGGCGGGCGGGACTTGAGGACGTCGAAGCCGTATGCACACTGACCGACATTATTGAAGAGTTCGAGGTTAACCCTGAGAGCTCAAGATCCAGCTTAAGACGGACACTTGAGACCGGAACGGGCCGGACTTATCTTGTGGAACGCGAGGGAAGAGTGATCGCGACAGCTTCCACTACCGCTGAGAACTCGGTTTCAGCCATGGTAATAAGCGTTGCTACCCATCCGGATTACCGGGGGAAGGGTCTTGCTTCCGGTGTAGTGACCGCCCTGTGCAGCGAGCTTACCACAGAAGGCAAATCCCTGTGCCTCTTCTACGACAATCCAAAGGCTGCCTCCATATACAAGCGGATCGGTTTCCGCGATATCGGAGATTGGACGATGAATTACCGGTAAGCATATGTACATAGCAGTTCATCTTCAGACACTGGGCCTGACAGGCCCGGTGTTTTTATCTTGTTGTTTGCTTCCAATCCAGGGAGGTAAAAAACTCTCCAAAAAAATTTTTCCGCACAATGAACAATAAGCAGCTTCCTTGAGTCTTTTTCTAAGAGTTCAATGGAGGGAGAGACTTTAGGATGAAAAAAGTGATGGAAGCCGCCATGCAAAAAAGCGGGCTGATCCTGATATGTGTGCTGCTGATTCTCGTATGGGGAGGAATATCGGCGTTTCAGATGCAGCGGGATTACTTGCCGGGCATCAACAATACAACTTTAATGGTTTCCATAAGGGCTTCTTCTTATCAAGCCGACCAGGTCAAGCAGGACATTGCAGTTCCCCTTGAGGATGCCATCCGCAGAACAAATGGGATATTGAATGTGGAGACTACCTCCTATGATGGAGGCCTGTTGATGAATCTCTACTATCCGATGAACTATAATATGGCCAAAGCGGAAAGTGCGGTTAATCAAGCCATCGGTCAGGCGGAACTGCCGGATGGCGTGAACCGGCCTTCGGTCAGCAGGCTGACGACGAACAGCTTTCCCGTTCTGAGCTACAGCCTGACCGCGGCTTCAGACAAGATCAATGATCTGACGCTTGAGTCTACGGTTCAGACTGATATCGTGAACCGGCTAAAAGCCGTTCCCGGCGTGTCCGGCGTACAGACGGTCGGGGGAGCGATTAAGGGCTATGTTGTTCTGATCCGTATGAAGGACCTGGTCAAGAACGGGTTGACGGTGGACGATTTCAATAAATCGATTGCTGCAGATATTCCGGCTCTGGAGGGCAGCGCCGCAAATGTGAAATCGTCTTTTCCGATCCGGATCGAAGGCTGGGATCTTGGCCAGAATGAACTGAAGGAGCTGCCAATCAAGGATAAACAGGGGAACATCTTTCCGCTGTCTTCCGTTGCCTCGATCTCAACCTCCCTTACGGATGTGAAGACCGTCTCGCGGAGCAACGGACAGGCGAGCGTAATCCTGAATGTGATGAAGACACCAAACGTGAACATCACCGGGGTAGCGAAGCAGGTTAAAGAGCAGGCCGCCACTGTTCCCCTTGTTAAGAGCGGGGATGTCTCTCTTAATTTGCTGGTGGACAGAGCCCATGATTTGAACGCTTCACTGCTGGGACTCATACGGGAAGGGCTGCTTGGCTGCCTGTTCTCCGTTCTGTCTGTGCTGATCTTCTTCCGGAATGTGCGTTCAACGCTGCTGATCGCCGTGTCCCTTCCGATTGCTCTCCTTGCCGCCACGGCTGTGCTGAAGGAATTGGGGGTTACGCTGAATATTCTTACTGTCTCTGGTATGATTGTCGCTATGGGGCGCATCGTTGATGACGCAATCGTTATACTGGATAACATACACCGGCGGGTTCGGGAGCATCGCGGTGAGCCGGCGCTCGGCGTTCTATCTGCTGCCGCTGCCGAGATGATCCCCGCTATTCTGGCCTCGACAGCGACTACAATTGCCGTCTATGTTCCGATCGCGCTGGTCGGAGGCATTATAGGGGCTTCTTACTCAGGGTTCGCCTGGGCGGTTGTTATATCGCTTGCCGTCTCCTTCCTGGTGGCGATGCTCGTCATTCCTGCATTTGCCTACTCCGGATGGCGGGAGCCGGGTAAGGCCGCCGCCGATCTGGAACCTGTATTCCGGCCTTTCCTGGCTCTTGGGCTGCGGCATCGGGCAGCATTTGTCTCGGCTTCACTGCTGTTGTTTCTGATTTCCGTCTATTTTGCTGCACAGCTGCCGTTCAGCCTGCTTCCCGGCTCTACCAGCGGCCAAATCGCCGTCAAGATTGAGATGCCGAAGGGAACGCCTCTATCCGTTATGGGTCAGCAGGTGAAAGCGGCTGAAGCCGTCTTGAAGCAGAACCCGGATATCGCGAACTACTCGGCGACTTATGGATCTTCGTTCACGCCACAGGCGGATGACGTCTTTGACCAGGGTGGCGGCTATTTACAGCAGCCGAATGTGGCTAATTTGTCAGTTTCGCTGAAAAATGAGCGGAAGACGGATGAAGATATCCCGTTACTGCAGTCGGCGCTGTCGACGGCATCTACAGGCGCCGTTGTGACGGTAAGCAACCAGCAGCTGTCGGGAGACGACTCCACATTGAATATCATGCTGACCGGCGGAGACAGCAAGACGCTTGAATCGGCCGCACAGCTTGTCAGAGGCAAGCTTGCCGGTATTTCGGGACTCAGTGTGGCGGGCAAGAGCGATCTAACGAACGGCGTTCCAAAATTCAGTGTGACGCTGAACCGCGAAGCCATCCGGCAGGACGGCGTCAAGAGCGGAGATATCAACAAGATATTGGCCCGCTATATGGCTAAGGCAAAAGACTTCGACATTCCCCAGACCTCATCTTCCGTTAACGGAAGCATTCCGGTTGATGTATATATCGATCCGCTGGGAAATGCAGCATCTGACAACACGCAGCTCCCGGTATACAAGCCTGAGCAGGTACTCGCAGCCTTGAAGGCCGAGACGGTAACCGGCACGAACGGTGCGACGTACCGGATTGATCAGCTGGCTTCCGTTGAGCAAAGCACGGCCGTGTCCATGATCCAGGAGCGGGATGGTGAACCTTTTGCGGTGGTATCCGCCCAGATCATTTCCAAAGACATCAGCGGGGTCTCCAAGGCGGTGAACCAGGCGCTGGGGCAGGTGCAGCTTCCTTCTGGCGTCATGTACTCGATGGGCGGAATTTCAGCGCAGGTTACGCAGATGATCGTTGAGATTGCAATTGCGGTAGCTGTATCGGTATTTCTTGTGCTGGGCATCACGCGCGTTGTATTCAAAGCCTGGAAGCCTGCTCTTGCCGTATTGATCAGCATCCCGCTTGCTCTGTCTGGTGTCGTGATCACGCTGTATGCAGCCGGGGCACAATGGAATCTCGCCGCTTTAATCGGCATTCTGATGCTGACGGGTATTGTCGTAACGAACGGTATCGTCCTGATTGACCAGATTGAGCGAAACCGCCGCAGCGGACTCCCGCTTCGAGAATCGGTGATGAAAGGCAGCCTGTCCCGCGTTCGTCCGATTCTGATGACTGCGGCGACTACGATCCTGACTCTTGCTCCGCTTGCGTTGTCCAAGAGCTCAGATTCAGTGGTTTCACAGGTGCTGGGACTTGTCGTCATCGGCGGTATGGTGACCTCGACGTTAAACAGCTTCGTAATCATTCCGATCATCTATGAATGGATGCACGCGAAGCGCGCAAACGAAAATCATTTAACTGCTATTGATTCATAAAGAGTGGAAGGGAGGCATGCAGGATGCTCCATTTAACGACGCTTCTTCTGCACTACGGCTATGGCATCCTGTTCACGGCATTGCTGCTGGAGATGCTGGCATTGCCCCTTCCGGGGGAAATGATGATGAGCTATGCCGGATTGTTCGTCTATGAAGGAAAGCTGAACATGGGAATGAGCATAGCCGCCGCATGGCTGGGTGTCTCGGTGGGGATTTCGCTCTCCTATTGGATCGGCTACCGGCTGGGTAAGCCGTTCGTACTGAAGCATGGCCATAAAGTTCATCTCGGCGAGCCCCAGATGGATGCCATGACCCGATGGTTCGCCAGATACGGCAACAAGCTGCTATTTATCGCTTTCTTTATTCCAGGCGTCCGCCACATCACGGGGTATTTCTGCGGAATTACGCAGATGCCCTTCCGGCGCTTCGCAGGCTATGCATTCTCGGGCGCTCTATTCTGGACCGGGGTGTTCATTACGCTTGGCAAAGTGCTCGGACCTAAATGGGAAGTCTATCATTCCACCGTGAACCGTTATATGCTGATCTTCGGCATTGGCTCGGCGCTTCTGGCAGCAGCTGTCTATGCATTTCGCCGTTATAAGAAGAGAATTCTGGAAGGGGCAATGTCGCTGCTGCGCACCGCGCTGCTTCATTTCAGCTCCCTGGGCAAGGTACGGTTTCTCGTACTGGTTTCGTTTCTCGCCTTCGTCGGCTTCGTATCGCTGATGCTGGGCCTCATTCAGGATTTTCTGGCGCGGGATTTTGATACCTTTGACGATTTGGCGTCCTACCTCATCCTGACAGGTTTCGGTCCAGGATGGAAAGATGCGATGAATCTGTTCTCCCAGCTCGGTACGGTAATATTTTACGGCCCAGTGATCCTGCTGGCGGCCTTGCGTATTCTGCTGCATAATAAAGACCGTCTGCTGGAACTCGGGTTTCTGGTGTGGGTAATGCTGGGCGGCGAACTGCTGGATACCGGTCTCCGCGAGCTGTTCCACCGGCCTGGACCGGTATTGGCGGGGTACCGCTTATTCAATACGTTTCCCAGCACGGAGACATTGACCACCTTTATCGTGTGCGGCTTCTCCGCTTATTTGCTGGTCCGGCATTCCGGGAGCCATGCACAGCGTCTGTTGGCCTTCGCGGCGGTTCTGCTGATCTGCCTTCTCGTCGGTCTGAGCCGAATCTACTTCCATGTTCAATACCCGAGCGATGTCGCCGCAGGCTATGTCTTTGGCGGTGTATGGGTAAGTCTCAATATTACCCTGCTGGAAGTGACGAGAAGGCTGCAAACCGTTGAACAGATTCCTTAATGAACGTACCCGTGTATGCGGCAGGAGTGAAAACGCAAGTGGATGAAGAACTGAATCGACTGATACGCCGGGCAAGAAGCGGCGACCAGGAGGCTTTTTCGGAATTGGTCACCAGGTACAAGGGAAGAGTCTACCGCTATGCAGCAGGCATGCTCGGCGACCGGTCCGATGCCGAAGACGTGACTCAGGAGGCATTTGTAAAGGCCTATTTTTCCCTGGATGCACTGGAGCATGACTATGCCTTTACCTCCTGGCTGTTCCGGATCGTATCCAATCTCTGCAAGGACTATTTACGAAAAAGAGGAAAGACGCGCAATGAAGAAGCCCCGCCTCCGGATGAAACGGTCCCGGACCCTTCGGGGTCTGATCTGATCGGGAAGCTGTCCCTGGACGAAGCACTCGGCCGTCTTAGCGTCGATCACAGAGAGGTTCTGCTGCTGCATGATGTGCAAGGGTTCAAATATGATGAAATTGCAGAGCTGGTGCATGTGCCGCTAGGAACGGTGAAATCCAGGCTGTTCGCGGCCCGAATGGCGCTGCGTAACGAGTTAAAGGAGGAAGGGCTGAAATGAGTAACCATCCGGAGAACCATCCTGAAGAACAGCTGTCGGCATACTTGGACGGCGAGCTGAACGAAGAGGATCGGCTGCTGGTGGAATCCCATCTGAAGGAATGTCCGGATTGCAGGATGCTTGCAGAGGATCTGTTGAATGATCAGCGTTTGCTGTTCTCGGCTTTTGAGACAATAAGCCCGCCGGATGACCTTGAAGCTTCGATTGCCGCTATTATTTCCAAAGAGGCTCAGCCGCTACCCGTGCTGAAACGGATGCTTTCCTTTGCGCTGTCGGCGATTTCATTGTTTGCCGTGATCGGTCTAATCATGGGCGCGTTTTATATTAAAATGTTTGCGGGAGCCGTTAAACTGATGAAGCCGCTGCTATTCTTATCGACTCACATGCTTGCCGATATGCCGCTTCTGCTGGGCGTTGTAATACTGTTCGCAGTGGCTGTACTCGCGCTGTCTGCAGTTTCGCTGCATCGGCTGCTGCGGACCACGACAAGCTAAGAAGGGAGGAAAGGCGTTGCGTAACAAATGGATTGTGATCTTAGCTTTGATCCTGCTGGCTGCCTTGATCCCGGGTACGGTGTCGGCGAGCAGTGTATTTGAGCACCAGCATACAACGGTTCCTGCGGGTCAAACGGTGGACGATGTGTATATTGTTGGCGGAGACGCGGACATCCGGGGCCATGTTCAGGGGATTGTTGTAGTCGTTAATGGAAACGCAGTGCTGGCCGACACGGCTGTGGTCGACGGGATGGTGCTTGTTCTTGGCGGACAAGTCACCCAATCGCCGGGCGCCGTTATCGGGGACGATGTATATAGCTTGTCGCTGGACAGCGGCACGCAGAACAGCCTGCTGCTTGGCAGCGGACTTGTTCTCGGCGTGTGGCTGCTGCAATTGGGAGGGAGTCTCCTGCTCATCCTTCTCCCGACAGTCTTTGGCCTTGCGCTTCGAAAGAGACTGGAATCTTTTGTGGGGCGTTTTGCTATTAAACAGACAGGACGGATGCTGTATATCGGATTCTTCACCGGACTTCTGCTGCTGGCGATATCCATCCTGCTGTTGCTCAGCATCGTCGGCATCCCGTTCATACTGATCGTGCTCCTGATTGGCTGCATTCCTCTCATTCCGGGGATGGCAGTAATCGGATATCGGATAGGGGATAGCCTCAAGCTTGCGGCACATTTACCGGATTGGCAAAAGATTCTGCTTGGCAGCCTCGTAGCGGCGGCTTTCTGCAATATCCCTGTATTGGGATGGCTGTGGCAGCTGTTTATCAGCTTGCTAAGTTTGGGGATTTGCGTTCAGTGGATCATGCAGATTTTTAGACAACGAGCGTAGACTTTAATCCGGAATCCAGGTCACTGGGAGAATTCATCCAAAAGGTGAATCAGTTTATCATATGTAGCCAATAATGATTGTCTTTCGTCCTCTGTTAATTTATCGAACAGTTTCATTCGCAGAGCTTTCCCTTTTTCTTGAGCCTTATTTAGAACCTCTTCACCTTTATTGGTTATTTCCAGGTAGATGATCCTGCGATCTTCTTCATCAACAAGACGAACGGCGAGTTCTCTTTTTACAAGCTTATCTGATAAGTGTGTAAGAGTAGGGGGAGTAAGGCCCAGAGCTTTGGCGATGTCGGAAGGCCTGCTTTTTCCATTATGGTTCAAGTGAGCAAGAACAAGAATATGTGAGACGCCAAGATTTTCGTTGAACTCTTTGTTCCAGTGAACCATCAAACGGTTCGTGATTTGATCCATGGAATGAATGAGTTCGAAGATTGTCTGTTCTGTCATAGTGAATCTCCTTCTTGATGGAAGTCCCCCTCGTTCATAATGGATAAAGGGGGACTTTACAATTATGCTACCTGCTTATTGTGCAGAAAACCCTCCGTCGATGACCAATTCCGCACCTGTAATGTACGACGAATCATCCGAAGCAAAAAACAGCGCAGCCTTTGCAATATCATCAGGTTGACCTAACCGTTGTAATGGCGTTGCTTGAATTAAGTGAGTCAGGAGTTCTTTTGATGTGCTTAGCGCTGAAGTCATTGGTGTCTCGATTATACCAGGAAAAAGTGTGTTTACACGAACACCTTGCCGGCCAAAAGTCGTTGCAGCCGCTTTGGACAAAGCACGAACGGCTCCTTTTGAAGCGGAATAATGGTTAAATCCTTGGCCGATCTGAGCTGTATATGACGAAATGTTGATGATTGAACCTTTCTTCTGGGCCGACATGTAGGGTGCAATATGCTTAATCCCGGCAAAAGGGCCATAACCGTTAATGGACAGCATCTTTTGCCAATCGTTAATGTCAATATCCTGATAAGGCTTTTCCGAAGAGATCCCTGCATTGTTAACAAGGATATCGATTCTTCCAAAGCGATCATTCACCTGTTGAACTAACTTAACCCAATCTTCATCAGAAGCGACGTTTAGTTTCATGCCATGCACATTCTGTTTCTGACTTGCGAGTTCAAGTGCCGCCTCATTGATATCTGCCGCAATAACTGTAGCCCCTTCCTGACTGAAAAGATCCACCATGCCTTCACCTATTCCCGAGGCACCACCTGTGATAATAGCAACCTTGTTATCTAACCGTCCCATTATTTATTCCTCCTTGATCCTACAATGATAAGTATTTAGATATCTAAATTTTAGATGTCTTAATTTTATCAAAAATCTGTTTTTTTCTCAACTATCCTCTAATGACTAATGTTTAACAGCAGCGGACTGGCGAAAACTTACAGCACGATTTGCGGCAAAAATGGGGATAGTAGTAATCGGGGAAAATCAAATTACAGGAGGCAATATCGCAATGAAAAAATGGATGGTCGCTTTTTTATCTGCATGCTTTGTTCTGACTTCTGCCGCTTCCGCATCCGCTGCACCTGTCGAGCATGAGAAACATGAGAAGAAGATCCATGCAGAGCAGGTACACAAGGAAAAAGCTCATAAACTGCATCAGAAAGAAGTCAAAAAGCACACCAAACATCTGAAAGCCAAGAGCTCAACTGGCAAGATCATTCACGAAAAAGGTATGAAAGCCAAGAGCCTCAAAACAAAGAGCATTCGTACAAAGGCTACTGAACTGCCGAAATCCGGATTTGGCGGCGCCAGCGAACAGACGGAGTAGGAGGGTCGGAGAGGGGGAATTCTCCCCCTCTTTTATGTTCATATGATGAGACGATGGATAAATGCCGGTATGGCGGCCGTTGTATGCCTTGGGCTGACGGGATGCTTTGGAGGAGGCGGGGACGATGCTCCAGCTGCTGAAAGATCGAGAACGGAAACGGAAGCTCTGCCGTCGCCGAGCCCATTGCAGACAAGCGCACCTCAGCTTCTGAAAAAGAATACCGCTCCGCTTCCGGAGCCGAAAGCTTTTCTGCCGGACAGGCTCATCATTCCCGCGATCCATGTTGATACGAAGCTGAAGCCCGTCACCGTGCTTGAGAACGGCCAGGTAGACGTACCCCGTGACACGGATATTGCCGGTATTCTGTATCCCGGTATCCTCCCGGGGCAGCTGGGGAATGTAATCATAGACGGGCATGTGGACAGCTACACAGGGCCTGCCGTCTTCTTCCGTCTGAAGAAACTGCTTCCCGGCAATGACATCATTCTGACCGGCGCCGGTGGCCGGAAGCTGACCTATGAGGTGGAATCGGTTGAGGTGTTCAAGCCCACTGAAGCGCCGCTCGAACGGATCTTCGGGCCAAGTGGTGATCGGCGGTTGAACCTCATTACCTGTACGGGCAGATATAGCCGAAAGAAGAAGGAACATGAACATAGACTCGTTATTTTTGCAAAGTTAGGCGGAATGAAATGATCGTACTTAAACGAATCATATGGATGATGGTGTTGTTGGTTATGGTAACCCCTTTATGGGGAGACATCAGCTTTGCGGCAGAAAACAGTCAAGCCCGGGAGGTCGAAGCCGAGCTCAGTCATATCTTTGATCTGCGTGCGGAGTCACTGGTCACAGGGAGCATGGAATCGATGAAGCCTTTTTATACCGCCGAGCAGCTCAGCCGGTTTGCGTTCATGCATGAGAAGGAGCGTATGCGGTATGTTCATGCGTGGGCGGATAAGCGTGCTATCAAGATCAGCCGCGCAGATAGCGGTGTCCGAATTAATCGACTGAGCCTAAGCGGAAATACAGCCAGAGTGTCGCTCGTTCAATCTTTAAAAATTGGCTATGTGTACTGCAATACGATTCTTCCGGAGCAGTGGTTCGGCGTCGGCACCCGGCATTTTCTGACACTCAGGAAGACGGACGGTGCCTGGAAAATTGCGAAGGAATGGTATCTGGACCCGCTGGAAGAGAATCCGGAGAAGATCGCTGTGGGGCCTGGGGGCCTGGTGCCTTCTGTTAAGGCGAACGAGGAAGTGCATGACGGTAACAAGTACAAACGAGCGAGTGCCGTCCATTATGCGAACAAATATGCCGGAGCGGCTTGGGGAGCGGGAAACCGCCATCGGTATAATAACCATTATCTGGATTACACCGGAAAGGGCGGGGATTGCACGAATTTTGCCTCCCAGGCTATCGGAGATCCGAAGGAAGGCGGAGGTCTTCCCATGTGGGGCAGCTGGCGGTATTTTAATAAATCCGGCGGCACTCAATCCTGGGTGCAGACCGACTCCTTCAGCCGATATCTCATGTATTCGGGTTGCGGAAGACTGGTTGCCAAGGGAACCTATCAGCAAGTTGTGGCGCCGACAGCCAAATATCCGGATGGAGCGATCTCGCAGCTGCAGCCTGGCGACTTAATCGGGTATATTATGGAGAATGACGACACCGATCATTTCTCGATCATAGTTGGATATGACGCGCACGGCTATCCGCTCGTTAATTCCCATACAGCGGACCGCTACCGGGTTCCGTTCGATTTGGGCTGGGATAAGAATACGAAATATCAGCTGTTTCATATCCGGGACTGATGAAGGGGATCAAAAAAAGGAACATCCAGTGGCTGCCGATCATGTGAGAGGGGCTGACGGAGTTCCTTTTTGCACATGGCATGATAACGCTTACATTTATAGAAGATGGATCAGTAATTGATGGCGGTTATTGGCGTGCTGAAGAATTCAATCGCAAAAACCAAGTCATACATTGACTATGAAATGACTATGAAATCGAAGAAATCGGACGCGCCGCTTGAACTAACCATAGTTTGGCTGTTGTTTATGAATTACATGGATACAGATGGCCAATAATAAGCCTGAGACGTAAAACTGCCGAAATATATTCAATATCGGGATTGGATTCACAACAAAATAAAATCCGTGAACGTCACACGCAGTTTCACTAGCAACTTATTTCAGAAGCAAGATTACGAAATTGATGAAAAGCACATTTAGAGATAGTAAAGCGATGATTTCTAGTGAAAAAGCATGGTTTGTGGATTTAGTGGAATCAAGCTTAAACCAGCCAAAACGGCCAAATAAACAACAGTCAAATACTCATCCTGATTTCTACATTTCTACTTCTTCACAAAACCCGTATTTTGTACATATGTATGTATCTCGGAAACAACATATATGACAATTTCGCCCAATCGATGCGTGTTGAGGAGCTTGCCGAAGCAGCGAATATGAGCCTCTCTTCCTTCCACCGTAACTTCAAGGAAGTGACAGGTCTCAGTCCTATACAATTTCAGAAGCAATTGAGATTGCAGGAGGCACGCCGTTTATTGCTTTCCGAATCTGCAGAAGCTGCTGAAGTTGCATACCGGGTCGGTTATGAGAGTGCTTCCCAGTTCAGCCGTGAATATTCCCGGATGTTTGGTTCACCACCCAAGTCTGATGTGAAGCAGTTAAAGGAAATGTACGACCCTGCCAATAGTATTGTTTTCCTGGGGGATTAGAATCGCCATAATCCCCCCTTAAGGGGATTGCTTGAAATGAGTTTACACCAAAATCTTGACAGCCCCGCCAGGTCCAACATTGACCCATATGGTTGGGAGCTCTGTAGTGATTATTCTGGCAGTCAAATTTCCCCATTCCATTCAGCGTAAAAGTTAGTTAAGAATTCTTCCATAATTTCATGTCTTCTTTGCGCTTTTTGTGCTCCAATTTCCGTATTCATTAAATCCTTCAGCAGAAACAACTTCTCATAGAAATGACTAATGGTATCACTTTCTGAATGCCCATCCATCACTGCTGCCGTCTGTTCATTAAGGGTCGGATTATACATGGTTCTGTTGACATGCCCACCGTAAGCAAAGGTTCTTCCTACACCTATAGCTCCGATTGCATCAAGCCTGTCCGCATCTTGAACAATTTTCCCCTCTACGGTTCTCAATTCGTGCTTATTGGTTCCGCCTTTAAATGAAATGTGGTTAGCGATGTAAACGACTTCTTCAATGATTGCAGCAGGCACATCCAGCTTGGTTAACCATTCAGATATGATGGTTCTCCGGTCCTCATCCGTATATCCGAATTTATGGTCGGCGATATCATGAAACAGCGCTCCCAATTCTACAATAAAGCTATCGACTCCTTCTGTTTGTCTGGCTATGTCCAATGCATTATTGCATACTCTGACAATATGCCACCAATCATGTCCAGAGCCTTCTCCTTCAAGTTTTTGTTTCACAAATTGTCTGGTTTTCTCCAGAACTTGCTCCTTGTTCATGTCTTTTCTCCTTTTGGTTTATAAAGTTAGCTAAACACGCACTCAGTTCCATTCCTACAGTTTAATTGTACTTACCGAGCTTCCACAAACTATATATTTATTATTGTATCCTATCTGTTACCAATCTCATCGCTGCCAATCCGGAAAAAAGGATAAGTGGAAGATTATGGGTGGATTTATTCAAAGAAAAATGGTAGATTACTCTTTGGTTAATACGCATTTTGAGGAGAGTGTCTGCATGGACAAGAGTTCAAGTAATAGAACAAACATTATTGGCGCTGGCGAGGTTGGGAGCGCTATCACGGTCGACATGGACCAAGATTCTATCCATGAGACGAACAGCATCTTTTGGGATACCAAAGGAAATGATGTCTTAGGAGCTACCGCACTTCCTCTATATGGAGCATTTCTCTCAGAAGAAAAATGCCGGCTTTTTGGCGATGTTTCAGGAAAAAAGATGCTGGAGATCGGTTGTGGAAGTGGTGAATCCTTGAAATATCAGGGGGAACGCAAAGCATCCGAGCTATGGGGCATAGATCTGTCAGAGAACCAAATCGAGAAGACAAGGCAATATTTGACGGCGAGCGGTCTTTCAGCAAAATTAATCTGTTCTCCCATGGAAGAAGAATGTGGTATACCAGAGGAATATTTTGACTTTGTTTATTCGATTTATGCCATAGGCTGGACAACCGACCTTGAGGGTACTTTTAGCCGGATTGCTTCTTACCTAAAAAAAGACGGCGCATTTATTTTCAGCTGGTCTCACCCAATTCATAAATGTGTTGTAGCAGAGAATGATAGGCTTGTCTTTAAGAAAAACTATTTCGATGAGTCATGGTATTCGGTATCTCTTGACGAAAGTACGCTAACATTATCGGATCGCAAACTATCAACTTATGTGAATGCGTTGTCAAAAGCGGGATTCGTCATTGAGCAAATGATTGAGCAATCTGATGAAGAAATGATACTATCGCGGGACGATAATGATGATTTTGCAAAAAAAGCCAAGATGCTTCCTGTCACTTTCGTAATCAAGGCAAGAAAACTATAGGATCCGATAGCTTAATCATGACTAGCCATGCATGACGCACTGAAAAAAAGACTGCCGGCAGATTTCGCCAACAGTCTTTTTCTCTTGCTTATCAAGCAGTATGCTTCTCATCTATTCGTGTATGTTTATACGTTACGTACATACCCGCAGTATAGGTGCTTCCATCTTCCATTACGACACCGGTTCTGGCGTCAATATACACAGAGGATCAGCCTCTCTCTTGTACTATCCGGGCTCCTTTTACTAAGATTAAGTATGAGAATATGGCCAATGAAGTGGTGATAAAAATGATAATCCCTAATGAGATTGCAGAATATTCACCCTTGATTCCTACTAATGGAGAAGTAATTGAACCCAATAAAAACGGTAAGATACCTAGCAGTGCGGAAGCACTCCCGGCGATACGTCCTTGGGACTCCAAAATCACACGCCATTGTTATAGCTTCATACGCCAAAAACCCGGTTTCTACTTACTGGATTCCTAATCGTACAGCGCGCCAGTTTGAAGGTGTATCGCCTTCCCAAAGACGAAAAGCGCGGTAAAAAGAATTCTGCTCTGCATACCCAAGCAGGAAGGCGACTTCTTTAATATCAAGCATTGGGTCTGCCAAATACTCGATCGCTTTCTCGTGCCTGGAGTCGGTGACCAACTGTTTTAAATTTGTGCCTTCATCCGAGAGTCTGCGCTGCAAGGTGCGCTCGCTGATCCCCAGCTCTACAGCGATATCCTTAATATCGGGGCGCCCCCGTCGAGGTTACGTTTCACTATCCACTTCACGATCTCGGTAATGGATTTGCTGTTCCGCTGCTCGACCAATGATTTTTCCAGTGCGGGAATAAGGATGTCCAGCAGTTCGCTGTTGCCCGATGTCGATTCTAAAGCCGTCGATCCCATAGGTGTTCAGTTGGAAACGGGCGGCTTCGATCAGCAGCTCCCATAATTCCGCATTCGGCTCTTCCCCGGGGTACAGATTGCATTTAATCGTATCAAACAGCACATACGGCGCTTGATCCGGGGGCAGAAACGGACGAACCTGCGGGGAAAAGTCCTTGTACAGCCGGTAAAACGCAATGTCCATCCAGAACCTCCCATATTAGGATGTGTTTTAAAAAGATGATAAACCTCCATATTAAAAAGGCAAGCTATTTCTGCTTGCCTTTCTTTGGATAAGCTATATATTAGCTGATGAACAACGCTCTGTAATTATCCGTAAGCGACATTGTTCTATCATGTCATGCCAAATACCCTGATTAAGGTCTAATCAATACTTTGAGTGCTTTACTTGTCCATTTCGCGGCAACTTTGTGGAACGCCGGAACACCAACGCGGCTGATAACCCGCCTTATCAGTCAATTATTCCAGACCTTGTTTAGCGTAATTGGTTAGAAACTCAACGGTTTGCGGGTCATAGTGGGAGAAAAATGCACTTTCTCCAGTGTCGAGCGCTGTTATTTTTTCCATATCCTCTGCCGTCAACTCGAAATCAAATACGTTGAAATTCTGTTCCATCCGGCTTTTATTTACCGTCTTCGGAATGACCACCACGCCTCTCTGAATCAAGAATCGGAGCGCGACCTGGGCCGTGGATTTGTTGTATTTACCGCCGACTTCTTGCAGCGTAGGGTTGGTGAACAACTCGTTCCGACCTTCTGCAAAAGGACCCCAGGATTCGATCTGTGTATTGTATTTCTTCATAATTTCATTTGCTGTTACCTGCTGGTTGAAGACATGGGTTTCCACCTGATTGACAGCCGGAACCACTTCGCTGAATTGAACAAGGTCGATATACCGGTCGGGGAAGAAGTTGCTTACTCCGATTGTTTTGAGTTTACCCGCTTTGTACAGTTCCTCCATCGCGCGGTACGTTCCATAGTAATCGTTGAATGGCTGGTGGATCAGGAGCAGGTCCAGGTAATCAAGCTGAAGCTTTCTCAGGGATTCCTCAATGGATGCTTTCGCCTTCTCATATCCGGCATTCGAAATCCAGACCTTCGTGGTGATGAAGAACTCCTCTCTGGGTACCCCGCTTTTCTTGATCGCACGACCTACCGCCTCTTCATTCCGGTAGGCTTGAGCGGTATCAATGGACCGGTAACCGACGCTTATCGCATCAGACACACATCTTTCGCACTCCACCGGATCTGGAATCTGGTATACGCCATATCCCAAAATAGGCATCTTTACTCCGTTATTTAATGTTACATATTCCATGTTAAGTCCTCCTCAAATTTTATTGGGCACCCACGACTGGGTGAGGAACATAGGGTTCCTCCAGGAATGAAACTTCTTCAGCGGTTAACTTCACCGATAGAGCGCCCACTGAATCTTCGAGCTGCGCGATTTTCGTAACGCCCACAATAGGAGCAGCGACCGATTCCTTCTGCAGCAGCCATGCAAGCGCGATATGAATACGGGGCACACCGTGCTTCTCTGCGATGGACGCCACACGCTCAACGATAACCCGGTCTACTTCGGCGGTTGCATCGTACTTGGATTTTTGAATATGATCGGTTTCGGATCTGAGCGTGGTTTCCGACCAATCGCGGATCAGTCTACCCGATGCAAGCGGGCTGTAAGGAGTCACAGCAATTTTCTGGTCCTTGCAGAGCGGCATCATCTCCCTCTCCTCCTCACGGTAAATGAGGTTCAGGTGATTCTGCATGGATACGAACCGGGTCCAGCCATTCATTTCCGCCACATGCTGGGCTTTCTGGAATTGCCATGCATACATCGCGGATGCCCCGATATATCTGGCCTTTCCCGACTTCACCACATCATGCAAGGCTCCCATAGTCTCTTCAATAGGTGTGTCATAGTCCCAACGATGAATGATGTAGAGATCTACATAATCGGTTCCAAGTCTTTTCAGACTGTTATCGATTTCGCTCAAAATGGCCTTCCGGGACAGCCCTGCACCATTGGGGCCTTGATGCATGCGTCCCCAGACCTTGGTCGCGAGGACGATTTCATCACGGTTGGCATAATCCTTAAGCGCACGGCCGGTAATCTCTTCACTGGTTCCGTTCGCATAAATATTCGCGGTATCAAAAAAGTTGATGCCAAGCTCAAGCGCTTTTTTTATAACAGGACGGCTATGCTCCTCATTCAGCACCCATTGATGCCATCCCGGCCGTGCTTCTCCAAAGCTCATACAGCCCAGGCAGATTCGGGAGACGTCCATTCCTGTATTGCCAAATTTAATGTAGTCCACAGTGAAAACCTCCGTTTCGCGTGATTATCTACAGCTTGTTGAACCATTCATCATCGACTGCTTCAAACCATTCGGTTTCTCCTGGAGTCATAGCCAGGTGTACGAACCAGCTGTCTTTTGTCGCACCGTGCCAGTGCTTAACATTAGGCGGAATATTGACCACATCACCTGTTTGGAGCTGACGTGCGGGCTTGCCTTCTTCCTGATACCAGCCTTTACCGCCGGTGACCAACAGAACCTGTCCCACCCGATGGGCGTGCCAGTTATTCCGCGCTCCTGGAGCAAAGGTAACATTTCCAATTGCGGTATTAAGCGGGGCCGGATCTGTAAACACCATTTGCAGGTAAGCGTCTCCCGTAAAGTTGGCCGCCACCCTTTCCCCCAACGGAAAAATCGTACTGTTGCTAAGCTGTTCGTTCTCCATCTTCAATACCTTCCTTCTATACAAAATCACAGCGCTACTCCCCCCGCAGGAAAGTCAGTAGAAGCTGCCAGATCAGTCTGCGTCTCGTAATCGGCAATGCGGGCCTTCAGGGTTGAAATGGTGTTGGTCAGCGCTTGAGAGCCGAGCACCATTCGCATCGGAGCGGGTTCCTGCCGGACGCTCTCTATGATTCGGGCAGCCATCCGCACAGGATCACCGGGAGCCAGTCCGTTGAAGGCGTCCAGCATCTTCAAAAAGCCATGTGCCGGGTTTCCGTCGTATTCCGGCATGAGATTGGCTACCTGTGCGCTTCCATAACGGAACTCGGTACGGGCTCCTCCCGGCTCCACCAAAGTAACACCGATGTTAAATGGCGCAACTTCCTGAGCGACCGACTCACAGAAGCCCTCAATGCCAAACTTGGTTGCGTGGTACATGGAATTACCAGGGAAGGCTACCTGACCGCCATAGGAAGACAGCTGGATAATACGGCCGCCACCCTGAGCGCGCAAATGCGGCAGAGCTGCTTCGTCATCTCATAACCGAAGCCACTGCTGACACCTGTAATCAGCCAAGTGCGATTCATTATATTAACTTCATCTCCTATTCCGATTTCGCCGCTGCTTCATTCACACACCGCAGAGCATTCAAAGTGCGCGGATATCCAATGAACGGCAAGCATTGGGAGAGAACCTTGATCAGGAACGACTTGTCATTTCCAAGTCTCATATTAGCGGCGGCATGGCTGGTCAACTGAGGCTCACAACCTCCCTGGGCCAACAGAAAGCAGAAGGTAATCATCTCCCTTTGCTTGTAGTCAAGCCCTGTTCGGGTATAGTAGTCTCCAAAGCAGTTGGCTGCCAGCCAGTGATTGATATGCCGGCTCTCTTCCGGACCCGATTTCCAGAAATCCTGCATGCCGTCTCCAAAAATGTCCACCTGCGCCTGAATTCCCGCTTCCAGCCGGTTATCCGTGGTTGTTGTGGCCTGACCCGGTAAAGGCAGCTCAACGCCTCCTGCCATCAGGATCTCATTTACCGCATGCAGAAAAGGAAATACCCTTCCGATGCCAAGATAAGCGACAGACTGATAGACAATTTCCTTAACTTCAACAGGAGTAACCCCAAAGTTCAGGGCCGCCGGCAGCATGGCTTTGAACTTGTCAATGCCTTGACAGCCGATCAAGACAGACAGAATGGCCATCATGCGGGTACGATCATCCAAATCGTCCTGACCCACGACCTCATCAAACGCGAAGTTATCAAAGCGTTCGATAAATTCCGGATCAGTCTCCAATAACTTGGATTCATTACCCGGAAACATTCTCTCATGATACTGCTTCGCTGCATCTGTAATTCCCATTATTCCCTCTCCTTCCGTTAAATTTCGGTTCCTGTCAAAAGAGACGACTATAGTGTAGACATATCGATGACAAACCGATACCGTACATCACTGCTGAGGACACGTTCATATGCCGCGTCAACCTGGTCGGCACGGATCACCTCGATCATGGGGGCGATGCCATGCTCAGCCGAGAAGTCGAGCATCTCCTGGGTTTCTTTGATACCGCCAACGTTGGAAGCTGTAATGCTCCGGCGACCGGCAAACAAAGAGAACACATTATATTGGTCCGGCTTGTTGGGCAGACCCAGATTGACTAAAGCGCCGTCTACATTAAGGATGGACAGAAACGCGTCAACATTAATATTTGAAGACACCGTGTTTAATATCAGGTCAAATTGACCGGCCAGCTCCGTGAACGTTGCAGTGTCCGTTGTAACATAATATTGACTTGCGCCAAAAGCGAAGGCTTCGTCTTTTTTGTTCGCACTATGACTTAGTACCGTCACTTCAGCACCCATCTTGTGGGCAAATTGAACAGCCAGATGGCCGAGGCCGCCCATTCCGAGTACGGCAATCTTTTTGCCTGGTCCGGCATTCCAGTGTTTCAGCGGCGAGTATGTTGTAATGCCTGCACAGAGCAGCGGGCTTGCCACATCCAGTTCCAGACCGTCCGGAATACGTACAACGAACTTATCTTTAACAACGATTTTCTGGCTGTATCCGCCATAGGTCAGCTCTCCGTCATAACCAATGGAATTAAATACAACGACTACACCTTTTCTGCAGAACTGTTCTTCACCTCTAAGGCAGAAGTCGCATTCTCCGCATGAATCCACAAAGCAGCCCACGCCGACACGGTCCCCTACAGCGAATGCTGTTACTTCACTGCCTACAGCCGCAACAACGCCCGCGATTTCATGACCTGGAACCATCGGGAATACCCCTCTGCCAAAATCATTATGTGCATTATGGATATCGGAGTGGCAAATACCGCAATATTGAATATCAATTAACACATCATCCGGTCGCAAAGCTCTCCGCTCAATTGTAGCTTGTTCAAACGGGGCTTTCGCGCTTGGAACGCTTAACACTCGAGTAGTAATGTTATGATCATGATTATGATTACACATTTTAACAGCATCCCTTTCTTCTCAAATGAATAGTTAATATGCATAATTACTTTAATGTGCACATGTCTATTATTATAATCTTCTCGAAATTGTTGCCTATTGTTAATTTGGAGCGATTTGTTCAGTAATGAATAAAATACTTAAAAGTGTTCATTATCGGATGCAATTATTACTAAANACTCATGGCTGAGAAAAATTTCGATGATATCACCATTCAGGATCTCTCGGATAAAGCAAACGTCAGCCGTGGTACGATCTACCTCCATTACATGGATAAATATGATTTGCTGAATAATCTGATCGAGACCCATATCAAAGAACTTCGGGAGCGATGCGAAGCAGCAGCCGATTTGGATTTTGTTACAGGGTCCGTCATTTGGACGGAATACTTCGAGGCTAATTACGCATTTTTCTCCACGATGCTGGCTAGCAAGGGTGCTCCCTACTTCCGTAGTCGTTTTCTGGAGTTTCTTATTGAAGAATTTAAAGATGAAGTGGATACCACCAAGGGGAAAAATGAGGGACTAAATAAAGATCTCATCGTTCAATTTGTGGCATCCTCGTATGTGGGGGTTGTCGAATGGTGGTTTATGAACGAAAGGCCTGTTAACCATATCGTATTGGCTGAACAGTTGGGAGCCTTGTTGGATAGGCTCTGCGAGTAATTCAGTACTCCCCACCTCATTTTTCATCGGATTTTATAATTGCATTTTGCAAGTAAAAGAGGTATAACTAACTCAGAGGTGAATTCCCTTGAGCAACACTCGCGAGCTTTTTCAAATTTTGACAAGACGTTTTGGACTGCTTAATAAATTTTGCTGTACGATTGGAGGCTGTGATATCTCGCCTGTGCAAAGCCACATCTTATATGAGGTAGACCGGCAGCATAACCCATCCATGCAGCAAATTGCGGAAGCCCTTGGAACGGATATCACCACATTTAGCCGGCAAGTACAATCACTCATTAAGATGGGACTGGTGAACAAGTCGCGAGACCCGATTGACCGTCGTGTCTATATCCTCTCCCTTACTGTTCAAGGTAAATATGTGGCCGCCACCATTGATCAGCAGATGAATGCTTATTTGGATGAAGTTTTTTCCTATATGAGCGATTTTGAGAAAGATATGGTCATCCGTTCGATTCAGCTTATGAATGATGCGATGGCCAAATCCGACCGTTGCTGCCATCCTGTTAATGGCGAAACTGAAGCTTAAGGAAGTGATATGCATGAGCAAAATTTCGAATGATGCGATCAGACGGAATGTTCGCGCAAGATACCAAAAGATTGCGGTAAAGCCAACTTCTCAGCATACAGCAAGCAGCTGCTGCAATTCCCCACTGGATTTCAATGATATCTCGGCTAAACTAGGCTACTCAAATGATGATTTAACGGCTGTTCCGGAAGGAGCCAATCTCGGTCTGGGCTGCGGGAATCCGCAGGCCATTGCAGAGCTCAAGCCTGGCGAGGTTGTACTGGATCTGGGAAGCGGCGGGGGCTTTGATTGCTTCTTAGCTTCTCGACAGGTTGGGGGAACCGGTACGGTTATTGGGGTAGATATGACTCCGGAAATGGTCAGCCGGGCACGCAGCAACGCCGATAAAGGGAAGTTTAACAATACGGATTTCCGGCTTGGGGAGATCGAGCATATTCCAGTAGCAGACCATTCCGTGAACGTCATTATTTCCAACTGTGTGATCAATCTTTCTCCTGACAAGCAGCAAGTCTTTCATGAGGCTTACCGGGTGCTGGAGTCCGGAGGGCGTCTGGCGATTTCCGACATTGTCACAACTGCCGAGTTGCCTGCTGATATTAAGAACGATATGGCCGACTATTATTCGGGTTGTATTTCCGGAGCATCCCCGGTGCAGGAACTCGAAGAAATGCTCCGCAGCAGCGGATTTGTTGATATCTCAATTGAGCCGAAGGACGAATCCAGATCTTTTATCAAGGAATGGGTACCGGGTACGAATATCGAACAATATATTGTCTCAGCTGTAATCAAAGCCATTAAACCGTAAGGGGAGCTGGAGGGGAAATAATGGTAGTATCTAGTGATGTTGCGATCCGAAGTGCAAAGATCGAAGATTTGGAGAGCATCCTGCAGATATACAATCAAGGGATTGAAGACCGTATCGCTACGCTGGAAACCGATCCGAAGGATCAGGTCTATATTCAACAATGGTTTGAAGGGCATCAAGGAAGACATGCGGTGCTAGTGGCTGAGGCTGATCATCAGGTTGTCGGCTGGGCCTCTCTTAATCCCTACTCGCACCGCTGCGCGTATCAAGGTGTCGCTGACCTGTCTATCTATATTCACCGGGATTATCGGGGACAAGGCATTGGCTCCGCCCTCCTCCCGGCTCTTGAAGAAGAGGCTGCCCGGGGCGATTTTTACAAAATAGTGCTCTTCACCTTCCCTTTTAATCAAAAAGGTCAGGGATTATACCGGAAATTGGGGTATCGTGAGGTCGGGGTATTTAAAGATCAAGGGATTTTGGATGGTGAGCGAATCGACGTTATGATTATGGAAAAGGTATTCAATGAAATATAGTGTTCGCTGCAAAGAACTTGGAAATCCGCATTGGATACCAAGTTCTTTGTTACTAAACTGATTCATCATTTTTGTTGGGAACCCTACCATTAGTTATTCGCCATAGATCGCTCTCAAAGATTCCCATTGTTTGGGCTTCACTGCAATAATGGGTCGAATCACCTTAGCCTGCTGCTCAGCCTCTACCAGCGTCTTTGCCAGTCCTAATTCCTTTAGTGTGCCAACAGCCACTGTGCCTGTACGTCCTTTTCCCCCGCCACAGTGAAAAGCAACTTTCTTTCCATTCCGATAAGCATTAACCACTTCTTGAATGGCCGAATGATAAAGCTCAGCTTCTGGTTCTTCGGAGTTATCGCCTAATGGGATCTGAATCCACTTCACAGAGGTTGAGTTGGAAGCGCAGGCCTCAGCTTCCTCCCGAAGATCAACAACTACCTCTACGCCTTCATCGGTAACCATTTGATCAACGTCTTTGGCACCGCCAAAGGAAATTCGATCCTCAACTAATGCTTGATAAGGTTTCTCCATTATTCTCTCCCTCTAATTTACGTCTTGGTTCTCTTATTCACCAGTTGTAGCGAAACGCTCAATACGCTCACCGATCTCATCACGGACACGTTGGAACACAGCCCACTTCTCTTCATCCGTTCCGGCAGCCTTGGCTTGATCATCGAATCCCCAATGCTCACGCTTCACTTTGGGGGGAGTGATCGGGCATTTATCCGCCGCATCTCCGCAGAGTGTGATGACCAAATCCGCATCACCCAACAGCTTTTTTGCCCAGCCTTCCGCCATTTGGCTGCGGCATGAGTTGCCGGTGCAGAGAAAATAGATGGACTTTTTCGACATCGTTTAATTACTCCTTTTTTAGATGTTTGTATGGAAGTCCAACGAGAAACTCAAGAAATCGTGGATGGCTTGCCAAAGTACTTTTTCTGAAACCAAAGAGCCACATTGACGAGCCCAATAAGTACGGGAACTTCAACCAACGGTCCAATGACAGCTGCAAAGGCAGCACCAGAATTCAAGCCAAAGACACCAATCGCAACTGCGATGGCAAGTTCAAAATTATTACTGGCTGCCGTAAAAGATAGCGAAGCTGCGACGGGATAAGAAGTGCCTGCTCTCCGTGATACCAGAAAAGAAACAAAAAACATGATCACGAAATAAATCAGAAGCGGAATGGCGATACGAACTACATCCATCGGCAGTTGAACCATTAAATCAGCCTTCAGTGAAAACATCAAAACAATGGTAAACAATAACGCAATCAAAGTCAGAGGGCCAATTTTCGGCAGGAACTCCCTTTCGAACCATGCCTCACCTTTGGTTTTGAGCGCAATTATCCGTGTGATAATACCTGCTGCAAACGGGATACCCAAATAGATCATGACACTTTCAGCTATTTCACCCATAGAAATGTTGACGACTACTCCCTGGATGCCAAACCATTCAGGTAAAACCGTGATAAAGATATAGGCAAATACAGAGTAGAACACAATTTGAAAAATCGAGTTAAAAGCTACGAGACCAGCTGTATACTCCGGATCACCCTTTGCTAAGTCACTCCACACCAGAACCATGGCAATACATCTTGCCAACCCGATCATGATCAGGCCAATCATATATTCCGGCAAATCACTAAGAAACGTAATCGCCAGAAGAAACATCAGAACCGGGCCAATGATCCAGTTTTGAACAAGAGAAATAAGGAGAACCTTCCAGTCCTTAAACACCCGGCCCAATTTCTCATACTTAACCTTTGCCAGCGGCGGGTACATCATTAAAATAAGCCCTGCGGCAATAGGAATGGATGTTGTTCCAATTTGAAGCTTTGACAGACTGTCCGCAAATCCAGGAATCCAAAAACCTATAACAATCCCTATTGCCATCGCTGCAAAAATCCAGATCGTTAAATACCGATCCAAGAACGATAGCTTTTTGACCGACTGGTTCACCAGAACACTCTCCTTATTCCTCACCATTTCATTCGTTCAGCAAATTTGAAGGCCCTTCTTCTTCAGCGCTATTAATTCATGTTCCTGAGAAGGGACATGTTTAAGCAAATCCTGTATCAGACTCAAATGCTTGAATTCNAAACTCACATCTTTTAGTTTTCGTAAATGCTGACTGACTGCAGGTTGGCTGGTCTGAAAAATTTCAACTAACTCACAAACGCAGCATTCCCTTTGCTCAAGAAGCTTAACAATAGTTAAGCGTGTCTTATCGCCGAGTAACTTTAACACCTGGGATACATCTTCAATGTTTGATATCATTTGAATCATTGCTCCCCCTCCTCGCGATATAAGTAT
>NZ_JAHCMB010000077.1:0-161309 GCF_019904155.1 Paenibacillus sinensis
CTTGCATGTATTAGGCACGCCGCCAGCGTTCGTCCTGAGCCAGGATCAAACTCTCCATTAAAGACGCGACTTCGTCGCGCCGCCCGTTCCGGAATGGGTCGATCTCAGCTGAGCCGATCATTCTGGAACGAGTATAGAAAGAGCTGATTGCTCATTTTGAAACTGACGAGAATTTCTTCTCTTTAATACTCACTCGTTGTTCAGTTTTCAAAGATCAAGCTTCATTCAAGACTTTCATCGTCGCTTGTGTTCCTCAGCAGCAACTCTTATATCTTATCACAACCAAGTGATCAACGCAAGCTTTTTTATTTCTTTTTTGAATCAACAGCTCGTGTTTCTTGGCCGGAATTAGAATATACCACAGATGACGAAGAATATGCAATAGATTTAAAAAAATAAAAAAGAGCTGATTTCACAACTTGCGAAATCAGCTCTTGGGGTTCCGTTAATTTAAGCAGCTTCACTTATTAATAATACTTAGCGCCCGTGTATTTGCTGGCGAGCTTGGTAATGCCGGTGCCGGCAGTCTGCTTGGTCTTGCCAAGCCCTGCATCCACTGTCGTGTCGATTGTGACCCATTGGCCATCAATCAGCACTTCATTCCAGGCATGGTACGCGGTTACGTAGCTGCTTTGGCCCATTACAAGCTTCGTAGGCACATCCACACTGCGCAGCATAGCGGCGAAGAGAGAAGCGTAATCATAGCAAATGCCCTTCTTCGTAGCGAGTGTGTTGTCGATGTTAGGGATGTAGTCCGTAGTTACATTGGCAGCAAGATCATAATCGTATTTAACATTCGAGACAACATAGTTATAGATAGCTGTTACTTTCTCTTTATCGGTAGCCGCATTCTGCGTAAGCTGTTTGGCTTTTTGAATAGCGCGGTCGGATGGACTCCAGTTAATGTTCTGAACAGAACTCAAATATACGGCATTGGAGTTGCTGAGGGACAGTTCAACGGTATCAGAATCAATCAGCTTGTACTTGTTACCCGTGGTGTTCTCCATGATCGACACTTTATACGTGCCATTTCCGAGTTGAAGAGGGAAGCTCTCAACCGACTTGGAAGCATACAGGTTGTACGTATAGCTGCTGCCGTTCTTGGTGATCATCAGTTTGGTCTTTTTATCTTGAGGGACGGAATAGTGAATGCCAATAACGCCTTGGTCTACACTCGAGGTATCAAGCCACTCCGCACTTGCGAAGGCTTTAGGGGCAAATTGGATAGATCCAGCAATTACAAACAAAGAAAGAATAAAACCGTAAAGCTTCTTCATATGAAAAACTCCTTTCGGTAGCTGGCTGCCATCCTTACGGGAAGGCCCTCTAGCTTTGCGTCCCTGCCTTTCGACAGGTTTGCCGTTATCGTGGAATCTCCACCTTACATAAAAAAGAACAACTCCCATTTTCATACTGTGTCACTAAACAAAAAAAGCCTCTCATTCGGTAGCTGGCTGCCATCCTTACGGGAAGGCCCTTTAGCTTTGCGTCCCTGCCTTTCGACAGGTTTGCCGTTATCGTGTTTAGCTTTCTATGAATAGAGTACCATATTTTAATAGCTAAGAAAATAGTTTTCTAGGAAAAATCGCCTAATTTTTTATTTATTTTTTCGAAAAAGGGCTTATGCCTCAAGCTTGGCATGAATAATCAGACGATGAGTCGGATTAATTAGCGGATCGCAAGTAATTAAAGTAAGAATCCGGTCTTTATTATTTCCTTCCAGCACCGAGACATCCGTTGGCTCTACTACCAAGATCTCATAGACCTTATACTCCAAGTCTTCGCTCTTGGTCTTGATCGTAATGGTATCGCCAATCTTCACTTCGCCCAGTCGGTTGAACAATCTGCCTTTGGTATGCGCCCGATGCGCGGCGATGGCCGAATTGCCGATTCCCCCCAGCGGGGCAGTCTCGGTCATATGAACGGCGGCATGTCTCATATTCGCCTTGGTCGCCCCCTCCAGAACGGGAAGCTTCACATCGATAGAGGGAATTTCAATCAGCGCAATCGCCTTTTCGTCGCTGGCCGGATCTTGTTCAGCCTCCGACAACTGATCCTGCTCATTCAGCGCCGATTCATCGGCAAGAAGCTGCGTCACCTTGGCGTATTTCAAGCTGAGATCAGGATCTGCGGCAGTCCCTCCAGCAACCTCGCTCTGCTTCGGACTCTGGTCGAAGCTCTGTTCCGCTTGCTCCAGCAGCCGCTGCTGCTTCCAGTCTTCGAACCATTCGCTTCCTTTGGGATAGAGCATCAGAAGCAGACCGGCGATGATGATAATATAGGACAGCTTCCGCATGGGTCTCCTCCTATCGCTGTTCAATGTTCGATCCCGGAGCCGGCACTGTCTCCTTGGGAGCGGTGAATACCCACTTCCGGCTGCCGAAAAAGTTGATAATAACCGTCACGAACGTAACCAGCACCTTGGCAACCAGCTCCTGCAGGCCAAAGCGGTTGATTAGCAGCCTCATCAGCAGCAGAGAGATGCCAAGCACAACCAGATTCAGCACCACAAACCGGATAAGCTGCATATGGTCGAAGCCCTCTTCTTTGCTCCGCTGGCGGTCCTTAAATGTAATCTTGCTGTTCAGAATAAAGCTGTTGGCCGTTCCTGCGCTGTAGGAAATAATTTGCGCCCCGATATAGAATAAGCCAAAGACGCCATTAAGCAATGCAAACACAGCCATATCGACGAGCGTATTAAGCAGACCAACAATATTGAATTTCACGAACTGGATGAAGTCACGTTTGAAATTCTGGTTATTCATACCGCCCATCCTTTCGCAAATGCCGGGCCTCCTCGTTCAGAAGCTCGATTTCTTCGGCTTTCAATTTCCGGTAACCTACCGTCTGACGGACGATATACAGTGGACGGCCTTTGGATTCGTCGTAAATCCGTCCGATATACTCCCCTATTACCCCAAGGATCATCAACACGATCCCGTTGAACAGCAGGTTCACACCGACAATGGACGCCCAGCCGGGAACCGTGCGGTCAGTGAATAATCTCTGCATGAGAACGACGAACAAGTAGATGAAGCTGGAGATCGAGAGCGCAAAGCCCAAATAAGAAGCGATCTTGAGGGGCTTATGGGAAAAAGAAGTGATGCCGTCGAGCGCGAAGCGGATCATTTTCTTAAGCGGATATTTCGTCTCGCCCGCAAAACGCTCCTCACGCACATATTCCACGCTCGCCTGACGGAAGCCTACCCAGCTTACCAGCCCCCGGACGTACCGGTTCTTCTCCTTCAGATCCCGCATTACATCGGCCACCTTGCTATCAATCAGCCGGAAATCGCCGGTATCCGTCGGAATGTCGACGCTGGTCATGCTGCTGAGCAGACGGTAGAAGACTTTGGCGGTCGTTTTTTTAAACAGGGTCTCGCCATGGCGCTTCAGCCTTTTGGCATACACCACCTCGTACCCCTGCTTCCACTTCGCGATCATCTCCAAAATAACCTCCGGCGGGTCCTGCAGATCGGCATCGATCACCACAACCGCGTCGCCCTCCGCATAGTCCATTCCCGCCGTAATGGCGATCTGATGCCCGAAATTTCGGGAGAAGTCGATCAGCTTGACATTCGGATCGTTGTCTGCAATATCCTGGATGATGGCCGCCGTCCTGTCACGGCTACCGTCGTTCACGAACACCAGCTCATATGGCTCGCCGGTGTTGTCCATTACCTGCTTCAGACGCTGATGTGTGTGCGAGATGACTTGTTCTTCATTATACATCGGGATGACGACGCTGTACCTGGCTTTCATTTCTTTTCCTCCTACATTTTAGAAAGGGTCTTTAGAAGACCCACGTCGGGAACCAGCGCAGAATTCCGGTCACATAGCCGCCGCTGACCTGCATGCCCGAGAGAACGGGATAGAACATCACGAAGAGAACGAAGGCCGCAGCCACATAGACATACCGGATTGTCTTCGCCCTGCGCTCCGGCAGCAGTTCGTCAAACTGCCTGAACACATACACCAGCGCCAGAATCATAAACGGAACCATTGCAAAATAATGGTACAAGAATGTCGTTCTCGGAACAAGCATCCAGGGCACATATTGGGAAAAATATGCAATCCAGATCATATACTCGGCCTTCTGCCTGCGCTTGATCGTCAGCCACAGCACCGCCAGAACCGCAAATACGCCAGTCCACCATATCAGCGGATTGCCCATCGTTACAATGCTGCTCACCATTCCGGCCGGCTGACCTTCGCCTCCGCTGAAGAACCACACCGGACGCTTCATGAACGGCCACTGCCACCACTGGGAAGAGAACGGGTGAGTGGCTTCGAGCTTGCTGTGATAATCGTACATGCTGGTCTGTGCGTCAATCAAGCCCTTGAACGTATATCCCTGCTCGGTCACGGACAGTACGGGAATGAACGATGCGCTATAGATTGCAGCCGGAATTGCGACGAAGAAGACGAGACAGCAGGATAAGGTGATTATGGTCTTTTTCCAAAAAGAACCCGCCGCTTCCCTGCATGCATCCGCCATCGCCGGATCTCCAGCTGCCCCCGCCGCCAGCAGGCGGCGTGCCGCCCGATGCTGACGGTAGCGGTCAAAGAGCGAAATGCCAAGCATGATGGCAAGGCCCGCTCCGCCGTAGAGCGCGATCCATTTGGATGCGACCCCGATGCCGAAGAACAGGCCGGACCAGAACAGCGGCCAGAGCGTTCGGCGCAGCGGAACGCGGTAGAAGTTCATGACCATATACCGCTGCATGAAGTAGAACATCAGCATAATGAAGAACACGACGTATACGTCGATGGTCGCGATTCGCGTCTGGGTGAAATGCATGAAGTCCAAGGCGAACAGTCCTGTCGCAAGCGCGGCGTAGCGGGTGCGTCCGAACAGTCTAAGCGCCATGACATACAGGGCGGGCAGCATAGCAATGCCGAACACCGTGCCGACGATCCGCCAGCCGAACGGATTCACACCGAACAGCGCCATCCCGACCGAGATCAGCAGCTTGCCGAGCGGCGGATGTGTGTTCTCATACGGAACAATGCCGTGAGCGAACTCATAGGCAGTCCGGGCATGGTAAATTTCATCGAAATAAGAGCTGTTCATGAAGCCCGAATTGGCGGGAATCAGCTGCTGCTCGTCGAACAGATTGGCAGGCTTCCCTGTCTTCGGCGTGCCTCCCGTATCCTCCGAGACGCTCGTAACCGGAAGCGGCGAAGCCGAGCCCTGCTCGTAAAAAGCCATCTCGTGCAAATAGAAGCCCGGAGTATTTACATTTACTTTCACATAACGTGCCGACACGTTCAGGTCATTGCTCTTCCATATAAAGACGTTGCCGACGTCTTCGTTGATTTTGAGCGGGGAAGAGAAGCTGTCCTGCGTCTGCCCGAATTCCAGCGTAAACTCCCCGGTTCCCACGCCGCCGAATATCCGTACCCGATCCAGCTGCTTCGCGCTTCCCAGATCGACAACGAAGCTTTCACCGGCGGATGAAGGCGCCCAGACGGTCTCTGGCGACGATGTTGAGCCCAGATTGACAAGCGCAAGCGCGCCGTACAGCACCGTTATAGCGCCCATCCACAGCCAATCCTTGCGGAGTAGCCGCGGCGCAGCCTTGGCAGCTTCTCCTTCGGGACTGCGCAGCTCACCGGCAAGCGCCAGATCGGACTCCCGCAGCTCCCCTTGGGTACGTGGAGGCGCCAGCGGCAGAATCCGTCTTCGGTAATAAATATCCCAGCCCGTATACAGCATAAAGAGCAGCAGGGCAATATTGGCAATCGATGTCAAAATAACAACGCCGTCCGATCCCGGATTCTGGCCCGCATTCAGGAACAGCAGCACATAGGCGACATTAATATATTGCGTAAGGCTGATGCCGAAGAACAGGGTCAGCAGCCTGCGGTCCTTCGTCTCCATGAAGGCGAACAGGCTGAGAATCAGTGCCGGGAACATGTAACGTTCATGCATTTTCGTTCCGATAACGAACATAACGACAATCAGGACAAGCCCGATAAAGTAAGACTTGGACAAATCTTTCCGATCCTTCCGGAACGAATACACTCCGGCCAGCACGACGGCTGCCAGAATCGCGATATTGCCCCAAACGCGGAACGGAATGCCCAGCCAGGTCTGCTCAATCGATGTCCAGGACGGCGCAATAAGCGTGTACAGGTTAAAGGCGTTAACCGTCGAATACGGGTAAGAAGTAAGCGTGCCCGTATAGAGATCGATCAGCCCTTTTAATCCGCCGTTCCCCCAGAAGAAAGGCAGCGTAATCACGGCAAAGGTCACCAGGCCGAAGACCGCGCCCTTAAGCATCTCCAGCCAAGCCCGTCTATGATAAAAGGCGAACAGCAGCACCGGTGTAAAGATCAGCGCCTGGGGCTTGACCGCCGTTGCTATGGCGAACCATACCGCCGAGGCTGCCAGCTTGTTCTCCGAAACGGCGATGATGCTGACCAGGAGGAACAGGACGAAGAAAGCGTCCGCTTGTCCCCAGACGGCCGAATCCGTGAGGACGGCCGGGTTGAAAAGATACAGAAGCGACAGGCCGAGGGCGATGCCGCTGCCGAGCTTTTTGCTGCCATAGCGATAAATGAGCCAGCCCGCAACGAGATCGGAGAGAATCGCCGGCAGTTTGAACAGCAGCATCTCGCCGGCGGAGCCAGGAACGATACCAAGGCCGATTTTCAAACTATGGAGCAAATACAGGATGTAGAGATAGCCTGGCGGATAATCGGCGAATACCCCTTCCTGATAGAAGCGTCCCGGACCGACTTCGGCCAACCGTTGGCCCCAGTACATGAAGGTCCTCATGTCGCTCATATAGCCTTCCTGTGTCCACCCCAGCCGCAGCCGCAGCAGGAATGCAAGTCCCATAGCCAGCCACAGCCAGACTCCATATGAGCCTTTCTCCCTGCGGAGCAGACGATCGCTTCTAAAAGCGGTCCGGTACACCCAGGCGAACAGGCCCGAGAACAGCGCCGAGAAGATCAGAATGTTCTTCCAGGAGATCTTCAAAGCTTTAACTTCCTGGCTGACACCCGACGAGGAATCCAGCGAAATGACCGAGGCGCCCGCCGGAGCGGATGTCAATTCCTCCACCGTAACATCGTCAAAGTAAGCCTTGCCGCTGGCGAGATTGCCGTAGCCCCCAAGGGCCGCGCCAATCGTCATTTCCTTCTGGCCGCTTCCTGTCTTGCCGACAAAGCTCAGCTGCTGCCAGCTTCCGCCAGTATCCTTGGTGCTCGGATAGCCACCGCCCACGCCCGCGACGAAGAAGTTGGCCCCAAGTCCATCGCTGCCGACGCTCACCACCTTGACCCAGCCGGAGATCCGGTAGTTCGTGTCAGGCTTGACGGCAACGGTCTGAACCCATTTTGCGTGATTGGGCTGCCGGTTCTCGATAACTGCTGCGTAAGCGCCTGAATACACATCGTCGGATTCGACGGACAGCACACTGGCTTCCCCGCCCTGAACCCATAAATCCTGAGTCCACGAAACAGGCACCTTGCCGTCCGCCTCCTCAAATCCCGGATTCTTGAGCAAGTTGCCTTCAGCAAACATTGTTCCCGCCGGCAGCACCAGCATGAAGAGCATCAATAAAAACGTCAATCTTGCGGCAAGAGGCCACTTTTTCATTCGTCTTTACCACCTTTGAACCGAATCTATGTATAAGACAACTCTTAATTTTTCCCTCATTTCAATATAATCGAATATCCAGTTGAAGGAAAGTCCACACCTTCTTTAGCGTCGCCAGCTTTCCGCCCTCAGGTCTCTGTTCATATGTCAAAAAGAAAACGGCCCCTTCCCTTAATGGAAGAAGCCGTTATCGCCAAGCTGCGTCCTTATCCCTGGCTGCCGATCAGCAGATAGCGAAGCACGATCAGGATGGCCAGAAGCCACATCATCCAGTGGATGTCGTATTTCTTCTTGCCAGAAATATTTGCCACAAACGCCAGCACGACGTAGGTGACGATCCCGAAGGAAATGCCGTTCGCAATATTGTAGGTGAAAGGCATAATAGCCAGCGTCAGGAACGATGGGATCGCGATGACCATGTCGCCAAAATCGATCTGGCGGATCGACTGCGCCATCAGCACGCCGACGATAATCAGCGCCGCAGCGGTGGCGGAGCCTGGGATCAGGGCGGCAATCGGCGCCAGGAACAGGGCGAGCAGGAAGCATACGCCGGTTGTAACCGCGGTGAGGCCTGTGCGTCCGCCTTCGGCTACGCCCGCTGCGCTCTCGACATAAGCGGTCGTCGTGGAAGTTCCGAGCATTGCGCCCCCGGCAACGGCGGCTGCGTCTACGAGCATCGCCTTGCCGACGCGCTTCTTGCCGACTTCAGGATTGTCCATAATGCCGGCGCGCTGCGCCGTGCCGACCAGTGTTCCGAATGTATCGAACAGCTCGACGAATGTGAACGTGGCAATCGCCGAGATGATGCCGGTATGCATAATGCCCTCCCAGTCAAAGGACCAGAAGTTGAGCTGCGAGAAGTCCGGAACCCAAGGAGTCGCCGGATTGGACAGTGTGGAGAAATCAACCGCGCCCATCAGCACGCCGACAAGGGTCGTGCCGAGGATGCCGAACAGAATGGCTCCCTTGACGCGGAGCACCATCAGAATTCCGATCAGCAGCAGTCCGATGATCGCCAGTTGAACATTTGTGTTATCAAGGCTGCCCATATGAATAACCGTCTCGAAAGACTGCACATCCGTAAAGGTGTTGGCCTGAATCGCATTGCCCGCTTCGACGCCGATCGTCATCAGGCCGCTGTTCTTGAGGCCGATGATCGTGATGAACAGGCCGATGCCGACGGTGATCGCATGCTTCAGGCTGTCCGGGATCGCATCCAGCAGAATTTGCCGGACCTTGGTAACCGTAAGCAGGATGAAGATCAAACCGGAGATAAACACCGCCGTCAAGCCCATCTGCCAGCTGAACGGATGATCCGTTGTGGCTGAGGACAGGACAACCGATGCGAAATAAGCATTCAATCCCATGCCAGGCGCAAGCGCGACCGGGAAATTAATGAAGAGCCCCATGGCGATTGTAAAAATGCCCGCTGCAAGTGCGGTCGCCAGAAAGACGGAATACCAGCCCATGTCGATCCGGCCGAAGGCCGTCAGAGTGCCGGGATTGACCGACAGGATGTACGCCATCGCCATAAAGGTGGTCAGACCGGCCATAACCTCGGTGCGTACGTTGGTGCCGTTCTCTTTGAGTCTGAAAAAGCGTTCCAAAATGTTCTCCCCCTAAGGTAGTAATAGATGGGCAGCAACAAAAAAGCCGGTGTCGAAGACGACGCCGGCTGAACAGAAACACCGCCACTCGTCCGCCCACGCGCCAAAACGCGGAAAGCAGCAAGTTACGGCATCCCTTTATATCGTAGCCAGGTCATTATGGTGACCTCGTAGAGACTCCCGGGCCAATTCCCGGGATTATACGAATAGTGATGTTGTTGTGCTTTCTCATTTTAGGCTGACCTCACATCGCTTGTCAATAGTAAAAACGAACATTCCAGGTTATGTCTCTGCGAATGTTCGGTTATCGGTCGATATGGTTTTTATTAGGATGTCCTGAAAAAACAAATCCATTCACGCCTGATTAACGTTAGATTAATTCACCTGAATTACGCAATCTCCGGGCAAAACCAGGTTGTACCACTATTTCATGTTATATTTCCTCGAATGTCGGTAAGATTTCAGTAAGATTTCTTCTATATAATAAGATTACGTTAAATTTTATATCGCATATATGACGCATATAAAGAGAGGAGTGATCCGAATTGGAGAGAACGGAACAAACAAAAGGGCCTCCAAGAGTTCTGACGCAGGGCAAACAGATTATTTTCGGCGTCTCCTTGATGGCTCCCGTCGCAATCTTCGGAACCTACGGCGTCGCGACTGAAATCTCGGACGGAATGCTGCCGACCGCCTATTTGATCGCTTTTCTGGTCATGATCATTACGGCCTACAGTTACGGGAGAATGGTCAAAGTGCTGCCGACTTCCGGCTCGGCCTACGGCTATGTGCAAAAAGCGGTGCATCCGTACGCCGGATTTCTGGTCGGTTGGACGCTTCTGCTCGATTATGCCTTTGTACCGATGCTGTCGGTGCTGTTTCTGGGGCTGGCCCTCCATGACATGCTTCCCGCGGTTCCCAGTGTGGGCTGGGTTGCCGTCCTTGTCGCCTTCAGCACACTCCTCAACATTCGGGGCATGCAGACGACCATTAAAGTTAACCGGGTGATCGTCGGGCTTCAGTTCCTATTGATCGCCGTATTCCTGGGCTTATGCGCTTATCGAATCCTTCATCCGGCGCTGTCGGCTCCCCATTCCTCCACTCCGCTCTTCCGCTCCGGCTCCGGCGCTCTGCATAGCGTAATCGCGGGAACGGCTCTCGTATGCCAGTCCTTCCTGGGCTTCGACGCGGTAACTACGATTACCGACGAATCGGTCGAGCCGCAGCGAACCATTCCCCGGACGCTGATCATCGTGACGGTGCTGATGGGCGCGCTCTATTTCTTCATCGCTTATTTGGGAGGCCTCGCTTTTCAGGGCGGCACGTTCTCGTCGACCGATACGGCGGCTCTGGAGCTGATGAATTTTTTAGGCGGAGCAGCCTTTGAAAATCTGTTCATGGTCGTCAGCGCCGCTTCCATCTTCGTGCTGGTGGTGTCGCAGCAAGCGGGCATCTCTCGCCTCTTGTATGTCATGGGCCAGGACCGCGTTGTTCCACAGAGGCTGTTCGGCCACCTGCACAAGCGGCATATGACTCCGGTCGGCGGGATTATTTTTATCGGCGTCTTCACTGTTGTTGTCTCTTCCCTCGTGGATCTCGTTACGCTGGCCTCATTCATTAACTTTGGCGCCTTTATCGCCTTCGCCTTTGTGAATATATCCGTCATTACCCACTATTATGTGAGAAACGGGCGGCGTTCGGTAACAACGACCCTCATGTACTTCGTCATTCCGTTAGCCGGGGTTGTATGCAACCTGTGGCTTCTCGCGAATTTGAAGTCTCAGGCGCTGATCGTCGGGGGAGCGTGGGTCGCTGCGGGACTTGCCTATCTGGCGGTAAAAACCCGGATGTTCCGGCAGATGCCGAACTGGGGAATTTTTGATCATGTGTAAACGGGAGGGTTCATATGTCAAGCAGCCATACAAAAGCGGCGATTAATCTGTACGCCATTCTTAGAAATCTGGAGGAGCTGTGCGAGGTGGACGAAGCATCGCAGGGACTCATTCGCGGCAAGCAGCAATCCATCCGGTTCTCCATTCAAAATGGTCCCTCGGCAACACTCGTATTCCGGGACGGCAAATGCAAGATGACCGAAGATGAAGGTTCCTCATCAATCAAGCTGTATTTTCGTTCCACCGACCATTTCAACCGGATGATCGACGGCGCGGCCAATCCGATTCCTGTTAAAGGGTTCACGAAATTGGGGTTCCTGACCAACGAATTCAACCAGCTCACCAAGCGTCTGGAATATTATCTGAAGCCGCAGCCTGAGCTGCTCGGGGACCCTGACTTTTTTCGCCAGCACACCGGTTTCCTGCTCCATACGGCTGCATATGCCCTGGCCTGCATCGCCAATTACGACCGGATCGGCCAGGAGATTGCGAAGCGGATTCCCGACGGCGTGGTCTCATTGTCCATTCAGGAAAGCGGACAGCAGGTCTTCCTGGAGGCCAAGGGCGGACGGCTGAAGGCGATGAAGAGCAGCACTGTGCCGCCGCGCTCCTTCATGATTTTCGATACGGTGCAGTCGGCGGGCGACCTGCTGAGCGAGCGGGCAGATGTGCATGAGCTGGTTGTCCGGGAGAATCTCCTGCTGAAAGGCATGATGCCGATGATTCAGCATCTCAGCGATATTTTATCGAGAGTGCCGCTGTATATCTGAGTTTTTGGTCCGAATGGACGAAATTCGATGAACGAAATCCGATTGAAAGAGGCGATTATGATGCAAACCTACTCCTATCCCACGAGCAAGCAGCTGCTGGAACGAGCCTTGAAGGTCATTCCCTCCGGCGTGTACGGGCATCTAGGCCCGGTCGAGGGAAGCATGCTGCCGCCGAGCGCTTTTCCATTCTACGCCAGCCGGGCGAACGGAGCTTATTTCTGGGATGTAGACGGCAACCGGTTCATTGATTATATGTGCGCGTACGGTCCCAACATCCTGGGCTATAACGACGAAGAGGTCGAGCGCGCCGCGAACGAACAGGCCGGGCTGGGCAACTGCGTGACACTGCCGTCCGTCAAAATGATCGAATTCGCCGAGCTGCTGGTTGATACAGTCCATTCGGCCGACTGGGCCTTCTTCGCCAAGAACGGCGGGGATGCAACGAGCTTCGCGCTGACAATTGCAAGAGCCGAGACGGGCAGGAAAAAAGCGGTTTTTGTGAAAAGAGACTATCATGGCGTATCCCCCTGGGCGAAGCTGATCGGCAACGCAGGCGTCGTCGAAGAGGACGTCTCCCACAACTTGTATGTGGACTGGAACGACTATCAGGCGCTCGAAAATCTGGTAGAGCAGCATCCGGGCGAGATCGCCTGTCTGATGGCCTGCCCGTATTCCCACGGGAACTATGTCGACAACGAGCTGCCGGCTGCGGATTACTGGAGCAAAGTACGGGCGCTCTGCACGAAGCACGGCATCGTGCTCGCTATTGACGATGTGCGCTGCGGCTTCCGGCTCGACCTTGCCGGCTCGGATCACTATTACGGCTTCAAGGCGGACCTGATCTGCTTCTGCAAGGCGCTTGCCAACGGGCATAATGTGTCGGCAATCTGCGGCATCCAGGCTCTGAAGAGCACAGCCGCCTCGGTCTTCTATACGGGAAGCTACTGGTTCTCGTCCGTTCCGTTCGCAGCAGGCATCGCCACAATCCAGAAGCTGAAGCGGATCGACGCGCCCAAGCTGCTCCGCGAGATCGGCCAGAAATTGACGGGCGGGCTGGTCGATGTAGCCAAGAGCCACGGGTTCCATCTGAACATCAGCGGTGAACTGCCGCTCTGGTATATGAGAATTACGGATGACGACACCCAGGTGCTTCATCAAGCCTGGATTGCCGCCTGTGTGCAGCGCGGCGTCTTCTTCACGAATCATCACAATCATTTTCTGAATACGGCGCTGACCGACGAGGATATCGCTTTTACGCTTGACGTGGCGGACGACGCTTTCAAGGCCGTGAAACAATTGCTCCCCCAATACGCTTAGCATGGGCGACATTTCAGGAGGCAGGACATGACCAGAACGATATTGATTACAGGAGCATCGTCGGGAATCGGGCGGGCGACCGCGGACTATTTTGCACAAAAGGGCTGGAGCGTCGCGGCCACGATGCGTAATCCCGAGGGCCAAAAGCCTTCGTCGCCGCGCATCCGGTATTACCGGCTGGATGTAACGGACACGGAGAGCATCCGGCTCGCCATCGACGGAGCGATCTCCGATTTCGGCGGGATCGACGTAGTGATGAACAATGCCGGCTACGGTGCGGTCGGCGTGTTCGAGGCCGCCTCCATGGAACGGATCAAACGCCAATTTGAAACGAATGTGTTCGGGCTGATGAATGTCACCTCCTGCATCCTCCCTTACTTCCGGGCCCGAAAAGGCGGCATGATCATCAACATCTCATCCATGGGAGGCAAAACCACCTTCCCGCTGTACAGCTTGTATCACAGCACCAAATGGGCGGTCGAGGGCTTCTCCGAATCGCTGCATTACGAGCTTCGGGCCATCGGAGTCAAGCTGAAAATGATTGAACCGGGAGTGATCAAGACTGATTTTAACACCCGCTCGCTTGATTTCATCAATGACGAGAAACTTGCGGAGTATCAGCCTTACGTCCGGACGGCAATGTCCAATATCGAACAAAGCTACACGACAGGCGACACTTCAGAGACGGTCGCGAAGACGATCTACAAAGCCGCGACCGACGGCTCAAGCCGTCTGCGCTATCCGGCAGGCAAGCCTGCCCCTCTGCTGCTGGCGCTCCGCAAGCTGATTCCGGAGAGATGGTTCATCGGACTCGTCCGGGGCCAGATCGAGAAGTAATCCCTAGAGCAGAAAGTATCCCCCAAAAAGTGAAGCTTGCCAGGCTACTGATGCCGGCCACTTTCGGGGAAGCCCCGGATAACTATTCCTTCGAAGGAGCGTGCTGCCCATGATTATCGGCGTGCCCAGAGAAATCAAAAGCTATGAGAGCCGAGCGGGAATGACGCCCTCCTCCGTTCAGATCTATCGCCGGCACGGACATGAGGTATGGATCGAGGCCGGAGCCGGGGAAGGCAGCGGATTCGGGGACAGTGAATATATCGATGCGGGCGCCCGGATTGTCCGGGATTCAGCCACCGCCTGGTCGGCGGAAATGGTGGTCAAGGTCAAAGAGCCGCAGCCGGAAGAATACTCGTATTTTCGCGAGGGATTGATTCTCTTCGCCTACCTTCATCTGGCCCCTTCGCCCGAGTTGGCACAGGCGCTGATCGACCGCCGTGTGTCCGCCGTCGCCTACGAGACGACTCAGCTTGATGATGGAAGCCTGCCGCTGCTGATACCGATGAGCGAAGTGGCCGGGAGAATGTCGGTTCAGATCGGAGCCCGTCTGCTGGAGAAGCCCTCCGGCGGCAAAGGAATGCTGCTTGGCGGCGTTCCGGGCGCGAGGCCGGCAGAGGTCGTCATTGTCGGCGGCGGCACCGTCGGTACGAATGCCGCGAAGGCGGCAATCAGCCTCGGCGCCGATGTCACTCTGCTCGACATCAACCCGGAGCGGTTGCGGCGGCTGGATGATCAATTTGGCGGCAGGCTGAAAAGCTTGATCTGCAATCCCTATGTGCTCGCCCAGGCCGTACAGAAGGCCGATCTGCTGGTCGGTGCGGTTCTTGTGCCCGGCGCCAGATCGCCGAAGGTCGTGGCGGCGGAGACGGTCAAGCAGATGCGGCCGGGCTCGGTCATCGTGGATGTGGCGATCGATCAGGGCGGCTCGGTCGAAACGGTCGACCGGATTACGACCCATGGAAACCCTACATTCGAGCGCCATGGCATTCTCCATTATTCAGTCGCCAACATACCGGGTGCGGTTCCCCGAACTTCCACCACCGCATTAAGCAACGCGACGACGCCTTACGGACTGCTGATGGCCAATCACGGGTTAAGGCAGGCTGTCTTAAGCAACCCGGCGCTTGCGAAAGGACTCTGTGTGATCAACGGTCAAGTGACCTGTGGAGCCGTTGCGGAGTCGCTCGGAATTCCCGAAGTCCCGCTGCTTGGCGCACTCTAAAATCCCTTAGATCCCGCCTTCCGAGAGGATTTCGGATGGATCGTGGCGAATTGGTCACCAGTATATTTACTGGACCCGCAATCGGGCAGATTTCCGCAAGGCGAGGTGACCTCATTGTTTATCCGTGAGAGTAAAATCACGATACCGGACTGTTCCCCCTGTCTGCCCAGAACACGCCTATATTCGTTCCTGGACGAGCATCGGCATGCGAAGCTGATCACGGTCATCAGCGAGCCGGGCTATGGCAAAACGACTTTAATATCCGGCTATGTCCGGGAAAGAAATATTCCGGCCGTCTGGTATCGCTTGAATGAAAGCGATCGTTATCCCCATATTTTACTCACCCATCTAAAAGCGGCGCTATGCCAGCATTCGGGTCATCACCTCACTCAGCCGGTCATGCCGGAGTCTGTCCGCGAAGAACTGGAAGAAGTCTCGCTCATGCTGTCGAATTGGACCTCCCAGCTATACCTGGTATTCGACGATATTCAAATGATCCAATCCGTGCGGGAAATTCTGGACATCCTGAGCCTCTTGATCCGGGAATCCTCGTCCCGCGTTACCTTCGTTCTGATCGGCCAGCAGCTCCCCTCCTTGCCCTATGCTTCGTATAAGGTGCAGCGCCAATACGCGGAAATTACGAATCGGGAGCTGGCTTTTTCGAGGGAGGAAGTCGAGGCTTTCTTTTCGGACGCCGGCGCCGATCCGCTGGAGAGCTTCGAGCTTGAGCTGATCGTTCACAAAACCGAAGGCTGGCCGGCCAGCCTTCAGCTTGTCCGTGATGCCATCCAGGGCAGAACCCGGGAGGAGCGGGAGCGAATCTGGAAGCAGTTCCCCGCACTTCCGCATATTTATGATTACTTGGCCAGCGAGGTGCTGGACCGGCAGCAGCCGGAAATTCGGCGCGTTCTCCTCAAGACCAGCATCCTGAAGGAACTGGATTCCACCGTTATCCGGCAATACCTGGAGCCTGCTGACCCCGATGTACTCGAATCGCTGTCCGAGCGGTTCCTGTTCGTCCGCAAAAATGCCAGGGGTGAATTCGAATTTCACCGGCTGTTCCGCTCGTTCCTGTTCGAGCTGTACCGCAAGGAGACAGACCGGCATGAGATGGAGCGCAATCACCGGCAGCTCAGCGCCATCTACGAGCGCAATTATAAATACTTCCACGCGTTTGCCCATGCGATGCTGGGTGGAGATTACTCGAACGCCGTCCGGCTGATGCGGACGCTGGAGACCAGGTATCAGCCGCTGCAATTCATCGATCTGATCGAGAATTGGCTGGAGGAATTCTTCGCCAGACAATCGCTCGCATCCCCCATTTTCGTGTACCGTTCCGTACCGCTTTCGATTCTGCAAAAATTGATCCCGCATCTGGAGAACAGCCTCGCTCTGCTGGAGAATCAGCAGCACGCAATGGGTGTCGCCAGCGTCAAGCAGCAGGTCGCGGGCATTTATATGCTGCTCGGGGAGCTGGAGAAGGCCCGTCATTTATTCGAGGAATCTCTGCAAATGTTCGAGCGGCTGCAGGATTGGCATATGGTTATGCTCAATCTGAACATTATGTCGGAGCTTCTGCTCAATCTGAATCAAACAGCACAGGCCAAGGCATGTGCGCAGCGATGCCTGTTTCTGGCCGAATCGGAAGGAGCGGAGCATTTCCGGCTGTACGCCTTAAGCGGCCTGGCCGATATTCTGATCGAGGAAGGAGCGCCTGAGGCCGGGGAGTATTTGGACAAAGCGCTTGAAGGACAGGGTGCTAACGACAATACCTTGAACTTGTACATTTACTGCGGCAAAAGCAAGTATTACAGCGTGAGAAACGAGCCCGGAGCGGCGATTGAATGGGGACTCAGAGCGGTTCGAAATGCCGATGAGTTCGGGATCGGGTATGACACCGGGCTTGCCAGCCATCATCTGGGGATGGCGTATATGTGCGCAGGGCAGTGGGATGCCGCCGAGGAAGCGCTGAATCGGGCATATCTAAACCTACAATCCTTTGCGTTCAATCTGACACAGGTCGTCTCCAGCCAATACGAGCTGCTCCTGAACAGGGGAACTGCCGAAGCTGAACTACAGGCGAAATGGATGGAGCTTACCCGTCTATGCCGGGAGCATGGCTATCCCTGGATAGAGAAACGCTTTAAGGAGCGCCAGCCGGACTCAGCCGTAGAGTTGGTCGAACCGGTCATTGCACCTTCGCTCAAAGTCGAGACGCTCGGGAAGCTGCAAGTCGCGTTCGATCACCGCCCTGTTCAAATCAAGAGAAGAGCAAGCTTAAGACTGCTTCTCTATTTAATCGTAAATAACGGCCGGAGAATCCCCCAGGAGGTCCTCATGGAAGAGCTATTCCCGGATCAATCTCCGGAATCCGCCCAGAATCAATTGTATGTGGCCCTGTCAGTGCTGCGAAGCACGCTGGAGCCCAGCCTGCAATCCGGGCGCCACTCCAGCTACATCGGAAATTCCGAAGGTCTCTACTCGCTGCATCACGGCCGGATCGACCTCGATTTGAATACATTTCTGAGTATGAGCGGCACAAGCGGGCAGAGCCCCCGCGACATGGAGCACCTGATCCGCGCCGAGCAGCTGTACCGGGGCGATCTGCTGGAGGAGTACCGGTATGAGCCGTTCATCGAACCGGAACGCGAGCGCATCCGGATCAAATATTTGCAGGTGCTGAGCGAGCTGGCGGGGCATTACGCCGAGCAAGGCGACTGCTACCGCAGCATGGAATACTATGAGAAGCTGATCTCGAAGGACCCTTACAACGAAGCCAATTACCGCGCTTATATCGCAATGCTGGAACAGTACCGCCTGCCGTCCCATGCCGCAAGTGTTGCCGAGCGCATGCGCAGGGCGTTGGCGGAATAAGCGGGTGTCGGAGCCTGAGGGCGCGGTGCATGGCGCCTCTGCTTCCGCGCGTTCCATAAGAAAAACTCCCTTCCATCCGCTGGTTAAAGCGGACGGAAGGGAGTTTTGCGTTATCTGTAGTAATATTGTACCATGTTTTCCGCTAAGTTAGCATCCCCAATCCATTGCATTGCCCGTTGACGAATCTTACACCAAGTAACAAACGCAGAACAGATTAATTCGACCTCTCTTCATATTCTCACAGTCTTAATAACAAATAACCGCTCCACCGAGCGGCATCCAATATGGGCAGCTTATTTTTGTTGGGATTAAACTAACAGACAGGATACTTCGGACGTGGCAAGAATTATAACCATGAACGTTTATTGAGAAAGTAGGTTGTTAATACGTGGTGTTTGCACATCTCATTGTGGAGTTGCACTGTCTTTACGGGATAGGTGACCAAGATGAAATTAATCCTGTTCCACCTTTTTGTAAAAACGGAGTTCGTAAACCAGGGTACCATTGTTTATCGGAAAATTGTGAGTTCTCAGGGCATGCACCAGCGCCTCTTGAAATAGCTTATTCTGATGAAAAGGGTGAAGTAGCCCCCGATGCGTGGATAGGATTTGGAGGCGATATGGACCCTAATCCTTATAACGATAAGATGGTATCGGAACTAAAAGAATCATGGGAAAANGGGGTAACTCATGGATAAAATGGTTCATGAATTGAAGAGCATTGAATTAGATAATCCATTCCCGTATAGAGATTCTGATAAAATTCAGGAGGATTTCCGTTCTGCTTTTATGAAGCTAAGAGATGAAGAAAACTCATTGAATGGCGATTTTAACACCTACTGTATGAATATTGCGGGTACTTTACGCTATCTCTTGACTGGTAAGATAGAAGATATTCCTCACCGACAAAGAGAATGGTTAGAGCTTTCTTTCTTTAATTGGTACCCGCAGTATAGATTCATCGAGGGAAGTATCGGTAAGTACGCGGAGTTCTTTCAAGAGTACGAGAACTTCGAGAAAGCTCGACTGCTGCTGCTCGACTATTTAGAGGCAGCAGATAGGGGATTGCGCTAACTGGGAACGTTAGCTCAAAAAAATAAAGCCAGTCCGAATGATCCTGTTCAGACTGGCTATTGGGTTGTACTAACTGATTCCCAAAATCAAATCATGCTCCGTTCTCAGACGCTCAATTCCGGCTCGTATGGCTTCATAGCGAGTCTGAGTAACCTTACAGCAGATTGGTCTAGGAAGTAGTAATCTTCAATTTCATCCTGTAGTATGTATTTCTTGATATGAAACTGCGTCACTTCCTCAGCTTCGGTGACACCCAATTCTTTAACCGCAACCTTTCCCACCTATACAAGTGAAACATAAAAGATCAACGTACTTCTTTTCCCTGTCCAAAATTTCTTGGTTTAGCTTAAAATCCTCAATTAGTTCTTTGATTTTGGTCATAAAAATTACTCCCTTCTATTTGCTAAACAACGCAAATAGAAGAGAGTAATTTTTTTGCATTCTATTGTTGTTGGTGTACACAGGATTTCAATGCCGCCAATGCTGGAAACCCTTATGTATCAAGGGTTCCAAGCGACAAACGACTTTAAATATTCCTGTTCTATTCCCACTCGATCGTTGCCGGCGGCTTGGAGGTGATATCGTACACAACGCGGTTCACGTTCTCCACTTCGTTGACGATGCGCACGGAGATTTTCTCCAGCACATCCCACGGAATGCGAGCCCAGTCTGCGGTCATGCCGTCGATGGACGTTACGGCGCGGATGCCGACGGTGTAGGAATACGTACGGGCATCGCCCATAACGCCTACGCTCTTCATGTTCGGAAGCGCGGTGAAATACTGCCAGATTTCGTTATCCAGCCCGGCCTTGGCGATCTCTTCGCGGAGAATGAAGTCGGAATCGCGGACGATCGTCAGCTTGTCCTCCGTCACTTCGCCCAGCACGCGGATAGCAAGACCCGGTCCCGGGAACGGCTGGCGCCAGACGATTTCTCGCGGCAAGCCAAGCTCTTCGCCGACCTTGCGCACTTCATCCTTGAACAAGGTGTTCAGAGGTTCGATCAGGCTGAACTTCATGTCTTCCGGCAGACCGCCGACGTTATGATGCGATTTGATTGTCTGCGCCGTCGCGGTTCCGCTCTCGACGATATCGGTGTACAGCGTACCCTGCGCAAGGAAATCGAAATCGCCCAGCTCGGCCGATTCTTCGTCGAAGCAGTAGATGAATTCGTTGCCGATGATTTTGCGTTTCTTCTCCGGGTCGTCCACGCCGGCCAGCTTGCCGAGGAACCGCTCACGGGCGTCGATCTTCACGACATGGATATCGAACTTGCCGACGAACGTCTCCATTACGCTCTCAGCTTCTCCCTTGCGCAGCAGGCCATGATCGATGAACATACAGGTCAGCTGGTCGCCGATCGCCTTGTGGATCAGCATCGCAACTACCGAGGAATCGACGCCGCCGCTCAGCGCGCACAGCACCTTCTTGCCGCCGACCTTGGCGCGGATATCATTCACAGCATCCTCGATGAAGGATTCCATGGTCCAGTTGCCATCGCATCCGCAGACCTCGTACAGGAAGTTCGAGATCATCTCGTTGCCGTGCACGGAGTGGCGCACTTCCGGATGAAACTGCACGGAGTAGAGCTTCTTGCCTTCATGGCTCATGGCTGCGATTGGCGCGCTCTCCGTTCCCGCGTCCAGCTTGAAGCCCTCCGGCAGCTTGGACACATGGTCGCCGTGGCTCATCCAGACGGTCTGGGCGCCTTCAAGGCCCTTGACGATCTTCGCACCCTCTTCAAATGTCAGATCCGCCTTGCCGTATTCCCGCTTCGAGGCGCGCTCCACCTTGCCGCCGAGCTGATGGGCCATCAATTGCATTCCGTAGCAGATGCCAAAGATCGGCAGGCCGAGGTCATAAATCGCCGGGTCCACATGCGGAGCGTCTTCAGCGTATACGCTCATCGGTCCGCCGGAGAAGACGATGCCCTTGGGCGACAGCGACTTGATTCGTTCGATCGGCGTATTATAGGGCAGCAGTTCACTGTACACGCCCAGGTCCCGGATTCTCCGCGCGATCAATTGATTGTATTGTCCCCCGAAATCGAGAACAACGATAATTTCATTTGGCTTATTCATTACGAGCCTCCCTTGATTGTTGGATTCATTATACGCAAACGCAATTCGCACCGTCAAGGAAAGCCAGGCATCCAAAAAATGCGACGGCGGGCAGGTTCTCCAGGCGAAACACGCCTTCTATTCGAGAGAGTTCAAAGCCTGCATCGCGGCCTCAAAAGACAGCCGATTTTAACAGACCCGTCAACGCAGAGTCCACCGCCGCATCAGCATCTCAAGCTTCGCAAACAGCAACCAAAATCTTCAAAACATACCAACCACAGTATGGTATGATAGCAGAGCAATAGAAAGGCTGATATGGGCGGTCGGCTAATCTCCCGGAAGGGAGGTGATGCCTGTGGAGGTTTATCAAGCGTTGTCCCTGATGTTCATGTTCGGCATGTTCATTCTGGCACTGCTGAGTTACCTCAAAAAGAAATAGACCGCCCTGCTCAAGGATAACGGTCTATTTCTCGAGGCCTGCCTTATAAGCCGCCGCCCTTATTGCGCGGAGAGTCGTGTTGGAGCACGGCTCTCTTTGCCATTGTACGTTAATTCTGGACTCATTATACCACATCTTGAATTCAGATATATTATAAAAAGAGGATACGCGCCCGGCCCACTGGGCACATGCTCTCCATGCGCATGCTTTCCGGGGATCGCCTTCAACCGAGTCGTGTCACTATAACGCGGCAATCCCGGAGGAACTGGCGCGCGTCTTGTCCGACAGCAGAAGCATCCCGGGGAGTCTCCGGAGGACGATACGCCAGTGTCTCCCACTGGCGTACGAACCTCCCGACGGCCGCTTGCAGGCCGGCGTCGTCGATGGGCAGGGACGCGGCGTATTCGCGTCCCGTCGCTCCCGGCGGGGGCGGGCCGAACCGGACGGCCAGCGCCCGCCACGCCAGCGCGGCTGCGGGGATCAGCCGCTCCCGCCGCGCTGCGCCACGCGACAGGCGCAGCAGCGCAAGGCCCCGCCGCCGGCTCCAAGCGGCGGCGGTCAGCAGCGCCGCTGCTGCCGGCGCTGAAGCGCGGCCGCCCGTAGGCGCCGGGTCCGCCAATGCCGGCCCGGCGGCCAGCGCTGGCGCCGCATCCCCCGCCGCGCGCGCGGTTACAGCCGCGGCGGAGTCCCCGGGCGGCTGCGCGGAGCCGCCCGCCGCTGCCGGCGTCGGGTCGAAGGGCACCCAGCCCGCGCCGGGAAAATACACTTCAACCCAGGCATGCGCGTCCCCTTCGGTCACGGCGTACCGGTGAGCGCCGGGTCCGCCGACCGGCTTGCCCGTCGAATAGCCCTGAACAAAGCGCGCGGGAATGCCGACGCTCCGCAGCAGCACGGTCATGGCGGAAGCGAAGTGGGCGCAGTAGCCCTTTTTCTCCTCGAACAGAAAATCATCCACAAAATCCGCCCCCGCCGGCGGCACGCGGGTATCCAGCGAATAGGGATAAGTGGATCGCAGATAATCCCGGACCGCGATTGCGGCATCGTACCGGTTCGCGGTTCTCTCCGTCAAGCTGACCGCCAGCGTTCCGATCCGTTCCGGCAGTCCGGCCGGCAGCTCCAAATCGGCGGATAACCCGGCAGGATCTTCTCCACTGAGCCGGCGCAGCACGGCAGGATCGCTCTCGGGAAGCGCCGATTTCACCGTATAACCGGTCACTCTGGAGGTTCCCGCCAGCTCCGGAAACGAAACTTCGTCTGCTTCGGCTCCCGTCATGACGTAGCTCAGACGGCTGCCATCCAGCTGCCGGATGTCGGTTAAGGAGACGATCTGCCCGGCCGCGAACACCGGATTTCCCCCGGACGATGGCTCAGCGAACACGATGCGCTGGATAAGGAGGCCAGGCTTCACCGCCTCTCCCTTCTCCAATGCCTGCTTTTGACGGGCCGCCAAAGCTGCCGGCGTCAGCGGCCCGGTCTCTCCGCTGCTGCTCCTCGTCCAGCCCCGCCCGTCGTAGCGGTCGAGACTTTCTCCGCGCAGGTAGGCAGGCTCCCGGCTCTCGACCGTGAACACAGGCCGCGAACTGGGCGCAAGCGGCGCGCCAAGCTCGCGGCCATCTCCATAGCCAGTCGTTCCCTGGATCTCAAGAGCGCTGGTGCGCAGCTCGCCGGCTGCCCAATCCTGAAGCTGCCGGGCAGCCGCCTTCAGCTCTCCGATACCGTTTGCCTGCCCGCCGGGAAGCTCGGTGCCAGCCCAGGCTGAAGCGGCAAGCACCGCCCCCAGCATGCAGGCCGAAATCCCCCATTTCATAAAGGGAATGCGCTCCGTCTCCCAAGGCCGGTCCAACAGCCGGGCCATGCCGCCCAAAGCCTGCATGGCCGCGATCAGCAAGGCGGAGACCATGATATCAAGAGTGGTCGAGATGCCGAGCCCCCGGTCCAGGATCAGCAGATACAGAAGCGTAACCCCCGTAAACAGCAGCGTGCTGCCCCGAAGTAGGGCGAGATGCTGCACCGAGACGACCAGCAGACACCAGCCGGCAAGGAGCAGCAGCAGTCTGCCCGGGTCACCCATCTCGGAGAAGCGGCCCGACAGAAGCAGCAGGGCGTCATAGCCAAGACCGGCAGGCAGGCGCAAGGCCGGGGCGCCTCCTTCAACTGCGCCGCACAAATAGAGCCATGACGCAGCAGCGACGGAGACCCGCACGGACGTCATAATCCACGAGCCGGAGCGGAACAGTCCGACCAGCAGCAGCGCTCCTGCGGCAAGAGCCAGCACATCCAGCACCCGATCCTTATCGCTGCCCCCGTTCATCCCGTACAAAGGATGCAGCCAGGCAGCAAACAAACCAAAGAGGGCCAGGGAGAACAACGCCTGATACCCTATAGGAGCATCAGGTCTATCAGAGTGCCCGGCCTCCCCGCTGCCGGTAAGCGTCCAGGCCGCAGGCAGGCCGGTAACGTTAAACTTCAGACCGGCCCCTCCCTTCGCGCCCAGTTCGGAAAGCCGCCGGACAGCGGAGGCGGGGATCGCCGCTTCCTGCCCCGCATCGTTCCCCGCCCGCCCCGGCCCCTTGTACGTTCCGGGATCAGGAAGATGTCTGCCGTCTGAAGCGTTCATCCGCAGCTCCCTCCCCGCGGGCGGAACATACCATGGCTTCCAGACAGTACAGCCCGGCTCCCAGCCTTCCCAGACTACCGCAGAGTGACGGCTGCTGCTGCGAAAGGGACCGGAACGCTTCGGCCGCACCGTGTCGGTAAGGGGCCGCTTCACCGGAACGCCATGAGTCAGCCCCGCCATTCTCATTCGCGGACGCTTCACTCAGGCGTTGTGCCCTGTCCGGACGGCCTAAGGACGGAGCAGCTCCCTCCTCCGAAAGGGAAAGGCCAAGAGAGCCTTGTCTGCTTCCCGTCGCCATATCCCACACGTAATACAGGTCGACCCGGATTCCGTGGGCAAGCAGACGGGAGATCGCCAGCGCCGTGTCCCGGTTCGGACAGCCGGTTACAACGGCCACGCTCATGCCCGGAATCCACTGCCGGGAGGCGTCCTCCAGAAGATCGGACAGCGTGCGAGTCCCGTCCGGGGCGATTTCCGCCAGCAGCTCCGGCACTCTGGGCGGCAGCGCGCCGAGTCCTTCATATCTGGCGATCCCGTCCGGCCAGCCGCCGGTGAAGAGCTGGGCATAAGAAGCGTTCCGTTCAGCCGCAAGCAGCAGGCCCAATACGGCCGAGACGGCCAGCTCGAAAGCTGGCGTCCCGGCAAAGAAGCTGCCGCGAGGAGGCAGGCGGTCGGCAGTCGTCTCATAAGAAGAGGGATGGTTGTCCAGCACCACGCAGAGCATATGGCCTTTCTCCCTCTCCGGAACTCTAAGCTGCATGGCACCCTTTCGGGCCGAGCTCTTCCAGTCTACCCGGTTCAACGGATCACCCGGCAGGTAATCCCGAATCCCGGTTTCGTCCGGACACTCGGAGCTAAGCCGGTTCGCCGGCCCTCGGCTCATCCTTCCTCCCATGGCGGCTGGCAGCTCCCCTGTATACAAAGGGGCGGGCAGCACCAGAAAGCTCTGGTCCGTCTCCGGCAGACATGATCCGCCGAACCAGCCCGGCAGGTCTCCCCAGCCGACCCGGCAGGAGCAGAGCCGCTGTCTGCCCCGAGGCAGCCCGTCCAGCCGGTAGCTGTAGCGGAAGCTGCGCCGGAAGCCCGGAAACAGCAGCATCCGGTGATCGCCGCAGGTCCAGCGTTCCTCCACCATCATCCATGGCAGCGGCAGCCGGGAGCGGAAACGGAGGCTGACCGTTACTTCAACACTGTCCCCTGCCTGCGGCTTCGGAGGATTCACCGTACGGGTGAGCTCGACTCTTCGCGGACCGGCCGCGTGGAGCAGCAGCCCGCCCAGCGTTCCGAGCACGGCGAAGATCAACAGAAACCTCAGAGCCGGACCGCCCAGCGTCCCGTAGAGGACGCCGACTAGTCCCAGAACCGCCAGCGCTCTTGCCCATTGCACAGGCAGGCTGGGACCGGACGGATTATCGAACCCGCCTGGCAGACTTGATTTCTTGTTCAATGGCTATCTATCCCTTCCATGGACACTTTTACTTCATAGTGTTCCCATGAACAGGGCCGGACAGACCTTGGAGGCGCCGAACCGGAATGCCGTGAATATACAAATTGCCGGACATTCCTGCCCGGCTTCATGATGCCCGGACCCGCCGCTCCTCCGGCGTGGACGTAGCGAAAACCGAAGTATAGCCGGCCGTGCCCAGCAGATCACGCAGCGGAAGCCACAACGCATCCGCCCGGAGGGCGACAGCCGACGCAACCGTCCGCTCTGCTCCGCCATCCGTCACGGTTAGCCCGCCGCCGACAGCATCGGCTGCAATCGCTCTTCCATTCAACAGAACCCGCCCGCAGCGGGCCTGACTGTCCCAGGTTACCCGCCCGCCCAGCCGCTCCACAACAGCACGCAGCGGCACATAATAGCGTCCATTCTCCAGGCTGTATTCTCCAGGCTTCAGCGTGAAGCTTGAGCCTGCCGCCTCAACGATCAGCGGGCGGTCACCCTCCAGCAGGGCGGCGTTCGGCCCGATATGGGCGGCGACCCAGCTCATCTGCGGCTGGGGACGAGTGGCCATGGATTTATTCCCATGAACTTTGAACTGCACCGGCTCCTCCTCCGGGTCGAGAGTCCGGAATGAATAACCCGCCGCCTTGTAAGCCTCGATGATCCGGGGCAGCGCCTTGGCGCTCTCCTCATGGCCTGATCCGTCATGCAGCAGCAGCACGACGCGAGATGATTTCAGGTTCGCGACCGAGGCTGACGCAATGTCGGCGGCCGGTACTCCCCTGCGTGCAGAGTCTCCGCTGTCAACCGTCCAATCCGTTACCGTATAGCCCGCTTGCTTCAACAGTTTGAAGTAGGTATCATCAAAATGTCCGGCCGTTCCGCCGGGAGCCCGCACCAGACGCGGCCGCTCTCCGGTAATCTGGTTCAGGATTTCTTCCGTTTTTTTAATCTGGTTCCAGAAGTGTGTAAATCCGCTGTATAAATCTTTATAATTATGATCATAGGAATGATTGCCGATGACATGTCCCTGCGCCCGGATTTCCCGGATCAGGTCGGGATGGCTCTGCGCCCCGTCTCCCAGCACAAAGAACGTCGCCTTGACGTTCTCCCGCTGCAGAATCTCCAGCACCTGCGGCGTTACCCGGCTCGGACCGTCGTCAAAGGTCAGATAGACGATCTTGCCCGCTGGTTCTGCCTTAACCTTGACCGCCGGAGAAGCCGTCTTGCCGGCAGTCTGAGCCGCGCCCGGATCGGTTCCGAAAGCCTTCTGATTATTTACGGAAGCCTTGGACAGATGGACAGAGCCGTCGGATTGTCCGCCGGAGCCGCGATCCGCCAGGAGCGTCGCTTCATCGGCAGATTTGGCTCCGGAAGCCGCATTGCCGCCACCAGGACCGGCAGACTCCGCCTTCTGGCGTCCAGTCCGCTCCGCTGTCTGAACTACGCCGCCCTGGGCGACAAGCTCCCGTGCACCGGGGATTGCCCCAGCTCTCCAGAAGATCAGGATCAGGGCCGCCGCTGCGGCCACTGCAGCAAGGAGCCGGACCATTATGCGGATGCCGCGCTTTTTCCAAGCCATATTTCTCTACCTCCAGCATTCGATTGGCATTTATGCCTGTGCTGGATTATATGAGGACAAGCCGCGAAATAGACATGCCCTCCGATGCGTAAATCAAGGAGTGACCCCTAGAAATGGAAATGCTGAAATGGATACAGGAGCTGTTCGCCCAATATGGTTACAATGTGCTGTTCTTCGGGCTGCTGCTTGAATTTATTGCCTTGCCTTTTCCAGGCGAGACGACGATGGCTTTTGCAGGCTATCTGTCTTATACGGGAAGACTTGATTTCATGGTGCTGATTCTGGTTGCCTTCCTGGGAACGACAGTAGGGATGACGATCACCTATTTCATCGGTTTGCGGGCCGGTTTGCCCTTCATTCAGCGGTACGGACGCTGGTTTTTCTTCTCTCCGGCGAAGCTGGAGAAGACGCAGCGCTGGTTCGGAAAGTATGGCAGCCTGCTGATCACCATCGGCTATTTCATTCCCGGCGTCCGCCACTTTACCGGCTATTTCTCCGGCATTATCGCGATCCCATTCCGGAAGTTCGCCCTGTACGCCTACTCGGGAGCCTTGGTCTGGGTGATCCTCTTCCTGTCGATCGGCAAGCTGTTCGGTCCCCAGTGGACGGTTATCTTTCACATGCTGGAATCCTACGCTCCGTGGATCGCCTTGTCCGCCATTCTGCTGGTGGCGCTGATCGTGGCCTATCGGCTCCGGATCGGCTACAAATCCCGGCTGCTCACCGAGGCTGCCCCGGTCCATGAAGCTCCGAAGGAGCCTTGAGCTTCCGGCTCTGTCCGTTCCTGATCCAGGCATAGCCCCCCAGGAACAGGGCAATGCCCGCAAAAATCAGTCCGCCGGTGAAGCCCAGCATCCTCGGCTCCACCCTTTCCAGCAGCCATCCGGCCAGCAGCATGGACAGACCGAGAAGCGTGTTGCCTCCCGCCGCCAGCGCTCCGAATACGGAGGGCTGCCAGCGGGCGGGCGTCTCCCGCATCAGCAGCGTATCCAGCGAAGCGTTGCTGATGCCGGATGCCAGCGAGAGAAGCACATACAGCAAGCAGACGGCGATGAAGCTTCCCGACTGACTGATCCCCGTCAGCAGCAGTCCTTCGACCAGCAGGCCGCCGAGCGCCGCCGCCATCAAATTCCCCTTGAGCCTCCGGGCCGCCCAGAAGCTGAGCGTCAGCCCCGCCCCGAGCGATGCATAGAACAAGCCCACCCCGGCATCCCCTTTATGAAAAACCTGAATCGCATAGACACTGATCAGCACATTATCAAGTCCGCTTACCATCGATACCATAATTTCATATCCGATCAGCACCTGTAGAACAATGCTCCCGGCCAGCAGTGCGGCCAGGCCTTTTCGTCCGGGCCGAACCGTCCCGCTCTCCGGTGCTTGGCGGAGACCCGATTCCGTAGAGTCGGCATCTCCCGCTTCTTCAGGAAACGAAATGCCCGAAATAATGACGGCCGCTCCCAAAAAGGAGGCCGCGTTAAGCACAAAGGCCGTATCCGGGCCGAACCAGTAAGAGACGAGCCCTCCCGTCAGGGCGCCCAACACCAGCACACAGCCCGTCATGAGCTGTTCCATCGCGTTCACCCGCTGCAAAGTTTTAGGCCCTGCCAGCAAGGGAATCGCCGACTTGCGGACGGGAGCGTAAACCGCTTCGCCCGCGGCCAGCATGAAGCTGCCGGCGTACAGCAGCCACAGCATCCCGGCCCCGTCCACAAGCAGAAAGGCGAGGGCGAAGGGAATGCGCGCCAGATCGGCTGCAATCAGGATTCGCTTGCGGGACAGCCTGCTTCCCAGCAAGCCGCCAAGCGGGGCGAACAGCAGATTCGGCAGAAGCGACAGGCCGAGCGACAAGCCGACGGCCATGCCCGACCCGGTCAGCTTAAGTACAAGGGACAGCATGGCGACCTGGCTGAAGCGGGCCCCGATCCCGTTGATCAGACCAGCGGCGAACAGCCGGTTGTAGCCGTCTTGTCCAAGGCTGCGGATCATGGTTGGATTCATAGTTCGTTCCTCACAATCTAATTAAATAATAATCTAATTAGATACTAATAAAATCAGTTGCCTTTGGCAACCTTTTTTTTGACGGCATCCCGGCCCCTCAAACTGAACAAAAAAGGACCCGCCCGGCTGATATCAGCACTCGGACGAGTCTTTCGATAGGAAATATGAACTTGGTAAATGATTTACCCCGTTATTATTTAACCCGTTATTTTTGCGGTGCGGAGACTGCCTGCTCCTCGGTCTTCAGGAAGTCCGGGGCCGGGGAAGTCTTGCGGATGAATACGGCCAGCACAAGCGCCGCGACCGTTACCCATGTCGCCACGACGAACGCATGCGTGATGCCGTGAATCATCGCTTCCTGCGAGAACTTGGCGAATGCCAGCTTGTCGGTCTGCGACACCTGGCCGCTCATGACAGCATCGGTGATTTCGCTCTTGGTGTGGTTGGTCATAAGGCTGACGAACAGCGCCATGCCGAGTGCGCCGCCGACGGTACGGAGCGTGTTGGACATCGCCGTTCCGTGCGAGCTCAGACGCTGCGGCAGCTGATTCAGACCGGCCGTCGTAATCGGCATCATCAGCATCGACATGCCGAACATGCGGGCCGTGTAGGTCAGAATCAGATGCAGATAGGTGGTCGAATCGGTCAGACGGCTGAACTCCCAGGTTGTAATAATGGTAATGATCAGTCCGATAATGGACAGCCATCTGGCGCCGATCTTGTCAAAGATAATACCGGTAATCGGAGACATAATGCCCATCAGAATTGCGCCCGGCAGCAGCATCAGACCGGATTCCATCGGCGTGAAGCCGCGGATGTTCTGCAGATAGAGCGGCAGCAGAATCATGCCGGAATACATCGCCATCGTTACGATAATGTTAATGACGGTCGTCAGGGAATACATGTTATAGCGGAAAATCCGGAATTCCAGCATCGGCTTCTTGGCAACAAGCTCGCGCCATACGAGCAGAATGAGACCGGCCACGCCGACAATCAGCGAGACCAGAACGGTGCTGCTGTTCCAGCCGTCGGTTCCCGCTTCACTGAAGCCGTACAGCAGGCCGCCGAAGCCGAGCGTTGAGAAGACAATCCCCATTTTATCCAGCTTGGGCGAGGTCTTCACTGTCACGTTCTGCATGAATTTCATACCGAGCAGCGTTGCAAAAATGGCCAGCGGAAGCACGATATAGAACAGCACCCGCCAAGAGTAGTTCTGCACAACCCAGCCGGAGAGCGTCGGGCCTACAGCCGGAGCGAAGATCATGGCAACCGCCATAAGGCCCATCGCTTTGCCCCGCTCTTCGATCGGGAAGATCATCAGGAAGACGATATTCATAAGCGGCATCAGGATACCCGCGCCTCCGGCTTGAATAACCCGGCCGACCATGATCATCTCAAACCCGGTTCCCAGTGCACAGACAAGCGTCCCCAGTGAAAAAAGAATCATCGCCGTTATAAACAGCGCGCGCGTCGTAAATTTCTCGACCAGATAGGCGCTGACCGGAATCAGAACGCCATTCACCAGCATAAAGCCGGTTGTCAGCCACTGGGCCTTGCTGGCCTCAATGTCCAGACTCTTCATCATCTGTGGCAGAGCCACGTTCATCAGCGTCTGGTTGAGCAGCGCGACGAAGGCGCCGATCAGCAGCGCCGCTATAATCGGGCCTCTGCGAATGTTCTTAGCCGCCGCAGCGGCATTCGCGGTTATTGTACTCATAATTCTTCTGTTTCTCTCCCTTGTTCCAAAATTTCCAGTATGCGGCCATGTATTCGAAGCAGCTCCTGCGAATCCTCGATCGGAATTTCCGCCAGCGGAAGCAGATGCTTTCTGAGGGCCTCTCTGCTGTTCTCCACAATCCCCCGGCCTTTGTCCGTCAGTGCAACCCGGAAAATACGCCGGTCTTCCTCGGAGCGCTGCCTGGTTATGAGATCCGCCTTCACCATCCGGTCGACCAGACCGCTTACCGAGCTGTTGCCCAGATAGAGCCGGTCCGCAAGCTCAGTCACCGAAAGCTCCGGGCAGCGCTCCAGCTTCCGCAGCACCAATAGCTGGGTTGGAGTGATGTCGAGCTGCTCCGCATCTTTCCACAATAACTGTTGAACCGCGTGGTTGATGCGCCGGAAAGAGGATACGATTTCGTCAAGCTGTTCCCTTCTTTCCATCTATTTCCCAACCTCCATCTGTATTAAATCCATATATTTCGCATACGAAATATTTTACTAGCTAATAAATGTATCGTCAATACATTGCTGAAAATTTCTGAAACTTACCTGTTATGATTCATTTGTTTTAGTATTGGCATGCACAGCTTCAATCCATGCCCCATTCATGACCGGATCAGCTCGTAAAAAAAGGCCAATCAGCTAAAAACTGGTTGACCTGATCATAGCGATTTAATCTTGCGGGGCGGTAAACGATTGAACACGAGGCTCCATGGATCGTGATTTAATGAATTCTATATTTTTATATAATGAGTACTTTATCTTATATTTATTAAGGATTTTATGGGAGTTACAATGAAACGTATCATTAAAACCTATCATTATAGGCCTTTGAAGATGCTCTCCGGCCTCCTGATAACGACCGCGGGTACCGCACAAGTGGGTGGTGTGGCGTTGCATACATAAGGCAAAGATCATGTTCCTGGATGAGCCTAAGATCGGGCTTAAAGATAATTTGAGAAGGAGCTGTAGAAGAAATGCTGGAGTCGAACACAATCGCCCAATTAAAAAGAACATTGAGAACAAGTATCGACAACAATGAAATCGCGGGCGCAAACTTTATGGTAATCAAGAATGGCGACGAAGTTTTTTACCATGAAGACGGCTTGGCTGACCGCGAATCAGGCCGCCCTATAGCAAGGGATTCTATTTTCCGTCTATATTCGATGACGAAGCCGGTTACCGCCACTTCGATCATGATGTTGTTGGAACGTGGAGAAATTGACTTGTTTGATTCTGTCAGCAAGTATATTCCGGCTTTTAAAAACCAAATGGTCGTGAAAAGCGGTGAATGGGTTCAAGCCAGCCGAGAAGTCAGCATTCACGATTTATTGAATATGACATCGGGATTGTTATATGACGGACCGGATTTAGCGGGTCAACATTCATATGCATTGTTTCAAGAATTGGACAGTCGTTTGTTCAGCGACAATCCGATGGCCACAATGGAATTTGCAAGCCGGCTGGGACAAGGTCCCCTATCATTCGAGCCAGGCTCAAACTGGCAATATGGAACGTCGGCAGATGTACTCGGCGCAATTGTAGAGACAGTTAGCGGCATGCGATACGGGCAATTTTTGAAAAAGGAATTATTTGAGCCTTTGGAAATGCATGATACCGGTTTTTGGCTGCCCGAGGACAAAAGAGCGCGTCTAGCGAAAACCTACCAGGATGATGGCAATGGCGGTTTAAACCTGTATACAGGAAATCATCTTGGCATTAATCATCAGATGGATCGGAATCCAGCGTTCGAATCGGGGGGCGCAGGCCTTGCATCCACTATTGATGATGCCGCCAAATTTACAACGATGCTGCTGAATCAAGGCATCTTTAAGGGTGTTCAGCTTTTGAAACCCAGAACGGTTCAATATTTAACATCGGAGTCATTGACGAATTGCCAGCAAAAAGGTTTCGATACCTGGCATACCTTGTGCGGCCACGGCTACGGGAACCAAATGCGTATAATGACCGAACCTGCGAGAGCCGGGTTCATTGGCAGCAAAGGTGAATATGGCTGGGATGGCTGGTTAGGGGCTTACTTCACTAACAGTCCCCTGGACGGTCTGACCCTGTTATTTATGGTTCAGAAAAAAGATGCCGGTACACTGGCGATTACGCGCAAGTTGCGCAATATCGTCTTCAGCAATTTATAGACGGGGAAAAAGGCAGAAACGCGCATTAGTGAAACGGGCAGACTTTAAAAAAGCGGCTGATCCTCTCCAGTGAGAAGATCAACCGCTTTTTTGCTAGGATTAAAACATCCGGAAAGCCGATACCGCAGGTTTGGCCGTATCAACCGTGCTCTCTTTCTTGTCGGTCAGCCCGCCAGACTCGCCCGCTCCGCGTCCCCCTTGAGGACCGGAGGATGGCGGCTGGTGTTCCTGAACGGCGCCCAGATCCCTGGCAATGGACATCATGAGCTTGATCCGGTTCGTCTGGTTCACCACGCTGACCCCCGCGTCGTAGTCGATGGCCGCAATGTTGGCAGACGGATACAGCTCCTTGAGCCCCTTGATCGTCCCGCGCCCGGTGATATGGTTCGGCAGACAGGCGAAGGGCTGGATACACACGATATTATTCGTTCCGTTATCGAGCAGATCCATCATCTCGGCGGTCAGGAACCAGCCTTCGCCCATCTGATTGCCTACCGACACAAGCCGTTCGGCCTTCTCGGCCAGGCGGTAAATATTTTTGTCCTTGTGGGCAAGGCCCAATGTCTCCAGTGCAGCCGTCACCGGCTTGCGGTACATCTCCAGATAGGAAATGAGCATCGGATTGATCACGCCCAGCTTGCGGCTTTTGCCGAACTGTTCGGCCCGGTAGATCGGATTGTATATGCAGTAAAAAATAAAGTCCATAAAGTCGGGCATTACCGCTTCTCCGCCCTCGGATTCGATCAGCTCGATGATCCGGTTGTTGGCATCCGGATGGAACTTGATCAGAATCTCGCCGACGATTCCTACGCGCGGCTTCGCCGCTCCCGTGACGGGGAGCTGCCCGAACTCTGCGGCGATCTCGCGGCAGAGTCGCTTGTATTCGCGGATGGAGAAGGATGACAGACTGTTCTTGCACCGCTCCATTCCCCACCGGAACAGCGCCTGCGCACTTCCCGGAACGCTCTCGTAAGGCCGGTAGCGATTCAGAAGACGCATCAGCAGATCGCCGTAGCAGGCAGCGGCAAACATCCGGTTGATCATTTTGAAGCCGATCTTGAAGCCCGGCTGGCTCTCCAGCCCGGAGGCGTTCAGCGACAGCACGGGAATCTGCCCGAGACCCGCGTCCTTCAGCGCCTTGCGGAGCAGGGAGATATAATTGGTCGCCCGGCATCCTCCCCCGGTCTGTGACATGACGACAGCCGTCCGGTCAGGATCATAATCGCCACTCTGCAGCGCAGACAGAATCTGGCCGATCGTTACGATCGCCGGATAGCAGGCGTCGTTGTTGACGTATTTCAGCCCCGCCTCCGTCGTCTCGGGACCGGAATTCTCCAGCACCTTGAACCGGTAGCCGAAATCCTGGAATACCCGCTCCAGCAGCTCGAAGTGGATCGGGGACATCTGCGGAGCCAGAATCGTGTAGGCCGATTTCATGTCCTTCGTGAACGTTGTCCGCTTCTCCTCCACTCTCGCCGGAGGCGGCGTCGTCTCGCGTTTGTCCCGCTCCCGCATAGCCGCGAGCAGCGACCGGAGACGAATTCGGGCCGCTCCCAGATTGCTGATCTCGTCAATCTTGATCATGGTGTAGACCTTGCCCGAACGCTCCAGGATGTCCTGAACCGCATCGCCGGTAATGGCGTCGATACCGCAGCCGAAGGAGGTAAGCTGAACCAGCTCCAGATCGCGTTGCTCTACGGCGAGCCGGGCCGCACGGTAAATGCGGGCATGATAGGTCCACTGGTTGACGATATTGATATCGCTCTCGCCCCGGGCCAGGTGGCAGACCGAATCCTCGGTCAATACGGCGAGCCCCATGCCCGTGATCAGCTCGGCGATGCCGTGATTGATCTCGGGATCGGCATGATACGGGTGACCGCACAGCAGGATGCCTTTCATGCCGTTCTCTCCGAGCAGCCCCAGCGTCTCCTCTCCCTTGCGCCGCAGGTCGTTCTTGGCGGCCTCGGCTTCCGCTAGGCCCGCTTTCACGGCGGAGGAAATTTCCTCTCTCGGAATTTCCGGAAACGCCCGGGCCAGCCCTTTGGTCAGTGCCGACACGTCGTCAAAGTTCAGGAACGGGCTGACCAGCGGAATGTCCTTCTCCTTCAGACCGTCCATATTGTTTCGGATGACCTCCGGATACGAAGCGACGACCGGACAGTTGAAGTGATTGTCCGCCGTTTCGTCCTCCTTCTTCTCATAGACGACGGCGGGATAGAAAATAAAATCCACACCCATCCCCAGTAGGCTCTGAACATGCCCGTGGACCATCTTGGCCGGATAGCAGACCGCTTCGGACGGGATTGTGTCCATGCCGCTCTCGAAGAGCTTCTTGTCGGACTTCGGCGACAGCAGCACCTTGTAGCGCAGCGCCGTAAAGAAGGTGTGCCAGAACGGATAATTCTCAAACAGGTTCATCGCCCGCGGAATGCCGACGGAGCCGCGCACGGCTTCGGCATCCTCCAGAGGCTGATAGTCGAAGAACCGGTTGTATTTGTACTCCATAAGGTTCGGCAGCGTGTTCTTCTCCCGCTTCCCTCCAGCTCCGCGCTCGCACCGGTTGCCGGTCACATGGAAGCTGCGGTCTGGGAAGCGGCTGATCGTCAGCGGGCAGTTATTGCCGCAACGGCCGCAACGGCCCTGCGTCACCTCGAAGGTGAAGCTCTCCAGCTCAGCCGGACCCAGCACACGGCTTGCTCCGCTCTCCGGCGCATGCTCGCGGGCTAACAGGGCGCAGCCGTACGCTCCCATGACGCCAGCGATGTCCGGGCGGATAACGGTTCTGCCCGTAAGCTGCTCAAAGGCGCGAAGCACGGCTTCGTTATAGAAGGTGCCGCCCTGCACGATGATATGCTTGCCCAGCTCATCGAATCTGCGGATTTTGATAACCTTCTGAAGAGCGTTCTTGATGACGGAGTAGGCAAGCCCAGCCGACAGCTCGGCCAGGGAGGCGCCTTCCTTCTGCGCCTGCTTGACCTTGGAATTCATGAAGACGGTGCAGCGGGAGCCGAGGTTCACAGGCTTCTCCGCCTCCAGCGCCGCCTGTGCGAACTCGGCTACACCTAGGCCGAGCGCAGAGGCGAAGCTCTCCAGGAACGAGCCGCAGCCCGCCGAGCAGGCTTCGTTCAGCATGAGGCTGTCAATAACGCCTCCGCGGATTTTGATGCACTTCATGTCCTGCCCGCCGATATCCAGGATGAAATCGACCTCGGGCATGAATTTGGCGGCCGCCTTGTAATGGGCGACCGTCTCCACCTCCCCGCCGTCGATGCGAAGCGCCGCCTTGATCAGCCCTTCGCCATAGCCAGTCACGTAAGCGCCGGCGATCTGACAGCCCTCCGGCAGCAGCCGGTAAATATCCTTGAGCGCCTCGGTCACCGACTGCAGCGGATTTCCCTGATTACTTCCGTAGTAGGTATGCAGAATCTCGTCCTGTTCTCCGGTCAGCACCAGCTTGGTCGTCGTCGACCCGGCGTCGATGCCGAGGTAGCAGCGTCCACGGTAGGAGGACAAATCTCCTCGCTTGGCCGCAGCCTTTCCATGCCGTGCCCGAAACGCTTCAAGATCAGCCGCGCTCTCGAACAGACGGGGCAGATCACCGCCCTCGGAACGTTCCGAAGTGAAGTCAACGGCCGCAATCCGTTCCCTCCATTCCACCAGCGGCAGAACGTTATTCTCTCCGGCAGACAGGGCGGAGCCAATCGCAACAAAATACTGCGACCGTTCCGGGAACAGAATATCCCCATCGGTCAGCTCCAGCGTTTCCGCGAATCTTGCGCGAAGCTGGGACAGGTAGGTAAGCGGGCCGCCGAGAAAGGCGACCTTGCCGCGGATTTTGCGCCCGCAGGCAAGTCCGGCGATCGTCTGATTCACGATGCTCTGGAAGATCGAGGCCGCTACATCCTCGCGGCGTGCTCCTTCGTTCAGCAGCGGCTGAACGTCGCTCTTGGCGAACACCCCGCAGCGCGAAGCGATCGGATAGATGCGTGTATGAGATTTCGCCAATTCGTCAAGACCGGAAGGATCGGTCTGAAGCAGCGCCGCCATCTGGTCGATGAACGCACCCGTTCCTCCTGCGCAGGCATTGTTCATCCGCTGCTCCACGCCGCCGGTCAGATAAATGATCTTGGCATCCTCTCCTCCAAGCTCAATCGCCGTATCGCAGGAGGGCAGCAGCTCGCCGATCGCCTTGGTGCAGGCGACGACCTCCTGGACAAAGGGAATATCCGCCAGCCTCGACAGGGACAGTCCCGATGAACCACTTACCGAGAGCGATGCCCGTTCCCCCGGGAACCGGTCTTCGACCTGTTTCAACAGGGAAAGGACCGCCCTTTTAATATCACTGTAATGTCTTGCATATTGTTCATGAACAATCCTATTCCGTTCCATCACAACCAGTTTGGCCGTAGTGGACCCAACGTCCAGTCCGATGCTCAGCTGCATCACGCCATCACCATGCCTTGTGGTAAATTCACCTATATAGGCAATTTATCACATAAAGGGCCTGTACAAGCTGTTAAAAATGTAACAGTTAAAAATGCAACAGTTTGCTAACGGCGTATTTATCCGCTATTTCCGGCTGAGACTTTCCGTCACAACCTCGGCATGCCCCTTCACCCGGATCTTTATCCACATGTCCTGAATCTTTCCTTGCTCATCAATCAGAAAGGTGGAGCGGACAACGCCCATAAACTCCTTGCCGTACAGCTTCTTCAGCCGCCAGACCCCGTAAAGCTCGCTTACGCTATGGTCCTCGTCGGACAGCAGGAGAAAGGGCAGACCGTTCTTGGCGATAAACTTCGCGTGCGAAGCCAGACTGTCAGGGCTTACCCCGAGAATGACGGCTCCGGCGGACGAAATCCGGTCGCTCGCGTCGCGGAACTCGCAGGCTTCCTGGGTGCAGCCCGGGGTCATGTTTTTCGGATAAAAATATAGAACAACCTTGCGTCCTCTGTACTGGCTCAAGGAAACCGCGCTTCCGTCCGAAGCGGGCAGTGTGAAATCCGGCGCCTCCTGGCCAATCGACAATTCTTCCATAGAATATGGTTCCTTTCATATGTAGAGTGACCCAACCGGCGCTTTCCCCCGGTGAGCGGTTCAATTGATTGTAGCTGTAAAAGAAATTATAATGTAAGGAATGTGAATGCGAAAGGAAGAGGCCCACATGCCGCCACGCTCGAAACGACATGCGAAGAAGAAAAAAAACGGGAAGAAACCCCTGCTCTGGGGCCTTTTCATCGTGCTGCTGCTCCTGGTCGGAGGCGCGGCTTACTATTTCACCTCCATCTACCAGAGTCTGGACAGTCTGCAGAAGACGGGATCGGCTTCCCCCTTCCAGAATGTTGAAACTGTGGATGTCAATACGCCCGATCCTCCGAAATGGGAAGGAACGGAGCCCGTTAACATTCTCCTGATGGGTGTGGACGCGCGCGGTGTGAAGAAAGGGGAAATACCGCGGTCCGACACGATGATGATCGCCTCGCTCGATCCGGTATCGAAGAAGGCCCATGTCTTCTCCATTCTTCGGGATACATACGTTTCGATCCCCGATCATGGACGGGACCGTATTAATTCTGCCATCATTTACGGCCCGAATACGGCGATGAAGACCGTGAGCGATCTTCTCGGCATCCCGATTCAATATTATGTGTATACCGATTTCCAGGGATTTATCAAGCTGATCGACGCGGTAGGCGGCATCGATTATACGGTTGAGAAGGACATGGTGTACAAGACCAAAGCCGACGGTCCGGAATACGATATCGACCTCAAGGCCGGCTATCAGCATCTGGACGGCAGCAAGGCTCTGCAGTACGTCCGCTTCCGGCATGACGCCACTTCGGACTATACGCGCACACAGCGCCAGCGCGCATTCATGAGCGCCGTGGCCGACAAGCTCAAGAGCACCACATCGCTCGTCAAGCTTCCGACGATTCTGAATGAGGTCACCCCGTATATCGACACCAACCTTTCGGTGACTGATATGTGGAAGCTGGCCAGCGTCGGCTACGACAGCAGCGTGGCCGGCAGCGAGCAGATTCCGCCGATGAAGCTGCTTAAGGAGGAGACGGTCAAGGGCGCCTCCGTGCTCGGCGTCAGTGATCTCGATGCGCTGAAGCAGTTCGTGCAGGAGACAATGGCCAATACGGAGCCGGTGGCTTCTCCGCCTGTCTCCGGTTCTCCACTGCCCTCCGCTTCCGCTTCGAAGTAGCGGCAGCCCCTGCGGGGCGGGACTCTTCGCTCTCACGGCAGCACCCGTAAGCATCAATCAGGCGCATGGCCCCGGGAAGCGGGCGGAATTGGCGGGACAACCGCCAGCCGCCCGCTTCCTCATGCGCCGACAATCGAAAGGATGACCCTTATGCTAAACCACTCCAAATCCGAACAATTGTACCAGGAAGCGCTCCAGCATATCGTTGGCGGCGTCAACAGCCCCTCCCGCTCCTACAAAGCGGTGGGCGGCGGCGCTCCTGTCTTCATGGAACGCGCTTCCGGCGCTTATTTCTGGGATGCAGACGGCAACCGCTATATCGATTATCTCGCGGCGTTCGGCCCCGTTATTACCGGCTTCGCCCACCCGCACATCACGGCCGCGATCACCAAGGCCGCCCAGAACGGTGTGCTCTACGGTACACCGACCGAACTTGAGATTACACTCGCCAAGATGATCAAAGACGCCATCCCGTCCCTGGACAAGGTCCGGTTCGTCAACTCCGGCACCGAGGCCGTCATGTCCACGATCCGTGTGGCCCGGGCCTATACCGGACGGAGCAAAATTCTGAAATTCGCCGGCTGCTACCACGGCCATTCCGATCTTGTGCTCGTCGCCGCCGGCTCCGGCCCGTCGACGCTCGGCATTCCGGACAGCGCCGGCATCCCGGTCAGCATCGCCCACGAAGTCATCACCGTCCCCTTCAACAGCCTGGACGGACTGCGCGAGGCGCTGGACAAGTGGGGCGACGACATCGCGGCCGTCATGGTCGAGCCGATCGTCGGCAATTTCGGCATGGTTATGCCGAAGCCGGGCTTCCTGGAGGGCATGTGCAAGCTGGCGCATGACAACGGCTCCCTGGTCATTTACGACGAAGTCATCACGAACTTCCGCTTCCACTACGGCGGCGCTCAGAACTACGCGGGCCTCGCGAATCATGACCAGATCATCCCGGATTTGACGGCAATGGGCAAAATCTTCGGCGGCGGCCTACCCATCGGAGCCTACGGCGGCCGCAAGGAGATCATGGACCAGGTCGCACCACTCGGACCGGCTTACCAGGCCGGAACGATGGCCGGCAATCCGGCATCCATCTCGGCGGGCATCGCCTGCCTGGAGGTTCTCCAGGGCGAGGGCGTATACGAAGAGATGGAGCGGCTCGCTATCCGGCTGACGGACGGCCTGGCCGAATCGGCCGCGCGGCACGGCATCCCGCTGACGATCAACCGCATCCGCGGTTCCTTCTCCACCCATTTCTGCAATCATCCGGTCACCAATTACGACGAAGCGCAGGATACGGATGGGGAAGCATTCGGCCGTTTCTTCCGTCACATGCTGGAACGCGGCGTCAATCTGGCTCCATCGAAATATGAAGCCTGGTTCCTGACCACCGCCCACACCGACGAAGATATCGACGCCACCCTGGAGGCGGCCGAGGCTTCCTTCCGCGCCATGAAGGAAGAACGCTAAGGCTTTCCGCGTTCGGAAACTACACAACAAATAACAGATGCCGGCCCCGCAGAGACATTCGGAATGTCTTGCGGGGCCGGCGTTTTTTTCGCACCAGGAGAGTTCTTATCAGGAAGGTTCTCATCAGGAGAGTTGCCATCAGTGAGAGCTCACGGGAGAGAGCATGCTGCACAAAAACGGCCGCCGTTCCCTCGGGATGCGGCAGCCGCCTTAGTTGTAATTTACACGTTGTTGCTGAAAATTATGCTTTGTTTCGCAAATCCTCCATTAATCTTCACCATGGTTGTACAGACTGCGGATCGGCACATTCGGCGGAAGCTTGAAGGGGTTCTCCTGATTGATCCGGTCATAGAACATAACGCCGTCCAGATGATCCATCTCATGCTGAACAACGATCGAGGTATAGCCCTTGAACTTCAACAGTACCGCTTGCTCCGTGCACAGATCATAGGCTTTTACCTTCACTGACTCATAACGCGGGACGAAGCCTTGAATCGGGCGGTCGACCGACAGGCAGCCTTCGCTCTCCGGCAAATAGATCATGGAGACCGAATGGCTGATGATTTTGGGATTGACCAGGGCATGCTCATGCAGACGTCCCTGCTCGTCGGAGGTGTACATCACGAACATCCGCTTATTCAGCCCGATCTGGTTGGCCGACAGGCCGACGCCCGACCGGAGCTTATACTTCTCGGCCAAATCCTCGTCCTGGCTGTTCTTCAGGAACTGCAGCATGCAGTGCAGCGTATCGCGGTCCTCCTGCGACAGCGGCATCGGCACCGGCTCCGCAACCTCGCGCAGCGCCGGATGTCCCTCCCTTACGATGTCATCCATGGTCAGCATATAATCCCGTTTAAATTTTGCCTGAGACAACGTTCTTCTCCACCTTTACTTCAAATGTTAATTCACAGGCGTGCCTGTTCTAGGATTACTATATTTAAGGATTTATAAAAGCGGTACGCAGCTGCGCGCTGTACTGAACATCAAAGCCGAGTCCGGAGGCAAGAGCCGCCAGCGGCAGATAGGTTTTGACTTCCTTGCCGTTCTTCTGTAGAAACGCCGGATTGGCAACCTGAACCTTCTGGCCGTTCACAGTCATCGTATTGGAGCCGATTGTAATGACGGCCGTGCGTCCGCCATAGACAATCGTCGCACTGGACGTCTTGTTGTCCCAGGTTCCGGCCGCCCCCATCGCCTTCACAATATCGGCCAGCGGCAAAAAGTTCTGTCCGCCCTTATTGACCGGCTTGTTCGGCGTGTTGAGTTCGGCTCCGTTCACTACAATCGTCATCGGACGCGGAGAGGCCGTCGCCGTCAGGAAGGTGCTTGGCACCCGGTAATCGCCCCAGAGCATTTCGGTGAAGACCTTCGCGATCATCTCATATCCGAGCTGTGTGGGGTGAAAATCGGTATGCGAAATAATATGCGTCAGCGAGCTCTCCTGCCCGGCGAACCGGGCAGCTACATGCGCCACCAGCACAGGGGCATCGTTGCGTGTAACCTGCTGCGCCAGCGCGTCGGTTGTCTGGGTGAAGCTTGCCGCTGCGCTCATCAGCTTGTTGTAGCTGGCCCCGGCATAAAGGCTTGGCACAGGCTGATACTGGTCAGCCAGCATAATCGTGGCAGTCGGATTAATCGCCCGGATATTCTCCAGAGCGGCGGTGACGTTCGTCGTGTAGGATGCCAGCATCTGCTGAACCCGGCTCTGCAATTCGGCGTCCGTCAGATTTTTGGCATCCAGCAGCAGGCTGCTGACATCATTGCCGCCAATCGTAATGGCGATCAGCTTCGCGCCGGCAAGATCAGCCTTCGTCTGGGCCGCCTTGGCCGCGAATTCATCCATCCGCGGATCAGAGATGCCCGGCTGTACCGCGCTTGCGCTGATGGCTGTTCCGTCCTTAAGGGCGGCCGTATAGTTGCGGAGCCCGGCCGTGGTCAGCCCCAGAATGCCGTAGTTGCCGAGCGTGGCCCGCTGGCCGTGGAACCAGGCCTGCTCCAGCAGCCGTTCCGAATAGCCGTAAGGCTGCGAATTCAGCGTCATGCCAGGCTCATAGCCGGCTGTAATCGAATCTCCGAGCGTGACGATGCCCAGCGGCTCAGGCGCCGCAGACGCCGCTGTGACGGGCGAAGCGGCCGCGTAAGCCCCTAGGGCTCCGAAGCTCAGTATGAAGGCAAGCAGCAGCAGGCAGCTTGCCGCTCTCCTTTTGCCATGCGTACGGATCATGATACCCCTCCACCTTGTATAAGATTCTTTCATTCTATCATTCGGTCTCCGATAAAGGTAGACTCGAAGAAAGCATCGTATGCAGGGACCTTCACTGAATCGCATTCGGCAGCGAAAATCGACAGCATCTCTTCCTGGGTGGTATAATTCGAGTACATGCATCCTTAACAGGCGGTGATTCCCATTTTATATGTATTGTCATTTATCCTGTCCTATGCCATTGTCTATCTGCTGATACCTCCTCTCGGCAAGCTCGCGTTCCGGCTTGATTTCGTGGACAAGCCCCGACGCGACGTCGAGCGCAAAATACATAGAGAACCGATTCCACTGACCGCAAGCTATGCGATATTCGCCGGCTTCTTCATTGCCTATCTGGCGTTCACCCGCGATTTCTCCTGGAAGACGGGCGCGCTGTTCGGCGGCGGCATCCTGCTGCTTACGATCGGCACAATCGATGACTGGTACAAGACAAAGGGCCGGGATTTCCCTGCGCTTCCCAAGATGGTGATCCAGATGTCCGCCGCTGTGCTGGTCTATGCTTCCGGCATTGCCTTTACGGGCTTCTACAATCCCTTCTCTGGCGAATACCTGGTGCTTCCGGTGTTCCTGCAATTTATCCTGACGATTCTGTGGATCTTCGGCGTAACGACGGTCATTAATTTCTCGGATGGACTCGATGGGCTTGCGGGAGGCTTGACCGCCATTTCGGCTGTAACGCTGTTCATTGTCGCTCTGGCGATGGGCCAGTCCGCCTCCGCTCTCATGGCGATCATCCTGATCGGCGTAACGCTGGCTTATCTGCATTACAACAAGCCCCCGGCCAAAATCTTCATGGGAGATGCCGGCGCCACCTTCCTCGGCTTCATTCTGGCGGTGATCGCCCTGGACGGCGCCTTCAAGCAGGCGACTGTACTGTCGCTGTTTATTCCGATTCTGGCGCTGGGCGTTCCCATCTTCGACAACATATTTGTCGTCATCAAACGTTTTGTGCAGGGCAAGGCCATCTATCAGGCCGATGCCAGCCAGGCGCACTACCGGCTGCTTAAGGCCGGACTGAGCCATAAACAGGCTCTGCTCGTGCTGTGTCTCGTCAGTGTCTGCCTCAGCCTGTCCTCCATTATTTTGCTGCTGATTCAGAGCTGATGCCCAGCAGAGCAATTAACGGGTTGACCTGATGAGGAGCTGTCTCAAGAGCTTTTTATCAGCAAAATGAAAACGGGGCCGTTCATCAGTCACTTGTGTGATTGATGAACGGCCCCTCTCTTGTATCTAAGCATGCTGCAGGCGGGGTTAATCCTCTTCCCTGTCCCGCCCGTTTCCAGCCTGCTCCTGTGCTTCGTTCGGCATCGGCTTACTTGCAAATACGCATGATTGGAACCCTTGGCCCCCTCAGCATTCAGGAATGAGATTCAGCTCTCTTCCGGCCGCTTCTTCGTCCGGTCCAGATACTTGTCGTAGCGATCGTCCAGCTCTTGACCGAACCTCCGATACTGTAGCGTCTCCTCCACAATCGGGTCCAGCGACGTCTGGATGCGGATTTCATACTCCGGCGAGATTTGGCGAAGCTTCCGTTCCTCCCGCTCGCTCCGCTCAAGCTCTCCTTCAGTGAGCATTTCACTTAAGCGTCTTTCCAGTTCTTCCTTCTTCTCGTCCATCCGAAGCATACGCCTCCTTCATGACAGGTTAGAATCCGGTCCCTTGCCCTTCCTTCAGCGAAGTCAGGATGTCCTCATGGATAAGTCCGTTGCTGGCGACGATATGACGGGTCGCGATGCTGTAGGGACGGCCCAGCGTATCCGTCACCTTGCCGCCCGATTCGGTGATAAGCAGGACGCCGGCCGCGCAGTCCCACGGGCTGAGTCCGACCTCATAGTAACCACTGACCCGGCCCGCCGCCACATAGGCGAGATGCAGGGCCGCCGATCCGCCTGCACGAATGCCGCGAACCTTCGGCAGGATGGACTGCAGACCGGCCAGATTAGCCGGCTGCGCGAAGCTGCGGTCCGGCGGGAAACCGAGCGCTATCAGGCTGTCCTCAAGCGAGCTCTCTTGGGAGACCGATGTCTTGACACCGTGCATGTAGGCGCCTTTACCCTTCTCGGCCACGAACATTTCGTCCCGAACCGGGTCGTAGATCACGCCGACTGTCAGCTCTCCGCGCACGGCAAGAGCGATCGATACGGCATAGAAAGGAAAGCCGTGAACATAGTTGGTCGTTCCGTCAACAGGGTCGACGATCCACAGAAATTCGCTGTCCTTGGCAAGCTCCAGCGCCGCGGCAACCCCGGCCGCACCAGGCTCTACGCCCTCCTCGCCCAAAATCTCATGGTCGGGGTAATGCGTCTTCACCAGCCGGCGGATCATCGTCTCGGCACCCTTATCCACTTCCGTCACCAGGTCCTGAGCCGAGGATTTGGTCCCCAGCTCTTTAATCGTTCCCTGTCTGCTCTTGATATACTCGCCGGCCTTCGCCGCCGCGTTGACGGCCACCGCCGTGTAGCCTTTGCCCGTTACCACATAGGGCTCCCGTTCATTGCCGCTGTTAGGAGTTAAAGAACTCATCTTCACACACCGCTTTCTTAAACTTGTTAGCCGGTGTTCAAAGCCCCCTCCAAGCAAGTCGAAAGGGAGTTTCGCCCGGCCCGCAGGCTAACCGCCGATGATATGATAACCGCCATCCACGTAAATGACCTCTCCGGTAATGCCCCGCGACAGATGGCTCATGAGGAACATCGCCGTATCGCCGACTTCGGCCACGTCGGTTCCGCGGCGCAGCGGCGCCTTCTCCTCGACCACACGAAGGATCGAGTTGAAATCGCTGATGCCCTTGGCCGCCAGCGTACGGATTGGTCCGGCCGAAACAGCGTTGACCCGGATATTGTCCGGTCCCAGATCGCTGGCCAGATAGCGTACCGAAGCCTCAAGCGCCGCCTTGGCGACGCCCATGACGTTATAATTGCGCATAACGCGCTCCGAACCCATATACGTCATGGTCAGAATCGAGCCGCCCTCCTTCATGAGGGGATGCAGGCGCTGGGCGACCGCCACCAGCGAGTAGGCGCTGATGTCATGAGCCAGCGCGAAGCCGGAGCGGGACGTGTCGGCAAAGCGTCCTTCCAGATCCTCGCCCTTGGCGAAGGCGATGCTGTGCACGATGCCATGCAGTACGCCGAACTCTTCCTTCAGCTGCTCCGCCAGCTTGTCGATGTCTTCATCCACCGTTACATTACATGGAAGGATCAGAGAACCCGGGAGAGTCTCAGCCAGCTTACGCACCCGTCCTTCCACACGTTCGCTTTCATATGTAAAAGCAAGGCGAGCTCCCTGTTCGGACAGGCTCTTGGCAATCGCCCAGGCGATGCTCCGGTCGTTGGCCACTCCCATGATGACGATATTTTTTCCGCTTAGCAGTTCTCCCATATTTGCATGCTCCTTTGGATATAGTCCTTATTGGGGTAATCCCGGCTTAACTCGGTATAATTCGATTTTAATTCGGTTTTAATTCAAAGTAACTTATTTCACAGCGACAATCAAGTGGACAGCTTGCCTGCATTTTTACGAGCGCGGGCAAGAATACGGATGGCAGCACGTAGGGTAGGAGAAGACGGCTTGTCCTCTCTCCCGCCGTAGCGGACAAGATTAGGCCGTGATCTCAACCGTCGCCCCGTCCAGCACGGCAATGCCGCTTCCCGGCTCCGCCATTTCTTTCAGCGCCTCCATCAGCCCGAACAAGGCTCCGTCCTTCGCCTTCGCTTCGATCATGACATCGACCGCCTCCGTGTTGGCCGCTATTCTCCGCAGAAACGTCAGCAGCGGAGCCGGATCAACGAGGTCGGCATGACTGCGAATGTCGGCCATGCTCTTCGGGCTTGAGACATGAATCTTGGGGGGAAGCGGATGATTCGCCGGAACGTCCGTCCGGGCGAGCGGCGTCCGCCAGGTCTCCTGAATGTCCGGCCACAGCTCCCAGGGCGCTTCGCCTGCGTTGTTCACCCATTGATGGTGAATATCCAGCACCATCGGCAGCTCGAGCGCCTTGCATGCCTCCAGCGTCTCCACCGCATTGAATGTCTTGTCATCGTTCTCAAGCGTAATCCGGGCCTGAATATCCGGCGGAAGCGTGCCGAAATTCCGGATGAACCGAGCGGCAGCCAAGGGCTTGTCCCCATAAGCGCCGCCGATATGGATGTTGTTCTTCGCCGTGGCGGGGAGACCCATGGCCAGCAGCATGTCGGTATGATGCCGCAGATCCCGGACCGAGCTCTCAAGCACCTCGGACCGGGGGGTACTCAGCACGGTGAAGTGATCGGGATGGAACGACACGCGCATGCCGTTATCTAGGATGTAGCAGCCCACCTCCGCGAAGTTCTCAGCCAAAGACTCTAAGGGATTCCACTCCTGGAGCTCCGGATGGGTGGCGAGCGGGACGAGCTTCGACGTCATCCGGTATACCTTGATGTCCGACGCCCGGCTATGCTTCAGCAGTCTCAGCGTGTTATGCAGATTCTCCCGGGCAATGCTCTCCAGGCGGTGCAATGCGGCTTCGCGGTCCTCCAGCTTGCGAAAGGAAGCCATGGTCATCGTCTTCGACGGGGAGCAGTCCTTTAGCACAGTCGACATAGCGACATAGCCGAAGCGGACGATCATTCGCGCTCCCCGAAGAACATCTCGTAGGCCAGCGCCGTCTGGACTCTGGACTCCTCCTCGTTAAGCTTGCGGACCAATTCCATTTCAACCGCCGTTACCTCATGGCCCTGAAAGTTGATCTCGGCGATGGACGCCGAGATCTTCACAATAGCCACAGCCGTATTATCCGGCGTGTAGGCGATCACCTTCTGTCCGGTCGGATAGACCCGGAAGCCCTGCTTCAGCATTTTGCAGCGTCCGTACTCCATCAGTTCGTACAGTTCCTGCTCGTTCTTGAATTTGCAGACTGAATTGAATTCCGTTTGAAATCCCATAGCTAACTCTCCTTTTCGGGGCGTTATGCCTGCTTCGGCAATTATTGCTCCTTGTCGTATTGCAGGCTCTGCTTATATTGGAAGCGTTCAAGCGCAAGCTCAATCATTCGGTCCAGCAGGGTGCGGTAAGAGACGCCCGTCTCGCGCCACAACAGCGGATACATGCTGAATGGCGTGAAGCCCGGCATCGTATTGACTTCATTGATCAGAAGCCGGCCGTCGGATTTGCGGAGGAAGAAATCGGCGCGCGTTATGCCGCTGCCTTCAATGGCGCGGAATGCTGCTACCGCCAGATCGCGCAGACGCTCCGCGGTCTCGGGATCAACGGGGGCCGGGATCAGCATCTGCGACTTGCCGTCGAGATACTTGGCCGCGTAATCATAGTATTCACCGGAAGTCACGATTTCACCGGGAACGGAAGCCTCAGGCTCGTCATTTCCCAGTACACTGACCTCCAGCTCACGGGCGTCGACGAATTCCTCGACAATCACCTTGGTATCGTAGCGGAAGGCAGCTTCCACAGCTTTAGTGAAGCTTTCCTTGTCCACCGCTTTGGAGATGCCGACGCTGGAGCCCAGATTCGCAGGCTTGACGAACACCGGATAGCCGAGCCGGTCCTCGACGCTCACGGTCAGGTCGTGGCTCTTCCGTTTCCAGGCGTCCGCATTGAAATAGCAGTATTTGCACTGGTCAAGACCGGCTTCCGCGAACAGCTTCTTCATGACCACCTTATCCATTCCGGCCGCGGAGGCCAGAACTCCGGCTCCAATATAAGGGATATTCGCCATCTCGAACAGTCCCTGGATCGTACCGTCCTCGCCGTTCGTTCCGTGGAGCAGCGGGAACATGACGTCGACCTCCTGCTCTCCTCCTTCAAGACCGCTGAATACGGCGCCCAGCGCCTTGCCGGTATCGACCGGAATGTCCTCCAGCTTCAGTTGCTCCAGCTTGGGCAGCGGGGCGTTCAGCTTCCCGCCGATCTTCCACAATCCCTGCTTGCTGATGTAAAAAGGGATGATCTCATATTTATCGTAGTCGAAGGCGTTCATCACGGCGAAAGCGGTCTGCAGCGACACCTCATGCTCTCCTGATTTCCCGCCGTATGCCAAACCCACCGTCAATTTTGCTTGTTCCATTCCTTAACCTCTTTCCGGATCATAAGTAATCATGAATGTGAAAAAAACGATACACCGTTCTGTCGGTCCAGGCATAAGAATCCTTATAATCCCAATAGCGGTGGCGGCTGGGCACCGTGTGCGCGTTGACAAGCGGCATGCCGCCGGCATCGAACGCCGTGACAACCGTGCTGTGCTGAAAGCGTCCGTCCCCGTCCCAGTCGTACTGAATGACGTCTCCGAGCATAAGCTGCTGCGGGCTTTCCATCCTCTCCGCACGTAGTCCGGTGCTGCGTTCCCCGTCCAGAAAGCGCCGCAGACTGTCCGACACGGCCCAGCTGAAGCTCCATTCTTCCCGGCCGCCGATATAGCCTTTATACCACCAGCCCGTTTCTCTTCTACCAGTATAGTTGATCGGTGCCCCCCCTGCAAAGATACATTGGGACACATAATTGGTGCAGTCCACCGCGAAAGTTTCGAATTCCGGATTGAATCCATCCCACCAGCGGTCCGCATACATCGCCGCATCTTCCCTGCGATAGCGGATATCCCGGGACGAAATTCCGGTCACCTTGCGGCTCAAAAGCGGCCCCGGCAAAGAAGGCTGGTACTCATCCCACCCGTAGTCAGGCATCCCTGACGGCAGCCTTCCCTCAAACTGCCCCGGAGACCGGCGCTCGGGCAGATGCCTTTCAGCCTCCTGCAGCCGCCAGTTACCGTCCCCATCATAAGAGAACCCGAGCAGTTCCCGCTCGATCCTGTCCTCCCGGTGGACAATCCCTCCTTTTTCATAAAAAAACGCGCTGTGCAGCTCGGCTACCGCCGAGATCTCGCCGGGGAAGCGCGCAACGGCCGACAACACCTTGACCCCCGTCTCGCAGCGCCGGGGCGTAATCTCCCGCTGGTCGTACCAATCCGCCAGCCGCCGCCCCCTCTCCCGCTGCTCCGCCCCGGCCCCGGCCACCGCCAATGTACCGGTATAAATCTCCGTGTCGGGAGCCACTTTGCTCTTGTTGCACTGATCGACGTACGTATACAAGGTCCGCTTCCAGTTCTGCTCCATTGCCGTCATGCTCCTCTCCTCACCACATATCCTTGCCGCATATTTCCACCCTACAGCTTGCTGCTGTCCGGCGTATTTCGGCCACAGTTCCGGCCCAGGCTTTCACGGCAGAAGGCCGCCGATACATGTATATGAGGCACTGCCGGACAGCATGATCGAGCGCCCCCCGGGACAATCATAAGTGTGCGGAATTTTCCTATTAAAAATGAGGGAAATAACTTTACTCCCCCTACTGTAACCGTTATACTAAATGTAAAGACAATTATGAAATATGGTTTCATTAGATGAAACAAGGAGGCACATACATGCCAAGCAAGGATTACTTTAATCTGGGCCGTACTTTCGAGTCGGGCGGCAAGACTTACCGCTACTTCGATCTTCAAGCGTTGGAGCAGCAAGGACTCGGCAATATTTCCTCCCTCCCTTTCTCCATTAAAGTGCTGCTTGAGGCTGCTGTCCGTCAATTCGACGGCAGAGCGATCACGGAAGAGCATGTGAAGCAGATTGCCGGCTGGGCGGGCGATATTGACCGCGGCAAGGAAATCCCCTTCATCCCGGCGCGCATCGTGCTTCAGGACTTCACCGGCGTGCCGGTTGTCGTGGACCTGGCAGCTATGCGCGACACCGTGAAGAAAGCGGGCGGCGATCCCAAGAAGATCAATCCGCTCGTTCCGGTTGATCTTGTCATCGACCATTCCGTCATGGTTGACGCTTTCGGCACAAGCGACGCACTGGAATACAATATGAACGTCGAATTCGAACGCAATGAAGAACGCTACCGCTTCCTGCGCTGGGCGCAGACAGCGTTCAACAACTTCCGCGCCGTTCCGCCGGCGACGGGGATCGTGCACCAGGTTAACCTGGAATACCTGGCTTCCGTTGCCGCAACCAAGAGCGTTGACGGCGAAACCGTCGTCTACCCGGACTCGCTCGTGGGGACGGACTCCCACACGACGATGATCAACGGTCTCGGCGTTGTCGGCTGGGGCGTAGGCGGCATCGAGGCCGAAGCCGGCATGCTCGGACAGCCGCTCTACTTCGTAACGCCTGACGTTATCGGCTTCAAGCTGACCGGCAGCCTCATGGAAGGCGCAACGGCGACCGACCTGGCGCTGACCGTTACCCAGATGCTCCGCAAGAAGGGCGTTGTCGGCAAATTCGTCGAATTCTACGGCCCGGGACTTGCGAACATCAGCCTTGCCGACCGCGCGACGGTTGCCAACATGGCACCGGAATACGGTGCGACGATCGGCTTCTTCCCGGTCGACGACGAGACGCTGTTCTACCTGCGCAATACAGGACGTCCCGACGAGCTGGTAGAGCTTGTCGAGAAATATTACAAAGCGCAGGGCTTGTTCCGCACATCGGATACGCCGGACCCGGTGTTCACCGATACGATCGAGCTGGATCTGGCTTCGGTCGTACCTTCCCTTGCCGGACCGAAGCGTCCGCAGGACCGGATCGAGCTCTCCCAGATGAAGGAGAACTTCGAGGGCGTCATCCGCACGCCTGTCGCCCAGGGAGGATACGGCCTCAGCGACGAGAAGATCGCCCAGAAGGTGCCGGTTGCCCACAAGAACGGAACAACCAGCGAGCTGACTACCGGCGCAGTCGTGATTGCAGCCATTACGAGCTGTACGAACACGTCCAACCCGAGCGTTATGCTCGGCGCAGGACTGCTGGCGAAGAAGGCTGTGGAACGCGGCCTGACCAAGCCGGGCTATGTCAAGAGCTCCCTGACGCCGGGTTCGCTCGTCGTGACCGAGTACCTGGTCAAAGCGGGGCTGCTGGAGCCGCTGGAAGAACTCGGCTTCTACGTGGCCGGCTACGGCTGCGCCACCTGCATCGGCAACTCCGGCCCGCTGCCGGATGAGGTTGCCCAGGCGGTCGCCGAGAACGACATGACCGTCGCCGCGGTCATCTCCGGCAACCGGAACTTCGAGGGACGCGTGCATGCGCAGGTCAAGGCGAACTATCTCGCTTCTCCGCCGCTCGTTGTCGCATACGCGCTTGCGGGCACGGTCAACATCGACCTGCAGAACGATCCGATCGGCTATGACCCGCAAGGAGAGCCGGTCTACCTGAAGGACATCTGGCCGACCAGCGCCGAGATCCGCGAAGCGATTCAAGCGTCCGTCAGCCCGGAGATGTTCCGCCGCAAATACGAGAACGTCTTTACAGCCAATGAGCGCTGGAACTCCATCCCTGTTCCTGAAGGCGAGCTGTACGAATGGGACGGAGAATCCACGTACATCCAGAACCCGCCGTTCTTCGAGAATCTGGCGGACGGCCTTGCCGACATCGCCAACATCGATCAGGCGCGCGTACTTGCCCTGCTGGGCGATTCCGTCACGACCGACCATATCTCGCCTGCCGGCAATATCTCGACTTCGAGTCCTGCGGGACAGTACCTTAGCGAGCATGGCGTTGCCCGCAAGGATTTCAACTCCTACGGCTCCCGCCGCGGCAACCACGAGGTCATGATGCGCGGAACGTTCGCGAATATCCGTATCCGCAACGCCGTCGCTCCGGGGACGGAAGGCGGAGTGACCACCTGCCTGCCGGGCGATGAAGTGATGTCGATCTACGATGCCTCCATGCGCTATCAGGCGGAGGGTCAGAATCTGATCGTCATCGCCGGCAAGGAATACGGCACCGGCAGCTCGCGCGACTGGGCGGCCAAGGGTACCCTACTGCTGGGCGTCAAGGCCGTAATCGCCGAGAGCTTCGAGCGGATTCACCGCAGCAACCTCGTCGGCATGGGCGTTCTGCCGCTTCAGTTCCAGGAAGGCTCCAGCTGGGGCAGTCTTGGTCTGACCGGCCGTGAAGTCTTCACGATCAGCGGCCTGAGCAACGACGTGCAGCCCGGTCAGGAGCTGACCGTCACCGCCACCCGCGAAGACGGTACCAAGTTCGACTTCCCGGTTATTGCACGGCTCGACAGCATGGTCGATATCGACTACTACCGCAACGGCGGCATCCTGCAGACGGTGCTGCGCCAGATGCTGGCGGAAGCTTCCCCTGAGACTGCGCCGGCTGAGTAAGCGAAGATCGGTATAAGGATTAGCCAAATAAGCGCGACCCCATGTGGGGCCGCGCTTTTCTTTTTGCCTATAACACATGATAACAATAATCCGGTCCTACTTAATCGAAACCGCCGCAATCGACGGCTTGCCCGCAGCATACTCCAGGAAATAAGCGATCCTCCGTTCCGGAGCATATCCGGCAAAGCGGGCTGCACCTTCTCCCGGCCAGCTCAGATTGCGGACAATGACGGCGCCGCCCTCCCCATACAGAGACCAGGAGCGCTGCATCAGATCGCCGACGAACAACCGGCCGTTAACGAGAACCGTCTTCCATCCGCCGCCGTCGTCATTCGCCGCGAACACGCCCTCCAGAACGTTAGCCTTCTTTCCCCGGTCGATATCGACCGACTGATAGTACGGCTGAATATCGCCCGCCTTGGGCCGGACCAGATTGGCCGGAACCGGGTTATATACGGAATCATACACATTCGAGGTGTAAATCTCCGCCTTTGCCCCCTTAAGCGATACGCCGACATCGGTGATGAAATCGTCGAACAGGGTTTCTTTTTTCGTATACAGATTGACCGTCTTGACCCAGTAATACTCGCTCATGATACCCTGCGCCATATATTTCACAGCCAGGTAGGGATACCCCTGGAAGTCCCAATCGATCACACTGACATACTCGAACCGCTCGTCGCTAAGCTTGGCGTCATAGGTAACGCTCGGCTGTCTCCAGGGAGACTGGTACAGGCGAAAAACATTCCCGTTCTGCACCATAATGCGTTCCTTCGCCTTTCCGGCGGGAGCCGTCCATTTGACATGATCGCCGTCCGCCAGCTTCAGCGGAATCCAGCTCCTGGAGAGCACCCGTCCCTGATAAGACAGCACGATCTTCGTTACCTGATTGATATCTGACTTCTGCAAAAGAATGATCTTGTCCGGCTGCCGAAGCGCCTTGATGTCAAGCACAGCGGCTGCGCTCACCGGAATCTTCGTGAACCGTCCGGTCGGGAGATCAGCCAGCATTACCGTATCCGCCGCATGGTCCACGAGAAGCGCAGCACTTCCGGAAACCGGGTACATATCCGTTGTATCATAGCCGGAGATCCGTGGGGCTGCGCTGGCGGCGACGCTATTGCCCCAACATCCCGCAATCATAACAAGAACAAGCATCCATCGCATGAAAACTTTCATCTGACCTCTCCAATTCCTGTATTTGGTATTTGTATAGACGAAGGACAGATGGAAAGGTTGCGAAGCCTATTATGGAACCATAAAGCCCATTTCAACCGCCGCTTCTTGTAATTCGGCGGCATAGTCGGCCAGTGTCTCTATCGACAGCCGGCTTACAGGCCCGGACAGCGAGAGGGCGGCCGCCAGTTCGCCGCTGCGCCCGAAGACCGGTACAGCTACCGCAGCTGCGCCCGGCTCGCGCTCCTCGAAGCTCGTCGCGTACCCGGCCCGGAGCACTTCTTTCAGCTGCTCCGCATAGCGCTGGCGATCTACGGAAGACGGCCAGTCTTCCGACTCCAGCAGCTCTTGCTGCACCTCCGCTGGCGCATAGGCGGCCAGCACCTTGCTGGAGGCTCCCACCGTCAGCGGGAGCCTGGCGCCGATCTGGGCGACGCGCCGGATCGCCTGGTTGCTCTGCACGGCCTGGATGCGGACCCGCTCCAGCCCGTCTCTGAGGTACAGGCTGACCGTCTCGCCCAGCCGGTCCCGCAGGCGCTCCATCGCCGGGAGCAGCAGCGTGCCCGGATTCTCCGACACCGGCAGATGGGTCGACAGCTCCCAGATGCGGATACCGAGCCGGTACTTCTCCGTCCCGGCGTCGCGGCTGAGGAAGCCCTTATCCTCCAGCGTTGTCAGCAGCCGGTGCACTGTGCTCTTATGCAGCCCGATCGACGTTGAAATTTCCGTCAGGCTCAGGTCGCTTCCCTGCGTGAAGCAGAGTAAAATATCAAGGGCGCGCTCCACGGCGCGCACCGTTAGCTTCCGATCATCCTCCACGAGGTTTCTCCCCTTCATGTTTCATTATATGAAACACGGTTACATATTTTCTAATCTCTTTTATCTTAGCAAATGTCCGCAAAATGTCCAGCCTAATCACTGTGCCGGAAGTCCCGGCTTTCGAGTTTACAGTTCCATTACAAATGAAGGAGATTCATTGACTTTGCGTAAACGTCATCCTACGATTAGATTAGAAATGCAAATGAATCAGCCTAGAAAATCAGTGTGTTATCGATTGATGCTAGGCAGCCGCCGATGCGAGTTCTGCTCGCAGATTAAGCGGGGATGCCTATCCTCGCAAAACTTAGCCTATGCTTACGATGCGAGTTTTTGCCGAAGCTCATTCAGAGAAGCATCCCTAGCAAAAACTTAGCCTATGCTTCCGATGCGAGTTTTTGCCGAAGCTGATTCAGAGAAGCATCCCTAGCAAAAACTTTTAGGAGAGAGACTTATGGACCTTATACACCAACGCGCTGGCAGAACGGTCTCCCCGCCCCCGCTGGGCCCCCAGACCGAACAGCCGCCGCAGCTATCACTGCGGATGATCCGTTTTAAGCATATTATCGTGGCGCTCCTGTTATCCGTGTTCTTCTTCCTGGGCTTCTGCTTCGTTTCGCTGCACGGCTATATTACCTGGGTGCTGTCCAATCCGAGCGTCGCGCCGCTGTACTCCAATCCGAAGCTCGCCAAGGGCCTGGATTATGAGGACATCACGTTTAAATCCAGCGACGGCAGCCGGAGCATTCAGGGCTGGTATATTCCTTCCGGCCACTCTACCAAGACAATTGTGTTCAGCCATGGCTACGGCGCCAACCGCGAGGAATCGTGGATTCCGATGTACGATCTTGCCCACTACGCGCACCGGCTGAACTTCAATGTGATCATGTTCGACTACGGGTTCGCCTCGCAGACGAATAAAGATGTCGCCACTGGCGGCAAAAAAGAATCCCGCGAGCTTCTCGGAGCGGTCCAGCTTGCGAAGCAGCGCGGAGCCACGGAGATCGTCGTCTGGGGCTTCTCGATGGGTGCGGGCACCGCCCTTCAGACAGGACTCTTGACCAAGGATGTCGATGCCATGATTCTGGACAGCACCTTCCTGCTGGAGCCGGATACGCTCTACCATAACATCCGGCAGAATATCGATCTCCCCCGGCATCCTTCTCTCGAGATCATGGAGCTGCTCTTCCCTGTTCTGAACGGTACGGCCCTGAATCAGATTCCGTACAGCAAGGTGAAGAGCGAAGACTACCCCTTCCCGATCCTGTTCATTCACGGAACCGAGGATGAGAAGGCGCCTTACGAAATTGCCGAGAAGCTGGCGGCGAACCAGACCAATCCGTACTCCGATTCCTGGATCGTCAAGGACTCTCATCATGAGCTGATCTTCCGGGAACACTCCCGCGAATATCTCCGCCGGGTTTCTGCCTTCTTAAGCAATGTGCCGCTGGCCCAAGCCGCAAAGGCCGAGCAGCATCAGAAATGACAAACCCCTCATAGTACAAACCCGCCCCCTCATATTCTGTAAGGAAAGCTATAAATAGGGGAGGGCTGTATGATATGGGGTATGAATTGGGCTTGCCGCCCGCGGCGAGCGTGCTCGAGGATATTGCATTCTGGAAAAAACAAGAGCAATACAACACGGCGCTGGTCAGACTTGCCGTGCCCGGGCTTCAGGAGCCTTACGTGAAGCTCCTTGACGATTGGGCGGCCGTCTTCAGCGCAACGGAGAGCGGCGCCCGCCAGCTGCTGGAGTCCGGCGCCTCGGCTACCGCTCCCGGGAGTCCTGATTATGCGGCAGCCGAAGCTCTTGCCCTGGCCGCTGCCGGGCAATCGCGCGAGTGGATTCGGCAGCTGGACTCTCTTCGGGAAGACTTCGGCAGCTCACGGGATGAGGCGGCAGAGATCTGCTTCACCCGTTCCGCCCGCGAGTCCGAATATTTGCTGTGCATCCTGAACGGCACAAGGCCTGCAGGCGCGACGGCCGGCCTGAGCCGCGACGATTCGGAGAATGCTTCTCCTGCGGACGACGCTGCGGTTAACATATCGGCCGCAGAGCCATCCGATGCGAGAGACAAGACCTACGTGCCGATCGGGGAGCATAAGCTGCCCCCACTGCCTTATCCCTACAATGCGCTGGAGCCCTACATCGACGAGAAGACGATGCGGATTCATCACGACAAGCATCATCAGAGCTATGTGGACGGTCTGAACACGGCGGAGAAGAAGCTGGCCGAAGCCCGGAAGAGCGGGAACTTCGATCTCGTCAAGCATTGGGAACGGGAGCTTGCCTTTAACGGTGCGGGGCATTATCTGCACACGATCTTCTGGGATGAAATGTCTCCCCAGGGCGGAGGACGCCCGACAGGAGCCCTGCTTGCCGCAATCGAGCGCGATTTTGGAAGCTATGACGCCTTCAGGAAGCAGTTCAGCGCGGCCGCAGAGAAGGTAGAGGGCGGAGGTTGGGCCATTCTCGTCTGGAGCCCGCGAAGCCGGAGACTGGAGATTCTCACAGCCGAGAAACATCAGAATCTGTCGCAATGGGACGTCGTTCCCCTGCTGGCGCTGGACGTCTGGGAGCATGCTTACTATTTGAAGCACCAGAACAACCGTGCCGCCTACATCGAAGATTGGTGGAAGGTTGTCAATTGGCCGTATGTATCGGAGCGGTTTGATGCCGCTAGCAAGCTCGCCTGGAAGCCTTATTAGGAAATCGCCTGTCCCGCAGGGCCAAGTTCACAGGCATCCTGCGGGACATTTATTTGCATTATGCGGCCATACTACTTCTCCTTATGATGTTTTTATGTTCATCTGACCGGATGATCCGCCGTGGATGGGGCTGCCTTGATTATCTTTTTACGGTCAGTGAACAAACCGGCAAAGGAAGACAGCAATAGAATGAACGCCGCTACCCCAAATGTTTTAGTGAATGCAGCGATCGGCTGCCCCGGCTTTGAAACCGCCATTATCTGAAAATTGTGCCTGTATGCCTTTCGAAATTGCTCTCCAGTTGAAATATGGGGATCGGTTCCTATTGAGTATATGTTGATCATATAGTTGAGAAGCTCGATCTTCAGCTGAAGCTGGTTCTTTTGCTGATGAGTGGCTGCTTTATAAGTGAAATGAATATCCCTCAATCGCTTCTTATATCCCGCTAATATCTCCGGCGCATAGGGATTGCTTCTAATCATTTGATAAAAGGCTTTCGTCTACCAGACTTACATAATCGTCAATTTCTGAAGCTAAGCGAGGCGTTCCTAGGCTGATTTTCAGAAATCTCATCGTAAATGGTTGCCCCTGTCTCCGGACTCCCTGTCTCCAACTGGCGATCCATTCTTACAATGTTCTCAAAAAGCTTTTGCAGAACTTCATCGACTTGGGTTCATGATCGATCTAGAATGTTGCAATCTGGAAGGCGGGAAGTGAAAGGATGAAGGAAGGCAGGACTCTTCGGCAGCCCAAGCAAAAACGGGGATTGATCACGAAGCAGGAGATATTGAAAACCTCAAAGGACTTATTCTGTAAAAAGGGATTGTTACAACGTAACCACCAATGAAATAAGCGAGGATTTGACTTCAAGTGATATTCAAGCAGTCTCTCTTATTTTTTACGATTATTAGAAAAGGAACGGATACTTCAGGCCGGAGTGGATTGTCTCTATAAGATGCTGGTAGCACAGAAATAGGACGGCATAATTTAATCAGCTTCCGATACAAAAAAAGGGCTTGCCCTGCAAGTTGGCCGTGATCGTAGCGCCCTTAAGGGCTTCTCCGTCACGTACACATCCTTGGCAAGGGCAAGCCCTTCATTGCGAAATACAAATATCGATGAATGCGAAGCTTACTCCTTGATTAACGACAAGAATTCGGCGCGGGCCGCCGGGTCCTCGCGGAAGCATCCGCGTACGCCCATGGTAACCGTCTTGCTTCCCGGCTTCTTGACGCCGCGGGCGCACATGCACAGATGCTCGCCCTCGACCACTACCATAACGCCGTGCGGATGAAGCACTTCCTCCATGATGTCGGCGATCTGCGCAGTGATCCGCTCCTGAACCTGCAGGCGTCGGGTAACGGCTTCAACCAGCCGGGCAAGCTTGCTCAGTCCCGCAATGCGTCCGCTCGGCACATATCCGATATGCACTTTGCCGAAGAAAGGCGCCATATGATGCTCGCACTGGCTGTAATAGACGATATCCTTGACGATGACCAGTTCCTCATGCGATTCGTCAAAGGTTACGCCAAGCACCTCTCTGGGATCGACGGAATAGCCGCCGAATATCTCCTCATACATCCGTGTTACCCGCGCGGGGGTTTCAAGCAACCCTTCCCGTTCCGCATCTTCCCCGATCAGCTCCAATATCTTCTGGACATGGTACTCGATCTTCTCGCGGTTTGCCGTCACATTTCCGTTCACATAATTCTTGACGCCGCCCATTCTATTACTTCCTTTCTGACTTCCGCCGGGGCAACTGAAGCCGAAGGCGGATTGCTAGCTCTTTCTTTTCGAACCTTTGCCGCCTGCGGCAGGACCGCGGCCGCCTACATTCTGATTCTTCATCATTTGCTGTGCACGCTGCATCTGCTTCCCGTTCAAGTTATATCCCATCTGCTTGGCGACCTTCTGCAGCATTTCCGGATCGTTCTGCATGCGTGTCATTTGCTTCCGTAAATAAAATACACCGATGAAAAAGCCGCCGATAAGGCCGACAACCAGTGTAATAATAGGAAGTGCGATATTCATTGTGAACCCACCTCTAAAGTTGTATTCTGGCATGCATGCGCGTCAAGCATGCGAATCTATCATAGCATTTCAAGAACTGGACAGCAATTGGAAATTCCACACTTATCCTTATTCACCATCGGGCTGGTTTTTCCCTGCTCCCGTAAGGTTTTCCGCAGCCCGGCGTATATACGCCAGCGCCTCTTCGTCCTGCTCGGTTTGAAGCGCCGACGCAAGCGCCGCAAGCGCTTCCCGGCCGCCAATCCGGCCAAGCGCCCAGGCCGCCGATCCGCGAAGCTCGGGACGCGGGTCCTCCCGCAGCACTACGGCCAGCTTCGGAACGCTTGACGCGTCCTTGAAGTTGCCCAGCGCGATTACCGCGTTGCGCTGGATTGGCTTGCGGCCGCGCCAGGCCGCCGCGCTGCTGCCGAATTTCTCCTTGAACTCACGGTTGCTGAGGTCAAGGATCGGCAGCAGCAGCGGCTTGGCCTGCTCCGGATCGGGCGCAAGCTCGGGATGCTGCTGCCAGTTCTTCCCCCGGTTATGGGGGCAGACGATCTGGCATGTATCGCACCCGTACAGGCGGTTGCCGATTTTGGCCATGTAGCCCTCATCGAGAAAGCCCTTGGTCTGCGTCAAATACGACACACAGGCTTGAGCGTTCAGCTGTCCCGGTCCCACCAGGGCTCCTGTCGGACAGGCATCGATGCACTTGGTACAGGACCCGCAGCCCTCGGTAACCGGCGTATCCGGCGGAAAGGGCAGGTTCGTGACCATCTCGCCAAGATAAATCCAAGAACCTAATGTCGGCGAAATAATAGAACAGTTCTTCCCGCTAAAGCCGATGCCTGCACGCTCCGCGACCGCCCGGTCAACAAGCACGCCGGTATCGACCATGCTCTCCATGACGGCGTCCGGCACCCGCTCCCGGATGAAGTCCTCAAGCCGCTTCAGCGCATCCCGCAGGACGAGATGATAGTCGCGGCCCCAAGCGGACCTTGCCAGGATGCCCCGGCGCAGCCCGGGCTCCGATTTCGGCGGGTTGTCCATCTTGGAGGGATAGGCAACGGCTACCGCGATAATGGACATCGGCTGTCCCTCCGCAAGGGCCGGGACAGTGCGCTTATCCAGGTCCAACTCCTCAAAGCCGGAATCATAGCCCTTGTCCCGGTGCTCCTGCAGTATATTTTTCAGAAAAAGAAAAGGCTCAGCCGTCGCAAATCCAATTTCGTCAATGCCAAGCTCCGGCGCGGCTTGCTGGATTTCGCGTTTCAGTTCTTCCCACCTGGAATACGGGGGCGCATACGCTGCATGTTTCATGATGTCCATCCTTACGCCTCCTTTCCTTCAGGCAAGTGCCGCGCCTGTTACAGCGCGTGTATTTTGGATAAAGGCCACCAAATGAAGGATACCCGACCGACGATCAGGTCCAGCGGAACTGCGCCGAAATAGCGGCTGTCCTTGCTCGCTCCGGCATGACGATTGTCGCCCATGACAAAGAACTGGTCCTTGCCTACTGTCACCGGGGCGAAATCCTCGTCCTCGATCACCGTATCGACATACGGCTCCTCACCCGATTTTCCGTTAATATACAGCTTGTGATCCCGCACTTCCACCACATCTCCGAGAATGGCCACAACCCGTTTGACGAGGTATTCCTTGCGGCTTGGACCCGAGCTGGGATCGTGGAGCACGATCACGTCGCCCCGCTTCGGCCTCTCGAAGGACAGGGCAATTTTATTGATGAACAGCCGCTCGCCTTCGTACAGCGTCGGCTGCATGGAATGTCCTTTGACCATAGATATATTGAAGACAAACAGATTCAGCAGTGACATGACGGCGAAGACCGACACGGCCATAATCAGCCATTCTTTAAGCCCTGTGCTGAATTTTCTGCCCGGCGAGGACTGATGCCTCTGAAGTCTCGTCGCCCGGTCGCTGCGCTTGCGGAAGGATGCGTATTCCTCACCCGGATCCGGCAATTTTATCCCCTCCCACTTAAGCCGCATCCCATACGGCTAACAATAGAAAAGCATATCCGCCGCCTCATTGCAATCATTGAGGGGAGATATGCCCAAGAATAGAGGGAAAGCCACCGTTCGGCTTCCACTGTAAGTACATATATGGCGAATGTTTCCGCTTTCGTAATGCCTATTGTCCTAGGCTCCGACGATGCTCAGCTTGCGCACCGATTTGAAGATTTGATTCTCTCCATATCCCATTGCCTCGTACAACGGAAGAGCGGCCGCATTGTGCTCGTCGCCGACGATATAAATGCCGTGGACCTTGCGGGCTTGAAATCTGCTCTCCATAGCCGATACCAGACCTTTGCCGATTCCTCTGCGGCGATAATCGGGATGGATCGCAATCCGGAAATAACAGCCATAATTTTTCTCAATAGTTCCAATCAGTGTTCCGATAATTTCCCCTTCCTCTTCGGCAACGACAATGAGATCGGAATCCCAGGACAGCTGTCTGGAGAAAGGCTCCATGGTATTCTCGAAACACTCTTCGGACAAGGCGGTCTGCAGCAGCTCAGTCACTTGACTAACATCGCTTAATTGAAAGGAACGAACGTGCATTCTTTACAGTCTCCCTTTTCTATGGCTTTGAGTTTTACAAAAAGAAGGAGTTCCCTTTATAATCCGAAGGGTGAAAAAAGCATCAAATAACGAGGAATACCTGCTTTTACTACTATTAAAGCATATAATTCTCTCGATATCACCCATTTTCTCTTGAAAGCGCTTAATAGTAAGCGTATACATCGCAGTTTATGCAAATTGTTCATCTTTCAGGAAAATATTAGTCGGAAAACACCCGCTTTCAGAAAATTTGCGCATTGTTAACATAGTGTTTACATAGTGTGTGGCAGATTTTTGGCGTCCCGTCGGGACATTTTACTTTTTAAACATAAATGTATGTTTAGTGTTGCATTCTCTTTCCAATTGCGCTTTAATATGAGGTATACGAAGTCCATTACATTTCAGGAGGGATTTTTCCATGGCTTTTGAATTACCATCACTGACTTACGCAAAAGACGCACTTGAACCGCACATCGACGCTTTGACGATGGAAATTCATCATGACAGACACCACAACACATACGTGACCAATCTTAACGCCGCGCTGGAAAAGGCACCCGAACTGCAAGGCAAAAGCCTCGAAGACCTGATCTCCAATCTGGACGCTGTACCGGAAGCTATCCGTACTGCCGTACGCAACAATGGCGGCGGACATGCCAACCACTCTCTGTTCTGGGAGATCATCGGACCGAACGGCGGCGGCGCACCGACCGGTGCACTGGCTGCAGCCATCGACAGCGAGCTCGGCGGCTTCGAGAAATTCAAGGAAGACTTCGCCGCTGCAGCTACCACCCGCTTCGGAAGCGGCTGGGCCTGGCTTAGCGTGAAGGACGGCAAGCTGGCTGTTTCGAGCACACCTAACCAGGACAGCCCTCTTATGGAAGGTGCAACTCCGCTGCTCGGACTCGACGTATGGGAGCATGCCTACTACCTGAAATACCAGAACAAACGTCCGGACTACATCAAAGCGTTCTGGAACGTTGTGAACTGGGATGCTGTCGGCAAGCTCTACGAAGCAGCCAAGTAAACTCAGGGTTCGAAAGATATGGATATGACATATCCATATACAAACGCCCGGGTCTCCTGAAGGAGCCCGGGCGTTTGGCGTTTACGCCATCTTCATTTAGATCGAATATCCACAGCCTGCCCGAACAGGTCGGTTACTGCGCCTTGGGCCGCCGATGACACGAGCCGGGCGTACTTGCCCAGAGCCCCCGTATTGGCCTTAAGGGGCGGCTGAACCCAGTCCATGGAGCGTTTCTCCATCTCCTCCTCGGTAACCTTAAAGGAAATCTCCTGCGTCTCGCTGTCGATCGTGATGAGATCGCCCTCATGAAGAAACGCGATCGGCCCTCCAACCTGCGCTTCAGGAGCGGCATGTCCGACTACGAAGCCGTGTGAACCGCCGGAGAAACGGCCGTCGGTAATAAGCGCCACCTCTTCACCGAGTCCCTTGCCGACAATCAAGGCTGTCACCGACAGCATCTCCGGCATACCAGGCCCCCCCTTGGGACCGCAATACCGGATCACCAGCACATCGCCTTTGCGGATTTCATCGTTCAGGATCGCCTGGGTCGCCGTTTCTTCGCTGTCATAGACCCGGGCAGGGCCGATAAAACGGGTCTGGCGGATGCCTGACATTTTGGCAATAGCTCCTTCGGGCGCCAAATTCCCCTTAAGCACAACCAGAGGCCCTGTCGGTTTAATTGGACGGTCGAGTGGACGAATGATCTCCTGATGGTCGGCCAGCGGAGGCACGGACGCCAAATTTTCCGCCAGCGTCTTTCCCGTAACCGTCATACAATCCCCGTGAAGCATATCATGCTCCAGCAGAAGCTTCATCACGCCGGGAACACCGCCAATTTCATTCAAATCCTGCATGACATACCTGCCGCTTGGCTTGAGATCGGCAATATGCGGGGTCGCCCGGCGAATCCGTTCGAAATCATCATAGCTTAACTCTACCTGGACCGAATGGGCAATGGCGATCAAATGCAGGAACGCATTGGTCGAGCCGCCGAGAGCCATAACGAGAGTAATCGCATTTTCAAAGGCTTTCCTGGTTAAAATATCCTTCGGATAAATGCCCTTCTCCAGAAGCTTGATAACCATCCTGCCCGCTTCTTCGCATTCGGCCGCTTTGCCCTCTGAGACGGCGGCGTTGGATGAGGAGTATGGCAAGCTGATTCCCAGCGCTTCAGCCGCCGCCGCCATCGTATTGGCCGTATACATGCCTCCGCAGGAGCCGGCCCCCGGACATGCATGACACTCGACCCGATGAAGCTCTTCCTCCGTAATCTTCCCATCATGATACGCTCCAACGCCCTCAAATGCGCTGATGATATCAATCTTCTCACCCTCCAGCTGTCCGGGCTGAATGGTCCCTCCGTAGACGTAAATGGCAGGAAGATTCATGCGCCCGATAGCCATCAGACAGGCCGGGGTGTTCTTGTCGCATCCGCCGATCGCAACCAGACCGTCAAACCGTTCTGCATTCGTCACGATTTCAATGGAATCCGCAATCGCTTCGCGGCTTGGCAGCGAGAAGGTCATGCCTTCATGACCCATGGCAATGCCGTCCGAGACTGTGATGGTATTAAAAATCAAGGGCGCTCCTCCGTTCGCCTGCGCCCCTTTCTTCGCCGCCACAGCCAACTGATCGATATGAATATTGCAAGGTGTGACTTCACTCCATGTGCTGGCGATGCCGATCATCGGCTTCTTGAAATCCTCATCTGTAAATCCTACCGCCCGCAGCAGCGCCCGATTCGGCGCACGGTTTACTCCCTCGCTGATGACTTTGCTTCGAATTCTTAAATCCCGGTTATCCGGCACACTCTTCATCTCCCATGACTCAAATGGATTAGTTTTGTATGCAATATATCGCATACATATATTGATTGCAAGTGTTTTTTCTTTTCCCGATGAAGCTAGTGCTTTTCTTGCGGGCCTCATCAATATCCGGTATATTGCATATAGAATATCCTGTTAGGAGTTGTCTCCATTGCCTGTGCCGAAAAATTTTGCCTCCCCCATCCGCTTATCCGCCAAGGAGCGCGCTTTCTCTCAACTCCAACGCTGGATTATCGAAGGAACGCTGCAGCCGGGAGAGAAGCTGCTTGATGCCGAGCTTGCGGAGTCCCTGGCCGTCAGCCGTACCCCGATCCGGGAAGCGCTGCAGCTTCTGGAAATGCAGGGGCTCGTCACCATGCAGCCCGGCAAAGAAACACGCGTCACCATCATACAGAAAGACGATATCCTCAAGATGTACCCGACGCTGGCAGCCCTGCATGCGCTTGCAGCGGAACAGGCCGCGCCAAACCTGACGAGCAGTCAGATTGAGTCGCTGCGGGCGCTCAACGCTTCCTTCGAGGAAGCCATTCGGACGGGCCAGCCTTTTCAGGCGATGGAATCGGACGAGGCTTTTCATAACTTCATTGTGGAAGCTGCCGACAATCCATATCTCGCATCTTTCAACGCCTCGCTGCAGGTGCATATTCAGCGGTTCAAGTATGTCTTTCTCAAGGAAAAAATGACCGCTTCCCTGACTTCGGCGGAAGAGCATGCGGAAATTATCGCCGCCCTGGAAGCTCAAGATGCCGGTAAAGCGGCGGAGACGATCAGGAAGAACATTCTGCGTCCAATGCATGAACTGCACGGGCTGTTATAAGGGATTTCAGACAAACAGCGGCAGCCCTGGACTTCTGTCCAGGGCTGCCGCTGTATTCATTATTCAGACCACTGCGCCTCCCCGCTGTGTCTGCTACGGCGGAGCCGTCAGCAGGCCGCTTCAGCGGGCGCGTGCTTATGAGAGACACCGACCCGACCGGCTGGCTCAGCGGCGGAAAGCCGCCTCCTGACCGTCAAAGTAAGCGTTCAGCAGCTTCAGAAAGACGTTCGGGAAGGCGTAATTCGCCATGTCCTCCCGGCCGATCCAACGCATGTCCGGCCGTTCTTCCTCGGCTCCGCCTTCGTCAGCGAAGAGGCCGGGCTGCTCTGCGCCCGGCAGGAACAGCGCCGGCTCGCCGCCCGGCGCATCTCCTCCCGCCGCCGCATCGCCGCCGGCGGCGTACAAGCCCCGCGCTTCCGCCGCCATCGGCTGCGGAAGCTCCTCTTCCCTGCAGCGGTATACCTGCAGGGTCCAGTGAATATGGCTGAACGTATGCTCAGCAGCCATCATATGCGCCTCCGGCCGGGCTGCCACCCCGGCCTCGGCCAGGGACCGGCGCAGCCGGTCCATCGCGGCCGCTTCGCCCGGCCGCCCGCTCCCGGCGGCGCCAGCCTCGCCAGGCGCCGGCCAATGCGGCAGCTCCCACATGCGGGCGAGAAGCCCGCGGGCCGGCCGCTGCCGGATCAGCACCCGGCCCGCATGCTTGCCGCGGCCCTCCACAAGAGCCGCCAGCCGCTCTTCGGGGCGCGGCGGCTTGGCCTTGGTCTTGACGGGCAGCTCCGTCTCGACGCCCGCAAGCCGCCCGGCGCAACGCTCCATGACCGGGCAGACGAGGCAGCGCGGCGACTTCGGCGTGCAGGTCAGCGCGCCATGCTCCATCAGCGCCTGATTGAAGCTGGACGCTTCGCCCTCCGGGATCAGCGATTTGGCGAGAGCCTCCATCTTGATCCGGGTCTTCGGCTTCGCGATATCGTCCTCAATCAGGAAGAAGCGGGAGAGCACCCGCATCACATTCCCGTCCACAGCCGGCTCGGGACGATTAAAGGCAATGCTGAGAATGGCTCCGGCCGTATAGGGACCGACTCCCTTCAGACCGAACACCGCCTCACGGTCATCCGGAACCTTGCCGCCGTAGAGTTCCTTTACTTGCTGCGCCGCACTCTGCAAATTCCGCGCCCGGGAATAATACCCCAGGCCCTCCCAAGACTTCAGCACCTCTTCCTCCGGCGCTTCAGCCAGGGCATCGATGGTCGGGAAGCGTTCGATGAACCGGTTGAAGTAAGGAATCACCGTATCCACCCGCGTCTGCTGCAGCATGATTTCCGACACCCAAATCTTGTAGGGATCGCGGGAGCGCCGCCAGGGCAGATCCCGCTTCTGCTCGTTGTACCACTCCAGCAGTTGCATGCTGAAGAAGACTCCGTTCTCCTCTCCGCCCGCTTCCTTCCTCTCATCCAGTGTCATGCCGATTCTCCTTGCTCTGTCTGTATTTTTCGCATCTGCATTTAGTCCCAGGGACCCCGATCGTCCTCCAGCTGCTCCACCACGGCAAAGGCCGACGCCAGCTCCCGGGTATGCGTAATGGTCAGATGGATCGTATAGCGGTAGCCCGCAGGCAGCATAAGCCTTTTCATAGCTTCTTCCGACACTTCCGCCTTCGGCTGTCCCGCCGGGTCCGGAAGAACTTCAATATCCGTGAATCCCATCGTACTGCCTATTCCGCAGCCGAACGCCTTGACGACCGCTTCCTTGGCGGCGAATCGTCCTCCAGCGAATTCGGCCGTAAGCCCGCCCCGGCTCTCTCCCAACGCAAGTTCGCCGGGGGTCAAAGTCCGGGCGGCAAACCGTTCTCCGAGCCTGCCCTCAAGCAGTCCGGAGATTCGTTTCAATTCCAGCACATCGTGACCGATTCCGTAGATCAAGCGTACACGCTCCTCTTTTTTCCCCATATGGAATTAGGGAATTGACATCTGCTGCTATAGTGTTCAACTCAACTTTCTGCTATGGTTAGGATAAAGATAAGTTTACCGAAATTCTTATATTTTAAAAGAATTCCATGCCAAAGTCCATGACCCTGCCAGGGGAAACCGGCTGCGGCATAACGCAATTGTTATTCAGAGAGGAGGCTTCTCGTGAGTCAAGGCATTCAATTTGAACTGCCGGCAGGAGATGAAGCCGTACTAAGATGTACCCGTTTCCCTTCACAGGGTGAAGCGAAGGCGCTGATCGTCATTGCCCATGGCTACAAAGGCTTCAAGGATTGGGGAATGTTCCCCTATGCCGCTGACAGCCTGAGTCTGAACCATGAAGTCGTAACCTTCAATTTCTCCCATGGCGGAATCGGAGATGATTTCCAGACCTTCACCGAGCTTGAGAAGTTCGCCCGCAATACATACGACCGCGAGCTTAAAGATATGGATGTCCTGCTCTCCTATTTAAGCCAGCATCCCAAGCTGGGCGCTCTTCCGCTCTTTCTCCTCGGCCACAGCCGCGGCGGCGGAGACTGCCTCGTCTATGCGCTGGACCATCCCGGAGAAATTGCAGGCGTCATTTCCTGGAACGGCGTAACCGATCTCGATCTGTTCACGGATCAGCAGAAGCGGGATATGCGCGAGAAGGGACGCGCCTATGTCCTGAACGGCCGGACCGGCCAGCAGATGCCGCTGGATGCCGTGATCCTGGAGGACCTGGAGCTTCAGAAGGAGCGTTACCGGATTGTGGAGCGCATGCAGAAGGCGGCCTTCCCGGTCGTCCTGATTCAGGGAAGTGAGGACAGTGCCCGGCTGCGCCAGGGCTCGGAGCAGCTGACGGCTGTCCGCCCGGACATCGAGTGGGTGCAAATTCCGGGAGGCAATCATACCTTCGGAACGGTTCACCCTTTCACTGGCACCACCCCGCAGCTGGAGCAGGCCATAGAAGCCACCCGGGCTTTTATCCGCCGCGTGCTAAAGGCGTGATCTTCGCTTGACTTGGGTTAACGCTTGACAGCATCCTTATGCGCCGCACCTTTACCGGGAAGCCGGAGGACATGAATACGCAGGCGTATTCTACGGTGATTTTGATTGGTCCGCCCCCGTATCCCTCCGTCCTTCTTCCCGCTCTCATCCCCGGTCATCCGTAATCCGTGATCCGGCCTGCCGCAGACAGCTGCGGCGGCGCGGGAGACGGCTCCACAGGTTCATATACCGGGGATGGTGCTTCGCTTGTGAACCGTTCTCCGGTAGTGATCCTCCAGCCGCTGACTGATCTCGGGCTTCACAGTCCGCCCCTCCAGATAATCGCTGTTATCCTCGTAGCTTACGCCCAGCTCAGCTTCGTCGCTCTGCCCTGGCCACAGCCCGGCGGTCGGCGTCTTGGCGATAATGCCGGCCGGAACGCCCAGATAATCGGCCAGCTTCCGTACCTGGCGCTTGTTCAGGGTGCGCAGCGGCGCGATATCCACGGCTCCGTCTCCCCATTTGGTATAGAAACCGGCGATCGCCTCTGAAGCATGATCCGTGCCCACGACAAGCAAGTGGTTCTCGGAGGCCAGCGCATACTGCACTGTCATTCGCATTCTGGCCTTGACATTCCCCTTGCTCTGATGCGTCAAATGGCGGTGCTGCCCGAGCGCCTTCAGCGCGTATTCCGTCTCCAGGGCAATTTCGTCAACCGCATCCCCGATATTCGTCTCCACAGTATGCTCCAGGCCAAGCGCCTTCGCCACAGCGTAGCTGTCCTCAATATCCTCCTGCTCCCCATAGGGCTGAAAAACGCCGAGCGTCATATAGCTCTGCCCTTCCTGTACGGCAAGCTCATCCGTCGCCCTCTTGCACAGGGACGCCGCCACAGCGCTGTCCACACCGCCGCTAATGCCGATGAGCAGCCCACGGGCGTTCGACTCGAGCAGATAGGCTTTCAGAAAATCAACCCGCTTCCGAACCTCCGATTCGGCTTCGATCTCCGGCTTTACTCCAAGCGCTTCGATAATTTCGCGCTGCATGCCCACGAACATTCACTTCCTCTCATCTTAAGTTCAAATCCGGAAACAAAGAATCCCGCGGCACCGAACTGACGGTGCCGCGGGACGCAGGAATCTATAGCTTCGCTGTTTATTGGCAGTATTGCTCGAAAATATCCTTCAGCTCAGCGGCGATTTCAGCGGCCGAACGATTCTCGACCCCATGGCGCTCGATAAAGTGCACGAGTTCTCCATCCTTCATCAAAGCGATCGATGGCGAGGATGGCGGGTAGGGAGCGAAATATTCGCGGGCTTTGGCCGTTGCTTCCTTATCCTGTCCGGCAAACACCGTGAACAGATGGTCAGGCTGAACGTCGCTCTGCAGTGCCTGGGCCACGCCAGGGCGGCATTGACCGGCGGCGCAGCCGCACACGGAGTTGACGACGACAAGCGCAGTGCCTTTGGCTCCCGGGAGCGCAGCTTCCACTGCTTCCGGCGTTGTAAGCTCGGTGAACCCGATGTTGGTCAGATCGTCACGCATCGGCTGAATGGTATCTCTCATATATTGGTCAAAAGACATGGACATGGTTGGCACTCTCCTTTGCTATATTACTAACTTTATTATACAGTCCCACTCTCTGAAAGCAAGATACCCGTGCAAAGTCAAGCGAATGCGTCACAGTCCAAGCGGCTTTTCGCTGAAGGAGAACGGCCTCTTCACTCGGCCTCGCAGGGCAGGGAGACGGTAAAGACTGTACCTGCTCCAGGTGCGGATTCGACGGTAATCGTCCCGCCATGACGTTCAATAATGCTGAGGCACAGCGGAAGCCCCAAGCCCGTCCCTTGTTCTTTGGTTGTAAAAAAGGGGGTGAACAGCTTGCCGAGCTCCGTCTCCGTCATCCCGCTGCCTGTATCCCTGACCAACAGCTCGGCTCTGCCAAGAGCACACCGGGTCTCAAGAGTCAGAACGCCCTTGGGCTGCATCGCTTCCATCCCATTACGTCCCAGATTAAGGATGACCTGCTTGATTTCCTTGCTGTTCAAACGCAAAGCCGGCAGCGATTCGCACAGCTTCAGCTCTACGCTCTGGCCGCGCAGGTTGGCGTCCGCCCAGAGCAGCGGTGCGAGCTCATCAAGCAGCACATGCAGATTGACATCTTCTTTGGTCGGCAGCCCGCTGCGTGCAAGCGACAGAAAATCATTAATAATACCGTTCGCCCTGTCCAGCTCCTCCATCACAATCTGGAAGTAGGATTCCATGTCGGGCGGACATTTCTCATGCATCAGCTGCAGAAATCCCCGCACTACAGCCATTGGATTCCGGATTTCATGTGTAATTCCGGCCGCCATCTGTCCGACGAGCGACAGGCGCTCGACATGGCTCAATTCGCTGCGGATCTTCTCTTCTTCCGTCATATCCTGTATAACGATCACCATGCCGCCGTGCTTATTCTCCTCTTTGGACATAAGCGGAGTAGCCATGAAATGAATCACGCGCCCGTAGCAGAGGACGGTTTCGGCGGCTCTTTGTTTGCGTTGTATAATGCTCAGCATCCGATCGATTTCCGGTGTAATCGTGAGCTTTAGCATATGTATGAGATCGAAGGCTGTCCGGTTGACAATCTCCCCTTTGGTCACACCGGGTAAGCGGGTCGATATTTTATCCATAAGTGTTTCGTTCAGGCTTATGATTCTAAAATTATCGTCGAGGGCGATGATGCTCATCGGCACCATATCGGTGATCTGACGGAGATTGTCGGTCTCCTGTCTGAATTTCTCGGACAGGCTCGCGATCCGCCCATCCACCTCAAGCTTGTCCCAAGTCGTCTCAAGCAAATAAATATAGAGCGCGCCGGCGGCCAAATACAGAGCCATGGCTATGCTGATCAGCAGCATGTGCCGCGTATCGGTTTCATGGTAATTCCAGCCCGATTCCGCCGAGGTGTACACCATCAGAACAAGACTTGGCACCAGAGCCGCCCATAGAACCAGAACTTTTTCCATTACCGAACCCAGCCTGAATTTGCCCGACATCCCGAACAACAGCGGGCACATCAGTAAGCCGGAGTTGAGCAGAAGATGACTGGGAACATCCTTCAGGGATGATACGTACATGCTGCCAAACATCAGTGCGACTAGACCCGTCCGGGTGCGGGAACTGCCGTACAGAATACCGATAAAGGCGGGCAGAAGCCCCCAATTGATATAGAATGCCCCGAACATCTTGCCGGACAGCAGCGAGCACAGCAGCAGGCTGAAGCCGCAGGCGATCAAGAGGAAGACGGGATGGCTCGGAAGGTTCGGATTTCTGGGTTTGATGGGGCCACGGATCATTTTCCATTGGACGAGAAGTACAAATGAGGCAGAAGCGGAAAGCTGCAGGAGGATATTTTTGATCTCGGTTATAAGAATGAGGATCACCGCCCGGACTGCATATTTAGGAATGCAAGTCTAGATTAAGGCATAATGGGGCTTTCTGACAATTACGGAATCTGTATCGGTGCCGTTTAATGGAGAGAACGGTCTTGACTGGCTCCCGGCAGGGCAATAATGGTATGATGGCCGTGATCAATATTCAAGCCTTATTTGCAAAAAGGAGCCTTTCATGAGTTCTTATGATGTCATCGTCATTGGCGGCGGTCCTTCCGGCCTCATGGCCAGCGTTGCGGCGGCGAAGCATGGAGCCTCCGTCCTGCTGGTCGACAAGGGCGCGAAGCTCGGCCGGAAGCTCGGCATCTCCGGAGGAGGCCGCTGCAATGTTACCAATATGAAAGAAAGGGACGAGCTGATCGCCCACATTCCGGGCAACGGCCGCTTCCTGTACAGCGCGCTGGATCATTTCGACAACCGTTCGATCGCAGCCTTCTTCGAGGACCTGGGAATCCGTCTCAAGGAAGAAGATAACGGCCGGATGTTCCCCGTCTCCGATAAGGCATCGAGCGTCGTCTCCGCCCTGATCGGCAAAATCAAGGCGCTCGGTGTCTCCATCCTGACAGACAGTCCGGTCCGCGAAGTCCTGTACGGCGAGGACCGTGTTCGAGGGGTCCGGTTGGCCTCCGGCAAGGAATTGAAGGCGAGGTCGGTTATTATTGCGACAGGCGGCAAATCTGTGCCGCAGACGGGCTCCACAGGCGACGGCTATCCCTGGGCGGAGGCTGCCGGCCACACCATTACGGACCTCTATCCGACAGAGGTGCCAATCGTCTCGCGTGAGGGCTGGATCAAGTCCGGCGAGCTTCAGGGCCTGTCGCTGCGCGATGTCACACTAACGGTCTGGAATGAAAAGGGCAAGAAGCTCATTTCCCACCGGGGCGACATGATCTTCACCCATTTCGGCCTCTCGGGACCAATCGCCCTGCGCTGCAGCCAGTTTCTGCGGCAGGTGCAGCGGCGGACCGGCAAGCCCGAGGTGGACATGTCCATCGACCTGTTCCCCGATCTGCGGCCGGATGAAGCCGAGCGTCTGATCCGGGAGAAGCTGGAGGCTGAGCCGAAGAAGGCGGTGCGCAACATCCTTAAGGGAATGCTGCCGGACCGGCTGGTCCCGCTGGCTTTGGCCAAGTCCGGCATCGACGGCGACGTAACAGGCATACAGCTCTCCAAGACCGGTCAGACCACGCTGGCCGGCTTCCTCAAGCGCATGCCGGTAACCGTCCACGGCACCCGCTCTCTAGAGGAAGCGTTCGTGACCGGCGGCGGCGTTCAGCTGAAGGAAATCCAACCTGGCACGATGGAATCGAAGTTGATGCCCGGCCTGTATTTCTGCGGCGAAATCCTCGATATTCACGGGTATACGGGGGGCTACAACATCACCGCCGCATTCTCCACGGGGTATACGGCGGGCATGCACGCGGCGGAGTCGTAAAGCGGGCTGGAGTTGAGACTCCCGGGCTGCGTGCGGCGGAGGACAACTTGGGAATCGCACGGCAAGCGGGTGCGCAATCCGGGAGTCCGGGACAACATCAAAAGCGCGGCCAGAGGACTCCCTCGGCCGCGCTTTTCGTCTTGTACACGGTTGTGCATCTTGCAGCGGCGACTGTCCTTTCGCCTTCGCCGCCTTACCGGGGCAGGCGGATGGCCGCGAACATCCGGGAAGCGATGAGGCCGAGCACGATGCCAGCCGGAATGAAGCTGATCAGCCCCCACCAGCCGTATAGCGGTATGCAGACACACGCCGCCGATAGGACGGAAAAAGGCGAAATCAGCAGCGGCACCGCCAAAGTTCCCGCGTCTGCCTTCTGCCCTTTATCGAGCGGCAGCATGGCGATAAAATCATCCGCAGCGAACAGCTTCCAGAAAGACAGCAGCCAATACGCCATCAGAACGGTCAGCACAATGCAGATAATCCATTTCAGGAAGCTTGGCACCATCAGAATCGCAATGATGCTGACCCCGGTGAACTGCAAATACAGCTTGAGATGCCCGGGATTGCGGACAAAAGCCTTGATGGATGCGTCAGCCAGCCGGCTCTCTGGCGAATAGGTGCGCAGCAGCGGGCGCGACCGCCGGAAAATCCAGGGCTTGTGGCGGGTTGGCCGCGGCTTGTCGATAACGCCCCGCAGTAGAAGCCCCGCAATCTTCATTCGCTGCTTGAAATCCTCCCGCACATCGCCGAGGAAGGTGCCGGATAGCGACATCCGCGAACGGTAGGCCAGCACGGCACCGGCGGCATAGACGGCAGCGGCGAGCAGCAGCAGTCCGGTCGACGCGCTGAAAAGCCAGGCGAGGCGAATAAACAGGACGCTCGGCAGAGCAGCCGCCGTCAGCCACAGCCACCTGCGCCAGCCCGTCTTCCGCACCCGCGCATGATGCTTGAGCAGCTTGACGCAGGCGCCGCAGCACAGGCTGAACGCGAGCAGAGCTAATGCCTGCGGGCCGCTGATGCCGTACCCGCGCACCATAAAGGGCAGCAGCACGAGAAAGCCCGCCGCAAGCATCAGTCCTGTCACTGTCAGGCTGTACAGGATGCCGCCCCGCATAACCGTGCGCAGCCATTTCGGATGCTGGCGGAGGAACAGCAGATCCCCCTCATGAAGCAGCAGCACGATGCCGCCCTGCATCAGCAGGGCGAGGATGGCCGGGAACATGGCGTAGGGCATGACCCCCACCCAACCCGGCAACGGATCATGCCAGAAGCCGTAGTAATAACGGCCGCCGAGCAGCGCTCCGGGAATCAGGATATAGAGCAGCACCGTCCAGTCCGCAGCCGTGCGGATTATGGCCATTTGCTCCTTCCAGTGATGGGTAAGCCGCAGCCGGAGCAGACTGCCCGGGGACGGCACGCGGAAGCCGTCCGATTCGTATCGTTGGTTCATCTTCGCGCTCCTCCCGTCTAGGCCAGCGCGTCGAAGCAGTCGAACAGCGACGCCTCGGGCATCCCGGCTGTGGCGCGAATATCTTCGAGCGTGCCGGAGGCGGCGACCCGTCCCGCCGATACCAGCACGAACGAGTCGCAGATCTTCTCGGCCGTGTCCAGCACATGCGTTGACATCAGCACGCCGGCGCCGCGGCGGCGCTCCGCATCCAGGAGACGCAGGAAATCCTTCGTCGCCCGCGGATCGAGGCCTATGAACGGCTCGTCCACGATGTAGACATCGGGCTTCGCCAGAAAGCCGAGCAGCAGCATCATTTTCTGCTTCATGCCTTTGGAGAAGCCGGCCGGCAGATCATCGCGCACATTCTCCATGCCGAAGAGATGCAGCAGACGCTCCGCCTGTTCTTTAAAAGCTCCGTATTCCAGCCCGTGGGCTGCGGCGGACAAATCCAGATGCTCCCATAGCGTCAGATCCTCATAGAAAATCGGCTGCTCGGGCACATAGGCATAGGTTCCGGCATCTCCACCGATGGACACCGATGCCTTGGCATATTTCAGCAGACCGAGCAGCGTCTTGATCGTCGTGCTCTTGCCCGCCCCGTTCGGGCCGATCAGGCCCAGCAGCTGGCCGCGCCGGACGGTGAACGAAATGTCAGCGATCCGTACATCGCCCTCTTCATAGCCGGCTTCCTGAATGGCTACGTCCAGCACGATATCCTCGCCCGAAGCGCTTGTATGGCCATCGGCGGACATCCTCGATTCGTTGCCTTTCTGTATCTCTGCTTCCTTCTCTTCCGCCCGCTCTTCCATATCTCTCATTCTGTCTCCATCTCCCGAAACCGCACAGAAGCGGGGTCCCTCGTACAGGCTCCCCGCTGCTTATCGCGATTCATGCTTTTCCTTGCATTTTCCACCCTATCTTATCATGCGTCCGGAAGTTTTTACAGCAGGGAATGAGCGGCGGAGGAGCTATCCTGCGCTGCTACCGCGACGGCGCTGTCACGGCGTTCGATATACCCGCGCAGCCCCAGAGCGAGCAGCCCGAGCAGTATCGCGGACAGGCCGGATACGATGAACGCAACCACCGGCCCGGATGCCGTAACCAGCGCGCCGCCGGCGACCGGTCCCAGAATGACCGCCGCGCTGGTCAGGCTGTTCGCGGTGCCGAAGACGCGGCCGGTATACGCCTCGGGCGTCCGTTTTTGCAGCATTGCTGAGAAAGGAACGAAGACGAAGCCAGCTCCGGCGCCGGCCAGGAGAAAGGCCGAGAACAGGGTGATATAGATCAGCGTGCCGGGTGTGCCGTAAGCCGTAACAACCGCTGCGACAGCAAATACGAGGCCCATCAGCGCAGCGCCGCCGCCCATAAACACCAGCGGTCGGCGCGAGGCGCCGAGTTTGCCCGCTGCAAGCGCCGCGATCAGTGTGCCAAGACCGCTCGCTCCTACACACCAGCCAAGCAGATCGCCGCTGACACCGGGGATAATTCTGAACAGCGTCACAACCTGGGAGTCGGCGATGTTGAGAACGAACAGAGCACTGACAAGCATGATAACGCCGCTCATTACAATGGGCATGCTGGCGATCAGGCGGAGGCCCGCGGACAGCTCGCTGCGGAAGGATGCCGCATTCTTCCGGCTGGCATGCTCTCCGGCAGGGGCGGCCGCTCTCCGTTCGCGCGGCAGAAAGACCAGTATCGCGGCCGAGGCGAGGAAGGTGCCGGCATCGATCAGATAGCAGACGGATACGCCGAATGCCGCTACCAGGAGTCCGCCTGCGGCCGGGCCGATGATCTTGGTGATCTGCTCGATCGCAGAGCTGATGCTAACCGCACTGTCCATCTGCGAGGAGGAGACGAGTTCCTTCAGCTTGCCGCTTTTGGCCGGAGAGAAGACGACATCCATGGCTCCCTTCAGCAGCAGAAGCAAATAGACCTGAAACAGCGAATTCGCAAAAATCAGTGCACCCACAATGACCACACGGATGAGGTCAGAACCGATCATCAGCGCCTTGCGGTTCATTCGGTCAGCAGCCAGCCCGGCGAGCGGACCGCCGAGCAGCATGGGAACGGCCATACAGAGGGAGACAGCGGCGATCTCCCAGGGAGTCGCATGCCATTTCAATCCCACCATGGTCAGCAAGGCCAGCACATACAGCCAATCTCCGATGTTTGATACAAGCTGCGCGGCTAGAAGCCGCATCAGAGGCCGGTTAGCCGTCAGCCTGGGACCAGAGCTCTTCATTGTGTTTACAGTAGACATTCACGTTCACTCCATTCTTCCGTTTGGTTTTCGTACCTTTATCTTAAGACGGAAGAGTGAATGAACCATCGGCCTCCGGGATGGAAGCTCGCGTTCCCCGGGTCTGATTTTTGCCTCAGTCCGGGGATGTAAAGCATTTTGATTTTTAATAATTAAAAGTTGCTCATTGTGACAAATCACATGTTTTTCGAAAGTTTTTTAACGTATTGTATAAATAAATACAGGTACTGTAAAGGTGACCGTGCTCTCAGGTTGAAGTGTTGTTAACCCTGCGGGCGGCCCGCGTTAGAATAAATTAAAAGGGTGAGAGATGCATGATACAATCCTATGAACGCGATACCCAGCTGACGCTGCATTTGTATCGGGTGTTCGCCAAATCTTTCAAGAGCATCAATGAGCATGCCGTCATTGGAAGCAAGATCGAGGGATTCAATCCTACGGCCTTTGCTGTAATGGAAGTTCTCTATTATAAAGGGCCGCAGCCGATTCAACAGATCGGCGCCAAGCTGCTGCTCCAGAGCGGCAATGTCACGTACGTGATCGACAAGCTGGAGGAGCGCGGCTACCTGCAGCGCAAGCCCTGCGCCAGCGACCGTCGCGTGATCTTCGCGGAGCTTACGCCGGAAGGCGAGCAGCTGATGAACGATATGTATCCGAAGTACTCGGAGCGCATTCATCTCGCTTTCAGCGGCTTGAATGACGAGGAGAAGGAGCAGATGATTACACTGCTGAAGAAGATGGGCCTTCAGGCCGAGAAGCTGTCTCCGCTTCCCCGGAAATAGACTTAAGCTTGGCGAACATCTTCTTGCCCGCCCTAGCCGTACAACAACAACGCACGGAAATCCGCTCAAGGATTGCCGTGCGTTTCTTTTTGATGTCCAGCCATTTGAAGAATCCGAACATTCACTCTATGATGGATATCAAGTGCCCAATCCCAGATACACTAGGTGGAAAGGAGAAACTAGATTGGACAAATTGAGTTTATATACAAAATTCACCACTCATGAAGGTCAACGCGACACACTTGCTCAGATGCTGTTGGAAGCCGCAAGCGGCATGGAAGACGTTCACGGCTGCGTTTTGTATGTGGTTAACCTTCCCGAGAACGACGCGAGCAGCGTGTGGGTGACCGAAATCTGGAGTGATGCGTCAGCTCATCAAGCCTCATTATCGCTGGAGGAGTCCAAGAGACTCATCCAGAAGGCAAGACCGCTCATTGCGGGTATCGAACAAACTAAGCTCCGTCCGCTCGGCGGAAAGGGCATTTAACTCTATTAAAAATAAACGGGCTTGATATTTAACCAACCGAGTGAAGCGGGCGCGTCAGTCGCCTCGGCTTCAGGCAGACAGCTTGTCTCCCTCCTGCTCCTGCGACGGGACGCCGGTGTGCAGCCCCCAGGAAACGAGAAGAGACAGCGCCGATATGGCCGCCATCATTAGAAAGAGCGAATGCAAACCGCCCTCAAGTGCCGTCCGCAGAATGCCGTTTACGCTGCCGGTAGAAGCAGCTCCCTCCCCACCGTTCAGCAGCTTGTTGACGTCCTCGGCGCTCACGCCAGCCGAAGCGGAATTTTCCAGCAGCCGGGCGATTCGCAGGTTCAGCCATGAGCCGAACACGGCGACGCCTACCGTCTGGCCCAGCGAACGGGTGAAGGTGTTCAACGCTGTGGACGCCCCTCTCATCTCGCGGCCGACCGAGGACTGGGCGATGATGGTGAACACCGTCGAGCAGTAGCCGAAGCCGACGCCGCACAGCAGCGTTAGCAGGAGCAGCCAGAGCTTCGGCGTCCCCTGGCTCAGCAGGGCAAGTCCGGCGGCGCCCGCCACGATCAGCGCAAGCCCCAGCATCGCCGTCCGGCGCGAGCCCGCTCGCAGAATCATGCGTCCGCCCGCCACGGAGCCGAACATCCAGCCGACCGACATCGGCGCCAGCAGCAGACCGGAAAGCGCTGCGCTTCCCCCATCGACACCCTGCACCCACAGTGGCACGTAGGTGGACAACCCGATAATCAGCGTGCTGACGAGAAGATTGGCCCCGGTCGAGTACGCGATATTGCGCACCCGGAACAGGTTCAAGGGCAGCATCGGCTCCGGAACGCGACGTTCCACCGCCAGGAATAAGGTGAGCAGTACTGCGGCTCCCGCAATCGCAGCGATAATGAGCGGCGAGCTCCAAGGGTAGGTCTGGCCTCCCGTGGAAAGAGCGAACAGCAGCGCGCTCATGCCTACTGCGAACAGCAGCACACCCCAGCCGTCGATCTGCGTCTTGCGGCGTACGTTCTTCTCTTTCAGGAATCGGGCGATGAAGAGAATCGCCAGGAGGCCGAACGGCAGATTGAAGACGAATACCCACCGCCAGCTTAGGTACTCAACCACATAGCCGCCAAGCAGCGGCCCGACCAGCGAGGAGATGCCCCAGACCGAGCTCAGCAAGCCCTGGGTCTTGGCCCGCTCTTCAATGCTGTATGTGTCGCCGATGATGGTGAACGTCATGGGAATGAGCGCGCCCGCCCCGATTCCCTGGAGCGCACGGAACGCCACCAGCTGCTCCATGCTGCCGGACAGGCCGCAGAGCAGAGAGCCCGTCAGGAAGACGGCTGTACCCCCGAGAAATACAGGCTTCCGGCCGAATAAATCGCTGACCTTGCCGAAGATCGGGGTCGTTACCGCCATGGCAAGCAGGTAGGCGGTAAAGATCCAGCTGAGCCACTGCATGCCTTCGAAGTCCCCGACGATTGCGGGTCCCGCCGGCCCCGTAACCGTTCCTTCGATCGCGGCCAGAAAAGTGGCGAGCAGCACACCGGTCAGGATGAGGCTGCGTTCCGTCATTTTTGGTAATTTCATGAAATCGTAATCCTTCTCTCTCTATCAATATCATAGGTGCATGGATGCTAGCGGCAGCAGCCTATCCTTTCAGGCCATCGTCCTCCCGCCATCCCCGTTGCAGGAGCGCATACATATCCACGTCGGCATATCCTTCGGGGGTATGCCGGTATTCCCGCAGCGTGCCCTCGCGCCGGAAGCCGAGCGACGACATCAGCCGTCCAGCCCGGATGTTGCCCGGCTGGCACAGTGCTTCGATCCGGTTCAGCCCCATTTCGCGGAAGCCGTATCCCAGAATCAGCGCGAGGGCTTCGCGCATATATCCCCGGCCTCGAAATGAGGGGGTCAGCTCACAGCCGATCTCGCCACGGAAAGCTCCAGTCAGCTGCCATTGATTATAACCGCAGCTGCCGATGACTTCACCTCCGTGCAGCGTAACGCTCCACCGCAGACTCTCCTGCACGGCCTCCATCTCCAGAAGGACGCCGATCATCGCCTCCGCTTCCCCTACCGATCCGGGAGGTGCAATTCCGAGCCAGTGTGCGGTTTCCGAATCACTCCAGCAGCGGAGAAGAGAATCGGCGTCCTCACGCCGCAGAGCGCGCAGCACAAGCCGGCGACCCGTCAGTATTGGCGCCATCCCAATGGTCATCTCCATGAGAGTCCCTCCTTTTTTCCAACTTATCCATTATACTGCACCTTGACTCACAAAAATAGCGTCCGAGAAGACCGGCAACCGCCGGGTCCCTTCAGACGCCATCGCTATCCATTCTATGCATACGTACCGGACTAGGCGAAATCCCCGCCCGCGTTACTCCACTTTGACCGCAGCCTTGGCCGGCTTGAGAACCTCGCTGCACAACAGCTCGAGCTTGGCCCGGATCTCCTTGAACTCCTCGATTCCCGTGCCCGTAATGCTGTACTCCTCGCCATGGGCGGTCAGAAAGTTGTCCTGTGTCAGCCGTTCCAGCTCCTGCTTGACTTCCCGCTCGCCTATACGATAGCCGAATCCCTCAAGCTCATTCTGCATATCCGTCACCGTCAGGTTCCTTTCGCGGGCGTTATAGAGCATGTGAATTCCAATAAACATGTTCTGAACATCGGCGCGCATTATACACTCCTTCCGGCCATTTAAGCCAGTCATTCGTTAGGGATATTCATGAAGTAATTACCCTGTGTCCGGAGGCGGGAAACACAATGCCTACCCGGAAACAGAACACATTTGAACTATTGTTTGACAAAACAATCCGGGGGCTTGACGGCTGCTCAAAGGCTGTACTATGTTGATTATTACAACCACTTTACGAAAGAGACAGACTTTTCCCACAGAAAGGTGATGCATCATGTTTCAGGCCATGCCCTATGACGGAACGCGCAGCGACCGGTTCGCCTCCGTTCTCTCCCAACTGGAGGCGTTAATCCAAGATGAACCGAACGCGATCGCCAACCTGGCGAATGCTTCGGCGCTGCTTAAATTTTCAATGGCGGATACGAATTGGGCGGGCTTCTACCTGTTCGACGGCACCGAGCTTGTACTGGGGCCGTTTCAGGGGCTGCCAGCCTGTATCCGCATCCCGCTCGGCCGCGGTGTCTGCGGCACAGCCGCGCAGGAACGCCGGACGCTAGTCGTGGACGATGTGCATGCCTTCCCGGGGCATATTGCTTGCGACGCTGCATCCAACAGTGAAATTGTCGTGCCTCTGGTCAAAGAAGGCCGGCTGCTTGGCGTCATGGACATCGACAGCCCGCTGAAGCACCGGTTTGACGACGAAGAACGGCGTTTCCTGGAACGCTTCGCTTCTGTTGTGCTCGACGTGCTGTAATCCGTCCTTTATCCCTTATATTCATATTTCTCAATCAAACGCCAAACGGCTGTGCTCCTCTATGGAGTACAGCCGTTTGATGTGTACCGGACTTTAGGGAACCGGCCAGGTTAATCCAGCGGGACCGGCCGGATGTTCCAGATTTCAGACGCATAGCGGCTGATCGTATTGTCGCTGGAGAACTTGCCGGAATGGGCGATGTTGATAATCGACTTCTTCAGCCATTCGCTGCGGTTGCGGTAAGCCCGGTCAATCTCGACATGCGTCTCGACATAGCTCGGGAAGTCCTTCAGCACGAAGAATTCGTCGTTGTTGTCGAGCAGCGAGCGGTAAATATTCTCGAAATCCTGGTGGAAACAGCAGATTGGCCCCGGTGTAATCAACTGTTCCAGCACCTCTTTGATCCGGCTGTCACTGTTGTACATATCGCGGGCGTAATAGCCGCCGTACTGATAATAATCCATAACCTGCTGAGCGCTCAGGCCGAACAGGAACATGTTGTCGGCTCCGACCATTTCATGCATCTCGACATTTGCTCCATCGAGCGTTCCGACCGTCAGCGCTCCATTCATCATGAATTTCATGTTCCCGGTTCCGGAGGCTTCTTTGCTCGCCGTCGAAATCTGTTCGCTGACATCCGCCGCCGGGATAATCTTCTCGGCCAGCGAGACGGAGTAGTTCTCCAGGAAGAAAATCCGGATCTTGCCGTTCACGTCCTTGTCCTTCTGAACGATGTCGGCTACGGTGTTGATCAGCTTGATGATCCGCTTCGCCAGATGGTAGCTCGGAGCAGCCTTGGCCCCGAAGATAAAGGTGCGCGGCACCATGTCGATCCCCGGACTGGCCTTGATCTGGTTGTAGAGATGGATGATGTGCAGGATATTGAGCAGCTGACGCTTGTAGGCGTGCAGGCGTTTGACCTGAACATCGAAGATGGAGTCCGGATCGACCTCGGTATGATGCTTGTACTTGATGTACTCCGCCAGACGCAGCTTGTTGCTGCGCTTGATCTCCCCGATCTTCTGCTGGAAGGAAGCATCCTCGCAGAGCTTGATCAGCCCGATCATTTCCTGCGGATGACGCATCCAGCGCGGCCCGATCGCTTCGGTGATGAGCGCAGCCAGCTCGGGATTGGCGTGCATCAGCCAGCGCCGGTGGGTAATGCCGTTGGTCTTGTTATTGAAGCGGTGCGGGTAAAACTCATCGAACAGCTTCATTTCCCGTTTCCGCAAAATATCGGTGTGAAGCGCCGCCACACCATTGACGCTGTGGCTCGCCACAATAGCCAGATGCGCCATCCGGACCTGGTCTCCGTAAATGATTGCCATCTGCGAAATCCGGTTCTGATCCCCCGGATACCGGTCCAGAAGCTGGGCGCAGAATCTGGCGTTAATCTCGTCAATGATCATGTACACGCGAGGGAGAAGCTCCCGGACCATGTTCACCGGCCATTTCTCCAGCGCCTCGCTGAGAATGGTATGGTTCGTATAGGAGACCATTCGCGTCGTCATGCTCCAGGCCTCATCCCATTCCAGGCCCTTATCGTCCATCAGAATCCGCATCAGCTCCGGAATGACCAGGGTCGGATGCGTATCGTTGATATGCAGAGCCACCTTGTCCGGCAGCGCGGACAGAGGCAGGTTCAGCTTCGAGAAGGTGCGCAGTATGCTCTGCAGACCCGCGCTGCAGAGGAAATACTGCTGCTTCAGGCGAAGCAGCTTGCCCTCGTACTGGGAGTCGTCCGGATAGAGGAATTCCGAAATGGATTCCACGGAGCGCTTGTATTCCAGGAATTTATGATAATCGGTTCCCGATTCAAGCCCCCGCGTCCGGTCCGGCTGAAGAATGGATTCCGCGCTCCAGTTGCGAAGCGTGTTCACATGCCGCCGGTCCGCTCCGATAATCGGAATATCATAAGCCACAGCGCGGACGGTCTCATAGTCCTTGTGCTCGAAGGTGAGGCGGTCTCCGATTTTACCGGTTTCAATCCGCCCCCAGAACCGGACATCGACGCTCTTGTCTTCCCGGCGGACCTCCCACACATTATCCTTCTGGAGCCAGGTATCGGGAAGCTCGACCTGATACCCGTCCACGATCTTCTGCTCGAACAACCCGTATTTGTACCGGATGCCGCAGCCGTGTCCCGCATACTGCAGCGAGGCGAGCGAATCCAGGAAGCAGGCCGCCAGCCGGCCGAGACCGCCGTTGCCGAGGCCTGCATCCGCTTCCTGCTCCTCGATGTCCTGAAGACGGAAGCCGAGATCGGCGAGTCCGTCCCGCACCATCTCCAGCACGCCCATGTTCAGCAAATTGTTGCCGAGCAGACGGCCGATCAGGAACTCCATCGAGAAGTAGTAGACCTGCTTCTCCCGGCCGTTCTTGTATTTCTGGTTCGTATCTGCCCAGTTCCGCCCGATCTGGGCGCGGACCAGACTGCCAAGCACCTGATAAACGTCGGCATCCGAGGCTTCTTCCAGCGGCTTGCCCAAGCTTGAGACCAAACGATCGACAAACGCTTCTTTGAATGCTTCTTTATTGGTAAACAACTGGCAGTTTCCTCCTGATCTCCATATTCGGGATAACGGCTGAGCCGGAATTCCTTGCACCATGTTCCTTACATTTTGCTGCTCTTGGCAATGACGAACGGACGCTTGCTGTCGCCGACCAGAATCCGGTCCCGGCTCAGCTGGACATCCTTGTCGAGAATCACGTTCTCGATCACAGCGTCCTCCTCGATCACGCATTTCTGCATGACGACGGAATTGACAACCCGCGCGCCCTTATGAATCTGAACACCGCGGAAGATGACGCTGTTCTCCACGGTTCCGGCGATCACGCAGCCGTTCGCCACAAGCGAGTTGCTGACGTTAGCGCTCTCCAGATAACGGGTCGGCGCCTCGTACTTGATTTTGGTCTGGATCGGATTGTCCCGGAACAGGCTCAGGTACTCCTCCCGCTTCAACAGCTCCAGACTGTTCTTATAATAGCTGGCCACCGAATTGATGACGGCGTGATAGCCGGTATACTCATAGGCCGCGATCTTGAGATTGCCGCGTCTCTTCTGGATGGCATCCCGGAAGAAGTAGCTCTCGCCATGAGCGATGCAGTATTCCACCTGCTGCAGAAAGAGCTCTTTTTCCATAATGAACAAATCCAGATAGACATTGGGATGGGTCTTCTCCTGGTGGATGTTCGTCACGAAGCCGTCTTCCCCGACCTCAAGCCGCAGGCAGGGATCATGCTCGGGCTGAAGCTGGTCGATCTTCTTGTAGACGAGCGTGACGTCAGCGCCTTTTTGAATATGATAATCGAACACTTTCTGGAAATCGGCCGTATTGATATGCTGGCTTCCGGAATGCACGATATATTTGGCGGATGCCCGTTTGAAGAAGTCCAGGTTGTTATGATAATGCTGAAGATCCCCGAGCGACGTATCGGTCGGATCATTCCAGTCCGGAGGCAGAATGAACAGCCCGCCATGCTTGCGGTTCATGTCCCAGGACTTCCCGTCTCCCAGATGGTCCATCAGCGAGCGGTATTTGCGGCGAACGAATACGCCAACGCTTTCAAGCTCGGCGTGCATCATATTGGACAGGACGAAATCGATCAGACGGTAACGGCTTGCAAAAGGTACGGCCGCCCCGCACCGGAAATAGGTCAATTCGTTCAAATGGTCCAATTCATGATCCAGATTGATTACTCCCATGAGCTGTTTCATTGAAATCCGTCCCCTTCTACAATGAATTATACGGTCTTGACCGGTATGGAGCGGCGTTTCTTGTTCCGGTTGTCGATCAGCAGAATTTCGTCCTCGTTCTCCCGCTCGGTTCCGATCTCCATGCCGTCCTCGATCACCGTATTCTCGCTGATGATGGCTTTATGAATGCGGACATTCTGGCCGATTTTGACCTTCGGCATGATTACGGAATCCGTAATGACGCTGCCTTCCCCTACCTCGACGCCATAGAAGAGGACGGAATGCCGCACATGTCCGCAGACGATGCAGCCCTCGTTGATGATGGAGCCGGAGACAGATGCGCCCGGAGCCACATACTGGGCGGGCTGATTCGGATTGCGTGTATAGATTCTCCAGGCAGGATCGTTCAGGTTAAGAGGCGGATTGTCGCTTAAAAGGTCCATATTGGCTTCCCAGAGGCTGTTGACTGTGCCGACGTCTCTCCAGTATCCCTTGAACGGATAGGCGTACATGGATCTGCCCTTGGAGAGCAGCGATGGCAGAATATCCTTGCCAAAATCATGGGACGAAGCCTGATTCTCGCCATCCTCCAGCAGGGCGCGGCGCAGAACCTCCCATTTGAAAATATAGACGCCCATGGAAGCCAGCGTGCTCTTCGGCTGGGCAGGCTTCTCTTCGAATTCGTAAATCTTCAGATCCTCTTGTGTATTTAAAATACCGAACCGGCTCGCCTCCTCCAAGGGGACGTCGATGACGGAGATCGTGCAGTCGGCATTTCTTTCCTTATGGTACTCAAGCATGGCATTGTAATTCATCTTGTATATATGATCGCCTGAAAGGATGAGCACATGCTCGGGATCGAACTGGTCGACGAATTTCAGATTCCGGTAAATGGCGTCAGCGGTTCCCCGGTACCAGCTGCTGCCGTCTTCCTTCTCATGCGGAGGCAGGACGTAGACGCCCCCGTTCTTGCGGTTCAAATCCCAATCGCTGCCGATGCCGATATAGGAACTCAGTACGAGAGGTTCATATTGAGTCAACACACCTACGGTGTCGATTCCCGAATTGGTGCAGTTGCTGAGCGGGAAATCGATAATGCGGTAGGTGCCTCCAAAATAAACAGCCGGTTTTGCAATCGATTTGGTCAAGCTCTTCAGTCTTTTCCCTTGACCTCCAGCCAAAAGCATGGCCACCATTTCCTTTTTCTTCATTAGGAAGAGCCTCCTTAACTTAGGGTAGTAAAGCTTCTTCAGTAGATGAGATAAAATGAGTGGTTCGATGAACGGCAGATAAAGAGTTCACAATGCATGATATGGCATGACAAAATGGAATAAACCGGTTGATTCGAAATCGTACAGAGTTGATTGGAAATACTGGAAAAATATTGATAACGGGGAATAATTTGAAAGGAACGAAAACTGCTCCGGACCTGATTCAGGGGAGATTGGCCCGGGGGATATATCCTTATTGTAAAGTGTTCGATATCCGCCGTCAAAACCCTTTCCCGCTTTTTTTCGTTCATTTATGCGCCGATCTAATATGCCAATTTTTTCTGCCGGCTGTCCTATGTTAAAATCGCTTCCTAAGCCTCCCGGATGTCCATTGTCCATCAAGAATTCGGAAGAATGTCATTTTCACCATATATTTAGGATTAACCATTTTGTTAGCTTATGAATGAACCCATGGCTTCATGATTCAGGTATTTTTCAGCAAACATTAAAGTTGTTGTGCCATAATGGAGAGGCAACCAAGCATTTTGTATAAATCCAAAGAGCGATTTCAAATCAACGATATATAGATCAGAGCGATCCCTGCTGTCTATATATGTACCAACAAGCGTTAATAATCGAATTATGCAAAATGCCGAAACGTTTGAACTTTCAGCTTGGAGGAATCGACATGAAAGCTCACCAAGGCATCCGTCTTCTGTTGGTTGACGATGAGCCTCATATTCTCCAGTTTCTGGAACTGGGGCTGATAAATGAAGGATTTGATGTAAGGACGGCTCAAGACGGTCTTTCTGCACTCTCGATTGCCGCCGATTTCAAGCCGCATGTGGCGATACTGGACATCATGATGCCGGGTATGGACGGCTTCGAGGTATGCCGGTATCTTCGGAACGAGGAAGCCGAGCTTGCCGTCATCATGCTGACGGCCAAGGACGAGGTCGATGACCGCGTCAAGGGGCTATCCATCGGTGCCGACGATTATATGGTCAAGCCGTTCAGCTTCGATGAACTGCTGGCCCGCATTCAGGCGCGGCTGCGCAACCAGTTCCCGGGGCTGCTCGGCGAGGTGCGCTGCGGTCCCTTCCGGATTGACAGCCGGCGCAAGGAGATCCGCTTCAGAGACGAAGTGCTGGAGCTCTCGCCGACGGAGTACGAGCTGCTGCAATATATGGTCATCAATCACGGACTTGTCCTGAGCAAGCCGATGATTCTCGACAAGGTGTGGGGCTACGACTTTGGAGGCGAGGAAAATATCGTGGAGGTGTACATCCGTTCCCTCCGCGAGAAGCTCGGAGACAAGGAGCACCGGATTATCCGCACGCTGCGCGGGGCAGGCTACCGGGTGGATCTGGTATGAAGAACCTGTTCTCGGCTGTCCGCAGCCGGATTCATCCCCCCCGCTCCCTCAGCAGGCAGCTGCTCGCCATTTCCCTGCTGATCCTGTCTGCGCTGCTGCTGCTGATCGGCATTTTCCAGTACGCCATTATGCGGAACTTCCTGTATTCGAGCCGGGCGGAGGCCATGCAGTCCCAAATCCGCTCCGTTCCCCGATTCTTTGAATCGCCTTTCTTCTTTCAGGAGAACGGTTCTCTGTCTTCTCCGGAGTCGGGGAACGGCTCGGCAGGCGGCAATGCGGGGGCAGGTTCAGGTGGAAAAACGGAAGATGGCACCGATGCAAATATAACAGATGCCCCAGCCTCTCCCGCTCCCGACGCCATTGCCGGGCAGAGCCCGGATTCGGGTCAGGAATCCGGATTCCCCGGAGGGTCATCGGGCCGCCGGCCCGTGCTGCTCGACGCCGACATGACGATCGCCATGTACACGGCGGACGGCACCTTCACCGATCTGCAGCCGGAATCGCTGGCAGCCTATCCCGCTCCGCGGATGAGCGACGCGGAATATGAGCAGCTGCTGAATAAGCACAAGCCCAGCAACCGTATGTCGGACAACTACAAGCTGCTGAAGGCGAGCGACGGCAGCGAGCAGCTCGCCGTGTTCATGACCTTCGGGCGCCCGGAGAACCCCACGGGCATCCTGCAGATGACTGCGGCGACGGCTTCACTGCGCAGCGTCATTATGCGTCAGCTGCTGACGTTCGTCGGCTTGTCCGCGGCCGCTCTGGCCGGCGGGCTGCTGATCTACCTGCCCTCCATCCGCCGGGCGCTCTCCCCCCTGTCCAACATGGGCAGAACCGCTCAGGTCATCGACGCGGGCAATCTGGATGTCCGGTTCCCCGTCTCTCAGGGACAGACCGAAATCGACCAGCTGTCCCATTCGTTCAACGCGATGCTGGAGCGGCTGGAGTCCTCCTTCCGGAACGAGCGGGAAGCCAAGGAACAGATGCGCCGCTTCGCCGCCGACGCCTCGCATGAACTGCGGACTCCGCTGACTTCGATTCACGGATTTCTGGAGGTGCTGCTCCGGGGAGCGGCCGAGAACAAGGATCAGCTCTACAACGCGCTGAACAGCATGCACGGCGAATCAAGGCGCATCAACAAGCTGGTGGAGGATCTCCTCCTCCTCGCCCGGATGGACGGCGCGCCCCAGCTTCGCGCCCGAGAGCTGGAGCTCGACCAGGTCATCGACCAGATGCGTCCCCAGTTGGAGATGCTGGCAGGAGAACGCACCGTCGACTTTGACCTCTCGATCGGTATCCGAGGCGTCTATGACCCTGACAAAATCAAACAGGTCATGCTCAATCTGTTCCAGAACGCGGTCCAGCATACCGATCCCCAGAGCGGCAGAATCGCCATCTCCCTGCATGGATCGGGCGCAAAAGCTGAACTGATCGTGAAGGACAACGGGAACGGCATCCCCGCCGAGCATCTTCCACATGTATTCGACCGGTTCTACCGCAGCGATCCTTCCCGGGCCCGCCGGTATGGCGGCTCCGGGCTGGGCCTGTCGATCTCGAAGTCGATCATCGAAGCGCACGGCGGCGAGATATCCGTTACCAGCACGCCGGGGCGGGGCTCGGCATTCACCATCACGCTGCCCTGCCTCCAGGCATTGGCAATGAAGTCCCGGAACGAGCTATAATTAAATATTGAAGCAGGGTTTCATACCTAAACGTTCAGGAGGGGTTAACATGTACGAAATCGCTGTAATCGGAGCCGGCCCGGCCGGCGCCAGCGCCGCGCTCTTCGCCGCCAAGGCGGGAAAGGCGACGCTGCTGATCGATAATGACAAGGGAATGACCCGCAGAGGCTGGTACGAGAACTATTACGGAATTTCCGAAATCGGCGGACCGGAACTCGTGGAGACCGGCCATAAGCAGGCGGTCAAATTCGGAGCGGAGCTGGTAGCGGACCAGGCGGCCTCCATTTCGAAGAGCGGCGAGGGCTTCACGATCCAGACGGAAAGCGGCGGAACCTACGAAGCCAAGCATGTGATTCTGGCAACCGGCGCGCTTACCGAGCTGGCGGCTCAGTCGGGTGTCACGACCAAGGAGGGCCCGGAGCCGAGAATCAAGACGGTCGTCGCGGTGGACGCTGCCGGCCGGACGAATATCGAAGGCATTTGGGCAGCGGGTACGGTTGCCGGCGTGAGCGTCCATGCGATCATTACGGCAGGCGATGGCGCCAAGGTTGCGGTCAACGTCATCAGCGAGCTGAACGGCGCCCGCTATGTCGACCATGATGTGCTGAAGGCATAGTTAACAACGGACAGGTTCTCGGTCCCCGAAGGGACAGGCGCCCACAGTTCCGCAATCGCACAATTGAAGCAGGCCCCTTCCGGTTCGGGAAGGGGCCTGCTTTCAATTGTAATGGGCCGATGTAATGGGCCGACAACCGGGCGCAAAACCCGGTTGTGCATATGATCCGGTTATGCATATGCTCCGATGAACCGTACCATAAGTAGGGGCAAGTTTTCTATGCGTATTCTATAAATAAATCATCATGTGATACTATGGTAATAACTAGAAAAGGGTCCGGGAGTGCAGCAGTGCAAACCGTCTTTCGCTCTTCCAACACCATAGCCTCCTGTTCACGAAATGTACAGGAGGTTAACTTTTGCAGTGGAACTTCATGCAACTTTAAATTTTGCTTGCACCTTACGTTACGTCATCTTTTATAGTAAAAATACCGGTAGACAACAAATGAAGGAGTTGTTATGAAACGATACTGGAAGGTAGGAGACATCGCCAAACTGACGGGACTGACCGTACGGACTCTGCGATTTTACAATCAAATTGGATTGTTTTCACCGTCCGGTCAGACGGAATCCGGTCACAGGTTATACGATGAATCCGACCTGTCGCGCCTACAGCAGCTTCTGTCGCTAAAGGAACTGGGCTTATCCCTTGATGAGATCAAGTCAGTTCTAGCCGGAGATCAGATCAGTCCGCTTGAAATCGTCAATCTGCAAATAGCCAAGCTCAAGGAGCAGATCAAACTTCAGCAAAAGCTCCTTGAACAACTCCAGCATGTATCCAAGTTGATGCAAGGAACAGCGTTAATTACGGTTGAAGACTTCACACAGCTTCTACAAGCGATGAAAAAGAACGAAAAGAAGCTGGTCATCGCGCGGCAGGTGAGCTGGGAACAGCATTTAGATGTTTTGGGTCATTTTCTTACCGAGGGAAATGAAGGAACGAAACCAAAGGAGGACAAATCATGACCGAACGATTCGTCAAACACTCTACTTTTGTCGTCGAGCGGACCTATCCGGCTTCGCCTCAGAGGGTATACCAGGCTTGGGCAGACCCAATTGCCAAATCAAAATGGTTTTCCAAGCCCGATATTTTTGAATTCCGTGTCGGAGGACGCGAATACAGCAGAGGAGGTCCGCCGGAGGGACCGGTCTTCACTTTCGACGTCTGCTACCAAGAGATTGTGCCGGAGCAGCGCATTGTTTATAGTTATACCCTAGATTCCGACGACATACGAATCTCTGTTTCCATCACAACGATCGAGCTCATCCCGATCGACGGAGGTACAAAGCTGTTTTTCACCGAGCAAGGGGCCTTCTTCGATGGGTATGATACACCGGAAGTACGGGAGCACGGAACGAATGAAATGCTTGATGCACTTGGCAAAGCACTCTTGGAGGAGGGGCGGATATGAGAAAACTCGTATTGTTCATGCATGTCTCGCTTGACGGGTATGCGACGGATTCGAACGGAGGACTGGATTGGATTCCGTACAACGAGGAACTTGAGAAATATGCCGAGGAGGTCGTAGCCGAAGTCGGCTCTCCCGTTTACGGACGCACAACGTATCGGTTAATGGAGAGCTACTGGCCCACAATGCTGGACAATCCGAATGCATCGAAGCATAGTATGGATCATGCCAATTGGCTGCAGGATGTAAAGAAAATCGTCATTTCCGGTACGATGGACAAGGCGGATTGGAACAATACGATGCTGATCAAGGACAATATCGCAGAGGAAATCAAGGCACTCAAGGAACAGCCAGGCAAGAATCTCGTCATCTTTGGCAGCCCGGGGGCGGCGAAGACGCTGCTTCAGCTCGGCCTGATCGACGAATTCCTTCTGACGATTTGTCCCGTTGTCTTGGGCGGCGGAAAATCGGTTTTTGACGGCGGCGGTGAGAAAACCAGGCTCAAATTGCTCTCCAGCCGAACGCTCAAGGCAGGCGTTATCGCGGCCCGTTACGAGTTGATAAAGTAGTTGCGTCGTACAATCGAACGGCCTCTCGCAATATGGTGAGTCATAATAGGCAAACAGAACTCCCCAAAGAAAGGGCCATCCGCAAAGGATGGCCTTAAAACTTGCCGTTACAGCCAGCGCGGAGATGCTTGCGATACGATAACGTCCTGCGCCCTCTACTTGCGGGCCGGGGCCGGGCGCTTCAGGATGCGTACGCCGTACAGCGGCAGCTCCAGAGTGCCGCCGGATACGGCCTCGCCGCTCTCGGCATCGGTGAAGGCTTCGCCGCCCAGCTCCACCTTCCCTGTGCGGCCCGAGAAATTGAGCAGGAACACGTACTCATGCTCCCCGTCCGTCCGAAGCTGGGCTGTTACTCCCTTCGGCAGCTCCGCATCCAGCGAGCGGAGAACGCCGGCTTCCTTCACGAGTCCGCCGTAGAAGGCTTCGTAGAAGGCCGGATCGCTGACCCGGGCGGCGAGATAATATGCCTTGCCCTCGCCTCTATGGTTCACGGTGAGCGCCGGGCGTCCGGCATAGAAGTCGTCGCCGTATACCGCAAGCGCCTCCGCGCCTTCGGTGTGAATCAGCTCGCACAGCTCGCGGATTTCGAATTCGCCGCCGAAGTCTGCGCCTTCGCCCATAACGAGCCGGTTGGACTGGTCATCATGCAGCCCGTCGATCTCTTCGGCCCAGACGCCGACCGTCTGCCGCAGCGGACCCGGGAAGCCGCCGAGATACGTCAAATCGTTCTCGTCCACTACGCCGGACCAGTACGTTACCACCAGTGTTCCGCCACTCTGCACGAACTTGTCAATCGCTTCGCCCGTGCTCTCCCGCAGCAGATATGCCATCGGCAGAATGAGCAGCTTGTAGGCCGAGAAATCGTCGTTCGAGCCGACGATGTCGGTTGGCACGCCCATTTCCCACAGTGCGCGGTAATGCTGCAGGACGGTCTGCTCATAGTGCAGTCCGCCGTTGCGCGGACCCTGGGCATCATTCACAGCCCAGCGGTTGTCCCAGTCGGCCAGAATGGCGGCTTCGGCCGGAACGGTTGTGCCGACAACCTCGGTCAACCCGGCCAGCGTCTGCCCCAGCTCCGCGACGTCCCGGAAGACGCGCGTATGCTCATGCCCGGCGTGGTCGATCACCGCGCCGTGGAACTTCTCGCTCGCGCCCCGGCTCTTGCGCCACTGGAAATACTGAACCGTATCCGAGCCGTGAGCAACTGCCTGCAAGGAAGACAGCTTGTGCATCCCCGGCTTCTTCAGCTTGCTGACCGGCTGCCAGTTCGTGAGGCTCGGCGTGCTCTCCATCAGCATGAACGGCTTATGCTTCAAGGTCCGGAACATGTCATGGTTGAAGGCGAACCAGGAGGCGATATTGCCTTCGGAAGCCGCTTCATGCCAGGTCGGATAAGCATCCCAGGAGATGACGTCCACTTCCTTCGCGAACTCGCGGTAGTCCAGACCGTAGAACCAGTCCATAAAATTGGTCGTACAGGGCAGGTTCGGGTTCGCTGCCTTGAGCGGCACGATCTCATGCTTATAGAAATCAATCGTCTGGTCGGACACGAAGCGCCGCCAGTCCAGATTCTGTCCGTGCACCATGCTCTCGCCGTGCGGAGACGGAGACTCGACCTGGGACCATGATGTGTACGTGTGGCTCCAGAACTTCGTCCACCAGGCCATGTTCAGGGCTTCCAGTGTGCCGTATTTCTTCTTCAGCCAGCCACGGAACGCCTCCTGGCAATAATCGCAGTGGCATTCGCCGCCATACTCGTTGGAGATATGCCAGCCGATGACGGCCGGATGATCAGAATACCGCTCGGCCAGTCTGCTGTTGATGATCGTCGTCTTCTCGCGGTAGACCGGGGAGGTCATGCAGTGGTTATGACGCATGCCGTGCAGGTTGCGGACGCGGTTCTTCTCCACGCGCAGCACTTCCGGGTACTTCTCCGACATCCATGCCGGACGGGCGCCTGTCGGAGTGGCCAGCCAGGCGTAAATTCCGTTAGCGGCGAACCGGTCCAGCACCTGATCCAGCCAGCCGAATTCGAATACGCCTTCCTCCGGCTCAAGCATCGACCAGGAGAAAATGCCGACGGCCATCACATTGCAGCCGGCCAGCTTCATCATCCGGATATCCTCCTCCAGCACCTGCGGATCATGCAGCCACTGATCGGGGTTATAATCGGCTCCATGCATCAAGACGGGCAGCTTCGGGCTGATGGGCGGGAATTTAACAGTCATGGGTTTCTCTCCTTTATGTGGGTTGTTAAGGGTTATCAAGATTCAAGAACGGCAGAAGCCCCTAATGGCAAAAGGGAGACCTCGGTCTCCCCCGCTTGCTTGATCCGATCCGCACCCTAATGGCTTGCCGGACGGCCTTGCCTAATGAACACCTTACGGGCCTTGCCTGCCTGTATTCTCTTGGATCTGCCTTCGCTTACTTCTTACTTGGACTGGTTAGCCAGGAAAGTGTCAATTTGCTTCTGCAGCTCAGTCTGGATCTTGTCGATACCAGCCGATTTCAACTGGCTGACCAGATCCTTCTGGCCTTTGTCCAGATCGTCGATCAGACCGTATTCCAGCGGAATTGCATAACGGAGCATCACATTGCCTACGTTGGCGACTTCAGTCTTCACGTTGGCATCGTCAAAGACGAATGTTTCCAGCGGGAAGTGATACACGCTCTTCATCCAGGTATCCAGCATGTCGTTGGCTTCCTGCGGGTAAGTCGAGCTTTGACGGTTCAGAGGCGAGTTCCAGCCCCAGTTCGAGAATCCGGTGTAGTTGGCTGCGCTCGGGCCCGGGTTATACTTGTCGTCGCCGACTGCCTCATAGTGCTTGCCGGAGATGCCGTACATCGTCAAGTCGTGGATTTCCTTGTCGTTCTGCAGCAGGTCGATCAGCATCAGCGCGCGCTCCGGATTCTTGGAGGTTGCATGGATGGCCATACCGTTCTGTGTGGAGATAGCGGCAAGCTTCTTCTTGGTTGGCGTCAGGTCGGCGATTGCATACTGCACATCCGGCGTGTCACGCTTCGCTTCTTCAATGTTCGCGGCAAGCGTGCCGAGGTTCTGTGCGTAGGAGGCGATCTTGCCGGCCTTCATATCCTGCCATACGTCGTTCTTGTTGCTGACGATATTCTTCGACCATGCCTTGTTGTCAGCGAGGTCTTTGTAGTATTTCAACAGCTGCGTAAATTCGGGAGTATCGTATACGTTGAATACTTTGCCTGTCGCATCATCCAGCTTGTAAGCCAGCGGGGTGTTGTAGTCGACCAGGTTCCATTCATTATTCTGCTCGAGCATGATCTGATCCAGCTCATGCCACTTCCAGCCGTCTGCCGGCTTGGCGCCAAAAGCGTTGATGCCTTTTTCACCAGCTGCAATCGCTTTCAGGTAAGCGGCATACGTTTCCGGACTGTTAACCGGCTGCAAATTATACTTCTTGACGAGATCTTCACGGATCAGCACCGCTTTGTCCGTTACTTCCGCATTATTGTTAGGAACCATGAACAGCTTGCCGTTCACCTTGGCCTGATCCCAAGCGACTTTATCCATGGCGGCATAGGTTTGCGGCGCGTACTTCTGCAGCATGTCGTCGGTCAGCTCCAGGAAGCCGCCTTTCAACGCCTGGTCATTATAGTAAGCCCAGTTCGCCGTATATACCAGATCGAAATCTTCATTAGCCGCAAATTTCAGCGGGTATTTCTGGTTCCAGTCCGCCCAATCCAGGAATTCGACGTCCACGGTAGCGTTGATTTTCTGCTTCAGCAGCGTATTCAATTTATCGAATACTTCGTTGTAATCCGCCGGCTGGCCGCCGACCAGAATCATTTTCAGCTTAACCTCTTTGGATGTATCCGCAGCCCCGTTGCTTGCCGACGCAGAAGCAGCCGGTGCGGTTCCCGCCGCGTCTGTAGCAGCCGCGCCACTGTTCGAATTTCCTCCGCCGCAGGCGGAGAGGGCCGCTGCCATCGCCATGGTCATGGACAACAGCAGCAAGGATGTCTTCTTTTTACGCATCGCTAAAATCCCCCTTAAAGATTTCATTCGTATTAATCAGGACTACTCTATATTGATAACCAGGTTGCCCTGTGGTCATCCTTTGACTGCGCCGATGGTGAGACCTTGTACGAAGAAGCGCTGGATGAACGGATACGCCAGAAGGATCGGGCCCGTCGCCACAACGGTCATCGCCATCTTAAGGCTCTCCGTTGGAATGCTGCCGGTGACTACCGCCCCGGACTGCATCATCGCTTTCCGCATGCCGTCCATATTGCCAAGCATCTTGTACAGGTAGTACTGCAGCGGCATAAGTTCCGATTTGGAGACGAACAGCAGCGCGTTGTACCAGTCATTCCAGTAAGCAAGAGCGATGAACAATCCGATTGTAGCCAGAGCAGGCTTGGACAGCGGCAGAATCAGCGAGTAGTAGATCCGGAAATCGCCTGCGCCGTCGATTTTGGCCGATTCGGTAATGGCATCCGGTATGCTGCCCATGAACGATTTCATGACGATGATGTAGAAGACGTTCAGCAGCATCGGCAGGATCAGCACGACCAGCGTATCTTTCAGATGCAGGTAGTTGACGATCATCAGATACCAGGGAACAAGTCCCCCGTTGAACAGCGTCGTGAAGAAGAAGAAGAACGAGAACTTGTTCCGCCATCTGAAATCGCGCCGGGTCAGCACATAAGCCGTCATGGACGTCAGGAACAGTCCCAGCAGCGTGCCAATTGCCGTTACCGCAATCGTCACCCCATACGCTTTCAGCATATCCTTCGGGAATTCGAAGAGAATGCGGTAAGCTTCAAGCGAGAAAGTGGACGGAATCAGCGAATAGCCGTTCAATGTGATGGCGGTCTCTTCCGTCAGCGAAGACGAAACGACCAGCCAGAATGGAAGCAGACAGAGCAGCGCAAGCAGCGTCAGCGAGACATACCCGATTACGGACAACAGGATTCGGTCGTTGTGGCGGATCTTTTTGCCCGCAGGCTGCGATCCGGCTCTGCTATCTGAGACAACAGTACTCATCTTAAGTTCCCCTCCTTTATTAGAACAGTGCGCGATCTTTATCGTATTTGCGGACCGCGAAGTTGGCCAGCATGATCGTGACGAAGCCGAGAACCGACTGGAAGAAACCGGCGGCTGCCGACATCCCGATATCATTGGACGTGATCAGCGAGCGGAATACATAAGTGTCGATAACGTCGGTGGAGGAGAACAGCAGACCGTTGTTGCCCACCATGTTGTAGAACATCCCGAAGTCGCCTCTGAAAATATTGCCGATCGCCAGCAGCACCAGAATGATGACCGTCGGCATCAGGTTCGGGATCGTAATGCGGAAGATACGCTGGAAGATGTTCGCGCCGTCGATCTGGGCGGCTTCGTACATTTCCGTATCAATGCTCGTAATGGCGGCCAGGTACATGACTGAACCGTAGCCAAGCGTCTTCCAGGCGGTGACAATAACCAGGATGAACGGCCAGTAGGACGGCGTGTTGTAAATGTCGATCTTGTCAAAGCCCAATGCAGCGAGCAGCGTATTCACAGTACCTACGTCAAAGTTGAACAGGTTGTATGCGATAGCTCCAACCACAACCCAGGAGATGAAGTACGGCAGGAACATCAGCGTCTGGGTGATTTTGCGGAACCACTTGCCCGCCACTTCGAACAGCAGGATGCCGGCGAAAATTTGCAGCAGGTTGTTCACAATGATGAAAGCGATATTATAAAGAGCTGTATTGCGCGTCACCCTCCAGGCGTCCCCCGATTCAAAGAAGAATCGGAAATTGTCCAGCCCGTTCCATGGGCTTCCAAAGACTCCCCCGCTGTAGTCGTATTTTTTGAAGGCCAGCACAATCCCCGCCATGGGGATGTAAGCCAACAGGATGAAAAACAGAACGGCCGGAGTTAGCATCAGGAGCAGCATCCGGTATTTTTTCAATTCGCCCCAAAAGCCTTGTCTCATCTTTTTCACTCCTCTTTCCCTTTCCTCGGTAACAACTCAAGTATACCCGGGCTAACCCTCGGGACGGGATTCAGCGGAGCAACTAAAAGTAATACTTTTTCTACGATCGAGATAACGCTTTCTTTATGGCCTGGTTCTGGAAAAAAAGAAAAGACGGGCTGCCGCCCGTCCCTTGCGATTATCTTCGCGTCTTACCAAGACATTGCACAGCGGGCGCTAAATTTTGTGCTTCTTGCGGTACTCGCCGGGTGTCATGTTCATCGCCTGCTTGAACTGCCGATTGAAGTAAATGATATTCTTGTAGCCCATCCGTTCCGCGACTTCATAAATCTTGAGCCCGGGATCAGCCAGCAGCTCGCACACCCGCGCCAGCCGCCGCTCGTTCAGAAAATCGCTGAAATGCGTCCCCGTCTCCTCTTTGAACAGATAGCCCAGATAATTCGGTGTAAAGTCAAAATGCGCGGCCACTTCCTTCAGCGTCAGCTTCTGCTCCAGATTGTCCTCCACATAGGAAATGATGCTGTCGATCAGCTTCCGCTTCTGCCGCTGGCGTTTGACGTAGAGCAGCTCGGACAGCTCGAAGAAGCGCCGGCGCAGCCAGGACAGGATATCATGGACGGTCTCGAACTGGAACAGGAGATCCGGCTGGTGGGTATCCCATTTCAGCAGCTCGTACAAATTCTCGTTCATCGTCAGCAGCTCGGCATGCAGCCTCGACGTAATGCGTATGATCAGCTCATATGCCTCATTGCGGCTGGACAGCGGCGCGTCGCCGCCGAACAGCCGGAGCAGGCAATCGTCGATGGCCACCAGATCGTATTCCTTGATCGCGACGATCATTTCATCCAGACGTTCGTCAAAGCGGTCGCTCGGCTCCCCGGCCGGCATCGCCGGCGCGGCCTCCCGCAGAAGGCGGTTCTTGCCAAGCAGCCATTTGGCGCTGAGCGCCGCCTGCGCTTTCTGGTAAGAGTCCCAGAGCTCCGCTTCGCCATGCGCAAAAGGGCCGGCGGAAGCCGTCACGGTGAAGGCAGTCTTCCGCTGAATGTGGATGATCAGCTCCTGCAATCCGGCAAGGAAATCATCCTCCTGCAGCGAGGCCAGCAGCAGACAGCGCTCATGCGGGATGGCAATGCAGGTTCCAAGCTGACGCTCGGCGGCGAAAGACCGGATGCAGGCAATGACCTCGCCCGTCCGGGCTCTTCTTGCCCGTTCGGAGCTGTCTCTTGTCTTCCATTCGACATCGTCGACTTCAATCAGCGCGGCCGCCGTTCCGCCTTCCAGTATCGGCGCCAAAAGCCGCTTGATCCGCTCCTCTTCCCATTCCGCGGAATCGCCGTTCAGCCAGCGAAGGATCAGCTCCTCGTTCACAAGCGACAAGGCTTCGGAGAACGACCGGTTCTCTTCCCGTTCCTCCTCCACCTTCCGGCAGAGATCCGTCAGCGTCGCATACAGCTCCGCGTCCTCCACGGGCTTAAGCAGATAGGCCGAAGCATTGAGCTCAATCGCCTGTTTGGCATAGTAGAAGTCCTCATGTCCGCTGATAAATACGATTTTTACATCGGGGTTGATCGCTTTCGCTTTACGCGCAAAATCGGTTCCCGTCATGATCGGCATACGGATGTCCGAGAGAATCAGATCGATCCGCTCGCTCTCCATGACCTTGAGCGCATTGAAGCCATTGTTGGCCGCTCCGGCCACTTCGATATCAAGACCGCTGTTCAGCACGCGGCGGCGCATCCATTCCAGATCGACCGCCTCGTCGTCCACAAGCAGCAAACTGACGCTCATCGTTATTCCCTCCTTGCCTGCCATCCGCGAAGGGCGGGTCCGGGCAGGGCAGAATATCCCCTTTCCCCCATCTTAGCCCCGGTTCACCCAGAGCGGTATTGGGGGATTCAATAAAAACCTATACTTTTTCAAAGATACGCAGCTTCTTCTTCACGCCGTGCCGCATCCTCCGCGCTTTCATAGGGAAGCCGGATGCGGACGGTGGTCCCGGCTCCGTAAATACTGGCGATGGTCACGCCATAGCCTTGTCCGTATTTCAATTTGATGCGTTCATCCACATTCTTCACGCCATAGCCGCCGGTCTCGCTCTTGCCCGCCATAATCCGCTCGACCGTATCCTCCCGCATGCCGATTCCGTTGTCGATTATCTTCAGTTCAATTTCGTCGCCGACTCGTCTTCCGGAAATCCGGATCGCGATAGTTTCGTCAAACCAGGCGTGCTTGAACACATTTTCCACGAACGGCTGCAAAATAACCTTGATGACGACGGCCTGCATGATCTGCGGCTCGACATCGACGTAGACCGCAAAGGCATCGGCGTACTTCACTTTCTGGATTTCCAGATAGGTCTCCACCTGCTGAAGCTCCTGCTCCATCTCGATCTCGACATGCCCCCGGTTCAGAGTCAGGCGGTAGAAGCGGGACAGTCCCTGAACCATCTCCGTTACCTTCCGCGTCTCTCCCAAATTGGCCAGGCTGCTGATCGTGGATAACGTGTTATACAGAAAATGCGGGTTGATCTGCGACTGGAGCGCCTCCAGCTCCGCTTGCTTGCGCTTGATGTCCTGGACATAAACGCTGCTGATCAGATCCTGAATGTTCTTCGCCATGATATTGAAGGCGTCGGCAATCTGCCGGAATTCGTCATTCCCCGAGAAGCGGATGCGCTTCTGGAAGTTGCCTTCCTGGAAGGAGCGGACCAGCGTGACGATCCGCGACATTTTGCGCCCGGACAGGCGGGCGACCAGCAGGCCGATGCAGGCCATGACAAGAAAGCTGATGGCGCATACAGCGAAGATGATCCGCTGCATTTTGCCGGCATCCTTGTGCAGGTAGGAAGGCGGAACGACGGCCTCGATATAGAATCCGCTGTCCGGAATCGTCTCCTGCAAGGTCAGAAACCGGTCATTCACCTGATTGTCCTTGCCGTCCCCCCTCTGAAAAATAACCTCGTCCGTATCCGACTTCCGCAGCCGCACCGTAACGCCCTGATCGACCGGAAACGTAGCGAAGTTGCCGAACAGATCGCTTAGAGATGCCGTGATCCGCACGTAGCCGATAACCGTCTTGTAATCGCTGTACGAGACAAGTCTGCGGATATGCGAAATATTTCCGAGCTTGCGGTCCGTATCGATCTGCAGCCAGATATTATCATGTTCCGACTCCTTGTTATTCTTGTACCAGGTGGTGTTCTCGATATCGTGATAAGACAGAATATAATAATCGCTGCGCTTGATCTGCTCATCAAGGTTATCGCCGGACACAATGTTGAGATCCTCGTTGAAGGTGTACAGCATGAGCCGGATATGATTGCCGAACAGCTTCAGCGGCGAGGTGATCTGCGGCACGATTTCGTCAAGCATGACCAGATAAATATCGTAAGGCGTCCCTTTCTTCTGCAGCGCCCGTTGAAAAGACAAGCTGCCGAACAGCGTATCCGACATCCGCTGAATTTCATCCATCTGGTAGCGGATATTGCTGCTCGCCTGCTTCATTCCCGTCCGGATGTTCGTCTCGGCCATATCGGTCCGCGTTCCGACCAGCATGGCATAGGAAATATAACCGATTACGGCGTCGGTAAACAGCACCAGCAGCAGGTAAGGAATCATCATCTTATAGGTAAAAGGCATGTATCTCTTCATGGCAATAGCATCCCCCCGGGGACAGAGTCGTATGTCCTATAATAACGCTACCACACGCAGAGAAGGAAGAGAAAAATTCAGCGGATGAGACGCGGCAGCAGGCTAGGAAAGGCTAGGAAGGGCAAGGATAAACGCCTGACAGCGTCCTTTAGGCGCCGAGCGTTTACCGAGAAATAGAAGACTAATGATAAACACGCAGCATATAAATTCTTATCTTTCAAAATAGCCCCACAAAGTGAGGCCCCGAAAATGTAAAGATTCTATACAATCAAAAAAAGCACCGGATCAAGGTCTATGCCCTGTTCCGGCGCCTTTGATGGAACTTCCGTCCCGGCGTCCTGTTATCCATACCGCTTCCTTCCCGCAGGCTCTTCCCGGCCCTCGCCGATCTGCTCCATGAGTCCCCGCAGATAAGGCAGCAGCAGCGGACGCAGCTCCTCGCGCTGAAGTCCGATCTCCAGAGTAGCCTGGATGTATCCGAATTTATCGCCGATATCGTATCGTCTGCCCTGAAGATCGAGGGCCAACAGACCTTCCCTGCGGCAAATTTCATGCAGCGCATCAGTTAACTGGTACTCGCCGCCCGCGCCCCGTGATAATCCCGCCAGCACGGAGAAGATGGAAGGCTCCAGAATGTAGCGGCCCATAACCGCGTAAGTGGAAGGAGCCAGGGCCGGATCGGGCTTCTCGACAAGGCCCTTGACCTCGTGTACCCCGGCGCGTCCACCGTCCGAGTCGATAATGCCGTACTTGCCCGTCTCCTGCTTCGGCACCTGCTGCACTCCGACGATCGTCATAGGCCGCCGTTCGTAGAGCTGCATCATCTGCTGCAGGGCCGGCGTCTCCGATACCATGATGTCGTCGCCCAGCAGCACGGCGAACGGCTCGTCGCCGATGAACTGCTCGGCGCACAGAATGGCGTGGCCCAGTCCCAGCGGCTCCTTTTGCCGGATATAATGGATGCTCGCCAGTTCGCTGATCGCCCGGACTTCGCGCAGCAGCTCCTTCTTGCCCTTCTCCTCCAGCGTCTGCTCCAGCTCCACAGACTTGTCGAAATGATCCTCAATCGACTTCTTGTTGCGTCCCGTCACGATAATAATGCTCTCGATGCCCGATCGGACGGCTTCTTCCACGATATACTGGATCGCCGGCTTGTCAACGATCGGCAGCATCTCCTTCGGCTGGGCCTTTGTCGCCGGCAGGAACCGGGTGCCAAGCCCCGCCGCAGGAATAACGGCTTTCTTGATTTTCATATTCGCTCGCTCCTTCCCCGATCACGATGGTTGCTTGGACTCGTAGTTTTTGGTCTCGTAGTTCTTAGGCTCGTAGTTCTTGGGCTCGTAGCTCTGAGGCTGCACGCGGACAGGCTGCTGCTGCTTTTTTCCTTGGTACACCTCATTGACGATATAGAGCGGACGGCCCTTCGATTCATCGTAGATGCGGCCGACATATTCGCCGAGAATGCCCAGCATCAGCAGAACGAAGCCATTGAAGGTCAGCGTGATGCCGATCATCGATGCCCATCCTTTGACTGCCGAATCGGTGAAAATGGCCAGATACAGCACATAGAGCAAATAGATGAACCCTGCCGCCGACAGCAGCCCGCCGATATACCCTGCCAGCTTCAGCGGTTTGTATGAGAATGAAGTGATACCGTCCAGCGAGAGCTTGACCATCCGCTTCAGCGGGTATTTCGTCTCCCCTGCCAGACGTTCGTCCCGCTCATACTCGATGGCCTTCTGGCGGAAGCCTACCCAGCTGACGAGTCCGCGGACGAACCGGTTCTTCTCCGGCAGACGCTTGAGCTGATCGCATACCTTCCGGTCGATCAGGCGGAAGTCTCCGGTATCAACCGGAATATTGATATCGGTGGAATAAGCGAGCACGCGATAGAACATGCTTGCCGTCCATTTCTTGAAGAAGGTCTCGCCCTTGCGCTTGACGCGCTTCGCATAGACAACCTCATATCCGTTCTTCCATTCGTCGATCATCTGCAGAATCAGCTCCGGCGGGTCCTGCAGGTCGGCGTCGATAATGATCACCGCATCCCCCTGGGCATAATCCATGCCCGCTGTAATCGCCACCTGGTGGCCGAAGTTCCGGGAGAAATCGATGAGCTTCACGCTCTCGTCCCAGTAGCTGTACTCCTCGATCATCTGCGCGCAGCTGTCCACGCTGCCGTCGTTGACGAAGATCAGCTCATACGGCTCGCCCGCCGTGCCCATGACCTTCTTGATCCGGCGATAGGTCTCCTGAATGACCGCTTCCTCATTGTACATCGGGATAATGACGGAATAGCGCACATTTGAACCCATGTTAGCTCCTCCTTTATTAATAGGGATGGCAGGCGCGGGATATGGAGTCCCGCGCCGCCGTCAATCCTTCTCGGCAAGGCTGCCCTTCGCTTAATTCAGCGTTACTTCATAGAGCGTACCGCTTGCGCTTCCGCCGGTTCCCTGCCATTCCGAGGACGGGATTTCCTTGCCATGCTCGGTGATCCAGGTCGTCAGCTCCGAATTGCCGCCCATACCGCCGCCCATGCCGCCGCTTGTGATGTAGAAGTACTTGACCTTGCCGCTCTTAACGAACGCCTGCAGCGTATCCGTCGTGTAAACGACGTCGGAGCCTGAGAAGCCGTTAAGAATGACAACCTTGTTGCCCTCAACAATGTACGGACCGCCTGTGCTGTAATTGGTGGTAGCGAACAGATACTCCTCGCCGGTATTATGCTCTTTCAGATAAGCCACCAGCGATTCGTTGACGTTCTCGCTGCCGTTCATACCGCCGCCGAAGTTTCTGGAGCGGCTGTCGTCGCGGCTGTCTGTTCCGTTCTGCGCCTCTGTATCATTTTGTCCGGCATTTCCTGTGCCGTTCTGACCGTTCTGGCCGTTATTTCCGGCCGTACCGGTTCCGTTCTGTCCGTCATCGCCCGGCTGCCCGGATTGGGCGCCGTTCTGCGTACCGCCTGGATTGAAGCCGCCCGGCATCTCCATACCGGTCGGAAGCGTCATACCGCCTCCGCCAAAGCCGCTGCGGCTGCTGTCCGGGCCGGCCGCCGGCGTCATGCTGTTCGAGCCGTAGACGATCGGAGTCAGCGACCAGTAGAACGGACCGACCAGCAGAACGAACAGCCCTGCGATGGAGATGAATCGGATGAACGGCTTCCCGCTTCCCTTCAGCATGATCAGAATCGCTGCGACTGCAATGCCTGCGATCAGGATGCCGTAGGACCAGCCGGCGCCGATCGTCGCTTTATACGGATGCAGAATGTACCACTGGAAGCCCGCCGTAACGAGAACGGCCGCCGGCAGCAGCCAGGAGAGCCAATTCGTGCCCTCCCGGTACAGCTTCCACAGCTTGACGAAGCTGGCGCCAGCCAGCGCCGCGATCGGAGGTGCCATCATGATGAGATAGTATTGATGGAAGAAGCCCGCGATGCTGAAGAACCCGGCAACCGGAACAAGCCAAGCCAGCCAGAAGAGCGCCTCTTTATGTTTCTGGGTAAAATGGGTTCTGCGCACACTGGAGAACAAGCCGACGCAGCCCAGGATAATGAATGGAAGCAGCCAGCTGGCCTGGCCGGACAGCTCCTGCTGGAACAGACGCAGCGGACCGGCCGTACCGGTGTTGAACATGCCGCCACCGCCCATTCCGCCTTGGCCACGGCTTCCTCCCATCCGTCCGCCGTCATCCCTGCCGCCGGTGAATTGTCCAGTGCCAGCGCCGTTCTGCCAATTGCCGTTCGCGCCGCTCTCTGCGGATGCGGCGCTCACCGCATCGGCGGAGCCAGAGCTGCCGCCGGACTGCGTTTGTCCGCCCGCTCCATTCTGCATACCCGGTACTCCACCGCCTTGACCGTTCATGCCCGGCATCTCGCCCATCATGCCCTGCGCGAAGCCTGCCGGCATTTCACCGCCCTGCATCCGCTGGAAGTTGCCTCCGCCCCCGGTGTTGCGATCCCCTGTCAGACGGGACACGCCATTATATCCGAAGGCCAGGTTCATAACCGAGTTGTTACCGCTGCTTCCGATATAAGGACGTTCGCTGGCCGGGATCGAATCCACGATCATCGCCCACGATACGGAGATGACCAGCATAACGGCTGTGCATGCCGCCAGGATGCCGGTTTTCTTCTTCCAGTTCATCTTCACGGCCAGCCAGTAAAAAAGAACAAAGGCGGGAACTATCATATAGGCCTGAAGCATCTTCTCGTTGAACGCTACGCCGATCAGCGCGAACGCGGCGATCAGGCTGCCGATCTTGGTATTTCTCGCTCCCCGGAAGAGGAACCATGTCGCCAGCAGCAGGGTGAACACCAGCATGGCGTCGATGTTGTTCGTCCGGCTGACGGCCGCGGCCACCGGAGTAAGGGCCATCGCCAGAGCCCCGATGCGGGCCGCTCCCTTGCCGAAGGAAGGCTTCACGAGCAGGTAGACCAGCAGAACCGACCCTACCCCTGCCAGCGCCTGCGGCAGAATAACGACCCAGCCTTTCAGGCCGAATACCCACGCGAACAGCGTCTGTATCCAGAACACCACCGGCGGCTTATCCACCGTTACCGAGCCCGCCGAGTCCAGCGAAGCATAGAAGAAGTTATGCCAGCTCTGCAGCATGCTGCCGACCGCGCTGGTGTAGAATAAATTCACATACTTGTCGTTCCAGATCCCGTACCCGTACAGAAATGCCGCCAGCAGCATAATGGCGATCAGAATCGGGTCCGAAATGAGCTTACGGATTGATTTCATAACATCACTCTCCATCCACACAATGTATCTTCGGGGGCTCGTTCCTTGACGACCGCGCCGCCCGTCCTCTTCTGTTTTGTATTATCACACCCCTACCTTAACTCCCCCTGAAACCAAGCTGAATGTTTACTGAAGGCTCAAATTCCAACAAATCCTGATTTTGTAAAATAAATGCCTGAGCACAACAAAAAAAAACGGCTCCGGGCCGATCGGGTCCGAAACCGCCTTGCTATGACTGATGCTCTAGGCTCGCTGAAAGTACGATTGAATGCGTTCCAGCAGGGAATTCCCGCCTCATTCTCCTGCCATCGCCGCCAGCTTCGTTACCGTATTCCAGTTCCGTGAGGTGGCAGACAAGCCCAGCACCTTGTCCAGCGATACCTTGAACAGCGGAGAATCGCTGATCTTCGTATGGAACAGTATATACATGTCTCTCCCTGCGACCCTGATCATATCTTCGCCGTTCTCATAAGGGGCCAGACGCTCCAGCGCTTCCTTATCCGGCTCACCGGACAGAAAGAAGACATGCAACCGCTTGAAATCCTCGGCGGCGGCAAGCTCGAAAGGATTGCCCGCGATGACGGACACAAGCTCCTCAGCGCTTCTAACAACCACAGAAACACCGAAACCGAATGCGGCCCGAAATCCGTCCTCGATGGTTTGGCGGACCGTCTCTCCGTTATCTCCTTCTCCGGTTTCAAATACAACATTGCCGCTCTGAATATAGGTTCTCGCGTTCCGGAATCCCAAGTCTTCAAACAGCGCCTTCAGATCCTGCATCTTGACGATATTGTTCCCGCCGACATTGATTCCGCGAATCAGGGCAATGTACACATTCATCGCCATGCCCCGCCTCCTTCACTCCGGAAGACGGAATCGAAATGCTCCACAACCGGGAACGGATCGTAATAATGATGCAGCAGCGCCTTCCAGCGCTCATACTGCGCCGAGCCCCGAAAGCCCTCCGTATGATCCTCCAGGCTCCGCCACCTGACAAGCAAAAGGTACTTATGGTCATCCTCCAGGCATTTTTGCAGCTCGTGGCCCAGGTAGCCGTCAATGGAGGCGATAAGAGGCGACGCCTCCCTGAAGCTCTCTTCGAAGTCCTCCGTCATCCCCGGCTTGATATGCAGCAGCGCCGCTTCCAGAATCATGCCCCTCTCCGCCTTTCAGATATCATCACTTCTCCGGGATTCTCGATTTCCGGATGAATTCATGAACTAAATTATTCACGACAATAAGTACCGCCAGCGACTCGTTGACTGTTCCGACTTCCAGGGAATGGTTCGCCTCGTCGATCTTGCAAACCGACACACCACGGACCCCGTTCAATTCTTCCGCATTCCGGCTGCCGAACAGCGGGTCCGCCCCGCCGTAAATAACCGTCCCTCCGGTCTTCAGGATATGCGGAATCGTCTGCGGCAGCGGCGTCAGGTACAGACACTCCGCCTTGCCCGAGAATTCCGGGCTTGAGGCTATTGCGCCCGCGATCACCGTGCCGATGCTCTTGCCGATGAACAGCAGCCGCTCGTACGCCGGAAGCGACGCCAGCGCCTGACGGCATTCTTCCTCCAGAATGCCCATCTCCTCGCGCTTCAGCTCGGTCCGGGCACTCTGATAGCCGTACTCCAGCAGCAACAGATCGCAGCCGTATTCAAGCGCCACTTTACCCGAATAATGAAGCAGCGGCATCTCAGCCGGATAGTTCTTGCCCGGGAACATAATGGCGAGCGTCTTGGAGCCCTGGCAGTAATATTTGTGACGAGTCTCCCGCCCCCAATGCGACGGCATCGACACATATGTAATGACTTTCTCTTTATCCGCCATGCTTCTTGCGCCTCCCGACAGATCGTCTTGCCGCGGCTTCCCGCCTGCGGCTATCTTCCCATTATAACCCGGATACCGGAAGCGATGGAAATCCGGGTATCTGCCCGCTATTTCTCTGCCGTCTCCTTCTTCAGCCTGCCTCTCCGGGCGGCAATTTCCGCTCCCGCCAGCAATGCGGCAGGCAGAAGAACCTGGAACGGGAAGGCAAATACTTTATAGATGTGAAAGGAGAAATATACCATGTCCATGATGTTCTTATACACAAAATCCGCAAAAAGGATCATAATCAGGCCAGTCTGCAGCACAACGGAGCGGTAGCTCTTCAGATTGAAGAGATGGGCGATGCCCCTGGCCGCCACGTAGATGCATACGCTGACTTTCACGAATAGGGCCGTTACAAAAATAATCGCCGATGAGCCTTCAATCCGCTCCAGGAAATCTCCAATATCAATCCGGCTTACCGCTACGTAGGAAGGAAAATACAGACTTGAAATGACCTCCGGCCCGAGAACAAGCAGATTGCGGAGAGTGACGGCCAGCATCAGCAAGCCTGCAATCCCGAAGCCGCCCAGCAGCGCCTTGTAAAGCGGTGTTTTAGCGGAAAGACAATCGAAGACCCCAAGGAACAGTACAACTTCTCCGAAAGGAAAAGCGAAGGTCGTAGCCGCATCTATGAATATGCCCCTCCATCCCTTGTCCAGCAGCGGCTTGAGATAATGAGGATTAAAATTAGGAATGGACAGCAGCAGCACGATTACCAGGCCCGTGATCGCTACGAGAAATAGAAACTTGGACGTCCTCCCCATCACTTCTATACCCGAGTGCGCCACCCAGATGCCCAGCAATCCGACTCCCATCATCGGAACGAGCATCGGGGTTGCGGTAAGGGCGATTGTCTTGCTGAATTCTCCGAAGTCGCGCAGTGCGATAGCGCCCAAATACATAGCGTACCCGATAAACAGGCAGGACAAAGACTTGCCGATGAGTTTGCCGAACACCGACTCAAGCATCCCGTACAGATTTTTTCCGGGGAGAAGAGCTTGCAGCCGGGCATAGAGCAGCATTAACGGACAAGCCAGCGCCATGGCGATGAGAACTCCGATCCAGGCGGAATTTCCCGAGGCGCCGGAGTTGCCTAAGAACAGGGAACCTCCCATACAAAAAAGCACAATGCTCGCAATCGATTGTCCGCCGGGTATGATCTCTTTACTCATGCTGTTTCCTCCCGCATCATCGTTTAGTACAGCCGCTTGACCAGATTAACAATCAAAGGAGACGGGCTCGGAAGCTCCCATCCCATCGCCAGCGCGAAAGCGATCAGAAAGGATATTCCCCAGAGGACCGAGCAGACATAGCCCTCCCGCTTCATCCCCTGCCTGAAGAGCCCATAAGGGTCAATGAAGAACAATGCGGCATAAGTCATTACGACGAGAATTGGCATCTCAATGCCCGATCCGGATCGTACGGCTCGTTTTTGCGCTGCTCTCAATAATGATCTTCGTCTGCACCGCCACTTCCAAATTCGTGAATTCTTCCTCCCAGGAATTCTGAATCTTGCTCCAGGTGTTCTTCATGCCCTCATGCACAATCTCGCCGTATCCGAAAATATCCGAGTGAAAAGTATGCTGGGCTTTATCAATTACTTGCTCAATGCCCGCTTTCAGCTGTTCCTCGGCCAGTTTTTCAATTTCCTTGATATCCCCGTTCTTCTGCAGGTCCTCCTTCATCATCACCTCGCCAAGACTCACATGGGTCACTGTGGACACCTCCATCCGGAGCCTTCCATTCCGGAGTACCGGGTGTATCCTCGTCTTGCTCGACAAAATCTCCAGCGAATATTCCGGCTTGCCTGACTTGTCCTTGACGGTAAGAATACCGCCTTTTACGTCATTGCTCGCGAACATCATGTACCTGCTCTCCTCCCCGCTCAGCTTGCCGATCATGCGGTCTCTGGCAAAAACAGCTGTTCCGTCCACGCGCTCGGTCTTCTTTCCTCCCGGCGACTTCTCGATCCTGATAAGCGGGGCAACAGCATATTTCCCTTTGGACTCAATTCTGCCTATAAAATCCCAAATCTCAACGACCGGAGCTGTGCCTGCATTATGCTCATCCCTCATCAACTGCTCCAGATTGAATGACACGACTGCCTGCATCGGGCTGTTAAGTTCCAGAATTTCGCGTGCTGTCTTCTCCGTAGAGACAAAAATATAAATATCCGATCTGGTTTCGGTGTCGCGATTGTACCAGTCCATTACCTTGATCAGTCCCTCTCTCGCGATTTCCTCACTGAAAATGATCGCTTTGGAGTGGGACCAGAACAGTCTTTTCCCGGTAACCGAGATCATGTTTCTGACCGTTTCAAACATCGTATCTCCCGTCAGTGAGGCGATCTTAAAACCGACTTTGGTATTTTTGGGCTCGCCGGACGTATCCACCAGCTCTGCCGACAGTCTCAGCTCCCCCTCCTGTTCTCCCTTGTCCACAGCGACTCCGGCGACGATGGACATATCCTCCACCTCCTTGTAATTCCAGCATCCGGATGTCAGCGATATCGCCAGGATCAAGAGCAGCTTTACTCCCAGCCTCACGCTGCGCATCATGCCTTCGGCCTCCCTGTCCGCTGTCTCCATACATTACGGAGTCCCGTCACGGCCGGACGGACCCGCATATCCCACCAGGGCGCCCGGACAGCCGTATCCTTGATATCTTCGGGCTTAATTGAGCTCGTGCCGAGCATATAAGGGGTACCGAAGGAGCGAAGGCTCATCAAATGGATGAGCACGCCGAGCATGCCGAGAAACAAGCCGTATGATCCGAGAAAAAAGGAACAAAAGAGCAGCAGAAACCTGACGACGAGCAGCGGTCCGGTCAGTCTGGGATTTAGCAGGGTTGTAATGCCCGTTACTCCGACGACGATCACCATAGGGGCGCTGACAATCCGGGCATCGACGGCCGCCTGGCCAAGCACCAGTGCGCCTACGATGCTGACGGCCTGGCCGATGGAGGTTGGGATGCGAGCGCCTGCCTCCCGCAAAATTTCGAACGTGAGGATCATCAGCACCGCCTCCACGATCGTGGGAAAGGGGACGGCCATCCTTGAGGCGGCGATGCTGAGCAGCAGCTTCGTGGGCACCATTTCCTGCGCATAGGTTACCCATGCCACATACATGGCCGGAATGCCGATGGACAAGAGAGCGCCGCCCAGCCTTAGCAGCCGGTTAAAGGAAGCAAAATAATAGTTGATGTAATAGTCTTCGCTGGCCTGGAAATTCTCGATGAACAGAAAAGGCAGCGACAGCGCGAAGGGAGTTCCCTCGATCAGCACACCGATCCTCCCCTCCATCAGCTTGCCAACCAGCGTGTCCGGCCGTTCCGTGCTGCCGATAGTGTCGAAGGGAGAATAAGGCTCATCCCGGATTAGCTCCGCGAGATAGCCGGTGTCCAGAATATGGTCGATGTCGAGCTCGTTCAGCCGTTTTTGCAGCTCTTTCAGAATAGCCGGAGGGGCCAGGCTCTCCAGATAGCAGATGCACAGGGGTGTGCGGCTCCGCCGACCGACCTCAATGAATAGAAATTTCAGGTCCGGCGCCTGCACCCGTCGGCGGATCATCGACAGGTTCACGGACAAGGTCTCGGTGAACCCTTCGCGGGAACCGCGGATCGTCTTCTCTGTCATGGAATCCGAGATTGCACGCGACTCCCAACCTTGTGTTCCGATGATCAGCGATCCTGCATGACCGTCGATGAACAGCAGCGAATGCCCGCTCAGCGCGGCAGAAATCGCCTCGCTCATATCCGAAGTTGCCCTGACGTCAGCCGCGCTGATGATACGGCTCCTGATTTCTTCAAGCAGCTCAGGCGGCGCCATCCGCACACCGTCCGGAAGCGAATAATTGATGATCGGCTTAATAACGCCTTCCTGCAGGATCAGGCGGTCGATCATTCCGTCAAGGTACAGGAGCCCGCAGCGAAATCCGCCGCCGGGGTTCTCGATAACCCGGATGCGAATCGTCCCGTCGCTTCCGAAGACCTTGCGGAACCGGCCGAGTGTCTCGTCCAGGGAGCTGCTGAGGGTGAGCTCGGCGTTCTCCCCGGCGGTCTGCGATGTCCCGCCATGTCCGTATGGAACGGACTGCCCGTTCTGCCGACTCTGACTATTCCGGCTACCCATTCCGGCCTGCCCGCTTTCCTTCGGTTGTCCGCTCTCTCCGCCTGGTCCGTTCGGACCGGCTGTCCCTTCTGTTCCATCAGATCCGCCGGGCCCGTTCAGTCCGGCTTGACCGTTCCCGCCCTCCGGCATGGCAGTCGCCTCCTTTTTTGCTTAATTATCCCCCGTTATCCGGCTTGTATGCGCAGCGCCAGTGTCTGCCGCAACAAGAAACGGCATCCGCAAACACGCGGATGCCGTGAACCGCTGCGCGTCCGTTAAGGATCTGCGCAGCTTCATATAATGCTATAATCGGAGAAGAATTATGACGAAAGGGGCTGACCCAGCCATGCAGCCGTTCACAGAAAAGGCGATCTCCGTTATCCAGTCCATTCCCGAAGGGAAGGTGATGACTTACGGAGGCGTGGCCGCCGCCGCAGGCAGCCCGCGCGGGGCAAGACAGGTGGTGCGGATTCTGCACAGCATGAGCCGCAGTCACAGGCTTCCCTGGCACAGGGTCGTCAATGCGCAGGGCCGAATCTCGCTTGGAGAAGGCGAAGGGGGCGAGATTCAGCGCCTGTATCTGCTGGGCGAGGGCGTCCTCTTCGACGGAAGCGGCGCGATCAACCTGAAGACCTTCGGCTACGAGCCGGAGCAACCGGCCTAAAACCGAAGGGTCTCTTCCTTGCTGCCCCTTGTGTTCAACAGCGTGTACAGCGTCGCGTAAATGACAAGAAGCACTATGGCGATAAAGAAGCTGAAGAAGACAGACTGTCGGTTGACACTGTCGAGCATCAGCTCATACAGCCGGTGCCTGTCGGTCAGCACCTCCCAGCTGTTGAGCCGGTACACCCTGCCGAGCAGGACGCCGTATCCGCCGAGAGCGCAGGCCGCAAGTACGAATACCCAAGACAGGGCCATGCCGTTTTTGCGCCAGATGACAGTCTGGAACTGGTACAGCGAGAAGAATCCGGTCAGCCAGGCGCTCCAGGTGAACAGCAGCAGCATGGTCAGATCGTACCAGAACCGGCTCTGGACGGCGCCATTCACGATATATAGAGCGCTGCGATTGGTCAAATGCAGCAGGTCTGTCATGATGTAGGGAGCATTGGGGAAGAATACCAGCCAGGCAGCGCCCAGCGGGAGCAGCAGCAGACTGCGCGGGTGATGCTTGTAGAGCATATGGGCCGCCAGCGAGAACAGAAACGGCACCCAGGCCAGAAACAGATTCCAGATCAGAAATTTGTAAAAATTGTCGGTCCGTACGGAGACGACGCCGTACACGGCCAGTGTAGCCGCCGTCAGACCGGCCAGCAGCAGAAACACCTTGCGATAATTAAGCTCCTTCACCTCTGTGATCTACTCCTTTATACGCGGGTGATTTTTGGATATAAAACCTATTGTAGCGAGAAGCGGCATCGAAAGTCCAGTTTCGGGGCTGGGGACACCGGGCGAATCCGGGCGGCGATAAGACGACGGGACGGGGGCTCGGCGCGGACAATGGACAAGGGATGGGGGACCCGGCGCAGAGCCGCCGCGGTCCGACTGCCGGTCCGCCGGGCGGCAGTCGTCTGTCCCGGGCGGACATGACGGCGCACAAGAGCGCAGGCGATCCCGGACAATCCGCGCGGGTCCAAGACGGCGGGACGGGGGTTCGGCGCGGACAATGGACAAGGGATGGGGGACCCGGCGCAGAGCCGCCGCGGTCCGACTGCCGGTCCACCGGGCGGCAGTCGTCTGTCTGGGGCGGACATGACGGCGCACAAGAGTACAGAAAGCCTGTTCCGGATCATCGGAACAGGCTTTCTGCGGTTTCTCGTCCGGGCATTATGTCCGGGCATTATGACTATGCGGACAATGAGGCGGGACGATTACAGTGTTGAGGATATGGCGTGTGATGATAGCACGCAGGCACGCAAATTGCGATGTGGGCCGCCCCTGTCAGGCAACGGCCGGACAGCCCGCGGCGTTAACGGACGGCGCCCGCACCGGCCCGGGCTTTGAAGACCGCCGCAGGCTGGGGCATCGCCTTTCCCGCCGACAGGGCAGCGCACTCCCGGAAGGCGGCATGACGGCAGCCGGCGCAGCGGTCTTTCGGAATGGCGCGGAGCGCCTCGTCGATCGCGTCGCCGGTATGCTCATAGAAGCGGGACGAACCGATCACATCGTACAGTCCCGTTCTGCGAAGCAGCTCCAGCGGCTGCGGCTGAATGCCGGAGACCAGCAGCCGGCCGCCCGACGCTTCCAAATCCGCAACCAGCTTCGCCAGATTCCCCTCGCCCGTCGTATCCAGGAAGGGCACCCGGCTCATCCGCAGCACGACGACGCCCGGCGGCTCCGGCCCAAGCCCGGGCATCGTCCGCTCGAACCGGTAGGCCGCACCGAAGAACAGCGGCCCCTCCACCGTGTAAATGCCGATCTGCGGGCAGTCATGGTCCTCGGAGACCATATGCGGCCCGACCTTCACCGATTTCGGATCAGGCAGCACCTTGGAGATCAGATGCGCCTCGCCCATCCGCTTCACGAACAGCACGACGGCCAGCCCGAGTCCGACCTCTACGGCAGTCGTCAGATCGGCGAACACCGTGAGTACAAAGGTGACGGCCAGAACCAGCGAGTCCCCCGTTCTCAGCTTGAGAAGCCGCATGAAGGAGCGGCGCTCACTCATGTTCCAGGCGACGACCATCAGAATCGGCGCCATCGCAGCCAGCGGAATGTTCGATGCCCAGGGCGCGAACAGCAGCAGAATCAGGAGGACGGCGGCGCCGTGAACGACGCCCGACAGCGGGGAGACCGCACCGCTGCGGATGTTCGTGGCTGTCCGGGCAATGGCGCCCGTCGCCGGAATGCCGCCGAACAGCGGGGCGGCGACATTCGCGATGCCCTGGCCGATCAGCTCGCGGTTGCTGTCATGCCGGCTGCCGGTCATGCCGTCGGCCACAACGGCCGACAGCAGGGATTCGATCGCCCCCAGCATGGCGATGAGAAGCGCAGGCCGCAGCAGCAGGTGAATCCGGTCCCAGCTCAGGACCGGAACATGAAAGCTCGGCAGCGTGTTCGGGATTGCGCCATAGGCCGAGCCAATGGTCGCCACCTTGCCGCTGAAGAACAGCGCGGCGACGACACTCGCCGCGATCAGGCCGATCAGCGAGGCCGGCACCTTGGGGGCGTAACGCGCCCCCAGCAGCACGACGGCGAGGCATACTGCCGCCGTGGCGATGCTGTACGGATTCGCCGTATAGAGGTGAACGCCGATCTCGCGCATGTTCGCCACGAAGCTCTCATGCCGGACAATTCCCTTCAATCCGAGGAAGCTGGCAATCTGGCCGGTAAAGATCGTGACTGCGATGCCCGCCGTGAAGCCGATCGTGACGGGCTTCGGAATGAATTGGATCAGCACACCGAGCCTGAGCAGGCCCATCAGAATCAGCAGGACGCCGGCCATCATGCCGGCAATCAGTAAATTCTCGTATCCGTATTCCGATGCGATCGCGAACAGAATCGGAATGAACGCCCCCGTAGGCCCTCCAATCTGAAACCTGGAGCCGCCGAACAGCGAAATCAGAACGCCCGCAACAATCGTCGTATAAATGCCGTATTCAGGCTTGACCCCCGAAGCGATGGCGAACGCCATGCCAAGCGGAATGGCGATCACCCCGACAATCGTTCCGGCGACAAGATCCTTGCGGAGCGTGCTCCATGTGCAGTCTGAATACCGTCCCCACCGTGCCATTATCCAAAACCTTCTTTTCTCTGAATATTTGATTATTTGAATATATTGGTCACGATACTCCTGTCACGTCTCCTTGTCAATCCAAAATCCTTCCCCAAAACGCAGGAAACCGCAGCGTTATTCGCTGCGGATTTCTTCGAGCAGGGAAATGGCATTCACCAGGTGGTTGTCAAAAATGCGCTTGGCCACCGCCAGCAGGTCCTTAATCAGAGGATCGCGGAGCGAGTAGATGACCGACGTGCCCTCCTTCACGCTGTTGACGACGTTCTTGGCCCGCAGGACGGCAAGCTGCTGGGATACCGCCGATCCCTCCGATCCCAGAATCGCCTGCATCTCGTTGACGGTCTTCTCGCCCTCGCTGAGCAGTTCCAGAATGCGGATGCGCATCGGATGCGCCAGCGCCTTGAAGAATTCACTCTTGAATTGCTGAATATCATTGTTCATATCGCTAGGCTCCTTACAGCTCTCTTCACTCTTCGAATCAAGTGTTCAGTACGCGTTCAGATCCGGAAGTACGGGATTCAACCCTGCCGGAGCGAACAACATCTCTTGAAAATTCTACAGAATAAGCGTTGCAGGCGTGCTTGTTCCTATAAGCATACCCGCCAAGGCCCGGACGCACAAGAGCGGACGCAATCCATCCTTCGCACGCTTCCCCGTGCATTTGGACAAGATTCGGGCTACAGAGAAGCGTGAAGCGCGGGATACAGACGCAGAGCGCCAGTCCTGATTTCCACCGTTCCCCCTACCGCCATCGGCTCCCCGATGCACTCGAACGGAATCTCCGATTCGCCGATCGTCAAATAGGCCGTTCCGTCCTCTTCAATGTCTTCGAGCGTCCCTCTCAGCACCGTCAGCCCTTCTTCCAGAGCAATGATCGGCCTCTCTCCGGGCGCGGGAGCGACGTCGACCCAGCGGATCAGCAGCCCGTCAAGCTCAAGCTCCACGTCAAGCTCTTCGCCGGGAGCCGGAACCGGCCCCAGCCACCAGCCCTTGCCCTCTCCGTAAGGCGAGCGGAAATGAACCTCAATTGGACGATGCTGATCGCGTACGGAGACGGACAGCACCGGCGGAGGGGAAATAATCGTAAGTTTCATAACCGGCTTCTCCTTTCCGTCATATCTTCTTTTTGTACTTCCATGAACACGCTTTGTCAATGTCAAAAAAGGGCACCCGGAAATCTCCGACAGACCCGATCATGCGAAAAAAGCCCCTCAGCCGCACTTAGCGGCCGAAGGGCCTGTTGCTTGTTCGTTTATTTACTTACCGGCTCGGCGCCGTATACCTTAACGTCCAGCGGGGCCGACAGGAATTCGCCCGCCTTGCCCGCAAAAGCCTGGAAATGGCTGCTTGCGTTATGCGCTTCAACGGCAGCGGAATCGCGCCAGGTTTCCACCATGATGAATGAATTGGAGACTCCCGCATGTTCGTACAGCTCGTAGGACAGGTTGCCTTCCTCCGCATGTGTAGCGGCAAGCAGATGTTGGGCTTCAGCCAGAAAAGCCTCTCTCTTCGCCGGATCGACCTGCATCAGTGCATGAATAATAATCATTGGATTATCTCTCCTCCTGTTTGGGCTGGTAATGTGTTGCGGCAAGGAACGGAATTATTTCCACTCCGCTACCCGGTCAACGGGCAGACGGACCGAAGCATAGCCTTCATCGGCAGCTTTGCCGACGGAGAGAAGCATAACCGGCACGTAGCGGTCCTTGTCCAGACCGAATGCTTCGGCAATTTGATCGCGCTCAAAGCCGCCGATCGGGTTCGTGTCGTAGCCATGCGCACGGGCGACCAGCATAAGCTGCATCGATACCAGACCGCCGTCGATCAGCACCGTTTCCCGTGTTACTTCAGGAGGCATAACGGAGAAATATTTGGAGAAGGAGGCCAGCTGTTTCTCCTTGACTTCAAGCGGCATCAGGCCGCGCTCGACAGCCGCACCGTAAATTTCTTCGGCGTAATCGAAGTTGTTCATGTCGCCGAATATGGCGATAACCGCCGCCGAAGTCTCGACCTGTGTCTGGTTAAAACGGGCCAGAGGAGCGAGCTTGGCTTTGCCTTCAGGGCTTTCAATAACAAGAAACCGCCAAGGCTGCATGTTGACGGAGGATGGAGCCAGCGTTGATTCCTCCAGAATCTGCGTCATTTCTTCCTTGCTGATTTTGACGGATGGATCATATTTGCGGATCGAACGGCGTCCAGCGACAACTTGCGTGAAATCGTTGTTAATCGGTGTTTTCATCAGTACAGCTCTCCTATCCAATGGTTTTTGTTTATAAAGCTTTCATATTGTGCAGCAGACGGGTCAGCACAGCCTCCGCCACCCTCTTGTCATCCTCGGGAAATCCCGCCAGCAGCGAATTCATGAAGCGTACCCTCTCCCCGCGATAGTGTCCGATCGTGGCGCGTCCGTGGTCGCTCAGCGAGACAAGCGTCGCCCGGCTGTCATCCGGATGGGTTCTCCGGACAATCATGCCTTTCTCCTCCAGCCCGCGAAGATGGCGGGTTACCGCCGCGGGATCGATACCGATCTTGCGCTGGAGAACATTCTGGCTGACGCCGTCCACGCGGTACAGCTCGTCCAGCAGACGGAGACGGGTGGGACTGATGCCCGCGCATTGTTCGAATTTCGGGGCCAGCGCCTTGTTAAGGTCTTGAAGCAGTTCAAAGATGCGGCGATCCGCCGGCTCGTAATCGGTCAAGGCGTACCTCCTCCCAAGAAAGGTTGTGCACAATCAATCTAGGCATACTCATCATACACGCGAATAATTGACCCGTCAACTATAAATTCGAAGAGGGTTATTTGCTGTGATTCAAAACAGCAATGCTCCGATTTGATCCGGTCGAGTCACTAGTGTAACCGCTGCGGAAACTGGATATTCACCGGCGGGATTCTCACTAACCAGCCTCATCAGCCGAGTTCTCATCAGTCGGGTTCTCACCAGCGATTTCTCATTTGTTGGCTATTGCGAATTCTCATTTGTTGGATATCACCAGTGAATTCTCACCGGCAGAGTATCCACTGATGGTAAAATCCACTGGCAGGGTATTCACCGGCGGGATTCGCCGTTAACAATTAACCCTGTTATTCATTGCGCGGTATCGCGGGAATGATAGCCGGGCGTGGGTTCGCGATTCGATCCTCTTCCGCTTCCTCTTCCTGACGAATCGGCTCCCGAGACCCGGCAAGCCTTTTCTCTTCGCGGCTCCACGCTCCGCACCGGCGAAGCGGCGAAGCGGTGCGCGGGCTAGCCGGCGTACCGCTTACGCAGCATATCGGCCGCCTCCAGCACTCGGCTGTCGCCGTAGCCGAGTCTGTAGCCGGACGCCTCCGCAAGTCCGGCTTCCGCCAGCAGGCGCGTGCCCCGCGCCTCCACAGCCGTCCGGACGCTGCGCGCGAATACGGCGGCCGAGTCCGGGCCGCCCAGCTCGCCGAGTCCGGCGATCGTACCTGGGCGCACGCGGGGATAATCCAGCTCCGCGTGCCCGCAGGCCGCTTCCTCATAGAAGCGGCGCACGATCTCGCCGCGCTCCGAACCGGAGCCGGCAACCACAACGAAGGCGTGGACGAAATAGGCATAGCTCTGCCGCCGCTGCGCGATGCCGCAGAACTTCCGTCCGCCGATGGAAAGGTCATATTCGCCGGGACAATAGGACCCGGCGATTTCTCCGGCCATGACCTGCGGCGCGGCGGCCGGATGGGAGAGCCCGACGGCTTCGGCGATGAGCGAAGCCAGCAGCCGGAAATCGCGGTGGAAGTCCAGCGTCCCCCGGCTCTTCGGCAAAATCAGCGAGACGTTGACGACCCCGCTGTCAAGGGGTACGGCGGCCCCTCCCGAGTGCCGGACCGCCGCGCGCAGACCCGCCGCCTCAAGGCTTGCCATCGCGCCTTCCGCGCACGGAAGGCGGCTGTCCCGGAGGCCCAGCGCCACGCCGCCCGTATGGCTCCATATGTGCAGCGAGGGCGGCACGAGTCCTGCGCCGACATCCCGGCACAGCGTCTCCTCATAAGCGAAAGGTAGCAGCATGTCCCCGCCCTGCATATGTTCAAATAATGCCATCTCGGCAGGAAGCTCTCCGCCTGCCTCCCGCTCTCTTCCGGCCCATTCCAGGGCCGGTGTAAATTCGCTGTTTCGTTCCATTTATCCGCGGACCACCTCCGGGCAGCCCTCCGCCCGCCTTCCTGTATGATCGCCAGCCCTTCTTCGTCAGGGAAGAGGCCAGCAAATCTTCTTCGTAATCGTATTCAATCGCCCGGTCAACCGGGTAAAATTAGAGTAACAGGCCATATTCCTACTGTACCAATGGTCACATTGTAGCGGATTTGCAGCCACGCCGCAAAACATTAGTGACCGTCCATACAGTCAAGGGAAAGCCCCAGCATAAATCGCCGCCCCGGGAATATATCAGGGGAGAATCATGGCGTGCCCCTCTGAGCGGCATCCATTTAGGAGTGATACCAATGACAACCGGCATAACCATCCAAAGTACGCGGACCAAAGGAGCGGAGCAATGGGAGCAGGCGCTGACGGAGCTGTACGACGAGTTTCTCCAATATGGGCGTCAGGCAGTGGAGGACTACGACAAAGAGGCCGTTCATCAGGCGCGCGTAGGCAGCCGGAAGCTGCTCACGCTCCTCTCGTTTCTCAATCCCGAAGACGTGACCGGGCTTCGCGGAGACTTCAAACGCACGCAGAAGGCGCTGGGAAAGGTCAGGGATGCCGATGTGCTGATCCCGGACCTCCGCATGCGCCGCAAGACCGCTCAAGAGGACGGCGAACGCAAAACCGCCAAGGTGCTAAAGGCGGTCCTCCGCCGCCAGAAGGCCGAGCGCAAGTCTATGCGGCGCAAGCTGTCCAAGAAGCTGCCGCCCCTGCTTGAAAGCGGGCAGGACATCAAATGGAACGCCTTTGTGAAGGAGCAGCTGCCTTCTCTCCTTCAGAATAAGGACGTCAACATTTCCCTGCGCGAGCTGGAGGTTGCCTTCGAGCAGCAGAAAAAGCGCTGCCGGGAGATTCTTAGAGGAGCACAAGCGGATTCCGGGGAAGCGATGGACGAGCTTCACCGGCTGCGTATTATCGCCAAACGCATCCGCTATATGGCAGGCGCGGCGTCCTTTGCGCTGGACCGGAAATTCTACGCATACGAAGAAATCTATAAAGAGATTCAATCCAAGCTCGGAGAAATCACCGACAAGCACGTAATGCTGAAGACGATGAGCAAGCTGGAACCAGACGAGCTGGAGGTGTCGCCCAAAGCCTGGGACAAGTTCCTGCATTCGCTTCACGATGAGCTTGAAGACGCGCTTCGGAACAATACAATCATTCCCTTCTCGCCATCTCCGGGCAGCGGACTGGCCCAGGAGCCGCCACAGCCAGAGCGTTGAAGGAGCAAGCATCCATTTTATCCTTACAGGTTGTTCAGACGGCTAGGCTATGAGCAGATGGCTTGAGGCTGGAGCCGCTATCCGGGGAAGTTAATCGCTTTCGGGTGTCAGCCGCCGATTTATAGACAAAACAAGGCGAAGGAACGCCGCTAAACGTTCCTCCGCCTTATTGTTTATAACCGTGCTCTCCGGCACCTGGCCCTGCGGGCCTCAGTCCTGATCGCTCCAGCCTTGCATGTATTTGTCCAATGCCCGTTTGGCTTCATGAGACCTGGCCTAATATGCCTCGGCCCCTTGCGGCCCGCCCTGCCCCTTAGCTCAAATAACGGCTTATTACGCCGGTATAGACAGGCTTAGGACTCAGACCGACAAGCTTCTCCACAGGCTGTCCGCCCTTGTAGACGACGACGGTCGGCAGCCCCATAACGCCCGCTTCGGCTGCAAGCTCGGGCAGCTCATCGCAGTCCACCTTCACGACCGATACCGCGCCGTTGTATTCCCGGGACAGATCCTCCAGAATCGGCGTCAGATTCCGGCAGGGCGCGCACCATTCCGCGCCATAATCGACCAGAACGAGACCGCCGCTTTTTACTTTTTCCCGCAGCCCTTCGGCACTTTCCGCATGTTGAATTGCCATTTGTCCATCATCCTTCCCTTGATTCCTCCTGTTCCTTCCGGATGGAGGCTATTCGCTCTTCCAGATTGTGCTTGATCTGCGTCAACTGATGCAGCTGGCGCTCAATATCGGCAAGCTTCGATTCATAAAGGGGCATCACTTCCGTGCAAAATGCCTCCTTGTTCTTCAGAACGCAGTTCAGAAACCCTGCGATTTCCTCCGTTGACAATCCCAGATTCAGGTACAGCTTGATTGTCTCCACCGTCTCCACGGCAAGCGGCGAATACTCCCGGTAACCGTTGGCCTGACGGACCGGGACAAGCAGACCTTGCAGTTCATAGTATCTCAGCGACCGGACGCTGACGCCGGTCTTTTGCGCGAGCTCGCTTATTTTCATAACAGTTCTCTCCGGATTCAATGAGAATGTTGGGATGCGAATGCCGTTTCATGCCTCAACCTGCGCCAGGCAAACGGCATCTTGCGAACAATTCCTGAGCAATGCGATAAGCAATCGATCAGGATACGGTTATTATAAACCCTGACACTGGTGTCAGGGTCAATCCTTTTTTTATCGAGACGAGGAGGTTATTATTCAATTGCTAAATGTCGCTGCTAACTCTGACTCTGTTGCTTCGGGATCAAGCCATTGCCCGATCACATCATGCGTATGTTTGACATCGTTCTCATCCAGAATGTAATACCATTGATCTGTATTCCTGCCTTCCCCTTGCAGCATATGACTTGTAATTGCAGGCGAGCTCCCTTCAAGTATTGCCTGTTGGGCAAGAGCCAGAACAAACTCCGGCTTCATGTTGGTTTTGAAATTTTCTCCGGCCATTTCGATGATTTTGGGGATATTGGCTAAATTGTTGAGCTTTCTCATCCGCTCCAGCATTGCCTTAAGAAAAATTCTCTGCCGCTCTGTTCGATTAAAATCCGAGTCCTCGCGGTATCTGACATACATTAACGCTTCTTTTCCGGAATAGATCGGTTTATTGGGTTCAACCCTGAGCTTCTCATGCAGCGGGTTTTTATTCTCAAGAAGCTTGGTTACCGGAAGTTCTACTCCCCCAACGGCATCCACGACTTCCACAAGTCCATTGAAATTAATAGTCGCATAGTAATTTACAGGCTCATTCAACAAATTTTCAACGGTATCCACAGCCATTTGCGGACCGCCATACGAATGTGCGGCATTGATCTTCGTATTTTTCCGCGCGCCTTTAACCTTATCCGCTCCTATAATTTCTGTGTATGAATCACGCGGAATCGAGATGAACAGAGCCTTGTTGTCTTTGGGTCGAATAACGGTGTAGATAATAGAATCAGATAGCCCGTTTTCATTCTTCCGCTGATCGGTCCTGAGCAATCCTGGAAGCTTGTTTATGGAAAATGTCAATTTGACAAGATCGCTATTTCTGATATACTTGTCATAACAACTATTTATAGAGAAAGAAGCGAGGAATTTGGAGAAAGAGCGTTTGTGGAACCGTCATTTTCTGTCGATATGCTTCAGCAGTTTTTTTATTTTTACCACCTTCTACATTCTTGTCGTGACACTGCCTTCCTTCGTGTTGGGAGAGCTTAAGGGAAGCGGGCAAAATATCGGGCTAGTGACGACCGTATTCGTCATCGCCGCCGTCATCGTCCGTCCGCTTACGGGTCGCTGGCTGGACGAAATAAACCGGAAGGGCCTTATCGCGGGCTCGCTGCTGCTGTTCGCCGTCTGCTCCGTGCTGTACCTGCTGGTGCACAGCTACGGGGCGCTGCTCGCGCTGCGCTTCGTCCACGGCATCTCCTTCGGCATCGCCGCCACCTCCACCTCGGCCGTCGTGCTCGATCTCATTCCGGAGAAGCGCAAGGGAGAAGGGATCGGCTACTTCACGCTGTTCATGAGCCTCGCGATGGTTATCGGCCCTTATATCGGCCTGACAATTACCGAATACCTGAGCTACCGGGTCCTGTTCGCTGCGATCAGCGTCTTCGCCGTGCTTGCCGGAGTCTTTGGCCTGTTGGCTCAAATTCCTGCCCACGTCCCTCGGCCGGACACACTCGGCAGCTGGAATATCCGGCGGTATTTCGAATTTAAAGCCATTCCGGTGTCGCTGTCGGGCTTTGTCCTGGCCTTTGCCTACGGCTCCATGTCGACGTTTATTTCCGTCTATGCCAAATCGATAGGGCTGGGGAATGTCGCCAGCTATTTCTTCATCGTGTTCGCGGCGCTGGTGCTGATCTCCCGCCCCTTCACCGGACGTCTGTACGACCGGAAAGGCGCGCATATTCTCGTGTATCCCGGCATCCTGCTGTTCATGATCGGCATGCTCTGGCTGAGCCAGGCTACGACGGCCCCCGCTTTTCTGGCAACTGCCGGTCTGGTCGGCCTCGGGTACGGTGCCATCCTGCCGAGCTTCCAGACGCTGGCCATCCAGTCCGCTCCGATGCATCGGCGCGCGCTGGCCACCAGCACTTATTTCGTGCTGTTCGATCTCGGCTTCGGACTCGGTTCCTATCTGCTCGGCATCGTCGCCGCCAAGACCGATTACCGCACGATGTATCTGTGCGCAGGCCTCATCACTTCGCTGGCGTTGATTTTCTATTACTTCCTTCATCACCGCCTGCAGAAGCCGGTTAAGGAATCCGCTCTGGAGAGCTTGTCTTAAAAGAGCCGCACCACGCACAGGCGCCTTTCCTTCGGTAAGCAGTCCGTGAAAAGCACATCGATATTCATACCGATACCATCATATTCAGTTGTTATGTGACGCCAAAGTGTGCGATACGTTCATATTTCAAACTCAGCATCCATCTTAAGCCTTATTCGCAAGGAACCAAAAATGGTGTCCTCCGCCATCAGTGATGACGGCAGGACACCATTTGCTTGTTCAGGCCGTAGCCATAGCCTTCAGCTCTTCTTCCCGCCTTTGATGAATCTCCACATCGCCAGCAGGCAGCCGATCAGGCCGACGCCGAGCAGAAGCTGCTGAACGACGCCGAGCATGGCAGATTTCTCCGACGGGATCTGGCTGCTGATGACAATCAGCAGGATCGAGACGGCGACGGCAAGCACATTTTTACCCTTCATAATTCTCTCCCTTGGGCGGTCCGGAAGCCCCTCTGCTTGATGTTCCCATTATAAAGGAATTCAGGAACAGAACAAGAAAGTCTTCGCGAGGCGATCGCTGTTCCCAGGGAAATCCGCCCTTAGCGAATCAAGCCGTCCGGTCAGTCGCCCCGGTAATAGGCGTTGAGCGCAGGGTAAATCCGGCGGTAGCGTTCGTAAAGCCCGTTGTACGCCTCATGCCTGGACGCGGACGGCTGCAAGGTCCGATCACCATCGGCCAGCTTCTTGGCCGCTTCCTTCAGCGATCTGAAACATCCGGCTCCCGCGCCGGCCAGCAACGCGGCTCCCACCGCAGCAGCATCACGGGTCCGCAGGACTTGCACATCCTTTCCGAGAACATCGGCGAGCATTTGGCACCACACCGCATTCCGGCTGCCCCCGCCTCCGAGTTGAATCCGCCTGATTTCGCCGCCTGCGGACTCGAACATCTCCATGCTCTCCCGGATATTGTAGGCGACTCCTTCCATAATGGAATGCAGCAGCACCGATTCATCCTGCCCGGTGGACAGCCCGAGCCAGGACGCCCGGTCCCTGGGGTCGAAATAGGGCGTTCCGCTGCCCCCCAGGAAGGGAAGGAACAGCAGGCCCCCGCTGCCCGGAGGAATACCCTCCATCTTCTCCGACCAGGCCGACAGCTGCGCATAATCGTCTTCGCCCATCGTCTTCTTGCCCGTAAGCAGCCGGTATCCCCAATCGACGCCCAGACCTCCTGTAAAAATACTCCCCATCGCGTACATCGTGTCCGGCAATGCGGAAGGATGGTAGGTTACGCCTCCGGGCGATTCCCCGGGCAGCTCGCCGACGCTCCGGACGACCTGGGCCGAGGTGCTCAGCGTAATAGCCAGAACATCCAGCTCCACCGCCCCCGTTCCCAGTTGGCTGCAAGCCATATCGGCTCCGCCTGCGATGACTGGCGTTCCCTCGGGAATACCAGTCAGCCGGGACGCCTCCGCCCCAACGCGCCCGGCAACATCGGCGGAAGCGTGAAGGACGGGGAAGCAGCCGGGGGAGAGTCCCAGCTCGGCGATCAGCTCCGTATCCCACGCCTTGCGGCGCGGATCGAACAGCAGGCTGTTGCCGGCATCGGTATAATCGGTGGCGATGGACTCCGTGAACAGCAGGCGGACATAATCCTTGGGAAAAAGGATCGCCCTCGTTCGTTCAAGCTCCTCCGGGTGATGGCGCTTGATCCATAGAAGCTTCGAGGCCGCAAAAGCGTCGATCGGCTCATTGCCGGTCATTGCCTTCATCCGGGCGCCGAATTGACTGCGGAGATAGGCCGTCTCCTCGGAGGAACGCCCGTCAGCGATGAGAATGCTCGGCATCACCGGCCGGTTATCTTCGTCCAGCAGCACCGCGGCGCTCATATGCCCCGAGAAAGACAGAGCAGCGATTTCCCTGCCGCCTGCCGCTGCAAGGCATTCCCTCACGGCACGGACCGCAGCCGTTCTCCAGATGTCCGGGTCCTGCATGACCCAGCCCGGCCGGGGAGTCAGCGTCTCGGTCAACGCCGACGCGGAGGCGGCGATGACGCCTTCCGCCGTCATCAGGATCGCCTTGACCGCCGTAGATCCGATATCAATTCCGAGCAGCAATCTCTCTTCCGCCATCTTGTTTCACTCCTTTGCCCATCCGTCTCTTACAGATGCTTGATCCGGCTCCGGTACTGCTCGATATAGCCGAGATTCCGTTCGGCCCCGCCCGGGATATTGCCGCTGACGAACACCGGCGGCTCAATGCCGCGCTCCACCAGCTTCTCCGCCGCGCCGGCCATGACCATATTGAGGATGACGCTGCCGACAACCGTGGAACCGGATGACATCTTCATCGTTGAGGAAGGAATCTGCACCAGCGCGTCTCCATGGGGAAGATGGTTGTCGATCACCAGGTCGGCGATTTCCGCAAGTCTGACGCCGGACGGGTGGCGCGGCGGGTCCGTGAAATACGATGAGGAGCAGAGGGCGATAACCTTGAGTCCCTTCGTCTTGGCGGCTTGTGCCATCTCCACGGGCAGGCTGTTGATGCCAGAGTTCGAGATGATGATCATCACCTCGCCCGGCACAACCGTGTAGTTGTCCAGAATATGCTCCGCATAGCCCTGCATGCGTTCAATCTTCGAGCTCTTGACCGCCCCTTCATGCAGCATGACGCTGGTCTCGAAGATGGCGTTGACGGGCACCATTCCGCCCGCCCGATAGAACAAATCCTCCACCAGCAGATGGGAGTGGCCGCAGCCGAATAAATGCACCAGCCCGCCCTGGGCGATCACCTCCGCGATCCATTCTGCGGCGGTGCCGATGCTGCCTTGCTCCTGAGCCTTCACCACCTCAATCTGTGCAATAATCCGGTTAACAAATTCATCCGCGAGTACAGTCATAATGCAAGTCCCCTCTCTCGGTCGGTTATCTGGTACTCGTTAAAGCCTGTTATCGTCTTGTGGTTCTGGTTCTGGTTCTGGTTCTGATTCTCGTTCTGGTTCTCGTTCTGATTCTGGTTCTGACACTGGCAGCGCAACACGCCGCTTTATTTACAGAGTCTCCGCCCCCTTGGCGTCACTCTTGTTCTTCTCATTATCCGATATTGTCCGGTATCCCCAGCCGGCCGAAAATGTCGTCTGCCTTCCGGACATGCCATGCGGCTCTCGCAAGCGCCGGCTGGCCGTGTCCGGGCAGCAGCAGTTCCGGCGACAGCAAGGCGAGCCGTCCGATGCTGGCCTTCAGCTTGTCCAGACGAAAGTCGGATGTGCCCAGCATGGAGATTCTGCCGCCGTACATCACCGTATCTCCGCTGATGAGAACCGGCGGCCGTCCTCCCCTCTCCATGTAGAAGCACATATCATAGCCGGAGTGTCCCGGCGTATGCAGCGCGGTGAAGGTGCACTCCCCAATGTGCAGCCTTGCGCCGTCACTCAGCAGAATGTCCGGGATGCAGGGCTGCCAGCGGTAATCGGGCGGATAAAAGCCCGCCGCCCTCGCCTGCGGAAGGTCGATGGCGTCCTCGTCGGCCGCCGCAAGCGACGGTGCCGCCGTGTCCAGCACGCATAGCTCAGCCCCGGTGATACGCTTCAGCTCGGCCGCGCCTCCGGAATGATCCGCATGAAGATGGGTCAGCAGAATATGCGTAATTTCACCCGGTTCAAAGCCGCAGGCGCCGATGTGGCGGACGATCTGCTCCGTCTCGAGCCCTGTCCCGCTGTCGATCAGAATACCGCCGCTGCCCGTGCCGATCAGGTACAGGTTGCAGTCGGCTTCATGCGTCCAATCGAAGCCCAGACGACCGCTCCCAACCAGATAAATATCGTCCGAAATCCTCATCCTACGGCTTCACCTGCACAATCATCTCCAGCTCCACGGGAGCGCCGAACGGAAGCTCGCTCGTCCCCAGCGCCGCCCGGGCGTGGCGCCCGGCTTCGCCGAATACCTCGATCAACAGCTCGGAGGCGCCGTTAATAACGAGCGGCTGCTCGCCGAACCCTTCCGCCGAGCGGACATAGCCGATTACGCGCACGATCCGCTGCACCCGCTCCAGCGATCCAAGCACCGCCTGGATTTCGCCGAGACAGTTCAGCGCGGCGAGCCTGGCGGCTTTTTTCCCTGTCTCCACATCCATGTCCGCACCGAGCCGACCAACATAGTGCATGACCCCGTCTATCTCGGGCGTCTGCCCCGAAATGAACAGCAGCTCGCCGGCCTGAACCCCGGGAACGAACTGAAACCTGGGCGGCACATCCGGAATTTCTATATTCAGCTCTTTCAGTCTTTCGGCAATGGTGGAGGCTTCCTTCATAGGTTATCCCTCATTTCCCGTATATGTTCCGGACTCTGAACGCCTGATGCCCCGAGCCTTGCTTGCGCCTGATAGTCCGATTGCCGGATTGAACGGAGCCCGATGCTCCGGACGACTCTCATTGCCGCCAAGGCGGAATTTCAACCATGCGCCGGGTCCGGGCCGACTCCGCTATGGCGTCGGCGATTTCCAGCACATGCACCGAATCTTCAAGCGGCATGACCGGCGAAGGCTTACCTCCGCCGATCATGGCGGCGAAATGCTCAAGCTCGGCCCGGATCGCCCCGCCGATCCCGTCATGCGCCGTCGGCCAGAGTGTTGTCTCCGGCTGCTGAATGCCCTCTTGCAGCCAGAGGGACAGGCCGGAATGGGCGAGCTGATAGCTGGCCGTCCCGGCTTCGCCGATCACCTCGATCCGGGCGTCGATCGTCCCGTCCAGCTCCAGCGTCTCGGTCAGGTTCTGCGGGGCGCTTCCCGGAACCATCCAGCCGGAATCCAGCGAAGCGATTATGCCGTTCTCAAATTCCAGCACCGCCGAGAACAAATCCGGATAAGTATAGCCGCCCGGATGACTCTCCATGGCGGATACCCGGATGCACCGGCAGCCGGCGTACCACACCATCAGATCAAGCTCATGCACACCCGATTCATAGACGGGATGCACCCGGTTCCCGAAGCCGTGGAACCAGCTCCGGCTGAAATCGCGCTTGCTGCGGATCGCTGCGATCCGACCCAGCCTTCCGGCTTCGATGCTCCGCTTGATCGTATAGTAGGGCTGGCTGAAGCGCGATATGTTCCCGACCAGCACCTGCCGGCCGGACGCTTGCTGCGCCGCCAGAATCGCCCTGGCCTCGTCCGCCTTGACGGACAGCGGCTTCTCAACAATGACGTGCTTGCCGCGCCGGAGCGCTTCGAGCACGAGCGGGCCGTGCGAGCTCTCGTCCGAGACGATATCGACCGCATCGAGATCGTCCCGCAGCAGCAGCTCCGCCGGATCTGCGAAGCAGCTTTCAGGTGCGAAGCCGAAATCGGCTCCCAGCGCCCGCAGCGTCTCCGGGTTCACATCGGCGGCTGCCGCCACGGTGACGCCCGGTATCTGGCGCAGAACCCGGAGATGAAGCCGCCCGAACCGCCCGGCGCCAATGAGTCCTATCCGCATCGCAGCACCTCCCTGTTATGGCGTCTAGCCAGCATCTTTTTTATCCCGAAGCGATCACTTCTCACCGTTCTCTCCGTTCTCTGTCTGCACATATTCCTCTGACTGCTTGGGCTGCCCGTACTGCTCTTACTACTAACTACTCCTGTCACTGCTTCCTCTGTTCAGCAGCTTCCGCCGGCTCAGGCAGCCATCCCCCGCAAGCCGTCTCATTTCACCGCCCCGGCCGTCAGCCCCTTGACGAAGAAGCGGCCGACAAAGGCGAAGAAGACGACGACAGGCAGCAGCGTCAGCACGGCGCCGGCGGTTGTCCAGCCCCACCGTACGGTGTACTGTCCCATAATGGCGTTCAGCCCAATGGGCAGCGTGCGGAGCGCGTCGCTGGAAATAAGCACGGAGGAGAAAGCGAACTCCGTCCAGGAAGTGATGAACGCGTAAATCGAAATCGTCGCGATGCCGGGACCGATCAGCGGCAGAATAATCTGCACCAGCGTCCGCATCCGCCCTGCACCGTCGATTGCCGCCGCTTCGTCAAGCGCGATCGGCACGGAATCGAAGAAGCCCTGCATCAGCCACACCGAGAACGGAGCGGCGAATGTCACGTTGATGACGATCAATCCCCAGAGCGAATCGACGAGGTGAATGTTCGACATCATTTGGTATACGGGGACCAGCAGCAGTGTGCCCGGGAATACGTAGGTGGCCAGAATGAGCCGGGAGACCAGCTTGCGCCCGGGGAATTTCATCCGGTAGATGGCGTAGCCCGCCGGAATGACGATAAGCACCGAGCAGAGCATGGTCCCTATTGCCACCCAGACGCTGTTTCCCAGGTTGGTGAGATAAGAGGTCTGCTCCAGCAGCTCGCGGTAGGACTGCACCGTGAATGATTTCGGGAACAGGTCCGGCTTCAGGATCTGGCTTGCGGGCTTGAAAGAGGAGATCACCACCCAATAGAACGGAAATACGATCAGAAATGCGATAACGATGCCGAAAAGAGAACGGACCGCTTTCATGTAGGAGCCACCTGCTTTCGGAATTGATAAAGGCCTGCTAATCTTCCTTCGGGCCTGATATTTTGATGAACACGGTGACGAACACAATCAGGAACGCCGCCGTAATGATCGAGGTGGCCGAAGCCTTGCCGATCTGGAACGACTCGAAAGCTTGCTGGTAAATGAACACCGGCACCGTGGTTGTCGCTCCCGCCGGTCCGCCTTTGGTCAAAATATAAATCGTGTCGAATATATTGAACGACCACAGGGTGCCGACGACGCCAAGCGCGAAGGTAATGGGACCAAGCGATGGAAAGGTAATGGTCCAGAACTGCTGCCACTTGCCTGCGCCGTCGACATCCGCTGCCTCATAGATTTCATGCGAAATAGTGGACAGCCCCGCCAGCACGATTACCGCCATGAAGGGGAACCAGTGCCAGGTATTGATAAAAATCGTAATCGGCAGCGACCATGTATTGTCGCCGATCAGATTGACCGGCTTGTCGATCAGGTGAAGCGACTTCAGCGCATGATTCAAAATGCCGTAGGAACCGTTAAATATCCACTGCCAGAAAATCGTGACCACGATGGTCGGTATGACCCAGGGAATGATCATCCAGGTCCGCGCCCAATTCTTGAAGCGCCCCGGCTTGTTGAGGAGCAGCGCGATGACGAAAGCCAGCACGGTCTGCGCAATGCCATTGCCCAGCACCCAGATCAGGCTTTTGCGCCAGGCGGTCCAGTATGCCGGTGACGATAGGGCTTCCCGGTAGTTGTCGAACCCGACATAAGAGCCTTTGGTTCCGACAAATCCCGTATTGTAGAAGCTTTCCCGGACAATGCTCAGAAGCGGGATGAATATGGTGACGATAATCCATATAACGATTGGCGCGACCAGCAGGTAGGGCACCAGCTTGGCCGCTATATTTTTTTTGCCCAGCACTTCCATGACTTCACCCCTCTGTATTCCTCCGCAGACGGCGGAGACTTGAGCTTCGGGGCCGCCAAATGGCAAGAGGAACCCGAAACGCAGCTTATAGCTGTAATGATGTATCGTTTTATCTCTGGAACGGATCTTTAGGATTTCTCCGGTTCACAGGTTCCTGCCACAACGGAGCGGGAACAGTGTTCCCGCCCGTGTGTGCCAAGATAAGGCAGATTTACTTCACAGCGGCCTCAATCTGGGACTGTCCCCACTTCACGGCATCCGCAGGAGACATGCCTTTGCTCGTGATCTGCTCCAGCGTCTGCGCGATATAGTTCGGTCCGGCAACCTTGCCGATCTTGCTCGATACGCCGTCGGTGAAGCCGAACAGGGCGCCTTTGCCGGCCGCGTCGATCAGAACCTGAACCTGCGATTTGTACTTGCTGATCACCGGATCATTCCAGAAGCTGTCGGCCTTGCTGCCGTCTTCCGTTACCGGCAGGAACAGGCCGGGCTCGGCGTTGACGAAGCTGCCGTAAGTTTCGGGCTCGAACAGGTAATCGAAGAATTCGGTAATGGCTTCCTTCTTCTTGGCGTCGTCCGTCAGAACCATAATGCCGTTGGAGTAGTAGATGCTGCCCTCTTCCCCGCCGTCTGCGACCGGCATCGGCACGACGCCAAGATCGCTGGCCGGGCGGCCGGATTCGGATTCGAAGGTGGAGAGATATTGGCCTTTCTCAATCGCCATGGCTGCGGTTCCGGCGTTGAACTGCGCCTGCGGCTCGCCCCATGTATACGTATTGCTGTCCGGCGGAGAGAATTTCAGCAGATCGCTGTACATCTGGTAAGCCTTGACCGTCTTCTCGTTGTCGAAGGTGACTTTGTTGTCGCCGCTCAGAATGCTCTTGGCTCCGGCGGTGATCATGAAGCTGTACAGCACCTGATCCGTCGCCATCGATTTCGAAGCCGGCAGTGCAATGCCGTAAGTGCTGTCCTTGGTCAGCTTCTCGGCATCCTGCTTCAGCTCATCCCAGGTCTTGGGCGGCTGGAGTCCGGCTGCGCTGAACAGATCGGCGCGGTACCAGAGCGCTTGAACCATTCCGAACACCGGTACGGCCCAGGTATGATCCTCATATTGGTACGGTGCGAGCGAGGACTGGGAGAATTTGTGTTTCTCGTTCAGGGAAGCCACGATGTCGTCAACCGGCTGCACGACGCCAAGCTCCTTGATCAAGGTAGTGTAATCGGGAATGGTGAACAGCAGATCGGGTCCGTTGCCGGCCTGGATGGCGGCGGGGAATTTCGAATAGGCGTCATCCCAGCTCTGAACCTGGGGCGTGATCTTGATGTCGGGATGGGAGGCGTTGAATTTATCGATGATCTCCTTGAACCGGGCTACCCGGTTGGGCGGCTCTTCCATATGCCACAGTGTCAGCTCTGTCACGGAACCGGAGCCTCCCGATGAGGACGGGGACGCGCTGCCCGACGCTCCGGTGCTGCTATCATTTCCGCCGGAGGAACACGCCGACAGAATCGCGGTAAGCGAGGTTGTCATTGCAATCAGTATGGCCCAGCCTTTGAATTTCTTGTTCATTCTCTACTTCACTCCCATTTCGCTGAATTTTATCGCTTCGGTCATGTCCTTGAGGCCATGTCCCGTTACAACCGCCACAGCCGTCTCTTGGCCGGATATTCTTCCTTCCCGGTACAGCGCAGCCAGTGCTGCGACCGACGCCACCGAGGAAATTTCAGCCAACACGCCTTCGCGCTCCGCCAGCAGCCTGCGGAAGGCCAGCAGCTCCCGGTCCTCCACCGCCACCGCGATGCCGCCCGATACCCGGATGGCCGACAGCGTCCTGGTTCCGTCCGCCGGATAGGTCGTCAGCGGATCGGCGATGCCCGAGGCGACGGTATGGAGGCCGCCTTCCCAGGGCGACACCTCCAGCTCGCCCCGCTCATACGCCCGGACAATCGGCGCACAGCCCGCAGCCTGCACACCGATCATTCGGGGCAGCTTCGCCGTGTAACCGGCGAGCTGCAGTTCCCGGAAGCCTTTGTAGCAGGCCCATAGCAGCGGCCCCGCCCCGATCGGGACGGCGATCCAGTCCGGCGCCGCGCCGAGAGAAGCCATAATCTCATACGCCAGCGTCTTGTTGCCCTCAATCGCATAAGGATTGAGGTAGGTCGACGTCAGGTTGAACGCCCCCCGCAGCTTCGCCTCCTCGCCTGCCGCTCTGTAGGCGTCGCCGAAGTGCCCTTGAACGCGCCGCAGCTTTGCTCCATACGCGGTCATGGCGGATAGCTTCTCCGGCGGCGTACTCTCCGGCACATAGATCGTGCAGGGGAGCCCCGCCCTGGCGGCATACGCGGCGGCAGCTACGCCGGTGTTGCCGGTCGAGGCGCACACCGCTTCGCTTAGCCCCATCTTCCTTGCCGCTGTCAGGGCAACCGCCAGCGCCCGGTCCTTGAATGCAAGCGTGGGATTGGAGGACTCCATCTTCAGAAGCAGCCTCTGTCCGCCCTCTTGCGCAAGCAGTCGGCGGGCCTCCAGCAGCGGAGTATTCCCTTCTCCCAGCGTGACCGGCTCTGTTCCCGGCGGCACCGGCAGCAGCTCGCGGTACTTCCAGATTCCCGGCTCCGCGCGGGCCCACATCTCCGGAAAGCCGATGCGTCCGAATATTTCGCGGTAGTCATACTTCACATCCAGGCTGCCGCCGCAGCTATCGCAGAGATAGCGCGGATGATCCCGGTAGACGGCTCCGCAGCGGGTGCAGCTAAGACTGTAGGTATGCAAGACGGCTCCCCCTTCTCTTGTTGACCAAACCACTAAACTGCGTTGTTTGAGGAATTATTTGGTGGCCCTCAGTACTCGCTAAATACTCGCCGGCCTGCTTAGCCCGGCCAATCCAACGGCTGACGGCATCTCACACGCACAGGGCGTAAGCGGTCCTGATGTAGATCCGGCAGGCCTTTTCAAGCTGCCCCGCCTCGATATACTCCGCATCCGAGTGCGCCTCTTCGATGCGGCCCGGACCGCAGACGACCGTCTCGGGGCAGCAGGCCTGGAGCAGCGCCCCGTCGGTCCAGAATTGCAGGCCGACGGGGACGCAGGCTTCCTCCGGCTCCTCCGGGAATTCCTCCCGGTAGGCCGCCAGCAGTCCCCGGACCAGCTCGCTGCCTTGCGACGCCTGAAGCGGGCCGTGCGGGACGCCGTGGAAGTTGTCCGTCAGGCGGACGCTTCCTTCGAAGCCGGGATAGAGCCTCGCGGTCTCTGCCAGCGTAAGCTCCAGCTCCGCGAGCGCCGATTCCGCCGTCTCGCCCGGAATGAGCCGCCGCTCGAAGGCGACACGGCAGGCGGAGGGCACAATGACGGGCCTTGTGCCGCCCTCGATCATGCCGACATTCAGCGTCGGCGATCCCAGCAGGGGATGGCTTCGCCGCGCCAGCTCCGGAAGGTAATGATCCTGGAGGTACGAGATCCAGCGGGATGCGCGGTAAATGGCGTTAATCCCCTGCTCCGGCACGCTTCCATGTGCCGACAGGCCCGGGAACTCCGCCTCGTACCAAGCGACGCCCTTGTGGGCGACGCCCGTCTTGAGGCGGGTCGGCTCGCCGACGATCGCATAGTCGGCCAGGAATCCCCCGGAGGCGAGATGGCTCGCTCCGGGGCTGTACGATTCTTCGCCGGCCGTCGCAGCGAAGATCAAATCCCCGGCCAGCGGCAGCCCGCTGCGCCGAAACGCGATCAGCGCCGTCATCATCGCCGCCAGCGCTCCCTTCATATCGACGGCGCCCCGGCCGTATATCCGCCCATCCCGCTTGCGGGCGGTGAACGGCTCCGTCATCCCGTAGGGCGGCACCGTGTCCATATGGCCGTTCAGCAGCAGCGACGGCCCTCCGCCGGTGCCGGGAAGACGGGCCACCACATTGAGGCGCCCCTCCGGGGTAGGCAGGATGTCGCTGGCTATGCCTTCTTCCTGAAGCCGTCCTGCGATGTAAGCGGCGGTCGCCTCCTCCTGCCCCGGCGCATCCTCATGGCTCTCAATGGCGACCAGCCGGGCCAGCAGCTCTTCGGTCTCTTCGGCGGAGACCAGCCCCAGGGGGGCGCCGGTCATTCCGGCCGGCCCCATCCGAATTCCTCCAGATACTCCTTCGATTCCTCGGCTACCCGGTCGAAGTCCGTCATGCTGACGCCCGACGGATCGCCGACGCCGTACAGGCCGCCGGTCTGGAAGCCTTCCCACTCGACGGAGCTATAATGCTTGTACCCGACCTCCTTCAGCGCTTCCGCCATTTCGCGGAAGTCGACGAAGCCTGCGCCGAACCAGACATGCTGCGACTGCATGATATTCGGGAACCCGACCTCATCCTTCACATGCGTAACGCGGATACGGTCGCCAAGCTTGCGGATCGCTTCCTTGATCGGCATCCTCGGCTTCACGGTCGTGTAGAACGTGCCGACATCGACGCAGGCATATACATTGGGACGGTCGACCAGTTCGAACAGCTTCAGCATATCGTCGATGTTGTTGATCAGCGTACCCTGGATCAGCTCGATGCTGACGTCGATATTCCTAGGGGCGGCGTAATCGGCCACCTCCTGCGTCGCCGTCACTACCTGGCGCCATGCCTCCTTGCGGGTGATCAGATTATACAGAGGCGGGTCGTAATAGCCGTCGCCGATCAGCGTCACAACGGTTCCGGCGCCCATGTCGGCGGCGGCGTCGATCGCTTTTTTAAACTTGGCAATGCCGTTCTCCCGGTCAAAATAACGAGGGGTCACGAACGTCGTATGACACCCGATCGAGGAAAAAGCCAATCCCGTCTCGTCCATCGCCTTGCGGATGCTCTTCACCTGGTCAACGTATTCATGCGGATAAATTTCCTGAATCTTCGGATAAATGACATCAAAGCCCTCATAGCCGTAAGAAGCGATCTTCCGGATGCACCAGTCAAGCGGCTTGTCTCCCCAGGAATTCCATGCCGGTCCGGCGATTTCCAGTCTGCCCCACGGCATGTTCGGCCAGATTTCAAACGACATCTTCAAATGATCGGTCACAAGCAGCCCTCCCGCGTATTAAATAGTATTAGACATTCATTTCGATCGAGAACTTGTAGCGGTCTCCCCGGTATAGCGATCTGACGTATTCCACCGGAGTGTCCCGGCCTTCCGTATAAGTAGTCCGTTCGATCAGCATCATGGCATCATGCAGTTCGATTTCCAGCATGCCCGCCTCGTCTTCACGCGCAAGCGCCACCTCGATGGTCTGCTCCGCTCTGACGAGCTTGAGCCCGCACACATCCTCCAGCATTTGATACAGCGAAGCATTCTCCATGTTCATGCCGTACAGCGTATGCGCCAGCTCGTAGACGAGATAGGAGCGCTCCAGCGCCAGCGGCTCGCCGCTGGCGGTCCGGATGCGGAACAGCTCGATAACCTGCTGCCCTTCCCCGATTCCGAGCCGCTCGGCAATCCGGCGGCCGGCCGGAACAATCTCCATGCTCACGACCTGCGCCCCCGGAGACAGCCCCCGTCCCCGCATGTCTTCGCTGAAGTTGGTCAGCCGTGTCAGCGGCTGCTCGATCTTCGGCTTCGACACAAAAGTGCCGACGCCGCGCTGTCTGTACAGCAGCCCCTCCTGCACCAGTTCGTTGATCGCTTGCCGGACCGTGAGCCGGTTGATTTCAAATTCCTCCGCGAACTCCCTCTCGGACGGGATCAGTTCGTCCACCTTATAGGACCCGGACTGGATTTCAGTCTTGATCAATTCCTTGACCTGGTGGTACAGCGGGACAATGCTTGTCTTGTCGATTGTCCCTTTGGCAGGATTCATACCATCACCTGTTTTCTAATATTTGGGGTAGACAATTAGTTGTCTATACCAGTTGATGGTGTTAATTATAGTGACGCATCTTTTAGCCGTCAATGCTTTATTTCAAATTTTCAGTTTCGTTCGTCAGACGAAATCAGCGTATTTTCCATATCTGCGTTATATTAATTGACATGGTGTAAGGCGAAAGTTGTTATCCGGCGGCGCAGAGGCGGATTTCCGCCTTCAATGAAGAAACGGCCCCTCCCTTCCGGGAGAGACCGTTCCTTCAATATATTCCAGTTGTCGTAATCGAGAAACAAGCTACGCAATCAGCATCAGGATGACGAGCACAATCAGCAGCATCTCGATCACGCTGAGACTGATGAACAGCAAACGGATCAACAAAGAGGCGGAAACAAATTGTCCCTTGTTGATCCCCTCTCTTTTGCGCAAATAATCCATGGTCGCTCCCGCCACCACTCCGCCGCCCAGCAGCACCGCCAGAATACCGGCGACCGCAGCCGTGATATGACCGACTCCGCTGTACCGGTTATCGCGGAATACAAGTCCCGCCGCCAGAAACCCAAGACCCACCAAAGCAATAGCCGTCCTAATCCAGGCCAGATAAGTCCGCTCATTCGCGAGATGCTGCTGAATATATGCCGCTTCATTCCCCTGATCTTTCATTCCGTTAACCTCCTGAAATGTTAAAACCCTTAACCCATCAGCACATTGATGGATCAAGGGCTTATCTATCGCGCCGCCGATCCTTGCGCATCCAGGTTAAGAACCGGCATCGGCGTTCTTGGCATTCAACAGCGCACGCAGCGTCTGCTCAAGCTCCCGGACAGGCAGCGACTCCAGCAGCACGGACTGGAATGTTCCATAGGCGCGGTCCACCTTCTCCTGTCCGAGCGGCGTCAGCGAGGTGTAGATGCTCCGGCGGTCAGCCTCGCAAATATGCCGCTGAAGCGCGCCGCAGCCTTTGGCTTCAAACCGGCTGACCAGCCGGGACATCGCGCTCTGGCTGAGGCCCACCATGGACTCCAGCTGCTGCAGGCGCAATTTTTTGCCCGGAGCTTCCGACAAGAACAGCAGCATATAAAATTCCTTCAGGGACATCTGATGCTTCTCCTGCAGCGCCTGCTCCAGCTTTCCAGCCGTGTTCGCCTGCATATGCGTCAGGTTCAGCCAGCCGGCCACAAGGCCACCGTATTCTGCCATATCCATAGTGTAAGTTCCCTTTCGTCTATCCTGAAAATAACTGCGCCCTCCAAAGCGGGCCCGGTTATGATAACATTCACTCGGGCAAGCCGCCATCGGACCATCCCGGCCTATTTATCATGGATGGCGCCGCGAAATGCGGCCTGATATCCAAGGCTGCTTATATTATATCATCCGTTCCTTTTTTGCACACCGCCCGGACAGCGGCCCATGGCCGGATGCCTGCCTGGAGCCTGGACGCTTGTCTGGAGCCTGTACGCTTATCGGCAGACTATTTTATTTCCCCTTGTTCTTGCTGAGAACCTTGACCGTGCCCAATGTGGCGCCCCCGGGAATGCGGAGGATGGCGCTCTTGGACGTTCCGATCCGCTGCGAGGTGTAAATGCCGGTATGCCCCGAGAACAGATAGCTGACCAGGCAGGCAATGAACATATAGATCGCGGCTTCCGAGCCGAACAGCTCAATGCCCATCAGGAAGCAGGCGATCGGCGTGTTAGCCGCTCCGCAGAATACAGCGATGAAGCCGAGTCCGGCAAGAAACGGCGCATACAGATGCAGGAAGCCGGACAGCGCATTGCCGAGCGTAGCTCCGATCGCGAACAGCGGCGTTACCTCGCCCCCCTGAAAGCCCGCCCCCAGCGTCAAGGAAGTGAACACCAGCTTGCCCAGAAAGGCAAACGGTGAAACCAGCTCCGTGAAAGACTGCTGGATCAACGGAATGCCAAGCCCCAGATAGTCCCGGGTTCCGACGATGTACACAAGCGCAATCACCACAAGTCCGCCGACCGCGCTCTTGAGCATGGGGTTCTTGAACAGCTTTGTATACCAGCGTTTGAGCGCATGGGTCAGTTCGCTGAACAGCGTGCTGGCCAGCCCGAACAGAACCGAAGCGATCACAACTTTGAGGACGACCGCAGCCGTCAGAGCCGGAACTGCGCCGATATGGTAGTGGATATGGGAGACGCCCCAGAACCGGGTCGTCACGAGATTGCCGATAAAGCTGGCGACGAACGCGGGAATCAGCGCCTCATGCGAGATCAGCCCGATCGCCAGCACCTCAAGCCCGAACACCGTGCCCGCCAGAGGCGTTCCGAAGATGGAGCCGAAGCCGCCGCTGATGCCGCAGATCAGCAGAATCCGGCGGTCAGCCGCGCTGACGCGCAGCGCTCTGCCGAACCATTCGGCAAGACTGCCGCCCATCTGCACCGCCGTCCCTTCGCGGCCGGCCGACCCGCCGAACAGATGCGTTACCAGTGTGCCGAACAGCACGAGCGGAGCCATGCGCAGCGGAATCGTCTCATTCCCGTTGTTGATCTGCTCCAGAATCAGATTATTGCCCTTGCCGCTGCTGCCGCCGAATTTCATATAGAGATAACTGACCAGCGCGCCGCCCAGAGGCAGCAGGAACAGCAGCCAGGGATGATCCAGGCGGACACCCGTCACATAATCCAGACTTTCCAGAAATAACGCCGAGGCGGTCCCGGCCAGAATGCCCACTCCCCCGCCCAGCAGCGTCCATTTGAGCAGCGTGCCGAGCAGCGCCGCATATACCCATCTGCCGGCCAAAGCCTCCCATTTCTCTCTCCACATCTTCATCCTCTGTACGTCCTTTCTTCCGCAGGCTGCCCCCATAATAAAACAGACTCCTACCAGGGAATGAAATCCACTGGTAGGAGTCATCAGCCTTGCGGCGGTTATGGCGAACTCCATCGCCTTTCATCAGCCCGGTCACTTGCGTCAGACCGATTCTATAGCATTTCGGCGGCGGCGTCAATAAAACGGCGCATAGGCGCATAGTGGTTGCATAGTAGGCACTAGTGCGTGCTAGTAGGCGCTAGTGGGCAACATGGCATGGCGCTTCACAGACCCGCCGAAGTATTCAGGAGTAATCTTCCTTGCCGAGATTCCTTGGAAGGAGCCAGGCGGTGACGGCGGCGCAGCACAGGGCCAGCCCGAGCAGCCACAGCTTATCGTCATTCCACACACCCTTCTGCATGCTGAAAAGGTAAAAGGGCCCGGTGTACTTGCCTTTCGACATCCAATCGATCAGATACCAGGCGAAGGCCGCGATAAACCCGCCCGCAAGATGGCGGAAGAGTACGGCGAGCAGCAGGCCGAAGGAGCCCAGAGCGACAGTGGTGATCCATACCCCGGAAGCAAGCGGCAGATCGAAGGAAGCTCCCTTAAGCCGCAGCAGGCCGAAAAAGATGGCGAGCGAAAGGCCCGCATACCCGGCGCTCAACAGCCAGCGCAACAGAAACGTAGCGGTATGGGACCGCCGTTTGGCGAGCAGCGTCTCGCCGATCCCGCCCGCGTCGAGGACGGCGAGCGGAGGCAGAAGCAGCAGGCCGGCAAGGCTGGCGAAGCGCTCTCCGTAGAGGCCCGCTTCGCCCGGCCCCATGAAGGCGGCATTCGAGACCGCCGCCATCACGGCGAGCAGGAGCAGCGCGGCAAGCCAATTGTAAGAAGCGAGCAGGCGGAGATTGCGCAGCGCGAGCGGAACAAGGAGCGAACCGCCTCCGCCACTCCGCCCTGGGAGCCGGGCGATGTCCGGCCTGCTCATCGGCTCCCCTCCATGGCGGCTGCTGCGCTTCTTCCCCTACGCCTGCGGCTGCGGCCCACAGCGCGCCCGCTGCTTCGGCGCCGCTCCCAGAGGAAGGATGCCGCTGCGACCATCGCCAGCGCCAGGACGCTCATGAAAATGCGGTTTGCCATAATCTCACCGGCGGAATGCCGGTAAGCATCACCCTGGGCGGCCGTATTGAAGCGGATGAGGAGCTTATAGAGACGGTAGTCTCCCATCAGGGGAAAGACCGACACGATAAACCAGGCGAACTGCAGCGGGACGGCAGCAATGCCGCTGCCGAACACGGTATAGACCAGCATGCCAAAAGCGGTGGTCGCCCAGACGGTTGGCAGCAGCCAGCCCGCGCCATAGGCCAGAAAGACGGGGAGCGCCTCGCCGAACGCCGATGCGCCATCCAGCGCTGTCGCGGTCTGCCAGGCCGCGACGACAGAGAGCAGCATATAGACGAGCGAAACCATGACAGCATAGGCCAGAAAGCGTGCTCCGACATAGGTGAAAGCCCTGATCCGGCGGCTGGCGATCAATTCATGCATCCGGCTTGAACGGTCGCGGCTCAAGGCGAAGGCGGCCAGGAAGACCGGGAAGACTCCGGCGGTCAGACCTACATAATCGCAGAAGAGCCGCGCCATGCCGGGATAGACCTGCCCTTCGGCAAGGCGGTTATGGTATTCAGCTGCCTGGACCCGGTACTGCTCCATCGCCTGTTCATAGGTTTCAATGTTTTCAGCGAAGGTAACGGCATCCCGCATATAGTAGGTCCAGCCTCCAAGCTTCTTGTCCAGACCGGCGGCAATCGCCTTCACGTTCTCTGCCGTATACGACCCTGGATTCGACTTCACCTGTTCCATCTCATCAATCGTACTGCGCATATTCGTCCTGTCGTGATCCGACAGCTTTGATTGGTGGGCGAACATCCCGAATACGATACGCTGATTCATCCAGCCGTTCCGCAAATCCTGCTGCAAATACTGGATGTAGCGCTCGGCGATTTTGCCGGGGTCTGTTATTTCCATCCACCCATAGACAGGCATTGGCGGCGGGGCTTCCATATCGGCCGGAGGCGCCTCCCCGTCCGCCGGGGTCTGGGCCTCTTCCCCGGCGCTTGCCGCGGCGGCCTCTGCCTCTTCGCCCGCTCCTGCGTTTGACGATCCGTCCTTCGCCGCGGCGGCCCCTGCTTCTGCGCCCGCTCCTGCGTTCGACGATCCGTCCTTTGTCGTGGCGTCCGGCGATGCGTTCATCGTCGCCGCTTCCGCCGATCCGACTTTCGCTGCCGCATCCGCCCCAGCAGCACTCGCACTTCCGGCCTCCGCTGCTGCCTGAGCGGGAGCGGTGGAAGTCTGCTCCGTCTGCTTCTTAGGCGGAACAGGCGCCCGGCCCTCTCCCCAGCTCTCCGAGGTGGCGTAGTTGGTCCCATAGAAGAGCACCACCACGGCGATCAGCATATAGAAGACCAGATTCCGGCTCAACATGCGCATTTCCTTGAAGACAAGCGCCGGGAAGTTCATAGCGCAGTACCCCCTCCCTTGCCGACAAGACACAGATAGCCGTCTTCCATAGTCGGCTCGGACGCTACAGCGTCCGGGAACGGCCGCTCCTCCGCCAGCAGGCGGACCTGCATGGATGAACCTGCCGCAACGGCCGACACGACCTTATAGCGGCTGCCGGCAGAAGCCCATTCCTTCTTGTCCATCTCCGTCTGCCATACTCGGCCCCTTGCCCGTTCCGCCAGGTCTTGGGTATTGCCCTGAAAAGGTACGCTTCCGCCCTTCAATACCGTGACCTCGCGGCAGGATGATTCCACGTCTTCCACCACATGCGTAGACAGGAGGACGACCCGCCCTTCCGCGAATCGCGCCAGCAGCTGGCGGAACCGGATGCGTTCCTCCGGGTCCAGCCCTGCGGTCGGCTCGTCAACGATGAGCAGCTTCGGCTCATGAAGCATCGCCTGGGCGATCCCGAGCCGCCGCTTCATCCCCCCCGACAGCGCCCTGACCTTCGCCTTGCGGTGTGCGGTCAGGTTAACCTCCTCCAGCAACGTATCGATCCGCCGCTTGCGTTCAGCCGCTCCCTTCACGCCGGATAGCAGCGCGAGATAGTCCATTGCCTCCGCGACTCTCATTCCTGGATAGAACGAGAACTCCTGAGGCAAATAGCCGACAAGCTCGCGGATACGTCCTTTGTCCGCAAGCGGAACGCCGTCGATCTCAGCGCTTCCGGACGTAGGGGCAAGCAGGGTTGCAAGCAGACGCATCAGCGTCGTTTTTCCCGCGCCGTTCGGACCGAGCAACCCCTGTATACCCTCTTCCCAGGTCAGCGTCACTTCCTCCAGCGCCTGTTTGCCTCCGTAACGTTTACTCAGCTGCTTCAATTTCACTTCCATCACGCACTCTCCTTCTCTCACCCGGGGGGCTTGTCATTCATTCACGAATTCCAATCTGCTCCAGTGTCGCTCCCAACCCGATCAGGATAACGGACAATGTGAAGACCGATCCCAGATCGAAGGCATAATGCCGCAGCACAAAATAACCCCCGGCCAGACTCGCCGACGCCAGGGCAATTTGAATGCAATTCCGCCGCCACAGCCTGCGCTGGTTCAGACGTACCCGCTCCGCTTCCAGACGGTCATATTCCATGATCGACGCTTTGACATAGATGCCGCGGAGGAAGCTCTCCTCATCCCCACTCTTCCCCGCATTATTGGAATACGGATCACCGGTTAACAGATTCTTCCCCTCCGCTCTTCCATTGTTCGAATGTTCGCCTGCCATACGGATCGTCCTCCTCCTTCTCCATGAATTCTCTTAACTGTCTTCGCGCCCGGTGCAGCATCACCCGAAATCCCGCCGAGGACTTGCCCAGCACCGCTGCCGCCTGCCGGGGAGTCAGGCCTTCCACATCCACAAGGTAGACCGCCGTCCGGTAATCATCCTTAAGCCCGTCCAGACGTCTCTCCCATTCATTCCAGTCCTCGCCGGCAAGAAAACGCTGTTCGGGTTCTTCCGCCGGATCGCTCCGTTCCCGGATGAGCGCTTCTTCCACCGACCCGCCGCACTCTTTCCTCCGTCCTTTCTTCCGCAGATAATCCAGGCATTTATGACGGACCAGCGTGAAAAGATACGTCTTGAAGGAGCTGCGGAAATCGTATTTGTCCGGATAGACGTACAGGTAAGCAAAACAGTCCTGCACAAGGTCCTCGGCAATGTGATAATCATGCACATATTGACGGGCGAAACCCACCGCAGGCTGCCGGTAACGGATGACGAGCGCTTCAAAGGCGGTCCGGCTTCCCGCGGTAAACTGCTTGATCTGTTCTTGTTCCGGGTCCATGTCCGAGCCTTTCGCCCTCCCTTCCTTCCGGGTTGTCCTCTCTTATTCGCCGCAGACGCGCAAATCGTTACACTGAATACTGAATATTGTGTTTGCCGCCGCCAAACATGGCCGAGTCAATAACCACACCATACCCCGGACATAGCCGAAAATAAAGTGAAAAAGACCCCGCCGTAGTTCGCCTCATTAGGAGGCGCAGCGGGATCTTTCGTTTTCTTAAAGTCTATCCTGTTCTCTTATGCAAATTTTCCTACTCAAAATTAATTACTCAAATTCTCTTGCACCAGCCTTTTGCTCTCCCTGCCAATCCTGGAGAACTCATGGGCTGCGCCCTTATTTCAGGTACGTTCCCGTCACTCCGATTCCGCCGCTGCCGTTAAGGACGTAGACCCGTGCATTGCCTTTGCCCGAGCAGTTTAGCGTGATGGTGCCGTTCGTCACGGTCTTGCGGTCGCCGGTCACGGCGTCCACATAGGTTCCGCTCGGAATGCCCGTGAAGGTGGCGTCGCCCGAAATCGTGACGAGAGCGAAGCTGTCGATACCCTTGGCAGTATCGGTATATCTGCGTTTGAATGCCAGATTTCCGGATACATTCTCCGTAGAGTATTGGCCTTTCTGCAGGGCGGGAACCGCTCTGCGGATCAGGTTCAGCTGACGGATATGCTGCGCCAGCGGATAGTTGAGCGATTCAGCGAGCGTGCCGGTTGCATTCGTGTATTTGCCGTAATCCTGAACCGTTACGCTGCCCTCGATGTGATCACCGAAGTAGGCGCGGCCGGTTGTGCTGAGCGGCGCGTTCGGACCCGGGTCGATGACCTTGCCCTTCTGGAATTCAATTTCGGAGCCGTAGAAAATGGCCGGAATACCCCGGAAGGTGAACATCAGGTCGAGATTCTCGGCCCAGGTGTCCTGCGTGCCTGCGAAGCGCTGGTTCTCGGGCGCTCCGTCCGGCGCGTAATCATGCGAGTCGACGTACGTGACGTTCCAGGTAGCGTCATTATAATACTGGTCGCCGTATCTCATAGCGAACGCTTCCTGCGCACTCTTGAACGCCCAGTGCATCGGGAAGTCGATGACATCGAGGCCCGAACGCATCGAATAATCCGGTGCATGATACGTATTGCCGTTCAGGAACGCATTATTCGAGGTCGGCTGATTGGCTGTAGTCGAGTTGTCCGCCCAGTTCTGTTCAACCGACAGCTTGTTGGACTCATAGTCATTTTTGCCGTCGCCCGGATAGGCCTTCGATTCCTTCCACGTATAGAACGGCGTGGAGATCGCCGGAATGCCGCTGTTCCACACATCTCTGTAGCGGGTAGCTACTTCACCGAAAATGTAGAAGTCCGAGCCGCCTCTTGTCTTCCAGGCCGGAATGAAGTATTTGTTGAAAATATACCGGCTCACATGCTTCACGGTATCGACCCGGAAGGCGTCGACACCCATGTCGATGTACTTGTTGTACGTATCGATCAAATATTGATCGACCACCGGATTCTCGGTGTTGAGGTCTACGCAGTCTCCCGCGATCTGGCCGGTCTGCACCGTATACGATTCCCAGGAGAGGCTCTTCTCGGTGTGGTAAATGTTATTGTTGGTGGTCGCGTCTTTCATCAGCGCAATCCGGGCCTGATACTGCTGGTCAGGCGTCATCGTATCATAGTTCGCCGGCAGTTTATCCGTAATTTTGAGCATGTTGTTAACGGTGTCCGGCTTGGTTGGATCTTTTTTGAACAGCGGGTACAGATTCTCTTCCCCGAAGTTGCCTGTATGATTGACGACGATATCCTGAATGATCTTGAGGCCTTTGGCATGCGCCGCGTTGATGAGGTCCTGATAGGAAGCCCCTGCCGATTCATACCTTGGGTCCACCTTGGCAAAATTGATCGCATGATAGCCGTGATAATCATATCCGCTGGCGTTCTGTACAACCGGAGTAATCCAGATGGCGCTGAAGCCGAGCGCTTTGATGTAATCGAGCTTCTCGATCAGCCCCTTGAAGTCGCCTCTCCAGGCCGGATCGGAATCCGGATTCCCCGCCTTGGCGTCATCCCAGGCATGCACGTTATTGCTCGGGTCTCCATCGTAGAAGCGGGAGGTGATGACGAAGTAAATCGAGTCTTCGCGGAAATCGCCCGTATTCCCTACGTTATAGAAGAAGCTCTGCGTCGTCTGATTGCCGGCCCCGTCCACCACAAGGAACTTGAGGGTCGTCGTTTTGGTGACGAGGATGGATGGTCCGGTCAGTCCGGCCAAGGCATTGCCCGAAGTATAGACCTTGGAGCTGGTGGTCGGCTCCGTGCCGTTATCCGTATAGTAAGCTGTCGTTGTGGCCGCCTTGTTGTCCTTCAGGTTAAAAGAGACGCTGACCGACGAATCCGATTGGCTGACCGGCAGGTTCGCGGTAATCGTCGGCGCCGTCAGATCGGCGTTCAGGTCGATCACATAAGCGAAGGACGACACGCTCCCCGCCTGTCCGGCCGAGTTCACGCCAAAAGCTTTGATCGTCACGGAAGAGGACACCTGAATCGGTCCCGTATACAGAGTCGATGACGTTGTAGGCTCCGACCCGTTGGTCGTATAGTAGATGCTATCGCCCGTATTGGTGCTGGTCAGCGTCACCGTCTGGGCGGAATCATAGGTTTTCGGTGTCGGCGAGACGGAAATGACCGGGATCTTCGGCGTCTCCGGATTGGCGTTATACCAGACGTTGTCGGTATAGTACCAGCCTTCTGCTCCGCTGCGGGACAGATCGGCGGTCTGTTTGCCGCTGCCGTCATTGAAGATCACGCTGGAGCCTGTCGCTCCCGTAATTGTATAGCTGTACCAGCTGTTGCCGTCCGAATTCATGAGGATTCCCGGCCAGGCTCCGCTTGTAGGCACGGTTGTAGGGTTCAGATTCCAGTAGTGAATCCGGACGGATGAGCCCCAGGATGCAGGCTTCTTGAAATGAACCGTCAGCCCCGTAGCAGTCGCGGTTGGCGTGGCCGTGGCTGTCGCAGTTGCCGTAGCGGTTGGCGTAGCGGTTGGTGTTGCTGTTGGTGTGGCAGTAGGTGTCGCCGTTGGTGTCTCGGTAGCTGTTGGGGTAGCTGTCGGCGTGGCGGTAGGAGTAGCTGTTGGTGTCGCCGTTGGTGTCGCTGTAGGCGAGGCCGAAGGGCTTGGAGACGGCGAGTCGCCCGCAGTGACGGTGATGTAGTCGAGATTGACGTTGCCGCTGTCGGTTGAGTCGTATTTGTACGCAACCGTGTTGGCACCCGATACAAGGGTAAGCGCTTCCGTTTGTGTGCTCCAGGTGTTCCAATCAGCGAGGTTCGCCAGAGTGGTTTGCTTGGCTTTTGCTCCATTGACATAGATCGACAGCGTCTTCGCGCTTCCGGAGCCGTTGGCGTACCGAAGTTCGGTGTTATACGTGCCGTCCGAAGAAGCTTGAACAGTGAATGTCGTTACTGCTCCGGCTGCGGTGTATCCGTCGACGAAACCGGTTCCCGTGTAGCCGGTGTGATTGGTATTGACTTTGGCACCGCCCGACAGCGATGCGTTCTCGGCCTCGTACTTGCCGGCTGTGGGTACAATGACCGTCCAGTTCTTCCCGCCATTGCTATCCCAGCTGTCCGTAGGGGCAGTAATGTGGTAGCAGTAAGTCAGAGTCGCGCCTTCCGGCACATTGATCTTGGCTGTAAAAGTGGTGCCGCTCTTCGTCATTGCCGTATCGGTGATGGTCGACCAGTTATTCGTGGTCCAATGCAGTGTCACGGCTGTTGCCGACGTGTTGGTGTACGTAACGGTATAATCGGTATTGCTAGCTGAGGCTCCGCCGGATAAACCGAATAACAATCCGAAGAAGAGCGCAGTTGCAAGCAGAATGGAAATCAAAGACCTGGATTTTTGTCTTGCCAAGCTTACTACCTCCCACATTTTAAATTTGATGTACAAATCCCAGTGCTTGCGCAAACGTTTGCAAAAAGAAGTAAAAAAATTATATTCCTCTATAGCCTCCTCTCCGAGCTTGATAAAAAGACCATTGTATGCGTTTGCAAATAATAAAGATTCATTTCATCGGTTGTTGAACAAAGCTGGCATCCAATGGTGATTTCATTAATGAGTATATTCGCCCACCATTTCCCAGTCAATCCTCTTTTACATGAAATTTGAAAACGTTTGCGCTTAAAGAGGGTTTAAATCTGAATTTCATTTAAGACTCATTTAAGTAAACGGGCCTATTGTGGGGATATCGAATCGAGCTTCCAAGGAGTGACCCCTGATGAACAAGAAAAGAAAATCACCGAAAAAGCTGATTATCGGCCTTTCCCTTTCCCTTACCGCAATCGGCGCCACCGTGTACGGACTGGCGGACCGTTACTTAATCGAGCATGTGGAGGCTGTGGTCACAGCACCTACCGTTGCTTCGGGAACCGCGGCCGTAAGCACCGCCGATTCCACATTGGCTTCCGCCGGCGCAAGTACCGCACTCAGCTCCGGCTCCGGTACAAGCACCGGCTCGGATTCCGGGACGAACTCGGCAGCATCCACCGGCAGCGCGGCAGAGAACGCCACATCCGATGATTGGAACTACAACAGCGATGATGTCGATATCGCCGTCAAGAAGGTGGAGACCGGCAGCGGTTCGGACAAGATCACGTATTATGTCGCAGACGTCCAGCTCAAGAGCGCGGCGAATCTCCTGACCGCCTTTGCGGATAACGCCTTTGGCCGCAACATTATCGAGAACACTTCAGAAATTGCTTCCTCTAACAATGCGATTCTTGCCATTAATGGCGACTACTACGGCTTCCGCAACGACGGTGTTGTCATCCGCAACGGCACGCTGTACCGCAACGAGCCGGCGCGCGACGGGCTTGCCCTGTTCAGCGACGGCACGATGGACTCGTACAACGAGAAGGAGACTACCGCAGAGGAACTGCTGGCGAAGGGCGTCACGAACACCTTCTCGTTCGGCCCGGTTCTCGTGAATGACGGCGCAGCCGTCACCGATTTCGAGAACGTCAGCATCGACACGAACTTCGGCAATCGCTCGATCGACAGCGCCAACCCGCGTACAGGCATCGGCATCATCTCCCCCAACCATTATGTATTCGTCGTCGTCGACGGCCGGCAGGAAGGCTACAGCAGAGGCATGACCCTTAACGAATTTGCGCAGCTGTTCAAGGATCTGGGCGCCACCGAAGCATACAATCTCGACGGCGGCGGATCATCCACCATGTATTTTAACGGCAAAGTCATCAACAGCCCGGGCAGCAAGGGGCAGGAACGCGGCGTGAGCGACATCATTTTTATCGCCGAATAACCGGCAGTGAAGAAATATGAAGGAGGCAGACCATGACAACCGTATTGATTCCCGCTTATGAGCCCGACCGCAGACTGTTGTCCTTAATCCATCATTTGCAGGCGGCATGCTTCTCCCGAATCGTCATTGTCGATGACGGCAGCGGCGAAGCATACCGGGATATTTTTGACTCCGCCCGCGAAGCCGGCTGCACCGTGCTTACCCATGATACAAATCTCGGCAAAGGCCGGGCGCTGAAGACCGGATTCCGCTACCTGATCGATACCGGAGAGACCGGGAGCATCGTCTGCGCCGACAGCGACGGACAGCATCTGCCGGACGACATCAAGAAGATCGCAGATGCGGTGGAAGGCCGCCGGAACGAGATCGTGCTCGGGTCCCGGCATTTTACCGGCCAAGTTCCGCTAAGGAGCCGCTTTGGCAACAGTGCCACCCGCTTGGTATATGCGCTGAGCACCGGACACCGGATTCAGGATACCCAGACCGGCCTTCGCGGCTTCCCGGCGGGGATGCTGGACTGGCTGTGCCGGATTCCGGGCGAGCGCTTCGAATATGAAATGAACATGCTGCTCAGAGCAAAAGGAGACGGTTACCGGCTCCATGAGATTCCGATCGATACCGTATACCTGGAGAACAACAAATCGTCGCACTTCCGGCCGATCGCCGATTCCGTCAAGGTGTACGGCCCGATTCTGAAATTCTGCTCATCTTCGGTGCTGTCTGCCGTTCTCGATGTTGTCATGCTTCTGCTGCTTCAGAGCATGACCGGCAACCTGCTCTTCTCGGTCATCGGTGCCCGGCTGTGCAGCTCGGTCTTCAATTACCTGCTGAACCGCCGCTACGTGTTCAACAGCAAGCCGAAGTCTGCGTTCATCGCCTCGGCGCCGAAGTATTTTGCGCTGGTTGTGCTGATCCTGCTGCTTAACTACGGCCTGCTGCATGTGTTGAGCGAAAGCCTGGGCTTCCCGCTGCTCATCGCCAAGCTGCTGACGGAGGGCCTCCTGTTCGCATTCAGCTACTGGTCGCAGCGCAAATTTGTATTCTGACCAATATGAATCGGCCCATCTTGACAATCCGCAAGAAAGAGTTACATTTTAAGAAACCTGAAGGGGGAGGAACAGACATGACCATTATTGACACCATCAAGACCCGCAGAAATATCAAGCTGTTCAAGCCTGATCCGATCAGCGAGAGCGATCTGGCTTCCTGGCTGGAGGCGGCAAGCTACGCGCCGAATCACCGCATGAACGAACCTTGGGAACTCCTGCTTGTCGGAGCGGACACCCGGGCCGCACTGAAGCACAAGACCGACTTCGGCCAGGCGCCCGTCGTGCTTGCGGTGTTGTCCAGACCCGCGCCGACGCCATTCGAGCGCGACGAGAATGTGATGGCCGCCTCCTGCTTCGCTCAGAACCTCCTGCTGGCCGCCCATGGAGCCGGTGCAGGCACCTTTTGGTCTTCGCTCGGCGCTCTGCCCCATAATCGCGAAATTCTGGACGTGCCCGAAGGCTATGATGTCATCGGCGTCTTCGGAGTCGGCTATCCTGCGGAAGTGCCGGAGGTCAAGCCGCGGACCCCGGTTTCCGCCAAGCTCACCCGCCTGCCCTAACACCATACAGAGCTCAGGATGCAGAAGAACGGGATTAGCCGCCATTCCGGTGCCGGTTACCCTGTCCTTTCTGCCTCCCAGTCAATGAATCTTTCTGAGTCAACAAGGAAGATACAAGGTTATGAATTGGCCTAAAATCCGCCTTGGATGTGCGAATTCTCCATTTTGTGGATATGCCGTTACCCTTGCAGAGACTCACATATTTTGAGAAGAGAGATGTGGGACACTCAGAGATAAAGGGAGCGATGTCATGGCAGCCAGCTCAAAAAACTCTATGAATAAGCAGGGAGTATCCATTATTACCTGCATCAATCGCCACAGCTGTTTGAGAAACCTGTTCGATAATTACAGCAGACAATCTCATCCCAAAAAAGAACTTATCATCATTGTCAATAGCAACCGAATCCCCCTTGAAGACTATCAACTAATGGCCAAAAGGCTGCGCAATGCGCGCGTCTTCCGCATCCCGGAGCGCGTCTCTCTCGGTGCCTGTTTAAACTACGCCGCGGGCAAGGCGAAATACAGCTATATTGCGAAATTCGACGACGATGATTACTACGCGCGCTATTACTTGACAGACAGCTTGTTGTCCTTTCGCAGAACAAATGCCGATGTCGTCGGAAAACGGGCTCATTATATGTATCTGCAAGGCTCCAAGACGCTGATTCTCCGGTTTCCGCATGATGAGAACCGCCAGGCATCCCGGCTTCCAGGTGCTACTCTTGTCATAAAGCGCAATGTGCTGAACCGGGTGCGCTTTCCTGACAAGAGCGTCGGTGAGGATGATCTTTTTTGCATCAGAAGCAAGAAAAAGGGGTACAAGGTCTATTCAGCGGGCAGACATAACTTCGTGGCGATACGCCGGAAGAATTCTTCCAAGCACACATGGGTCATCAGCGGTAAAGAACTGATCGGAACGCCAGGGTGCTAAAGGTGAAAGATGCGCGGCGATTTGTGGGACGGGGGTAACCCCGTCTCTGTTCAGCCGTTCTCATGGCCGCACTTCGTCTCCAAGCTCTTCTTCGTTCTCTCCTCTGCATGATGATCATACCGCTTCTAAGCACATAACCCCGTTTGAAATCCAATCATATCCTTCAAAAATATTGTTTTCTTGTCATGCCAAATATATAGTAGAAAGAAGATGCAAGACCTTAGACCCACGAAGATCCTATGACTACAATTAACAAGAAGGTGTACAATATTGGGTTTGGAGGCATGGATTGACCTACTGCTGTTCTTTATCCTGTTCGCGCTGTTTATATATATTTTCGTTACCGTCACCATCACCAAGCTGCACAAGGTTTATTTAACCTTTCACTTTGCCATGATGATTTGGCCGTATTGTCAGTTCGTCATCAAGACGATCGACAACCCCGGCTATCAATTATTATATGTGAAGCTGGCATTTGTGGATTCGGCGGTATTGACGACAGGATGGCTGTACTTCACGATTCTCATTACCGGCCAAATCCGGTTTCTGCGGAGAAAAATATGGGCGTGGCTGTTCATTCCCACAATCATCGCCCTCTTGGGCATCATTGTGAATCCGCATGGCTTGTTTGTGCTCCCCTGGAACGGCGGATATGTCGAGAGAATCTATGGGCCTATCTTCTGGTTCTATATGTGCATTCTGGTATCATATCCGATCGCTTCGCTCTATATGATTTATCTGGCTCTGGCATCCGGTCGCACGCCCCGTAAAAAGCAGCAGATCACGCTTATGCTTAAAGGACTCATAGCCGTAACCGGTTTCCTTATGCTCGATATATTGCTGAACGTCGTGTTATCCGACTATCTGCCCGTCATCCCGGGGATGACCTCCCTTGGCATTTTGATATCGGCCATCTTCTTTGTCATTTCCATTAATCGCGAAAAAGTGCTTGATATTGTGACCATTGCCCATCAGGATATAATAGATACGATGGCCTATGGGATTCTCGTGCTGGATGACAATGAAACCGTGGTAGAAATCAATCAAGCCCTGCGCCCTTATATGAACTTGCAAATCGGGGACCGGTTCAACATAGCTGCCAACCTGCCACAAGAAGCGGATAATCTCAAAGAGTTCCTGCATTCCTACTATGAACATCCGCTGAAGGACTGTGAAATCGATATACATTCCCCCAAGCATCGCAAGTATCTTCATGTCCATGCCGCAGCCATCATGGTCAGTGATGAAATGGTTGGGCGGATCATTACATTCCAGGATATCTCCGAGCTGAGGCGCCTTCTTAATGAGACCAGCCATCAGAACCTCATCCTGCAAGAACGCAATGAATCGCTGATCGAGGTGCAGAAGGAGCTGTATCAGACGAACCGGAAGCTGAAGAAGATTGCGATCACCGACAGCTTGACCGGCTGTTATAATCGTCATTATTTGACTCAGAAGCTGGAGGGCGAGCTGATGAAATCCGGCTTCTATCAGGACCCGTTCGCCATCATCCTGCTGGATATCGACTTCTTTAAATCGGTGAACGATAACTATGGCCATTTGGCCGGGGATGAAGTGATCTGTCACACGGTGGAGGCGGTCAAACGTACTCTGCGTGAGGCTGATATTTTAGCGCGTTATGGCGGAGAAGAGTTTATCATTTATTTGCCTAACACGGACGAATCACTGGCGAGGTTCCTGGCGGAAGAAGTCAAGTCCAATGTGGAATCGAATGCGGTGCTCATCGAACATGCCCCTCATCCCATATCCATTACGATCAGCATGGGACTGTTGTCGATCCGTGAGTATCCGTTTGAGCCTCCTCAAGATCCCAAGATCCTGTTGAATGATTTATTTAAAACTGTAGACGAAGCCCTGTACCAGGCCAAAAATGAGGGACGCAACCGAATCGTCAGTCTAGCCAAATAGGACTGTTCCTCCCGTAAATCGCAGCCTTGTGCAGCTATACATATGATCGCCTTGTCTGCGGCGGCGGAAATACCTTCTACAAGATGGAAAGGAAGACTTATTCATGTCAAAATGCCAGGTATGATGCGAACGAATAACAAAACCGCCATCAAGTATATTTCCGTCATCGTCTTGTTTGTCGGTCTTCTCCTTGGCCTGCGCTGGTCGTGGTCCGAGCTCTTTCCTGTGTCGGAGCAGCCGCTGGCTGTCAATGGTGTACTTGACCTGCGCGGCCGGGACTTGGGGAAGTCCCCCTCATTCTCTTTGGATGGCGAATGGCAGTTCTATCCGGGCAAGCTCTTGTCCCGTCAGGAGCTGCGTAAGGCTGATAAGCCCCCCCGTTCCATTCAGGTCCCCGGAGACTGGAGCGGCGCGATGCCGAACGGCTCAAATTCCTCCTATGGGTACGGAACGTACCGGCTGCGCATTCTCGTCGATCCGCTCAAGGAACCTGTCGCCTTCTGGATGACTGACATTCGATCCTCATCTTCAGTCGAAATCAACGGAATAGACACGGCCAACTACGGAACAGTTGCGAAGAGTGCCGATGCATACAATCCCAGGAATATCTCCTATTCCCCGTCCTACACATCGGAAGGCGCGACAGAGATTGATTTGCTCATCCAGGCGGCCAATTACGATGATCCATACAAAGGCGGTATCGTGAGCTCTATTCGCTTCGGCTCCCAGGCGGAGATTGACTATGCGCGTTGGTATTCGATCGGCTTCCAAATGGTAGCGTTTATCATCTTGCTGCTTCACTTCGTGTATGCCAGTATCTTCTACCTGTTCAACCCGAAGGAACGGGCTTTGTTCTATTTCGGCCTGCTGACGCTAACGGTTGGAGTTGCGGTTATATCCGGTCATGATAACCTGCTCATGCTATGGGCGCCGATCAATTATACTTGGGCGCTGAAGATCAGGCTGCTCGCCCTCATGTGGCAGACGTTATTGATTCTTCTGGTTATCCGAAAATTCTCTTCGGCTCCCCCTAAGAACCAGGTGCTGCGCGTATTTATAGCCGCGCTTCTGTGCTACTCGGGATTTCTGCTGGCCGCACCGGCTTCAATGGTCTATGGAAGCGTCCATCTGGGGATCTATTACTTTTTTTATTTCTTTTCATTTGCCTGGTTTCTTCTTGTGGCGGGGATGATGATCTTCCGGGAGCGCACCGACAAGGACGCCGTCTTCCTGCTGCTGTCTTCCGCAAGCATCATTTCCAGCGTTTTCTGGGGCATATGGAATTCTCATTGGGCAGCTACTCCCGTCTACTATCCAATCGATATCATTTCGGCCATTATCGGATTTTCGGCATACTGGTTTAAGAAATACTTTCACAATTCCAACGAAAATACCGAACTGAACAAGCAGTTGAAGGAAGCGGACAGGCTGAAGGATCAATTTCTGGCCAATACGTCGCATGAGCTGAGAACACCGCTGCACGGGATCATCAATATTGCTCAGACCGTTGCCACCAAGGAAAAAGAGCGGTTGAGCGAAGCCAGCCTTAACGATATGAATCTGCTGATCACGATAAGCAGGCGTATGTCCTATCTGCTGGGCGATCTTCTGGATGCCGCGCGCCTCAAGGATCATCGCATCGTCCTGCAGCAGGATTCTCTCCAAATTCAATCGATCATTCCCGGGGTAATCGGCATGCTTCAATTTATGACCCGGGGCCGGCCGATCATGCTTGTTCACAATATTCCGGAGACGATGCCGCCGGTCATGGGCGACGAGAAACGGCTTGTGCAGGTGTTGTACAACCTGCTGCATAACGCTCTCAAATATACAGAGGAAGGAACCGTCTCGATCTCCGCCGAAGTGCATAACGGCCAAGCGGTCATCGAGGTTGCCGACACCGGGGTCGGCATGAATGAAGAGACACAGGCTCGGGTGTTTCTGCCTTATGAGCAAGGAGACTACGGGAGAAGCGATGGCAGAGGCATCGGGCTGGGATTAAGCATTTGCCGGCAGCTGGTGGAACTGCATGGCGGTCAGTTGTCCGTTCGCTCCGAACCGGGCAAGGGCTCCGTCTTCAGCTTCTATCTGCCGCTGGCGGACCCACCTCACTCCCCTCACCTGAATCGGACGGTTCCGCTGTACCGGGAAACGGAGGATCTGCCTGCCGGACTGGTTGTTCCGGACTCGGCGGCAAGCGAGCTCGCCGCAACCGCTCAAGTTCCGCCGCTGCTGAACGGCAGTCGTATCCAGATTCTCGCTGTCGATGATGATCCCATCAATCTGAATGTGCTCACCGGTATTCTCTCGACGGAGCCTTATCAGATCACAACCGCAGGTTCGGCCAAAGAGGTGCTGAACCTGCTCGGCACCCGGCCGTGGGATCTGCTGATCGCGGATGTCATGATGCCTCATATGTCCGGCTATGAGCTGACGCAGATTGTCCGTGAGCAGTTCTCCCTGTCGGAGCTTCCGGTACTGCTGTTGACCGCGCGCAGCCAGCCTGCGGACATCTACACCGGGTTCCTGTCGGGAGCCAACGACTACGTGACCAAACCTGTAGATGCTACGGAACTGAAATACCGGATCAGGGCCTTGATCACGTTGAAACAATCGATAAATGAACGCCTGCGCATTGAGGCCGCTTATTTGCAGGCGCAGATTCATCCTCATTTTCTGTTCAACACGCTTAACTCCATTATGGCGTTGAGCGATATCGACACAGAGAAGATGCGTATGCTGGGCGACGCCTTCGCCTCTTTTCTGCGGATCAGCTTTAACTTTCTCAATACCGAAGAACGGGTCAGACTCTCCCATGAGCTGGAGCTTGTCGAAGCTTATTTATATATTGAAAAAGAGAGGTTCGAGGACAGGCTGACGATCCAATGGGAGGTCGATCCCGGCATCGGGCTGCTCCTTCCGCCGCTTTCCATCCAGCCGCTTGTCGAGAATGCCGTCAAGCACGGTATTCTCAGCAAGACTAAAGGCGGTACGGTTTGTATTCGGATCAACCGGCATGACGGCTTCACTCGTATTGAAGTCACCGATAACGGCAAGGGGATGGAACCCGAGCAGGTTGCCAGACTGCTGAGTCCGACGCTGAAAGGAACGGGCGGTATCGGACTGTCCAATACGAACCGGCGATTGAAGCAGCTGTACGGTCAAGGCCTGTCCATTCTCAGCAAGCCCAATGAAGGAACCACCGTATCCTTTGTCATTCCGGACAGAGTTCCACCGAAAGTCAAATAAGATCCGCCGGATGCGGCTCGGCCTGTCAGGGTACAAGTCCATATATGGAGCCAGCCCTGCAGGCGAAGCAACCGGATGCCCGGTGGGGCGGTCTCGTCATCAATCGGGCACGTCAGTGCCTCTTGAGTATTGCTGGCATTTGGGGTATTATTACCGCAAAGATTGATATTGGCAGCGATGGACCAATAGTACTTGATTGTCTTGCTTCACAGCGATTCGGGGATAGTGGAAGCCCGGAAGAAGCATCAAGGAAACGGCAGTCCGGAGCCGGAGAATCGGCAAAAGAGGGCGACTCCTTCAGGTCGTCAACTAGGGTGGAACCGCGGGTGCAATAAGCTCTCGTCCCTGGGCATCGAAGACGGATGCCTTAGTGACGGGGGCTTTTTTCGTTATTTCACGGCATTCGCAGCAAACCACTTTACGAAGGAGTGTTTAACGATGAGCAGTACCGCAGCAATGGAACAAATCGTTGCGCTGGCCAAGCATCGCGGTTTTATTTTCCCGGGGTCCGAGATTTACGGCGGTTTGGCGAACACATGGGACTATGGCCCGCTTGGCGTGGAATTGAAGAACAACATCAAGCGAGCCTGGTGGAAGAAGTTCATTCAGGAATCCCCCTATAACGTCGGACTCGATGCGGCGATTCTGATGAATCCGCGAACCTGGATGGCCTCAGGCCATGTCGGCAACTTCAACGATCCGATGATCGACTGCAAGCAATGCAAGGCGCGCCACCGTGCAGACAAAATCATTGAGAACGCCCTTAACGCAAAGGGAATTGAAATGATCGTCGACGGCTTGTCGTTCGATCAGATGAAGGCTTTGATCGTAGAGCATCAAATTTCATGTCCGGAATGCGGCAGCCGCGACTTCACGGACATTCGCCAGTTCAACCTAATGTTCAAAACGTTTCAAGGGGTCACGGAGTCCAGTACCAACGAGATTTATTTGCGTCCGGAGACGGCGCAGGGCATCTTTGTCAACTTCAAAAGTGTGCAGCGCACCATGCGCAAGAGACTGCCGTTCGGCATAGGACAGATTGGCAAAAGCTTCCGGAACGAAATAACACCCGGCAACTTTACCTTTCGTACGCGCGAGTTCGAGCAGATGGAGCTTGAATTCTTTTGCAAGCCGGGCGAAGATCTCAAATGGTTCGAATATTGGCGCGGCTTCTGCCGTGAATGGCTGTTGACACTCGGCATGAAGGAAGATCATATGCGTCTGCGCGATCATTCGGATGATGAGCTGTCCCACTACAGCAATGCAACGACCGACATTGAGTACCGGTTCCCTTTTGGCTGGGGCGAACTGTGGGGAATTGCCGACCGGACCGATTATGATCTGAAACAGCATATGGAGCATTCGGGCGAGGATTTCAGCATCAACGAACAGGAATCGGGCGAACGTTATATCCCGTACTGCATTGAGCCTTCTCTTGGCGCGGATCGCGTCACGCTGGCTTTTCTGATCGATGCCTATGAAGAGCAGCAGCTTGAAGGCGACGACAGCCGCACCGTCCTCCGTCTGCATCCCGCGCTTGCGCCGTTCAAAGCAGCCGTATTCCCTCTTTCGAAAAAGCTTGCGGAAGGCGCGCAGCAGGTGTTTGCGGATTTAACCTCCGACTTCATGGTTGACTATGACGATACCGGTTCAATCGGCAAAAGGTATCGGCGTCACGACGAAATCGGTACTCCGTACTGCATCACCTACGATTTCGAATCGGAGAGCGACGGCCAGGTTACGGTGCGCGAACGTGACTCCATGACACAGGTCCGTATGCCCATAACGGGGTTAAAGGGATTTCTTCTGGAACGTATACGTTTCTGATTCGGAGTTAGCGGCTAGCACATTTATTAGATGAGTATATCAAGTGATTTAAGATCGAAGCTGACATCAAGGTCAGGTTTGGCGTCAGCTTCGATCATTCAATCAGGAATGATAATTATGTTTGTTCACCATGACCTTCCTCTTCACTTAACCTGCTCTTCCCACTGATTCTTTCTAACCTCTTTATACACATATATTTTATTATTAGCCTGTCCTTTTACAAATGAATACCCATCTTCAGTCCATTCTTCCAGAACGAAAAGAGAGAACAAATTTGCCTTAACCATGGGTACTTCCATTCCATCTCTGAATTGTAAATCGCGTCCCATTGGAAAAAAATTATGCCACTCCATTGTGCCCAACTTTTCCCCCAAGATGCCAGCATACCCGCCTCTCAGATGGTGGGAGCTAATTATTTTAAATCTATATTCGATCCAATCCTTTGAGAAAAAGGAGTATTCATAGTGTGTGTTGGGCTCTATAAT